>CBDBGT010000001.1:0-7500 GCA_965205365.1 Bdellovibrionales bacterium
AAGTCCCTCTTCTTGTATTGAATAGTGGTTGTATAGCAGTTTGTGAAAGCTCCATAACTCTTTTGGTCCATTTCTTCCTCCCGGATATAGTATAATAGAAATAGTTTTTTTCCCTTTGGTTTTTCCACCTGTATTTGCTCTGTAGCAAAAATGCTAACTGATAACGGAATCTGTGACTATTTTATCAGATTAAGTTAGGATTCCTTGACATCAATAAAATATGCAAATTACAGTTATACGGTGCCTGCTAGTATATGATATATTGTGTGTATGTGTGTAGGCAGGCAGGCATGCAGGCAGGAGGGCGGGCAGGCAGTCAGGAGGGCGGGCACACACACACACATACTTGTGGGAAATCCATCCACTATGAATTACTGATAACATTCAGGGTTTTAGTGGACACACCCAGATTAGTAGCAACAAAAAAAAAAAAAAAAAAAAAAAAGGGAAACAAGCGACCACCAATTACAGCATTTTGGGCAAGTCCACTGGGAAAAATAGTTCTGGTTACTCCATCGGATTAACCTTGAATCATTGAAAGGGAAAAAAAGTTCAATTCATTATTGAGACAAAAAGCCTTTTGTTGTATAGCATAATTCCACATTAGATACAAGTCTCAGGTAGTATTCCAGTGAGAGCTTCTAATCTTCACAAGTTTCGATTCTACATAAGAGTCTCTATCATAACCATGTACCCATGCCACACATGGAGGAGACCACGCCCCCTACAACCTTAGAAAGACTGCACAAACTATCCCAAGGAGTCAGAGAGAGAAAAAAAAGAGCAGTCATAAAAAAATTCTTTGTTTTTTTGTGAGCACATCTAAGGAAATACGAAAAGTAGCAAGATTCTAGTAAAATATGTCACTAGCTTCCCTGTCTAACATAGTGGTCACAAGGATTAAAGTGGAAAAAATAGGCCCTCAATGACCAGCACAGCAATACAATAGAGCCAAGAAAAATATGATCTACTTTCACTGAGTCTGCTGTATTGAGGGAATTGTTATGGACTCCGCTAGGGAGACCACTTGTATGACGAGTGTAAGTGGAGATAAATTAAGGAAGAATAGCTATTTCAGTTGGAAACTTATTTCTGCCAAGTTGATAGAGAAATTACTGAGTTAAAGGTGACATAAAAATTGCTAAAGACAGTGCGCTAGCATTCTCTCATAAGGATTGATCCAACCATTACCATTGGCATAATACAAAACCAATTCATACTTTGCCAAGCTTCTAGATAGCTAATAATAATCCAAAATTTTCCTATGTTATGTTCAGGAGTCTCTAAAGGTCTACGTCATATTTAAAATTTAAAGAGCTCCCCCAAAAAGAAGTAGATAAAAACAAAAAAAAAATTGAACTTCTCCTAATTCTCCATTGATATCTTCCTTATGAGCCTGGCTACAGAGAATTTGGAACCATTAGCACTTGCTCTAATACCATAATCATACAGACGTTTGACTGGTATACGTCCATAACCATTGGTTTTCTTTATTAGCTTACAAAAATATGAAGGTGTAAGGATGGACCAATGACACCCACTGTCATGGATGCCATTTTCATTTAATTCTAATTGCTGAGTAAGTGTGTGAAAACTGCTTGCTAAACCCTTCCACTAAGGAAAAATGAAATCTATTCAGGTAAGATTTCATACATTCAGTTTAATTCCTTTTACACAGTGCAAATCAATGCATGCATTGATTTGTGTTGCACATAACTCCTGCAACAAAGGTATATCCCATGAAACTATAACATCCTCTATTATGGAAACCATGTGTAGTTTTATCTTACAAATGTATGCCACAGTACTACCAAATTTACTATTGCTGATATTGATAAATTGATTAGTGAAGTGAGTGCTTGTTGACAGATGCCACAGTACTACCAAATTTACTATTGCTGATATTGATAAATTGATTAGTGAAGTGAGTGCTTGTTGACCAAGCCTTACCTGACAGCTGTGACTCCTGATTTTTGATATCATTATTGAAAACCTGTGATTAATTATTATATATATGCATAAATCAACATCCTTAAATCACAGACTCCTAACTATATTTCATCTAGCGTCAAAAAGAAGCTATTGTCCTGGGTGAATAATGGAATGAATATTTCCTTCTACAATATTGCAAAAACATCCCCACACCCCAAAGAGGGGGGGGGGGGGGGGGGGGGGAATACTTACTTTAAAAAAGGACACAGAAACTAGTAATAAAAATCATTTATAAATAAATGGGGGGGGGGGGGGGGGGGGGGGGGGAATTTAGGATTTCCCCAAGAAGTACAGAAGCAATAAAAGACCTACCCAAGAAATAATGATACAAGGCATTAACACTCAATTATGATATGCCTAATTCTACATCCCTAAATCACTGACTCTAAACTCTATTTCATCTAGTGTCAAAAATGCTATTGTCATGAGTAAATAACAAAATGAATATTTTTTTTTACAATATTGTAAAGAAACCCCACCCCCCCCCCCAAAGGATACTTAAATAGTATAGGAACAAAATAGGTTGCAAAATAGGTGTACAAAATATTAAGTCGTAAAATTTGGAGGCAGTACTTTAGGGATATAGAATTAGGCACATAATAATCTAGTGTATGTGTTTTGTATCAATATTTCTTGGGTAGGTCTTTTTTTTTGTTTCCGTATTTTTTGGGGAAACCCTAATTTTCTTTTAAAATATTTATAAATTTTTTTTTTTTTTTTTAATTTTTAAAAATTTTTAAAAATCACTAGTTGCTATACAATGTACGTGCTTATTCAGTGTCTGTATCAAATTCCTCCAAAGAAGAAGTTATTCTATTTCATAATAGTCATTAGATTTTCATTACAAAATAGTAGACACTTTGTCATGGTCAGCATGGTGAATTATATTGAGGTTGCAATATAATTACTCCATTCCCATTTATTGCAAAATTGGTTTTTTTTTTTTGTTTTTTTGTTTTGTTTTTTTTGCTTTGGAACAAGTAACCTAAGATTATCATCATATTGCCAACAGTTAGATTTTTTTTTTTTTCCTTTTTAAATAAAAATGTAATTCTTTGTGACATCAGCTGATCTCAGCATAATTATATAAACTCAATTATATACCACAATTAAATTAACTCAAAAAAAATACACACTGGGGTAACTTACTACACTATGCTAAATGAAGGAGACTCTTGTGTCAGAGTTGTGGCTCCAGTCTCAGCGTCTCTAGTTTGGCTCCATACTATTTGCTCCCGATTATACCAAAACCTAACAATTGCAAGAACAAGGGGAAGGAGATACACCACAGATATATAGAGAGTTCACCATGTTAGGTTAACCAATATTAATTATCTAAAAGTAATAGTAATAAAAAAAAAAAGTAGATTAATAAACTACTCCAGCCTTTTTAGTTTAAGAAGTAATTAATTATTGATGATGGCTGGAAGGAAACAATGCAATGCCATTCCAAACCTTACAAAATTTTATGCAACAGACTAAAATTTGAACATATCCAAATAAAAAAATTAAAAAAAGATATGCATTTTAAATTTACATGGGCAAATACATGATTTAACAAATATGGTTGTGCTGTATAAAAAAAAAGTGGTTGTCATCTTGGGATGTCATATATACCTTCCAGTAATAGGTTGTCAAGAATTATTGAATAGCTGAGGTATTATAATGAAGGATGTTGAATTTAAGGTTTGAGCATTTATTCCCCTTCTACCCCTCACTCCTACTTTTTAAAGCCAAGCATGACTGCTATAGCTCTATGCAGCATTTTTTATCTTAGTGTGTGTGACCATAATAATGCACCATAATGCACCATAAAATAAATTCTTCAACACATTGGCTTTCATCTGATTCAGATTATTACCTGTTCGTATCTAACTTGAACTCTGAACTCTCCACAAAAGGTGTCACTGTGCACAAGATGGAAACTGTGTTCTTGCCAGCATTCACATACACAAGGAAGGGATGTATGTGATACCACACACACATCTGGGCCTTAATTCCAGCAGCTGCTTTTCACCTTTTTAAGTTTCTTTGATTTTCTGGTTGTATTCATTCCACATTGTTTGATGCCTCAGGGAAGCTTACCCACACAGCTGCTCACAGAACCTTATTCACAGCAAAAAAGGAAGAAAAAAAAATAATACAAATTTAGTGAACATGGTATGGAAAGAAACTGTCATTAAATCAGAACTGAAGAAATGTTAAATTGTAATTCTTTTAAATTAGCAGGTGGACTCTTATTCTAGCTTCAAAGCCACAACCAAATTCTTTATGTTCCTAAAATGATGCCTCTTGTAGTGTTCACACTTATTCTTTTGGAGCAGACATTTTTGCCTAGTGTTGTCAGAATTCGAAAAGCACTGGCCACTGTTCCAGGATACCCAAGGATTTATGGGAATATCATACTCCATGCATTATATTGATACCTCAACAATTTTGTGGGCTGTGTAAACCTGTAAGAAGAATGTAACAGCCAATAAAATCATACTTTATGTGAACACAAGATTATACCATAATAAAGATGCATGTTTAACATAAGAAGTGAATTTAGTGAATTCTTAATTTGGGAAAACACCAATAAAGTTCCTAACACTCAGCTAACCAATATAACCGGCAGAATGGTCTTTAAATTGATATCAATTTTATTACCTCAGTCTTAAGGAGTTTGAAGAAATTAAGATTGAATATATAACTTGAGGGGTAATGTGGGTAGGGCATTTTTTTTTTGTTTTTTTTTTCCTCATTAAAAAAAAAAAAGAAAGAAAGAAGGGGAAGAAAGAAGAAGAGAGAGCTGAGATTAATCTTATTATGTGATTTTGACTATATGAATAAAATCATTTATGTTTTTCCACAGCAAGAAAGTCCATTGGTTTCATTTATTCAGGTTACAATGTTTACAAAGAAATGACTAGCTATATCCAGACACTAAACACAAAAGCAGAAACTACATACCATGCAATAAAAATAAAAAAACAACAAAAAGCTGTGGCCCAATGGTTAATGCACTGGTCAACTAACTACAAACTCCCAGGTTCAAATTCAGGTTTGGAATATATTTTAGTTTGATGCTGTTTACAAAAGTTAATTGTTGGGAGTGAATGGGTCCAGCTGTTGACAGTGAGGAAACAGAGGAATTTAAATGAGGAAAAAAGAAAGCCTTTGATCAATAGTGGTATTGTGTGAGGAATGTGAGTTCATCCTATGAATTCATGTAATAAATGAATGCCACCTTATACAGAACAGTATGACCTTCATAAATGCATGATTTAATGCAAGTTTCTCTCTTAGAGAGGAAATGAAGAAGTTTTAAAAGTTTGCAATCATTGCAGAGGAAGATCAAACATCCCAAGATGTCATTGCAACATCACTCACTTAATTTTGTACAGATGCTGTTAAAATGCTTCCTAGGTTCTTATCACACTTCAAATATATGACTGTACCAAGGATGGAATGATGGATATCAGTTTAAATTCTAAATATGGCATGTTTGTTTCTATAAAGAAACTAGGTAGGTTTCATGGGAAGTGAAGTAGCTGATTAATAAATGTGATGCTGCAAATGTATAGCTATCTCAATAGCTATACCCAACTTGAAGGGAAGGATAAAAGTTCTTGAATAGAGTTAAATTATCTGGATCACTAGTAATCTAACTCAGAATCATCAAGCAGTCCTCGATCATGAGTAGTAAGAAGAATCAGTAGCTGACAGAGGAAATAGATGAAAACACAACTTTAAAAGTATATATGCTTAGTCAGTCATAAACTTTTAAAAAGATATTCATTTTCGAGTAATTTCTGCATCCACAGTAAGAGCAGGATATACTTTTGCCATTAATACTTAGTATCTATTGAAATATTATTTCTACCAGACTGGATAATGTCTTATCATTGCAGCATCTATCATCTCAAACTCATCTGACATAGCTATATGCATTCATATGAACTATTCACTGTAACACAAGTATACCAAACTGTGTCGAGAAATGATGCTGCCAGGATCATAAAACTACTATGAGAACCTAGCCCTTAGAGAACTTAGCAACATGCTTATTGCATGAACTGATATGCCTACTTCATCCATGGGGTGAGTGGGTAGAGGTCATGATCTTTTCTCTCTCTCTCTCTCCCCCCACTGCACCAATATAAATATACATAGATTTAAATGGTGTGTGGCATTCCCTTATACAACATGGATAACAGCCACTTAGAACTCTTTTTAAGGGTAATGCATTTCTATAAATGTAGAGAGAGAATATGAGTCTTTTTCTACATATAATGGCTACAAGTAAGCACAAAAAACTTGTTCCAAATAAAAAAAAAGAGGATGTAGGAATGGTAGGACACAACCCTATATCTACGTCAACCCCACTCCTCATATGCACAGAAGTGAGCAATTGAGTGACCAATTAGGGCTGCATAGGTACAGGGTTGCGCCCCTCCATTCCTAGTCCTTTTGTATTTGGAATTTTTTTTTTTTTTTTTTTTTTTTTTTCACTCACTTGTTTGCCTCCCTTTTTCTTGAACATATAAAATGGTGTGAAAGAAGACTTCCATTGCTAGAGTTTGCAGTAGCTGAGTCAAAAAGAGAACTGTATCCCAGCTACATTAAATTATGTAGAAGGCCTTCCAACCAATGTATAGACCCTTTACCAATTATAAATTTGGGGTTGAAGCTAATCACTGCTTAGCCACCTTTGGCTATAGGTTTGATACTTTTTTTTAAAGGATAGTTAAAGTAGAAGATTGCACTTAATCAGTGTTCTGCCGCCCCCACCAGTGAATCATGCCACCCATCAGTGAATCATGCCACCAAATTCCTTAAGCAATTTATAATCTATAGAAACCAAATGTGTACTTTTGCAAATCATTTGTGTTGTGAAACTATGACAAGTTTTCAGTACCTCAAATGGTGGCCCATGTAGTATTACTCCCATCCATCTCAATGATTACGTTTTCAAATGCCTCATCTTGAATGAAATCTGAAGTTTCAAACTTAAAAAAATCAGAACAGCTCTACTAAGTTGCAGGATTCTAGCATCTTCCCATACAAAGTAAGCCAGAATCATGGAATAAATTTTATTTATTCCATGATTCTTGCTTATTTTGAATTTTCAACAATTTTCATTCACGTGTCATTTAATCTTTTTGGAGGGGGGGGAGGGGGGGGGGGGGGGGGGGGGTGGAGAGAAAGGTTATGGTATCTTAGTTACTATTTTTATAATGATATTCAACAACATAAAAGAAAAGAAGACTTGGTCTTTGTGCTCTCCTAGGCAAGAGTATAATGCTGTTGAAGCATAGAAAAGTCGGTTCCAATACACTTTTCTTATAGGTTGGATATGAATGCACTTTCACCTAACTAGAAAAGTACCCATCCTATGTACTGGAGGCACCAAAAATATATTACTATAACTTGAGGGGTTTTTTTGTTTTGTTTTTTTAGGTTTGTTTTCTCCCTGTCACATACCAGATTCTTGTGCCTACAGGACTTAAAGAAGAAAATAGAAAG
>CBDBGT010000002.1:0-21735 GCA_965205365.1 Bdellovibrionales bacterium
TTGCACTCACCGCTACTATAACAAGTTCTAGTGGAAACTCTAAAACCTCAAACCCACTTAATTTAGTTAAAAACACAGAGCTTCCAACAATTAACATAACAAGCCCTATAGGTGGAACCTATATTAACCTTAACAACCAAAATGCTTTTAGGGTTTCTGGAACATGTTCTGAAAATGGTGAAACCATTATGTTCTCACAGGGCACAGGCTCAACCACCTGTTTAAACCAAAGCTTTAGTGGTGATATTGATTTTTCAAGCTTAACTCATGGCACAGTTTCACTCACTGCTACTATAACAAGTGCTAGTGGAAACTCTAAAACCTCAAGTGCTTTAAATCTAATAAAAGACATTAAACCACCTACTATTAGTATTGGAGACCCTTCCATTACAACAATAAGTAGTTCAAACCCTGTGGACTTTCCTATAACTATAAGTCAAAATCCTAGCAGCATAAACCTACAAGACACCAGTGTCAGCCTTATTGGAACTATTACAGGCTGTACAGTTTCAGTAACAAACGGAACAACTATTAATCCAAGTGTTAGAGTTTCAAACTGCAGTGCTGAAACCGGAAATATTCAAATTAGAATTGCTTCTGGTGTTGCACAAGATGTAGCTGGAAATTTCTCTAATGTATCTAATTTAAGCACTCCTGTTGCTGTACAAAATTTTTCAGGAACTCCTTTTAAAGCTAAATTTAGCATTAATAGCAGTGATTTAAATTTAAACCTTAATTTAAGTTCTTCTTATACATATAATTTTATAGTTCATTGGGGTGATGGGAATTCAGGAATTGTTACTTCATCAAGTGACTCAGATAAAAATCATACTTACTCATCTGAAGGAGTTTATACAGTTACAGTCACTGGACGCTGCCCATATCTTAATTTTAAAGACAACCTTCAAATAATTGAAGTGACAGAACTAGGAGACACAGGGTGGAAAAGCTTTAATCAAATGTTTTATGACGCAAACAACTTAATCCTTGTTAATGGTGGTGTAACTTCTAACGTTACTGATATGATCTGGATGTTTTATTCTGCAGATGCAGCAAACCCTGACACCTCTAACTGGAATACTTCTAACGTTACTTCTATGAGCTGGATGTTTTATTCTGCAGATGCAGCAAACCCTGACACCTCTAACTGGAATACTTCTAACGTTACTTCTATGGGCTGGATGTTTTATTCTGCAGCTGCAGCAAACCCTGACACCTCTAACTGGGACACTTCTAACGTTACTGATATGAGCTGGATGTTTTCTTCTGCAGATGCAGCAAACCCTGACACCTCTAACTGGGACACTTCTAACGTTACTGATATGAGCTGGATGTTTTCTTCTGCAGATGCAGCAAACCCTGACACCTCTAACTGGGACACTTCTAGCGTTACTTCTATGAACTCTATGTTTTCTTCTGCAGATGCAGCAAACCCTGACACCTCTAACTGGGACACTTCTAACGTTACCGTTTGTGATTATTTTTCATATAACACTTTAGCTTCTTGGACTCGTGCTGAAAAACCTACTTTTACACACTGTTCCCCTGGATATTAATCCTATAAAATAAACTATGCTCTTAAGAGATTGGAAACCTGCTATGAACAGGTTTGCCATTGAATAGTAAGGGCTTACGTTTAGGGAGGCCCCTTATAAACTTTCTACACAAGAATTCATAGGAGGGCGGTTTTAGGCTGACTTTTACCCACAAATCATAAGTTATTACCTGTTTTAATATCATTAAATTTTATCATCGCCCTCCACAGAACTTGTTGGCCTGGAGGTGGGTCAGAGTTCCTTGCTAAATAACCTCCTAGTCTTGCAAACGATTTTACAAATTTTGCCAAGCTATCATTTGCTCCTAATAACCTGCCTGACTGCTCTTCTAATTTTGATAACAAAACTTGTTCCTCTTTTGTAAAACAGTGATCTGCATTTACTTCGCAATCAACTCTAGAAATCTTTGAAATCCAAAATATTCGCCAAGCTAAAACACTCGTAAACGCTACATACTTTTTGATCCTCTCTAAACTCCTTAAACGACTTTTCTCTACACTAAAACCTGATTTTAACGTCTTAAAATACACTTCTATATTCCAACGAAGTTTATACCAGTTCACTTTCTCTTCCTTGATGTACACCTATCATGAACTCCACGAATTAAAAAGTTTGTACCAAAACTGATACAATTAAAAAATAACTCATACATATCCGCACCTCGGTCACAAATGTGCACTTGCTTTTCAGCTTGAAATTCAGCAACAACTGAGTTCACCCCCTCAATCCAACTAAAACTTTCTTTTTCTTGAACAGGGACTCTGGTAAAGTTCTTTCCAGCTTTTCTTATTTTTCTTCTGTTTTTAGAATCACGAGACCACATTTTTTCATTCACTAAACCTAAAGGAACTCCCCTTTTACTTCATAGAGCAAGAGATGAATATATCATTAAACCTGGTGTATCGTACTCTTTACCATTTCGATGATCTATGTAGGACCCTAAGTATCCTGCGTTGCCTTAAAAGACTTTATTTTTTGAGAAAGTTATTTCACTTGAGTCATGTAAAATTAAAGACATATCATTTTCATCTAGAGCATTCATTCTGTTGAGCGTTTGTTTTATGTGAGGTTTGAGAATTTCTTCAGCCTGAAAGTTGTCATTATTAAAGAATCTATAAGCCGCCTTAGAAGATTTCCAATCTTGGCATGAAAAAGAGATAGACTCACCATTATTTTTACTGAAAGCCTCAGCAAGGTATTCAAGTCTGTGGTTAAGTCCTTTATCACCAAGTTGAGGATTTTTAAATTCATTTTTAATATTCACAAAAACTCCAATTCTTAAAATCAATTTGGAGTTTAATATTATTTTGATTTTAAAATTATAAAACCTAGATCTATTTGTGGGTAAAAGTCAGTGTTATAAGACGCTTACATGGGCAGTTCTAAAAGAACTAACCAAGGCAAGAGTTGTAAACTCCACGTCAGACTTTTGATGAGGAATATTTTCTCAATAAACTTATATATTTTTTAAAAACTATAAAGAATCAATGAATAATTATTATGTTTCATTTTCTCTTTACCATTAGAATTGACATCTTTACTAAAATCTTTTACTTCTTTCCTTTCACTGAGGTTTATATGGCAAAGAAGAAGGGGAAAGTAAGAATAATCACTTTAGAGTGCACTGAGGCCCGCAAGGAAGGACGTCCACCGTCAAGGTATACCACCCAAAAAAACTTTCAAACACACCCTGAAAGACTTGAGAAAAAAAAGTACAACCCTTTTTTACAAAAACACACTCTACACAAAGAAATTAAGTAAAACTTAAACGGCATTGTTGTACATAAAACCACTGGCTTTATGTTTTAAATTTTTAGGAAAATAAAAAGTTATGCAGCCTCATCCTATGAGTTCCCCATTGTACTTTTTTAAATTAATATTTTTAGGCCTCTTACCCATGTAAACCGCTCTTGGCTTTTCTAAAAATTAATTTTAAAATGAGTAAGAATTTTCAACCTCTTAGTCTAGGTGAGTAGCTTATGTGCAATAACGCCTACTTAAATTACATTAAGATTTTTTAAAGCCTCTTGCACAAGAGGCTTTTTAATTTGTAAGCTTAAACTTATTCAAAGGGGTTTTAAATGCTTAAAGATTTTATCGCATCAGGTGGACCACTCATATTTCCACTTATTACATGCTCAATTATAGGGTTTGCAATTGTTTTAGAAAGAATTTTTTACTGGTTATCTTTTAACTCAAGCTTTAACTCTCCTCTTGTGGAAGCTGTTTATATACACCTTAGTCAAAAAAGAACTAGTGATGCCTTAAAAGCCATTGGTGATTCAAAGGATCCAAGTCTAGTATGCATTAAAAAATGCCTTCAAACACATCAAGAAATCAGGCCACTAACACTTGAATCCCTAGCTTTACAAACATTAAAACCCACAAAAAAATTTGAAAGAGCCTTAGAAACTATCATTACCATTACACCGTTAATGGGGATCTTGGGGACAGTTTTAGGCATAATCCTTTCCTTTCAAAATGTGGACTCAAATGGCATAGGAAACCCTAGTGTAATGATGACAGGACTCTCACAAGCTCTTATTACAACGGCTCTTGGATTGGGAATTTCTATTGTTCTTTTAGTGTTTTACAATTCATTTTTAAAGCTAAGTGATTCTGCAAGAGAAAAACTAGAAGAAGAACTTACCCTTTTTGAGGAGTTTTCATAAAAAAATGAAAATAAACACCAACCCTCCTTTTAGAAAAAAAATTGAAATTAACCTAGTTCCTCTATTAGACAGTATTTTTATACTTATTTTCTTTTTTATGTTTGCACTAAGCACAATGGTTAAAAAAAGTGGTCTTCCAGTCACCTTACCAAAATCTTCTTCTGGGGAAAAAATAAGAGAAAAAACCACTTTAACAATTCGTAAAAATGGCGCCCTCTTCTGGAATGAAAGCCCCATACCAGAAAAAGAACTCTTTAATAAACTAAAAACATTTAAGCAAGCTAACCCACAAATGAGTCTTATCATACGTGGAGATAAAGGCACCCCTTTTGAAAACATTGTTAAAATCCTTGATCAAGCTGAAAGCATACAACTTAGAAGAGTCATTATTGAAACTAGGTCAGAGTAATTTAATTCTTACGCCTTTTTTAAGTTAAACACCCACAGTCAAAACCCAAAAGGCAAATGCTCACAACATAATCTACTCCACATAACACTATTTAAACAACTCTGCCACAAAACAAAGCTGTTTAAAAAATTATTTATTATTCACCGCCAATTGCTGTAAAGTAGTTGAAGTACTTTAAAGCCTCTTCTCTTATTCCATTTATACATGTTTTCCACTCTCGGCCCTCATTACTATTCCTTGCATAAACCGAAGAAGACAGGAGAGGAAAATATTTACATAATCTCCATTATTAGAGACTGCTTTACTTAATTTTGCTCTAAACTTTCTAATCATTTCTTTTGCAAGAGGAATTTTACCTTCAGGCACTGCCATAGAAAACGACTGAAATTCTCTTTCATCTAAGGTTTGCTCTTCTAAAGCATCTTTAGCCAGTTTAAGTATTTGGTGATGATACTCTTTTGCACCCTCATTTTTAACATCATCTCTCGTTGTTATTTTATTAAATGTTGGAGTTAATTTACTAGATTCATTCCATTTTAATAGCTTCAAATCTAAAAGTCTAATAATCGCTGACCTAATCTCTGATTTGCTAGCCTTCCCTCCAAGGAAAGAGTAGATTTCATCTTCTGTTCCCTTAAAATCTTTTAACTCAGTCATTGCCAAGATCGCCATATAAATCCAATTAGAGATTACGAGGAACTCAGAGACCTCTTTTGATTTAAAATCGTGTCCGGGGTTCATATCGTTTAAAAAGCATGAGATGAGCTTTTTTTCTTCCAAGTTTTGGGCATTCTTATATTGAATTAGAGTTTAAAAGTAAGCTTTCTCTAACTTTGATAAATTAAGCCCTTTTCTAAGAAATTCACAGTGTTGAACCCTTAAATTTCTTTTTCCCTGTAAAAGCATTACCAATAAAGAGTGGCTTTTAAGCCCCATTTCTTTAGCCCACCTCCTCACTGAATAGTTTGAGTCGCTCTTTTGCTTTCTCTCTAAACAATCCAAAAGGTATAGCCTAGGGTCTTGATAATTATAAACTGTTGCCGCTTCCATATGCAGTCCACTAGCACAAAATTGTCACCGGATAAAGATATTTTGTAACCAGTGTAATTACTATCCGGTAACAATCTGTGACCAAAGAAGGTTATGGTTTTAGAGACGAATCTTGATCACAAAAAATCAAGCCAAGAAATAATATCTTTTATTCAATTTTAAAAACTGCTTTCTATATCATGTAGAGTTGTTCTAAAAATATCAGTGCAAATTCATAAACTTAGTGAGTCTTGACAACATAAAACCTTTCTCACCATAAATGACCTTATGTGTAGCTCAACATAAAGTCATATGTGAATAAGGTTTTTACAAATATTTTTTAATCAGTCCCTTTGAAAGCTCAGAAACCTTACATATAGTAAAAAAATCCACTGATTCAAACATTACATCATTTGCTGGAGTAGCTCCAAACCTAGCACCTGCCTTAATATAAGATTTAAATAACGGTGGAAGCTTTTTACTCACCTGTTTAAGTTCTTCTTCAGATAAAGCCAGTAATTTAGATTCTAGCAAAGTATCCCATGCTGGAATTTTATTTATCTCCAATGGAAATATTTTTTCTGAACAAAATAGCCTTTTTTGTTCAAAATACTTCCATATGTTAGCCACTTCATTAAAATCTTGAGTCCATAAAGTTGCAGACCCAAAAAGATAGTCGGCTTTAATCTTTTTAATGTATTCACCTAAACCCCTCCATAAAAGCGCAATAACCACTCCTGATCTTGATTTTTCCGACACTGTTGCTCTACCCATTTCCACAAATCTTTGATTAAGCTTTTTAACACTATCAATATTAAACTTTGAAGCTGTAAAAAAATTAGAAGTATAGTCCGAACAAAGTACCCTATAGGCACCCACCACCTTGTTCTCACCTTTATTTATAACAATAATATGGTCTGCACTCTTATCATAATCATCAACATCTAGTGGTAGCAAAAAAGGTTTTTGAGAATACTTTCCATAAACTTCATACCTAAGACTAAATATTTTTATAAGCTCTTCTTCTGTTTCCACAAGTTTTATAATATAAGAATCTTTTTCAATATAAAGTGATAAATGAGGTTTATATCCATGAAGCCCTTTAGATTTTAAAAATGCTTTTTCTTCAAATATTTTTTTCATTAATCCTATATATCCTCTTTACGGTCTTTTATTCAATATAAACTCAAAAACCAATAAAATTTCATAAAACTCTTTAAAAATTGGAGTAAAAACTTCCTAAATACAACACAACCACATTTTAATTTGATTTTAATTAGTTTTAAGTAATTAAGAAATAAAATTAAGATTACAACACATAAATGTTCCTCTAAATCCTTTCTCCATTGACCTAGCTTGACAATGAAACTGCTATTCTCTAAAATTTACTCATTAAAAACAGACCATTCACTTACTTTGTTAAAAGGGCCTAAGCAATAAATATTTTAATGACAAAAATAGCTTCATTAATTTTCATAACATTTTTAGCATTTACTGCTTCAACACAGGCAAAAACTTGTATTAGTCATCATGATTTAACAGAAATTTCAAAAACTTACTCTCAAATTAAAAAATTTATTAAGAGTAATAAGCGTCAGTATTGTGAAAAGTATCTTGGAAAAGAATGGCACAGTATAATTAGCTCTTTTTTAATTTTAAAAAATATTCAACCTAATGAGCCTAAAACAGATGAAGCAGATGCTTTTACATATAAAGCAATTCATGAAAACAATTGGTGGAATTATGTTACAGCTAGAATAAAAAAAATCAAAATTCAAACCACCAATACACTAAGGTGCTCAAATGGACTTCTCGTTTACGTTCTACCCTCATTGAAAAAAAACACTCTTTATGTTTGCCCCCCTTTTTTTAAAAACACTGTTTTTGAAGAAACAGCCAGCCTTATACTCCATGAAGCAAGACATTTTGATGGCTACTTACACACCACCTGTACGCGAGGAAGCGAAATAGGCTTATCTAATGGTTGTGACCAAAAAATCACAGATAAAGGCTCTTATGCTGTTAATGTTCAAGGACTAGTTGGCCTTGCAAAATCAAGCCAAACTGAAACCACTAAAAAACCATTTTTACAAGCACAAGCTATTTACATGGCATTTAATAAGTTTAATACTCTTCCAAAGTTAAGAATAATGAACTCTATTTACCTAAGCAACAATAAAAGCGAAGTTTATAAATGGACTCCTGGACATGGCGCTAGCCTTATTAGCATACTTAATGAACCTGCCAAAGTTCTTAACAGCTTTAACAATCTAACAATTTACCCTCTAAACCCATCAATTGATGCCTACAGAACTGATAAAACTTTAACAACTAAGACTGAAAACATAGGAAGTTTTGGAGTTTACTACAATAGTCATCAGGCCTCTAAGAGAGTAGAATTTAATAGTATTTCTTACTTAGGATCTAAAGCAATTTTAAAAAATAATAAGCTTATTATGCTTTGCAATAACAGCAAATTATTTGAAGAAAGCCTTGATAAAACAAGAGGTTTTAAACGAATTATCAGCTTTTCAAAGGACGAACTTGATAGTCAACGGTCTTCTCTACTTGTGGATAAAAACGGAAACCTTGTCTCTTTTAAATGCGCTGCTTTAGGCTCACAACAAATTAATTTTAGCAATACTAGACTCAAACTTAAAGGTGAAGCAAAAAACATAATCACAAGCTTTGGCCTAAATGGAGTACAGTACGCAGTATTAGAAAACGGAGCACTAGTCAGTCTTTTATTAAACGATTCTACTTTTACAGTTGAAAATCTTAAAATACCCATTAGAAATCAAGACTGGATCAGTGCTACTCCTATGAGCATACCTGAGGTATTTTAATTGAATAAGCTTCTTAAATTATTAACCACTCACAAAACACTAATATTTTTATTAGGAGTCGTGCTTTTTTCTTTTCTATACTTTTTTTACATAAAAAATAAAGCTTTTAAATACACAAACCCTGTTACAGATGTTCAACTTAAAAATAAGCTAGAGCAAAATAAAAAAATAAGAAATAGCCATAATAAGCACTTAAATAAAGATCGTAGCAGAGCTCATTCTAAACCAAAGAAGTTAAACAATGAGAACGCTAAAAGCCTTAAATTTTCTTATAAAGATGAGATTCAAAAAGTTAAAAATTTATCTAAAAACTTTCCCCAGTCAAAAGCCAATCTTTTAACTTTAATAAATAGAACTGATCCTTTTAAAGAAAAAAATAAAGCTCCAAAACCACACACTATGGATGCACTCACTCAAAGAAGAATAGGAGCAATAAAAGTTTTTGCCTTAAACACACTGGTTACCAAAGAAACCAATAATAACACCCTAAAAAAAGATCTTATCTTTATTTTAAATAATGCTCAAGATCCGACCATTACACATATTGCTCAAGCTTTACTAGAATCTAACCAATTAGGATGGTCTTATTTTGATAATTTCACCAATGCCATCTCCATTGAAATGCCAGAATAAAAAAACTTTAAGCTCATTTTGTCATTTAACTCTCAACTCCATTTAAATAACAACTTAGTATTACTTTTTTTTCCTCATTCATATACTCTATGCTATACAGCTACTAAGAGGTTATCATGAATTTATGGGATTTAAGAGTAAGCGACACTGCTATTATTGATTCTGTTTCCACAAGTAAAAAGTCTAAGTTTTCAGGAGTTCTTAATGAATTTGGATTTAAAAAAAATGTAATGATTAAATGCCTTCATAAAACTATTTTTAATGGACCTAGAGTTTATCAAATCGAACATATTACGTGCACTCTATGCATGCAAGGTGCTAAGCAAATTCTTGTCCATCAATAATTTGCAATGAACACTACGCCAAAGACTCTTCAAAAAAAAATCTACCTTCTTGGCAATACTAATACAGGAAAAACATCTTTATACAACGCCCTAACAGGCTCTAATAATAAAGTTGCTAATTACCATGGGGCCACAACTAAACTTTCAAGGTGTAAACTTAAAGAACACCCTGAATTAATACTTTATGATTTACCTGGAACATACTCAATTGTTGGAAGCTCTAAAGATGAAAGCCTCACAATTGAAACTCTCAAAAATGCAGAAAGTAACTCATGCTCAATATTTGTATTAGATGGAGTCAATCTAAAACACCACCTTTTAAACCTACAAGCATTTCTTGCAAATTTCAATACTCTTAACCAACATATCATTATAGCCGTTAATATGATTGATGAAGTTAGGCAAAACAATATTAAAATCAACTTTAAAAAAATAGAAGACCTCCTTAACGTTCCTGTTGTAGCAATTTCTACAAAAAAAAAAATAGATATAAAAACCCTTGAAAAAAGACTTGTTGAAAATATCTTAAAACCCTCTACAAACTTATATAAACTTTCTAAAAAAATCCAAACCCTAGCTCTTGACGAGCTTATTAAACAAAAAACCACCTTAAGTGTTAAACGCATGTATATCCTTGATAAATATCTAATCTCTCCATTTTGGGGCACCTTGTTTTTTGTCTTTATCATGTCTGTCTTGTTTCAAGCTATTTTTAATGGGGCTGCCCCATTTATGAATCTTATTGAAAACATATTCATTTTTTTATCCACTCAAACATCCTCCTTTTTTGAAAATATTTATATAAAAAGTTTTATTGAAGACGCTTTTTATGGAGGGCTTGGCTCGTTTTTAGTATTCACCCCACAAATATTCTTTCTTACATTTATTATAAAAAACCTTGAGGAAACTGGATATCTAGCAAGAGCTTCCATTATTTGCCACAAATTTTTAATGTTTTTTGGTTTATCCGGTGAAAGCTTCATCCCTATTCTAACAAGCCATGCTTGTGCAATTCCAGGAATCTATGCAGCAAGACATATTCGATCTACTAAGATTAGAATATTAACAATACTCACTCTTCCCTTAACTCTCTGCTCTGCAAGACTTCCTGTCTACGCACTTCTTATAACACTCCTTGCTCCTAATAATATTTTTTTAGGAGGACTTATTGGAACAAGAGGCTTTATGCTATTTGGGCTATACATATTTGGAGTGTCTCTTACTCTTTTTGTAAGCCTAATACTGAATAAAACTACTTTTAAACCCTCAGAAAAACCATTTTTAGCATTAGAGCTTCCTAGATACCAAATACCAAGCTTAAAAGTTTGTATACACGATGCTGCAATAACCACATATCATTTTATTAAAGATGCTGGCCTTATTATTTTTGGTGTAAATTGCTTTATTTGGGTTCTTGCAACATTTCCAAATGGTCCTCAAAATTTAAACACCTCCTATCTTAGTAAAATTGGAACAGCCATTCTTCCTGTAAGCCGACTACTTGGTTTAGACTGGCCAGAAACCATTGCTCTTCTGACGTCTTTTCTTGCACGAGAAACCTTTGTAAGCACCCTTGGAACCTTATATGGAAGCGCCTCAGGTGATATCTCAGCCTTATCTGAGCTCATTCTTGAAAACACTAAACACTACTCAGTGGCCTCAACACTTAGCCTCATGGTCTTTTTCGCCATAGCCCTACAATGCATTTCAACACTAGCTGTTTTAAGAAAAGAACTTCCTAATAAAAATTCTGTATATACCTTATTTGTGGGGTATTTAGTTTTTGCTTATGCTGCTAGCTTTATAACTTATAGACTAGCACTTTTATTTTAAATCTGCCTATATATTATTTAAACGCCCAACAAGCTGCGTTCGCTAAACTTCAAAGTTTAAGGCTTCAAGCTAAAACTTTATGAAAAGTGGGTAACATGAGTTTATAAGAGTTCTTAATGTTAAACATCCCCTAGTTCACACCAAAAATAAGCCAGTAAATCCTCTATACTTTTCCTGACTTCGACACAACACGGCGCATAAAGCTAATAAAATCAAGCGCTTAGATTTTGCTGGGGTCACTACATTTGCTCTTTAACTAGGCGAATACAGTCCTTTCTCTTAAGGTTTAAAACTTGGTAAATTTTCTTTAAAACAGGAGTAGTCTTAGATACAAGCTCATAAAATCGCCCCGTACTAGAGTCTTTTAAAACACTGTACTCATCTCTATTTAACTCCTCTTTAAGATCTAAAAAACTAAACTCTAATTGGTTTTCCTTAATAAGCTTATTTACTCTACAAACAATTGCATATGCTAGAAAACAAATTCCAATATGAGCCTTAATCCTCTCAGACTTCCAATGAAAAATAGGTCGCATCTTTAAGTCTGTCTTATTTATTCTAAACGCTTGTTCTATTTTCCACAGCCCTCTATAACGCTCTAAAACTTCAGCTCCAGACTTGTCTTCAAGATTTGTAATGACACCATGAAAACCATCCCACTGAGCGTCTCTACTAATCTTACACTTATCAACCTCTACATCCCCCTTAAAAGACTTAAGGTACTTTTTCGTTCCATAATTAGTTATAAGGTCACTTGCTTTAAGTTTTCCATCTTTGGCTTTCTTTAAAAGACGAACAATTATCTTTTCCCGGTCAAATGCATCTTTATAAGCTCTTTTATTAGAATACCCAACAACAAGCCTTCTTTTCTTGTGCTCAAACTCTCTAACCCACTGCAGTTCATTGCTCACCACATGGGGTTTAAAGTTTTTATGACAGATTTCTTCTTTTAAATTCTTTGGTAAAGATTTTAACTTAGCCCCCACAATATAATGAATGTTTTCAGCTTCTAGTAAAACTAAGTTTGCCTCATTAAACATACCTCTATCAGCCACAAGGGTAACTTGATTTACATTAAAACGGGTTTTTAAGTTTTTAACTATCTCTATTAATGTGTTGCCCTCATAAGTGTTGCCAGGAAAAAGCTCATAAGTTACTGGGTGTCCCTGTGAGTTTGTAACCAAGGCGAGAACAACTTGAGTTTCTTTAAACTTAGCATCCTTACTAAAACCATTGGCTCTAAGTTCATCTGAAGTAAAGCTTTCAAAATATAGCGTTGTGACATCAAAGAACATAACGTCAACCTGGTCATTAAAAAGGTTTAGAGTGGAATTTAAGACTTTTGATTTTAGTCTTTCTTCATTTAGAAAAACCCTGTCCATCATACGGTATATCTTATGAAGAGGAAGGGGTTTTGAGAAAACTTTTTTTAAGCTATCTGCTGTTTTTCTTTTACTCTGCGGCCTAGAGATTCTTGCTAAAACACAATCTTGAAGAATAGAGTTCCACTCATCATCTTTTTTTGTGTTTTTTATGATATCGTTAAAGTTCATTTGATTATAAACTTTGCCTAAAACTGTGTGAATGCCTTGGTTAACACGATCTTGCTCAGATAGATTCTTTATATCCACTAGCTCTGGGTTTCTTGTGCTGGCTTTTTTTGTGCAAGTCGTGGAGTGCACAGTTTCTTCCATTCCAGGAAGGGCTGGGTTTCTTGTGTTTTTTAGCTCTATTATTAAGTCCTGTGCTGCTTTCTTAATAATGGCTATTTCTCTTGCATCCTTGTGTTGTCCCAGAGTTCTAATGACTTTTTGAATAACTTTATTTTTTACTCGAGTAGATTCAACTATTCTAATTGAAACACTTCCGTTTGGTTTTTTTACTTCTCGAATAAACATGGCTATTAAAATTACTAGCCTAAAAATACTTGTAAAGAAAAAAAAGGGGTCACTACATTTCGAGTTTTAGACTTTTTAACCTTCTCTGGTGCGTATATTTGAACTCAAGAGGGGCTTTTTAACAGGAGTGTCGAAGTCAGGTATAAGAGTTCTTAATGTTAAACATCCCCTAGTTCACACCAAAAATAAGCCAGTAAATCCTCTATACTTTTAATAACATCAATCTGCCTAGTATTTGATCTTTTTAATGAGTCCACAGTCATAATGCAGAAATCTCTATACAGTATTTAAAAGAAACTCCTAATTTCTATTAGAGCGCAGCTTGTGGCAAAGCACCTATCTATATATTATCTAATGGCATACTTAACTTTAAAATTTTTTAGGACACATTATGAGCAAAATTTTTAAACCCCAACTATGGGAACAAATAACAGACTTTAACTTTAAAGACATCACCTACCATAGAGCAAAAAACCAAGGCACTCTAAGAATTGCTTTTAACCGACCTGAAGTTAGAAATGCTTTTAGGCCTCAAACTGTAGATGAACTTTATAAAGCCTTAGAGCATGCTAAACAAACTTATGATGTTGGTAGTGTTATTATCACTGGAAATGGGCCTTCACCTAAAGACGGTGGCTGGGCTTTTTGCTCAGGAGGAGATCAGAGGGTTCGTGGCCAATCTGGTTATGAGCATAATACAGGTAGCCCTGGAGGAAGGCTACATATACTAGAAATTCAAAGGCTTATTCGCTTTATGCCTAAAGTAGTTATTTGTGCAGTCCCTGGCTGGACTGTTGGAGGTGGACATTCTTTACACGTTGTCTGCGACCTTACTTTAGCAAGTAAAGAGCATGCTAGGTTTAAACAAACTGATGTAGATGTGGCAAGTTTTGATGGTGGTTATGGATCCGCTTACTTAGCTAAAATAGTTGGACAGAAAAAAGCTCGCGAAATTTTCTTTTTGGGAAACAGTTACTCTGCTCAGGAAGCAATGCAAATGGGAATGGTAAATAAAGTTGTTACCCATGATAGCCTTGAAGATGAGTGCCTTCTTTGGGCCAAGAAAATAAATTCAAAATCCCCTACTGCAATTAGAATGGTAAAATTTGCACTAAACCTAACTGACGATGGAATGGTTGGGCAACAAATTTTTGCAGGTGAGGCCACACGCTTAGCTTATGGAAGTGAAGAGGCTAAGGAAGGAAGGGATGCCTTTTTAGAAAAGCGCAATCAAAACTATTCAAAATTTCCATATCATTACTAAAAACCCTAGGTATACAAATAAAAAAATTTAATTTCTAATAAAATAAATTCTAATTTTATATTAAGAAATAAAATATAAATTTAATTTTTAAATTAAGGCAATAAATGTTAAGCATAAAAAAAATAAAAACTAGACGCCTTAGAATTCACCTGACTTCGACATATTGAGCGATGGTATTGAGTGATTACAGGCTCTTAGGGAGTCCTTGGGGCACTACAAATTTAGACCTTAAATGATCTTGGTTGTATCAGTTAAGCTTATATTTAAAGCTTTATATATACTCCTTTGATGAGAGGTTATTTTTGATGGTAATGAAAACTCTGTTTTTGTTTGCTCATCATACACAACGCTTTCCTGCACTCTATTGAGTTCATCTCTGATCTCTTCAAAGCTTAAAGAAATCTTATTTTTTTTAAGCTCGTATTTTGTATAACTCATAATGGCGTAGGCTATAAAACAGATTAAAATATGAGATCGAATTCTTCGAGGGTTCCAGTGAAAAATAGGTCTCATCTTTAAATCATGTTTATTCACTCGAAAGGCAGCTTCGATTTGCCAGAGACCTCTGTAGTTTTTTAATATATCTTGAGCTTTCATCTGAGAGTGATTACTAACCACTCCATGAAGACCATCCCAAAGCTCATCTTGACTGATTTTATCTCGATTCAAGCTTGCTTGTTGAGAGTTCTTTCGATCAATTTTTTAAATCAGAGAGATTTACTTTTTCATTTTTCATTTTTTTCTTTATTCTGTCCACTAAATGACCTCTATCTTCTTTATCTTTTTTTGCTCTCTTATAATCATAATGAACGATGAGTCGATGGCCATCGTGAGAATACTCTTTTGTAATTGATTTGATATTTCTGTCTTCTTTGAGTGTGTTTTGAATATCATCAACAATCATTTTTTTAAATTCTTTGCTTTGAGTTTTTAATTTTGCAGCAACAATAAAACAAACACCTCTTTCATCAAGAGTTTTTAAGTTGCTTTTCGTAAACATCGCCCTGTCTGCTATAATAGAAGTGTTCTTAATGTCATAATTCTTTCTCAAAGAATTAATAGCACTGATGAGAGTATTTCCTTCATAAGTATTGCCTGGAAATAATTCATAACCCAAGGGAAGACCACTCTCCCCCGTTATTAAAGAAAGCATGATTTGGGTCTCCTTAAATTTTGAGTCTTTACTATATCCAGAGGCTCTTAAAGTGTCAGGATGAAAACTCTCAAAATAAAGTGTGGTGACATCAAAGAAAGCAACTTCTACTTTTTGATCTAAAAGAGTTAAGGTTTTTTGACAGAGCTTTTGCTTAATTGAGTCTTCGTTATCGTAAACCTTATCCATCATGCGATAGATTTTTTCTAAAGGAAGATGAACCCTCTTGTTAAGTGATATTTCTTTCTGAGATTTTCTTTTGCTGCATGGGTTTGATAATCGCGCTAACACAACTTGTTTCAGAATATCATTATACTCTTTTTTCTTATAACCACGATCAATTGAATTAAATAAATTTAATTGATTAAATGTAAAGCCAAAGATATCGTCAATGCCTTTGTGTAATCTCCTTTTTTCTTTAAGCCCTTTAACTGAAACCATTTTATTCTTCTTGTGTTGTAACTCTTGAATGTTTCTTTCAAGTCCTGGGAGACAAGGGGACTCCTCATTTTGAATTTTAATGATCATTTCCCGAGCAACTCTCATTCGTTTTTCTATTTCTAAAACTTGGTCGCAATGAAATTGTCCCATGTTACAAACAATTGTTTGTTTTATTTTTCTACCCTCTCGCTTGTTTTTAACAATACGAATAGAGACTCTGTTATTTGGTTTTGTCACTTTTCTTGCAAACATAAGTAAGTTAAGAATGGGAAATAGATTGCTCAGTGTCAACATTAAGGGGCACTACAGAATTTATCTTTGAAGAAAAAAATAAAGATGACTGATTAAAGAATCAATAACAGCCAGTTATAGAAATGCTCAAATAAAAAAATAATGGCTTAAATGACCAATATGTCGAAGTCAGGAAAAAATAAAAACTAGACGCCTTAGAATTCAAGCTTTTTTTTAAAACTTAAGTCTATTTTAAAAACTACCAGTATTGATTTAATCACCTAAATTGTGGTTTAATTTTTTAGCGCATTTTTAACTTTCTTGTTTTTTCCCACAATAAAGAGTTTTTTCATAATAATACTTTTAGGAGAATTTAAAAAAGTTAAAAATGCGTCTTCTTGTTTATACCAATCGTGTTTGAATTTTCAATTTAAAACTAATACCTTGCAAAAAAGAGTTTATTTTAAAACTCCACTCCGTCCTGTCTTCTTCCCTACCTATTCATTAATTTTTAATTTACTTAAAGTGTGTCCTCTAAAATTAAATAATTTTATCTTAAGGAGGCTTAAAGCTCAATTTCACCTTTTTCACCCTTAATGGTTTTTTTGCTAAAACCGTTTCTAGTGTTAGTTTTTCTGGATTCAGATTTAGTATTTCTAGAATACCCTAAGTGATTGTCTAACTCTGCATTTAAAGCAGATTCTAAGACAACTTTCATAAGTTGACCTGTAATATCCAACAAATCTTTTTGTGTTTTTACATTCTTGGCAAGTTCTTTGCCTATTTCTGCCATCTTCATTCTGCTTACTCCTTAGGATATTTAATCCTAGTTCATTGTTCAGCAGTTACACAATTTATTTTACAGACTCAAGTTAAACGCACTATGATCCTCTAGAGGTTAATTATATGGTGTCTACTTTGTACCCTTAGTCGTAATTTTGTCCAAAACATCATTAGAAATATTTCGGATTGTTTCTAGGTAGTGGACTTCCCCAAAGGAATAGGACACTTTTTCCTATGGGAGGTTGTGTTTAATTGCATACCCTTTAGGGCTTTGATAATCAAGAGAAGAATGCCTTCTTTTCTTGTTATACCAAACTTCAATATATTCAAATACTAACGATCTTAATTCTCTTTCTCCAGTATAGCTTTTTCTATATAAAAATTCTTTTTTTAAACTTGAAAACCAACTTTCAGTATATGCATTATCATAGCAATTTCCTTTTCTACTCATACTTGGTCTTATCTTTTTGTTTTTTAAAAACTGTCTATAAGCATCACTAGCGTATTGAGACCCACGATCTGAATGAAAAATCACTTCAGCACTTGGGCCAACTTTTTTTATGGCCATTTGAAGTGCTTTTAACACCAATCTTGTCTCTAAGCTTTTACCTATACTCCAACCAACAACTTCACGGTTAAATAAATCAATTACTACGGCTAAGTATAAAAAATTCCTGCCTGTTCCTAATCTTAAATAAGTGATATCTCCTGCTAAAACTCTTCCTGGCCCTGTTGGTAAGGAGTGCTCTTCTTCAACTTTAAAAAGCCTTGGTACCACTTTAAACTTATCATTGGAGTCAGTGGTTAAAACTTTAAAAGTCTTCTTATGACGGGCATCTAAGCCCAACTCCTTCATGTATTTTGCAACTGTATTCTCACTCACGAAAATCTCTTTATCTTTTAACTCCTCATAAATACGTGGTGAACCATAAGTTTTATACCATGATTCAAAAATGCTCTTAATTCTTTCCTTTATTTTTGTTTTCCTTTGAAACGACTTTGAGCTTTTTTTATTATTTAAATAATAAAAAGTACTCTTACTTACTCCAAAAAAAATGCATAAAAAATAGACGGGAATTGTTAAACTTAGCTCTTTCATGATTTTGACTTTTTGATCTCATCTGAGGAGAAAATCGCTGTGCTTTTTTTTAACACTGTATTAATTTCTTGCATCCAGCCAAGCTCTTTTTTTAAACGCTTATTTTCTTTCTCAAGCTCTCTATGGACTTCCCCAAAAAAGTAGACAGATTAGGAAGTTCATTTTTGTTGTTTAATTCTGTAATCTAATGGACTCATATAATCAAGTGATGAGTGTCGTCTTTTTGCATTGTACCAAGCTTCAATATAATTGAAGACACAGGCCTTCATAGCATCTTCAGTTTCAGGATTTTGTCTGTACACCCATTCTTTCTTAAGTGAACTAAAAAAACTCTCCACATAAGCATTGTCATAACAATTTCCTTTTCTGCTCATTGATGGCTTGATCTTCTGGTTTCTCAAAAACTTTCTATACGCGTCAGACGCGTACTGCACACCACGGTCAGAGTGGAAGATCACCTCTGCATCTGGATTCGTCTTTTTAATGGCTCCGTGGAGGGCATCCATAACAACTCTAGTGTCCAGCGAGAGGCTCATAGACCAACCCACAACTTCTCTGTTGTACAGGTCTAAAACCACAGCAAGGTAGACATGGTTGTGCTTTGAGAGCTTCAAATAAGTGATGTCACCAGCTAAAACAGTCCCTGGCTTTGTTGGAAGACAGTGCTCATCTTCAGTTTTAAAAAGTCTGGGGGCTATGGCATGGGCGTGGTTTGAATCTGTAGTCATCACTCTATATTTTTTCTTCAATCTTGCATTTAAGCCCATCTCACCCATGTATTTAGCCACAGTGTTTTCACTGATGAAAACCTCTTTAGTTTTGAGTTCAGCGTAAATTCTAGGGGATCCATAAGTTTGCTTTGAAGATCTAAAAATAGATCTGATCTCTTTACAGATTTCAGTTTTAGAGTTCAAACCAGATGTGGACTTACTCCTAAGCTTCAACCATTTATAAAAAGAAGGTCTAGACAACCCAAAGTGCTCTGCTAAAAACTTCACACTCATTTGATTTTTTAACTTTAAAATCATCTCTAATCTCCAATTTGGTCTTTGGAGAATATCGCAGTGCTTTTTTTTAGAACATCATTGATTAACTTTAGGTTTTTGTTTTCTTTTTTAATCCTTCTAAGCTCAGCTTCCATTTCGGCCATTTTTGACTTTTTACATTGAGCTCCACCCATATAGATCCCATTTATCCAGTTTTGAATAGATTTTTTTGCTACACCTAGTTCAGCAGCAGCCTTCATTACTCCAACTGTCTCAGCTAATTTTACAGCTTCTATTTTGAATTCTTTGTTATAGTGTTTATGTTTTCTTTTCTCTGACATTTTCTCATCCCTTTCAGCCTCTTTTAGGGCTACATAGGAACTTCCTAATCTGTCTACTATATTTGGGGAAGTCCACTATATGACTTCTTATTTTCCTCTTTTAATAAGCTTTCAGGAGTTGGATTTAGCTTTTTTCTCCAATTTCTAATGCTGGTTTCAGTAGTTCCTAGATCTCTTGATGCCTGGCTGTTTCCAACTCTCTTTGCCAATTCAACAGCTTCTTCTTTAAATTCTTCTGAAAAAGTATTGTACTTTTTTTTAGACTCTGTAGCCTCTTTCTTCTTCTCCATGCCTTTTTACCTCTCCTTTTAGGTTTAGTTCGCACTTAGAAAACTGTCCAGTATTTTTGGGGAGGCCCAATACTGCCACAATATTCATGTTCACTAATATCAATAGGTATTTTACTTGTATTGGTCCCTTTTGGAATAATAGCCTTACTACCTCTTTGTTCGACAGGTAAGTCACGGTACTCTTCCGTAATGAGTTTAAAATCGACTGCCCAGCCACCCCAAAAATCAGGATCACCTTCGGCTTTTGTTTTTCTTATTTGATTAAAATCTATTACAAAAAGATCTTGTTTTTTAAACTCAACTCGAAGGGCCTTTTCAAAATAATTAAAAAAGACCTCGTTACCGTCGAGTTTATCAGTTGTAGAAAAGTCTACGTCTACAGACAGTCTAGATTTAATTCCCTGTGTAAACCTTAAGGCCTGTCCACCTTTTAGGTAAAGTTTTTTATTTAGGTTCATGGGTAGTTAAGTTGACTTTGAAGGGAGTTAACTTATTATTATCACTGTGAAAAATAGGTATTTTGCTCGTTCAAGAATTTCAGAGGCTAAATTCAGGGAGATTATCAAGCTTTTTGCCAGTGATTTAACAACTCAACAGATTTCAGAATTAACAAAGCTTAACAGAAAAACTATAGGAAATATTTTAAAAAAAGTACGATCAAAAATAGTTGAGCAATGCGAACAAGAAAGCCTTTTTGACTCTGGTGAAATAGAACTGGATGAAAGTTATTTTGGAGCAAGGAGAGTTAGAGGTCTTCGCGGAAGAGGAGCTAGAGGTAAAACCATTGTCTTTGGGCTTAAAAAAAGAAATGGTAAGGTGTATACTCAAATTATTAAAAACTGCTCTAAAAACGAGATTCTCCCTCTAATACGGGCTAAAATAAGCAAGAAGTCTACAGTTTATACAGATGGCTTTAGGACGTATGATGGTCTTGTGGATATGGGTTATAAAAAACACTATAGAGTTCATCATGGAAAAAATGAATTTTCAAAAGCTGAAGGAAAAGTTAAAAACCATATTAATGGAATTGAAAATTTTTGGGGCTTAGCCAAAGTAAGACTTTCTAAATTTAGAGGAATGCATAAGAACACTTTTTATTTGCATTTAAAGGAGTGTGAGTTTAGGTTCAATCACAGAAATGAAGACCTCTATAGATTAATTCTTTCTATACTGCGTCGTAACCCTCTTAACTACCCATGAACCTTTATTTAATACATCATGTGAGTAAACGGCCATTAAAACGGAGCTGATTACTTCTTCAATGGTTGGTTCAACAGATAAATTATTCATTTAACTCCCTTTGGGAAGTAAACTCCCCAGGTTTCATCATATGTCCATTTACTTCTGTATACACGATCCAAATAGAACTTAGTTATAGGTTTATTAAAATAAGACTTCCATTTTAATGAAGCAGCCTTATCTATATAATTATCTATAGCAAAACCAATAGATTGCCAAAAAGGATAGTAGGGCGAGTACTTTTGATAAATTTCATAAAGTAGCGCTATGTTTACTTTCTTTTTCCCAAATGCTGAGAGTACAGTTTGTATTCCTCCACTATAATGCGGGCTTATTATTGAATCTACGAGTGTTCTTTCAATGGAGGTCATTAAAATTGATTTTGATACATAGTTATTAGGGTTTAGGTCTCTAGATACTACTCCAATATTATCAAGATTTTGTTTTTCTAAGAGTGTAAACTTATAATTTTTAAATTCAAAAAAATTAGTAGAGAGTTTCGGCGTTTTTAAGAAGGCTTGCTGCACTCTTTTTTTTATATAGTTACCCTTGCTATGAATAGGCTTTTTATTTTTAATTTCACGAGAAAGTATAAATTCATTAGGTCTTTGATCGATTAGGTCATTGAAATATAAAGCAGTGTGATGACTGAGGTAGTGTGTAGAGCTAAGCGCTACTAATATGTCAT
>CBDBGT010000003.1:0-3304 GCA_965205365.1 Bdellovibrionales bacterium
TTTATTAAAAAAAGTGGATTAAATTCATTTTTGCAGTAGTTGTGTTGTATGCAGTACAATGCACTGCCTACTTTCAATTAGAAAAACCCCCCAAACAACCCTCCATAACAGATAATACACTACGCAATCTGAAAAGGATTGTTACTCCAGGAGGCTAAAGGCTGACATAAATACCACCAATTAGGCAGATTTTTCATAGATAAGGAATCAAGTTTCATGGTCACACAACAATTTTTCTAAAAACCATTAATTATGAGTCTTTCAGCAGATTGGTAAAACATGGCCCAGTAAACTTTTGAGCTTCACATTAATATGTATATGTAACCAATCAAACCATAATGGGCTTAGGAATTCGAATGTGTTATACTCTATTTGATGGGGAAATATTACTGGTGGATAGTAGTACTCATGATGGATCCAAGAATGCTGTTTAGCAAGCAGACCCAGCAAGGATTCAACTGAGTATGACAGCACAGAAGTGTTTTAGAATTGACAAGTCAGTGATAGATTGATTACTCAGTTAGTATGCTTCACATCAGATTCTGCAAGTGAGCCATCCACTACTATATCAACAACGAACAGAAGCAGACCTAGTTCATACAATCATATAATGTCTTACGACCCCAAAAGAAAGTTAATTGATGGGTCATGTACGATGATAGTCTGGTGTATGTATTGTTGTGCGTGTGAGAAGTGGGCTGAAATACCAAAGGGGAAGTTGTGTGCTTTAAATGTGGATCAATGCTCCTTCCAAGACTTGAAAAAGGGTACTCACTCAAACATTACGTGAGCATAAAATCTCTAGTCATTAAACTGACACTATCATACAATCATTCATCATTTATGCTAATACCACATTTAAGGCTGATTTTTGGAACATGGAATTGGTATTGCCCCCCCCCCCCCCCCCCCCCCACTTTCCAAAAAATCAACTTCCAGCTTGGACCAATCCACCCTAAAGTTTTCAGTATTTGCTCACAGGACTGATCACTGGCCTAATTTGGGGAGAATGGCATTAGTGCTAGGGTCAGATATATTTTATTAAATTCATAAGTAACCACAAGTTGTAATCTGAAGTGATATTCAAAATGACATCTCTAGAGGAAGTTGTGTTTACAAACCACATAGGAATTCTAAAGATACTAATTACTAGAAGTGCATTTACAAAAATATTTACTTTAGAAATGTGTGCACATTAAATCCCTAATTATGCCCTTTGAATAGGATCAGATTACAAGTTTGAATTGAAAAGATAATAGATCACATTACAACTTCAGAATAACATATTGCTACTCATAAATACATGAAGATTATTTAATGCCCCTGCCCACCCATCCCACCTCCCCGTAAATGGACAGACACACCATATGAATTATAGTAAAAAAAGAAAAGAAAAAGAAATAAATAATTGCAAGGTACATTTCTTTATCTACATTAAGTTTGAGCTTCAATGGGGAAAAAGGTGTGTGTAAAAGTGAAATTGCAACAGGAACTTTTTTTTAAACAAACAAACAAAAAGGATAGTAAATAGCAAATAAATTAACTATCAATGCTTTACCAGATTAGCGCGATATAGTGCTAGCATGCCCAGGTGAGGTTAACGTGAAAACAAATATATTTATTCTTATCTTTTTTTAAAATAAAAAAAAAAAAAAAAAAAAAAAAAAAAAAAAAAAAAAAAAAATTCATTTCCTGACGCAAATTTCACTTTAACGCACACATTGTTTGGTACTTGTTCACTATTTGGTCCCCACCATCAAATTATTTCCCACAATTCATTCCAAATAACACACTTCTTTTTTTCTTCTTTTCATTACTATTTTAAAAAATTTTTCTTCTGAATTATAACCGAATTAAGGAGCCCAGGTTAGCATGTCCAGGTTAGCATGTCCAGGTTAGCATGTCCAGGTTAGCATGTCCAGGTTAGCATGTCCAGGTTAGCATGATATAGCACTAGATTTCCCAGATTAGCATGGTATAGCGCTAGATTTTCCAGGTTAGCGTGATATAGTGCTAGCATGTCCAGGTAAACATGAGAACAAGTATATTTTTTCTTCAAAAGAATAATAAAATAATTAAAAGGAACCCCAGGTTAATGTGATTTAGTGCTAACATGTCAACAGGTAAAAGTGAGAACTAATATATTTTTTCTCAGAAGAAAAATAAAATAAATTAAAAGAAAATTAAAAAAAATAAAAGAAATACGCGTTATTTGGAATGAATTGCAGATAATGATTTCGATGGTAGGAACCAAATAAGAAAACCAGTACCCCTTTAGGATCAACTAACTTATAGTCTGACCCCTCGCCTAAAAAATTGCGTTAAAAAAAAGAGAAGAAGCTATTATTAAAAAAAGAATTTTAAAACACTAAAAAGTGTATTTCTGAATTGGCTTGTGTGGAGGTGTTGTTGAAGGTAAGTATTTAGCAGCGTAGCCTTATAAAAATGCTGTTATTCTCCCTCCTTAGGTTTTTCTTTCCTCCCCACTCTTTTTCTTCTCCTTTAGTTATTAAGAAGTAGAAAGATACCAAGGGAAAAAAACATTTTTGGTATTACACAACACTTCCAAATCATTCTTTCTTTTCTAAAAATATTGAATAAAGCCACATGATCTATAAGTGGTGTTTTGAGTGGCTTAACCATGTTTGATGTTGACACTGATCTAGGTAAGTATGTGCTACTGCTTATAAAATTAATTATCAATTCAAAAGAAGAAATTGGTTTGGGTGTTTATATATATATATATATATATATATACACATATACAGGCCTGTAGCCAGGGGTGTTCGACTGAACCTCCCTTTGGGATATATATATATATATACACACACATATATATATATACTTATACATATACACACACACACACACATATCAAAAATCTGCAGGGTGACATTCTCAAGTGTTGAGCATTTTGAAATATACCATTTATAGGAGACCGTAATCAACCAACGATAAGGCGTTCATGAACTTTAAAGAGTACAGTATTTAAACGTAGCTGCATTATATATGCTGAATGATCAGAAAAATGGCAGGAGCTATATGATACACAAATTCTACCAAAAAAAGGAGACAATGTAGTTTAAAGTTGAATTTATTTTCACCTGAATGTTTGTTGCCTTTTGATAGTAGATAACTCATATCTCTTGCATCAACCAGTATTTAAAAGTGTGGGGTTGATTGTTAGTAGACAGTGTTTGCGTGTGACCTAATTGTCAAACTACTATTCGAATCAAGCCTTGCTTGGAGCTGTTTATGTATACCATCACCACATACTTTTGATGCACTCAATGATTGGTCTGAT
>CBDBGT010000004.1:0-4522 GCA_965205365.1 Bdellovibrionales bacterium
CTGGGTCTATTTATAAATAGCTCTTAATCTGTGTGTGCACTCATGTGTGTGTGTTCGTGCATCCCTATGCATTCCTTCAATTTTGAAGCTACAGAGTCAAGAGGGGTATAAAAAGAATGGAAATTGAGCTCTGCACCCATTTCTGTTGTTTCCAAATTTGGGTAAGACTTATTTAGAGTGTTATATACCAAATTGACCAAAAAGGCCATTTCAGGCTAAACTGATCATGGAGGAATTGTATTCAAAAAATCCTTAGGGAAGTTGCATTCTCTTGAGAGCTATATTGAAGAAAATCTTATGGAAGTTGCCTTCTCTTGGCAGTTCAGTGCACCATTTCAGTTTAATACCTGGATATTAGAAATGGGCTAGGAACTCCATGATAAATAACACCCCACCTAGCACTGCAAATTTTTAAGGGAAACAGCTGCAGCTGCCACAACTCTGGGTCATGGGCATGTGCAATTAAACAAAAAATTTTAAAGTTAGCAGAAAAATAACAACTACATGCACTCAAATAAAACAATTAATAAAAGAAAAGAAATGAATGAGAAATATTGAAAATAACAATGTTAGTATGTGTGACTACACCCATTTATGGCTGTCCAAAAATTAAGTTAAATTACACTGGAGACCACAGAAGACAAATTTCAGCCTCATTTCACCACAGGCCATGCAACTACTAAAATCAACAACAAAAAAATAACAACCACAGCATAGGAAGTGGGGTGAGGGGGGCAGTGTGAATAGTGACCTCTCCATGAATAGATGCATAGAGGTATCAATGAGGAAAATTTCCCTTCCTACACACAAATCAAAACAGAAATTTGGAAATAATTTGAAGAAAGTACCACTACAACATCATGAGCAGTGTCTAGGGCTGGAGACATTAGAAAATCAATAACTGAAAGAAAAAAAAAGAAAACTGGATGCATTCACAATTGCTGTGGAAACACTGTTTTGGAAGTAATTTATCCAATTAATGCAATCACTGCCAAACAGATGAATTAACTTGAAACTCTAATGCCCTTTTCAATCACAGCTAAGAAAATGTTTGCTGGACAGAGTACCTTGATCATTGCAAATTAAGCTGCAAATTGGCCTCTGGTCTTATATATTATTTTCAAGTTTTCACTAATTCCCTGCCTACCTGTGTGCTTTCTTTGCTACCAAGGAAAATTTTTGAACTGTGGGTCATAGGACAGTGAATTAAACTTCATTATACTTCCTATATGATTCTAGGGGTGCCTGAAGGTCTTCAATTTTTTTTTTTTTTTTTTTTTTTTAAATATCCAACTAAATATTAGAGGTCCAACTAAAAAGTTAGAGGTAAACTAAAGCCTTTTCTTTTCTAAAGCCTTTTCTCTTCTAAATCCTTTTCTTTTCTAAAGCCTTTTCTTTTTCAAAGCCTTTTCTTTTAGCAACTTGTGTTTGTGAAGCAGGTAAAAAGTCAACAGCATATCCACCCACTCTCTGTTCTTAAAATGGCTAATAAAAATGCAACAGAAAAAAAATAAATCAAAGAAAATTTTATTAAGGACAGTGCAGCTGAGAATAAAAATTTTTTTTAGCTAGTTGAAGTTTCAGCTAAAATTCTACCAATGGCTTGGTACCTATGGTCATTCTTCTCAGATATTTGTGAAGTTTAAAGTACAGTATAGCCTCAGATTCAAGTATCTCAGAGTTAGGAACAAGACCACTCCCCCTCCATCTCTCTATCCCTCTCTTTCACTCTACTCTTCCACACTTCACCATGTAAGGATTTTTTTATTGGTAGGAAGGGGAGTGAGGAAAACAGCTGCAGCAGCCAAAACTGGGTTATTGACATGTATAAACCAATGAAAAATTATAAAGTCGGCATGATATACCTTAAAATTAAAAAAAGGAGAGGGTTATATTTAAAAAATGGTAGAAAAAAATAGTTTTAAAAGGTCTTGTGTCACAATTTATAGAATGTTGACTGGTATAATACTTAATTAACCATTAACACCAATAAATAAATTAAAAAAAATAATGATGTTCAAAAAATGAAATAATAATGAATATATAGGAAAAATTATATAAAAATATTTGAAAGTAGCAATGTAAATGTCCAGTAGAATATAAGTCACTAGCAGCAGACAGACAGACAGACAGACAGACAGACAGACGGACAGACAGACATACAGACAGACAGACAGACAGACAGACAGACAGACAGACAGACAGACAGACAGACAGACAGACAGACAGACAGACAGACAGACAGACAGAGAGACAGACAGACAGACAGACAGACAGACAGACAGACAGACAGACAGACAGACAGACAGACAGACAGACAGACAGACAGACAGACAGACAGACAGACAGACAGACAGACAGACAGACAGACAGACAGACAGACAAATTCTGTTTTTTCCCAGACAAGCCACCTGGCATAAAACCATCTCAGGGTGGGTCTCCTCCACCCCTGAATGTTTGGTCAAAATCTAACAGAGGGATTTTGAGAAATGGACGAACATAATTACATAGTTAGTTACATTGTTATACAATTATATATTTACATAGGTCTTCTAATATATATATAGATTATATAATTTTTAAAGAATTTATCTATCTATCTATCTATCTATCTATCTATCTATCTATCTATCTATCTATCTATCTATCTATCTATCTATCTATCTATCTATCTATCTAATCTTTTCTTTGTTTTTTTTGGTTTCTTTGTTTATTTGCTTGGGGGGGGGGGGGGGCAAAAACAGTTGCAGCAGCCACAAGTCTAAGTTGTGGGCATGTGTAAATATAAGAGAAATTATAAAGTTGGCTAGATACACTAGAAAATTGAAAAGAAATGGAAAATTACTTCTTTTTTTTTAAAAAAGGAAAATTAAAAAATAAACAAATTAAAAAATGTCTTCTTCCACCAATTCATAGAATATTAACCAGAATAATACTAAATTAGTATCACCAATAAATATATTTCAGGGGTGTGCAACTACACCCACTCAAAATAAAATTATACTTTTTAAAAAATGAATGAAAAATATAGAAAGTAGCAGTCCTAAAGATGTGTAACACCCATTCAAAATAAAATAATGAATATTAAAAAAATATGAATGCATGAAAAATATTAAAAGTAACAACTACACCCACTCAAAAAAAACAATAAATGAAAAAAAAAGTGAACGTGAAATATTGAAAATAAAATGTTAGTATATATATATATATATTAATAACTGCACCCATTTATGGTTGTCCAGAAATTAGGTGAAAGTACACTGGAGACCACACAAGGCAAATATTAGCCTCATTACACCACAGGCCATGCAACTTATAAAACAATAACAACAACAACAACAACAACAACAACCAACAACAACAACCAGAGCATGGCAATGTGGAGGGGGGGGGGGGGGGGGGGTGAAGTGTGGACAGTGACCTCTCCCATGAATGAATGCATTGGGGTATCAGTAAGGAAAATGTTTCTACCTACACACAAATCAAACCAGGAATTTGGAAAAAATTTGAAAACCTCTTCCCCCCCCCATACAGCATCATGAGCAGTGTCTTGGGCTGGAAACATTAGGAAATCAATGACTGAAAAAGAGAAAACTGGAGACATTCAATAATGCTGTAGAAGCACTGTTGCGGAAGTCATTTATCCAATTAATGCAATCACTGCCAAGCAGAAGAATTAACTTCAAACTCTTCTAATGTCCTTTTCAATTATTTCTTAGATAATGTTTGTAGGAGTAAGTGCCTTGATCATTGCAAGTGAAGCTACAAATGGGCCTCTGGTTATTATTATGCTGAAACCAGATGAAAAAGACTTTTTAAAAGTACAAACGTGTATACTGTAGCTATAGGTTCATAGTTAAAATTTTAGCAGAACAATATTTATGCCAAAAAGTTTATCTGTGCAAAACTCGGTGTGAAAATCTTCTTTCAAGAGTGACATACAGCTGCCAATGCAATGTATTAGGCCTATGGGGGATCTGGGTCATTCCTACAGAAGGGGTACTACCATACTCACTGATATTGAGTTTTTTTGTTGTTTTTTGGAAGAAAAACAAACTTTTTTATATGCACAATGCAAGTGGAGCCATTGTTGAGACTTAACATTTTAAAGTAATTAACATGTAGTTCTCTTGTTCAGGTTTATCTTTAGAAAGCAGATAGATAGCCAAGATATAACTAGTGATATATTCGATTGCAGTGAGTCAAAGATAGAAATAGACATGGAGTAAATGGGATGTGAAAGGAGGAGCATGAAATTAGTGTCCTCATCATGTCGTCTGATAAATGCACAAGCTTTACAGTCACATCTCATCTGTTGGCCAATGGTTTCAATAATTACAGTCATTACATCGATGTAGTCATCCCCTGCATATATAGGTACCCTTGTCAGGGCAGGCAATCCCAACTGCCAAAGGGTGGGGGCTCATTCTAGTCCAACTAAATGTTGTGGGATTCTTCAAGCCAAGCTCCAGATCAATTCCAATTTGCTGCAGAAAACAAGGTGACCACGATATGCTTCAAG
>CBDBGT010000005.1:0-799960 GCA_965205365.1 Bdellovibrionales bacterium
AGGCGGAAAATTTTTGGATAGTTGGGACCTGAAGGGAAATTTAATTCAGTTAAACCACATTCTTCATAACAACTACTTTTTCACTTGGCAAACAATTTAAATACACCACATTCTCTCGCTCCCAATTCCTAATTCCTCTGCCACTCCAGCGCTCTGGCTTTAACCTTCTTGCTGCTTCATAAACTTCCTTACGCTTTTCTAATATCTCTTTATCTTTTCCTAAATGACGCTCTGATGGCGTCACAAACTTTATTCCACTGTGACGATGCTCTTCATTGTACCAATTAACAAAACTATCAACCCAGTCTCTTGCATCACCTATGCTTTTAAAAAACTCTGGATAATCCGGCACATACTTTAACGTCTTAAATAAACTTTCTGAATAGGCATTGTCATTACTTACACTCGGCCTACTAAATGAACTTGAAACTCCCAACCAATCAAGTGTTGCTGGCATCGTTGCTCCCTTCATTGAGCCGCCATTATCTGAATGTAATACTAGCTCATTTCTTTTTATTTTTTCTCTCTCACAAATCTTTTTAATTAACTCTGATGATAAATCCATACTTTCTCTAACGTGTACTTTATAACCTACAATCTTTCTACTAAACACATCCATAAACATATATAAATAATAAAACCGACCCCGCACCGAAGTTTTTAAATAAGTAATATCCCAAGAATAAACTTGATTCACTTCCGTTGCAGTCATTCCTTTTGGCTTTTGTTTAGTTTTTGGTTTTGTTCTTCCTCTATGAACTAAAAGTTTATTCTCTTTTAAAACTTTATAAAAACTTGATTCACTTGCTAAATAAACTCCATCATCTGCAAGTTTTGAAACTATCACATGAGGAGAGTCATCAACATACTTTTTTAAAGTACAGGTGTTAATGATCTCATCTTTTTCTTTATCACTTAATTTATTTTTTGGAGGCGATAAGGGTCCTTTTCTTTTATCAGTTAAAGAAAGTTTCCAGCGGTTGAAAGTTTTAATATCAATTTCTAAATCGCTGCAGGCAAGTTTAAGTCTACAGCCATTTTTAGAAGAGGTGTTAATTAATTCAAGACAAACTTCTTTGTCATCAGGACTTAATCTTCGTCCTCTTTGACCCCCCAGATCTCGTGGCTTTTTTTTAACAAGATGATTCTAGCAGACTGTTCAGCTAGAGCTTTTTCAGCTCGATTTAAAGATCTTTCTAAGTTTATTTTATCTTTCCTTAAAGTTTTAATTTCAGGATCAAGTGAAGGTCTTCCAACAGGATTTTGTCCAAGTAATTCTTTTTCAAAATTAATAAGGTCTGAAGAGTTAAGTCCATTTTCTCTAAGAAATTTTCCAAGTTCGTTTTCATTTAAAGATTGAGTTTTTTTAATAAAGTTAAGTTTGTCTTCAAGAGAGAGTTTTTTATTGCTGTTGCTGTGGGTCATAGAATTTAAATTAGCATATTTTTTCTTCCATCCATAGAGGGTTGAAGAGGCAATGTTAAGTTTACTAGCGGTGTAAGTGAGTCCTTTTTTGTCAGCGAGTAATTTTTTCACAGCGTTGAGTTTAAAGTTTTCATTATAAGTTTTATTGAGGTTATTGTTTTTCATGTGTTTTCCTTTTTAAGCCCCTGATATTGTTTAAATAAAGTGGATTTCAAAAGTTAAACTGAATTTTAAATAATTAATTTTTCTCTCAGGTCCCAACTATCCAAAAACCGGGGGCAGGCAATGTTCATGATGGAAAATCAGGCGCTTTGGAAACCATCAAAGCATCTGTTAGTGAGGTCGAATCTAAACTTGGAAAAGTTAGACTTGAGACCCGTATGGATTCAGCATTTTTTAAAGAGGACATTTTAAAGTATTTACTTTCATCAAAAATAGAGTTTGCGATGAAGGTTCCGATGTGGAGATGGCTAGGGTTAAAAGACATGATCAACAGTCGCATTAGATGGAATCACTCAAATTCAAAGCTGGCTTGGTTTTACAAGGAGATTGAAGTTCCTGCATGGGGTATCACTATACCGCTTTATTTTTTCAGATCAAAAATCTCTGACAAGATTCCAAAGTCAGGCCACCAGTTAGATTTGTTTACTCCAGATGATGGTGTTTATGAGTACTCAGTCATCACTTCAAATAAAGACATCTGTGCGGATAAGGTTTTAGATTTTTTCAATGGCAGGTGTGCAATGGAGCATCAGATTTCAGAACTAAAGGGTGAGTTTGCATTTGATGTGGTGCCAACCAGATCCTATCAAGGCAACTCTGCTCATCAAAACATTTCACTCTTGGCTTACAATTTAGTTCGCAATTTTCAAATTGATTCAAGTTTAACAGAAGCTAGGAAAAAAACTGCAAAAAGGACAAATATTTTTTCTGCTCAGTCTTTAAAAACACTGCGGTTTGAGATGATTGCAACTGCTGGCAGAATTCTAAACTCTTCAGGTGCTAAAATTTTAAGAATCAATCAGAATACTCAAAGAGAGCACCTTTACCAAAAAATTCAAAAGCATCTAAAGGCAGCTTAAATTTTTGTCGCATTTAGGCTAATGCCAAGTGAATTTGAGGATCCGTAGGTTTAATCTCTCCCAGGGTCCAGGCGGCCCTGTCACGAACATCTCCATCTGGATCTTTTAAGGCCTCAGCTAATGCCAGGTGAATTTGAGGATCCGTAGGTTTAATCTTTCCCAGGGCCAAGACGGCATTGCTACCAATACTATATTTATCTGAATCTTTTAAAATCTTAAATAATGCTAGGTGGACTTGAATATTTGATGTTTTAGAACAGCCTATGGCTGAAAGTGTATATCTATTCCATTTTTCTGTAGGTAGATCCTCTAAACTTAAATCTATTTGCACTTGTAAAGAACAAAAAGCATCTTTTTGTTCGTTGTCTAAGTTTTCTTTAAATAAATCTCCAATAAGATTTTTTAACTTTACAGAGTATTCTTGCTTGTTATACCAACCAATTCTTTTCATAAAATTTAGAGCTTGAATTTGTACAGAGAGCATCCCCGGCAAAGGCTTTTCTAAAATAGAAGAAACTCTTTTTTTAGCTTTTTTATTCAATTGAATACGCTCCAGAAAAGAAAGCTCTGCTTTGGAAAGCCCATGCCAAGATTTACCATGTTTTTTTTCTAAACCCTTCATATAATCATTAATTATAGGCACATAAGCCAATGACTTTTGTTTGTCCATTAAAATAGAGTTAATCCACTCAAGCTTTTTATAAATAAGCACCTTCTTGTCTTCAAGAATACAAACTGGATTTTCTATATTTTTTGTACCATTAATAGACCTGATCCACTGACCTTTCATAGCTTGAGACCACAAAAGGTTCTCACTTTCTGTGGGAAACTGTTTTAAATGAGATTTATAGTCTAACTTGGGTATGGAATTAAAGTATTGATTTAATCTATGTCTGATGTTTTTTCCACTAGGAGCTTGGCTGTAGTAACCGTAAATTCTAGAGTTTTGAAAAACTTGTTTCATTTTATTTTGTGTCTCTTGACCAATGGGAGAGTACCTAAAAGCTGATACTTGTTCGGCTTCTCCTCTTGAGAAACCATCGGCAATAAGGGCTTGTGTATATTCTTCAGGAGTTCTATGGTCGGCTTTCTTACCTGCTGTGGTGTTACAACCAAAAAGAAAGACTTCTTTAGGGTGTTTTAATATTCCATCACAAGCTGTTTGGCAGGATGCTCTTTGTAATGTATTTAAAGACAATCTATAATTCGATGAGCCAAAGAAACTACCACCAAAGTGCCCTGAAACAACAAGAACATCACACTTAATCTTTTTTTCACAGGCATTTTGAAACCAATCGCTATCACCACTAGTAAGCTCAATGAAGTTAAAATCATCTTTTAGAAATGATTGAAATATCTGTCTTTCATCATGAGAATTAATTGTAATCGTACAGACAGTGGGTTTATTTTTATCTATAGATACTAATTGAGTTTCAAAAGAAGTGGATTCAGAGGTAGGAAACCTTTTCACATCTAACATTTGATTTCTATTTTGTTTATGAAAGAAAGTTGCACAAGCAGTTGTGATTGATATAAATAATAAGATCAATAACACGCGAACCATTTTCTAAGACCCTCTCAAAAAAATAGGTTTTTTAATGTAATACTTATCGGAAAACTTTTTAGTTTAATTAAGAGAAATTCGACAAAGGAAGGGTTCTTTTATTCAAGACGCATAATGAGTTTAATTTTTTAGCTATGTTTTTAACTTAACCCGAGTTCAAACTTTTTTTAGGACCTAAGTGCTGGATAAATAAAAAATCACCTTAAGCCTTTTGTAAGATTTAGTTGTTTTTTACTCTGATTTAAAAAAAAGAGCTTTGAATGATCAAAGAAAATCAAATTGTAGAAGTTTTTACTCTTGTTGATGACTTTATTTTGGGACTAAATTACAAACAGTCTAAACTCACATCCTGTAAACATTTTTTAAAAAAGCTAAAAATTAAAGAGCAATATTAAAATGAAGGGGGATTTTTGTAAGCTCTTCTTGGTTTTTCATGTAAGATATTACTTTTTTTGGAAAATCTATTCCATCTACAATAGATAATGAACGAAGACTTGCAAAAAGATGAATGTCATTAATAGAAGCTGTATTTCTAAAATAAAAACTAGAGGTGGTAAGAAGTTTATTAAGTTCTTTTAAATGCTTATTAGCTTTTAAAATATAGTCACTAGACTCTCTTAGGTGTTTATTAAAAGACCCTATGTAACCTTCTTTCTTTCTTATGAAGTAAGCCTTAGCTTTAGGGGTTTTAAATTCTTTAAGATCAGACTTCACCCATCGAGGCATTGTTAGAGGGTATAAATACCCTCTAGACTCACATAGCCAAGCCTCTAGCCTGGAGTCAAATAAAGCATTTGAAATAAAAACACTGCCATGCTCAGAATCAATTTTTTTAATAATGTCTAAGCTTTCTGAAATATAAGCACCAGAATCAAATAAAATGGGAACCATTTTTTTTCCAATCATTTTAAGAGGTGTTTTCTCATCGTCATTTAACAATATGATAAGTTTAAATGGAATATTCTTATACCCAAAAATCATTCGAGCTTTAACACAATAAGGACAGTGGTCATATATATAAAGCTTCATAGGGTTCCTTTAAACAAAAAGTTAAAAGTATTTCATAGTCCTTAAGTAGTATTTATTGTCAAGGTAATAAATCACAACGAGAGTCAACTTAACTAGTCATAAACCTTTAAACATGGGTAATATTAGCCTAAATGCGACAAAAATTTAAGCTGCCTTTAGATGCTTTTGAATTTTTTGGTAAAGGTGCTCTCTTTGAGTATTCTGATTGATTCTTAAAATTTTAGCACCTGAAGAGTTTAGAATTCTGCCAGCAGTTGCAATCATCTCAAACCGCAGTGTTTTTAAAGACTGAGCAGAAAAAATATTTGTCCTTTTTGCAGTTTTTTTCCTAGCTTCTGTTAAACTTGAATCAATTTGAAAATTGCGAACTAAATTGTAAGCCAAGAGTGAAATGTTTTGATGAGCAGAGTTGCCTTGATAGGATCTGGTTGGCACCACATCAAATGCAAACTCACCCTTTAGTTCTGAAATCTGATGCTCCATTGCACACCTGCCATTGAAAAAATCTAAAACCTTATCCGCACAGATGTCTTTATTTGAAGTGATGACTGAGTACTCATAAACACCATCATCTGGAGTAAACAAATCTAACTGGTGGCCTGACTTTGGAATCTTGTCAGAGATTTTTGATCTGAAAAAATAAAGCGGTATAGTGATACCCCATGCAGGAACTTCAATCTCCTTGTAAAACCAAGCCAGCTTTGAATTTGAGTGATTCCATCTAATGCGACTGTTGATCATGTCTTTTAACCCTAGCCATCTCCACATCGGAACCTTCATCGCAAACTCTATTTTTGATGAAAGTAAATACTTTAAAATGTCCTCTTTAAAAAATGCTGAATCCATACGGGTCTCAAGTCTAACTTTTCCAAGTTTAGATTCGACCTCACTAACAGATGCTTTGATGGTTTCCAAAGCGCCTGATTTTCCATCATGAACATTGCCTGGACGATTTTTGACTTTTAAAAAATGTCGAGTTTGAGCAATATAGCAAAGAAGTGGAAAGTAACTTTTTGAGTATCGTCTCTTTGGATTGTAGCCTCTAAAAGCCCATTCAACTTGATTGCCACAGCTTAGAACAGTGCCGTCAAAATCTAGAGTTACAGTTTTTAGGTCAAGCTCTCCAACTTTTTCTAAGGCCATATCTGAATTTAACTTTACTAAGGCTTGGAGCGAATCATTTGTAAACTGACCTAGCCATCTGCTGACAGTTCGATCTGATGGTAAAGTCTTAAGCCCACAAAGCCTTTTAACAAGAGGGTCATCGCCAATAAAGCCTATATGTCGCAGGCGCTTACCGCCTGTAAGCCACAGTGCAATAAAAACTAAAACATAGTGAACAACACTGTAGTCTCCGCCAAAGTCAAAACCGCGAAAGGCAGATCTGATGCGGGAATTAAGGTTTATGAGGTGAAAGTATTTTCTGAAAAGTTCAAGCCCTGAGTAAGACGTAATGCTCTGCTTAGCAAATTCAATTTGTAAATCGGATTTGACGACGCTTAAAATATCTTGTCTTCTATATCTCATTGAAATGGCCTTTGGTTACAATGTTTTTTGTTTTTAGTAACTCAATGAAACCAAGTTGCCTTAGGTCTTTCAATCTTTTTCTTCTTTAAAACCCTTTAAATTTTTGTCGCATTTAGGTTAGTTTCAAGAAAAATGCCTAGGCTAAACAACCACATGAACTAGACTAAAGTAGCAAAGTGGTAAAATAAATTTATACAACTTACAAAATCCTTTACAAGTTAAGGTCAGTTCTAGAAGAATTGACCTTAACTCTAAAATTTAAAATGCGGCTCTCAAAGGAAAATATCAATGGTGTTTAAGTATATTATACTACTCTTATTAGGTTTTGAGCCTTGTTTGGCAGATGAAACCCATGAAGATATATTCTTAAAGTTTAAAAAAAAACATCAAAAATCAAAACCCTTTGTGGTTGCAAGAAACTACCCCAAAAAATCTTCTTCAATGGAAGCCAAGAGACCTTATAAAAATAGGTATTCTTTTGGCCTAGGTGTTTACCAAAATACTCTATATGCAAATGGCCAAGGAATAGGAAGTAGAGCAGAATGGGTTTCTAAAGAAAATTTCAACCTTGAAACTCAATATCAATTTAAATATAAAGACTTTTGGCTAGGGGCTAAGGCTTCCTATGATATTCAAAATTATAAGCCAGAATTAAACCCAATATATACATGGAATGAGAAAGTACCAAATCTTTTTAAATTATCCCTAGTGTCCCATTATGAAACAAGAAACCTAGGCTTAGGTTTTGATTTTGATTTTCATCAAATCCCTTTTATTTATGAAGAATCTTTTAATATTGAATTAAAGGGAGTGTTTATATGGGCTACATCCCTAAGAGCACAATATAAATGGCTTAAAACACAAAACTGGTCCTCTAGATTTGGACTGAGCCTAAACTATCTTATTTTAAGTTCCGACAACATTAATCTTAAAAAAGGTATTGAATATATGATTTTTGTAAATTTAGTTAGAAATGAGTACTGGAAACATAATTTAAACATGAGGCTTTACTATAAGTTTAATAAATACATGAATAACAAAAGCAATCAAAAAGAAAATGCTGCAGGGATTTTATTCTCTTTAACATCTTTAAATTGGTTATAAACTAAATAGGGAGAAAATATGAAAACAATAGGTATAATCCTAATAACCATGGGGTTAACATTAACATTATTTGGATGTGATCAAAATATCCTTACTGATAAAAAAAATTCTTCAATTGGTGATGATTTTGATAATGATCCGAAAATTAACCTTGCTTTTAGCTCTACTCTTCCTAATATCACATTAGAAAACTCTCAGGATTATCCTGTAAACGGTGTATGTGATAGTAGTTCTGGAACTGTAACTGTTATTATAGGCACTCCTAACGTTACAAAAAATTTCACATGTGATTTAAATGGAAATTTTTCAGGTACAATAAATGTAAGTACGGTGACTTTAAATCCTCCTAATATTTCAGCGACTCAAGGAAAAACCACAGCCTCAGCTGATTTAGTGCCTATAAATGATCAAAATGGCCCAATAAGTGCTCCAGTTGCAACTTCTCCTGGAGCTTATATTGGAGGAGTTAGTCTTTATCCTTTATCCATTTTATGCAATGAAGCAGGAGAAATTGTGAGTATTAGTGGTGCTGGTATTGATCCAAGCACACAAACATACACTTGTACGGATAGTGGAGCAGAGGACTTTCCTTTAATGTTAGCAAGTTTAACAGAAACTAGTAATCCAAATGAATTAACAATTTCATCAACTGATGAGTATAACAACCCCTCAGACACAACAACCACAGTAAATGTTCCAATAGATAATGTCATACCAGTGGTGTCTGTAACAGCAGGTTCAGATGTAATTCAAGGGCAAAGAGCAAACTTTAGTATTGCAGTTACTGATTTAAATATTTCAACACTAAGCTACACCGTAAACACTTCCGGTCCAGAGTCTGCGCCTTATACTTGCACTACGAATCCATGTTCAGTAACAACAGAAATTATTCAATCACCAGGTGAACTTACTTTAACTGTAGGAGCTAACTCTGTGGCAGATGATCTTGGAAACATGGGAGACAGTGTTGTAAAATCAGACAGTCTTACAGTAAGCCCTGCAGGAGCTTTAGGTTTTAACAACCCACTTTCTACAATCAATACTCAAAACGCAAGTTCTTATCCTCTTGCAGGAGTCTGCGATGCTGGTTTAGGAAATGTTACGGTAACAGTGGGTGGAGTAAGTGAAAGCATTTCATGTAATGCTCCAGGAGTGTTTAGTAGCAATATTGACTTAACTAGTGTGAATTTAAATCCAGCAGAAATAAATGTAGAGCAAGGTGTAAAAACAGCTCCTGCAAGTCCATTTCCAGTAAATGATCAGACTCCTATACTGAGTGCTCCAACAATAGCGGATCAAAATTATAAAAATGGATCAAGCACAACACTAGCTATAAATTGTAATGAAGCAGGAGAGGTGGTGAAGTTTACAAATGCGTCTTTAAATCCAACTGAACAAACCTACACTTGTTTAAGCTCAGGATCTGAAAATGTAACATTAGATTTTGCAACAGGACAAGAAACCAACAATCTAAACAGTGTAACAGTAAGCTCTGTAGATGTAAATGACAACCCAACAACAAATAACAGCTCATTTAAACTACCAATAGATAATGTGGCGCCAACACTAACTGTATCAGCAGGAGCAAATATTGTAGAAGGCAGTAGTGCAAGTTTTACAGTGACCATAAGTGATGGAAACAGTTTTACAGCATTTACACCTATAGTGAGCTCAGGAACCATAAGTCCCAGTGCTTGTTCTCAAGCTCTATGTCAAGTAACTGTAATTGGAGCAACTCCAGGTACGCTCACTTTAACAGTAGATGCAGGTGATGTGGTAGACGTAGCAGGGAACGCAAATGCCACACTTGCAAGTGATAATTTGACAGTGAGTGTTCCACGAATAACCGCGAGCACAATAGTATCAACTGATGGGGATAATGATACATGGTATGAAAATTCAGATATAGTTTCTATTCAGATACAATATAATGCTGACGTTGTAGTAGACACTTCCAATGGAACACCAACCCTTGAAGTGACCTTATCTAGTGGAACCAAAACAGCTACATATTCTCAAGGCTCAGGTTCTCAGACTTTAGATTTTACAATGCCTATTCAAAACAATGATTATCAATGCAATGGGAGACTAGCTTTAGAAAGCCTTAATTTAAATGGTGGTACAATTGAAGGCCGCCTAGGTGGAACCGCCGACAATTCTAATTTGCCGTCTACTGCCGTTGGAGCAAAAATAGATGCTAAAAACCCTACTGCTCCAAGTGGACTATCCAGCAATTCAACTAATGCGTTTAACAATTTTTCAAGTGAGTTAAGTTGGACTCAAAGCACTGATGAGTGTGGACTTTCAAACATTGAATATGGACTTGGAACTAGTTCAGGAGGGTTGGATACTCAAAGCTATATAGATATAGGTTTAGTAGCAGCCTACCAAGCACAAAGTGGTAATGATTCAGCTTTATTTAATTTAGTGGCAAATACTAATTACTATACATCCATTAGATCTGTAGATAATGCTGGAAATATGTCACAAGCGGAAAGTAGTTTAGCGTGGAGTTTTACATGTTCAGATCCATGGGCGGGTATAAGTAGGCTTGTTGCTCTAGACAGTTCTAATGAAGAATCTATTTTTGATGCAACTAACTTAAACGCATCAAATGCCAATTTTGATGGTCTCGTTAATAGGTGGGAAGATCAAAGTGGGAGCGACAATCATCTAGAAGCACCTTTGCCTGGAGCGAGACCAAGTTATAACCATGACAGTCCAAGTTCAGGATTAGATTCCTATGTTCAAGGTGATGGATTCGATGATACCTTAGTCAAAGATATTAATGACATTTCAACAGACTTTACATTTTATTATGTATTAAATGCGTTAAGCACAACGCCTAGTGAATTTGAAAGTTATTTTAGTAATACTGATAACAATAACGACGTTGGAGGTTTTCAATTAGATATTGGTGGACCGACGAGATTATGTCAAAATCAATTTAGAATACTTTTAAGACACACTGCTGGAGTTGCTCCTATTGGTATTTGTGGCGCTAACTACACTACAGGAAAACATGTGCTTGTAGTTAACTATAATGCTGCCAGCACCTCAATGTCTTTCTCTGTAGATGGAACAGACTATGGCACTTATAACAACCTTACAACTGCTCCAGTTTTTAGCTGGATAAGATTATTTCAGAATAGATCAGGGAATCAATTTCAAGAAGCTCAGGCGCTGGAGTTACACCTAGTAAACCAAGATTTAGACAATAATAACCGAGATGCAATATCTACATACTTAACTTGTAAGTGGAATGTGCAGTTATAACTTAGTGTTTATCCGGCAGACCTCTTTTTTAAACTCATTATCTCTAATTTGATAAAAATGGGGAAAAGAAAAAAAGACAGTCTGCCCACTGGAAGGTTAAAAAATATTTATAATATTTAAACCTTATCTAAGGTAAAAACATCGTAAACTCCAGTTTTACAGAGCCCTCTCTTATAGATTTTTAAAGCTTCAAGTTTAAATGATTCAGGTAGATCTAATAACCTGAGTTCGGCGATCTAAGCTACTATCAGAGCGGTGTTTATCAATTTTTGTTCTTCTGCGCTCCAGTTGATTCTTGGTTTTTTTTCTTGAAATGTATACGCTACAAGCCCTGCAATTATATTAACCATGGCGTTTGTAGGACTACGGTGTCTAGAGTGCTCTACTTGAGAAATATTTTTAAGCTGATCATTTATGGTCTCAATAACTGAGCGCTTTCGTAAAAGAATTTTATCCTCCATTTCCATCAACCTATTCTTCATGCCTTTTCTGACGGAAGTGATCAGTTTGACCCCATTTTCAAAAAGCTCATTAAATAACTTTTTTGAAATATAACCTTTATCAGCAAACAGCTTTCCCCATAAACCCTCTGCCAACTTAGGAACAGGTTTTCTGTCATCAACATTGCCAGCTGTAATCTGTGCAGATAACAAATGGCCAAACTCATTGGTGACAATGTGAAGTTTAAATCCAAAAAACCAACCCATTGTAGACTTTCCAACTGCAGCTATGTCTTTGAAAACTTTATTCCTTTTAATGCGTTTATTTCTACATACTCTCAGAGGTGTAGAGTCGATAAAATTGATTCCTGTTGACTTTACAAACCGTGATTTTAAAAAAGAACAAAGAGGTATGAGTGCTGAGGGGATAAGCTCTACAAATCTTGTGTAGCTTACCAAATAAGGGAAGTCCCCTTTGTGATAAGCTCTCAAGTGTAGATAGAATTGCTTGAAGGTTCTAAATCCACATGGGTGAAATAGAATTAAAATTGATATAACTTCACTTATTGCTAGATTTGAGGGCGTACCTCTAAAAGGCTTTCGATTTTCTAAGGCTTGTTTTTTATAAACATTTTCATAATGCATACAAAAATCATCGACAGCGCAAAAAACAGTGGTAAGCTTATCTTGAGTCATAAAATTCCTTTTTAAAATTGCCGTCATTGGCGTTTTTGTTTGAACTAAGGATTTTATGGCTTTTTTTGTTTTCTGGGATTGCAAGGGGCGTCAAAAACTTTAAACACTTATTTTATAAAGAATGTAACGCCGAACTCAGGTTAATAGGAAAACCTCACCTACTTGTTTAAAATAGGCTCACTCATTTTAAACAATAGCAAATAGAGGGGCGGTGCCCCTTGCATATAAAGCCTTATAAGGAGCCATTTAAATGACACTCATTCAAATAAAATTGCTGCAAAAAAATTATTAAAATTCTCATTATAACTGATAAACATTTTAAAAACAAAAATTGCTTAAAAACATTGCCTTAATAGACCTTATAATTTAAAATATTAAATTGCCTTCTTACAAAAAATCAGGCAGCAGACCATCAAGCATACTTCTACTTTAGTATAGTTACTGCAACTGCTTATGAATTAGGGTACATGCCCCCCTACTCCACGGTAACCCCTTATAAAACATTTAAATACTTGAATTTTAAAAAAAATTAAGATTCTCTAGTTTTTTTGACTTATATTCCAGAAAAGCTTAGATGTATTACATGAATAAACTACTAAAAGACTTTCAAAATATCAAACCTGTACGTGCTAAACTACCACCTGGAAAATCTAATTTACGAAAGCCTAATTGGATTAAAATACGCCCACCGTCGGGCAAAAAGTATTTAAATTTAAAAGCAATGTTTAAAAAACTTAATCTTGCAACAGTTTGTCAAGAGGCTCAGTGCCCAAATATAAATGAATGTTGGATGGGCGGAACTGCAACCATTATGATAATGGGTGACACATGCACAAGGGGCTGTCGCTTTTGTGATGTTAAAACTGCAAAAACCCCAGGGCCATTAGATCCTGATGAGCCTAGAAAAGTAAGCTATGCAGTTTCTCAAATGGGGCTAGACTATCTAGTTATAACAAGTGTTGACCGCGATGATATTAAAGATCAAGGAGCTGCTCATTTTGCTGAAACAATTTCTTTACTTCGCTTTATGGACAAGAACTTAAAAATTGAAGTTTTAACCCCTGATTTTAGTGGTGATCTTGAGTCAATCAAACAACTTGTTCATGCTCGACCACATGTATTTGCACATAATATTGAAACTGTTGAAAACTTATCCTCAATGGTTAGGGATCCAAGGGCAAACTACAAACAAAGCCTAAGAGTTTTAGAAACCGTAAAGGATTTAAACTCACAAATCTTTACAAAGTCCTCAATTATGCTTGGACTTGGTGAAACTGATAAACAAATTATAAAAACATTAAAAGATTTACGCAAAGTAGGTTGTGACGTTTTAACTTTTGGTCAATACTTACAGCCTAGAAAAAGACACTTAAAAGTTCATGAATTTATAACTCCTGAAAAATTTGAATACTGGAAACAGGTATCAGAAAATATGGGGTTTTTATACGTTGCCAGCGGCCCATTAGTTCGAAGTTCTTATAGGGCAGGAGAGTTTTTCATGAAAGGTATGATTAAAAAAAGAAAATTAGAAAATGCTGATGTAATGAAAAAGAAGGAATTTAAATAAATTAATTCTTAAATATTAAAAAGGAGAAAAAATGGCTACAAAGCTTACATTACCAGATATTGGAGAGGGTGTAACTGAGGGGGAAGTGGTTACATGGCTAGTTAAAGAGGGTGATTCTGTTGGAATAGATGAGCCTGTTGTAGAAGTTATGACAGATAAAGCAACTGTTGAAGTTCCAGCTCCTGATGGAGGGGTTATCACAAAGTTAGTAGCCAAAGAAGGTGATCTTATTCCCATTGGTGGAATTCTTTTAGAAATAAAACTTGATACTAAAACAAGTCCAACAGAGGCCAACAATGAGCCTGTTGCAACTCCAGTGATGAGTGTCAAAACACCAAGTGAAACAGCAATCACACCTCCTGTTGCAGACCCCTCAATTTTAGCCTCTCCTTCCACAAGAAGATTTGCTAGAGAAATGGATGTTAATATCAACCAAATTCCAGGAACAGGCCTTGCTGGTCGAGTAACAAGAGAGGACGTTTCAAACGTAATAGGTGGTACAGACAACACTTCTTTAAGCCCTACAACAGTAAGCCTTCCCATTAAAGATTTTAAAACTAAAGCAGATGAAAGAGTTCCTCTTAAAGGAATTAGAAAAAAGATTGCTCAAAACCTTCAAATGGCAAAAAAAATTATTCCACACTTTACCATTACAGATGAGGCCAACATTACTCAACTTGTTAAGCTTAGAGAACAGGCTAAAAGGGCTGGAGAAAAGTATGGAATTAAAGTCACCTACCTGCCTTTTGTTATAAAAGCTTTAGTGGCGACCTTGCACGAGTACCCAATGTTTAATGCTTCAATTGACGATGAAGCCGGTGAAATTGTTTATAAAAAAACCTTCAACATTGGCTTTGCTACAGATACACCACATGGTTTAACAGTTCCTGTAATTAAAAATGCAGATGAAAAATCTATTTTAGAACTAAGTGCTCAGATTACAGATCTATCAACAAGAGCACGGGCAGGAAAACTCAACCTTGAAGAAATGAGGGGTGGCACCATTACAATTACAAATATTGGTTCTATTGGTGGAACATCTGCTAGTCCAATTATAAACCATCCAGAAGTAGCAATTATTGGCATGTATAAAATAACTAAAAAACCAGTATTTGTTGCTAACGGTAAGTTTAAAACCGCAGATGTAATGAACTATACAGTTACTGCAGACCATAGATTAATCGACGGTGCTGTTGCAGCAAACTTTTTAAAAGCTTTATTTGAAAAACTAGAAAACCCTGCAGCTCTTATAATAGGAATGGTTTAATATGAGTTATGATGTTTGTGTAATCGGTGCTGGGCCTGGTGGGTACGTTGCTGCAATTAGAGCAGGGCAACTGGGCTTAAAAACTGTTATTGTTGAAAGAGAATATATGGGTGGAGTTTGCTTAAATGTTGGATGTATTCCATCAAAGGCTATGATTTCTGCTGCAAATTTTTTTGATAAAACTCAAAATAAAGCAGCTTCTATGGGCATCAACATAGGCTCTGTGACTTTGGACATGGCAAAACTAAAAAAATGGAAAGAGTCTGTTAGCGCTAAAATGGCAGGTGGTGTGGAACAGCTTTTAAAAGCAAATAACGTTGAAACAATTAAAGGTGAAGCTTGTTTTGTGGATTCAAAAACTTTAAAAGTTAACAATAAAACAATTCATGCAAAAAACTTCATTGTGGCAACAGGTAGTCGCCCAATACAACTTCCAGCATTTAAGTATGATGACAATCTTATTATGAATTCAACAAGTGTTTTAAACCTTGATAAACTTCCAAAAAAAATTATTGTAATCGGCGGTGGTTATATTGGTTTAGAGATTAGTTTTTATCTTAAAAAATTAGGTACACAAGTTGTTATCCTTGAAGCAGGGAATAAACTTATTTCTGGAGCATGTGATGAGGACATTCACAAGGTTTTAGAAAGATCTACTAAGAAAGCCGGCATTCAAATTCATTACAATGCGTTTGCAAAAAGTTGGAAAAAATCAGAAAAAAATGTAGTTGCTTTAACACAAGTTAATGATGAAATAAAAGAGTTTAAGGCTGATAAAATTTTAGTGACCGTTGGAAGAAAACCAAATTCTGATGAAACAAATTTAAAAAGCCTAGGCTTAAATATTAGTGAGAAAGGGTTTTTAAAGGTTGATGCACAGATGAGAACAAATGTTCCAGGGATCTGGTCCATTGGTGACATTACTGGAGAGCCTATGTTAGCTCACAAAGCAAGTCATGAGGGTGTTTTAGTTGCAGAAGTAATTTCTGGCCAAAATAGAGTTTATGATGCAAAAACAGTTCCTGCTGTTATTTTTACAAGTCCTGAGATTGCATATGTTGGAATTACTGAAGAGAAAGCTAAGGCTGAAGGTAGAGACTATACTGTTGGTAAATTTCCTTTTGGCGCCAATGGAAAAGCTGTATCACTTCAAGAAACAAACGGTTTTGTAAAAATCATTGCAGACTCAAAAACTCATGCTCTATTAGGTGTTCACATTATTGGCCCTGAAGCCAGTAACCTTATAAGTGAAGCTGCTCTTGCCATGGAAATGGGAGCAACACTAAGGGATTTAGCTCTAACAATTCATCCACACCCAACTTTAGGTGAAACTATAATGGAATGTGCTGAAGTGGCTTTAGGTCATGGAATTCATGTCATGGCACAAAACCTTAAAACTAACCCTTAAAGTTATATGCTAAAAGAATTTAAAGTCGTAGATTTAGGCCTCATTGACTACAATGAGGCTTTCTTGTACCAAGAACAACTTTTAAAAAAAAGACAAAGCAATCTAATTAAAGATACTGTTATTTTTTGCAAGCATCCATCCATAGTTACACTAGGCAAAGCCTCAAAAAAAGAAGATGTACAGGGTTGGACTGGAGCTATGAGTTTAGTTAACCGTGGTGGCAGAGCCACATATCATGGCCCTGAACAAATAGTGGTGTACCCAATTGTAAGTTTAAAAAAAAACCCTAATATAAAAGTTAGATCCCAAGATGTTAGACAGTATTTAGAAAACTTAGAACGCGTGATTGTTCAAACACTTTTATCGTTTAATTTAAATGCAACAGTTAAAAGTGATAAGCCCATTGAGCCAGGACAGATGAATAGAGGAATTTGGATTAAAGGAAAAAAAGTGGCTTCTTTAGGTATTGCTGTAAAAAAATGGGTGACCATGCATGGAGTGGCTTTAAATTTAAAAAAAGATGTAAATGCTTTCACTGGTATTCTAGCATGTGGCTTTAATACAGAAACATACACCTCTTTAGAAGAAATAGGTACAAAAATATCATACCATGAGTGTAGAGACAGAATAATTGAAAAACTAAAAAGTAATTTTTCCTAACCAAAACCCTTGATCAACACTTTCTTCGGCAAAAGTATTGGCAATGGCCTTAAGAGAGCTTGGGTAAATACTCATTAAAGAGTCTGGCTGATCATTAGATTTTAAAAGTAAAATTTCTGAATCTTCACTTAAATTAATTTGTTGAATTTTAAGATTAATGCTAGCGTCAACACCCAATATGGTAGTCGGAATATAAGGCGCTAAAACCTTATCATCTGGTAAAAATGAATAATCAGAACAAATAGGAATGGTTTTTTTGTTTCTATAAAGTAAAATTAAAGGCCAACCAATCTGAGAAAAATAAATAGTTTTATTGATATTAAGTGCACAAAAAAAATCACACCCTAGGTTTATAGCTCTTTTATTAAAATTTGAATAGATATAATCATTTAAAAACTGTAAGCAGATGTAGAGTAAGTTTTCTTCATCATTAAAACATGTAAGCTTTGGATAAGGAGATGTTGAATCTAAATCAAAAAGTTTATTTTCAAACTCGTTAATAAATTCAAAAAGACACTGATCAAGGTCAGAACTGCTACCATATGGAGTAGCTGCAACAATTAAATTTTTAGAAGAATTCTTTATTATAGGGGAAGTAAATACAAAACTTCCTCTATATCCAAAGGATTCAATTTCCATACTACACTCCCTCTTCGTAATATCTTAATTTAAGTTTAGCTTTTTTATAATAATCAGAGCCTTTAATACCTTTATTAATAATTTTTTTCCATAAAGTTTTAGCCTCATCAATTTGCCCAAAATCTTCATGGATAATACTTTCTTGATAATACTTTCTGAGTATTATTTTTAAGCTTTTTAAAGCAGATTTTTTAATTTCTAAAAGCTTTACATGGTCACGATTTACATTAAGACCTTTGTTAGCAGCAAGTACAGCCTCCTGATAATCATCATCTAATAAATATTTTTGAGCATCTGTTATTGATAGGGAGAGAACCCGGTTAACCCTTTTGTTGATGGCTGCAATATTTCGGCGAGCCCTCTTTTTTAAAGCCTTTGGATCTGGGTATATGCTATTCATGTGCTTTTTATAAGCTTTTAAAGCTCTTTTCCAATCTCCATGGCGCTGGTAGTTCTCAGCCTTTTTGTATAAAGCCTGACCAGTGGCAACCTTTTGGCTATATTCTTTAGCGGCTTTTTCTTCCTCTTCTCTTTTAAAATCTACTGCTTCAGCAATATCTAAAAGCTTAGAGGCTTTTTCATTTGAAGGGTCTAAACTAAAAGCTTCATCAATACATGGTTTTAATAAAGCCATACCTTTTTTGGCTTGAGGTGCACAAATTGCTAAAATTTTATTTATTTTGTTTCCTAATGCAGTTTTTTTGTCTTCTTGAGCTTTAAGGTCACGCGCCCTGTGTAACATTTCTTTTTCCACATCACATTGATTTTTAAGGTCCATAATTCCCTCTGCTTTTTCAACTGAAACACCATATTTCATAAACTCATTAATTTCAAAAGCACAGCGCTCAAATTCACCTGCATTATAAAAATAAAGAGCTAAACCAAATTTATCCATGGCAGCAGTTATATTCTCTTGTATCAAACGTTTTTCCTCTGCTATAGAAGCTAGTTCAACAACATTTATTTTTTCAGATTTATTTTGAAAAAAATAAAACAGCACAAAAGCAATTATAGCTAAACAAAGTAAAGGCCTTAAGTAATTTAGTTTTCTTTTCTCCTTAGCAACTACAGAGGGATGATGTTTTTTTGAAAGCTTTAAAAATTCATCATTAATAGCTAAGGCATTTTTTTGCAAACTTGCAATTTCATTCATATTGTCAGAAGCCTTATCAGACTTAAATTCTTTTATTAAGGCCACATTTTTTATTTTATCTTTAAATAAATGATCTTTAATTTCAAAAATAAACTTAAAATTAGAAATTTCAATGTAATCGCTAGATTTCAATTCAATCTCTTGATTAGCAGGCAACTGCTGTTCATTTAAGAAAGTTCCATTAGATGAGCCAAGGTCTTTTACAAAAAATTTAGATCTATTGTTAATAACCGTAAAGTGTTTACGACTGATTTTTTGAGATTTTACAGTATAGTGACAATCTTCATCTCGCCCAAAATCCCAAGAAGTTCCCTCAAGATTAAGCTCTTGAATAAATCGACTGCCTTTAAACACTTTTATAAAATACTCTAAAGGTGTGGTCGCTGCAATTTTTGTTTTTTCACTCTCATCAAATTCTTTAAGGGCTAAAAGCTCTTCCGTCTCTCTAACAGCTAAGGAAGAGTCTTGAAGTTTTGTATCACTACTATTAAGTTTATCATTTTCTGGAGTAGACACTGGTACTTCACATTTTTCTTTTTCTGGCAATTCTAGGATGAAATCATAGGGAGGAATACTTATAGTATGTGTGTCATTACTAAAAGAAATTTCTTTTATACTATTCCCCTTATGGAGTAGTCTTCCTGTACTAGAAACAACTGCTATTGTAACAGAAAAATCATCTTGGATTATTATTTTAAAATGAACCCTTGAAATACCAGGATGCCCAGACAAAACAATATCACAACGACTACCACGACCAACAATAAGCTCTTTTCCTTCTAAATAAGAGTTTTCAAAAAAAACATCAGGACCTTCAAATACTTTTAACTTAATCATCAATACTTACTCCTTTTTAAAAGTTTACACTTTTTAAGAAGTTGCTTAGCTTCAATATAGCGAACATCAGTTTTATCATTTATTTGTGATATAACATTTTTAAAAGATGAAATACAAAAATTATTTTTACCATTTTCCATGTTTACAACTCCTTGACTCATATTAAAAGCAATAAGTTCCTCTAACCGATTAGTTGCTAATTCACTATATCTTCTAGCTAGCCGATGAGGTGGATAAATAGATAAACATGTATCAAAAGAAGACAGTGCTTGTGCATAAAGACCTTTTTGAAAATCCCTAAATCCTTTAATGTAAAAAGAATGTGCTGATTTATATTCTTTAGTATTGTGTCCAGAGGACTTAAGTCCTTGAATAAATTCATCTACCTCAGTTTTACTTTTCTCAACGCGCTCTAATATTTTTTCAGTAGTTGCTATTTCTCTTAAATCTTTTTTCTCTTTTCTTAGGGGATCAAAAGTGAATGTGTATAAACCTAGACCAATAAAAAGTGCTAGTGCTACATAAAAAATATTCTTATTATTTTTTGCCATTTTAAAGTTAAAAACTTTGGCAGTGTTGTGTGTATTTAAAGCTTTATTTTGATTTTTTAAAACCGCTATAAACTTAAACGTTTGACTCCCAACTGTAAAAATATAGTTATTTTTAAGCTGAGATTGTGAGATGTTTTCATTATTTATTTTAATAAAATTTTTTGAAGATAAATTCTGTATATAATACTGCCCTTCATTTAAAATTAAACGAGCATGCTTGCGACTAAGTTTTAAATCTTCAGGAATACAGATGTGGTTAGTAGGGTCTCTGCCAATAAAGATTTCACTTGAATTTAATCTAAAAACAGTGCCCTTTAGTTGTCCTGCGATTACTTTTATATAAAATTCATTTAAAGTATGAAGAGCTAAATTTGACACTATTCAGACTCCTCCATTGGAAAAAACGAGCAGACAAAGTAAGCTATGTCATTTGTTCCATGTACAGGATGCATACGAACTTCATATGAAATTCCTGAAAACTCAAGAGAGTTTAGAGTTATTTCATCGGGAGAAACTCTTGACCTTTCTACTAGATCAATTAAATTTTGTTTTAACGCTTGATCTGTAAGCTCAACAACACGAATCCCTTTTATATCATATAGTCTAGTAAGATCCTCAAACATAGAATTGTAATCAAGAACAGTATGAGTGTCTCCAGAAATAATAATAGATGGGTAACCAAGCATCTCTATTAAATTTTGAACCTCCATAGAGCGATCAACTTCAATGGTCGTAAACCCAGACTTGCTACTAGCTTCATCGGACCGATTTAAAAGACTAGATGAAATAAGATAAAGTTCTTTTAAAGGGTTAAACAGTATTGATGTCTGAAGCTCTTCATGGGTACCTTGCTGTAGAGCAGCTTTTAAATCTCTAAGAATTCTTACAAAAGGATACTCAACAATTTTATAAAGAAAATAAAATATGATAAAACCAACTAGTAAAGATAAAAATAATGTTTGAATAAAAAGGCTTAGAGTTTTTTCATTTCCAAAGGACAAAGCTTGGGCGTTATAGACCACAACAGCATAAAATTTAGTCAGCTCTGTGCCACTGCTAGGAGAGTAAAACTTAACTGGGTGCATTGCTATAATAGTGTTGCCCCTCCCTTTAAACACATGAGAAGAGCGTTCTGTAATTTTCCTAGCCTTATGAATTAAAGAACTAGATGGAAATTTTCCAAAAAATGCAGAGGGACTAACAATTTCACCATTATGTTGACGTATAATATAAGCCTTTTTAACTCCAGGCTCTTGATATACCAGTGAAACAGAGGCTCCAGAAAAACTACCGCTTTGTAAAGGTTTAACATTACTCATGGCTAAAGCTTTTGCTAAAGAACTGGCTCGCTGTTTACTTTCAAGCTCAACGGTGTCTTGAATAATACTCATAAGTGGAATTGTTGATAATAATGCTGTAGCAACAATAGAAACAAAAAGTAAGAGGCCTATAATCCATTTAAAGTCTATTTTCTCTGATAGCATTTGAAGAGGCGGCATTGCAGCTTTATCCAAGTATTTATCTGCTTTATATAAAAACTGCTCAACAGGAGGCTTATATTTTAATTCTAAATTTTCATTTTCAGAATCAGTATTAAAACTATTATCTTTTAACTGAAAAGGAGCATCATTACTTTTAACCACTTCTAAAAGCGTGTCGTATAAAGAAATTTTATCACCCTTTTTTATTAAAGTAATTTCAACTTTCACACCATTGACAAAAGACCCGTTGGTGGAATTTAAATCTGTGAAAAGAATTCTGTCTTGATCTAAAATGATTTTAGCATGTTTTTTTGAAACATTTTTATTTGATATAGCAATTTCACATTGTGGAGACCTTCCAATGAAAGTTTCACCCTTTATTAGATTATGAGTTTGACCTGCATTTACACCGGAGAGAACTTTAATAGCGTACATCTATAGTATCTCCTTTAGAAATTTTTTTAGAAATATTATTACTATAAAATTCAATACAATAATAATTTTTAAATTGAAATGGTTTAGTACACCTCCAAGGCTGAAGGTTCTCAATTATAGAGTTTACAACCATATTCTTATTTAAAAACACCACATCTATAGGAAATCCCATAAAAAATGTGTGAACAGAAGAACACCCTTTAAAAAATATAGCAGTATCCTTAGGAAAAGTACGTTTCCCCATTAAACCCTTAAGTCTTGAGTAAAAAGATTCAGCAACTAAAATATCTTTAGCTATGTGAATATTTTTTGTAGAGTTATAAAGTTTTAAATTGCTCATAAATTATTTCTGCCCCATAAACCCAAGAACAACTGGGCCAAGAACCGTTAAGAAAACCGCAGGAACAATAAACACAACCATTGGAATCATAAGAGACTGAGAAGCTTTTGCACCAGCCTTCTCAGCTCGAATAAAACGCTCTAACCTCATTTGCTCAGCCTGGTCTTTTAAGACCTTATGAATAGGAACACCAGCAGAGTCAGCATCAATTATTACGGCTACTAAACTCATAATTTCACTAAGGTCAATTCTATCAGAAAAAGCTCTTAAAGCATCTGCTCTCGAGCTACCAATACGAATTTCAGCAAGCAACTCTTTCATTTCACTGGCAAGAACGCTATGAGGAGCTTTTTCCACAATTCTTTGAATAGCACCAATGAAATCCATACCAGCCTCTGTAGTTAATGCTAAAAGATCAATAAAAAAAGGTAGGTCTGTTTGTATAGACATATTCCGTTTCTTTTTTTGATCACTGGCATATAGGTTAGGAAAAGCAAACCCAAGAAGACCTAAAACAACAACCCCCAAAACAGGAAGGCCAAGATCTAAAGCAAGATTAAAAAAGAAAAGACAAAATGGAAACAAAACACCCCATAAAATCTGCATTCCAATAAACTCATCAACATTAAGCTCTCTAGAAATACCTGCAGTTTTTAAACTCATTTCAACTTTTTTTCGATAAGTCTTAGATTTAAATTTTTGTGCATGAACTAGGGTAAAATTATGAATAAGAGGACGTGAAATATTAATTATGGGTGATTTTGACTTTACAGGTTCATCACCAGTGGCCCAAGCTAAAGTTGAAGAATCCGAGTTGTCTCCAAGGACAACTCTTGTTATTAAATATACAGAATAACTTCCAAAGGCAATTCCTAAAATGAGCAATATAAAATCTAAATCAAAAATAGAACCCAACTCAACCCCCTCCATTTTATTAGTCTCCCAGTCACCGCAAAGAGCAAAGCTACTCACGCAAGCAGGTTACCAATTTAAATCCTTTCCTTTAGAAATATCGGAAATTATTGATAAAAACCTAAATTCTTTTGACCAATGTAAAAAACTTGCCTGCCTCAAAATGAAACATTTTAAAAATAACATTGGCCTTAAGTATAAAAATTTTAAATTTGCCCTTACCTGCGACACAGTGGTTGAATTTAAGGGGATGAGCCTAGGTAAACCTAAAAGCATCTTAGAAGCAAAAAAATGGCTTCTAGACTATAGTGGAAAGAAACATTTTGTACATACAGGCTGCTGCCTTCTTCATCTAAATAAACAGGCCCTGGACAAAAGTTGGGTGACCACAACAACAGTTAAATTTAAGGAAATATCTAGATTTCATGTGAATCAGTACCTAGATGACAATTTAGAGGTTTTAAAAAAGGCTGGTGGGTACGGTATTCAAGATGAAAAATTTAATTTAATTGAGAGCGTGGAAGGTTCGTATACAAATATCATAGGACTGCCTTTAGAAACTTTAAGACTAGAGCTTAAACGGTGGGAATTAAAGTGAACACAAAGAATTTAAAAGAGGAAATTAAAAATCTAAATGGAAACCTTATTGCAGTTTCTAAAAACGTAAGTGAAAAAAAAATAAGAGACGCCTACTCATCAGGTATTCAAGCTTTTGGTGAAAACTATGTACTTGAGGCTTGCCATAAAATCAAAACCCTTTCAGATTTAAATATCCAATGGCATTACTTAGGACGCCTACAAAGCAACACTTTAAATAAAGTGATTGATAAATTTTCACTTATTCACACAGGAGCAAAGCTTTCTCACTTAATAAAAATAAACAAAAATACAAAAAACATTCAAAAAATTCTTATACAAATAAAACACCCTAAAGATATAAGAAATTACGGGGTCTTAGAAGATGATTTAGAGCTCTTCTTATCAGAGGCATTAAAACTTGATAAAATCATATTGTCAGGCCTAATGTTTATTCCTCCTGTAGACATGAAAGAAGAAAATCTTTCAGCAGCATTCTTGTGGGCTAAGAAACATTTTGATAGACTAAGTCTGCGTATGGATGAAAATAGACAAAAAAACTGGTCTATTTTATCCATGGGAATGTCTAAAGACTACCTTAACGCTTTAAAAAATGGGGCAACCCATGTAAGACTTGGACGAATAATTTTTGGAGAAAGGTAGATTTTGCATATTTTTTTTAAACAAAGCAAAATTGGTTTTATTGGTGCTGGGAATATGACTAAAAGCCTTATTTCAGGCCTATCCCTAAATTCAGATGTGAATTTAAAAAATCTATATGTTGTAAATAAAACACCTTTAAAAGCAAAAAATTTATCTGAAAAATATAATATAAACTACCTAAGGCACACTGATGATCTTTTTGATGTATGCGATATTATTATAATCTCAATTAAGCCCCAAGATCTACCAGAGTTTTTAAATTCATATGGAAAAAACTTTAGAAAAGAGCATACCGTCTTAAGCTTATGTGCAGGAATCAAACTTAAAAGTTTAAAAAGCCAACTTCCCACAATAAACGACCTTGTGCGATTAATGCCTTCAACTACTTGTGAATTTGGAAACGGCCTTTTAGGTGTTTATTCGGAAAATAAAACACTAGCCTTAGAGGTTAAAAAGTATTTTTATTCACTGGGCTCTGTCCACGTAGTTGAAACAGAAGAGGCTCTAGATGGGATTATGGTTTCGGCAGCAAGTGGTGTAGGCTTTATTCTTGAGATCATGCAAATCTGGTCAGAGTGGCTTAGCGACATGGGTTTTGATAGTGAAAGTGCAGACGAAATTACAAGAGTAAGTTTTTTAGGCGTCAGTGAAACACTTAAAATGTCCAATAAAAGTTTTATACAAATGCAAAGTGGTGTAACATCAAAAAAAGGCGTGACTCTGGCAGGACTTGAAATAATGAGATCATCTGGCTTAAATGAAATCTTAAATAAAGGCTTTCAAGCCGCTATTTTAAAAAGTAAAAAGCTTGATCAACTTATTTAAAAGCCTGTTTTTTTAAAATAGATTTAAAATTAATAAAATTCTAGTGCTCAATTCTTAGCCCGTTTTAAAACTTTTTGCCCTATTCATAATAAACCCCTTCATATTATAAAAGTTAATTATTTGAAAGAGCAAAACAGCTTAATTCATAAAGTATTCTTGCTCCAATAATCTCATCAAGACCCTCACCAAACATACTATTTTTCTTAGGAGAAACCTCTACCAAATCAAAACCAATCAAAGTATGGCCTTTTTTATGAAGATATTGAATTAAATAAACAGCTTGGTTATAACTTATCCCTCCTGGAACAGGGGTTCCTGTATTGGGACAAAACTCAGGACTCATACCATCAATATCAAAGCTTATATAAATTTTCTCCTCTAAGTTGTTAAAGAGTTCATCTAAACAAGTGTTAAAACTTTTTCCATTTAGCAGTTTTGAATAAAGCTCTTGATCTAATAAAAAAGTGGAATTTTTTATCGCAAATTCATATTCAGATTCACAAAAATCTCTAATTCCTAATTGATAAATCCTTGGTGGATTGTCTATTTTAGTTTTTACATTGTGCATAATAGATCCATGTGAATGCTTAAAGCCCTGGTATTCTTTTCTAAAGTCAAAATGAGCATCAATATGAACTATTGAAAAATCCCCCTTATACTTCTCACTTAAAGCTTTGATTAGACCAAAAGGAGAAGAGTGGTCTCCTCCAACTAAACCAATTGTTTCTTTTGAATCAATAGCGTTGTTATAAATAAGCTCATTTAGTTTATTTGATTTTTTATTTACAAAATCTAAATCCTTAGTAGACGGAGAGTTGCCAGCTTCAATTGCTGAAATGATTTTTTCAGCCACTGGTGATGTATCTTCACTTAGTTTTAAAGTTTTTTTAACTAAATCACTACTCCAAGAAATACCATGCTCATATATTTTTTTAAAATAAGGATGAAACAAATCCATTTGCTTTGTCGCTTTAAAGATTGCACTTGGACCGTTTGCAGTTCCTTTTTTAAAAGAAGCTGTAGGCTCCCAGGCCACAGGCAGTAATTTTAGTTTTACAGGAATATTTTTAGGCATTCCAAAAACTGAAGAATCTTTAGTAAAAGTACCCTCTGGATCAAAAACCATTGTCATATTAGTTTAAATATTTAATGAGAATAAAAATAGCAACTAATAAACCAAAAAAAAGTGAAATTTTTTCAAGCCACTTATCCATAAAAGCTTTAATCTTTACTCCAAAAAAATAAACCATAGCACCCACTAGTAAAAAACGAGAACCTCGTCCAACAATACAGCCAAGTAAAAAGGGCAAAAAAGGAAGGCTCATAGATCCAGCAGTCAAAGCAAAGGCCTTAAAGGGAAGAGGGGTAAAAGCCCCTAGTAATATAAAAAGAAAGACACTCTCACTAAAACGAGTTTTTATGATTTCAAAAACACCAGGAGACACTAAATACTGGAAAATAAAAGGAGAAATAAAATCCCAAAGAAAACTTCCAATAAAGTAGCCAGTAACACCACCTAAAACACTAAATAAACTCACCCAAATAGAAAGAAGTAAAGCTTTTTTCGGCTCCATTACGGCTTTGGCTATAAGCAACGGATCTGTTGGAATAGGTATAACTAAAGACTCTAAGTAAGCAAAGGCGTTTAAAAACCAGAAAGCATAAGGTTTTTTACATTCATTCATGCTCCAGACATAAAAACGCCTTAAAGGATTATTTCTCATGTTTTTGCCTTAGAATCAGTCATTCAAGGGGTTTCTCCTTGCTTAGAGACAAAAGTTTTTAGACTCTGTTTTCCTATATTATGCAAATATTTAAACGCCTCTTCAAGGAGAAATAGATGAAGCTTATTTACACACCTGCTTTATTGTTCATGATTATTATACAAGGTTGTTCAAAAAATTTAAACAATAAAAGAGCTCAAACTAAAGACATTTTCATTCAAGCTTTAAGCAGCGAACCCAGTGACCTTCATCCCATTAGAGCCAGTGAGGTTGTTTCAAGTAGAATTGTCTTACAGAGCATTCATACCGCATCTGCAGTGGTGGAAGCTTTGCTTGCAACAGATTTAGATACATATAAACCCATTCCAAATCTTGCTAGAAAATGGGAAATTTCTAAGAACAAAAAAATATTTACCTTTTATTTAAGAAAGGACGTTAAGTTTCATGACGGTACAATGATGACATCTGAGGATGTGGACTTTTCCTTTAAAGCTCTTTTTAATGATTTACATGAGTCCTATGCTTTAAGGAGTTTTTATACAAATTTTATTAAATCTGAGATTGTAGACAAGTATACTATTAGGTTTACAGCTAAGAACTCATATTATTTAAATCTAGATGTTATTGGAGGTTTACGGGTTTTTCCAAAGGCTTTTTATTCTAAACTGACAAAAGAAAATCGTCTTGCAAAAACTGTCATGGGATCAGGACCGTATAAGTTTTATAAGTGGTCTAAGGGCAAGAGCATTACGCTTATTGCAAACCCTGACTGGTGGGGACGAAATGATAAAATTGCCAAAGAAAAGTATAAATTTAAGCGAATTGTATTTAAATTCATCAAAGAATCTAGCTTAAGACGAGCAATGCTTGAGCGAGGAAAGCTTGATTATGATGATAGTGTTCGAGCTGAAGACTTTGTAAAAAAAATGGTGAACAAGCCTTGGGGTGAAACAGTTTTAAAAATTAAAGCCACCAATAAGCTTCCTAAAAGCATGTCATTTATTGGATTAAACAGTAAAAATAAAATTCTTAAGGATAAAAATACCCGAGTAGCACTCACATACTTAGTGAATAGAAGTTTTTTAAATAAAAAATTCTACTATGGAATGAATGTTCCTGCTACAGGCCCTTTTAGAATTGATAGTGATTATTCCAACCCAAATACAAAACCCACTCCCTTTAACCCTAAAAAAGCTAGAAAAATTTTAACTCAAGCAGGCTGGGCAGACACAGATAAAGACGGTTTACTGGATAAAATTATTGATGGAGTGAAAACTCAATTTAAGTTTAATCTTCTTAACCCAAGTAAGGATAGTGAAAAAGTCATTACTGTCATTAAAGAGGATATGAAAAAAGCAGGCATTAAACTGATTATTGAAACTGTGGATTGGAATGCCTTTACAAAAGCTTTAGATGAGAGAAAGTTTGACGCTGTCATTATGAGTTGGGGTAGCGGCAGTGTAGATCCAGACCCTACTCAAATTTGGCATTCAAAAAGCTCTGCAGGAAAAGGTTCTAATTTTATTAGCTACTCAAACCCTAAAGTGGATAGCCTCATTGAAACTGCCATTAATATTACAAACAGACCTAAAAGACTGGCTAAGTTTCACAAAATCCATAGCCTAATTGCTGCAGACGCTCCATACATTTTCCTCTTTGAACCTAAATATAGCCTATATGCCATTAACAGCCGGGTACAAAGGCCTAAGGACACATACAATTACTCCATTGGGCCTCGTTTTTGGACCTTACCAGAGTAGGCAATGCTTAAATATTTTTTAAAAAGAATTTTACTCATTTTCCCCACCTTAATAGGGGTGACTTTAATTTCATTTATTTTGTTAAACCTCACTCCAGGAGGGCCAATTGAACAAAAAATTCAACAAATCAAGCAGGCCCAGCAAGCTGCCGGCCAAAACTTTGGTGTTTCTGAAGAAGTTATTCAAGGCCTTAAAAAACAATATGGTTTTGATAAGCCCATACATACAAGATATTTTATTTGGATTTCTAGCCTTGCAAGACTGGATTTTGGCAAATCATTTTCCTTTGAAGAGCCAGCCTTAGACGTCATTTTAAGCCGTATTCCCATATCACTCCAATTTGGACTCATATCATTTTTATTAATTTATCTGGTCTGTATACCCCTTGGAATAAAAAAAGCTGTAAAAAATGATTCAACCTTTGATCATATAACCTCCTTTTTCTTAATTATTTTATATTCAATTCCCCCATTAATGCTTGGGATTTTACTCAGGAACTTTTTAGCAAACCCAATGTATCTAGAATGGTTTCCACTTCAAGGGTCTGCCTCAGATGAGTATGAATACCTTTCATTTATAGAGCGGATTTGGGATCGAGCCCATCACTTTGTACTGCCCCTCTTATGCTATATGATTAGTGGATTTACAGCACTTACATTTCTAATGAAAAACTCACTCCTTGATGAAATTAAATTAGATTATGTAAGAACTGCTCAAGCTAAGGGTTTGACTGAAAAAGCTGTGGTCTATAAGCACGCACTTAGAAACGCATTGATCCCAATTGCTACTAGTTTAGGTTCATTTTTAGGAATATTTTTAGCAGGCTCAATTATTATTGAAGAAATTTTTAATATTTATGGAATGGGTCAGTTAAGTTATACAGCTCTTTTACAAAGAGATTATAACATCAGCATGGGTATTATTTTCTTATCCTCTTTATTCTTACTTTTCGGTCGCCTAATTAGTGACTTTCTCTACATAATTGTTGACCCAAGGATTGATTTTTCATGATTAAACGTTTTATTAAAAATGAGCAGACTCTTAAAAGAATAAAAAGATTTAAAGCTCAAAAAAGAGCGGTGTTTTCTTTGTATTTAACTATTATAATTTTATTTGTCAGCTTATCTGCTGAAATGTGGGCTAATAACAAGCCTCTAGTTATGGTTCATAAGGGATCAGTTTATTTTCCAGTTTTTAAAACCTATCACCCAACAGAGTTTGGCCGTAATGATATCTTCCTAATGGATTACCGCTCAATCCCTAAAGAAGACATTTCTTGGGAAATATGGCCATTAATTCCATGGAACCCCTATGAATCTAATAAAAATGTAGAGGATTACCCTTCCCCACCAAGCTCTGTAAATATCCTAGGAACCGATGATAGGGGAAGAGATGTTTTTGCTCGCCTCCTTTATGGATTTAGATATTCATTTGGGTACGCACTTTTAGTTTGGCTCCTCTCTTATACGCTAGGTATTATTATCGGCTCTATGATGGGTTTTATTGGTGGAAAAGTGGATTTACTTGGTCAGCGTGCAGTGGAAGTTTTTGAATCTATGCCGATTTTTTATATGCTTTTATTTATTTCATCTATTTTTACACCAAACCTTTGGTTATTAGTGGGAATTGCAACAACTTTTTATTGGATGACCATTTCAGTTTATATTCGTGCTGAAGTTTTAAAACTTAGAAAAAGAGATTTTGTTGAAGCTGCAAAAGCAATGGGGGCATCTAAGGGGGCGCTAATTTTTAAACACATTTTACCAAACGCACTAAGCCCAGTGATTACTTTTTCCCCATTTTCCATTGCTGTTCAAATTTCATTTTTAGCAAATATAGATTATTTAGGTTTTGGATTAAGGCCCCCTACTCCATCTTGGGGTGAGCTTTTACAACAATCAAAACAGCATTTTATGGTAGCTTGGTGGCTAGGATTATTCACATCAATAGCACTTTTTGTATCCTTAGTGACGTTAAATTTTATGGGTGAAGGGGTTAGAGATGCTTTTGATCCAAGAAAATAAGGTTTATATTATAATTTTAACACAATCACTCTTATGACTAGCCTTAGATTTTCAAAAAAATCCACCCTCTTATTCATATTAATTTTACTTTTTTAATTTTGTTTTGTAAGCGCCCTAAAACAGCTGACTTTTACCCACAAATATTTGGTCTAGTCTAGTAAATTTTTGGATCTAAATACCCTAGACTTTAGGTTTAACAATTTAACCTAAGGCATATTAGTGGATATCTCATCAGAATTTAAAAATGCACAGCTAGGAGACAAGAGACTTAACTCTCGACTAGAGACTCTAGCAAGAACTTTCGAAAAAAATCATGGTCAATCTATAAACTTCTCCTGCCAAGATTGGAAGTCTTCAAAGGCTGCTTATAGATTTTTTGATAATGATCGCTTTGATGAGACTGATATAATTAAACCACATATCTCACAAACATTTCAAAGAATGGAAGCTATTAATGATAAAGAAAAGGTTTTAATTTCTCATGATTCAAGTGAGGTAGTTCTTCCAGGAACAAAACTTATCCAAGGTGGCGGTTTTATAGGTTCCTTTAAACACCCAGCTAGCGGCAAAGAGCTGACAACAAAAGGCATGATGATGCATTCCTCCTTAGCCCTTTCTAGTACTGGAGTACCATTGGGATTAGTGGCACAAAAAGTCTGGACAAGGGATATTAAAAATAAACGAACGATTAGAAATGCCGGTAAAAACTTTTCACGCGTCCCTGTGGAAGAAAAAGAAAGTTTTAAGTGGATTGAAGGCGTTAACAGCGTAGCTGCTGAATTTCCACCAGAACGGTTAGTTCATCTCTGTGACAGGGATGCTGACATGTATGAATTATTTTTCAATTGCATTAGTTTAAGTACTAATTTTGTAATTAGAGCAGTTCATCAAAGGTCGACGGTGAGAGGAAAGGTAAAAGTTTTTGATCGCGTTTCAAGAACAGCTCCATGTGGAGAATATAAGTTACATTTGCCAAAAACTCATAAAAGAAAATCCAGAATCACAAAAATAAAAGTTCGATACTATAAAGTAAAGATTTTGCCACCAATAGATAAGAGAAAAGAATACCCTCCAATTGAATTATACGTTGTTTCAGCAAAAGAGCATAGCTCGATGACCGATAGAGTGGATTGGAAACTCTTAACTAACCTGCCTGTTGATTGTTTTGAGGAAGCTTTGGAAAAAATTAACTGGTATAAAGAAAGATGGAATATTGAAGTTTTTTTTAAAACATTAAAATCAGGATTTAGCATTGAGAGAAGTCGGCTACAGCATATTGATAGATTAAAAAAATTTGTAAGCTTCACAAGTGTATTAGCATGGAAAGTATTTTGGCTATCAAAAGTTTCAAGAGAAGCCCCCAATAGTAAGTCTGACCTTTGCTTTACAAAAGAACAGCGAGCCATACTTATAAAATTTGAAAGAAATGCAGGACGGTTAAAATTGAAAATGAGGAGCAATAGTAATGATTTTGTTATTGCCTTTGCTCGGCTCGGTGGCTATTTGGCGAGAAATTCTGATCCACCACCAGGCCCACTGGTGCTTTGGAGGGCCATGGCGAGGCTTAGTGATATTCAGATTGGAGTGACTATGTAATTTGTGGGTAAAAGTCAGGCTAAACTGCCCCTCTATGAATGCAAAATCAAATCTTTTAGAGCCTCCCAGTCTTTTGGGGTCTTGATTTTTAAGAGTTGGTATAAAATCTTAACCAAAGTTTTATTTTTTTTAAAATAAAACTCACTATATTTACGCCTCATATTAAAACACTTAAATACCATTAATCTCAGATTAATACGCAAAAAAAATAGTTAACCACTTTACTCCCATAGATATAAAGTTTTTAAAGCACTGTGCCGAAAGGCTAGGTATGAATAAAATCATACGGCTTTTATTTATACTCACTCTAATTGGCTGCAATGAGAAAGACGGAGTAGAGTTTTCTTCTTATAAACTGCCAACTTTAAAAGGGAATACAAGTCTTAATTTTGGTGAAGTTGCTGTTGGAGAAAGTAAAAGCCTTAATTACGAAATCAGAAACGTTTCGCCACTAAAAATTCACTCTAAAAGCTTTAAACTTAGTTCTAAAGAAATCAATACCCAAAACTATTTTCCTTTTAAGTTAGAGTTAGGCACTTGCAAAAAGACTTTAGAAAGTATTCATAAGTGCGCTTTAAAAATAACCTATACACCTACAAAACAAGAAACCCTTAATACTAGTATAAAAATATTGTACAAATATGACTCTGTTTTAGAGTCATATATGCTTATTGATAATGTGCAAGCTAAAGGAACTGAAGTAAAAATTTCTATTACAAGCCCTATGGATGGAACCTATATTAACCTTAGTAACCAAAGTGCTTTTAGAGTTTCTGGAACATGTTCTGGGGGGGGGGGGGGGGGGGGGGGGGGGTAGTTATATTCTCACATGGGACAAGTTTAATTACTTGTTCTAACACAAGCTTTAGCGGTGATATTGATTTTTCAAGCTTAAATGATGGTACAATTTCACTCACTGCTACTATAACAAGTTCTAGTGGAAACTCTAAAACCTCAGACCCACTTAATTTAGTTAAAAACACAGGGCTTCCAACAATTAATATTACAAGCCCCGTAGATGGAACTTACATTAACCTTAACAACCAAAGTGCTTTTAGGGTTTCTGGAACATGTTCTGAAAATGGTGAACTTATTACGTTTTCACATGGGACAAGTTCAATCACCTGTTCTAACACAAGTTTTAGTGGTGATATTGATTTTTCAAGCTTAAATGATGGCACAGTTGCACTTACCGCTACTATTACAAACACTGCTGGAAATTCTAAAACTTCAAACCCACTTAATTTAGTTAAAAACACAGAGCTTCCAGCAATTAATATTACAAGCCCTATAGGTGGAACCTATATTAACCTTAACAACCAAAATGCTTTTAGGGTTTCTGGAACATGTTCTGAAAATGGTGAACTTATTACGTTTTTACATGGGACAAGCTCAATCACCTGTTCTAACACAAGCTTTAGCGGTGATATTGATTTTTCAAACTTAACTGATAGCACAGTTGCACTTACCGCTACTATAACAAGTTCTAGTGGAAACTCTAAAACCTCAAACCCACTTAACTTAGTTAAAAACACAGAGCTTCCAGCAATTAATATTACAAGCCCTATAGGTGGAACCTATATTAACCTTAACAACCAAAATGCTTTTAGGGTTTCTGGAACATGTTCTGAAAATGGTGAACTTATTACGTTTTTACATGGGACAAGCTCAATCACCTGTTCTAACACAAGCTTTAGCGGTGATATTGATTTTTCAAACTTAACTGATAGCACAGTTGCACTTACCGCTACTATTACAAACACTGCTGGAAATTCTAAAACCTCAAACCCACTTAACTTAGTTAAAAACACAGAGCTTCCAACAATTAATATTACAAGCCCCGTAGATGGAACTTTCATTAACCTTAGTAATGAAAGTGCTTTTAGTGTATCTGGAACATGTTCTGAAAATGGTGAACTTATTACGTTTTCACATGGGACAAGTTCAATCACCTGTTCTAACACAAGTTTTAGCGGTGATATTGATTTTTCAAGCTTAAATGATGGCACAGTTTCACTCACTGCTACTATAACAAGTTCTAGTGGAAACTCTAAAACTTCAAACCCACTTAATTTAGTTAAAAACACAGGGCTTCCAGCAATTAATATTACAAGCCCCATAAGTGGAACTTTCATTAACCTTAACAACCAAAATGCTTTTAGGGTTTCTGGAACATGTTCTGAAAATGGTGAACTTATTACGTTTTCACATGGGACAAGCTCAATCACCTGTTCTAACGCAAGCTTTAGCGGTGATATTGATTTTTCAAGCTTAACTGATGGTGCTGTTGCACTTACCGCTACTATTACAAACACTGCTGGAAATTCTAAAACTTCAAACCCACTTAACTTAGTTAAAAACACAGAGCTTCCAACAATTTCTATTACAAACCCTACAAGCGGAACTTACATTAACCTTAACAACCAAAATGCTTTTAGGGTTTCTGGAACATGTTCTGAAAATGGTGAACTTATTACATTTTCACACGGGACAAGTTTAATTACTTGTTCTAACACAAGCTTTAGCGGTGATATTGATTTTTTAAGCTTAACTGATGGTGCTGTTGCACTTACCGCTACTATTACAAACACTGCTGGAAATTCTAAAACTTCAAACCCACTTAATTTAGTTAAAAACACAGAGCTTCCAGCAATTAACATAACAAGCCCTATAGGTGGAACCTATATTAACCTTAACAACCAAAATGCTTTTAGGGTTTCTGGAACATGTTCTGAAAATGGTGAACTTATTACGTTTTCACATGGTGCAAGCTCAATCACCTGTTCTAACACAAGCTTTAGCGGTGATATTGATTTTTCAAGCTTAACTCATGGCACAGTTGCACTTACCGCTACTATTACAAACACTGCTGGAAATTCTAAAACTTCAAACCCACTTAATTTAGTTAAAAACACAGGGCTTCCAACAATTAACATAACAAGCCCTATAGGTGGAACCTATATTAACCTTAACAACCAAAATGCTTTTAGGGTTTCTGGAACATGTTCTGAAAATGGTGAAACCATTATGTTCTCACAGGGCACAGGCTCAACCACCTGTTTAAACCAAAGCTTTAGTGGTGATATTGATTTTTCAAGCTTAAATGATGGCACAGTTTCACTCACTGCTACTATAACAAGTTCTAGTGGAAACTCTAAAACTTCAAACCCACTTAATTTAGTTAAAAACACAGAGCTTCCAGCAATTAATATTACAAGCCCTACAAACGGAACTTACATTAACCTTAACAACCAAAGTGCTTTTAGCGTTTCTGGAACATGTTCTGAAAATGGTGAACTTATTACGTTTTCACATGGGACAAGCTCAATCACCTGTTCTAACACAAGCTTTAGCGGTGATATTGATTTTTCAAGCTTAACTCATGGCACAGTTGCACTTACCGCTACTATTACAAACACTGCTGGAAATTCTAAAACCTCAAACCCACTTAACTTAGTTAAAAACACAGAGCTTCCAGCAATTAATATTACAAGCCCCATGGATCAAACTTTCATTAACCTTAGTAATGAAAGTGCTTTTAGCGTTTCTGGAACATGTTCTGAAAATGGTGAACTTATTACGTTTTCACATGGGACAAGTTTAATTACTTGTTCTAACACAAGTTTTAGCGGTGATATTGATTTTTCAAGCTTAAATGATGGCACAGTTTCACTCACTGCTACTATAACAAGTTCTAGTGGAAACTCTAAAACCTCAAGTGCTTTAAATCTAATAAAAGGCATTAAACCACCTACTATTAGTATTGGAGACCCTTCCATTACAACAATAAGTAGTTCAAACCCTGTAGACTTTCCTATAACTGTAAGCCAAAGTCCTAGTAGTATAAATCTACAAAACAGTAGTGTCAGCCTTACTGGAGCTGCTACAGGCTGTACAGTTTCAGTAACAAACGGAACAACTATTAATCCAAGTGTTAGAGTTTCAAACTGCAGTGCTGAAACTGGAAATATTCAAATTAGAATTGCTTCTGGTGTTGCACAAGATGTAGCTGGAAATTTCTCTAATGTATCTAATTTAAGCACTGCTGTTGCTGTGCAAAATTTTTCAGGAACTCCTTTTAAAGCTAAATTTAGCATTAATAGCAGTGATTTAAATTTAAACCTTAATTTAAGTTCTTCTTATACATATAATTTTATAGTTCATTGGGGTGATGGGAGTTCAGGAATTGTCACTTCATCAAGTGACTCAGATAAAAATCATACTTACTCATCTGAAGGAGTTTATACAGTTACAGTCACTGAACGCTGCCCATATCTTAGTTTTAAAAACAGTCTTCAAATAATTGAAGTGACAGAACTAGGAGACACAGGGTGGAAAAGCTTTAATGAAATGTTTTATGACGCAAACAACTTAATCCTTGTTAATGGTGGTGTAACTTCTAACGTTACTAATATGAGCTTTATGTTTTTTTCTGCAGATGCAGCAAACCCTGACACCTCTAACTGGGACACTTCTAACGTTACTAATATGCAATCTATGTTTCATTCTGCAGCTGCAGCAAACCCTGACACCTCTAACTGGGACACTTCTAACGTTACTCATATGGATGCTATGTTTTTTTCTGCAGATGCAGCAAACCCTGACACCTCTAACTGGGACACTTCTAACGTTACTCATATGGATGCTATGTTTTTTTCTGCAGATGCAGCAAACCCTGACACCTCTAACTGGGACACTTCTAACGTTACTAATATGCAATCTATGTTTCATTCTGCAGCTGCAGCAAACCCTGACACCTCTAACTGGGACACTTCTAACGTTACTCATATGGATGCTATGTTTTTTTCTGCAGATGCAGCAAACCCTGACACCTCTAACTGGGACACTTCTAACGTTACTCATATGGATGCTATGTTTTTTTCTGCAGATGCAGCAAACCCTGACACCTCTAACTGGGACACTTCTAACGTTACTCATATGGATGCTATGTTTTATTATGCAGATGCAGCAAACCCTGACACCTCTAACTGGGACACTTCTAACGTTACTTCTATGAGCTGGATGTTTTATTATGCAGATGCAGCAAACCCTGACACCTCTAACTGGGACACTTCTAACGTTACTAATATGAGCTTTATGTTTTTTTCTGCAGATGCAGCAAACCCTGACACCTCTAACTGGGACACTTCTAATGTTACTGATATGAGCTTGATGTTTTCTTATGCAGCTTCTTTTGATCAAGACATTAGTTCATGGGATGTTTCTAATGTTACCTCTTGTGATGATTTTTCAGCTAATACTTTAGCTTCTTGGACTCGTGCTGAAAAACCTATTTTTACACACTGTTCCCCTGGGTATTAATCCTATAAAATGGACTATGCTCTTAAAAGATTAGAAACCTGCAATGAGCAGGTTTGCCATTGAATACGGTTATAGGTTTGATAAAAATTAAATCACAGTTATAAAGAATAATTTACAGGCTCATTTAATATTAAATTAAAGCAAAGTTAGTTGTAGCTCGCTTACTATCTTAGCTAACAGGCAACTGCTTTGATGCAATAGTAGAAAAGCTTTTATAAAAATCTATGTTTAAAGAGATTTTGAATTTTTTTAAATTACATTTAGAAATTTTTAATAATCTCTTTAGCTTTTAAGAGTTCTTCAGGAGCAACATACAATCTTTCAATTTTTCTAATTTTCTCATATTTTTGAAAAATCTCAGTTTGTTCTTCAATTCTATAAGGCTTAGCTTGCTTATCATCAGGATTCACAACAAAAATGGGGTGAGATTTGTCAGCTTCACTGCTTAGATTATACTTACTTAATCGAGCAGTAGAGTTTGCAAGTATACACTCAATCATATTCTCCTTTAGGGCTGCTTTCATTTTTAAAACTCTAGAATTTGACTCTGTTGTATGTAGTTCAAATAAAACCTTAAACGGCTTTCTTTCAGCAATTCTTTTAGCCCAAGGATTTGTTACATGGTTTAGGTGCTGGAAAAGGGCCATATCTGTGCAATGTATATACGCTTCAATATCTCCAGGGAGAGCAAAAGTACAATCACAAGATTTTAAGTATCTATGTAGCATCTCTTCATAGATAATGCCTTTATGGTGAAAATAAACCATTAAATGCATATGGTGCCTTGAAAGCAAAAAGTCATCAAATGTATAAAGAGCTCGCCTTCCAAGAGCTAAATACACAGTATCGTTTTGAGTATGAAAGGATAGGTGGTTTATAAGCCATTCTAACTCCACTTTCCCGTAATTTGTTCCACAAAAATATGCATCACGCCCAAGATAATCCATTCTATCAACATCTAGTTCACTACTTACAAGCTGACTTAAGATAGTTTTAAAATTTAAACCGTTGTCTTTAAAAAAATCATCATCAACTAAAAGCTCTTTATCAATTAAAGCCGCAATATGAAAAGGTGAAACGTTAGTTTCATTTAATACAGTTGTTATTGATGAGTCTGTTATAAACTTTATAGTATAATCTTCATGATCTGCTTGCCTTTTTGGGTTTACAGGATTTTTTTTAAACTCATAAGCTTTAATTTTTAACTCTCCAACTGGGGGCATAACCTCTTCAGTGGCATGGCTTAATGGACCATGACCAATATCATGTAGTAGTGCGGCCATTCTAAGAGTTTGCCTTAAAGAATCACGTTTTTCTAAAGTACTAAAACTATAATTTTTAAAAATTTCATCAAAAGACTTTCCTGCCAAATGTGCTACACCAATGGAATGTAGAAACCTATTATGAGTTGCACCAGGAAAACTAAACTCTGAAAATCCAAGTTGTTTAATAGCTCGAAGTCTTTGATATGCTGCGCTGTTGCACAAAGCCACTTCTGGCTTTGAAAGGGCAATTGAACCATGTACAGGATCTCTAATCTCCATTTAAATGCCTCCCCATAAAGCAATCCTTTGTATAACTGTTTCTAGAATATGCTGTCTAGTCTTTCTTATAAATAATAGATAGTATTATTAAAACATTCTAAAAAGGAGGTATGTCATAAAGACTTATTTATCTCTACTAAACAAAGTTTTAACAGAGGGTGAAGAAAAAGCGGACAGAACTGGCACTGGCACTAAATCCATTTTTGGACACCAGTTAAGATTCAACCTTAAAGAAGGCTTCCCCTTATTAACAACAAAAAAAATTTATTTTAAAGCTGTAATCCATGAACTTCTTTGGTTTTTAAGCGGCGACACTAACATTAAGTACTTAACTGATAATAAAATAAAAATTTGGAATGAGTGGGCTGATGAAAGTGGCGACCTTGGACGGATATACGGTGCTCAATGGCGATCATGGCAAAAGCCAAATGGCCATAAAATTGATCAAATTGCAGATGTTGTAAAAAGTATTAAAGAACAGCCTCATTCAAGAAGACATTTAGTTGTAGCTTTTAATCCTGGAGAGTTAGACCAGATGGCCCTTCCTCCATGTCACGCGTTTTTTCAGTTCTATGTTTCTAATGGAAAGCTTTCTTGTCAACTTTACCAAAGAAGTGCGGATATTTTTCTAGGTGTTCCATTTAACATTGCAAGCTATGGGGCTTTAACTATGATGATAGCTCAGGTTTGTGGACTTACTTTAGGTGAATTCATACACACTTTTGGTGATGTCCACCTTTATCAAAATCATATTGAACAAGCTAAAACTCAGCTAAAAAGAACGCCAAAGAAACTTCCAAAACTTATTTTAAATCAACGTGTAAAAAACATTTTTAATTTTACTAGCGATGATTTTGAATTAATAGAATATAACCCTCATTCAAGAATTGCAGCTCAAGTTTCCATATAATGAGTTTGATTTGTCAAATTGTAGCAATGGATAAGAATAACTGTATTGGACGTAACAATGAAATGGCCTGGCATATTCCTACAGATTTTAAATATTTTAAAAAAACAACAAAAAATCATCCTATTATTATGGGGAGAAAAACTTTTGAATCCATTGGTCATCCTTTACCAGACAGATTATCCATAGTTCTTACCAAAAATTTAAATCTAAAACTACTTAAAGGAGTTGTAGTTACAAACTCCATAGGTGAGGCAATAGCCTGTGCTAAAAAAGTTACAGCCTATGATTCATCAAAGATTTTTATTATTGGTGGGGCTCAAATCTATAAAGCAACTTTAAAAAATACAGATCAATTTTTTATCACAAAAGTAGATACTAAAATTCAAAATGGAGATGCCTTTTACCCAACGCTTCCAAAAAAGTTAACCTTATCTTCTAGCGTAGAAATGTTTGATAAATATAAACTAACATTTCAAGTCTATACTAGGTAGGTTTTGATTCTTTCCTTATCCCTTTATTTTTAAAGCCTTAACCTAAAAATTAATGCCACAGTGTACTAGATTCAATTGGTATTACAAAGCTTTTTATATATGCCGCACATTAGACAGTTATTATGCTTACCCTTGTTCAAACGTGCAAAAAAAATGAATTAAATTCAAAGGCGTATATTAAATATATAATCACTACCCTCTTTCCTTAATTTGTTGCCACTAGGCTAAATAGTTAAAATCATTAAGAGCGTATTTGTAATTTAAATATCCACATTTTTATAAAATTTTTAGAATAGAACCAGACTTTTTAAAAAAGGTAAAAAAGCTTAATGGTTAATGGACAGTCCTCGCAAGGCGGAACCCAACATCACTTCTACGATGATCCGGCCGCTCGTAGAAACGATTTGCTAACCGCACGTTCTCAGCAGCATAGCTGAACAAGCTACCGCCGCGCATCACACGGCCCGAGCCACTACTAGGACCACTCCAGTCTACTTGTAATGATGTAGGGTAATCACCAGACCAGTCTTTTACCAATTCCCAAACATTTCCATACATATCGTAAAATTTTTTACCATTAATAACCAGAGGCTTTTTCTGTGCAACCTCATGGGTTTGCTCTTGAGCATTTTCATAAAACCAAGCATATTCTCCTAAGTCAGACTTTTTCCTACCAAAATGGTAGGCTTCATTGTACTGCCCCCGCCCTTTAACAACAAAATCCCACTCAGCCTCTGTAAGAAACCTTTAGGTATGACCCTGTTTATGGCTTAGAATAACTTCTTTAAGACCAGTATGCCCCATTTGTGACAATTCGTTTAAAGCACTGATCCACAAGCCAACATCTTCATAAGAGACCGTCTCTACAGGCTTAAGGTCTCCCTTAAAATAAGATGGGTCTAAGATTAATTCTTTATATTTATCTTCAAACTCTTTTTGAGCGAGTTCTGTTACTTTTCTCCATATCACTTGAGTGGTCTGAGTGGCCATCATATCAAAGGGCTTTGTGATTTTATTTTTAAACATTCCGTTTTCTTTATCACCCATAATGAATTCACCTGGCTTAATAGGGTGAAAAACCATATGACTGCCAAATTATCACCCGTAATCCACTTGATTTTTCCAAAATGCTTTGGTCTCTGCGCCCAGGAGAACATATGTTTGCTCCGACTATACAGGGAAGACAATTTGCCATGGGGAGTCTGGAAACAAGAAAGGTTATTAACCCTAAAAATCCTTTAGAAAAAAAGATCTCAATAATTTATTACGATATCTCAGGCTCCATGAATGGACCCTTCATTGAAGTTCAAGACGCCCTTCTTATGGCTTTTGTTGATAAAGCCTTAAGTGAAACAGACGCCATAGGAAGAACCACCCATGAAGTCTATTTAGTCCCATTTAATGACAACCTAGGGAAAAGTTTAAAGATCTCTTCAAGAGAAGATGCTTATGAGTTTCTTACGAAAAAAATGAATCAAATCACTAAAAACGATGGTGGAACCCAAATTCAACAAGCCCTTGAAAACTTTTATGACATTGTGTCTGCAAGCTATAAGAAAAAGTCGGCACAAGGTCGAGAAAAACTCTTTCAAAAAGCTAATATGATTCTTTTTACAGATGGTAAATCTACTATTGATATCCCAGCTCTTGAGAGTAAAAGAAACTCTATTCCTAGTGATGTTAAGATCAATATGAACTTGGTTTCCTTTGGTGATGCCGTGAACAAAGTATTAGAGTCTCTTTCTAAAAGCAATAAGCTTTCTTCAAGCAAGCCTACATTTAGACAACTGGACTCAAAAACTGTTAATGCAATTGCAGATATTTCAGTTAAATACGACCCAAATGCCTTTGCTACAAACCAGAGAATCACCGGATCTATGCTAGCTAAAATCAATACACTCTTAGATCAAATGCATGTAGATACACGACTTGAAAAGACTGACAATGGCATGAACCAAACTATTGCTCAAATACAAATTACAAAAAAAGATATAAGTCAGCTTTCTGGATTGAGAGAAATAATGAATTTAACACAAATAACAGAAATACTCACAACACTTAATATAAAGCCATTAGTAAAAAAACGTTTAGTACAAGCAATCATTGATAATTATCAAAACCTTTCGAAAAGAAGCTGGAAAGAAATGACTTACCCAGAAAAAGACTCCTTTAAAAAACTACAGCAATGGAGTGAACATAGCCTAAATTTCCAGGAGCAGTAGTTGTGCTTCACTTTCAACTTCATTATGGGTGAGGGGTGTTTTTCAATATTTTAAAAATACTGTTAAGCTATTCTAGTGGTTCATGGAGTAAATGGCGGAGGGCGGGGGATTCGAACCCCCGAGACGCTATAAACGCCTGTCAGTTTTCAAGACTGGTGCATTCAACCACTCTGCCAGCCCTCCACAAACAGTTCTATTATAATAGATCAATAAAGGGCAATGATTTTTTATTAATTTATAGTCATTGTATAAGGAGATAACATTAGAATCTGCTCGTTACCAAAGCGTTCTTTAATTTTTCTTGTATATTCCATTGGTGAGCTTAAGGTTTCGTAGGCATTTTGAAGTTTTACGCCTACACTAAGGAAATCATTTAACAGCCCTTGAAAAGCTTTTTTCTTTGGATAAAAATCTAAATCATAATCCTCTAATTTTAACTCTCCAGCCAAAGCCACTACACAGTCTTCTAAACCACCAAGTTCATCCACTAGACCAACTTCTTTAGCTTGAACACCTGACCAAACTCTGCCCTGAGCAACCATTTTAACATCAGAAAGCTTAGTGTAACCTCTGCCTTTTTCAACCACACTTAAAAAACTCTTATAAACCCTACCTATATCTTTTTGAAAAATAGCTTTCTCATTCTCGCCCATAGCACGCATACTCGAACCTAAGTCTGCGTATTTATTTGTAACTACTCTATCAAATGTTAAGCCTAATTTATGCCTAAAAGTTTTCTGGATATTAAACAGTACTGAAAACACTCCTATTGATCCTGTAATTGTGTTTATATTTGCAAAAATTTTATTTGCTCCCGCTGCTATATAATAACCTCCTGACGCTGCAACATCTCCCATGGAAACATAGACTGGTTTTTTAGTTTTTAGCTTTTCTATTTCATGCCAAATAACATTAGATGCTAGGGCACTACCTCCTGGAGAATTAACTCTTAAAACAACACCTTTAATTTTTTCATCTAATCTTATTTTTTGAAGTTGTCTTACAACTGAATCTGAACCAATAATACCTTTTTCAGAAGAACCCTGTACAATTGCACCTTCAAGAACAAGAACCCCAATTGTATTTGCTTTTTTCTCCTGACGATTAAAAAGTGAACCTTGCTCCAAGGCTGCAAACATACTTTCTTCCTTTAACGCCTCATACTCTCTTATGGAAACAATCCTCTTTAAATCACTTTCTTTAACACTAGTTTCTTTTTCTTGTAAAAGCATTTCCACTAAATCTGTATATCTTATTACATCGTCAATTAAATCAATTTTTTCTGCCTCCTTTGCAGTTCTCACTGTTGCGTTCTCTGCAAACTCCCTTAGGTTATTCACATCAACGTTCCTGCTAATAGATATAACTTCTAAAGCTTCCTCCCAAAGGTCTTCTAACAGCTCCTCTGTTTGCTGTCTTGATTCAAAGCTCATTTTTTGTTTAGTAAATGGCTCAATTGCAGATTTAAATCTTCCAGCTTTAAAAATAATTGGCTCAAGCTCTAATTTATCAAACAACCCTTTATAAAAAACTGGTGTTATAGCAAAACCGTCCCAATTTACTTCACCCGTGAGGTGCATATAAATATTTTTTGCAACTGAAGCTATATAAATAGATTTCTCATCTACAACCTCCCCAAAAGCAATGATACTTTTTTTAGACTCTGAAAAATCTAGAAGAATTTTTCTAAGCTCTTTAGCCATAGACCACCCAATTGGTGTAGCTGAAGTCATTTTTATTAAAATACCCTGAACTCTATCATCTCCTGAAGCTTCTTCTAAGGTCTTTCGAATATCATGAAGATTATACCCTCCTCCTTGAGTTTCTAAAAAACTTTCATTTAAAAGATCTGTAATATTTTGTGCAAGATCTAAAACAAGAATAGAGTTGTTTTTTAACCCTTGAATACCTGTATTATTGCGACCTTCAAAAAACATACTTACACTAGTTATGGCTAAAGTGATTAAAAAAAGAGCCCCTACAATTACCCCAAAAGCAGACCCTAAAAAAGATCCAAAAAATATTTTTAAAAATTGCTTCATTTAAAGCTCCTCATCTAATGATTTCCTTACCCATATATTTTCTCAAAACCTGTGGCACAACTATAGACCCATCTTCTTGTTGATAGTTCTCATAGATTGCCACCATTGTTCTTCCTACGGCCAGACCTGAGCCATTTAAGGTGTGTATTAATACAGGCTTTCCTCCAGTAAAAGGTTTAAACCTAATGTTTGCACGCCTAGCTTGAAAATCTCCAAAATTAGAACAAGAACTAATTTCCCTATAAGCTTGTAGCCCTGGAAGCCATACGTTTATATCAAAGCACTTCATTGCTCCAAAGCTTATATCTCCTGAGCACAACTGCACTGTTTGATAGTGTAGCTTAAGATCTTGGAGAATACTTTCAGCATCTTTTAAAAGCTTTAAATGCTCTTCTTCTGATTTATCCGGATGAGTCAATTTAACAACTTCTACTTTATTAAACTGATGCTGCCTAATTAAGCCTTTGGTGTCTTTGCCATAACTTCCCGCCTCAGACCTAAAGCAAGGGGTGTAGGCTGTAAAATTTTTTGGTAAATCTTTTTCTTTAACAATTTCCTCAGAGTAAAGGTTAGTTAATGGAACCTCAGCTGTTGGAATTAAATAGCCATCTTTGCCTTCAATTTTAAAAACATCTTCTCTAAATTTAGGAAAATTACTAGTTCCAAACAACGCTTTAGAATTTACCATAAGGGGTGGAAATATTTCCTCATAGCCGTGCTCTTGCACATGCTTATCCAACATAAACTGTATTAAAGCTCTCTCAAGCTTTGCCCCATCTCCTCTTAAAAAAACAAAGCGAGAACCTGATACTTTACTTGCACGATTAAAATCCATTGTTCCGTTAGCTTCCCCAAGTTCCCAGTGTTCTTTTGTTTTAAACTGATAAATTTTTTTTTCTCCCCACTCACCAACAATAACATTGTCCTCTTCTGAGCGACCAATGGGAACATTTTTATCTAAGGAATTTGGTAAGATTTGAATAAGCTTATCAATTTCACCCTGAGCTTTTTCAACTAAAACCTCTAAGACTTTAATTTCTTTACTTAAAGACTTCATTTTTAATACTAAATCTTTTGAAACTAACCCCTTCCTCTTTATTTCTCCAAATTCCTCACTAGCTTTTTTTTGTTCAAATTTTTTAGTTTCAAAATTGTGAATTGAATTTTTTCTTTTCTTATCAAGGGTCAAAAGAAGATTGACTTCATCTCCTGACATACCACGATGAATTAAATTTTTCTTATAAATTTCAAAATTAGCAACACCTTCTTTGGAATTTTCATATAGCCATTTTAAATCAATCAATTTATAACTCCCACTTACACACTTTAACCTAAATATTTGGCCCTAAAACAATATACAACCTAAACATAAAAAGCAGAAAAACAACAAGAGCATCAAATACTAATATTGATATTAAACCGCATTTATGAAACCACCTCCAAAAAAAAATTTGTCCTGCAGTTAAGGCAAACAAAAATGAAAACACTCCGTAATTAAAAATAGAAAACCCAAAAACAGCAATAATAAAACTAAAAATAAACCCTGAGAGCCATTTAATTAGCCACACAAGAAATCTTGAAAACATCGCTCCACCGCCTGGTTCATCTATTAAAATCACTTTTCCTCAACCATACTTTTAAGCTTGTTAAGCTTGTTTTCAATATCTTTTTGGTTTGGGGCATTGGGATATATTAACAAAAAATTCTCATATGCTTTTAAGGCCTCTATATATCCCCCCTGTTGTTCATATATTTGAGCTGTTTCCAACCAAATACGAGGGTTTGTTTTGTCTAAACTTTCTGCCACAGCAGCACTTGCTCTGGCCTGGTCCAATGCACCACTTAGCCTATAACAACGAGCCATATCAATATAAACCTCACCAGGCTGATGCGCTTTTTCTATGGCACTTTTATAACTTTTTGCACAAAGCTTATACCAAGAAACCATCTCACTATAAATCTCTGAATAAGTACTGTCTTGGGTATTAGTAGTTTCAGCCTTATTTTTGGCTATATTTCCAAGAATACGATAATTCTCAGCCATTAATAGGTAAGATTCAAAGTGTGACGGGTTCTTTAATAATTCTTGCTTACATAAGCTAATGGCCTTTTGAGCCTTTGCTGGATTTTGTTCTTTTTCAGCAAGGAGCTTTACTGCTGCTGCCCATTGATATAGCAGATCTGGAAATAATGGATTAGTGCGCTCCACTCTCTCAAATTGCTGAATTGCTTGGTTTGGTTTTAGATTTTGCGTAAACATAACTCCACTTTCAAAAAGAGGCTCCACTTTTGTCGGCTTTATTAAATACGCTCTCTCATAACTATCTAAGGCTTCCTCAAGTTTACCTAAAGCCCTCATAGCTTTTGCATGGGTCATAACTCCATCCCAAAATTTCCATTCTAAAAGCTTATTCCCTCTTTGAGCAATTTTAGCAGCTTTTTCATACTGTTGATCTTTAATATGTATATTTGCAAGGATGATTTGATATTTTAAATTTCCAGAAGAAGATTTCATACGGTCATTAATATATTTATTTCCATAACTAAACCCTTGGGTCTTTACCAATAGCTCAGCATATAAGTTTTCAAGGTCAAAAAAAGAAGCGTTGCTTTCTATGGCAGTACGTGCATAAACGTAAGCTGTTTCAGTTTTGCCAAGTTTTTTTAAAGCCTTTATAGCAACAATAACTGACTCCACATCATTAGAATATATTTTTAATGCCTGCTCAGTAAGCTTAAGCGCCCTTTGATAGTTTTTACGATAAAACTCTATTTGAGCAAAGCCTCTATAAACTTCATAGTTTAATTTATCTACTCCTCTAGCCTTCATCAACACCCTTGCTGCATCAGTCAATCTATACTGATTAATCAAAAACTTTGCTAAGGTAATATAAGCCTTTATTTCTTTAGGGTTGGCCGCCACAGCAAGCTCAGCCCACCTAATGGCATCTTTTATAAAAGATCGATTCCAATAACAATTAGCAATCTGTAATGCTGTAAAACTATTCCTAGGGTTAATTTTATAAGCTTTTTTATAAAATACAGTTGCAGAGTTCCACTCCTCATTATTATAAAATGCATCAGCTTCAGCAAGAATATACTTATCTGCAAAAGACTTATCAGCTTCAGATCCTATGGATATTAAAATATTCTTTGCTGAAATATTTGACTGATCTAAATTAAATGCAACTTTTGCCAATTTTTTTGCTTTTAAAGTTTTTCCTTGCTTTAAATACTCCTTTCCAACAGCAGAATAGGCTCGTGATTGAATATATTCATCCACTTCACCTTTTTTAGTAAGCTTCACAGCTTTATTAAAATACTTTAAACTCGCTTTAAACTTACTAAAAGCTTCAATATTTAAAATTGCTAGTTGAAACAAAGCTTCTGGATGATTAGGATTCAACTTTAAAACTTTACTAAAGACATTATAAGCCTCTTGACTACGATTTTGCCTCTTATACACCTCACCCAAAAGCATCCAAGGTGGAATCCATTTATCCTCAATTTTTAAAGAGCTCTCTAAAAAAGAAGAGGCAAAACTATACCTCTCTCTCACAAACAATAAAAAACCCTTTAAATATCTAAGGTAAAAAGAGTTTCCCCCAGATTTTCTTTCTGAACTCAAATATGAATCTACAATTACATTAGCTTCATTATTTTTTCCCCTTAAAATCATTTCTATAATTCTGCAAACATATAAAACCTCTCCACCACCAACTCCATAGGCTCTTTTCTCCATCTTGGAAACAACATAAAAATCTGATTCTGTTTTAGCTGTGTAGTTCCATAGCCTTAAATATGATGCACACAGTAAAATAAGACTCATTTTATTTTTAGGTTCGTAAGATAAAACACCATTAAGCAACAGCTGCCCCTTTATAATATTAGGAACCAAATCGGTTTGTATCAATTTTATGGCCGTTACAAGACTTTTTTTCTTTTCAACAGAATTTTTAACTTTAAATTTAGATTTTTCAGGAAGAACAAATCTATACATATTTGACTGCCTAGCCGCTTTATCTTCAAGAAAAAATAAACTTATAAATGATCCTATTCCAATTACTATAATTAAATATAAAATCTTTTTATTTCTTATACGCGTTTTATCTTTTTCTTTTAACTTAACTAATCTATCAACTATTAATGCTTGCCTATCTTCAAATAATTGCAAACGCCCTTTACTCTCTCTATAAGGTTTAGACACTTTAGGTGGAGGAGATGAAAGCTTATCCTTAGCGCTGACCTTATCCTCATTAAAACCCTCTTTATCTACATCATCTGGAAAAATGGGCTCAGCTTCGCTTAAAACATCTTCAACTTTAAAATCTACAGATTTACTACTTGAGTCCACCTTGTCTGTTTCATGGGATTTAATAGGCCTGCCTTTTAAGTCAGAAGGTGAATCTTTTTTTTCCTCAATCTGAACCTCTGTACTAGACAAAACAGCAAGCATATAATTAAAAAAATCTGGTTCTGCTGAAATTTCCTGCCACGCACCTTCAGGATATGATGCTATTTGCTCGTCACCGACTAACACCCCATTTTTAATCTGAATAAGAATTTCATTTGTTTCAAAGGGCCCTTGAACTTGGCCAAGGGCGTCTTTAACAATCCATAAATTACTCACTCGCCCTCCTTTAAGTTTCTGTTGAAAAAGCTAATTTCATACTGGCATAAAGTCTATAAACTAACATAATTACAGAATAACTTTAAATTCTACACCTAATTAGGTCTGAAGCAAAAAAAAACTCTCTTACCACTCTCACACTACAAGACTTAATGCTTAAACCTAGAAGGGCTTAAAAAAAACTAAAGTAGAACAAATATGCACTTTATTTTTAAGCCAATAAGGCGTGCCCTTATAAGCAGGCCCTGAATTCAACAAGGATGCCCAATTCATTGAATAAAAATAATGGGAAAAACTCGACTTATGGAGGTTTTTCAAATACTCAAAAAAGTTTTATTAAATCCTTTATAAAGACAACTTAAAGTTATTTTAGCTTCTCAAAGTTTTAGAAAGTTAAAAAATAATGGCAATGTTATAGCGGCCATTTTATAGAAATTTAGAACTAGCAGCCTTAAAGATGTTTTCAGAAAAATTTTGTCCCTGGAAAATAGCCCATACCCCCCCCTTTAACCGTTGGACACAAAAAGGCTTATGGAATAATTTTTTTACTGTACAAGAAGAAATCAATACAGAGTGGGTATCCATAAACGAAACTTACATACCCACTTATCAACATGCTAGTGGAGCTAAAAATGGAGAAGAGCGTGCAATTGGAAGAGAAAAGATTTTATTATAAACTTAACATTCCACATAAAAACAAGTTTCTTCTTCTTTTTAATAAACAGCTCTTAAAAAAATATATTGTTTGTTTTAAAATTTTAAAGAAGAAACTCTACCTTAAACATACAAGAAGCTGCAACTTAAAAAAACCTTATGATAAATTTACTTTTAACTCTTAGAGTGTATTGTTCGCGCTCTTTTTAAATTTTAATACTTATTAAAACCTCCTGGAGAAGATTATTATAAAAAAAAATTTAAAAAGTTTAAGCTTAAGTTAAATAAAAATTAAAGTCTAAAGCTATTATTTAGTCAGTATAGGAAAATGTTTTATAAATTTTAATAAACTTTTGATTTTATAAAAAACTTTGATAATATTCTTTTTTTTAGCCAAACTATATTTAATTCATCTTTTATAAAGCTAAATAAAAAACTAATTAGTACTCGGGCGATAAACACAACGAAACCCTATACCAATACCTTCAACTAAGGGGTTAGCAAACGATACATAAAATACCCCACAATTAACGTCAACATGGCTTGTACCGCAACCACGAAGTATTCCCTCAAAAGAAGGAGATCTTGTGAAAAACCCCTCCCCTAAACCACTAAACTTATTAAGGTGTGTATAATCTTTATCAGGGCCAAACTGATCTTTAGCCACCCTTGGTGTTGTGGTCGTTCCTCCACTAAGGCTTAGTTCATTAGGATTTGACTCCCTTGTTAATTCATACATGCTAACTGTGGTGTTGCCATAAGAACCTTCTTTATCATCTTTTACCCATTCAGAAATATTACCAGAAATATCCCAAACCACTTCTCCATTAGACAATGCATGTATTCTTTTATTTAAATCCCAAAAACTATCACAAGCTACCATTGTACCATGGCAACCCTCATTATCATTCTCACTAGCCTCGACAGGGCCATGCGCCAACGCTCGGCTAAAACCCGAGCTTAAAGCAGTTATTCCCGAAAACACACCCCAATTAGAATCCACAGATTCAATATTTCTTGCTATGGTTTGCCACTCATCGTTAGTCATAAGGTCATAGCCTTCGCCTATGCCCTGACATTTAGTAATAGCATCACCACGAGTAATCCCCTCAACAGGCAGCCCACTGGCTTTAGACACAGCATTATCAGAATCATCATACTTTGCTTCATATTTCATTACACAAAAATCACTACTGGTATACCCAGCTAGTGCTGGAACAGGTACATAATTTTCTGGACAAGAAGTGTTTGTATCTCTAACTATTAAACTACTGCTTACAGCTAATGTATTGCTATTACCAGCGTCATCTACTACATCACCTATGCCTACTGTTAAGGTCAGTCTTCCTACACTTGCTCCTGTTACAGTTACATCACAAAATTCAAAGCATTCACTCGAGCTCACCACTCCTGAACTTGATGTAGGGGTAAAAGACCCAATTCGGTTTGTATCAACAACTCTTATTCTAAATAAAGCTTCTCCACCAACTACACTATTTGTACCTGCTAAAATCGTTATTCTTGGTGCTAAATTATCTATTGGTAAGTTAAATTCAGTGTCATTTGTTGTTGGGTTTTCATTTTCATCTATAGAACTTACTGTAACAGTATTAGTGCCTACAATTTCTACTCCTTCTATAAAAGTTAACCCTACATTTTCAGGTCCCACGGTTGTACATGTGTGATGCTGTGGATTTGGACTTAAATTTTCATTTCTAAAGGTCACTACTTCGTTAATCTCATTACATGGCACTGAAATCATAAAATTTAAACCATTAGTTAAATCTTGATCCTCTACCTCTGGTGCTCTTGCTATTGGACTTTGATCATTCACAGGCCCTGGACTTGCATCAATAGTGTTTCCATCTTGAGTTATACTCACTGGCAGTGGGTTTAAACTCACACCACTTACATCAAGTACACCACTAAATTCTCCTGGAGCATTACATGAAACACTTTTACTTACTGATGAGTTTACTCTAATTGTAACGTTTCCTGAGCCCTCTGCACAAGCCCCACTTACAGTATAGTCCCTCGCGTTCTCACTGTTGACTCTTTGAAGAGAGGCAAACCTTAAAGTTCCTGCCTCCTCTACCATAAGACTGCTAGACTTTAGAACACTGTCTCCTCTATTGCCAATTGCATCCTCTATAGAGTTAGCTCCTACAGTTAAAATAAGTTCACCTGCTGATTGAATTACCCCTGTTGTTACTGAACATGGATTCGTAGTGCAAGTATAAGGCGCAGACTCTGGACCGGAAGTGTTTACGGTATAGTTAAATACTGAAATATTAATGTCAGTAACTGTAATTGTAAAACTTGCTCTTTGCCCTTGAATTATGGCCCCTTCATTTAAAATCTCAACCCTTGGACCTTTAGTATCAATTAAAAAACTTATATTTTTTTCTCCACTTGATGGGTTCTTATATTTATCAGTTGATAAAATTCTTAAATTATTTGGATTAGTGGTTTCAACAAAACTTTCTAGACTTAATCTAAACTCTTCTCCCCCACCACTAGTGCAAGTATGTGTTTGTGTACTTGGATTAAGACCAGATCCACTAATGCTTACAATTTCTTGAGCTTCGTTACACAAAATAGGCAAATTATAAAAACTGCCTCTAACATAGGTACTCGGAGGAGTTGCTGTTGGAGGGCTTATTGGGCCTGTTTGATCATTTATTGGTGGAGTTGATGGTTTAGTAGTCTTGCCACCTTGTTCTACTAAAACCGTCATAGGGTTTGAGACTATGAGGCTCACATCTAAAGTGGTTGAATATTTACCACCCGTACAAGCCACTGATTTAACAATATTAGGTGCTCCAATTGTAATTTTAACGTTTCCAGAGGATTCAGCACAGTTTCCACTTACTTTATAAGATGAGGCATTGCTTTGTGAAGCAAAGGAAAGGTCATTAACACTTAAATTGCCTTTGCCACCGCTACAGCTAGTAAAAACCATCAACACACAGAGGATAAATAGAGTTTTCATTATTTTACTCCTTACAAGTAATTCTATTGTTGTATCGTCATTTTTTTTCATGGGCTGTAGTCTAAAGTTTAAACTTTATTATAATATGCTTTAAACCTGAGTTCGGCGATCTAAGCTACTATCAGAGCGGTGTTTATCAATTTTTGTTCTTCTGCGCTCCAGTTGATTCTTGGTTTTTTTTCTTGAAATGTATACGCTACAAGCCCTGCAATTATATTAACCATGGCGTTTGTAGGACTACGGTGTCTAGAGTGCTCTACTTGAGAAATATTTTTAAGCTGATCATTTATGGTCTCAATAACTGAGCGCTTTCGTAAAAGAATTTTATCCTCCATTTCCATCAACCTATTCTTCATGCCTTTTCTGACGGAAGTGATCAGTTTGACCCCATTTTCAAAAAGCTCATTAAATAACTTTTTTGAAATATAACCTTTATCAGCAAACAGCTTTCCCCATAAACCCTCTGCCAACTTAGGAACAGGTTTTCTGTCATCAACATTGCCAGCTGTAATCTGTGCAGATAACAAATGGCCAAACTCATTGGTGACAATGTGAAGTTTAAATCCAAAAAACCAACCCATTGTAGACTTTCCAACTGCAGCTATGTCTTTGAAAACTTTATTCCTTTTAATGCGTTTATTTCTACATACTCTCAGAGGTGTAGAGTCGATAAAATTGATTCCTGTTGACTTTACAAACCGTGATTTTAAAAAAGAACAAAGAGGTATGAGTGCTGAGGGGATAAGCTCTACAAATCTTGTGTAGCTTACCAAATAAGGGAAGTCCCCTTTGTGATAAGCTCTCAAGTGTAGATAGAATTGCTTGAAGGTTCTAAATCCACATGGGTGAAATAGAATTAAAATTGATATAACTTCACTTATTGCTAGATTTGAGGGCGTACCTCTAAAAGGCTTTCGATTTTCTAAGGCTTGTTTTTTATAAACATTTTCATAATGCATACAAAAATCATCGACAGCGCAAAAAACAGTGGTAAGCTTATCTTGAGTCATAAAATTCCTTTTTAAAATTGCCGTCATTGGCGTTTTTGTTTGAACTAAGGATTTTATGGCTTTTTTTGTTTTCTGGGATTGCAAGGGGCGTCAAAAACTTTAAACACTTATTTTATAAAGAATGTAACGCCGAACTCAGGTTTTAAAGCTAAAAAATTCCACCGTCCCATAGCAACGGCCGTTTCAGACCTAAGTATGTATCAAGTTAATACAAATCTGTTCTTTAGGAGGGTTGTTTAAGGATCTTTTGTAAGCGAGCTAAAGCTAGCCCCATTTTAATTTAATACTAAATCTACTCAACCTTCCCAAACCTTTAGACCTCTTCCCCCTCCCAAGGCCTTTCTTTTAAAACCTCTAACATCACTTTAAATGGATCTTTCTTATTTAACTTCACCGTCACCATTAAAGAATATAATATTGACCTGCTCTCAGCCCCCGCAACACGATCACTAAACAGCCAATTCTTCCTACCCAATACAAATTGCTTAATCTGTCTCTCCACATAAACATTATCTACATTTTCTTTAAAATTTTTTTTTATTTTATTCTATAAATACTTCCACCAAGGTTAGAAATTTTTTCTTCTATTTTTTCATAACCCCTATCCAAATGATACACTCTATTTACTTGTGTCACACCTTTAGCAATCAAACCGGCAAGAACAAGTGAGGCACTTGCTCTTAAATCTGTTGCCATAACACAAGCCCCTGTAAGTTTTGATGGTCCAGAAATTTGAGCTCTTTTAGAATCAGTTTTAATATCAGCACCTAGCCTTGCAAGCTCTTGAACATGCATAAATCTATTTTCAAAAATTTCTTCATCAATAAGACTTACTCCATGAGCCTGAGTGAGTAGTGCCATCACCTGTGCCTGCAAATCAGTTGGAAATCCTGGATAAGGAGCTGTTTTTATATTTATTGGTTTTAAATTTTTAACCTCTGCGCCTAAAACTTTAATACTCATTTTTAAAATTTCAAACCTAGCACCCGCCTCTTTGAGAGCCTTAAGAAAGGCTGTTAGGTAATTTGGATTTATATTTTCAATATTAATATTTGATTTGGCTATTAAACCAGCACAAATAAATGTTCCAGCTTCAATCCTATCACTAATAATTGAATATGATTCTGGAGCCTGTAACTTTTCAGCTCCTACAACAGTAATTGTTGACGTTCCCAAGCCTTTAATCTTCACACCCATTTTAGACAAATAGTTTCCAAGGTCCACAACCTCAGGTTCTCTTGCTGCATTCTCTAAAACCGTAATGCCCTTTGTTAGTGCTCCAGCCATTAAGATATTTTCAGTCCCACCAACTGTTGGTTTTTCAAAAAACACCTTAGTCCCTTGAAGTTTTTTACAAGTTACAAGAATATAGCCTTCTAAAACACTAACCTTAGCGCCAAGTTTTTTAAAGGCTTTGAGGTGAAAATCAACAGGTCTTTTGCCTATTGCACAACCTCCAGGAAGACTCACTTTAGCATCACCAAACCTTGCAAGTAGCGGCCCCAAAACTAAAATACTTGCTCTCATCTTTCTAACCAGATTATAGGTTGCAATGGGTTTAAGTTTTTCAGGTATATTAATTTCAGCAGTGGCCTTTAATTTATCAAAGGTATATGTTGCCCCCAGTTCTTCAAGAATTTGTAGTGAAAAGTTAACATCTGCTAAATTTGGCAAATTTTTAATTGTGTGTTTCCCTTCAACTAAAAGTGTTGAAAATAATATAGGTAGCGCTGAATTTTTAGCCCCACTTATTTTAACACTTCCACAAAGCCTACTCTCACCTTTAATATTAATTTTATCCACAACACCCCCTTAAGCCCTGTGTATTACAAAAAATCTATCTTTGCCAAAATCGTCTTTGTGAACCTGAGGCTTATACTTTTCTAATTTTTTTTCTACAATATTTCTTTGATCGTGAGAAATTTCAAAAACCAAAAGCCCATCATCTGAAAGCCAATCATAAGAGCGTTTAGCCCAATGAATAACCTTCTCCCAACCAAAAACCCCTCCAAAAAGAGCCTTACTAGGCTCATACTTATAAACCCCTTTAGCAAGATCTGGGTCATTAAAATAAATATATGGGGGGTTGCTTAGTATTAAATCGAATTTTTCATGTAATTCACAGTTTTCAAATGATTTTTTTAAAATCTCTGTCTTAAAAAGTCTATGACTACATAAGGCTTCTACATTTTTAGACAAAGACTCATCTCCAAAAGGCTCAATAAGCATAAGTTTTTCTAAAGTTGGAAGAAAAAGTGCCGCCCCTATGCCTAAGCAGCCTGAACCAGAGCCTATATCCAAAAGAGATTTAATCACCTTGTTCTTAGAGTTTTTAATAACCCACTTACAAATTTGCTCTGTCTCTGTTCTTGGAATAAAAACCTTACTTGAAACCAAAAATTTTTCTCCCATAAACTCAGCACTTCCCATGAAGTACTCTAAAGGATACTCTTTTTTCCTACACCCAACCCACTCAAGCAACACCCTTTGTTCTAATCCACTAAGTTTATGCTCACCTGATATAAGCTTAACCTGTGAAGCTTTAAACTTTGCTACTAATATCCAAATAAACTGTCTAAATAAATGTGAATTTTTTTCTTCACAAGAGTAAAAAAAATCATTTAAAGTCATAATCTTTTAATTACTCATTTCATTCTGGAGTATTTCTGCCTGATAGTGTGCCGCTAAGGGCTCTAATAAAACATCAAAATCTCCTCCCATAACTTCATCAAGCTTATGTAAAGTTAAGCCTACTCTATGATCAGTAACCCTTGATTGTGGAAAATTATAAGTTCTAATTCTCTCAGATCTATCGCCTGTGCCTATTTGACTCAATCTTGTATCTGAAGCCTCTTTAATAATTTTTTCCTCTTCATAGGCAAGTAGCCTTGCATAAAGAACCTTCATAGCTTTAGCTTTATTCTTAGTTTGGGATTTTTCATCCTGACAAGACACCACAACACCTGATGGAATATGTGTGATTCTTACAGCCGAGTCTGTAGTGTTCACATGTTGACCCCCTGAACCACTTGACCTAAAAACATCAATTCTTAAATCTTTATCGTGGACATTAACGTCTACAGCCTCTGCTTCTATAACTACTGCCACAGTAACTGTTGATGTATGAACTCTTCCCTGGCTTTCTGTTCTAGGCACTCTTTGCACCCTATGAACACCACTTTCATATTTTAATTTACTATAAACCTTTTCTCCACTAATTGAAGCTACAACTTCTTTATACCCCCCCACAGCTCCTAAGCTAGTTGAAAGAACTTCAATTTTCCAAGAGTTTTTCTGTGCATAATAAGAATATCCTCGAAAAAGCTCCTCAGCAAAAAGCCCAGCTTCATCACCACCGGCTCCAGCACGAAGCTCTAAAATCACATTTTTACTATCTTTAGGGTCTTTAGGTAAAAGATGAATTTGGAGCTGAAGAAACAAGTCTTCAATGTTTTCCTCTAGGCTAGAAACTTCAAGCTTTATAAGCTCTCTCATCTCCTCATCTTTCTCTACTTTTAATAAACCTTTACTCCCCTTAAGGTCTGTTTTAACTTTTATATACCCTTCATAACAAGAAACCAATGGCTCCATTTCACCATGCTCTCTTAAAAGCTTTTGATATTTTATCTTATCTTGAATAACAGAAGGATTTTGCAAGTCTCTTTCTAGTTTTTGAAACTTACTCCTTAGTTCGTCTAATTTCTGAAACAATGTAACGCGCCTTATAAGTTGCAACGAGGTTTAACTGTGTAAAGTTAGAAACAAGCTTATTTAGTAAGCTTAGCGTAACGCTTTTTAAAACGATCAATTCTACCCTCTGTATCTAAGACCTTTTGTGTTCCAGTATAAAAAGGATGTGATGCACTTGAAATTTCAGTTGTAACCAATGGGTACTCCTTCCCATCTTCCCATTCAACTGTTTCCTTTGTAGTCATAGTTGAATTTGTTAAAAGTGAAAACCCGACGCTAATATCTTTAAAAACAACTTTCCTACTTTTTGGGTGTATACCTTTTTTCATCTTTTAATCCTCTATTTGCTTAAAATACTCTTAAATTAAGCTCGCTATAAATACCGTTTAATCCAAGACAGGTCAACCTCCCCCCATACCCTTTAAAAAGCTCTCATTAGTTTTCATACTTTCAAGCTTTCCTAATAAAAACTCCATGCTGTCCACCACATTCATTGGAGCTAAAACCTTTCTTAAAATCCAAAGACGATTTAAATCCCCTTTTTCAATTAGTAAGTCCTCTTTTCTAGTGCCTGACTTATTAATATCCATACATGGAAAAATACGTTTTTCCATTAATTTACGATCTAAATGAATTTCAGAATTACCTGTTCCCTTAAATTCTTCAAAAATCACCTCATCCATACGAGAGCCTGTATCCACAAGAGCTGTTGCTATAATTGTTAGACTTCCACCTTCCTCAATATTTCTAGCAGCACCAAAAAACCTCTTTGGCCTATGTAGTGCATTTGAGTCCACACCACCAGATAAAATTTTTCCTGAGGGAGGAATAACTGTATTGTAGGCACGAGCTAAACGAGTAATAGAATCTAATAAAATAACCACATCATGCTTATGCTCCACAAGTCTTTTGGCTTTTTCAATAACCATCTCAGCCACTTGAACATGCCTTGTAGGTGGCTCATCAAAGGTGGAACTAATTACTTCACCCTTAACATTACGAGACATGTCTGTAACCTCTTCTGGCCTTTCATCAATTAAGAGAACAATTAAAGTTATGTTTGGATGATTTTGACTTATTGCGTTTGCTACGTTCTGCATTAAAACAGTCTTCCCTGTCCTTGGAGGCGCAACAATTAAAGCCCTTTGCCCTTTGCCGAGAGGAGACATTAAGTCCACCACACGAGTAGTGTAGTCATTAGGTGCATACTCTAAATGAAGTTTTTTATCTGGATAAAGAGGGGTTAAGTTATCAAATAAACTTTTGTTTTTAAACTTTCCATGGGGCTCAAAGTTTAGATTATCAACCTTTAATAGCGCAAAGTATCTCTCACCCTCTCTAGGAGGTCTTACTGTACCTGTAACTGTATCACCTGTTCTAAGGCCAAATTTTCTAATTTGAGATAAACTTACATAAATATCATCTGAACCTGGAAGATAGTTATAATCTGGAGATCTTAAAAACCCATAACCATCTGGCAGAATCTCTAAAACCCCATCACCATAAATATCACCTAAAAGTGCTGCTCTTTTTAAAACTTCAAAAACTAATTCTTGTCTCCTTAGTCCTGGAGCATTTTCAATTTTAAATTTTTCAGCCAATGAGGCAAGGTCTGCAATTTTTTTAGCCTTAAGGTGTTTTGCACTTAATTCAGATTTTTCAGCCTCTGTAAGCTTAATGTCAGATAAATCAATATTCTCTAAGGTAACAGCGTCCATGGGCACAGGAAAATCCTCATGATAGACGTTTCCACCACCTTGCCCACCGTAGTTATTAAAATCCCTACGACGCTTATTCCTACCACCACTGTTTCGACTGTTGTTGCGGTTGTTATTGTTTCGATTGTTGTTTGACCTTCCTTGAGAAGGCACGTGGTCTGATGCCTCGACTAAAGGCTTTGCCTCACCATTAGAAGGTCCTTGAGTGGACTTAGCCCTAGGAGCCTTTTGTACAGCAACCCCTTTTTTTCTTTCTTTAATATCAACTCCAGCTTTTTTCGCCTCAGTTCTTTTTTCAGGCTGCTGTTTACCAACATCATCTGACATATATCCCCCACAACAATATCTTAAAAATGGAATTACCGTTACGTGCTTATTATTTTTTCGAGTTTTTAGAAACTTCGACTTTATGATACCTCTTCATACATGAGCTATTCCTTATTTTTTGTCAACAAACTCCTTTAAAGTGCAATAAAAACATCAAATTTCATTTTTTTACTGCCTCAAATTGATAAAATTAAACTTCTCACCTTAATATCCGATTAGTGATTAAGAAAACAACACTAAGGAGCACTTTTATGAACACAATGCCCTCTTCCAGATACCCTTTAGAACTAGACATTGAATTTAAAAGAAGCTACGGGAGAAATTCTATAAGCGGAACATTAAAAAATATATCTCTTACAGGAACTTTCATCGAAAACTCTTTAAAAGACCTGAATTTTCGAGATAAAATCTCCATCAGTCTAAACCTAAGCGGCCGTAAACGTGTAGTCTCAGCAACTGTGGTTTGGAAGAACCATCGAGGCTGTGGGGTTAGGTTTTTACCGTTTAACAGCCAAGATATTCAAATCATTGATGATTTAGTTTATTTCTTAGAGTCTAAGCGTAAAACAAAAAAAACTGTTCTTTCAGATATTTTTAAAAACGTAGCCTAATGTTTACGCCATTAAAAATAAAACTATAAATCAATCTGAGTTTTTGTTTTCCCCCCTACGTCTTCAAGAACAGTATTTTCTGCCCCATCAAAATCAAAGGATTCCATTGTTGCACTAGCCTGCAAAGCTCTTCTTCTCCTAACCACAAGAAAACCTGCAATTAAAATGAGCAACAAGGCCACTCCAATGATTCCCATTCTCATGTTGTCACTACCTGCAATGCCTATTTTTTTTGCTGGAAAAGCTCCATTATTTCTTGCAATATCTCTTTCCTCTGCCTTGGGCACAGCAACCCTAGGAGCAATTTGCCCCCCTACTTTTTCTCTAGTAGGAACAGTATTCACATCAAGGCCATCACCGTCCTCTAATACAGGCTCATCAATAATAGGGTCTTCATCAAGAGCAGCAATATTTAAAGGCTCTTCTTCCTCCTCTACTATTGACTCCTTATTAAAATCAAGGTTGGCCTGGTCTACAGGCTCTAACTCTGGCTCTTTTGGTATGGGAGGAGGAACAACAGGTTGGTTATTTTTAGCCAGTACTGGAGCTTGTCTAACCCCTCCCTTCCAATAACGAATACGAACGGGAGCCTTTAAATTTCCTTTTGACTCAATTTGTTGATTGGTTGCCCAAACCTCCATCCAGCTTCTTCCATGACCTAATAAAGCTTTTGAAACCACTCTAATGTTCTCACCCTCTCTAGCGTTGTATACTTGAACAGGCAAAGCACTGTCTTCATAATATGTGAGAAGTCTTGACCTATCCTGTGACCGTATTGGCGAATTGTAATAAACCTTTTGGCCTACTTTTAATCCACCCTCTTTTAAGTGGGGGTTCACTAGTTTAAAGTCTACACCACTTCCTTGACCATAAATACGGTGAGCTATTGTTTTTAAAGAGTCTCCCTCCCTTACAAAGTAAATAGCGTTTACTAAAACTCCGTTTATTGAATAAGGAACTGTCTTCATTTTTTTAACGGAAATTAAACCTTTTAACGCCCCTTTGTTTAAAGATTTTGCGTAGCTAACATCTATGGAAACTTCTTCTTTTAAAAAATCTGAAGCCGGCCCATCACTTAAACCCACCTGACTAGAATAGTCACTGTCAACACTAACATCTGCTGCTAACAAGTCTGTGTCCATATCTTCATCTTCTAATTTGCTCTCTGAAGGAGACACAAAAGCATCACCCTTAAGGGCATCAGACTCATCAACTTTAGCAACATCTTCTTGAACTGCTCCAACTTCTTTTGAGTCAACATTATCATCAAAACCTAAATCATCTTCTAAAGCAGGAGTGGTGTTGGGTTCGCTTTTAACTTCGGCATCATCTTGAGAAAATAAGTCATCAAAGGCTAACGCATCATCTTCACTAACCTTATCTATATCATCAGCCAAATCTAAGCCTGGCTCATTTTCAGCAATATTAAGATCCTCTTCTACCCCTACGACTTCACCTTCTAACTCATCTTCTAAACCTGGAATATCATCAACCAGCTGCTCTTCTCCCACAGCAGAAAGATCCTCGTCTGAGAAAAACTCATCTTCACTAAATTCCCCAGTTGCTTCAATTTCTTTTATTTCAGAAATATCTAAATCATCTTCATGTCCGCTGTTTGAACTACAGCCAATAACACCAAAAACAAGTGTCATAAATACTATGTAGAAAAATCCATTTTTAAACATTTTTTACTCCTAAGTTTAAGAACTTTCTTTACAAAAAAATTATGTTTAGAAGTTCACCTTAACGGTAATAGTAAAGCATACTTTGTTTCAATTAAAAATATTTTTTATTCCTCTAGTCCTAAAGGCTTGATCTTTAAATTCCTTTAAAGCTTGAACCTATAGTAATTTTATGTTTTTTAAACCATCCTTGTGGAACCTCAAGAACATACTTTGCCGCTTTTAAACTGTAGACCCTGTCCACATTTTCTTGCCCTAGGCTTTCGGCTGGATTCATTTTTTTTATTTCAAATAACTTCTTATTAGACCCATAAAACCCAAGGCTTAAAGGCAGCAGTGTGTTTTTCATCCAAAAATATCTTACTCGACTATTTTTAAAGACAAACAACATTCCCTCATATTCATCCCAATTGTTAACAAACATTAAACCCTGGGCTCTTTTCCCCACAGTATCTGCTACTGCAACTTTAATGCTTACATCTTGGACAATAATTTTTTTTGTTTTAAATGAAATTTTTTTATCTACAGCCGCAAAAAGCATAGAAAAGCTACATAAAATCTTTAGCAAGACCATATCTTAGCCCTCCTGTGGAAATTTTAATACTTTCAATACCGCCCCAAGTCATTAACACCTCTAAAATCAACCCTCCAACAGGAATAACATCAGCCCGCTCTGCTTGAAGACCTGGAACCTTTCTACGCTCAGAAAGAGACATTGCCATTAAATCTTGATTAATGCGCTTTATATCTTTTATTTTCATAATGGAGTTGTTGATTGCAGGAGGGTGAAAGCCCTTTAATTCAATGGCTTTTAAAGAAGTTGGAGTTCCAGCAACAGCAACCCAAGATTTCCCTGGTGGCCGCCCCCTACCCCAAGAAACCTCTAAAGCCTTAGAAATTTGATCCCTCATTTTCTCCAAATCCTCTTTCCTTAAATCTGCCCAATCTGAAACAAACATTTCTCCAAGCCTTACACTTCCTAAAGGCAAGCTTTTTGAAAAAAACCCCCCGCCCTCTTTATAATAAGCTATTTCAGTAGAGCCACCACCAATATCCAAAAGTAAAGAACCCCCTCTTTCCTCCTCCAACATAGCTCCAGAGAAACTAAGCTCTGCCTCTTTTTCCCCTGAAATTAGTTTTATTGGAATTCCATACTCATCACCAAGGTTTTTTAATTCTAAAAAATTAGAAGCCTCTCTGGCCGCAGCTGTTGTAACTGCTTGAACACGCTCTACTAAAAATCTATCCATGGTCTCCTTAAACCTAACAAAGGCTTGTGCAGCCCTTAAAAGACCCTCTTTTGTAAGCTTCCCTTCTTTTTGAACACCCTGCCCTATTCGAGTAATAATTGATTCATCACTTAATACCTTTAAACTTCCATTTTGCTGTTTTTCAGATATTAAACAAAAAAATGAATTGCTTCCTAAGTCTAACGCTGCTGTTTTCAAGTGTCTAAAGCCTCCTTTAAAATTTTATTAACGAGCTGAGGATTTGCCTGTCCTCTAGATTCTTTCATAATTTGGCCAACAAAAAAACCATAAAGATTGGTTTTACCCCCTTGATACTGTTTAACTTCATTAAAACTTAATGAAAGCACTTTATCCACAATAGCTTTAATCACCACAGGATCTGAAATTTGAGCCAAGCCCTTTTTCTCCACCACAGCCTTAGGATCTCCTCCATTTACCCACATTTCTTGAAAAATTTGTTTAGCAATTTTTCCAGAGATTTTGCCAGAATCAATCATTTTAATCATAGACCCTAAGGATACGGCTGTAACCTTAATATCTTTAAAGTCAATTTTATCTTCTTTTAAATTCTTTAACAATTCACCCATAATCCAGTTTGAGGCTGCCTTTGGATTTTTACAAACCTCATTTACCTCCTCAAAATAAGTGGCCATAACCTTATCTGCTGTTAAAACCAAGGCATTATACTCAGGAAGCTTGTAGTCCTCTTGAAACCTCAACGCTTTTGCCCTTGGGAGTTCTGGCATAGAAGCTCTCACACTCTCAATAAATTCATCACTTAATACTACTGGTAACAAATCAGGGTCTGGAAAGTATCTATAATCCATAGCGTCTTCTTTTGCCCTCATTGAAAAAGTTTTATTCTTAGCTGAGTCATATAAACGCGTTTCTTGAATAACTTTTTCTCCAGACTCTAACAGTACAATTTGCCTAGAAATCTCATACTCAATTGCTTTTTCAACAAACCTAAAAGAATTTACATTTTTAACTTCTGTTCTTGTGCCAAGCTCTTTTCTTCCAGCAGGCTTTACACTTATGTTGCAATCACAACGCATTGAGCCTTTTTCTAGATCCCCATCACAAGCATCAAGGTACCTTAGAATTCCCCTAACGGTTCTTACGTACTCAGCTGCCTGTGCAGCTGATGTTATGTCCGGCCTTGTTACAATTTCTAAAAGAGGCACTCCTGCCCTATTATAATCAATGAGACTATACCCACCTCTATGAGTAGATTTTCCAGCATCTTCTTCTAAATGTGCTCTCTGAAGCCTTACTTTTTTAAGCTCACCATTTAAAACAAATTCAACAAAACCGTTTTCACAAATAGGCAGATCAAATTGTGAAATTTGATACCCTTTTGGTAAATCTGGATAAAAATAATGTTTTCTTGAAAAAACTGATTTTTTTTTAATATCACAACCAAGGGCTAAGCCTACCTTTACACCAAGGTGCAAAGCCTTTTCATTAATAGCTGGCAAAGCTCCTGGCATGGCCAATGTCACCACTGAAATATTCTCATTGGGTCCACTTTTAAATGAGGTTGAATCTCCTGCAAAAATTTTTGTCTGAGTTTGAAGCTGAGCATGTATCTCTAAACCTATGACAGCATCCCACTTATTTAACATCAGGCACCTCATTATAAAATTTAAATTCATCTTCTAAAGCTAAACCAACTTCAAAAAGCTCACTTTCTTTAAACTCGTCTGCAATTAACTGAACTCCACACGGAAGTCCTTTTTTTGTCTTTTGTATGGGCACTGTTAGACCAGGAAGACCTGCGAGGTTAACCGACACTGTGAAATAATCGTTTAAAAATTTCTTAAGTGGATCATTAAAATTTTCTTTAAATTTAAATGCTGTTGAAGCTGCAACTGGTGTAAGAATACAATCTACTTTTTTAAACGCCTCTACATAGTCTTTTTTAATTAACCTTCTTATCTGACAAGCTTTTTTATAGTATGCGTCATAGTAGCCACTAGATAAGGAAAAATTTCCAAGCAAAATTCTTCTCTTCACTTCGTTTCCAAAGCCTTCTGTACGATTTTGCCTATAAAACTCCTCTAATGAAAGACTCCCCTCTTTAGCAGCCTTTGACCTGTGCCCATACCTAACCCCATCATACCTTAAAAGATTACTCGCAGCCTCACTTGTTGCAATTAAATAGTATGCTGAGACTCCATGTTTAACTAAAGGAAGAGACACCTCAACAATTTGAGCTCCTCTTTTTTTAAGAGCTTTTAAAGTTTTTTTATTTGTCTCTTCAACAGCTGAATCCACTTCATATTCTAGGTACTCTTTTACAAGGCCAATTTTTTTTCCACTTAAGACACCATTAAATTTTTTAGAGTCTTTAACCCAATAGGGCACTTTAGTTGATGCAGTAGTATTGTCAAAATCATCTTTTCCCGAAAGCACTTGGACTGTTTTAAAGGAGTCTTCAACTTTTAATGAAAAAACTCCCGTCTGATCCAAGCTTGAGGCAAACGCTATAACCCCATACCTACTCACTCTCCCATAAGTAGGCTTCAAACCCACCGTTCCACAAAAATGCGCAGGCTGCCTAACAGACCCCCCAGTATCTGTTCCCAAAGAACAAAGTGCTGTTCTTGCTGCAACGCTTACAGCAGATCCACCAGATGACCCACCTGGAACATAGTCTTTATTCCATGGATTTAAAACCGGCCCAAAATATGAGGTCTCATTAGATGAGCCCATGGCAAACTCATCTTGATTCACTTTACCAAGAATTATAGCTCCAGAATTCTTTAATTTTTTAATAACCGTGGCATCATAGGGGGGAATAAAGCCTGCCAGCATCTTTGAGCCTGCTGTAGTTTTTAAGTTTTTCGTACAAAACATATCTTTAATGGAAAAAGGCACACCATCTAAAAAACTAAGCTTTTCACCTTTTTTAACCTTAACATCGGTTTTCATTGCTACACAAAAAGCTTCATCTTGATTTAAGGATATGTAGCTATTTAGGTCTTTTATGGCCTCAATCCTTTTAAAACAATTTTGAACAACTTCCACTGCTGTAACAGAGCCTTTCTTTAAGGCATCATGATAATCTTTAATTGAAGTGAATTTAAAATCCAGCATTCTACACCACCTGTGGCACTTTAAGTTGACCCTCCATTGTTTCAACAAGAGCATTAAGCATTGAATCCAGAGTCTCCTCCACAGCAATCTCATCAACACGCCATAGATTTTCCATATCTATGGGTGTGTACAAAGGCTGTACACCTTCTGTATCAATTCTTTCAAGCTCCTTAAAGTGTTCTAATATTTTAGACATCTCTTTAAAAGTTCTTCTCTCTTCTTCTTGAGTAAGAAGAAAATTAGATAGTTTCGCTACTTTTTTTATTACTTTTGTATCAATCATACTCATGATTTAAGCACTGGTTCATAGGCCGTCAAGCTTTAAAGAAGACAATCTAACTTGTTCCCCCCTTACAAAACCTAAATTTAAGCCCTCAACCACAACTAAAACCCCTTATCCAGAATTCTTTTAAAAACCCCTTTTAAACATATACTTTAACCCAAAGTGTGCTAAAAAACATATGTTTTACAAGTCCCCTATTTATAATCACCCCTCACCTTATTTTAAATAAATTATGAAAAAGCTTATAATTAAAAACCTTATTGTTTTATCTACGCTAATTTTCACAAGCGCCATACTAAGACTTATTTTTTACTTCTCATTAAGAAATCAATTTAAGAATGTAGATTTTTTAACTATTTTAAATTCATTTATTCATGGGATGCGTTTTGATTTAAGCGCTATCTTATATTTAAACACCTTATTCTTTTTATTAATATGTGTAGAGAAAATTAGACTAAGTCACTTCACAGCAATTCTTTTTGCGCTCATCAATTCTTTATACGTGGCTTTAAATCTATCAGATATTTATTTTTATTTAGCATATGGAAAGAAAGTGGGCAGGTCTTTTCTTACTGCAATTTTAGGTACTAAAGGTGAGATTTTGTACTCAATGCTTAGATTCTATGGGGTCATTATTCTAGCCTTATTTTTTAGTTTTATTCTTTTTTACTTCTTTCAAAAAACTATTTTTTCAAAATATAAAACTAATTTTACTTCTAAAAAATATATAATTTATTTAAGTTTAGTAATACTACTTTCTCTTTTAGGCATCAGAGGGGGCTTGCAGAAAAGAGTTTTAAGCCCCCAACACACCATGCTTTATGCCAAAGGGTTTACTGCTGTAGAGCATATGACTTCAAACACAGTTCACAATTTAATTAGAGAGAAAAAAAGTCATTATTTTCATAAGAACTTTGAATCTAAAAGCCTTATTGATGATACTTTTTCAAACGTGAATTTTTCTTCATTAGATTTAGTTAAAAAACCTAAAAATGTATTGTTTATTTTTGTGGAAAGCCTTTCAGCTTATTTCACTGAAAAAAAAGATTTTTTAAATGACCAAAGAAACAAAGAGAAAAAAGACTACATATTTACAAAAAACCTCTATGCCACAGGAGAGTTGTCTTTAGACGCTCTAGCATCGGTACTTTTTGGAGTTCCCTCATATTTTAACCTTCATATATTTAATTCAAAGTATACGCAAAATAAATGGATAGGGCTTTCAACAGTGTTAAAGGAAAAAGGATTTTCAAGCTTTTTTATTCATGGAGCTACAAAAGGAGTACAGTTTTTTGATATTATAGCAAGTGCATCTGGTGTAGACGACTTTTACTCAATAAAAGATGGCTACAGTGCTCCAAAAAATATGCTTGCTCCATGGGGTGTTCATGATGAATTCTTGTATAAGAAAAGTAAGAAGATTATATCTAAATATAAAAAACCTTTTGTAGGCTCTATTTTTACAACCTCTTCACACACACCATTTAAAGGAACCCCCAACAATGTCAATGGAAAAGGTAGTCTAGAGGCTGATTATTTTGCATCAATTTCATACGCAAATAAAGCTTTAGAATCATTTTTTAAATCTATAAAGAATGAGAGCTGGTTTAAAGAAACTCTTTTTATAATCACTGGCGATCACAGCCCTCCAATCTTAACAGACTGGAACATAAACCCTAAATATGCTTCAAGACTCCCACTGCTCATGTATTTTCCAGAATCTAGGATTGGTGAACTTACATACAATAAAAGAGCACAGCACATAGATTTGCCTTTAACAGTATTTCAGCTTTTAAATGTGAGGCCTAAACACTGGTCTCCCTTTGGGAGAAGCATCTTTGAAAAACGAGAAGCTGGGGAGTTGTTTTTTACAAATAATAAGACTATTAATTTAATCACTCAAAGCGGTATTTTAAAAACCTCAACAAACAACAGTAATAAAAAAGACACGATATTTTCTTTTAATGAAGCCAATAAACCCCTTCATGAATTAAATTGGGATAAAGAGCTTAAAAAAACCACCAACATCATTAAAGACTATGTGTACCGTTTAAAACATAATCAATTTTATAAAAATTAATTGTAAAGCTTCACACCATTTCATTTTGATATTACGTAAGCGCCCTAAAACAACTGACTTTTACCCACAAATAGGTCTAGGTTTTATAATTTTAAAATCAAAATAATATTAAACTCCAAATTGATTTTAAGAATTGGAGTTTTTGTGAATATTAAAAATGAATTTAAAAATCCTCAACTTGGTGATAAAGGACTTAACCACAGACTTGAATACCTTGCTGAGGCTTTCAGTAAAAATAATGGTGAGTCTATCTCTTTTTCATGCCAAGATTGGAAATCTTCTAAGGCGGCTTATAGATTCTTTGATAATGACAACTTTCAGGCTGAAGAAATTCTCAAACCTCACATAAAACAAACGCTCAACAGAATGAATGCTCTAGATGAAAATGATATGTCTTTAATTTTACATGACTCAAGTGAAATAACTTTCTCAAATACGGGCCATGAACTTGTATTTGAGCGTGCTGAATTTAACAAAAATCTCTTTCTTTTTTTCATAGCGTTCAAAGACAATGAATCCCCTGTCGAGCAATTGCCTTTCTGCGTCGGTTTCGTGAGGGGCGCGTTCTCTAGTACTTCCTTCAGTGCTGCTGGAGAATGGGCTTCTTATAAAGGCAATTGCATCTTTGATTTCGAAGTATGCCGCCAGAGTTTCTTCGGCAAGTTCTATTTTCCGCTTACCAATGAACTCTCGCTTCCACGCTCCAACGCCAGTAATAATTGCCCAGCATGCAGCTACAACTGAAACAACCTGGGCAATTGTTGCTAATTCGATCATTCATGCTCCATATTACGATTGGTAACTTATAAACCCCTTTTTGTGTGAGTTTGAAGCCTTTTCAGCCATTTTTTTTACAGAAAATCCATTTTGTATAAGAGCTAAAAATGCCAATATGATTAGTCCCTTCATTAAATCGTTTAACAGAGTCATATTTACCTCCTAATTTTAGGCTGATTCCAGCTTTACGTTATATTTTAATCCATTATTTTTTAAGCTATCCCTGAGAGCTAGTTCAATTAAACACTTCTCTGAATAATCTAAATTTTTAGCAATTTGAGCAACCCTTTTGGGGGTTGGGATGCGTTTTCCAGTCTCAAGATCGTACAAGCTAGCTCTAGACATACCTAGCTTTTTTGCATATTTCTCTAAACTTATCTCATCGCACTCCCTAAAGTTTTTTAGAGTATCTCCAAAGGTCATTGGGCCTAATTCTTTTTCCCACTTTTTTAATAATCTATTAATATTCATGTTTATTTACCTCCAAAATATGAATATGGACATTTTGGTCTATAGCCTCATAAATAAGACGATAAGCCTTATTGAGCCTAATTGACCTTTGCCCCTTTCTTTTGCCTTTCAGGGCTTCATCCCCATAGGTTCTAAGTTTCATTGCCTTACTTATACCCTCTTCGGTTACTGCAAATATCCAACCTCTGACCCTTTTTTTTATGCGTAGAGGCATTTTTTCTATCTGTTTTTCAAAAAGGTGACTGTATGTAATCTTTATTTTCACCTTAATTTCCTCCTTATTGTAGGTCAAAATGACCTACAAGTCAAGTAAAGAAGAGCAACTCAAAAATCTAAAAAAAATACTTAGCTAATCTCGTAAAATAACAATTTTTAAATAAGGAGTGTATATGCGCCTATTAATTATAGGTGCACTCTGCTTTTATGTTGTAAGCGCTTCATCAGCCCTGACTTTTACCCACAAATTACATAGTCACTCCAATCTGAATATCACTAAGCCTCGCCATGGCCCTCCAAAGCACCAGTGGGCCTGGTGGTGGATCAGAATTTCTCGCCAAATAGCCACCGAGCCGAGCAAAGGCAATAACAAAATCATTACTATTGCTCCTCATTTTCAATTTTAACCGTCCTGCATTTCTTTCAAATTTTATAAGTATGGCTCGCTGTTCTTTTGTAAAGCAAAGGTCAGACTTACTATTGGGGGCTTCTCTTGAAACTTTTGATAGCCAAAATACTTTCCATGCTAATACACTTGTGAAGCTTACAAATTTTTTTAATCTATCAATATGCTGTAGCCGACTTCTCTCAATGCTAAATCCTGATTTTAATGTTTTAAAAAAAACTTCAATATTCCATCTTTCTTTATACCAGTTAATTTTTTCCAAAGCTTCCTCAAAACAATCAACAGGCAGGTTAGTTAAGAGTTTCCAATCCACTCTATCGGTCATCGAGCTATGCTCTTTTGCTGAAACAACGTATAATTCAATTGGAGGGTATTCTTTTCTCTTATCTATTGGTGGCAAAATCTTTACTTTATAGTATCGAACTTTTATTTTTGTGATTCTGGATTTTCTTTTATGAGTTTTTGGCAAATGTAACTTATATTCTCCACATGGAGCTGTTCTTGAAACGCGATCAAAAACTTTTACCTTTCCTCTCACCGTCGACCTTTGATGAACTGCTCTAATTACAAAATTAGTACTTAAACTAATGCAATTGAAAAATAATTCATACATGTCAGCATCCCTGTCACAGAGATGAACTAACCGTTCTGGTGGAAATTCAGCAGCTACGCTGTTAACGCCTTCAATCCACTTAAAACTTTCTTTTTCTTCCACAGGGACGCGTGAAAAGTTTTTACCGGCATTTCTAATCGTTCGTTTATTTTTAATATCCCTTGTCCAGACTTTTTGTGCCACTAATCCCAATGGTACTCCAGTACTAGAAAGGGCTAAGGAGGAATGCCCCCGGTTTTTGGATAGTTGGGACCTGAGAGAAAAATTAATTATTTAAAATTCAGTTTAACTTTTGAAATCCACTTTATTTAAACAATATCAGGGGCTTAAAAAGGAAAACACATGAAAAACAATAACCTCAATAAAACTTATAATGAAAACTTTAAACTCAACGCTGTGAAAAAATTACTCGCTGACAAAAAAGGACTCACTTACACCGCTAGTAAACTTAACATTGCCTCTTCAACCCTCTATGGATGGAAGAAAAAATATGCTAATTTAAATTCTATGACCCACAGCAACAGCAATAAAAAACTCTCTCTTGAAGACAAACTTAACTTTATTAAAAAAACTCAATCTTTAAATGAAAACGAACTTGGAAAATTTCTTAGAGAAAATGGACTTAACTCTTCAGACCTTATTAATTTTGAAAAAGAATTACTTGGACAAAATCCTGTTGGAAGACCTTCACTTGATCCTGAAATTAAAACTTTAAGGAAAGATAAAATAAACTTAGAAAGATCTTTAAATCGAGCTGAAAAAGCTCTAGCTGAACAGTCTGCTAGAATCATCTTGTTAAAAAAAAGCCACGAGATCTGGGGGGTCAAAGAGGACGAAGATTAAGTCCTGATGACAAAGAAGTTTGTCTTGAATTAATTAACACCTCTTCTAAAAATGGCTGTAGACTTAAACTTGCCTGCAGCGATTTAGAAATTGATATTAAAACTTTCAACCGCTGGAAACTTTCTTTAACTGATAAAAGAAAAGGACCCTTATCGCCTCCAAAAAATAAATTAAGTGATAAAGAAAAAGATGAGATCATTAACACCTGTACTTTAAAAAAGTATGTTGATGACTCTCCTCATGTGATAGTTTCAAAACTTGCAGATGATGGAGTTTATTTAGCAAGTGAATCAAGTTTTTATAAAGTTTTAAAAGAGAATAAACTTTTAGTTCATAGAGGAAGAACAAAACCAAAAACTAAACAAAAGCCAAAAGGAATGACTGCAACGGAAGTGAATCAAGTTTATTCTTGGGATATTACTTATTTAAAAACTTCGGTGCGGGGTCGGTTTTATTATTTATATATGTTTATGGATGTGTTTAGTAGAAAGATTGTAGGTTATAAAGTACACGTTAGAGAAAGTATGGATTTATCATCAGAGTTAATTAAAAAGATTTGTGAGAGAGAAAAAATAAAAAGAAATGAGCTAGTATTACATTCAGATAATGGCGGCTCAATGAAGGGAGCAACGATGCTAGCAACACTTGATTGGTTGGGAGTTTCAAGTTCATTTAGTAGGCCGAGTGTAAGTAATGACAATGCCTATTCAGAAAGTTTATTTAAGACGTTAAAGTATGTGCCGGATTATCCAGAGTTTTTTAAAAGCATAGGTGATGCAAGAGACTGGGTTGATAGTTTTGTTAATTGGTACAATGAAGAGCATCGTCACAGTGGAATAAAGTTTGTGACGCCATCAGAGCGTCATTTAGGAAAAGATAAAGAGATATTAGAAAAGCGTAAGGAAGTTTATGAAGCAGCAAGAAGGTTAAAGCCAGAGCGCTGGAGTGGCAGAGGAATTAGGAATTGGGAGCGAGAGAATGTGGTGTATTTAAATTGTTTGCCAAGTGAAAAAGTAGTTGTTATGAAGAATGTGGTTTAACTGAATTAAATTTCCCTTCAGGTCCCAACTATCCAAAAATTTTCCGAATGCATCATCATGCCTTTTGTTGTCAGCTCTTTGCCGCTAGCTGGGTGTTTAAAGGAACCTATAAAACCGCCACCTTGGATAAGTTTTGTTCCTGGAAGAACTACCTCACTTGAATCATGAGAAATTAAAACCTTTTCTTTATCATTAATAGCTTCCATTCTTTGAAATGTTTGTGAGATATGTGGTTTAATTATATCAGTCTCATCAAAGCGATCATTATCAAAAAATCTATAAGCAGCCTTTGAAGACTTCCAATCTTGGCAGGAGAAGTTTATAGATTGACCATGATTTTTTTCGAAAGTTCTTGCTAGAGTCTCTAGTCGAGAGTTAAGTCTCTTGTCTCCTAGCTGTGCATTTTTAAATTCTGATGAGATATCCACTAATATGCCTTAGGTTAAATTGTTAAACCTAAAGTCTAGGGTATTTAGATCCAAAAATTTACTAGACTAGACCAAATATTTGTGGGTAAAAGTCAGTTCATCAGCCCCATTCTAAGCCTCCAGTTAAAGTGGACTTCCCCAAAGAAATAGGACACTTTTTCCTATGGGAGGTTGTTGTTTTTTGTACGAGTTTGAAGAGAGTCTATTTTACTGACTTTTCTCTACTTTATACTCAGAAAGACAAGATCGAGGTAAGCCTGGAGAGAAACGGCAACCTCCAAAATGGTCATCAGTACAACTAACAGCTGCGTCTAATAAATAGAAAAATTTTGAATGTCCGTAAGTAACAACTCTCATTCCACCAGATTCAAAGAAGCCTAAAGTGCCCCCTTCTTTTTTTGGAGCACCCCCTATAAAAATTACTTCTTGTGAAGCTGCACCATGACCAGAGATATCAAGGTCACTAGGTTTTTCCAATACCCTTAGATTATATCTAGCGCTTAAAGAGGTATCCATAATGCTTCTGCCAATACAACTATTCGCCTCTCCGTTATCTAGAAGGGTGTAGTTTGTGCCAATCTCATTTGAGGTGGCCAGTACCAACTTGAAGTATTGATGTAATTTGAGTTTAAAAGTCCACATCGCTGCAGTATTTTGTGCATAAATGACTCTGGGTTTGTGTAACCATAGCCCATCCTTCTAAGCACTTTAATCTTGTTGTTTAAGCCTTCACTTACTGCTGTTGTGAGCCCAGACATAATATATCCTTCAATGTAACCTCTGTACTTTCTTAAGGTTTTTGCAAATTTCAAAAAGGGCTTTAATTTTGACTCTCTTGCATATCGGTACCAAAGAACCAGAGCTTTTCTAAAGTCTTTTACATTCTTTTGATCTAAAACTTTATGGAAGTGCTCAACTAAAACTGAAGCTTTAAAAATGTTCTTATTCACATCTAAAAGCCTCTCTAATTTAGTAAAATCTCCTTTAGATAAATTCTTCTCACGCTCCACTAAAATATATCTTTTATGAGGTGCTAGCACATCCATTAAAAACTTATCTTCATTTTCTTTAGCTTTTTTAAACTCAAATTTTCTCACATCATCAAAAAAATTATTTAGCCCTTCTGCAACATGGAACCTATCAACACAGACCTTAGCATTCTCACATTTACCTATCACAGCCTCAATAAAAGCATCATGCATATCAACTGCAAAAAACTTGATCTTATCTAGCTGCTCTTTTGTTAATACCTTTAAACAATTAAGTAAGCTTGAACCCTTTCTGCCCATTGCATTTGAGAGCACCTTTCTCATCTTCGTACAGACTAAATTTGTGATGAACTTAATCGTATTCTTGTCACAAGACTTCTTTCCAAAAATAGTTCTAAAGTGCACCTCATCAGATGACATCTGCTCTAAATCTAACTTTCTTTCAGCATAGCTTAAAAGAGGTTTTATTTGCTTCATCCGGTACTGATCCAAATTCCACACAGTCTTGGGGTTCATTCTTAAAATTCTAGCAACTGACTCACAAGTCATCTCTTCACAAAGACGTCCTGCTTTTTCTACAAGTGAGTAAGTTAAGTTTTCAAAATTAGGGTGAGTAAAATCAACACCAGCTGATCTGACTTTATCATCACACATTAAGCAGTGCCCTCGAAGCTGTTTTAAGTAAATCCACACCTCTTCATATGAGCCTATTGGAGAAGCTTTAATTTTTCGAAGCTTCCACTCATGGACATGAGATATTTGGCAGCCACATTGATTACAGCCTACATTTTCACGATCTTGTTTTGCGTAAAGGACTAGTTTTAACTCTTTATCACAAGCCTCCCAGTTTTCTAATTTTACACCTTGAAGACCTAGTGATTTTACGATTAACTTTTCAAATAGCTCCATTTAATCCTCCGACAATTTAGTTTATTTAGTAACCAAATTTTAATTGTGTGGAGGGAGCTTGTTTATCTTTTTCAGGACTTTAGGCTTGTTGGCATGGATCACACCCTTCTAGATAACGGTGAACCCAACTATTCTTTATGGCTGTTTCTTCAAGGCAATACCGATATACTCCATTTGCTGTTCCATAATTCAATCTATCAAAACCATATTGTACCTCAGCAGCCCAAAAATCTGTTTCTTGAATGCATTTAGAAAAGTCGTATAACTTCTTGGTATAGCTTAGTATAGTTTTGATAGCTGGAATCAGCACTCTTTCCTATAACATACTTTACTATTGCATCTGTTTTTTTATCTTCAGTTGCAAATGACAAAACTGAAAAAAAGATTGTTAAAATAAGCGTAATAAATTTCATTATAAACCTCCACTTTGATTGCTATGTGCTATTTCTATGCCATTTTTACATCGAATTTACAGGTATTTGAAAAATTGAACTTGTCTAATACTTAAAACAACTGTTTTGCTTTATTTGAAAAAAAGTCAGTGAGAGCAGTCTATTATGGATATCTAAAGAGAAAAATAGTATGTGACATTTTTTGTGAAAAAACAAAATTTATGAATCTTTGAATAAAGATATTTAAAGATGTATAAAAAATAAAGGCGATGAGTTTTTTTAAGAAAACAAGGTTTTTAAGTGATTGTTGTAGATAAAATTAAATTTTTCATCAAAAGTATCTTCAGCGTTAATAAACGTGTAATTATAATGAGAACTCCAAAGGTTTTTAAGTCGAGTTTCTAATTCTAAGGCTTCTTCATAGGACTCTGTTCTTACTTGGTTGCTCTCCCGTGTATATTTAAAAGGAGGAGCAACTTCTAGATGAAAGATTTGATCATAGTGATTAAGGACAGAAGGTGTATTTTTACAAATTTCAGAGGGGTTTTTAATATAGGCTAACGCATCCATAAGACCGCGATCAAAAAAACATACTTTAAATTTTTTTTCTTTTCTTAAGACTGCCTCCATTTCTATTTGAGTGTTAAAGATGGCTTTTTGTTGAAAAATTAGATTTTTAGAATCAGAGCACCTAGGAAACCCATTGCTAAGAAGCAAGGAAGCTACTTCAGGAGCAAAAAATATAGTAGGATCATTTAGGAGTGTTTTTTTTAATCTATTTATAATAGAAGTTTTTCCAGCGCTGGGCCCCCCTGTGAATACAATTGTTTTCATATGTGTTGTAGTAACAGGCAGTTAAAGCTAAGGCAAGGGTCTTGGGAGTAGAAGTGAGTGAAGTTTTAGTTTATTTAGTTGATTTAGTTTGGGGGCCAGTTCTTATAGCCTTATTGCTTTTAGGTGGAGTTTATTTATTTTTTTTATCTCAAGGAAAAGCACTGGCTCATTTTAGTTTAGGAATTAGGCTTTTATTTGGATTTTCAGATTTTGGACAGAGTAAGAGTGCTAAAGGACAGCTGTCACACTTTAAGGCTTTGTCTAATGCCCTTGCTTCAACTATAGGGTTAGGGAATATTGCAGGTGTAGCAGTTGCCATCTCTCAAGGAGGGCCGGGAAGTCTTTTTTGGATGTGGGTTTCAGGTTTTATTGGAATGAACACAAAGTTTTTTGAAAGCACGTTGTCATTATTGTTTAGAGGTGTGGATGCTAGTGGTCAGGTTCAAGGCGGTCCAATGTATTACATTCCTAAAATATTTAAAGGCTCCTTAGGGGTGTATCTAGGTATATTTTTTGCTGTAGTTGGACTTATTGGTACTCAGGCTATGTTCCAGACAAATCAACTTGCAGGGTATTTAAATTTAGAAGTAGGGGTTCCTAATTGGGTCACAGGCGTGGTTATGGCAATGGCCACTGGAATTGTTTTATTAGGAGGCTTAAGGAGAATAGCTCAAATCACATCAGCAGTGGTTCCAATAATGTGTGTTCTTTATGTAGGCGCATGCTTAATGATTATAGGGATTAATATTACAAAGGTTCCAGAAACTTTTATGTTGATTTTTACACAAGCTTTTTCACTTAGTGCTGTTGGAGGTGGTGCAGGGGGTTATGCAATTGTTCATGTTTTTCAAATTGGTATTAAAAGAGGGCTTTTTTCTAATGAGGCGGGGGCAGGTACAGCGCCCATGGCCCATGGAAATGCTAAGACGTCAGAACCTGTAAGTGAGGGACTGGTGGCAATGTTGGGGCCTTTTATTGACACTATAGTTGTTTGTACTATGACAGCGTTAGTTATTTTAATGTCCATTGATTTAACAACATTAGATGGAAATATCCAAGGAGTTCTTCTTACAACCAGAGCGTTTGAAAATAACCTTGGAAATTTTGGAGTTTTTATACTAGGTCTTTCAATTTTCTTTTTTAGTTTTTCAACAATGATTGGGATGGCAAATTATAATGAAAAATGTTGGGCTTATTTATTTAAGAAAAACAGATTTTTAAATAATAAAGTATTTATTGCCGTATTTTCCATGATGTTATTTTTAGGAGCTGTTGGTACAATAAGCGATGTTGTTAATTTTATTGACCTAGGGTTTGGTTTAATGGTGTACCCGAATATGTTAGCTATATTATTCGGAGCTCCTTTTGTGATAAAGGAGCTTAAGTTAAAATTAAAATAATTTTAAGCAGCACTTAGTGCAAACTGTCTTTTTAAAACTCGATCAATTGTAGCATCTGCTTGTGTTTTAAATACAATTTCACGAATTTTATTTCTTAAAGTCTCTTTATCAGAATTACTTAAAATTTTAAATTTTACTCCAATAAGATCATAATATGAGGAGCCTTCTTTTAATTTTTCTGCAGAAAGTATTCGAACAGCTTCTCCTAAGATATTAAAAGCACTCAGCTTTATTTCATCATTGGTATAAAAGTGTATTTTAATTTTTGAGTCAGGCTTAATTTTTCCTCTAGGAAGCTTAATTAAACATCCACCAGTGCTTAAATCAATACATGTACTTTTAAATGTGTAATCTCCAAGAATCGTGAGCACTTGAGAAGAAAGTGGGACTCGTAGAGACTTTCTAAAAGGAATATCAGTACTAGTGTCTGAGGTAATATTATTTTTAGAAAATATATCTTTAATGTTTTCTGGAGTGAAGTTTTCAAAATTTGAAACTTGGTGCCAAGCTCCTAAGCTGCGGTAAGTGATGAAATGACTGTCTTCAATATCTTGATTTTCTAGCATGCTAAGGACTTCTAGGTAGCTATATGGACCACTTTCACGGGTTTTAATCTGAATATACCAGTGAAGACCTTTTGCTATATCATTTGGTATGTACTTAATCATGTTCCTCCCTGTTTATAATGTGCTTTATTATTTTAACTTCGGTAAAACTAGACCTAAGGTTTAGCATTTAAACTAAACGTCTTAAAATGAGATAATTGTAAGAGAGTTTTTAGTTTAAATCTTTGTATAAGTCATTGACGGCTTTTGAAGAACTTTAGAGACTATAACAAATCTGTGGAGGGTGTTTTGTCTGTAATATCAATTATTAACCAAAAAGGTGGAGTGGCAAAAACAACCACAGCTGTAAATGTGGCACATATTTGGGCTAAAAGTGGTAAAAAAGTATTGCTAATAGACTTAGACCCTCAAGCATCAGCAACAAAAGCTGTTTTTGGTGATAAAGAGTTTGATTATACATCATTTGATTTAGTAAGTGGGAAAGTAGGAGTTGAACAAATCATTCAGTATTCGAAGAATTTTGAGTGCGATGTCATACCTGGTGAAATTTTACTAAGTGGAATTGATATTCAGTTGGCGGCTCAGTTTGGAAGAGAAAAGTTTTTAAAAAGAAGCTTGGTTCCTGTAAAAACACTTTATGAAGAAATTATTATAGACTGTTCACCAACACTGGGGCTTTTAACAGTTAACGCATTGATGGCATCAGATGATATTCTTATTCCCATTTGTCCTGAGTACTTTTCATTAAAAGGTATTGAATTGATTCTAGGCACTCTTAGAAATATTAGGGCAGGACTCGGGCACAAGGTTAATATTAAAGGTATTTTAATAACTAGATTTAAAAATAGACGTGTTATTAAATCAGTGATTCAAGAGGTAGAGGACCGTTATGGGCTTAAGGTTTTTAAAGACTATATTCCAGATAATATTGTAGTTGAAGAAGCTCATCATAACCACCTTCCAGTTGCTAGCTATGCTCCTCGTTCAAAGGCTGCAAAATCCTATAAAGCTTTAGCAGAGGATTTAATATCATGAAATCCAATCCATTATTTCATGACTCAACAGTTAGTCAGGGTGCAAATGTTCAAACTCAATTTGAATTAATAGGAGTTGAGCTAAAAGACAAACAGATTTTGTGTTTAAAGCTTATTATTGGAAGTGATATTCGCTATATAGAGATGAATTTAAAACAAGAGGGAGTTTTTCATACTTCAGCTTGGATTGAGCATAGGAAATATATTTCCTATCAATTTTTTATTCAAATAGGTGGAGAACCTTTATATGCTTCTGAGTTAAAAAGCTCCTTAGCTCTTCATACAATATCTGAAGTTTGGGAGCCTTTGGGTGGTACAGATTGGAAGAAAGATTTTAGAAAAATTCCAGGTGTAGAGCCAAAGGAATTAAATTTTGCAAGTGCTCAGGAAAAAGTTCTTCAAGAAACATATCTAGATAATCTAATAGAAAAATGGGATTTGTGATTAAATTTATAGGTAAACTAAAAGGCAAACTGGATTTATAGCACAAGATGTTAAACCTTTCTTTGATGAGGTTGTTTCATCAAATAAGAATACCGGGTTTTTACGTATGGCTTACTCAAACCTTATAGCTTCACTTGTGAGTGCTTTTCAAAAGCTTTATAAAATGTTTTTAGAAACAAATAAGTGTTAAAATGCTCAAAATAAAAGAGCTTAAATCTGAGAATAGAAATTTAAGAAAAAAAATTACTCAAATTAAAAAAACTTTAGATGTTTTAAATATTTCCATTGAATAAATAATTTTAGAATTATTTTTAACGTAGTTTAATTTAGTTAGTTCTTATTTTTTTATTTAAATCTCTCCAAGACTTTCCAGCTCTTGCACGTCTAGAAAGCTGGAATTTTTTTACTGCTTTAGTGTGTTCTTTATAAGTTTTTGAAAAATAATGGGTGCCATCATTTTTGCTTACAAAGTATAAATAATTTGTTTTTTTAGGTGCACAAACTGCCTTCATAGCCTCGTAGCCTGGATTAGATATTGGTCCTAAAGGCAGTCCCTTTATTGCATATGTGTTGTATTTATTTTTTTTTAACAAATGCTTTTGCCTGATATTAAATAATCTTTCACCTGTTTCTATCCATTCCCCATATATTGTTGTTGGGTCACTTTGAAGACGCATCTGTTTTTTTAATCTATTTAAAAAAACAGATGCAATTATAGGTCTTTCATAAGAGGCACCTGTTTCTTTTTCAATAATACTTGCAAGTATTGTTAATTGGTGCTGATTAAAGCCTTTTGGTAAAGATAAGTTCTTTATTAAAAGTTGAAAGTTATTCTGATATGCTGTAACTAAGGATTTAACGACTAAGGGTTCGTTTGTATTTTTAGAAAACTCATAGGTTGCTGGAAATAAATACCCTTCAAAGCTTTGAACATTGTATCCTAAATGCTTAGAAGCTTCCTTGGGAGAGCTGACAAACTCTAGAAATTTCTTTTTTGAAGAAATAATTCCTTTTTTTTTCAAAAGCCCTGCTATTTCAAACATATTGTAGCCTTCTGGAATGGAGACTTTATATTTTACCACGTTGCCTGTGGCAAAATCTTGGATCACTCTTTTTAAGCTTGTTCCTTGTTTAAAAAAATATTCTCCAGTTTTTAATGCTTTTTCAAGTTTATTTAATTTAAGGTAAATTTTTAAAGCTTGAAGGGAAATCTTAGGTTCTTTTTTTATAAGTTCTTGAATTACTGCATAAAAACCTTCACCATCGTGAACAGTTATCTTTATATTTTTAGAAATTGAATAAGACAGGTTACTTTGATACAGCAGGGCTGTTCCAGTCAACAGCAGGCCTACACAAAGGATTGTAAATACCAGAGGTTTTTTCATAAACTCATTCCCGGCGGTAGCACTATTTTATTGTAATCAGTGTGGTCTTCTAATGAGGCCATTGGACTTGTGCAGTAGTAAACGGCATGATGAGCTGATGGACGATGGTTTCCAGATTTCTTTGTTCCTCCAAAAGGAAGTCTTGAGCTTGCACCATTTGTTGTTCTGTTCCAGTTAAGAAGTCCAACATTTAAAGTTTTATATGCTTTTTCATATAAAGCCTTACTTTTTGTGAAAATAGAACACACTAAACCAAAGTGAGAAGAGTTGATACAAGCTAAGGTGTGGTTTAAATCATTTATTTTTATAATGGCAACATTAGGTCCAAAAATTTCTTGTGTTAAGTATATTGAATCTGAATTATAGTTTTTCATTGTATGAATACTTGGACTAACATAGTTTCCAGGGGTTTTCATTTCTAAGCGTTTTCCCCGCATTATGCACTCAGCTCCCTCTCTTACAGCAATTTGCTGAAAGGTAATATATTTTTCAACAGATTCGTTACTTATAAGTGGTCCCATAAACACGTCTTCTTCTTCCCAGTGGCCTATTTTGATTTTTTTAGCAGCTTCATAAAATTTATGTAAAAAATCATCGTATATATTCTCATGAACAAAGAGAATACTTGTGCAAGAGCATCTTTGTCCCGCAGATAAAAAACCACCCATTAAAGATTCAAATACAGCTTTATCAAGCTGAGCGTCTTGCCAAACTATAGACGTGTTCTTACCACCCATTTCTAAGGCTAAGGTTTTCCAATAATGTGTAATTGTGTCTTGCTTGATTTTAAGTCCAACATCATATGAACCTGTAAACAACACACCATCTACATTTGTATGAGAGGCCAGTCTTTTTCCCATTTCAGCTTTTCCTTGGACTAAATTAAACACTCCTTTTGGAAAATTTGCTTGTTCATAGCATTCAGCCATTAATTGTCCTGTAAAGGGTGTTTTGTCAGAGGGCTTAAATACAACTGTATTCCCTGTTAACAGTGCTGGAGCTATATGTCCATTAGGCAAATGAGCAGGAAAATTAAATGGTCCAATAACAGCCATAACACCCTTAGCTTTGTAGCGAATAACACCATCCACTTTAGGTAAGGCGTTTTTAATTTTTTCTTCCTTAACAAGTTTTATTGAGTGCTCAGTGGTTATATTGATTTTTCCAGAAAGAGCACTTGCTTCAGCCCTTGATTCCCATAAGGGCTTACCTGTTTCTCTACTAATAATTTTAGCAAAATCGTCTCTTTTGGAATCAAAAATTTTAGCTAATCTATTTAAGTACACCACTCGTTTACTTAAATCTAATTCTGACCATGTTTTAAAAGCTTTAGATGCTGACTCTATTGCTTTATCTGCGTTTAAAAATTTTGCATCTATAGTGCCTATTAGATCTCCATGGTCTGAAGGGCTGATTACTTTAAAAGACTCATTTTTATCTTCAAAACAATCAAATGATCCATTAATATAATCACCTAAATACATAAATTCCCCTTTAATAGTCTACTGGCAGTATAAACACTTCTTGATTAGATACAAACTCTAACAGTTTATTTTGCTCTTTGCTTATGAAAACCTGATCTCCTGAAACTTTTAAAAAACATAATATTGCTCTAAATTCTTTAGATGATGTGCCTCCAAGTAAATACATTTTACTTGGAGTTAAAGGTTTTTCTTTAATTTTAAGTTTTAATTTTTTAAAAGCCTGGATGGGCTTAGCAAGCTTTGTTTTTACACCAAAGTGTGGACCGCCATCAAAGGGGTCTATTTCATTTTTATAGGTAAACCCAAGTTTTTCCATGAGAGCTTTTGCAGGTTTGGTAGCTTCACTAACCTTACCAATAACCGCCTTAGCTTTTAATTCTAAAAGAGTTATGTAGATTTTATTCTCTGGAAATAAATTTTTAATAAATTCCTTATTTTTATGACTTAAGCGATTGGCCTCTTCATAGGGTAAATTTGTAAAGCGTTTTCCTAGTGCCTCCCAGAACTCACTTTTTCCATGAATTGTTAGAGGAGGGGCTAGCTCACAGTGCAACTCTTCTTGAAACATCTTTTCATAGGCAGCAATAAACATAAAGCGAACAAGACTTATGATTTTACCAATTTTTTCAGGTCTTTTTCGATAGTTTTCATCAACAATTAAACCTCCTAATTCAGTAGGGCCGTCATAGTCTTCTTTAAAGTTTAATGTCTCATGGGTGAGCCTTAGTCCCAATTCTTGGCTAAATTTTTCTTTCTCCTGGATTTTATAAAAAATATGAGGGTTATCTTTAGTTCCATGTTTAGAAACTATTTTAGAAGCTCCAATGACTTTACCAATGTCACCGTCTTCTGCCACAAAGAGAAATTCACTTTCATTTAAAGAAAGTTTGTGTTTAAAAGACTGCTCACTAATTTGTAAAATTTTTTTAAGCCTTGTCTTATTAGCTGGCAAATTCAGTAGTGTAAATTGACTTGCTAGATTATATAAATCCGCTAAATCACTTATTCGAGATTGTCTTAAAAATATACTCATTTTTATCCTTCACTCACTTCTTTAAAAAGCTTTCTATAAGAGTGACAAGAGTCAATTAACGCATCTATTAAGATGGATTCATTTGGTTTTTTAGCTAAACTCTCCTCTCCTGCTCCTAAAATAATAATATCATCACAAACTTTAGAAAACAGACTTGCTTCAGTAGCATTTAAACAATAGGGGTCTTTATTTTTTGTCCTATTCTCATTTACATAAGGTGTTTGTGCATCTATTATCACAACTTCTCCTCCAACAGATCTGACTATATTTTCAAATTCTTTAAACCAAGTGTCTAAAGCTTTGGGGCTAGTGTGGGCAGGAATTAGATTAAACCCAAAGAAAGTCACACCTTCTTTAGAGTCAAAACACTGTCCAATGTGGATGGCTCTTTTTAATTTTGAATTTTTGAATTTTTCTCTTAAATCATGGTCCAATTTAATAAGCTTTTCACTAAAGTTTTCAAATTTTGAAATCATTGAATTTTTAAATGGAGGTAGGGAATCTATTTCAAAATAAGTTGTTTCAGGTTCTTTTGTAGTTTCTAGACCTCCATCAAGATCAAGTATTAAGGTTCCCTTTGGCAGGTATTTACAGGATTTTATCATTTGAAATATTGTATTGTTTACCAACTCTTCACCACCAATATATCTATAAACCTTACTCTGAGAAGATATATTTTCTCTCAAATCATGTTTTTTTCTAAGTTCTTTTTCTTTATTTGAAAAAGGAAAAAAAACTTTTATTTTTAACCTTCCTGCATTTCCATATAAAATTTTATTTTCTGTTGGGTAAGCAACACAAACCCTATGAACCAATCGATTTACTAAAATTTCAGAAAGAAGTCGCCTTGCTCCACGCATTTTGTTCTCTCTACCATAACCAACAGCAACTAGGATATTCTTATCTTTAAAGCCACCGTCTTTAAGAACAGATTCCATGGCCAGCACCTGTGAAACCAATGATATTTTTTCATGGGCTGCACCTAAGCCATATATGCGTCCATTTTTTACAGTAATCAATAAAGGATCAAAATTTGTTTCTGACCAAAGAGACAATTGACTAGGGTTTCTAGTATCAGCGTTAACATAGCAAACTAGATCAATTTCTTTTTTTCTAGGATTGGTTTCAACATAGTACGTTGTTGTTTCACCGTGAACAGGCAAGCTTTGCCATTTTAACTTTGGAAAAACATTATTTAATGTCTTTCCAAATAAAACTGTACCTGATCTCTCACTTGACTCTGAGCCTAGTATTTTTTGACTAATATCAAGTACATTAACCTTGTTAAACATAAAGCTTACTTTGATTCCAAAAGGGTTTTTTCTATAATTTCTTTAATTTCTTTAATGTGTTCATTTTCAAGTATAGCCGGTAGTAAAAAACGTACTCTATATGGGTTTTTTCCACAACCAAAGCAGATAACACCGTTGTTAAAAAGTTTTTTAACAAACCCTAGCACTTTATCTTTTTCCCCACTAAAGGGAGTGAAGGCTATCATTAGGCCCATACCTTCAACATTATTTATAAGGTTTTTACACGTCGTCTCTCCTAAATCTTTTAGCATACTTGTAAAGTTTTTATGAATGGTTTGAATTTTTCCTTTATTGCCTATATAGCCACTATCTAATGTGTCTAAAATTCTACGCCCTGCTGCTAAAGAAGCTGTTGACCCTGAAAAAGTTCCTGCAATTAAGCCTAACTTAGGGTTAAACTCCTTGGTATAAAGAGTTGCTCCTGTTTGTAAGGCTTTTGCAACTGATACAACATCCACATAGTTTCCTAAATCAAGGGTTTGAAAAGCGAAAAACTCCCCAGTTCTACAAAAAGTTTGAACTTCATCTAAAAATATTGGAATGCCTTCTTTTTTACAAATATCTAGTATGGGCACAAAAAATTCTCTTGGGGCTACTTTATAACCTCCCTCTCCTTGCATGGGCTCAAACATAAAACATGAAATGTCACCCCTATGGTTTTGAACATGATTTTTAAATATCTTAAGAGATTTTTCAGAAGATAAGGGGTCACTTGAGTTGTAAAAAGGAACTCTTAAAATTTCATTATATTTTGGAAGCCCTTGTTTATAATTATCATTATCTGTAATTTCTGCCATTATAGTTGTTCTACCTGCAAAACAACCTTCCATGGCAATAACCATTCTTGCACCGTTTTTTTTCTGGCGGCATATTTTAAGTCCATTTTCATTTGCCATGGAGCCTGATGGGCAAAGCCAGGCATAGTTTAATTTTGATGAGCGAGACCCTAGGTCAACAAGCTTTTCTAAAAGCTTAATATATTCTTTATTAGGTTGTAGGTTGCCTTGCATAACTGTGTCACAAAGTGAGGCTTCAACTGTTGATTCTAAAATACAAGGGTGAGAGTGACCTAAAATATGGATTCCAACTCCGTTAATCAAATCAATTTTAACGCTTCCATCTTCGAGTTCAACATAGGGTCCCTTCCCTTTACCAGAGCCCACATAGTTAAAGAAAAGAGGTCTTCCTCTGTATTTGTTTAAGGCTTCTGCCTGTGGCTCTAAGTTTTTAGACCCATTAAGGTCACAAGGCTTTACTTTTTGTAAATGAGCACAACTTTTTAAATATATTTCAACTAGACTTTTAACTTGCGTTTTTATTGGCATCATTTTCTCCTATTACTTTTATACCGGTGTTCTTTTATGTATCATATTTGAGTATGGTTTTTAAAACTCTTATCATTATCCTACTTTATTTACCACCTAAGGCAGCTTTGGCCACAGAAAAGGAAACTAAGTCTGCACAAAAAATAGTCCATTCAATTTCACTATACAATACAGCTCTTGAAAAATTTAACAGTAATAATTTGGGTCTTGCAAAAGGCTATATTGAACAAAGTCTTTTTTTAAATCCTTTAAATTCATTCTCTCAAAAGCTTAACGCAAAAATTAAGAAGGCCCTTTCTAAGAATCTTGGCGTAGAAATAAGGGAAGAAATTTCTTTCTTTGTGTATGCTTTTGATATAGTTCCCCCATGGCTTTCTTATATTTTCTTAATTATTGCCACTTTACTATTCTTTTACTCTTTGGCAAGGCTTCACTTCAATGAGGCGTCCTCTTACAAGAAAAACCCTCAACTACGCCTTAGGACTCTTGGTTTTACTTTTTTTCTTATTTTATCAGCATCACTTCATATAGCTAAAGAGTCTTTTTACCTTACTAAATGGGCTTGTACCACAGCCCCTGGAACTTTTTTATTTACGGGCCCAAATGCTCAGACTTTTGTTCAAACATCGTCTCTTCCACAAGGAAGTTGTGTTCAAGTTGTCTCAGTTCTACCTCAGTGGGTTTCCCTTAAGCCTTTAAACCATCCTTCTGGGTGGGCAAATCTAGATGATCTTATGATTGTACGCGGTTATAAAATTGACCCTTCTTTGAACAAAGATTAGACTAGGCCAATGATGTTTAAGCTATTTATATGTATTTTATTTACACCTTTGATGTCTTTTGGAAGCTTTAAAAAAGTTGAGCTTGCATTTAAACATGCAGAACAATTGTCCAAATCCTCTCGTTATGAAGAGGCCTTATTGGAATTTCAAGATATTGAAAAAGAGTTTCCGTATTCAAGATTTTCAAAAATATCAAAATTAAAAATTGCCGATGTTTATTTTGATATGGCAAACTATGTTCAAGCTCAATATCAATATCAATATTATTTTGATCTTTACCCTAAAGAAATTCATAGTGACTATGCTCTTTATCGTGTTGGACTAAGTATGTATAAACTTCTTCCTAAAACAATTGACCGTGATCTTACAGGGACAACTAGTATTTTAAGCGTATGGAGAAATCTTTTAGTTAAATTTCCTCGTAGTAAGTTCACACCAGAGATATTAAAGTATCAAAAAGAGCTTCTTAAAAACCTTGGAAAAAAAGAACTCTACATTGCTAATTTTTATCTTAAACAAAAAAAATACGTTAGTGCTCAAAAAAGACTCAATGGTTTATTTAAAGAGTTTCCTTCTTTTAAGAAAAATAAAAAAGCTATTGAATCTGCTCTTGCATGCGCTAAAGGGCTTGATGACAAGCCTGCGGTTAAAAAATACTTAGACCTTTTAAAAAAAGCGAATTAATCCATGGAGTTAACGGAAAAACAAACTGCACTTTTAAATTCTGCTAAAAAATATTTTGAAGATGGTTTTTATGATAAGGTTACCCCTCTTTTAAACAGCTTAGTTGTTCAAAAAATTAATGTCCCTGATGTTTTTCATATGCTTGGAACAATATACTACGAGTATGGTCAGTTTAAAGCTTCAATTAACAATTTTAAACATGCTTTAGAAATTGATCCTAGTTTTACAGATAGCTCAATAGGCTTAAGTGTTGTTCTCAATGATCTTGGTAAATATGAACAAGCAAGTTTAGTTTTTAAAGAGGCGCAAAACCTACTTAAGAATCAAAACGCTAAAGGTTTTGTGAGCAGTTTAACTCAAGAAATTGCTTTAAAACACCTACAGCTTTCTAAGCTTTATGAAAAAAATAAAAATTTAGAAAAAGCGTTTGAGAATATTATAATCTATGAAGGTTTTGTAGGAGAAAGTGAACAAAGTCTTCTTAAAAAAACTTTTATTTTGTGTGCTTTAAATAAGTTTAAATTTTCAATTCAGCTTTTAAAAGTATGGCTTGAAAAAAACTTATCTTCTAATAAAGCTAGTGTTCAAATCCACATCAGCCTTGTAAAAGCATATTATCTAGATCGTCAGCTTCTTGCCGCACTCTCTGCTTGTGAAAAAGCTTTAAAAGTAGCGCCTAAAAACCCAGAGCTTTTAAGTATATATGAAAATTTAAAAACAACAACATTTGACCTTAGACAGCCAGAGGTGACTCTATGAAATTACGTGAACAGGGAATGGTTCCTTTTTTAACGGCCCATAAAATACAGGAGCTTGTAAAAACCATAGCTCAGGATATTAAAAGAAAATATCCTAAAGAGCACCTTCATTTAATCTGCCCCTTAAAAGGTTCTATTATTTTTCTAACTGATTTATCAAGACATCTTGATTGCTCATCAGTAACCATTGACTTTGTTAAAGTAAAATCCAAGGGCAAGAGTTTTATTATTGAAAAAGATGTTCATAGTGATTTAAATGGAAAAACTGTTATTATTGTTGAAGAGATTATTGACGCTGGAAGAAGCCTTTCTTTCTTAAAAAATCATTTGTTATTATCATATCCAAAATCTGTGGAGATAGCATGTCTTTTAGATAAGCCTGCAAGAAGAGAAATGCCAATTTCACCTGATTATACAGGTAAAACCATTGATGATAGATATGTTATAGGCTATGGCTTAGATTCTGATGAGGTAGGCAGGAACTATACTGATATTTATAATTTTCTTCAGTGATTTTTAATTTTACAATTAGTAATTTTATTTTCAAATTCTAAGGTAGAGTGGTTTATTTTAAACCTGTTATTTAAAACAGCCCTTAAATCTTTTTTAATTTTTTCAATATCTAGTAAGCTATCTGTTTCAACTTGAATATGACCCTCTAAAGATCTTGTTTTCTCATGGATGGCCCAAATATGAACATGGTGAATATCTACTACGCCAGAAACAGCTACTAGTGCTTTCTTCACCTCTGTACTGTCTATATCCTCTGGAACTGCTTGCATTAATGTTTTTATACAAGATTTTATTAATCCCCAGGAGTGCCACATTACATAGATTGCAATAACAATAGTGGCTACAAAATCAATCCAATAGATTTTAAATAATAAAATCAAAGTTCCAGAAATAATCACTACCACTGAGGCCATGGCATCAGTTAAATTGTGAATAAATGCTGCTCTCATGTTGATACTGTCTTTAGCACCCATATATGTAAGCCAAGCAGTAAACAAATCTACAATTAAAGCAATAAAAGCCACAACAATAACCGTCCAGCCGTCTATGGGCTCAGGAGTTAAAAGTCTTTGACTAGCCTCTATTAAAAGATACACACCAACTAGAATAAGAGTAACACTGTTTATTAAAGCACCTAGAATTTCTGCCCTTCCATAGCCAAAGGTCATTTCTTTGTCCGCAGGGCGCCCTGAAATTCTTTGAGCTAAATATGCAATAATCAATGACCCAGCATCACTAAAATTATGAAGAGCATCTGCAATTAAAGAAATGCTTCCTGACAACACTCCACCTACGACTTGAACAATGGTAAGCAAAATATTTATAACAATGGCTCCAAAAAGTGCTGAACCATTTTTATTGTGATTGTGTGCACAATGGGAATGTTCATGATAATGTTCCATAAAAGAAGCCTATCAAATAATATCCATACTTTAAAGGCCCCTTTTTCATAGGGCTAAGTTTGAGTAAGTTATGGGGCGAGAATCATGGAAAATGAGAAAAAAAAGACTTCTTAAATAAGAGGGCTCACTTAAGAAGTTTTAATTTAATGAAAAGCTATGAGTATTAAAACTCTAGTATAGCCTTTAGGTTTAGAATTTTTTAAAAGAAATGAAAACTAGTGTCTAGGTATTTACTTACCTGCTTTAAAGATTTTTTCTCTAAAATATTATTTTCAATTTTTAAAATTAGAGGTGTAAGGTCTAGTCTAGTGTAAAGGTTTTTAAGGTCATCATTGTACACAACCTCTTCACCAAGCTCATCTAAAAACATTTTTACTTCAAGTGAAGCGCTTAAATAAGTATTAATTCTAGATTGTTTACCTAGATTAAGTTCTTCAAAATTTGAATAGTACGTGTCTGAGTTAATTTTAAAAAATGGATTTTCTTTCATTAGATGTTGCACATTTGTTGACTCAAAAAGCGCCATAGTTAGGTACATATTTAATCGAATTTGAATCATGGCAAGAGCTTCGTTTTTGTAATTATAAACAATCTGCTCATGCTCAAGTAGATCAGAATAATGAACTGTTCCCATTTCAACTAGTTTGATGTTTTTAAGTGCTTGTTTAATCAACTCGTATATAGAAAGTGGTTTAGATTGAGAGTCTTCTCTAGGGACTGTTACTAGGGTTTGAACATTAGAGGCCTTATGCATTGCAACTGCAAGGGCTGCAATGTTTTTATTTTTCTCCCGAGTGTTGGGCCAGAAAGATAAAACATTAAGGTTTGAATTTGTAATGGGATGGTCATTATTTAATTCTGCTAAGCTTGCAAAAAATTCTCTCATAGCATCGGTGTATAGTGTGTGAAGATATTTTAAAGTATCGTAGCGCTGCCCTGTCCAGTATTGAAATTCAAAACCTTGAACAAACTTGTTTGCTTCAACAACCTTAGCAGAAAAGGAAGTCATTTTAGATATACTGTTTAAAGCTTTGCGTCTAGAATCGCTAGCACCAGAAGCCCTAGAAATCATTCGACTATTAGCAATTTCCTCACGAGATTCTTGAGCAGCATGAGCTGCTAGGCCGCTATTATCTTTTGCTGCTTCAGCGTTTTTGTTCATCTCCTTAATTTTTCCACAAGAACAAATAAAAGAAAATAGTAATATATTTAGGGTTATTTTAAAAACTGTCATAGGAAAGTCCTTTCTAAATTTCGTCTTAATACCACAATAAAGGTTTTTTTAAAGCTTTAAAAGTCTAATTTTAAAAAACCTAAAGGTTTTGTAAATAAGTTCTACTTGGCAATAAGTTTTACAAAAGCTACTCCCTTCCCATAATTTATTGCCACTAACCTAAGTAGTTAAAATCATTAAGAGCGTATTTATAATTCAAATATCCACATTTTTGTAAAATTTTTAGAATAGAACCAATTCTCCTAAGTCAGACTTTTTCCTACCAAAATGGTAGGCTTCATTGTACTGCCCCCGCCCTTTAACAACAAAATCCCACTCAGCCTCTGTGAGAAACCTGTAAGTATGACCCTGTTTATGGCTTAGAATAACTTCTTTAAGACCAGTATGCCCCATTTGTGACAATTCGTTTAAAGCACTGATCCACAAGCCAACATCTTCATAAGAGACCGTCTCTACAGGCTTAAGGTCTCCCTTAAAATAAGATGGGTCTAAGATTAATTCTTTATATTTATCTTCAAACTCTTTTTGAGCGAGTTCTGTTACTTTTCTCCATATCACTTGAGTGGTCTGAGTGGCCATCATATCAAAGGGCTTTGTGATTTTATTTTTAAACATTCCGTTTTCTTTATCACCCATAATGAATTCACCTGGCTTAATAGGGTGAAAAACCATATGACTGCCATCAATAATTGATTCTTTAATTTTTTGTTCTTGTTCTTTTCTACGCCTTTCTTCTTCCTTTTTTGCCTCATCTTCTGATCTTTTCTCAGTAGTGTGATTTTTTTGTATCTGGCGAATATGGTTTCTTATTTTTTCCATTAATTCAGACTGTGTCATAATTCTATGTTGTTCTAAATACTGGAGTAACCCCTCGTGCTTTTGAGTGAAGTTGGCCTCTAAATCTGTTAAGTGAGCCCCTTGCTGACCCTCGGCTTTAGCTATATCAAGGTTCATACGAAAACTTGCTAAACCTTTTATAGTCCGATTTATTTCCTCCTCATGCTCTGGTGTTATGTTAGTTAGACTTTTTATTGCTCTTGCTTTTCTAGTTTTAACTTCTTTTAAAACTGGTTTGCCAATACCAGTAGATAAGGCGGGGCTGTTAAAATTACGGAGAATATCAGCACAAAGCCTTGCGGATAAATATTCATTGTCATAATCTTTTATTAAAAAAGAAAGAGCTAAAAGCTTAATTTTTATTCGAGGATCTCTTTAAACTTTGTAAGCTACAAGGAAATCGTAATCTTATACCTTATAGCCTTTCCATTATTCATTCTACTGTGACTACAATGGTTTCGGTTTCAAAATTGTCTTTGCCTTTGCATTTGATACTGACTGTTACTGGAAACGAACGCCAGGCGATGACGCTGATTTTATCAGTCTTATATTCATAATCCGGGAGATAGTGCCCCCCGGGAAACGTCCACAGTGGAGTTTCGGCTACAGCTGCGCCCTTATCCCCTTTACCTGTGCACTTCTTAGCTATATTCGAAGGGTTTATACTCAAAGTGATCTTCTTTCTCGGATAAATAATGCCATGTTTCACCAACCAGTTGCGAAGAATGTTGTTTGATGTTGATTCCAATTCACTCAATGCAATTAGGAAGCTTGAAGTTCCCGATGGCGGGGTCGACAAATCATGAAACAATGGGAGGTCTTGCTTAATAACCGGCGTTAAAATCCATGGATCAGTAGTTTGATCTAACTCAAAGCCTTGATCAAAATTTTCTATATTCAACCTTAATTCATATTGTGTATCCTCTGCAAAGGAAGGTATCGAAATTAAAAGTGATAATCCCCATAATAATATTTTAATATAATTCTCCTTGTTTAGATTTATTTCGCTATTTGTTATTTCTCTATTTTTAATAAATAGACTAGTACCACATTTTTCTCCACATTAAAACCACTCCAAAGCTTTTATGAAATCATTTCAGCAAATGTCAAAAAAAAAGACGACCAAAACCCTTTTTCCTTAATTTGTTGCCACTTAGGATAAGTAGTTAAAATCATTAAGAGCGTATTTAATAATTCAAATATCCATATTTTTGTAAAGTTTTTAATGCAAAATACTGCATATCTTTATAACCATAGGCTTTTTGTTAGAGCATCTATTAAGTGCTTTTTATCTTTTTTACTTCCATTTGAGTTTTTCTTTGTAAATAAATATTTAACCCGAGCTCAGACCTTTCCAAGGATCTAAGTATAAATAAAAGATCACCTTAAGCCTTTTGTAAGATGTAGTTTTTTTTATTGATCTGAAAAAAGGAGCTTTAAATGATCAAAGAGAACTAAATTATAGAGATTTTTACTCTTGTTGACAACTTTATTTTAGGACTAAATTACGAACAGCGCAAACTCACACCCAGAAAAAGGAAGAGAGGTTTTCCCGTTATCTGAATCTGAAATCATCACAATCTCTTTGTTGTTCCAGTTTTCTGGTTTTAGAAATTTTAAAGCTTTTTATATAGGCTATGTTCAAAAATTTCTAAAACCTTATTTCCAAAAACTCTTGTCTTACAATAGGTTTGTGGAACTTAAAAATATTCAGCACACCTTAACTCTTTATTTTCCTAAACTCACTCATGGAATCAAATTACAGGAATATCTATTCTAGACTCTGAGCCCCGTGAGTGTTTGTAACAACAAAAAAATCAGTGGCCATAAAACCTTTAAGGGGCTTTGAAAACGTAAAAAATCAACAATGGGTTGGTTCTCTTTGGTTTTAAAGTTCATAACCCGAGTTCGAACTTTCTAAACCTACTGAAGCAGCCTTTCTTCAAGTACTTGAAGTCTAATAGAGGGTTTTCTTGGACGCAAACAGTACGCCGTTAGTGCCGAAAGTAAATTTACCACAAAGTTTTTTGGGCTTCGGTGTCTTGAGTGTTCAAGATGAAATTCCTCCTTTAAAATCCCAAAAGCAGTTTCAACAATGTACCTTTTCCTCAGGAGTAGTTTATCAAAAAGAGGAACAAACTTATTTTTCATATTGGATTTAAGATTTGTTATGACTTGAACCCCTTTACTCATCAATTTTTCAAATAGCTTTTGGGATATATATCCTTTGTCTCCAAACAATTTTCCAAAAATATTCTCAGCTAAACCCTCTACAGGCTTTGTATCATGAACATTTCCTGGGGTTATGGTAAAACTTAAGAGCTCCCCTTTGTGAGAAATTACTATGTGAACTTTAAAACCAAAGAACCAGCCCATTGTTGATTTCCCACGTTTTGCAAGTCCTTTAAAGGTTTTGTGACGACCGATTCTTTTGTTATTACAAACAACAATGGGACTGGAGTCTACAACAGATATTCCTGTGCAAATATTTGATTGCATAAGTGAGTGTAAAAAAATAAGAATTTGAGGTGCTGAAGATTTTTTAAGTTCTACAAACCTATTGTAGGACAAGAGTTTTGGGAAATAAGGTTTTAGAAATTTTTGAACATAACCTGTATAGAAAGCTTTAAAATTTCTGAAGCCGGAAAATTGGAATAATAAACAGATGGTGATGACTTCAGACTCAGATAACGCAGATGGAAAACCTCTCTTTCTTTTGCTGGGTATGAGTTTGGACTGTTCTTTGTTTAACCCTAAAATAAAGTCGTCAACAAGAGTAAAAACTTCTATAATTTGATTCTCTTCGATCATTCCCGGCTCCTTTTTGCAGATCAGTAAAAAACAACTAAATCTTACAAAAGGCTGGGATGATCTTTTATTTATCCAGCACTTAGGTCCTGAAAAAAGTTCGAACTCGGGTTTCATATTATTATTTCCCATAAAGGAGAGTTCCTAAGCTTCACTATGACCCCAGGAAACGTTCATGATACAAAGCCTTTAGAGAATCTTGCAGATGGTTTGTTTGGAAAGCGGAGATAAAGGGTATATCTCACAAAAACTCTTTAAAAAACTTATGGCTAAAGGTGTTTAAGTTGATTACTCATTTAAAATCAAATATGAAAAATAAGTTTGCACCACTTTTTCATAAACTTTTACTGAGAAAAAGATATATTGTTGAGACTGTTTTTAGAATTTTAAAGGAAGAGTTTTATATTGAACACTCAAGACACCAAAGTCTTAAAAAACTTTATAGTGAATCTTTTATGAGCATTAATTGCATATTGTCTCCGCCCTTTTAAACCGACAATACGTGCCATGAAAATAGAGTGTTAAACCAGATTTAAAAAGTCTGAGCTCGGGTTATTTATACTTTCCTCGGATCAACTCCATCACATCATTTTTATTTAATCTCGCTTTTGTAAATTCATCTTTTCTTTCTTCATTTAACGCCTCATTAAAACTTTTAATTAAATAAAACTTATCCCATACTACTTTTGCTTTTTTACAGTGCTCTCTTACAGACTTATTATAACCTTCATGTTGATCTGTAGCCACCACTAGGCGTTGTTGCATATGAAGCCAGTGGCTCTGTGATGCCCGTCTTGACACATAGTTTATAAAATATACCGGAGACATGGTTTACACTTTTCCTAAACCAAAAGGATGGGCTATTGGCTCCACTGGTTTACTTTTGTCATCAAAATATCCACCAAATAGCATTAAAAAAAGTGGTGGGCCGTGACGGGATCGAACCGCCGACATCTACCTTGTAAGGGTAGCGCTCTACCAGCTGAGCTAACGGCCCACAATAAAGACTTGTGGAATAACTATTTTTTTTTACTATGAAAAAGGAAAAATAATTAAAAAAACCTCTCTCTCTCTCTTCCATACCATACTCAAAAAGCCTCCACCTTGTAAAGGTAACACTCTACTAGGCCTCTTATTTTAATCTATATTTTTTTCTAAATAAATTTTAAAAAGTTGCCACCCTTCTTTTTTTAAAGGTAATTTTAAGAACACTTTTCTTTTGTAAGTAAAACATCTTCTAAAACATTATCTATTTCAAACTCAATTTTTAATAAAGTTCCACCAGATTTACACTTCATACCAAACTCACTGGCATAAGAGCTTGAGAATACAAAAATACCTAAATCAATGGGAATGCTTTTTTGTGCCATATATATATATAGCTTATATTGATCAGGGTTCTGGCTATAATACATTATTCCTCTTTTTGTTTTATTAAACCGGTGGTCCATAACCTCAACCTTTAAAAGAGGTTTACTATTAAAAACTCTGCCTGAGTCTTTTATGTGAATACTAATCATCTTTCCTCGCCAAACTCCTTCAATTAAGGAAACACTTCCTGCACTTAAAGGAAATGGAGCAAAGTCAGTATTTTTAAAGTCATATTTTGGATTTGAGTATGTCAGTGTTGAGAACAAGACTATTAAGAATAATATATAATATTTCATAATTTTTTTCCTCAAGAAGGCATTTGTACAATTGTTGCTGGATTTAACTGATATCCATCTTTTGTTCTTAAAATATAATGGGGCTTTTTTGGGTTAGGTTCTAAAAGTTTCCTAAGCCTCCTAATGGTCACATAAATTTTGTTATCATGTTGTGAAGGGTCATAATCTTGATTCCATAACATTTCAGCTAAGTCTGTTTTTGTAAGAGCTGACCCTTTCTTTTTAATAAACTCTACTAAAAGCTCTAAAAGAATAAATTGATTGTTTAGTTCAAGTTTTCCTTTAGAAACCTCTTCAACAGTATTGTCTCTTAGGTCAATTTTAATGTCTGGGTGAAGAGTTTTCTTTGCTTCAAGCTCTTTACGACAGTTCATTAAAATAGATTTAGTTCTGACATGTTCAACAGGATTGATCAAACCCTCGGCCAAATCAAAATAATTTTCAGCCATATCAATTTTATTCATTTTAAGATATGTCACACCAAATTGAATAAGAATATAAGCATTCATAAACTGTACAGATTTAGATTTCTTTGCAACATTAAAGGCCACCCACAAGCTTTTCACTGCATCATCATATTTTCCAAGCTCTACAAATATTTGAACTTCGCATATTCCTATTGAAGCCTCAACCTCAGGAACACTCACACTTTCAAAAAATAACCTAAGATTTTCAATAATTGAAAATACTTTTTCATAATCTTTTTGCTGTTGAAACCAAATAGCTTTTCCACAAAGCGCATAACACATATCTTCTTTGTTACTTTCTGAAAGAGCTACGTTAAACGCTTGATTAAAAAATGTAAGAGCACTTTCATTCTTTTTTTCTAAATACGAACATATACCTAATGTGTAGTATAATCTTGAAGACATTTCGATATTTTCTTCAACAACAAACTTTTGAAGATCATTTTTAATACTTTCAACCTCTTTTACCATACCCATTTCAAGGCGAACCCTTAATAGCATATATGAAATGTTAAAGTATCTTCTTGCTTTTTTATTAGCTAAAGCTCTCTCCCTAGCTTCTAGCAAGTAAGGAATAGCATTTGAAAACTCTCCCTTCTCAAAATACAACGTTCCTAAATCTAACAGACCATCAAAGGCATGTGTTTCTGTGATCACTGGTCCCCCATATATTTAATAAAAGCTTTCTGCTTTTCACTTTCTGTCAGATTTTAAAACTACGGTCAAGAAAAAATGATTTTATCTTTGGTGATATTTTTTACAAAAAACACTGCCTAAGGCTTTGCTCTACTTATATTTAGTTTTAAGGGCGGTTTTAATGGGCTGTTTGCCTTGAATGCCCTGAATACTGGGGTTTTATGCCCGTTCCTGGCTCAGCTCTATTCCTAAAAATTTCCTTAACATTCTTAACTTCCAGTGCATTTACAAGAACTTGATCAACATGATCAACTAATATAACTACTACATCTGCAAAAACTTCTTTTGGAATGTCTTCTAAATCAGTCTCATTTGCTTTTGGAATAATTATCTTTTTAATTCCACCTCGATATGCTGCAATAATTTTTGCTTTGAGCCCACCAATTGGAAGCACTCGTCCACGAAGGGTCACCTCTCCAGTCATGGCGACCGTTCTTATAACAGGAATCTTCATCATAGCCGAAACAATACTTGTAGTGATTGCTATCCCTGCAGATGGACCATCCTTAGGAATAGACCCCTCAGGAACATGAATATGAACATCATGGTTTGCATAATACTCTTTATCAAAACCAAATAACGGACCACGAGAGCGCACATAAGAAAGAGCCGCTACACAAGATTCTTTCATCACATCTCCAAGCTGACCAGTAATTGTAAATTTCCCTCGGCCAGGAATAACAGAAGCCTCAACAGTCAATAAATCTCCACCAACCTGAGTCCACGCCATTCCACTGGTTAAGCCAATTTCATGAATTTTCTCAATTTTCCCATGCCTTACTTTTGAAGGGCCTAATAGTTCCGTGATTTTTTTAGGTCCGATTTTAAAAGACTTTTTACTTTTAGTTTTCCCCTTTACCTCTAACCCTGGCTCAACAATCTGTCTAGCAATTTTTCTACAAACTGTTCCAATTGTTCTTTCCAACTCTCGCACACCTGCTTCACGTGTATATTCTTCAATAATTGATATTAATGCTGGATCACTAAACTCAACACCATAATCAATCAAGCCATGAGCCTTCACCTGTTTTGGAGTTAAATAGGATTTTGCAATCTCAAGTTTTTCTTTTGGAATATACCCCTCTAGCTGAATAACCTCCATTCTATCCAATAAAGGATTAGGAATAGAGTGAAGAGAGTTTGCAGTGGTAAAAAACAACACCTTTGATAAGTCGTAGTCAACTTCTAAAAAATGATCTGCAAAAGTACTGTTCTGATTAGGGTCCAGTACTTCAAGCATTGCTGCTGACGGGTCTCCTCTAAAATCGTTGCTCATTTTATCAACTTCATCTAATAAAATTAAAGGGTTATTGGTTTTGCCTTTTCTTAACGTTTGAATAACTCGTCCTGGAAGAGCTCCAACATAAGTTCTCCTATGCCCTCTAATTTCAGCCTCATCTCTCACACCCCCTAAAGAAATCCGATTAAACTCTCTGTTTAAAGCTCTTGCAACGGACCTTCCTAAAGAAGTTTTACCAACTCCTGGGGGGCCTACTAAACAAATAATTGGTCCTGCATTATCTTTTGTTAGGGTTTGAACTGCTAAATGCTCAATAATTCTTTCCTTTACCTTCTCTAAGCCCCAATGATCTTCATCTAAAATTTTTTGAGCCTTTACAAGATCTAAAGTTTCCTTGTTATAAGAACCCCAGGGAAGTGCAATGAGCCAATCAATATAATTTCTAATTACAGCAGCTTCCGCACTCATTGGAGACATTATGCGAAGTTTTTTAAGTTCCTTTGCTAACTTTTCTCTAGCCTCCTCACTCATCTTTTTTAAAGCCGCCTGCTTTACCAACCCATCAAGCTCAGCTTGAAAATCATCCTTATCACCAAGTTCTTTTTGAATAGCCTGCATTTGCTCGTTTAAATAATATTCTTTTTGTGATTGCTCCATTTGCTTCTTAACTCTAGTACGTATTCTTTTTTCAACTTCAAGAATTTCAATCTCACCTGTCATAATATTTAAAAGCTCTTCAAGTCTTGAACCTGGATCAACCACTTCTAAAAGATTTTGCTTGTCTTCAAGCTTTAAATTCAATTGAGCAACAACAATGTCTGCAAGTTCAGATGCATCTTCTATTGAAGAAACTCGCATTAAAATTTCAGGAGGAATCCTTTTATTTAACTTTACATAATTTTCAAAAGTTGTTTTAACAGACCTTACAAGTGCTTGAGTCTCTAGTGGTACAGCTTCAATTTCTTCTAAAATAGTAGCTTTTACGGTGTAAAACTTTTCTTCCTCCAAATACCCATCTATCCTAATACGCCCCTTCCCCTCAACAAGAACCTTTACCGTTCCATCAGGTAATCTTAGAAGTTGAATAATAGCTCCCAACGTTCCTATGCTATAAATATCCTTAGGCTCAGGGCTGTTGGTTTTAGCATCCCTTTGGGCAACTAAAATAATATCAGTTTGGTTTGTCATAGCTTCTTCTAAAGCTCTAATACTTCTATCTCTTCCAACAAATAAAGGCATCATCATATGTGGAAAGATTATCAAATCTCTTAATGGTAACAATGGAAGCGTTACTTGCTTGGATTGTGTTTTGTTATTTTTTGACATATGCCCCTCCCTGATTATAGCAGCGAATAATCTTAAAAAGGGAGAACTGTTTTCTTACTTTTACCTACGCACTTTCTGCAGAATCAACATCATCTGAATTTTTTGCGTATTTTTTTCTTAAGCCTTTTTCAGGCTCCAATTTCGAAGACCTGTACGCTAACTTTGGAGCCTCCCCTTTTATAATAACCCCTTCATCTATTATAACAGCTTTTATATTGGAGTTGGAAGGAATTTCATACATAATGTCTAGCATGGCGGATTCTATAACACCTCTTAAGCCCCTAGCCCCTGTATTACGTATAATCGCCTCCTTAGCAATTGCTTTTAGCGCACCATCTGTAAAAGTTAAATCAATATCCTCATATTCAAACAATTTCTTATACTGCTTAGAAAGAGCATTTTTAGGTTCCGTTAAAATATTGATTAAAGTTTTCTCATTTAACGGGTCTAAAGTCGCAATAACTGGAAGCCTTCCAATAAACTCTGGTATTAAACCATATTGAGCCAAATCTCTTGGCTCAAGTTTTCTAAGACACAGGTCTCCTGCTTCTCGTTTTTCATCCACTGTTTTAATTTCTGCAGCAATGCCTAAAGATTTACTTGTTTGCCTGTTCTCAATAATTTTATCCAAATCCACAAACGCCCCACCAACAATAAATAAAATATTTGTTGTATCTACTTGAATAAATTCTTCTTGAGGATGCTTACGACCACCTTTAGGGGGAAGGCTTGCAACTGTGCCTTCTAAAATTTTAAGCAAAGCCTGCTGAACACCTTCGCCACTAACATCTCTAGTAATTGATGGATTCTCAGATTTTCTAGTTATTTTGTCAATTTCATCAATATAAATTACACCTTTTTGAGCTCTCTCTACATTATAATCTGCTGAGGTTAAAAGATTTAAAATAATATTCTCAACATCTTCACCAACATAGCCTGCCTCTGTTAACGATGTGGCGTCAGCCATTGCAAAAGGAACATTTAACACCTTTGCAATTGTTTGAGCTAAAAGTGTTTTACCAGAGCCTGTTGGTCCAATGAGCAAAATATTGCTCTTTGAAATTTCAACATCACCAACATCTATAGTCGAATTGATACGCTTATAATGGTTATGAACTGCAACAGATAAGGCCTTTTTTGCGTGGACTTGACCAATCACATAATCATTAAGCTTATCCATAATTTCTTGAGGCTTTGGAACTTTAAGCTGCCCAATTTCTTTAATTGTTTTTGCCTGCTCTTCTGTAATAATATCCGTACACAGACCAATACACTCATCGCAGATATAAACCCCAGGACCTGCAATTAATTTTTTAACCTCTTTTTGGCTCTTGCCACAAAAACTACAGTTTAATACTACGATGTTTTTATTTTTACTCATTTATTGCTTCCTTTTATAAAAAATTTTAAACTTTAAAAGCTAATTTCAATTTATGCTTTTATTTTTGCTCAGCTTTCTTACGAGCTTCAACCACATGATCCACAAGTCCAAAAATTTTAGCCTGCTTAGCACTCATGAAATTGTCTCTATCCATATTTTTCTCCAATTCTTCATAAGACTTACCCGTATGCCCTACATAAATTTCTGTTAGTTTTTTCTTAATATAAAGCATCTCTTCAGCATGAATAGCAACATCACTTGCTTGACCTGAAATACCACTACCACCAATTAAAGGCTGATGCACCATAACCCTTGAGTGTGGAAGAATAGACCTTTTTCCAGAGGTCCCTGCAGCTAAAAGCAAAGATCCCATGCTAGCTGCTTGGCCTATGCAATATGTTCTTATATCACACCTGACAAACTGCATAACATCATAAATCGCAAGCCCTGCAGTTACGCTCCCACCAGGAGAATTAATATAAATATGAATATCTTTTTCAGGGTTTTCCATTTCTAAAAAAAACATTTGCGCTATTATACTGTTTGCTGAATCATCTGATACAGGGCACCCTAACATTATAATCCTATCTTTTAACAAACGTGAATAAATGTCATAACTTCTCTCTCCCTTAGGAGTTTGTTCAATTACCATTGGAATCAGAGCCATACGTACCGCCTTTACTGTACACTTTCATTAAATTTTCAAAAATAACTTACTAAAAGATCTATCTTTTCTCAGTTAAATTTGTTATTAAATGACTATCGACAAAAAAATTGGGAACTTTGACTATAGGGCAATTAATTTTATCCCAACAAATATATTACTCGAGATTGAGGAGACAAGGTTTGCTCTCTTTTTTCTCATACTGAAACAGTTTATTTAAAAAATTAGTATACTAAGGGGGTTTACAGTGAATATTACATATAAAAATATAGACGTTGAAAGAGGAAACAGCATTTGCATGGCACTTTTATCTAGTGATAAAAAAAAATCTCCCCTTGAAAAAAAACTAGAAAAGTGTCCCAAATTAGAACAAGGTGAGTCTCTTTTATTTATTTCCCAGCCTAAACTTAAGGGCACCCATATTGTTTTGATGAATACAAAAACACATGATCAAAACGTTGAATCACTACGAAATCTTGGTGGAAAGTTTATAAAAGAATCTAAAAAATCTAAACCCCTAAAACTCGCTATTTCTTTTGCTAATTTTAAAGATCTTTTTAAAGACAATGCTTCTGAGTTTCTAACAGGTTTTATTCAAGGTGCCCTTTTAGCAGATTACTCAATGGAAAAAGGAAAAAGCAAGCCTAAAAAATATAAAAAAAATTCTTTTCAAATTTATTACAAAGGTGCATCAGCAAAAGAAGTTAAGCTTCTTAAAGCCTCTTTAAAAGAATCTATTTTAATGGTTAAGGCTGTTCATTTTACAAGAACCCTTGGTGATCTTCCTGGAAATATGATGACTCCAACTATCTTAGCAGACAATGCCAAAGCTTTAGAAAAATCAGGCCTTAAAGTTACTGTTTGGAATAAGAAAAAAATTAAAGAAAAAAATATGGGCTGTCTATTGGGTGTAAGTGCGGGAAGCAGTGAAGATCCTTGTTTTATCATTATGGAACACAAACACCCTAAAGCATCAAAAGACCGACCCACTGTATTAGTTGGAAAAGGGCTTACTTTTGACGCTGGTGGGATTTCTATTAAACCAGCGCCTAGAATGGACGAAATGCGTTATGATATGTGTGGTGGAGCAGCTGTTATTGGTGCAATGAAATTGATCTCTGAAATGAATTTACCCATTAATATAATTGGCCTTGTTCCTTCTACGGAAAATCTTTTAGGCGCTGGAGCGTGTAAGCCTGGAGATATTTTAACCGCAATGAATAAAAAAACTGTTGAAGTTTTAAATACTGATGCTGAAGGAAGACTTATCCTTGCAGACGCACTTTCTTACGCAAGCACACTAAAGCCAAAACAAATCTTAAGTGCAGCAACTCTAACTGGCGCAATGGTTGTAGCTTTAGGAAATATTCACACAGGGTTTTTTACGCGAAATAACGAGCTAGCAAACAAAATCCATACTGCTGGTAATACCTCAGGTGAAAACTTATGGAGAATGCCTCTTAATGATCATCACGCTAGTGATATGAAGGGACGTTATGCTGACCTTTGTAATATGTCTTCAAGCAAAGGAGCTGGATCTGCAACTGCAGCAGCTTTTTTAGAACACTTTTGTCATAAGAATATTCCATTTGTACATTTAGACATTGCAGGAACTGCTTGGAATAGTGGAAACAGAATTACATATAATGACCCAAAAGGCGCAACAGGTGTTTTAGTTAGAACATTCTATGAATTTGTTAAGGCTTTTGCTTAAACTACGGGCAAGAAAAAGAAAGTTTTGACCTACTCTCAAATAGGTCAACTTCTTCCTCAGCTCCATTACGATATACAACTGTTAAACCCCATAAAAAAAAAGTTAACCCCTTCATGGGCACTAATAAATTTTTTGCTTTAATAAAATACCCATTTAATACATCACTACCTATATTTAATTGTTCTATTTCCATATTACAAAGAGACTTCTCAAAAATAACCATTTTATTTCGATCACAACCTCCACTAAATGATAATGTAACAGGTTCCCCACTTACATTAATCCCTTCAGCTTTTAACACAGCCTTATATTTATAAATATTACCCACAGCACTACACAAAGATGTGCCCCCAATATCAGTAACTAAAGAAACAAGGCCATTTTCATCTTTTAAGCCTGCCATGGGAAAATTTTTTTCCAGTTGAATTTGAGAGCTTGCAAGATCTCGACCATCAACCTGCCCAGAAAATAGACCGCTTTGTAATATATTAGGCCGCATTCCTAAATAAACACCAGTGCCTAATAAAAGGGCCAATATGAAAAGATAAATAAATGATTTCATGAAATAAATCATATCACAAAACTCTTAACAATGGTAAAAGCACTTTAAATAAGCTAGTACTAAGGAGGGTTTAACACCTGCCTAAAAAAACTTAAGCCTAGATAATATAAAAAAAAGTAAACCCACCAAGATATATATAAAACTCCATGATAAAAACTAACCCTCTTCGTAACTATATGTGTCTTGAGTTAAGCACTTTTTCTAAAGTATCCTCTGGAGGCTTCATTTTTTAAACTTTATATGAAATTTTTTATAGCAACATAGAGAATTAAAAAAAGTAACATTAAGGAGGAAAAAATTATAAACAGAAGAAAGTTTTTTAAATTTTTTAGTTTGGCAATTCCAGCATTTTATTTAATACGATGTGGTAATGATAGTGACTCTCAGAAAGGAATTGATAACGAAGTTAATCCTGTACCTGCATGCACAGAAAATGCAACTCTAAACTACTCCAACCCAGGCCATGCACATACAATAAACCCTTTAACTCAAGAAGAAATTGCCATGGCTGAACCTGGAGATTATACCCTTATGGGTGGAAACCATACACATACTTTTAGTCTAACAGCTGACGATTTTCGTGATTTGCAAAATGGAAATCAATTGTCCCTTACAGATAATGAAGGCCATGGTCATATAGTTTCGGTGACTTGTTAGGGTTTAACTTAAATAAATAGCTCTGAAGAAGAAACTGCTTGTAGTTTTTTTTCTATAGGGTGAGGCCAAAAACTTTTACAGCTAGAAAGTAAATAAAAATTAGGAAGAATTTTTAAATAACCTTCTTTTACAGCAGGGTTAAAAGAACTCACAGCAGCTTTATGTAAAGAAATTTTTTCTTTAGTTTTTTTCTTCAGTTCCTTAGTAAAAGCACTCGGTAAAACCTTATACATGGATTTTTTCAAAGTTTTTAAATGCTTTTCGAGTCTTCGACGATACATAAATGTCATTTAAGAAAATTTGGCTTCGCCCCTTCCAAGGAAACAAGGGTAAAAGAGCTTAGTAATACTAATGGGCAGTCCTCACAAGGCGGAACCCCAGATTATTGTAGCGATACTCAGGCCCCCCGCCGTTACGATTCGCCGACCGCACGTGCCGAGCGAAGTTGTTCCAGCTACCGCCACGAATCACGCGGGCCGAGCCACCTTTTGGTCCCTGCGGATCAACACCCCCTGATAACTGACTTTGATGCCAATCCTTCACCCAAACCCCCATATTACCATTAATGTCATAAATGGGTTTGCCCATATAAAAAACAGGCTTTTTTGAACCTACAGGCTCTGGAGCATTAGATTCATAAACAGCATACTGGCTTGAATCACTTTCCTTGTTACCAAAAGAATACTTACCTTTTGCCACTCCTCCTTTTTGTACCACAAAATCCCATTGGGCTTCTGTAGGAAGATCATACACTTTACCCTTTTTATGCCCCGGAAAATAGGTTTCTAAAGTTTGTTGTATAAGGGGATCTCCTTTTTGGGAAAGCTCATTTAAGCCCTTTATCCATAGACTAACATCTATAAAAGAAACATCTGCTATTGGAAGATTTTCATCTTTGGAGGTAGAGGTAATACCTTTCATAAGGTCTTTATACTCAATTTGCCTACCGTTATTTTGTATATTCTGATTTGCTATTAACTCAGCAATCTGTTTATAAGTGTCTTTTGTTATATGCGTAGACATAAACTCAAAAGGATTAGAAATTGTTGTAAACACACTCAAATCTTTTTCTCCCATTTTAAATGAACCCGGCTCAATCCTTACAAAATCTATAATAGGAGTTCCTTCTGAATAATCTTCTGTTTTTTGATTTGCATTACGTTCTTTGATTTCAATTGGACGTACCTGAATATCAAGTCTTGCCCGGCCAATGGCATTAGCAATCTCGACTTCACCACTAAGCATTAATTGCTCTATCTCGTTAAAACCTAGCTTGTTTTTAACACTCAAATCAAAATCACGGTTTTGAGTTAGCCAGTCAATTAGCTCAGATTGTTTATAATAAGCCGCTAACTGCATAGCTGAAACATCACTTTCGTTTCTATAATTGATTGAGATTAAACCTGTTTGGGTAAGGTCTTGGAGTTTTGATCGATCTCCTTTTTCAATAGATTTCGACCATTTATTGCTTAACTCTAGGGCAAAACTTCTTTTTCTTGCGTCAGACGATCTGTGCCAACCCATAATTTGATTTCTTACCCCTTCAAATTGAGATTTTAAATAAGAATAGGACTGAAGGTTTTCAGCATTTAAAATTATCTCAAAAATGGCTTGCTCTTTAAGCTGGGCTGAGGAAGAAGAGCTTGTCACAACTCTTTCTAGAAGCGTGAGAAATTCATTACGACTTAAAATACTATTTGTATCTAAAATCTTCAAAATAGGCCCCACAACCTCTATAAACTTTAAAACACCTGCCGAATCAGGACTGTCTTTTAGAGGCTCTACCTTAGAATACACATTTCTTGAGACACTTTTGATCGTCTCTTCAGACAAAAGCTTTGAAACGCTGCTATCTTGAAAAGCTCTCAATACATGTATCAGCTTCTTGTAATCGTTTGCAGATTTTGAGTTCATTAATTTTTCAAGTTCTTCATTAATACGAGAAACGTTTAGTCTTCTCCTTAGTTTTTCCAATAACGCCAAATCAGTTTTATCTACCTGAAAATCCTTAGATGTTCCTGCAAGATTAATCAAATCATTGATGCCAAAGTTGAGTGATTCTTGGATGACTCTTAAGGCTTTTTTATTATGAAAAATTACCAAATTCCCATTTTGAATAAACTCAGTTCCCTCACGTGCCATCGGGTCCACATTAAACCGTATGGTCAGCCCTGTACCTTTCGCACCTGCCTTGCCTATCTGAGTGTAAAATCCATCACCATGGAACGCAGCTTCACCAACAGCATTTTTTCGTGATATAAGTACATTGGGCTCCCCACTGTGAGATCTAGTTATAGACTCATAAGCCAAAAAATCACTCGTCTCATGGGCCACAATATCCACACCTAACTCTTTGGCTGTTTTGCCTGCACCCTGTCCTACTTCTTTTGATCTTAGAGGTTCTTTGTTCAACCACCATGCAAAAGATCCCTGATCGTTTTTATCCCCCATCTGGGTGAGCTTTTGCCTAAGACCAAGACTGTCTAGCTTGTTCATAGCATATTCAATGTTCACGGCATGCATAATAAGCTTTTGAGCTGTTTGTTGTAACTTTCTCTGGGCCACTTGATTCATGAGTTTAGAGGGGTTAAAACGATCAATGATGTCCTTTAGCTTTTTTTCTGCATTTTTAGAAATCTTAAGCTCATACTGGAAGGCCTTTACTAAAAGCCTTAGGACTGAAATAATTTCCGGGTTCTCCCCCTTGGCCGCTCTTGAAGTTGTAAAATGCTCTGAACTTCTAAAGTAAGAGATCTCATTATTTAAAGTATCTCGCAAAAAAGTGCTTTCTTTGTTATCCCAGTTCTTTAAATCTCTAATAACTGGTTCTGAATTCTTTGTTATTTCTACCATGCCTAAAGAGTTAGAATCAGTGTTCTGATTATTAAAATCTTTATCATTTAAAAGAGCTTCTTTATAGCCTATTTGTCCTGGCTCACCCATTCTATGCTCTAAAGACCTCACTTCCCAGCCTGTTTTAGAGCCTAGAAAATGAGGGTATTTCTCAGCGATGATCTGCTGAAACTGCCTAGCAATATCAGGTGTAGCATCCACAACGATGTCTAAATCCTGCGTGCTTCTAAAAATATTAACCTGAGTTCGGCGATCTAAGCTACTATCAGAGCGGTGTTTATCAATTTTTGTTCTTCTGCGCTCCAGTTGATTCTTGGTTTTTTTTCTTGAAATGTATACGCTACAAGCCCTGCAATTATATTAACCATGGCGTTTGTAGGACTACGGTGTCTAGAGTGCTCTACTTGAGAAATATTTTTAAGCTGATCATTTATGGTCTCAATAACTGAGCGCTTTCGTAAAAGAATTTTATCCTCCATTTCCATCAACCTATTCTTCATGCCTTTTCTGACGGAAGTGATCAGTTTGACCCCATTTTCAAAAAGCTCATTAAATAACTTTTTTGAAATATAACCTTTATCAGCAAACAGCTTTCCCCATAAACCCTCTGCCAACTTAGGAACAGGTTTTCTGTCATCAACATTGCCAGCTGTAATCTGTGCAGATAACAAATGGCCAAACTCATTGGTGACAATGTGAAGTTTAAATCCAAAAAACCAACCCATTGTAGACTTTCCAACTGCAGCTATGTCTTTGAAAACTTTATTCCTTTTAATGCGTTTATTTCTACATACTCTCAGAGGTGTAGAGTCGATAAAATTGATTCCTGTTGACTTTACAAACCGTGATTTTAAAAAAGAACAAAGAGGTATGAGTGCTGAGGGGATAAGCTCTACAAATCTTGTGTAGCTTACCAAATAAGGGAAGTCCCCTTTGTGATAAGCTCTCAAGTGTAGATAGAATTGCTTGAAGGTTCTAAATCCACATGGGTGAAATAGAATTAAAATTGATATAACTTCACTTATTGCTAGATTTGAGGGCGTACCTCTAAAAGGCTTTCGATTTTCTAAGGCTTGTTTTTTATAAACATTTTCATAATGCATACAAAAATCATCGACAGCGCAAAAAACAGTGGTAAGCTTATCTTGAGTCATAAAATTCCTTTTTAAAATTGCCGTCATTGGCGTTTTTGTTTGAACTAAGGATTTTATGGCTTTTTTTGTTTTCTGGGATTGCAAGGGGCGTCAAAAACTTTAAACACTTATTTTATAAAGAATGTAACGCCGAACTCAGGTTATTAGTAAAATCCCAGTCGAAACGATCTTTTTGGAGTTTCATAAGACCTTTTTCTCTGGCCAAAGACCACTTGGCATAATGTAAAAAACTCGATGCAGTTCCACCAAACAACCAAACTCTAACCCCTAAACGCTCAGCCTCGAGACGAAGATACTCAAACTCTGGAGTTTTCATCAAATTAATAGAAACATAATCTACTAATTCACTCTGAGAGATTTGGCTTGTTAATTGGGAGCTTTGCTTAATCCCTGATTTAAGCTTATGGGAATCAGAGAGTAGATCAGCACAAGTATTCCCATAAGAAGTTGATGAATAAACAAACAACCCCAGCAGCAGTGCAACTTGAAAAGAGGACTTTAACCTTTTTCTGTATATATGCATATTCTAAATACTCCTAATTTCTTTAAAGCAATTGCCTACATGCACGACTTGCATTAACCACTTTATCTGAGCCTAGACCTTGTACAAAGCGAGGTAAACTTCCCCTTTGATCCTCAACTATGTCTCGAATTTCATTAAAACGACTCTTTACTATATTACCCTGACTTCGACACAACACGGCGCATAAAGCTAATAAAATCAAGTGCTTAGATTTTGCTGGGGTCACTACATTTGCTCTTTAACTAGGTGAATACAGTCCTTTCCCTTAAGGTTTAAAACTTGGTAAATTTTCTTTAAAACAGGAGTAGTCTTAGATACAAGCTCATAAAATCGCCCCGTACTAGAGTCTTTTAAAACACTGTACTCATCTCTATTTAACTCCTCTTTAAGATCTAAAAAACTAAACTCTAATTGGTTTTCCTTAATAAGCTTATTTACTCTACAAACAATTGCATATGCTAGAAAACAAATTCCAATATGAGCCTTAATCCTCTCAGACTTCCAATGAAAAATAGGTCGCATCTTTAAATCTGTCTTATTTATTCTAAACGCTTGTTCTATTTTCCACAGCCCTCTATAACGCTCTAAAACTTCAGCTGCAGACTTGTCTTCAAGATTTGTAATGACACCATGAAAACCATCCCACTGAGCGTCTCTACTAATCTTACACTTATCAACCTCTACATCCCCCTTAAAAGACTTAAGGTACTTTTTCGTTCCATAATTAGTTATTAGCCTAAAAATACTTGTAAAGAAAAAAAAAGGGGTCACTACATTTCGAGTTTTAGACTTTTTAACCTTCTCTGGTGCGTATATTTAAACTCAAGAGGGGTTTTTTAACAGGAGTGTCGAAGTCAGGAGATAATGAAGGCCATGGTCATATAGTTTCGGTGACTTGTTAGGGTTTAACTTAAATAAATAGCTCTGAAGAAGAAACTGCTTGTAGTTTTTTTTCTATAGGGTGAGGCCAAAAACTTTTACAGCTAGAAAGTAAATAAAAATTAGGAAGAATTTTTAAATAACCTTCTTTTACAGCAGGGTTAAAAGAACTCACAGCAGCTTTATGTAAAGAAATTTTTTCTTTAGTTTTTTTCTTCAGTTCCTTAGTAAAAGCACTCGGTAAAACCTTATACATGGATTTTTTCAAAGTTTTTAAATGCTTTTGTATAAAGTTATAGTCACTAGAAAGAATACTTTCATAAAAACTGATAAAAGTCATTTGAGAGTTTGAAAGCGCACACCCCATCCAAGGAGCTTGTTCTTCACCCATAAAGATAAATTTATTATTTTGAAAATCACCAAGTTTTTCTTTAGCAATGTTAAACTTCACAGTAATTCCATCAAAATCTTTTGATTTTTTAATTTTTTGGCGGAAAAGACTAAATTTCTCTTCTTTAGGTAAAATATCATTTAACTCTTGCACAGGAGCTGCCCAAATAATATGTTCAGCTTGAACATGGTTTTTTCCGTTCACTTCAAATAAATTATAATCAGATTCTTTAGATGTTTTAAAAACAGCTGTAATTTGACTGTATAAAAAAATATTTTTCAGATTTTGAGATGAAAAAATATTTTTTTTAATCCCTGTTACAATTTGAGTTTCATTAGATACAAAAGTATCAATAACATCTGGTGTAGAAATCTTTTGATCTTTAAACCCTTTAAAAGGTATAAGCCCCGTTTTTCCATTACATAGGGTTTTTAAAAATCCAGTATCATATTCAAAACAGTTTAAAATTTTTTTTTGTGTCCAAATTAAAGACTCAAGAGAAAAGTTTTTCTCTTGAGTTTCACACATTAAAGAACCACCAAGTTCACCAGAGCTTTCAATAAGAATGGAGTCTTTACCTTGAGTTTGAAGTTTTTCAAAAATACTCAAACCCACAAGTCCTCCACCTACTACCAAATATTCAACTTTTTTAGGAACTTTCATAACTTTAATAAGATTACATCAGATCAACAGGGTCAACATTTATACTTATTTTAGACTGTGGTGGTAATTTGCCCAAAGCCTTAACAACCTTTTGTACAAACTGCTGATGCTTTAAACCTTGTGAAAATTTTAAAATTACCTGAAAGCGATATTCATTACGTATTTTTCGCATAGGAGCTGGACAAGGACCTAAAACACTCAACTCTAAAAATTCAGGCCAAGCTGTTTTAAGTTGATTACTAAACTTAGCAAGTCTTGCCGCTAATAATTCTCCAGTTTTTTCAGATTTTGATCTGATTAAAAAAGCAGTCATTTTAGTAAACGGAGGATAATTAAAAGCTTGTCTTATTTTAAGCTGCTCGAAAGCAAAACTTTCAAAGTTTTTTTCATTTAAATTTTCAAAAATTTTATGTTCAGGGGATCTTGTTTGAATAATAACCTGAGCATTTTGTCCTTTTCTTCTACCCACTCGCCCAATAACTTGTAAAATCTGTTGTAGACTTTTTTCACAAGATCTAAAATCTGGAAAAGAAAGTCCTTGATCAGCATCTAAAACCCCCATGAGAGTTAAGTTTGTAAAATCTAAACCTTTTGCTATCATTTGAGTTCCAATAATAATATCAAATTTATGATCCTCAATATCTTTAATAGCCCTTGAAAGCTGATTTTTTGTATGAATCTCATCACGATCAAATTTTAAAATCCGAACATTTGGAAAAATAGTGCTTAAATCACTAAAAACCTGTTCAGTTCCAAGCCCAATTCTTTGAATTTTTTCATCATTACATTGAAGACAGCGAGTAGGAACCCTTTCACCATATCCACAATAATGACAGTAAAGATCTTTTTTATTATGTAAGGTTAAAGACACATCACAGTTTAAACACTTAAAACCACAACCACAAGAATAACACTGTATACAAGAGGCCCAACCTCGACGATTTAAAAACAACGCCACTTGCTTTTTTCTAGACAAATGACTTTCAATACCACTTTTTAATTCTTTACTTAGCCAAAAAGGATTGTTTTTTTCTTTTGTCATATCCACAACCTTAGGTACGGAGGCTTGCTGATCAAAGACTTTCTCCTTAAGGCGAATATATGAGTACTTACCTTTTTTAACATTATTAAAACTTTCAAGGCTTGGTGTGGCTGACCCTAAAACAATAGGAATATTTTTAATACGCGCTAATTTTAGGGCCGCATCTCTTGCGTGATATAAAAATTTTTCCTCCTGTTTAAAACTTGATTCATGCTCTTCATCTAAAACAATCAACCCAATATTTTTAGAGGGACAAAAAAGTGCTGAGCGAGGACCCATTAAAATCTTTGTTTTTCCCTCAATAAAATCATACCAAGCATTGGTTTTTTGCCTTAAAGTAAGTTGACTGTGGTAAACAGAAATCAAATCACCAAAGCGCTCTATAAATCGTTTTTCAAGCTGTGGGGTTAGTGATATTTCAGGAAGTAAGAAAAGCCCTTGTTTATCTTGTTTTACAATAACCTCTCCAAAAAGTTCCATATAAATTTCTGTTTTACCAGAGCCAGTCACACCATGAAGAAGATGAGCTTTAAAATCATTAAGCGGTTTTATTTTATTTAAAGCACTTTGCTGAACGGTTGTTAATGTTGCAATTTTTGTTGAACTAAGTGCTTTAAAAGCCTTACGCTTTTCTTTTCTTGGAAGTGGGGGGAAAGTAGAATTTATCACTAGACCCATGGGGTAGCAATAGTATTGAGCTATCCATTTTAACCACTCTAAGTGGTGAAAATTTAAAATAAGACGATACTCGTTAAAAACAGTAATCTCTTTGGTTTTAAAATCAGGTTTTTTAGATTTAGCAACAACAACCCCTGTGGTGTTTTTCTTCCTCAAAGGTATGGTAACTCGCTCTCCAATATTAAGCTCCTTTGCACAACTGTAGGTTAACGGAGTAGATAAGGGAGCAGGAATGGCAATTTCATAGTAATACACCAGACCACTATAAGCTCTTGTTTCAATTTGAGACAAGAAATGACTATTTTTTTTTAAAGTCAGCTTCATTTGAAACCGATCTAATACGTGAAATGAGTATAAAATCATCAACGCTTCTATTTAAAAAACAAATATCAATATTAGCGCTTTTTGCGCTTATGTTTTTATTCCAAAACTGTGGGACTTCAGAAGACAGTATTTCAGCTGCGTTAATTAACTATGAACAGGGTCAAGCAGATAAGTTACAGTTTGCATTTGATGCCACCATTGATCACATAGGTTATATGAGTTGTGATGGTGCTCTTCAACCACAATCACCATACTTTACTTTTAAAGCAGGGGCATACAATAGCGGTGAAGGTTTAAAATTTAGAGATAATTTTATGTCTTCAGTAAGTGAATTATATGACAACAAAGAAAAACTTTTATCTTATCTTGCAAGGTCAAGAAGAAATGTCGGCGCTGGAGTCATTCTGTCTCTTCGTGAATCAGGGGAATTTAGAGGACCTTTACTATCACAAGATGGCAGCATAAACGATTTTGTCACCCCAATGCTTTGGAATCTTGGAGAAAATCTACAGCTAGCAAACACTAGACTTTCATCATTGCTTTATGATAACCCTCAAGGTGTTAACTACTTATCAGGTTTTAATGGGGTTTTTCAAAAATCCTTTGAAGGCGACATATACTTTAGCGAAAGTTCATTTGTACGCTCTACCTTAGAAGGGTCTGGTTACTTAACACTTACATTTGCAGTAAATGACCCAGCAGATAGTGGATCAAAAGCAAGATCACCACATGATGAAACAGGAATAAATCCAGCTGCAAACTCTTCTGTTTTTGGAAAAGGCTATAAAATGAATTTTGCACAGCTTAATCCAATAAGAATCAACTCCCCTAGGGTTGTGCTTACTGACGTAACAGGTTTTGATTTAGAAAATGAGTCAAGCCTTAGTGAAGAATGGGTGTGCCCTCCAAATGAACGCTATATTATTATAAGAAATACTGCCGATGCTACACGTAGGTTTGATGGCGCCCCAGAATTCAAAATCAATGGAAGTGCAAACAACCCTTGGAATGCAGATTATGAGGATGGAGGGCGAGGCGTAGGTGGTTACTATATGGAGCGTATATCTACAGATTTAGATGATAAAGACAACGATGGTGATAAAACAGAGTTAATAAAATTTAAACATAAGGTTTTATGCCCAACAATCCCCGATGAAATGCTTAGTGGCCAAGCAGAACATACAGACCCCTCATGGAAAAGAATAAGAAACCTTTTAAGCCCCGATGAATGGTACGTATATAGAGGAGACAGATACAACTGTATAGTTCCCAAAAAAAACAATGGCTCTTGCTATGGAAGACTTGAACAGTCTTCTAGTGAAAGCACTCTTCTTCAATATTTTACAGACGAGGATTTTGTTGATCAACAACTAGAGGATGAGCGGGTTTTTCAAAGCGATAGAAGCAACCCAAAGCCAATTAGACCCATTGTAATAGATTGTGAGGCTAGCACAGGTTTAGCATCAGCACGTGTTTGCCCCCATGTTTTATCAGTTTGTTATAAAGAATAAACTTAATTTGCGAAAAAATATAATAAACGATAGGTTTTAAGAATGAAATGCTATGCTTTATTTCTTTTGTTTTATTCCTTAAATGCTTTATCACAAATAAATACAGCAAAGACTCTCGGCTTTGCTGGCGTAGGTAGTGTTAATGCTGAATCTACAAACTCAAGCCTACTTCAAAACCCTGCAGCTTTGAGTTTAAATGCAGATTTAGAATTTGGTGGAGGCTATGGGTATGGGGAAGCACCTTTAGGTATAAAGCAGAAAAATTATTATGCTTGGAGTAAGGACAGCCTTTCTTCTTCTTTTAAAACCCGTAGAAACAATAGAGTTAAGAGCTTCATGAACAGTGGACAAGAATCGTTTCCTTTTGCTGCCGCAGTTTATTTTAGTAATTATGAAAGAAATTTCGAAAAGTATAAATTTTATAAACTTGCTTTTTCACGTATTATTACTAAAAAAATTAGTTTTGGAGGCGCTTTAAACTACTTAGATGGAAAACCAAAAAATGTGCATCTTGATAAATGGGTAGGTGATTTAGGTTTAGTATATAGAAGATCTAAGACAGTTCACCTAGGCGTTTCATGGCTTAATTTAAACTCTAGTAATAACATGATGAAAAAACTTAGATTCGGTGGAGCCTTTGGGCGACCTAACCTGGCTCGAATATTTCTAGATACTGAATACAACTTAGAGAGTATCTCAAATAAGTGGTCCTTTGGCTTTGGATTTGAGGCTAAAGTTAGAAAATTTTTTGCTTTTAGAAGCGGTTTTTTTACTTCAGCAGGGGGTATTAAGGACTATTTAGGGCTAGGAGTAAGTTTTATGGGCCCTAAGTTTAAGCTACACTACGGCACAAAGACTAAAATGAAATCTAAGGTCGCACTGCACAGCGTTGACTTCTCTTTGCCTCTCTGGTAGCTAAAAGTGTTTTCAAAAAACTTCTTTTAAGGGAGATAAAAATGGCCTCAGCCACAAAAAAAACAAAATTAATTCGTAAAAACAAACATAAAAACTCTGGTAAAGTTAGAAAAACAAAGAGTCAAAATAAAGGCACTACAGTTACTAAAGAAGTTCTTTTTGACAATAACTAAAAATGGCATTGTTGCACATAGGCACTGAACCTAGACCAACAACTTGAAAATCTTCACCCACCCTAAATTCAATTAAACATACCAAGGAGGGTTAAAGTGGGTAAAAGACTTAAAACACTCCTGGCTTAAACAGATTACAGGACCAGGGTTTTAAAAAATTTATTCTGATTTTTCAATGAAAGCCATCTTAACGCCCTCATTTTTTAAACTTCCGCTTTGAGAAACTCAAAGGTTTATTCAAAGTCTTTTTAAGCTTTTAAAGTTTAATCTACCAACACCAAATTATTCAACCCTTTCATAACGCCTTAAAAAACTAGAAATTAAACTTAGAAAAATACAATCAAAAGCCAAGAAAATTCATATTGTTATTGATTAAGCGGGTTTAAAAGTTTTTGGTGAAGGTGAGTGGAAAGTACGTCACCATGGCTATTTAAAGTGTAGAACTTAAATGAAATTACATTTAGCTCTGGATGAAGAAGAAATTTTATCAATGTGTTTAAGTGAAAATTCTTTTAAAGATAACCAAGTTTTTAATGATTTAGTTAAAGGCTTAAAGGGTGAAGTTTCACACGTTAGTGCTCATGAAACTTATGATGATTCAAAAATTTATGATAAGTGTGAAAAACTCGGGATAAATCCGTTAATACCTCCAAAGAAAAATTCAAAGTTAAAACATCACGACAACAGCAAAGCTAAGCCTATTAAACGAGACGAAGTTTTAAGAAATATAAAAAAATTAGGAAGGAAACGGTGGAAATTAAAATCTAGTTACTCAAAAAAATCAATTTCTCAAACAGCCATGTATTGTTTTTAAAAGTCAGTTTAATAAAGCCGCAATAAAATGTAAGATTTTAAACAAATTTTCATGCCCTTTTGCTCTTTAAAATTTAAATCACAAAGCCACTGGCTTCATGTGCAACAACACCACTAAGAATATAAAAATTTAAACTAAATCTAAGGCTCCACCAATTAATAACTACTATAGCTTACACTCTCTTTTTTAAGCTTCATCTTCATCGCCCTCATTAACTGTATTCATCAAATTTTCAAGGTTCACAATATCTTGTGGCCGTATTTTCAACAACCAACCTTCTTCAGTACTATCATCAAAAAGTAATGTAGGGTCATCAACAATTGTAGCATTGACTTCAATGACTTCACCTTCAAATGGAGAATATATATTTATTGGTCCCTGGTCAGTTTCAACTTCACCGCAAATCTCTTCAGGACTAACCTCACCACCTTCTTCAGGCAAATCAACTCCCCAAACTTCATTGACATCATCAAACATATCTTGCTTAACCCCAATAATTAAAATGTCTTCTTCAGATTTTGCCCACAACTCATCAGTAAGTTCAATTTCATCGTCAATCATATGACTCCCCTTTCCCCATAAATATTATTACACGGAGCTATTTTCTCCAAGACAATAGGTTTTAAGTAAATTGTACCAGCCTAAGGGCTACTTTAAAAACATTACCTTTAAAAAAACCCTACCTTTTATTCAAACTTACAAACTCTAAGGGCTTTAGGATTTTAACATTTTTAACCTGACCCACTCTCAGCTTAAAATTCTTCAAAAATATGGCTATTTAACTATGCTCTTAACGATTTTAACTCCTTAGTCTAGTGGCAACAAATTAAGGAAAGAGGGGTAACTTTGTAAAATTTATTACTAAGTAGCAACTTATTTACAAAAAAGAGTATTTTTATGGAATTCTAAATATTTTATATGTTACTGGTTTAAGTTGATATTTAACTAGGAAAAAGTATGAAAAATTTAACATTTTTATTTACTATGGTTTACCTTTTTCTTTTATTTTTTCTTTCTCAAAATGTTTGGGCAAGGCTTTGTGCTGATATTCTCCTTAATTCTAACAACCCCACTTTATCCACTGGTATTGACAAACCAGTTTTAAAAGAAGTTAAAACTAGAAAAGCAAGAGCGATAAAAAGTCTAACTAACATAACACCAGAGCATGAGGAGGAAATAAATCGGGCTATAAAAGGTTCAGCAAGTTTTCGTATGAACCTTGATATAGCTAAAGCCGAGGGTCAGCAAGGGGCTCACTTAACAGATTTAGAGGCCAACTTCACTCAAAAGCACGAGGGGTTACTCCAGTATTTAGAACAACATAGAATTATGACACAGTCTGAATTAATGGAAAAAATAAGAAACCATATTCGCCAGATACAAAAAAATCACACTACTGAGAAAAGATCAGAAGATGAGGCAAAAAAGGAAGAAGAAAGGCGTAGAAAAGAACAAGAACAAAAAATTAAAGAATCAATTATTGATGGCAGTCATATGGTTTTTCACCCTATTAAGCCAGGTGAATTCATTATGGGTGATAAAGAAACCGGAATGTTTAAAAATAAAATCACAAAGCCCTTTGATATGATGGCCACTCAGACCACTCAAGTGATATGGAGAAAAGTAACACAACTCGCCCAAAAAGAGTTTGGAGATAAATATAAAGAATTAATCTTAGACCCATCGCGGTTTAAGGGAGACCTTAAGCCTGTAGAGAGGGTCTCTTATGAAGATGTTGACTTGTGGATCAGTGCTTTAAACGAATTGTCACAAATGGGGCATGCTGGTCTTAAAGAAGTTATTCTAAGCCATAAACAGGGTCATACCTACAGGTTTCTCACAGAGGCTGAGTGGGATTTTGTTGTTAAAGGGCGGGGGCAGTACAATGAAGCCTACCATTTTGGTAGCAAAGAGTCTGACTTAGGAGAATATGCTTGGTTTCGTAAAAATGCTCAAAATCAAACCCATGAGGTTTTGCACAGAAAAAGCCTCTGGTTATTAATGGTAAAAAATTTTACGATATGTTTGGGAATGGACAGGAACCTGGTATGATAAGTATCCAACCTCACCACAGGTGAACTGGAATGGCCCTAGTAGTGGCTCGGGCTTTGTGATTCGTGGCGGTAGCTGGTTCAGCCTCGCTCAGTTTGTGCGGTCGGCGAATCGTGACTACGAGTGGCCGCGTAATCGTAGAAGTATTGTTGGGTTCCGCCTTGCGAGGACTGTCCATTAACCATTAAGCCTTTTTACCTTTTTTAAAAAGTCTGGTTCTATTCTAAAAATTTTACAAAAATGTGGATATTTAAATTACAAATACGCTCTTAACGATTTTAACTACTTAGCCTAGTGGCAACAAATTAAGGAAAGAGGGCTTTAGGTATACAATTTTTTTACAGTTCATTACTTTTTTCAAAAGTAGTGGTGCTCCCTACTCTAATTTGAAAACACAAGGTACATCTTAACAGGCAAAGGAGCAAGGATTTGATACACTTTATTAGAAATAACAAGACTGCTAATGCTAACGTGTCTTACAACAGTGCCACCGCTCAAGCCGTTACTAAATGCTTACATTTTATTAAAAATGTACTCAAGCTTGATATAAAAATAGGGGTCTATGATTCTTCATGTCCAAAATATAAGTTTCTAGTCCAAACGGCTCAAACTAAACCCTTTATTGAATTAAAAGAGAAAATTTTTATCCCTATATTTGCAAAAAATAGATCTATATGGGGCTTTATAGAAATCAACTGTAAATTAGAAAAACCCACTCCCATTAAAGTTAGAAAAACTCTTCAAGCAATTAAAGACACCATTGAGCCTGAACTAGAAACCCTTTTAAATGATTTTCTTACAGATAATTCAAATTACTCTCTTCTTGTCTTTGGGGGAAAACTTGAGAAGAGTTATAAAATGGCCTCAGATATTTTTCACAGTAAAAAGTTCACTTCATTTATTAATTTAACAGAATGGATTCAACAAGATGATTCATTTTCATTAAAGACTTTACGTGAATTTTCTGACAGCCTTCTTTTTGTTCCTGAAATTCTTGATTTAAAGTCAAATGAACGCTCAATCCTAGCCCTTTACTCTATGCTCCCTGATAAATTAAAACAATCATCTTTAATTATTTGTACTAGGGTCTCTTTTAAAGCCCTATACTCTTTAATCAAAAATGAAAAAGGCTTTTTATCAACGTTTTCCACAAAAAAAACCCCTTTTAATAACTACCTTAAAAACCCCTTTTAAATACTAGTATTCTAGCTCCTATATCAATGGCAACAGACGCCCTAAAGGCCTTAAGCTTTTTTATTTTAAATAACCCTCCATAGATTTTAAATGCTTTTAAAATACTCATCCCAAGCTCACTTTCTTTTTAACTCCACTTTTAGTGTAAAAACTACCACTCACAACTTTATTACTCTACAATTAAAGTAGGGGGAATTATTTTGAATATTGATGTTGAAAATTTTATTGCTGAAAAATTAAACGTTGCTTTTCAAACTGTGCCTTTAACCGGAGATGCCGGAACTAGGCAGTACTTTAAGATTAAAAGTGAATTAGACAGCAAATATATCCTCTGCGCTTATAAAAAAGATGAACTCACCTCTTTTGACTATTTTTTAAATATTAACAAAATGTTTAGAAAACATGATATAAATACGCCTAATGTTGTACACGCTAGTAAGAACCTAGGCTTAATGATCCTTGAAGATCTTGGAAAAGTTACCCTAGAAGGTGCCTTTAAAGAAAAATTAAATCTTACTTTTTATCAAAAAGCTATTGATGCTCTCATTAAAATTCAAAATATTAAAAAACACAAAGGCTCCATAGCCCACAGCTATGCATTTGATATTAAAAAATTAAACTGGGAGTTTAATTTCTCCTTAAAGCATATGACAAGCCTTTATTCTTTAGATATAAAATGTATAGACACAGTAAAATTAAAAAAAGAATTCAATTCAATTTCCACACACTTATACTCTTTACCACAAGTAGTGACCCATAGAGATTACCACTCAAGAAACCTCATAGTTAAAAACAACGAAGTTTACGTTATTGATTTTCAAGATGCTCGCTTAGGAAGCCCTTTCTATGATCTAACAAGTTTAATTGAAGACACCTATACAAATCTTCCCATTAAAACTAAAAATATTTTAATTCAATACTATTTAAGCCATTCAAATATTTCTTTTGATGAAAATTTCAATAAAAACTACAATCTTCAAGCTTTACAAAGGTCTTTTAAGGCCTGTGGAAGTTTTGCAAGATTAAAAAATATTATTAAAATAAATCGATACCTTAAATACCTTGCCCCATCTATTTTAAATATTAAAACCTACTTAAAAGAATTCAAAAATTACCCAGAGTTTCTAAAATTTATTAACCTATGCTCTAAAAAAGAAGGCCTATAGATGACCAAATCTGCCTTTCTTTTAACAGCCGGGCTTGGAACACGATTCCAACCACACACAAATTTCTTACCTAAGCCAGCACTCCCATTTTTTAATCTCCCTCAAGCTCTTTACCCTGCAGGACTTTTAAAAAAAAGTGGTGTTACTGAGTTTTTTTACAACTCTCACCATCTGCCAAAAAAGCTTGACAAAGCTTTAAGCCCTTTTTTCAAAAAAAACAGTATATTTGAGAAAGAAATTCTTTATAGTGCTGGAGGTATTGCAAATGCTAAAGAACATTTAGTTTCTGATGAACACTTTTGGGTTGTTAATGGAGATTCTTTTATTACAGCTTTAAACGATGAAGTTCTCTTAGAGGCTTACAATTTTCATTTAAAAACAAACTCAATAGCAACTCTCATTGGCATTAAAAAAACAAACCCCTCTTTAAATGGACTTGGTATAAACTCTAATAATATTCTTACTCATATTGCAAGAAGCCCTGATACACTACATTTTATAGGACTTTATATTTTTAGCAAAGAAATATTTAATTTTCTAAGTTCTAAAAAATCACATATTTTAAAAGATGTTTTATTAAAAAATTTTCCAGAAAAAGTTTCCGTATTTAATGCCAGTAAAGGCCTTACATGGTTTGAAACAGGAAATGAGTTAGATTTTATAGATTGTCATAGAATTGAGGCCAAAAAAATTCTAGTGGAACAAGAAATGTCTTGTATTTATAAGATACATAAAATCTGGAATAAAAACCCAGAAATTCTCCTTGAACAATTTTTAAAGAATAAAATTTGGGGTAAAAAAAGCTCTAACCCACATAATTCTGATTTTTTAATTCTTCCAGAGGACCTTAAAGATGATTCTGGAAATTTTAAAACTTGTGTAATCACTAACGACCTTCTCCTCCCAAAAAATCAAATCTTTGAAAACAAGGTGCTAATCCATGCGTCCCAATGGACTTAAAACTTTATTAACACCCATATAAGATAAGTCTGGTTTAATGCCTAAAACCTTATATCTAGCTAGAAGAGCAAATGCTCCACCTTCTACAGCCTGAACGGGCCAACCAATATCTTCACTTGTTAAAACTTTAATTCCCCTTAAGGATTTCTCTAATCTTTTTAAAAGATAGTGGTTGTATGCCCCTCCGCCAGATACAATAAGGAGTCTAATTTTTCTATTTTTTATTTTATTAATTATAGGAAGTATTGTGATTTCTGAAAGAGTCGCTAAAATATCTGGAGACGATAGATTTTTCATTTTCTTTAAAATTTTATCTAATTCAATTTCAGAAAAATCCTTTCTTCCACAACTTTTTGGAGCTTTCTTTTTAAAAAATTTATTTACAGCAATATAGCCTTTAGCTAGTTTTATATCAGGTATGCCTTTTAAAGCTATTTTACCTCCACAATCAAAATCTTTAGAGAAAAGTTTTCTCATTGCTCCATCTAAAAAAATATTCCCAGGACCAATATCTGTTGCACTTAATTTTTTATTTTCTTTAAACGTAATATTAGACACACCACCTATATTTAAAAAACCCCAATTTTTTTTATTCCCCATTATAACATTATGAAAAAGAGGTGCTAACGGAGCCCCCTGCCCTCCAATACTTAGGATTTTAGATCTAAAGTCACTCACCACAGGAACATTAAAGCGTTTTAAATAAGAGGGCTCACCTATTTGTGCTGTTGCCTCTAAAGCTTGATGAAAAACTGTTTGCCCGTGAAGACCAATTAAATTTATTTTCCATTTTTTTGCTCTTTGAATTTTATCAAGAGAATGAGCATAGAATTTCCCTAATTTAAAATGTAGGCGCTGAGAGTCTCTAAAACTCATTCTACCTTCAGCCAATTCCAATAACGCTCTTTTCATACCCTTAGGATACACAATAGATCCCATATCTTTGTATTTAAGCTCTTTTATATTTTGCTCTACCAATATAAAATCAACACCATCTAAGCTTGTGCCACTCATAATTCCAACAATATTTAATTTTTTCACTTTCTCCGCTCCATTATCTTATGCTTCATTATTTACCATACTTTGCCTTAACTCTCATAGAGAATTTTTTCCTTTCTCTTAACCTCTTATTCTCATACTATTAAAAACCAGTAGTTTTTAATAAACATAAAACTATTTAACCAGTGGAGTTTAAATGCTAAAAGCCCTAATCTACAGATTGCTTTTACTTGCTCCCCTTATTTTTATTATTTCATCTATAACTTTTCTAATTGTTCATTTTATACCTGGAGACCCCGTTGATCTTATGCTTGGAGACTATGCCCTTGAAACCCAACGTGAAAACTTGCGCCTATCCCTAGGGCTATCAGGAAACCTCTGGGATCAATACCTTCATTTCATTTCCAACCTTTTTAGGCTTAATTTAGGAACGTCAATTTTTTCAGACTCCTCTGTCACAACACTTATAATACAAAGAATACCTGCAACCCTAGAACTGACCTTAGTCTCGATTTTTCTGTCTTGCTTATGGGGAATTCCTCTAGGTGTTCTTACAGCAAGTACAAAATCTAAAAACCTTGATTTCATGGGAACTTCTTTAGGTGTTTTAGGAATGTCAGTTCCTGGCTATTTTCTTGGACCTATTCTTATATGGATTTTTTCAGTTAATCTAAACATATTGCCTGTTGGTGGACGAGAAAATTTTTTAAATCTAATTCTTCCAAGCCTAAGTCTTGCCCTCCCCCTTGGGGCCATATTAATGCGTATGACAAGAGCAGCAATGCAAGAAACACTTACCCAAGAATATATTCGAGTGGCTTACGCAAAAGGAGTTACAAAAAAAACACTCTACTTTAAACATGCTCTTAAAAATGCACTTATTCCTATTATCACCATTGTAGGTCTTCAAATAGGAACCCTTCTAACAGGAACTGTTATCACAGAAACCATATTCAGTTGGCCGGGCTTAGGCACCTTACTTTTTGATGCTATAAATCAAAGAGACTATCCAATAGTTCAAGGCTGTATCATCATTATCTCTTGCATCTATGTTGTTGTAAATTTTTTAACTGATGTTTTATATACTGTTGCAAATCCGAAGGTTACTAACATATGAAAAAACTAAATATATTTTTTGTAACAGGAATTTTTTTGATTACAGGTTTTATACTTCTTGCCATATATAGTTTTGGCCTCTCTTATGAAGAAGCCAACCACATTTCTTTAAAATACAAATTTCAAAGGCCCTCCTTAAATTTTTTAATGGGAACTGACGAAACTGGAGCAGATCTTTTTAAAAAAATTGCCATTGGAACAAGAGTCAGTTTAACAATTGCTTTTTCAGTAGTGTGCATAAGTTTAATCATTGGCCTTATTTATGGCTCAGTTTCAGGTTATGTAGGTGGTAAAATAGACTCTTTTTTAATGCGAACTCTGGATCTATTCTATTCTTTTCCAGGTTTCTTATTGGCTCTAGCACTTGTTTGCGTATTAGGGCCTTCCATTCAAAACCTTATTCTCGCACTTTCTCTTACTAGTTGGACAGGTTTTGCAAGGCTTGTTAGAGGGGAAATTCTACACATTAAAGAACAAGATTTTGTACAAGCTGCTAAATCAATGGGAGCTTCACCAATAAGAATTGTAGTTTTTTACTTCTGGCCTAACTTAGCTGGTGTTTTACTTGTCCAAAGCACTTTTTCTCTAGCGGGTACTCTTATTGTTGAATCTGGTTTAAGTTTTTTAGGTTTAGGGGTTCCTGCTCATATTCCCACATGGGGCTCTGTACTAAATACAGGAAAGTTTTATCTTGTTGAGGCCTTACACATCTCATTTTTTCCTGGAATTTGCATAGTTTTACTAGTCTTAGGCTTTAATCTTTTAGGTGATGGATTAAAGGAGATCCTTGACCCTAAAAAAACTTCTGTCATTTAATAGCTATATGAATAGAAAAGTAAAATTAGCTCAGTTTTTATGGACAGGATTAGCAGGAACAAAGATCTTAAAAGAAGAAGAGAAATTTCTAACAGAAACTCCTCCCGGAGGAATTATTTTATTCACTAAAAATTATAAATCTCCAAAACAACTTTGGGAGCTTAATAAAAATCTTCAAAAAATTGCTACAAATAACGGGTTAAAAAAGCCTTTTATAATTGGAATCGATATGGAGGGAGGAAGAGTACAAAGACTAAAAGCACCTTTTACCATTTGGCCTTCAATGAAAAAACTTGGAAGCCTTGATTCTAAAACCTTAGCCTTTGAATTTGCAAGAGCCATGGGTAAAGAGCTTAGAGCTGTTGGAATTAATTTTAACTTTTCTCCTTGCACAGACACTTTACTCAATACAAATAACAAAGTTATTGGTGATCGAGCCTTTTGTAAAGATCACCATACTGTTGGAAAGTTTGCATCTTCTGTAATTCGTGGCTTTAAAAAAGAAAATATTCTTGCCTGCATTAAGCATTTTCCAGGACACGGATACTCTCCTCTTGATAGCCACAATGAATTGCCCCTTGATCATCGTAACCTAGAAGATATTCATGAAATTAATGCCTTTAAAAAAGCACTTCAAAGTAAACCTGAGTTTATTATGCCTGCACACATTATGTTCCCAAAAATTGACCCCCATTTCCCTGCCACTCTTTCTAAAATATGGATAAAAAATATTTTAATTGATCAATTCAATTGCAAATCATTTTTAATTTCAGATGATCTAGATATGAAAGCCCTAGATAAATACAGTTTTGATATAATGGTTAAACGCATTTACAACCTAGGCTTTCATCAGCTTTTATTCTGTCATGGTCATGAAAAAACTCAAAAAGCCTTAGGGCTACTAGACCAATTTTGTGAACTTGATGAAACTAGGCTCAACCAAATTCTAGATTTAAAAAACAATACCAATCTTCTTGGACCTAGCATTTTCAACAATGATATAATTGGACACAAAGATCATAAAAAAATTGCCAATCAATTTAAATAATGAGGCTTTAAATAGACAACAGGAGGTCACTATTTTTAAAAAAATCATTGTTTTCTTTATAATATGTATTTTTTCATTTACTGCACTTGCCGAAAAAAATATTTTTACCGATGAAAGCTTTAGAAAAAAAGAGTTTAACCTTATAAGCAAAGATTTAGTTGCAGCTTTTGCTCACACTATAAACTCTGGGGGCTCCTCTCTAGGAAGTGTTTGGGGGTTTGAAGCAGGTATCATTGCTGGTGTTTTATCCAGTAAGAATTTAGAAAAAATTGCTGAAGATATTTCTGGTGAAAAACAAGATAACCTTAAATACCTACCTTACGCTGGCCTTGTTGGAGGCCTTGCACTTCCATTTGGGATTGGTTTTGAATTGAGTATAGTTCCTAATATAAATTTAGAAGACGGGTCTTTTTCAAACAACAGCACTGCTTTAAGATGGTCTGTTACTGATTTTATTCCAATAATAGGAACCCTCTCGCCTTTAAAAATTGCTGTAAAAGCTGCCCTTGGAAAAACAAAGGTAAATTATACCTCTAGTGTTACTCTGGGTTCTAAAGAAACAGCTGATTTTGAAATCAAAAATACTGAATTTGGTATTGTTGCAGGGTTTAATTTGTTTTTAATTGAACCTTACCTTGGAGTGAGCAATGTAAAATCACAAACTAGCTTGCTAGCATCAACGGATATTAAAATTCCAGGTATTGTTACAGAGCAAACTTTAAAGTCAGATTTATCAGGAACAAGAACAGTTCTTGGTCTTTTATTTAAACTGCCTCTTTTTAGAATTGGCTTTGAATGGTCCAATTTACAAGATTCTAATAGATATACAGGCAAACTGTCTTTAAAAATTTAACAAGCAATGAATATAAATGAATATTTAAAAAGATTGAAAAAAAGTTTGGCTAGCTGAGCATCTTTTCCGCGCCCTTCCATTATTAGCAAGCTCCTTTAGTCTTTTGATGAGACACTTTTTGAATCTCTTCGTGATAAGTTTTACGTGATTTAAGATCTTTCCTTTCTCGATTTTATCAGATGTCTCATATGTAAATAGTATGGCTATTAGATAATTATCAACTTCTTGGTGTCGCATATATGGTTCAGAGTCTAGACCAGGTGAAACCCTAATAAAACGCCTTCGGTGTCATTAATAATGAGTCAATTCGAGCCTTAATATCATCTTAAGAAAACCACTTAATTTCCTTTAGTTTTTAAGCCCTTTATCCGATACATAGAGTATAAAATATAAGAATTTATATAGGATATAACATGAGGGCTTTAACTTTATTTACAGTTTTATTATGGACGTTTTCTTCCTTGGCTGTGCCAAGTTCTTTTGTCTTTCAAGGTCAAATTATAAAACCCAATGGAGAAGCCCTAGAAGACAATAATGTTAACTTTATTCTTAAAATCCTATCTCCCCTAAACCACTGCCTCCTCTATGAAGAAACCTTCACCCTTAATATGACAGACTCAAAGGGAGTGTTTAACCTAAGTGTTGGGTCTGGCACAACCACAGGAAATGGTGGCTTAACAAGTTTATCTAAAGCCCTAGACAATTCCTTAAACAACATCACAGGGCTTAACTGTGACTCTGGTTCCTCATACAGTCCAAGCCTCACTGACACAAGAAAACTTAGAATGACTTTTGATGACGGTGGTGGTCCCCTTACTCTAACAAAGGACCACACAATTGAAAGTGTGCCCTATGCTCAGTATGCTCATAAACTTGGCGGAAAAACACTTCATGACTTTATTCAAGTCAACAGTGGTGTGACACAAAGTAATTTAGAAACTGTGTTTGATAACGGTGTAAACCAAAGTCACAAAGCCAGTGGCTTTATGTCTAACAATGCCAAACAACATTATATAATCTCTAGCTCATGGGGCCAAGGAACTTTAAAAGCAAGGGGTTGACCTGTTATAGGGTGTTTGAAGTTAAGTTCTTTGGCAACTAAAGCAAGGCGCTTTAATTTCTTAGCTTTAGATTTTAAAACAGGATCTTTTATATCATTTATTTTTTTTCTAGAGCTGTAAATAGAATCATTTAAAATAGGATGACCGTTTTCTGATAGGTGAACACGTATTTGATGTGTACGACCAGTTTCTAAAGAAAGTTCTACTAAACTGAGAAGGCCTTCTTTTAAAACTTTATAATGTGTAATTGCAATTTTTCCAGCCTCCTGGCTTGAAAACTTTTTTCTATCTTTAGGATTACGTGAAAGATATGTTTTTAATGTGCCTGTTTGAGTTTTTAGTTTTCCAAAAACAAGAGCCCAGTAGATTCGACAAGCATCCTTATTTTTAAACTGATCACTTAGAGATTCAAAGGCAGCTTTAGTTTTGGCTAAAACTAAAAGGCCGCTAGTATCTTTATCCAGCCTATGTACAACTCCAGGACGAATGGGATCATTTTTAAACAGCTTGTCAAAAAATGCGTTTACAAGAGTGCCCTCAGGATTTCCTGCTCCAGGATGAGTAACAAGATCAATAGGTTTATTAACGACAATTAGATCATCATCTTCAAAAATTGTTTCAACAAATATCTCTTGTTGAAATGCAGTAGATTCTTTCTTTAACACTGTGTTAAACCCTATTTGAATTGAATCATTTAAATTTAATGATAACGAGGCTCTAGCCTTATTTTTATTTACAGTGATCAATTCAGATTTTATCATTTTTTGAATTTGTGATCGACTAAGACTCGGATATAAATCATTAATAAAAAGATCAAGTCTTTGAGTAGTATTCTTTGGCCCAACAACATAGATTTTTTTATTTTCTAAACTCATCTAAAGATTTCAAATATTTTTTGGCAAAAACTGTTGAGTTTATTCCTAAAAGTTGACAGATTTGTATAACAAAACCACGGACAAAAACCCTTGAGGGCAAATTATCAAAATCCCCCTCTTCTATAGCTAAAATACTTGTTTTTGATATTTTTGAAAAAGAAGAAATTTCATCAAGAGAAATATTCTTGTATTTCCTAATTTTTTGTAAAAAAGCTCCTGAACAATCGTCAAGTGATTTTATTTGATTTTCAATAAAAGCGTCCTCATTAAAGCCTTTAGTTAAAAAACTTGCCTTAGCCTCATCGGGTTGATTTATACTAAGGGATGAGTCTGAGTTAGTAAGTTTTTCATGGGGTAGTTGTATATTTTTTGCATCGTAATCTCGCCTTAAATCTTGATCTTTAAGGGTTGTATAAGCACTCTCTATTAATTTATGAAGATCCTTGGCCTCTTCTTGACTAAACATACTATAAAGAGCTGCGCTAGTGGGGCTATAAGTTTCCTTAGCTTCCGTATAAGCACGCTCTATCTCTTGAAGAGTAGCGTTTTGAGAAACTTGAAGAATTTCATAAAAATTTTGTTTGTTCATAATCATGCTGCAGTATCAATGTAGCCCACATTAACTTTATTTTCAATTTTTGAAAATAAAGTTCTAAACTCTCTTAAAACCTGTGAATCTGGAAACTCTAAAAAAAGAGGCCTCATAGCTCGAGTAGACTGCCACACATAATTATCAAAACCTAGGTGCCCAAGAAAATCTACCTCTTGACCAAAGTACTGCCTTGAAATATGTGAAAACGATTTCCCAATTTCTTGATCTCTAGGTGCACGACATTGGTTAATTATTATTTGTGGCTTATAAGTTAAAATTTTTTCAACCATTAGGTTTCCAGTTTGTGGAAATTTCACTGTTAGATGCCTTAGCAAATCAGAAGGGGTTTTAATACCTAAATCTACCTTATTGTTTAAGATTAAATTAATAGCATCTTTAAATCCATGGTGTTTAGCAGCAATTTGAAGGTTACTATGAAAAACTTTTTTAAGAAAATTATAAGTATTCTCAATGCTAATAGGCTCAGGAGTACTTACAGCTAATTGAACGTCTGCATATAAAAAGGCTTCAATTGCATCAGCTCTTGTACCAGCACCAAGATCGTATACAATTCGATCAAAACCAAGCCCTCTAGCCGTTGAAAGCATTTGATTTAGACTTTTAGCATCTGCTCCATGGGCTTCATCTAAATCAGGGGCCCCTCGAATTATACTAAGATTTGTAAACTGCGTAGAAACAACAACCTCTTTTAAGGAAGACGCTTTTCCAAGTAAATAGTCCTTTGCCGAAGCTCCATTTCCGGGCACACATAAGTAGGTATGAGTGTTTGCACCCCCAAAATCCAAATCAATAATAAGGGTTTTTAAGCCAGCTCGAGCTAAATAAAGAGCTAAATTACTGGTAATAAAAGATTTTCCAACCCCACCCTTTCCACTACCAAGACCGTAAACCACAGTTGGGTTAGAACCACTATTTTTTTTAAATGTACCACAGTTTAGTTTTATCATTTCTAATTTTCTCTTCGGCTTCAGATTTTCTTAAGTAGAGAGGATAAAGGTCTAAATATGTATAGGCTTTAAGGCAACAAGAGACCTTAGTCTTATTAGTGAACGAGGAAACCATATTTTCAACGGCTAAGTCTACTTTCTGAACTGATGAGCATAAGTAATCAAAACTAGAATACTTATTTTTAAACTCACTAATTTGTTTTTGTGCTCCATTAAAATTTATTTTTTCATACCAGGTTGCATTTATAAGTGTGAACTTAGAAATAAAGCTTTTGTTTCCAATAGAAGGAATAACGACATGGAATTCAGTAAAATCAGTCTTTTTAGAAATAACATTCTGAGCAATGGGTAAAAAACTACTACATGATGTAATGGGGATTTTTCCTCCAGAAAAAGAAAGGGCTTTTACAAATGCAGCTCCCACCCTAAGGCCGGTAAAACTTCCAGGACCTTGGATAAAAAATATATGTGAAAGGTTTTTAATATCAAATTGAGAAAAAAGTTCTAAACATTTTGCATACACTGCTTCACTGTGATGAGCTTCTTTACCCCATGTCCATTTATTTAAGATTTTACCAAAAGGGGAAATTACTCCAAGGGTGCCATTTAAACTGGAGGTGTCTACAAACAGTCCCCAGTGTTTAGCATCACCATCCTGAAAAAATAATTCGTGAGAAGTCATTAAATATAGTATATACAATGAGTGAAAGAATTAAAACAACACCAATTTTTTGACCAATTATTTTTACCCTTATACTCACAGGCCTTCCGGTAACAACCTCAACAATATAGAAAAATAAATGTCCTCCATCTAATACAGGAACAGGCAATAAATTTAGAAAAAAAAGATTTATAGAAATTATAGCCATGATTTTAATAAAATAAACCCATCCAATATTTAAAGAGTCTTTTGCAACTTTGCCAATGGAAATAACACCGCTTAGGGTTTTGTGGGAAATCTCTCCTGTTAGGAGCTTTTTAAAACCTGAAAAAGTCATTTTAACCCAGTGAATAGATTCCTTAGCTGCATATTTAAAAAGATCCTTTATGGAGGCCAGACTTCTTATAGCAGTCAGTGGTGGAAGGTACTCTAATGCCGACGCAATACCAATAGTAGGGCGATACTCAACCTGCCCAGTAGCTGTAAGAAGCTCTGTCTGTAAGGGGATTAGGGAAACAAGCTTTTCCCCACTTGTATTAGCAATGAGCAAAGTAACACTTTGGCCTTTAATAGTGGATTTAATTCCAGTTACAAGGTCTTCCCATTTTTCAAGTTTAACACCATTGACTTTAAGAATTTGATCCCCTGCTTTTAAACCTGCTTTTTGAGCAGGAGATCCTCTTTGAACCTGACCAACCATAAGCTCAGGCTTTACAAAACCTAAGCTTGAAAAAGTCCGTGGAAGTTGATTTGAGGGAATTCTTCTTTGTACAACCTGTCCAGAAGTTTTTTCAATTGAAATTTGTAAATCTTCACTAGCTGGAGTGTTTAATATAGCTTTTTCAAGCTCATAGAAACTTTTAACTTCAACAGAGTTAACCATTATGATTTTTTCAATTGAAGAAAGCTCACCATTTAATAAACTCGACTTATAATCAATACCAATTTTAGAAGATTTTCTTAATAAATTAAGGCCTTCAATATGGCCAATCTTTTTTAAATCTGATATGGGGTTTTTATTGTTTTCAACAACCACCGGGGCAAAAATAGATTCTAATTTGCCATTTAAATGTAAAACCTTAAGGCTCACATTAATCCCATTTTCTAACTGCCCAAGCTCTTTAGCGAAATCTTGAAAATATTTTACAGGCTTTCCATTTACAGACTCAATGGTGTCACCATACCTTAAACCTGCTTTATATGCAGGACTTGTAGGACTGATGTCACCTAAAGAAATAGTGACCTCAGGTGAACCTAGCTTTCCAAGGATTAAAAATAAAATAAAAGCAAAAATTAAATTCATCATTGGCCCTGCTAAAACAATGGCTATTTTCTTAAAGACATTTTGATGATTAAAGCTTTTGCTTTCATCTATAGTGGGAATAATATCTTTATCGCCATCGCCATACATTTTTATATAGCCACCAAGGGGAATTAAGCTTAAACAATATATAGTTTCTCCATATTTCCAGGAAAAAAGCTTAGGCCCAAAACCAATGCTAAAGGTCTCAACTCGAACTCCACAAATACGGGCTACAATAAAATGACCCCATTCATGAACAAAAATAAGAATACCCAAAAGCAGAAAAAACGGCCCAATAGCAGCAAGTTTAGATATTATAAAATCCATGTTAGAATTGTAGAAGAAGATAACTTAAAATACCAGCAAAAAGCAGTCCATCTAGACGATCAAAAAAGCCCCCATGCCCAGGAAGAAAGTTTCCAGAATCTTTTATTTTAGTAGTGCGTTTAATAACAGACTCAGTCAAATCTCCTGTTAATGCAGCAAATAGTATTAGTAGAGTCACTAAAACTTTAAAGAACAAAGAGTCAAAGTTTTGCAAAAAAGAAAACTCATAAAACCTCTGATCTAAGACTAAAGTTATAGGAATACATGTTAAGCCTGCAAAAACAGCTCCTTCAATGGTTTTTGAGGGAGAAGACAAGGGGTAGAGTTTTGTTGAAAAAAATTTACCACCAAGAAATTTACCTAAAAAGTAAGAGAATGTATCAAACAATGCAACTATAAAAAATACGAAGTACAAAGATTCAAATCGTGGCAACATCACTAAATGTGCAAGAAGAAATGTTGGGGCAATTAAAGAATAGAATAAAAATATATAAAGTTTACCGTGATTTGAATAAAAAGGTTCTTTATATGTTGCAGTTTTTCTATGAACCCACATCCAAATAATAATTTCCATTAAGCAAAAGAAAAAAGCACTGTCTAAATTAGGGTATAAATAAAAACCAACAAAATGTATCAAATGAAACGGCAGCAGAAAAAAAAAATCTTTTTTCTGACCAAATAAGAGCATACCACACTCCATGGCCATAATCATAAAAACAAGAGTACAAAGTACATAAAGCCCCTGAGCTTTAAAAAGTATGTGTGTTAAAAATAAAATCAATACACTAATTAGTGTAGATAAAATTCTTTTTATTAACGAAGGGGGCATTTAAGGTTGAGCTCCTAATTTTGGAAATTCAACGGCTGTTCCAAAGCGTCGATTTCTCTGCTGATATTCTTTTAATGCAAGTTCTAAATCTTGTGGTTTAAAGTCTGGCCAAAGTACTTTTGTAAAATAAAGTTCTGCATAAGCAGATTGCCAAAGCATAAAATTAGAAAGCCTTTGCTCCCCACTAGTTCTAATAATATAATCAGGCTCAGGTATGCCATCAGCAGATAAAATTTTACAAAGACTAGACTCAGTCATAGGCATAGAGCTGTTTTTAATGTGTGTATTGATGGCTAAAATCAATTCCTGTCGACCACCATAATTTAAGGCTAGCACAAGGTTTAAACCCGTATTCTTAGAGGTTTTTTTAACAATGGTTAAAATGTTTTCTCTAAGTTCTAAAGGTAGAGGATTTAAATCACCAATAACCCTTAGGCAAACATTGTTGGAAATTAAATAGCCTTGCTTTTTTTTAATATGACGATGCAAAAGTTTGAATAAAAAACTAACTTCTTCTTTTGAGCGAGACCAGTTTTCAGTACTAAAAGCATATAGGGTTAAAAACTCAATGGAAGTCTTACTGGCACAGTATTCAACAATTTGTTGAGCAGTTTCAGATCCTTTAAGATGCCCCCAAAACCTATGTTTATTTTTAGAAATGGCCCAGCGACCATTTCCATCCATTATAAACGCAACATGTTTTGGAGTTGTCTTCATTGTTGCCGTTTAGAGCGTGAGAAGTTCTTTTTCTTTATTGTTAGAAATTTCATCAACTTTTTTAATAAAGTCATCTGTTAGAGTTTGAATTTTAGTTAGGTAAGTTTTTTCTTCATCTTCTCCAATTTTTTTACCCTTTAGCAAGGCTTTAATGGACTCGTTTGCATCACGCCTAGCCATTCTTACAGATACACGAGTGTCTTCTACGATTTTTTTAATGGATTTAATCATATCCTTTCTACGCTCTTGGGTAAGATCTGGAACTTTTAATCGAATCACTTTTCCATCACTTTGAGGAGCCATTCCAAGATTTGATTTAACTAAAGCTGCCTCAACATCTTTAAGAACAGAGGTCTCCCAGGGTGAAATCAAAAAAGATTTTCCATCAGGACAGCTAATAGAGGCCACCTGATTTAAAGGGTTTAAGGACCCGTAGTAGTTAACCTTTACAGAATCAAGCATATTTATATTAGCTCTCCCAGTACGTATTTTTTTTAAATCTTGAATAAGAGAATCAACAGCTTTCTCCATAGATGTTGTTGTAGATTGTTTAAGTTCATCAAGCATAACTTTTATTCCTCCTTCAGTTTTTAAAATTTAATTTATCTATGAATACGTGTGCCAACTTTATCACCTAAAAGTACACGTTTAATATTGCCTCTAACCCTTAGATTAAAAGTCACAATTGGAAGCTTATTGTCCATAGATAAGCTTACAGCCGTAGAGTCCATAACACAAAGCTTCCTTTGAAGAACGTCCAAATAAGTAATATCATCAAACATTACAGCATCATCATGAAGCTTAGGGTCTTTATCGTAGACACCATCTACTTTAGTAGCTTTTAATATCACATCGGCATTAATTTCCATACCTCTAAGACTAGCAGCTGTATCCGTTGTAAAATATGGATTTCCTGTGCCTGCTCCAAAAATCACAACACGCCCTTTCTCAAGATGCCTAACAGCTTTGCGTCTTATATAAGGCTCTGCAATTTGTTCCATTTTAATTGCTGTTTGAACTCTAGTTTTAATACAAAGTTTCTCTAAAGAGTCTTGAAGAGCTAAGGCATTGACGCATGTTGCAAGCATTCCCATATAATCAGAAGACGACCTATCCATTCCTTTGGCTGATGCTGCAACACCTCTAAAGATATTTCCACCACCAATAACAATACCAATTTGAACACCTAAATCATAAGCTTCTTTTATATCTTTAGCAACATTAGTCATGGTTTGAGTGTTGATTCCATAGCCATCATCGCCAGCAAGGGCTTCGCCGCTTAGCTTGAGCAATATACGTTTAAATTTAGTTTCTTGCTTAACCGCCATTGACCCTCTATTTTCTAATTTGTCATCTGAGCAACTTCTTCAGCGAAATTGTCCACTTTTTTCTCAATACCTTCACCCAATTCAAAACGTACAAATCTACGAATAACAATATTTTCACCAATCTTAGCAATTATGTTTCTAAGATATTCTTGTATAGTTATGTCTGGATTTTTAACAAAAGGTTGGTCAAGAAGACAAATACTTGTGACCCATTTTTTAATTTGGCCTTCTAAAATCTTATCTAAAAATTCAGAACTTTTACCTTCTTCAATAGCTTTAGCTTTTAAAACATCCTTTTCTTTATCTTTAGCTTTTTGTGTAATCTCAGCTGCAGCTACAAATTCAGGAGCCATTGCAGCAATATGCATTGAGATGTCACTGACAAAAGCTTGGAAATCTTCATTTTTTGCAACAAAATCAGTTTCACAATTCACTTCTAAAAGAACACCAATACGCCCTTTGCCATGAATATAAGAACTCACACAACCTTCAGCAGCGATTCTACCAGCTTTTTTTGCAGCTGTGCTTAAACCCTTTTGCCTTAACCAATCAATGGCTTTATCTTGTGCACCATTGGCTTGAATAAGAGCTTTTTTACAATCAAGCATTCCAGCCCCAGTTAATTCTCTAATTTTCTTAATATCACCTGCAGTAAAATTCATTCCTAAACCCCCTTATTCCCCAGCCTCATCCTCAGGTGTGTCCAATTTTTCTGCTATTTCTTGCTCAATTTCAACAATGTCAGCCGTTCCAGCGGCAACAAGTTTTCTTTTTGTAATTTTAATCACGGCAGGCCCAGTAGCATTTTTCTTATCCTCTTTTGGGGCTTCTACAGCTGTAGCAGCCTCATCAGCTTTTTTCATTAACTGCTCTTTTAAAGTTGCCTCCCATTTCTTAGCACCTTCCTCATAAGCTTTTCTTACAAGATCACAGAAAAGTTTAATTGATCTAATGGCATCATCATTTCCTGGAATGGGATAATCAATTACTTCAGGATCACAATTCGTGTCAGCAATACCAATGACTTTGATTCCAAGGCGCTGGGCTTCTTTAACAGCAATATGTTCTTTAACGGTATCTACAACAAACATAATGGCAGGAGGTTCTTTCATATCACGAATACCCTCTAGATATTCAGTAAGACGACGGTACTGCTTATCAATTTGAGAACGTTCTTTTTTTGAAAAAAGTTGAAACTCTCCATTTTTTCTCATTTTTTCAATTTTTCTCATTCTCTCAATAGAGTTCTTAATTGTAGTAAAGTTTGTAAGCATTCCACCTAGCCATCTTTTGGTGACAAAAAATTGACCACACCCAGGAGCTGCTTCTTTAATGGCATCTACAGCTTGTTTTTTAGTTCCAACAAAAATCAGGCGCCCACCTTTAGCTGCAGTTTCTTCAATGAAACTTAAAGCTGCTTTAGCAAGCTCCATGGACTGTTGAAGGTCCACTATATGAATTCCACCTCTTGTACCAAAGATATATGGCTTCATTTTTGGATTTCCACGTTGTGTTTGGTGTCCAAAGTGTACACCAGCATCTAATAATTCTTTTACAGTAACCTGTACCATAGATATTCTCCTAGTTTTTCCTCCCATCTGCATGGCTGCCCACTAGTTGAGCAGATGGTGCGTATGGCCCAAGCGACATACAGGGGCTTGATGGACTTGCTATCACACTAAATAGGGGAAAGGCAAAAGAAAATAAAAACAGGCTGAAGCTTTAATTTAACAAAATTTCAAAGTAAGAGGGAAAAAAAAGCTTCCACTCATTACACCACCTCCCCCTACCCTTTTGTTTAGTAAAAAAACCCCAAAATTCCTCTGCTCCTTTAAAACAAGGTTTTCCTTAGAAAACATCACTAAGAACATAAATATCAGTTTTGCTTTTTTAAAAAATACGGTTAAATAGACTTAATGAATAAAGCTAAACTTTCCACTGTTTTACTAGTCATAGCCTCACTTACCTTAGTCTTGTTAAGTTTTACTCTTATTTTAAGCCCTAAAATTCGTTTTTCTTTAAACAACCTTATTGAAAACAAGAATCGAGAAATCATTGCTATACTAGAAACAAATCTATCTATACCTAATAAGGATTTTAAAATTCTTAAGATAAAACAAAATTCAGACTTATGGATCGAAATTTATGACCTTTCCTCATCTAAAGATCGAGTTGCTCAATTTCAACTCCTTAAAAAAACTGACGCTCAAATGTTTGTAGATAAAAAATCCTCTAGCCTATTTGCTTCAGATTTAGATGGTGATGAAATCTTAGAAATCCTAGCGCCTTCTTTTAATTCTAAACTTCATCCCAAAATACATGCTTTTCGCTATAATCCCACAACAGATAGCTTTTCTCAGATTACAGATCAAAACCTTATACAAAATCTTAACCTCTAAAGCCCTTTACTTTAACCCCATAAAATTTTAACCTCGGAACTTGACTTGCTAAGGAATTGTCATTATGTGTCATTCCATGACTCATTTTATAACCATAATATTAATATTTAGCCTAAGTTTTTTATCTGCATGCAACAATGAACAGACAAAGCGCCTGTCTAAAAATAATTTCTATGAAGAAAACAATGATATTGCAGCTTTTGCCCTTACAGACAGCGAAACTAAATTTTTAAAACCCGCTCATCTTTTAGATGAAGGTCTTTTTTCTGTTGTTGAGTTTAAAAGTACTGTGACTTTAGCTGATACTGAAGAAAATAAAATCACTCTATCTCTTATTGGAAGCAACGTTTCTGACTCTACTTTCAGACTGTCTATTAGAAGGGCTGCAGGCTTCACTCCACAGTCTAAAATAACTAAACCTGTGTCTTTTCGACTGCCCATTACAAACAAACAAGGCTCCCTTCTTACTGTTGATATAATCATTGAGTTTAACAGCTTTAAAGAAAGCTTTTTATCAGTACGCGCTGAACAAGTCCCTCCTCCAGAAAATAATTCTGAACCTGACCCTAAAGCCCCTCCTCAAGAGTTCACTTCATTTTACTCATCCCATAATGATGAGGTGGCTTTTTATGAGTTTAAAAAGCAGAAAGAAAACACCTCTCAAACTTATTTCCTACACCATCAAAATACAGTTCAAAGCTTAAATCTTCTTAGAATTTCAACAAGGCTAACTTTAAACCAAATACTATAATTAAACTAAGTTTTATTAGTTTTAAAAAAATATCTAAAAATATAAAACCTTCATGACCTTCTTACCACTAACTGATAATGACATTAAGGCTTCTTTGTTATAGGCTTTTTCCTATGTCTTCTAAGCGCCACAAAGAACTTATTAAGATCATTAAGCACCACGATAATTTATATTATAAAGATTCTGCCCCTGAAATCACAGACTATGAATATGATAAGTTTTTTACTGAGCTTAAAACCATTGAGGATTTAAATCCTGACTTAATAAAAAAAGACTCCCCCACTCAAAGAGTAAGCGATGCTCCAGCCGAGCATTTTTTAAAAAAAAAACACCAAATGCCTATGTTGTCTTTACAAAACACATACGATTTAAAAAATATTCTAGATTTTGATTTACGCTGTAAAAAAATTTTAGCTTCTGAGAATAAAATCGAATATTGTTGTGAGCCTAAATTTGATGGACTCGCCATTGAATTAATTTATGAACATGGGTTTTTAATCTCAGCTCTTACAAGAGGCGATGGAAAAATTGGTGAAGACGTTTTATCAAATATTAAAACTATTAAATCCATTCCTTTAAAACTAAATACAAAAACCCCTCCTAAGATTTTTGAAATCAGAGGAGAGGTGGTCATTTTAAAAAATGATTTTAAGGCCTTAAACCTACAACAAGAAAATGAGGGCCTACCAGCTTTTGCAAACCCTAGAAACGCTGCTGCCGGCTCAATTAGACAACTTGACTCAAGAGTTGCAGCAAGTCGCCCATTAAAATTCTATGGACACTCTCCAGGTAAGCTATCTAAAAAAACTTTTAAAACGCAATTTGAATTTCTTAAGCTTTTAAAAAAATATAAAATCCCTACAGCTCTAAGCTATAATGTATATAAAACCTGTAAGACTCCAGATAAAGTCATTGCCCACTATGAAAAAATGAAAAAAGTGAAAAAAAACCTTCCTTTTGATATAGATGGAATGGTTATAAAAGTGAACGACTTAAACCTTCAAGATGAGCTTGGCTTTATTGCAAGAAGCCCTAGGTGGGCCGCAGCAGCTAAATTTAAACCTGACCAAGAGTTCACAGTGGTCTTAGATATTGAGTATCAAATTGGTCGAACTGGTGTAATCACTCCCGTTGCTGTTCTTAGTCCTGTATCAGTAGGAGGTGTTACAATTTCCAATGCCACACTTCATAATTTTTCAGAGCTTAAAAGAAAAGATATTCGAATTGGCGACACTGTACTGGTTCATAGAGCTGGAGAGGTTATCCCTGAAATTATCCATGTTAAACTCTCTAAGCGCTTAAAAACATCTAAAAAAATCACTCCCCCCACAACTTGCCCAAGTTGCTCAAACAAATTACATCATAAAAATCATGAAATTGCCCTTCGGTGTACAAACATAAAATGCCCAGGTTTAAATCTTAAGCGACTTAAACATTTTGTTTCAAAATCAGCCTTAAATATAGATAAGCTTGGCGATGGAATCATTGAACGGCTTTTTAAACTTAATATAATTTCAAACTTTTCAGACATCTATTCTTTAGATAGACAAAGTATTCTTAAGCTCCCTCGTTTTGGAGAAAAGTCCACAAAAAACCTTTTTTCTTCAATTGAAACAAGTAAATCAGCTTCTCTTGAAAAATTTATTTTCGCCTTTGGAATTAAACATGTTGGCCAAAAAACAGCAGAAACTTTAGCTGCTCACTTTCAAAGCCTTAAAAAATTTTTAACAGCTACATCTGAAGAACTTAGAGCCCTCCATGATGTTGGTGAAAAAGTTGCTGAAAGTGTAGTCTTAGAGCTCAACACTCCAAGCTTTGCTCAAGAACTCAAAATACTGTTAAAGCTTGGTATTGACCCTCTTTCTGAGCTTTCTAACCTTCAGAAAGGAAAAACCCCTCTTAGTGGTAAGAAAATTGTTATCACTGGAACTTTTAAAATACCACGCTCACAAGTGGTTAAGTTTCTTAAGTCCTACGGAGTAAATGTCACTAGCTCTGTAAGTAAAAACACAGACTACCTCTTAGTTGGAAAAGCTGCTGGGTCAAAAACAAAAAAAGCCCAGGAACTAGGTGTAAAAACACTTTCCTGGATGGATTTAAATAAATTAATTTAAGTTCTAGATTAAATTTAAATATGATCTACAACAATATCCCTAGCCATAACTGTTTTTCTTCCATCAGCCTTAGCTGACTCCAGACCACGTTGACATAGTTTTTCAACAGCTTTACTTAAAGCCTCAACTGTCTCACTTGAAGTGTTGCAACCACCTTCTGCTTTAATAAATTTTTTCACTTTACTAGTTACCACTAATGTTTCTGAAGCCATATAGCCCTCCTTGTTTATCCTGACTTCGACACAACACGGCGCATAAAGCTAATAAAATCAAGTGCTTAGATTTTGCTGGGGTCACTACATTTGCTCTTTAACTAGGCGAATACAGTCCTTTCTCTTAAGGTTTAAAACTTGGTAAATTTTCTTTAAAACAGGAGTAGTCTTAGATACAAGCTCATAAAATCGCCCCGTACTAGAGTCTTTTAAAACACTGTACTCATCTCTATTTAACTCCTCTTTAAGATCTAAAAAACTAAACTCTAATTGGTTTTCCTTAATAAGCTTATTTACTCTACAAACAATTGCATATGCTAGAAAACAAATTCCAATATGAGCCTTAATCCTCTCAGACTTCCAATGAAAAATAGGTCGCATCTTTAAATCTGTCTTACTTATTCTAAACGCTTGTTCTATTTTCCACAGCCCTCTATAACGCTCTAAAACTTCAGCTGCAGACTTGTCTTCAAGATTTGTAATGACACCATGAAAACCATCCCACTGAGCGTCTCTACTAATCTTACACTTATCAACCTCTACATCCCCCTTAAAAGACTTAAGGTACTTTTTCGTTCCATAATTAGTTATAAGGTCACTTGCTTTAAGTTTTCCATCTTTGGCTTTCTTTAAAAGACGAACAATTATCTTTTCCCGGTCAAATGCATCTTTATAAGCTCTTTTATTAGAATACCCAACAACAAGCCTTCTTTTCTTGTGCTCAAACTCTCTAACCCACTGCAGTTCATTGCTCACCACATGGGGTTTAAAGTTTTTATGACAGATTTCTTCTTTTAAATTCTTTGGTAAAGATTTTAACTTAGCCCCCACAATATAATGAATGTTTTCAGCTTCTAGTAAAACTAAGTTTGCCTCATTAAACATACCTCTATCAGCCACAAGGGTAACTTGATTTACATTAAAACGGGTTTTTAAGTTTTTAACTATCTCTATTAATGTGTTGCCCTCATAAGTGTTGCCAGGAAAAAGCTCATAAGTTACTGGGTGTCCCTGTGAGTTTGTAACCAAGGCGAGAACAACTTGAGTTTCTTTAAACTTAGCATCCTTACTAAAACCATTGGCTCTAAGTTCATCTGAAGTAAAGCTTTCAAAATATAGCGTTGTGACATCAAAGAACATAACGTCAACCTGGTCATTAAAAAGGTTTAGAGTGGAATTTAAGACTTTTGATTTTAGTCTTTCTTCGTTTAGAAAAACTCTGTCCATCATACGGTATATCTTATGAAGAGGAAGGGGTTTTGAGAAAACTTTTTTTAAGCTATCTGCTGTTTTTCTTTTACTCTGCGGCCTAGAGATTCTTGCTAAAACACAATCTTGAAGAATAGAGTTCCACTCATCATCTTTTTTTGTGTTTTTTATGATATCGTTAAAGTTCATTTGATTATAAACTTTGCCTAAAACTGTGTGAATGCCTTGGTTAACACGACCTTGCTCAGATAGATTCTTTATATCCACTAGCTCTGGGTTTCTTGTGCTGGCTTTTTTTGTGCAAGTCGTGGAGTGCACAGTTTCTTCCATTCCAGGAAGGGCTGGGTTTCTTGTGTTTTTTAGCTCTATTATTAAGTCCTGTGCTGCTTTCTTAATAATGGCTATTTCTCTTGCATCCTTGTGTTGTCCCAGAGTTCTAATGACTTTTTGAATAACTTTATTTTTTACTCGAGTAGATTCAACTATTCTAATTGAAACACTTCCGTTTGGTTTTTTTACTTCTCGAATAAACATGGCTATTAAAATTACTAGCCTAAAAATACTTGTAAAGAAAAAAAAGGGGTCACTACATTTCGAGTTTTAGACTTTTTAACCTTCTCTGGTGCGTATATTTGAACTCAAGAGGGGCTTTTAACAGGAGTGTCGAAGTCAGGAGAACTCAAAATACTGTTAAAGCTTGGTATTGACCCTCTTTCTGAGCTTTCTAACCTTCAGAAAGGAAAAACCCCTCTTAGTGGTAAGAAAATTGTTATCACTGGAACTTTTAAAATACCACGCTCACAAGTGGTTAAGTTTCTTAAGTCCTACGGAGTAAATGTCACTAGCTCTGTAAGTAAAAACACAGACTACCTCTTAGTTGGAAAAGCTGCTGGGTCAAAAACAAAAAAAGCCCAGGAACTAGGTGTAAAAACACTTTCCTGGATGGATTTAAATAAATTAATTTAAGTTCTAGATTAAATTTAAATATGATCTACAACAATATCCCTAGCCATAACTGTTTTTCTTCCATCAGCCTTAGCTGACTCCAGACCACGTTGACATAGTTTTTCAACAGCTTTACTTAAAGCCTCAACTGTCTCACTTGAAGTGTTGCAACCACCTTCTGCTTTAATAAATTTTTTCACTTTACTAGTTACCACTAATGTTTCTGAAGCCATATAGCCCTCCTTGTTTATCTTATAAGACTAACTAGAAAGTAGGAGGGTGAAAATAAAAATGTTTGTATTGCATTATTTTGGGTGTCTTGATGCTTTATAAAGCTTTTCTATTGGATTTTGCCTGAATAGTAGTCTAATTCTTCTCCATTTTTCCACTCTTTTAAGCTTGCCACTCTATCTTTCCCTAAAGGGCTTATTTTAATATAAGCATATTTAGTTAAAAGCTGCTTACATTCAATGTCCTTAAAAACAGGGGACCAGCTCCCTGGGTTTAAAAACTCAACAGATCCCACCAACTCATGCTTTACCACATGTGTGTGTCCAAATACAACTCTACTGGTATTAGTCACAATACTAATCCACCTTAACCTTTGCTCACCAGGATCCTTAGATACATTAGCCTTATTTTTAACCGTACTTGAGTAGAATATAAAAAATGGTGCTAAAAATAAAATCGGTATCAATGTCCAATAAATTTGAATATCAACTAACTGATCCACCATTAAAAAAAATTGAAAAATAAATAAAATCCCGATTAAAAATATAAAAGCTCTATCTATCCACAAAACCTGCATAATTTTCCAAGGTGAGCTCACTGCTACAGGAACTGCAAGGGCAGCAAGCTCCCTAACCATTCGAGGGGTTGCTCTAGATTTTTCTGCAATCTGTTCAACCCTTTCTTCATAAAAAAATGGATCCACAACAGGCTCTCTAAGCCTATAAAGAATAGACCTATAACTGATCACCAATGAACTATAAAACCATGTCCAAATAATTAAGGGCTGTTCTTTAATAAGAAACTTAATAAAAAAATACAAATACTGCCTTAAAGTTAATATGTAGTTTTCTTCACTATAAGGATTAAAAAAGCCCATAACATTCACCATGTATCTAGTGGTCATATTGCCAAAAGGAATTCTTATTCTAAAATCATTGCCTACTCTAATCATAGGAAACACTGGGGTTTGACAAACACAATAAGGATCATACTGATTCCCATGCTCTATATGTGTGTCCCCATGACTTATATAAAACCATTCACAAAATTGAATAAGACCCTTACCACTTTCAATATTTGTAATTGCTTTTCTAACTCGCCTTTGAACGCTAGAATAATGAAGCTCTAAATCATGATTTCCAATGATAAAAACAACCCTATTTCCACCTTCAACAAATTTTGTAAGAGCTTGAATAAAAATAGGGTGTGTTTTTAAAATCACATCAATTTTAAAAACTGATTTTTCTTCCTGTGAAAACATGGTCCTACTTCGCTCAAAATTACTTATTTTAAATGACGGCTTTTTAGGCACAGCTGTGACACAGTCAAAATCAAAAATATCACCATTTAACACAAGCTCAACTGGAGTTTTCGTAGTTTCAACCTGTCGCTCTAGCCAATGAGCAAAAAGTTCATCAAAAAAAAACTCCTCTGTTTTATATTTCTTCCATAAAGGAGCAGCAGGATCAATTTTATGACCTTCAGTTAAGTGTAAATCACTTATAACAACAGTTGTATACCCTTTTTCAGGAAAAGTTTTAACCTCTTTAGACATATCTTTTTATATAAGATTCTTATAAAAATGAGTAGCAAATTAAATTCTATAGTTTAAAAAAACCCAATGAACAGTGAGCCTTAAATAAACCACTAGGGAACAAGAAACTACGTGTTTCTCACAGGGCAAAGTATCCAAAAATTTCATCAACACCAGCTTGCCTTAAAAGTTTGTACTCTTAGTACAGTTTTTCAATGAACTTTAGATAAAACAGCAAGTTTGCCAAATATACTAGATCCTATAAAAAAAAGCCCAATATTTTGCTAACTTTATTAACAACTCCTTTACCCTAGATGTAAGTCCTGACTTTTTAAAAATACTCATTAAGGTTTTAAAACCTATGACTTCTTTAAATTTTAATCATAAGGCTAATCAAATTAAAAAACTTAATTTATTTACGTATTGGAATTTAAAATTTTAATGATACAATCACAAACCTTAACATGGCATTAAAAATAAGTGTAAAATTCATAGTATATTTTCGTATACTCTATAAAACCCTTGCTTCTTCTTTTTTTATCATTTTATTTTTTACTCTAGCCTTAATTGTACATATATTCTTATACCCCTTTGATTTTACAAAAAAAAAGCTTTTAATAAAACTTAGCAGATTGTCTTCAAAAATTATTTTAAAAATTATTAGTTTTCACCTTGTCTTAAAAGGAGTGCCTCCCCCTAATAATGGAACATTAATTATTGGCAACCACATGTCCTATCTAGACATTCTTATTTATCTAAGTTGTTTTGAATGCCTCTTTGTCAGTTCTGTAGAAACAAAAGAAAGGTTTTTTCTTGGGCAAATAACAAGTCTAGCAGGTTGTTTGTTTGTAGAGCGTAGAAATCCAAAAAATCTTTTAAATGAACTAAGAGCAATTAAAAAATACGTTGATCAAAATCTTTCTATTTGTATTTTTCCAGAAGGAACAAGTTCTAATGGTGAAAAAATACTGCCTTTTAAAAAAAGCTTATTCCAGTTGCCCATTGAAACAAAATGTCCAATACAGCCTATTATTCTAAAATATCTTCTTATAGACAATAAACCTTTTAGCCTTAAGAATTGTGACCTTGTTTGTTGGTATGGAGAACACCAGCCTTTTTTAAACCACATTCTCACTCTTTTTTCTTTAAAAAAAATAACTGCTCAAATTGAAATTTTAACTCAAATTGATTCAAATAATTTTGATAACCGAAAAAAAATTGCTGAAAGTTGCCATAAAATTCTCTCTGATAGATATTCTCAAAAATAAAATTTTTTAGACCTTTTTCTAGGAGCTTCTCTTTAAAAAAAAGATATAATAATACCTGTGTTTAAATACATTTTTTTAACCATTTTTTTAATATTTTCATCCTGTAGTAATAACGATGATTTCTCTGAGGTAAAACTTGGAATAAATCCTTTAACACCTATTGTTTTTACCGCAGACACTGTTGAAGTTAAAAAAACCATCATTGATGGTGTGGAAAGTATAGAAAATATCAACATACCTGGTCCATGGATGGATATTGGTGTTGATTTTATAAACAAAGGCAAAGTTGCGGTAACAATAATAGCCGCCACTTTTTACATTGACCTTCCAAATGGAGAAGAAAGAGTACAACCTATTTTCAACTATGGTGCCGACGGTGGAGCTCTCGAATTTTTTACCATTCTCCGCCCTGAAAATGATGTCAACTGTGACGGGATAGTAAGTGAAGAAGAAGAAAAATTAACCAATCCCGTCCTTGATACAAATTGTTTTATGGATGAAACAAATCCTTCTTTTAAGAATACTCGATTCAAATTATTTGATTTATTAAATGGCGCTGAAGATAAAAATATTCATCGTGGAGCAAGTTACCCTGTAAAAGCTCGCTTTGAAGGCTGGATTGGAACATTTGATAGCCCGGAAAAAAACTTTTTTAAAGAAGTTTTTTTCATAGGACAAAACTCTTTCTAAAAACTGTATAAACAAGTATTAGCCCCAAAAACTACACCTAGCATACTATAAATTTAACATTGATTAAAAAAAAACTGCGCCCTCACCCTCATAAAGTTTTTGCCCTAACCTTAAAGATAATCCTACCGTAAAACAAAAAAGTAAGTTACTCCATGTCCCTTCTAGGTTTATAACCAAAACGAGAACAACTTAAGTGTCTTTAAACTTAACACCCTTACTAAAACCATTAAGGAGACTCTTTGTCTCCAGTATAATTTGTAAACTATATATCAAGACGGTCAGACAAGTATGAATTTATAACTGCACATTCCACTTACAAACTAAGTACTCAGATATTGCCTCCCGTTGACTATTATTTAAACCTTGAGTGACTAGGTTTAACTCTAGCACCTGAGCTTCTTGAAACTGAAACCCCTCTCTATTCTGAAAAAGCCTTAACCACCTAAAAATTGGAGCATTTGTAAGGTTGTTATAAGTGCCATAGTCTGTTCCATCTATAGAAAAAGACATTGAGGTGCTTGCAGCATTGTAGTCAACTACAAGCACATGTTTTCCTGTAGTGTAGTCAGAGCCACAAATACTAACAGGAAGAACCCCAGCAGTGTGTCTTAAAAGTATTCTAAATTTATTGCTACATCCCCTCGTTGATCCACCAATATCTAATTGAAAACTTCCAACGCTTTCCTTATCATCAGCATTACTAAAATAACTTTCAAATTCACTAGGCTCTGTGCTTAATGCACTTAATACATAATAAAATGTAAAGTCTGTTGAAATGTCATCAATATCGTTGATTAAAGTATCATCCTCTCCATCACCTTGAACATAGGAATCTAATCCTGAACTTAAACCGTCATGGTTATAAATTGGTCTCGCTTCAAGGGAAGGTGCTTCTAGATGATTACCGTTTCCACTTTGGTCTTCCCACCTATTAACGAAACCATCAAAACTGGCCGCTGATGCGTCTACATTATTTATATCAAAAATAGACTCTTCATTAGAACTGTCTAGAGCAACAAGCCTACTTATGCCCGCCCATGGGTCTGAACACATAAAGCTCCACGCTAAACTACTTTCTTCTTGTGATACATTTCCAGCACCATCTACAGATCTAATGGATGTATAATAATTAGTATTTGCCATTAAATTAAATAAAGCTAAATCACTCCCACTTTGTGCTTGGTAGGTTTCGACTAAACCTATATCTATATAGCTTTGAGCATCCAATGCTCCTGGGCTAGTTCCAAATCCATATTCAACTGAAAGCCCACACTCATCAGTGCCTTGAGTCCAACTTAACTCACTTGAAAAATTATTAAACGCATGAGTTGGATCGTTAGACAATCCACTTGGAGCAGTAGGGTTCTTAGCATCTATTTTTGCTCCACTCACAGCAGACGGTAAGCCAGAACTGTTGACAGTTCCACCTAAACTACTTTCAATTATACCACCATTTAAATTTATGCCGCCTAAAGCCAAAATCCCATTACATTGATGATCATTGTTTACAACAGGTATTGTAAAATCTAAGTTCTGAGAACCTGAACCTTGAGAATATGTAGCCGTTTTAATTCCACTAGATAGGGTAACTTGAATAGTTGGTGTTCCACTAGAAGTGTCAACCACAACATTAGCATCGTATTGTACTTGAATAAAAACTGTATCTAAATCCTCGTACCATGTATCACTGTCCCCATCAGTTGGTGGCACTGTGACCCCTAGTATTTGTGGAATACTCACCACCAAATTATCACTTGCCAGTGCGACATTTGTATTTCCTGCCACATCTACCACATCACCTACATTTACCGTTAAAGTAAGCGTACCCACAGTTGCTCCATCTACAATTACTTGACATGGGGTTTGAGAACAAGCACCAGAACTTACCGTTCCTAAACTCACTATAGGTGTAAATGGTATAAAGCTATTTCCATCACTTACCGTCACTGTAAAGATTGCACTATTACCCTCTGCAATACTTGCTCCTGCTGTTACAGATACTGTTGGTGCCACATTATCTATTGGTAAACTAAACTGAGTGTTATTTGTTGTTGGATTTCCATTTACATCCACAGAGCTTACGTCTACGCTATTTGGATCACTAGTTTCTTCTCCTGGTGAAAAAGTTAATGTTACATTTTCAGACCCTGAGTTTAAACAAGTGTAGGTTTGTTCAGTTGGATTTAAAAACGCATTTGTAAACGTCACCACCTCTCCTGCTTCGTTACAATTTAGAGCCAGTGTTGTGCTCAATCCACTTTTATAATTTTGATCTCCTATTGTTGGAGCCGTATCTATGGGGGTTTGATCGTTTACTGGAAATGGACTTGCAGGAACTGTTTGTGCACCTTGAGCTACATTTAATTCTGCTGGATTTAAATTCACACTAGTTAAATCAATATTGCCACTAAACACTCCTGGAGCATTACATGAAATGCTTTCACTTACTCCACCCACTGTTATGGTAACATTTCCTAAAGCACCATCGCAGACTCCTTCCACAGGATAAGAACTTGCGTTTTGAGTGTTAATTGTAGAAAGTGGATTGTTAAAACCTAAAGCTCCTGCAGGGCTTACTGTAAGACTGTCTGATCTTACAACACTGTCTCCCATATTTCCAAGATCATCTCCCACAGAGTTAGCCCCTACAGTTAAAGTAAGTTCACCTGGTGATTGAATTACCCCTGTTGTTATTAAACATGGATTTGTATTGCAATTATAAGAAAGAGACTCTACACCAGAAGTGTTTACAGTATAGCTCAGTGTTGAAATATTTAAGTCAGTAACTGCAACACTAAAGCTTGCTGTTTGCCCTTGAATGACACCTAAACCTGCTGTTACAGACACCCTTGGTCCTAAATTATCTATTGGCAAACTAAATTGAGTGTTATTTGTTGTTGGATTTCCATTTACATCCACAGAGCTTACGTCTACGCTATTTGGATCACTAGTTTCCTCCCCTGGTGCAAAAGTTAGTGTTACATTTTCAGACCCTGAGTTTAAACAAGTGTAGGTTTGTTCAGTTGGATTTAAAAACGCATTTGTAAACGTCACCACCTCTCCTGCTTCGTTACAATTTAGAGCCAGTGTTGTGCTCAATCCACTTTTATAATTTTGATCTCCTATTGTTGGAGCCGTATCTATGGGGGTTTGATCGTTTACTGGAAATGGACTTGCAGGAACTGTTTGTGCACCTTGAGCTACATTTAATTCTGCTGGATTTAAATTCACACTAGTTAAATCAATATTGCCACTAAACACTCCTGGAACATTACATGAAATGCTTTCACTTACTCCACCCACTGTTATGGTAACATTTCCTAAAGCACCATCGCAGACTCCTTCCACAGGATAAGAACTTGCGTTTTGAGTGTTGATTGTAGAAAGTGGATTGTTAAAACCTAAAGCTCCTGCAGGGCTTACTGTAAGACTGTCTGATCTTACAACACTGTCTCCCATATTTCCAAGATCATCTCCCACAGACTTAGCTCCTACAGTTAAAGTAAGTTCACCTGGTGATTGAATTACCCCTGTTGTTATTAAACATGGATTTGTATTGCAATTATAAGAAAGAGACTCTACACCAGAAGTGTTTACGGTATAACTAAGTGTTGAAATATTTAAGTCAGTAACTGCAACACTAAAGCTTGCTGTTTGCCCTTGAATGACACCTAAACCTGCTGTTACAGACACCCTTGGTCCTAAATTATCTATTGGCAAACTAAATTGAGTGTTATTTGTTGTTGGGTTTCCATTTATATCCACAGAGCTTACGTCTACGCTATTTGGATCACTAGTTTCTTCTCCTGGTGAAAAAGTTAATGTTACATTTTCAGACCCTGAGTTTAAACAAGTGTAGGTTTGTTCAGTTGGATTTAAAGACGCATTTGTAAACGTCACCACCTCTCCTGCTTCATTACAATTTAGAGCCAGTGTTGTGCTCAATCCACTTTTATAGTTTTGATCTCCTATTGTTGGAGCCGTATCTATGGGGGTTTGATCGTTTACTGGAAATGGACTTGCAGGAACTGTTTGTGCACCTTGAGCTACATTTAATTCTGCTGGATTTAAATTCACACTAGTTAAATCAATATTGCTACTAAACACTCCTGGAGCATTACATGAAATGCTTTCACTTACTCCACCCACTGTTATGGTAACATTTCCTAAAGCACCATCGCAGACTCCTTCCACAGGATAAGAACTTGCGTTTTGAGTGTTAATTGTAGAAAGTGGATTGTTAAAACCTAAAGCTCCTGCAGGGCTTACTGTAAGACTGTCTGATCTTACAACACTGTCTCCCATATTTCCAAGATCATCTCCCACAGAGTTAGCCCCTACAGTTAAAGTAAGTTCACCTGGTGATTGAATTACCCCTGTTGTTATTAAACATGGATTTGTATTGCAATTATAAGAAAGAGACTCTACACCAGAAGTGTTTACAGTATAGCTCAGTGTTGAAATATTTAAGTCAGTAACTGCAACACTAAAGCTTGCTGTTTGTCCTTGAATGACACCTAAACCTGCTGTTACAGACACCCTTGGTCCTAGGTTATCTATTGGTAAACTAAACTGAGTGTTATTTGTTGTTGGGTTTCCATTTACATCCACAGAGCTTACGTCTACGTTGTTTGGATCACTAGTTTCTTCTCCTGGTGAAAAAGTTAATGTTACATTTTCAGACCCTGAGCCCGCACAAGTGTACATTTGTTCAGTTGGATTTAAAGACGCATTTGTAAACGTCACCACCTCTCCGGCTTCATTACAATTTAGAGCCAGTGTTGTGCTCAATCCACTTTTATAATTTTCATCTGCTATTGTTGGAGCATTCAGTATAGGAGTTTGATCGTTTACTGGAAATGGACTTGCAGGAACTGTTTGTGCACCTTGAGCTACATTTAATTCTGCTGGATTTAAATTCACACTAGTTAAATCAATATTGCCACTAAACACTCCTGGAGCATTACATGAAATGCTTTCACTTACTCCACCCACTGTTATGGTAACATTTCCTAAAGCACCATCGCAGACTCCTGCAACAGGATAAGAACTTGCGTTTTGAGTGTTGATTGTAGACAGTGGATTGTTAAAACCTAAAGCTCCTGCAGGACTTACTGTAAGACTGTCTGATCTTAAAACACTGTCCCCTGTGTTTCCAAGGTCATCTGCCACAGAGTTAGCTCCTACAGTTAAAATAAGTTCACCTGGTGATTGAATTACCCCTGTTGTTATTAAACATGGATTTGTATTGCAATTATAAGAAAGAGACTCTACACCAGAAGTGTTTACAGTATAGCTCAGTGTTGAAATATTTAAGTCAGTAACTGCAACACTAAAACTTGCTGTTTGTCCTTGAATGACACCTAAACCTGCTGTTACAACAGCTCTTGGTCCTAGGTTATCTATTGGTAAACTAAACTGAGTGTTATTTGTTGTTGGGTTTCCATTTACATCCACAGAGCTTACGTCTACGCTATTTGGATCACTAGTTTCTTCTCCTGGTGAAAAAGTTAATGTTACATTTTCAGACCCTGAGCCCGCACAAGTGTACATTTGTTCAGTTGGATTTAAAGACGCATTTGTAAACGTCACCACCTCTCCGGCTTCATTACAATTTAGAGCCAGTGTTGTGCTCAATCCACTTTTATAATTTTCATCTGCTATTGTTGGAGCATTCAGTATAGGAGTTTGATCGTTTACTGGAAATGGACTTGCAGGAACTGTTTTTACACCTTGAACGACATTTAGTTCTGCTGGATTTAAATTCACACTAGTTAAATCAATATTGCCACTAAACACTCCTGGAGCATTACATGAAATGCTTTCACTTACTCCACCCACTGTTATGGTAACATTTCCTAAAGCACCATCGCAGACTCCTTCCACAGGATAAGAACTTGCGTTTTGAGTGTTGATTGTAGACAGTGGATTGTTAAAACCTAAAGCTCCTGCAGGGCTTACTGTAAGACTGTCTGATCTTAAAACACTGTCCCCTGTGTTTCCAAGATCATCTGCCACAGACTTAGCTCCTACAGTTAAAGTAAGTTCACCTGGTGATTGAATTACCCCTGTTGTTATTAAACATGGATTTGTATTGCAATTATAAGAAAGAGACTCTACACCAGAAGTGTTTACAGTATAGCTCAGTGTTGAAATATTTAAGTCAGTAACTGCAACACTAAAACTTGCTCTTTGCCCTTGAATGACACCTAAACCTGCTGTTACAGACACTACTGGTATGACATTATCTATTGGAACATTCACCGTGGTTGTTGCTTCTGATGGATTATTATACTTATCAGTTGATGAAACCGTTAATTCATTTGGATTATTAGTTTCTGTTGAACTTGCTAATACTAAAGGAAAGTCCTCTGCTCCACTATCCGTACAAGTATACGTTTGTGTGCCTGGATCAATACCAGCACCACTAATACTTACAATTTCTCCTTCTTCATTACATAAAATAGACAAATTATAAAAGCTAACTCCTCCAATATAAGTTCCAGGAGAAGTTGCAACTGGAGCACTTATTGGACCATTTTGATCATTTATAGGCATTAAATCAGATGAAGCTATTGCCCCTCCTTGAGTTGCTACAATATTAGTGGGATTTAAGGTCACCTTGCTTACATCAATTGTACCTGAAAAATTTCCATTTAAATCACATGGAAAATTTTTTGTAACATTAGGGGTGCCCACAACAACAGCTACAACTCCAGCAGCAGAATCACACACACCACTTATAGGGTAAGCTTGAGAGTTCTCTAAGGTAATAGTAGGAAGAGAAGAGCTAAAAAAAAGTTTAATTTCTTCATCATTATCAAACTCATTTCCAATTGAAGAGTTTGTTTGACTAGTAAGAATATTTTGACTACATCCGAATAACGTTAATATCAATCCAGTGATTGTTAAAATTATACTTAGTATCTTCATACTTTCTCCCTATTAAATTATAACAAACTTAAAAATATTACAGAGGGATAAAACCCTTAGTGCTTTATATTTTCCGAATATTTTTTTACTCATACGCTCATTAAAGCCACAATACAGCCTAGCATCTAAACCACGTATCCTATGTATTTTGTCTCTAATTAAGCCTATAAAAATGGTACACTTAATACTTTTTTCAAAGTCAAAGTCCTCAGAGTTTAAAATAATATGGTTTAAACATAATCAAAATTTCAAAAATCAGCTTTGTGTTCTTAGTCATTTATATTTTACTCGCAATGAGACAACTCATATAAAAATATTTTTCGACTCAATATGAGTTTTTAAATTTAAAAAATATATTTTTATACCCTTAGTCTACAAAATAAACTTAAAAAAACTCCATGGCTAAAGATTGGTTCTAAAAACCAGCTCACTAGTGATTTTTTTTTAATGATGCCTTTAAGAAAAATAACTGTGTTAATATTTAAAAAAACTAGCAACGATCTTCTTATAAAAGCAAAATAAAAGCCTCTAAGACTAACATCAATACTTTAATACGTACCAGCATAGCTTAAGCAACACCAGTTATTACAATAGATCTAGAGTTACTTACTAGAAGAGACGTCATCAAAATGGTAAAAATCGTTTAATAGCTTCTAAAAGCTCACTCTAAATTTAAAAAATATTAAAATTAAATACTCACCAAGTTAAAACTCTTAGTCTTACAATTACTAAGAATAAAAAACCTTCAAAAAAGAACTAACCAAAAACATCAATGTATTTAATCATAAAAAGAAAGCTCCTCCACTAAAGCAGAATAAAATAAATTTTTAAATACTCTAGTGTTATTTTAATTTTTTTTTATCTAAAGAGTTTTTAAGAATAGTAAAAATTAAACACACTTTAGGCTTAAAATGAAAAAAATAACTCACCAAACTTATTAGCATTAAGTCTTTGGAGTGAAAAATCTAATGGCAATAATTGAGAGTTCATACAAAGCCCACATGGGAGCAACCATCATGAGCATACTTAGTGGGTCTGGAGGTGTCATAAGTGCTGATATAAAAGATAAAAGCAGTATAGCATACCTTCTTTTTTCTGATAAAAATTCTGCACTCACTATTTCTAAAATCCCTAAGACAGTAAGAATTAATGGAATTTCAAACGCCACTCCAAATAAAAAGGTTGTTTTTAGAAAAAATGATAAATACTCATGAACAGTAATAAGGGCTATATCCTGCCCTTGACCAAAGCTTAATAAAAAATTAAAAGCTAGGGGATAAACAAGAAAGTAAACAAATAAAACACCCGATAAAAACAATAAAGTTCCACTAAAAATAAATGTAGCTCCATACCTTTTCTCCTTCTTATACAAAGCTGGAGATAAAAAACACCATAAGTGATACATCCAAAAAGGGCAGGAAACTATCACTCCACCTAAAAGAGAAATTTTCACATATGCCATAAAATTTTCCATAAGACCTGTATAAACAAGCCCCTTTTCGTCTGTGGATAAAAATGGCTCAATGGGCATTCTAATTATATCAAACAAAAACTCTTTATAAAACCAGCAAACACTAGCCCCAACAACTACACCCAGTATGCTATAAATTAAACATTTTTTAAGTTCTCTTAAATGATCAACTAAAGTTTCTTCCTTAAGCTCTTCTACAGTACTACCCACCTTTAAAGCTCTTTGGATCATCTTCTTTTTTATTATCAGATAAAACTTCTAAATCTTCATGGGCTTTGCTCTTAAATGAATGCTCTGGTTTTTTCTTTGGTTCTTTTAAAAACTCATCTTCATCTATTGTTGTGTTAATATCTGTTGTAATTGTATTTACTGTTCTTTTTAAGTCATTTAAAAAATGACCAATATTTCTAGCTAAAGGCGGCAGTTTTTCAGGGCCTACTACTAAAAGCGCAATAACCGCTAAAACAACCATTTCCCAAAAACCTAGATTAAACACAAGTTAAAACCTAACTCAGCTATTCAGATTTGTAAAATTCTATTGATTTGAAGATTTTTTATTCTGAACAGGAACAACCCCTAATTCTATGAGCTTAGCCATAGCACCCTCAGAATCTGCACCTAAATAACGATCAAATAGCACCAAAAGGTCTTCTTGAGCACTAAAGTTCACCTTAGAGCTCACCTCAGAAAATAAATCCACATAGCCAGAAAATCTATTTGAAATATCCTCATAAACTTGACTCTTTGCAGATTGATATAAGTTTTTATATACTAAGCTGCCCATATTAATATAATGCTCAATACCCACCATTTTTCTTTTAAAAGACTCAGCAAAAAAGCCACTTTTAAACAAAATTCCTTCACCTAAATACTTTAATTGTCTTTGCTTTTTTTGAACTCGCTCTTCTTGAAGTGCTTTAAATAAAAGCTCTAAAATCATAGGATCCGACCTACCCCCTGTAAAAAGCCCTTCACTAAACAAACAGCGCTCTAAAACCGAAAGTATATAGGCATGGGAGCTATCTTTAAGTTTAAACTTTGACTTCCTAGCAGCTTCTTTGACCAGTGGCCCAAATAAATCCGTTATTGAAGTTCTTAGTGAAATTGAGCCCTTCTGATACAAATAAAATTACCTCCGTTACAGGTTCTCATCGGACTTTATAAGGAATTGGTTTAAAAAATATGCCTCCTAAGCCTTTAGTCTCTGCTAGGCTCCATTTACGACCATAATTAAAAAGAGTCCATTTAATGGGCTTAAATAGAGCTTTGCTAAAAGTTTGAGCCCTAGTGGCCAGCATGTCAATATAGGGCCTTTAAACAAAAAACTCCCTTAAAAACTAAACCCGTAAAATCTTTCATAAAAAAAGGAATTTAACCTAGAGTACATCCTTATTTTACTGGCCATTTTTAAGACTTTAGTCTAGGATCCATGACCTACAACTCAGGCAATGTTAATGACACATACGATAAAAATAACAATTCTTTATTTTCACGAAAATTTACTAAATCAAAACACCAACAGTTTCAAAAATATAAAATTAAGCTAGAGAAAAAAAACACTTAAAGCCTGTAAAATGAGAAGTTTAGACTAAATCTAGCTAACGACATCTTTTTTTTCACAAGTAGTCCATAGAGTTTCCTTAGGGTTCCAGATTTTAAAGATATAAATTTTTCTTTATCAATTTTTGCAATATAGCCTAAGCACTTGTTTAATTAAAATTTCATCAAAAGTTGCTTTATTAAAAACTAAACACTTTAGAATTCAAATTTTTTTTTAAAAACTTAAGTCTATTTCAAAACTACCAGCATTGATTAAACCACTTAAATTGTGGTTTAACTGTAGCAACTTAGTCAAAAAATGCCCTGGAAATGTTTCTAATTTTTTTTAAAAAACCTCTGACACTCACAAAAACTTAAAAAAATGATAGGATATTTTCTAAGCTCCACCACTTAGGATTTTTCTTTTTCTTTTTCTCCGTCTTTTTTTCTTTTAGGGGAAAACTATAATCAAAGCTAGACGCTATATTAGGCAAAGTCTTTTGATACCTCAAATTTACTAATCTAAAAATATTAGCTTCCTTATTTATATTTATACTATAGGGAAGACCTGAAGCCTTATAAAATCTAGAATTATATGCTAGTCCATTCATTTTTCTCTCCACCTTAGCTTTTACTTCTGCTAAACGTTCTCTTTCTAATCTTTTTTCTTCTGCTTTTTCAGCTAAAAATGTTTGTACAAAGCTACCATCTACAAACATAAGTGGAACATCTGTTCCTAACTTATTTTGAGCTTCTTCTAGTTTTTCAGTAAGTTGCTCTCTACCATATGTATGACGATCCGCCTCATTTACAAGTATATTAGGATCAGCAAAATAAGGTTTTAAATTCTTATACCCATCAAAAATTCTTCTTGCACTAAGCTTTACACGTCTTTTAGTTTTTTTGGCTTTTCTTTCATTTGCTGAGTCCCCTCCTAAAAGACGAGCGTTTGTGTTTCCTCCAGAAGGAGAGGCCGTGTTTCTTTGAATTTGTCCATTATTGGTTTTAGAAGGAGGAGGCTTAGAACCACCTAAGTCAATAGAGTCATATGAACTTCCTCTAGGACCGGGGTAAGTATCTTCAAATACGTTGTTGCTTAAATCAGTTTTTCCACTAACGGTGCTGTTAGGTTGTTCTTCTGTATAAGCACTGCCATAGCCTATGCCACTCCCTCCTCCTAACTCATCACTTGAATCTTTATCTTTTTTTGCTAACCATTTTCTAGCTTCTTTTGATGCTTTGTTTAAAAATTCTTCACTTTCTAACCATTCTTTAGCTTTTTTCGAAAACTTTTCACTCTTTCCAAAAGCAGCTATGCATTTATTCGATTCTTTAATATTCATGTCCAAAGCAGGTTTTAAAGTATTAAAAACGCCTTGTATTTCCTTCTGTCTATTATCAACTATATTCAAAATTTTAAGAATATCAGTATTAGAAAAATTATAGCCTGGACAAATGTTACCATTAAAAGTGATTTGAGGACATTTTCTAGTAACATTATTAGCAATCTTATTACAGTTAGAGCTAAAATCCTTATAAACCTTTAAAATTTCTTCAGCAATTTGTTTTGATTTCCTACAAGCTTCAATTGATCCACCATTTCTTGCTGTATTTTCATTAGCATTAGGTTGAGGAGGAGGCTCATTTGCACAACTCCTCTTATATTGATCAAATGCTTTCGGACAGCTCTCAACGACATCTTTTAAAGCCGCTGAACATGATGAATTATTAAAATTACCCCCCCTCCTTCTTACTTCATCTTGACAAATATCACTTACTTGATCAGGCAAACTACCTAGGGGAACTACTTTACTAACATCATTTGGACAGTTGCAAGAAATTCCAAGTGAAGAAACAGTCCCAGGAGGACATTGTGATGATATATCACAATACCATCGATCTGAAAGTCCCTGTTCTAAAGTTATCCTGCCCCCACGTACTTGACAGGCTCTCTTTTCTGGATCATATGATTGAGATGACATATCACAGTACCATTGATTATCTGACACTGAAACAACCTTACCTCCATTCAATTCACATTCCCTCAGCTCTGGAGTAGGGGCTAAGGCAAATCCAGCCTTTAAAAATGTCACATAAACTAATAATAAAACAACGATAAAAAATTTCTGCATAAAACCTCATCGGCAGAAAGCCTAGAAAAAAGAAATCTTATAATATAATTTTAAAATATTTATATTAAAACAGCCCTAATTGTTGCAAAAGTGTTTCAAATAAATACACAAAAAAGATAAAACTCACTATTTTTTTTAAAGCTAAGCTCTTATATGGCAAGCACTTTTTTTAAAGTTACACAGGGTTTACCACAAGCTTTTTCATAGTCTTCACAAAAAGCAGCAGATCGTACAAGCATAGTACCCCCTCGATGGTTATTAGAAAAAAAATTCTCACGCTTACCACTCCCACTTTTATGAATACCAACTAAATAAAATTTATTATTTTTCTTAAAAATATAAGGGCTTCCAGACACCCCAGGTTCTGATGGACATGAATTTGTTATAGAATAACTATAACTACCCCCAATTTCACACCGCTCATTAACTCTTTGAGGAGTGTGAAAAATTCTACCAAAATCTAAACGAGAAGGATCTCTATCAAATTTACCATTTTTATCAACAACAGGAGTTTTAGCTTGCTCATCCCAATCGTATTGTGGTTTTCCTCTATAAAGATGAATATCAATTTGTCCATTATCAGAGGCTTGTTTAATTTCTTCAGCAGAGGCTGACACTGGAGTAATATAGTATTTAGAGTTATAATTAAACCCCATGGCACCTGCATAAGCTTTTGCCTCTGATGGATTTACTTTTAATATTAAATAGTCTTGAGAAGGATCATCCCAAGCTAAATATTTACTTAATCTTGTTCCAAAATACTCAAAGTTTAGAACATTTCCGTCTAAATGCATAAACGAAGTCAGAGGAAAAGAATAAATCCTAACTCTATTTCCATTACTACTTGCTAAAAACTTTTTTAAAGCCTCACCTTTATAAGACAAAACATCCTCAGTAATTCCGTGTGCCACAGTTATAAAAGCTCCAGGACAAATTTGAGCAATAACCCCTGTGCCTTGTGAACTAGAAAATATATAAAGAGCTTTACTTGCACCATCAGTTGCATCAGACATGGAATTGTCCCGATTCATAAACCACGCAGCATTTATTGATTTAAAACACGCTGCTTTAATTCCATCTATATTCCCAGATTTAAGAGCATTTCTACACAAACTCTTTTGAAAGTATGTCATTTCATAAAATATAGAGCCTGAAATGTTTTCATCTAACAAAGCTTCTTTTAAAAGATCTCTATTCTCTGCTAAAGAGGTTAAATTTCTAGCTATATTTTTATTTTTTGTTTTATCTTGAAAAGAAGTTTTATTAAAATCCTTTTTATTAGTTTTATGTAAAGCCCTTTCTTCTTTTTTTACCTTCTTTTTTTTAAAGAAAAAGTCTTTAATCCCTTTAATACCAGAAGCTAAAACACCCATTTTAAATGAACCCTTAGCCTTTAATTTACTCACCACAGCTTCATCTTTAGAGCAAGGAGCTAAGACTCTACTTTGTAAATGGCTCCTAGCTTCTTTTATAAAGCTTATATAAGATATAAGCTCTTGTGTTATCTCTATGGCATTTTCTTTTTTACAAAAAGAAAAAGTTTCTTCTGCCATTTTCTCACAACTTGTAAAAAAACTTAAAGACTTAGTGAGCTGCCTTTTATTACATGAAGAAGAGCCTAAGCTGCTATCTTGTAGTTCTTTTACTCTAACCATATTGCAAAGCCCACTACTCTTAATTTTATTAAAAGACACTGAACAAGATTCAGCCCTTGCTACAGAAGTGGTAAATAAAAATAAGAATAATGTAAATTTAAACAATGCTAAAATCATTGGTGTAAATATAATCTCCTTTTAAAGGCTTTACAAAAGCTTGTGGTCTTCAACTAGACTTAAGCAACGATAAAATATTAAATTTAGTTTCAAATAAATACACAAAAGAGATAAAACTGTTTTTTAAAAAACTAGATTTTTATATGGCAAGCACTTTTTTTAAAGTTACACAGGGTTTACCACAAGCTTTTTCATAGTCTTCACAAAAAGCAGCAGATCGTACAAGCATAGTACCCCCTCGATGGTTATTAGAAAAAAAATTCTCACGCTTACCACTCCCACTTTTATGAATACCAACTAAATAAAATTTATTATTTTTCTTAAAAATATAAGGGCTTCCAGACACCCCAGGTTCTGATGGACATGAATTTGTTATAGAATAACTATAACTACCCCCAATTTCACACCGCTTATTAACTCTTTGAGGGGTATGAAAAATTCTATCTAGGCTCATACCAAAAGTAGAGTCATCAAAGTTACCCTTTTTATCAATAACAGGAGTTTTAGCTTTTTCATCCCAATCATACTGTGGTTTTCCTCTATAAAGATAAATATCAATTTGTCCACTATCAGAGGCTTGTTTAATTTCTTCAGCAGAGGCTGACACTGGAGTAATATAGTATTTGGGGTTATAATAAAACCCCTTAGCATCTGCATAAGCTTTTGCCTCTGATGGGTTTACTTTTAATATTAAATAGTCTTGAAAAGGATCATCCCAAGCTAAATATTTACTTAATCTTGTTCCAAAATACTCAAAGTTTAAAGCATTTCCATCTAACTGCATAAAAGGAGTCATAGGAAAAGAATAAATTGCAACTCTGTCGCCCTCATCACTTGCTAAAAACTTTTTTAAAGCCTCCCCTTTATAAGACAAAACATCCTCAGTAATTAATCCATGTGCCGTAGCTACAAAAACTCCAGGACAAATTTGAGCAGTAACTCCAGCTCCTTGTTTACTATAGGCTATATAAAGAGCTTTACTTGCATTATCAGTTGCATCAGACATGGAGTTGTCTCGATCCATAAACCACGCAGCATTTATTGATTTAAAACACGCTGCTTTAATTCCATCTATATTCCCAGATTTAAGAGCATTTCTACACAAACTCTTTTGAAAGTATGTCATTTCATAAAATATAGAGCCTGAAATGTTTTCATCTAACAAAGCTTCTTTTAAAAGATCTCTATTCTCTGCTAAAGAGGTTAAATTTCTAGCTATATTTTTATTTTTTGTTTTATCTTGAAAAGAAGTTTTATTAAAATCCTTTTTATTAGTTTTATGTAAAGCCCTTTCTTCTTTTTTTACCTTCTTTTTTTTAAAGAAAAAGTCTTTAATCCCTTTAATACCAGAAGCTAAAACACCCATTTTAAATGAACCCTTAGCCTTTAATTTACTCACCACAGCTTCATCTTTAGAGCAAGGAGCTAAGACTCTACTTTGTAAATGGCTCCTAGCTTCTTTTATAAAGCTTATATAAGATATAAGCTCTTGTGTTATCTCTATGGCATTTTCTTTTTTACAAAAAGAAAAAGTTTCTTCTGCCATTTTCTCACAACTTGTAAAAAAACTTAAAGACTTAGTGAGCTGCCTTTTATTACATGAAGAAGAGCCTAAGCTGCTATCTTGTAGTTCTTTTACTCTAACCATATTGCAAAGCCCACTACTCTTAATTTTATTAAAAGACACTGAACAAGATTCAGCCCTTGCTACAGAAGTGGTAAATAAAAATAAGAATAATGTAAATTTAAACAATGCTAAAATCATTGGTGTAAATGTAATCTCTTTTTAAAGGCTTTACAAAAGCTTGTGGTCTTCAACTAGACTTAAGCAACGATAAAATATTAAATTTAGTTTCATATAAATACACAAAAAAGATAAAACTGTTTTTTAAAAAACTAGATTTTTATATGGCAAGCACTTTTTTTAAACTTACACAAGCTTTTTCATAGTCTTCACAAAAAGCAGCAGATCGTACAAGCATAGTACCCTCTCGATGGTTATTAGAAAAAAAATTCTCACGTTTACCACTTCCACTTTTATGAATACCAACTAAGTAAAATTTATTATTTTTCTTAAAAATATAGGGGCTTGACGACACCCCGAGTTCTGATGGACATGAATTTGTTATAGAATAACTATATTAGAAACAGCACCTATCTTTTTACCTAAATCTTTCAAAGAAACTCCTATGTGATAAATCTCTTTTTTATCTAAAATTAGAAATCTATCATGGAATTTTTTGTAAACTTCAATTTTAATTTCTGAATACTGCTGATTATGTTTTTCTAAATCTAATTTTAAAGTTTTAGAAATAGTTTTTGTATAAATAGTAGCCTTACAAGACTTTCTTCTTTTAGTAAGTAGTCACAAGATGCTTTCATCAACATAATTATCAATCAACACAATGTCTTTTTTTGCTTTTTTAATGAGTTTGCTTAATAAGCTGTGAGCATCAAAAACTTTTCCATTAAAAAATAAGCCCCTAACCAACTGAAACTAAATACTCAGGCCCTTTTAAAATTTCTGATGCTGTGACCCTTAATTCATCTGAAGTTATTTTCTCTAATACCTCTTCCAACTTTTGGTAAGTAAATGCATTTAAGCCATAAAAAGAATCAAATAACATAGTGTCACAGATAAAAGAGTTTTTCTGTGACGATATTAAAAAATTCCCTAAAACCTGATTTTTCATCCACATTAACTCTTCTTTAGACACAGTCTCTTTAGATAATTTTTCAAACTCCTCTCTCATCATTTTTATGGCCACTTCTTTTTTTAAAGGGTCACAAGCAATATACCCTCCAAAATATCCACCAAATGCTCCTGAGTACTCTAGTGGAGCCACGGAATAAGCCAAAGACGCCTTATCCCTTAATTGGATAAAAAGTCTCCCACCTTGACCTCCAAGTAAAGAAGTTAGAAGCGCTAAGTGAATTTTTCTTTCATCAACGTACCTTACCCCTGGATAGCCCATAATGATGTGGGATTGTTTTTTCTCAGACTCTATCTCAGACTTACAGACTTTACCCCAAGGAAAAATAACCTTCTCATGAAAAAAACTTTCCTTTACTTCAGGAAGGTGATTTTCAATGGACTCAACAACTTTTTCAACCTGTTTTTTTGTTAAACTTCCAACAATGCTATAAACACGTTTTTTTGTCTTTAGTTTTTCAAAAAATATTTTTAAATCTTTTTCTGTAAGATTTTTAATATGTTCTTCTACACCAACACTATCCCTAGCATAAATAGAGCCCTTAAATAAAAGCTTTGAGAATTCGTTAAAAGCCATAGCAGAAGGTCGATCTAATCTAGTCTTTAAATTCTGAAGAAGGCTTTCTTTTTCCCTATGAACAATAATATTAGAAAAAACCGGCTGCTTAATAGCTTTTACAAAAAATTCAGACAGTTTTTCAAAATATTTATCCTGTGTAAATAAGCCTAAGCCTACAGAATGCTTACCAAAAAAAGTACTAAAATCTGAACAATAAAAGTCAATTTCTTCAATAAACTCTTGCTCTAAAACACCTTGAAACTCTCTAGCCCAAACGCTTCCAAAAAGAGCCACCAGCCCTTGGGTTTTATTAGATGACAAAAGCTCTCCACCCTCAAAGGCAACCTTAAATGACACCACAGAACCTAATGATTGGGATACAAATGAAACATCACTCCCCTTAGAGGTTTTCCACGAATAATTTTTTTGCTCTAACTCCTTAGCAGCCAAAAAGGTGTTGGTTTTTTTATGCCCTATACTTTCTTGAAACTTAGTCTCTACATCTTTTAACTCTTTAAGAGCGGTCATCATTTCATCAGTGTCTTCACCACTAGGTGCATTTTTTGACAAAACGCTTAAATATACATCCTTAGAAAATATTTTTTCCACAGCTTTAATTAAATCTTTTTCTGTTAATTTTAATGTTTTCTCTCTTCTCTTCTCAGTAACAAAGGGATCATCGTAGTACAGCCAATCATCTCCAATATTTCTACACAAAAAAGATATGGACTCCTCTGCATAAGAAGCTTCACTTTCAAAAATATTTCTAGCTTTTTCTAAATCAAAACTTATATCTTTTTGATTTAAAAATTTATTGATGACAATGGGTAGATTTTTAAATAACTGCGCTCTTTCTTTAGGCATGGCTACACCACTTATAACAAAAACACCTTCTTTAGGATCACCAAAATAAAAAGCTCCAATATTCCTACATAGCCCTTTCTTTAACTTTAATTCTTTATACAAATAAGAGCTTTCCCCCTGTCCGAGTATTAAGGCTAAGAGTTCATATTTATTCACAACATCATCTAAAAAACCCTCCACAGGCCAAGAAAGGTAAAAATAATCTTTTTCAAATTCTGATTTTACAAACTTAATAGTGTTTTTTTTCTCTAACATTCTTGATGTTAACCTTCGATCTTTTGCTAAAAGCCCTTCATAATCAAGTTTTGAAAAAAACTTTTCTAAAAGCTCTTTAGCATCATCCTTAAAATCTCCCACACAAATAAGAGCTATGTTTTTTCCTACATAACGCTCATTGAAATAATTTTTAATTTCATCAAGGCCCACTCTACGTATATTTTCTTCTGTTCCTATTACTGGAAGAGCATATGGATGCCCCGCATACATTTGAGAAAATAACATTTTACTCGCCACTTTACTGGGTTGATCCATACCCATCTTAATCTCTTCAATAACAACTTCTCTCTCATTATTTACTTCTTCAAGGTGAAAACAAGGACTATTTACCATTTCAAAAAGCACGTGTGCTGCAACATGTAAACTTTTATAGGGCACTGTTACATAAAAAACAGTCTGGTCAAACGATGTATAAGCATTTAATTCACCACCCACAGACTCTATTAACTGAGCAATTTCACCATTTCCAAAAGAGTGAGTTCCTTTAAAAACAAGGTGCTCAATGAAATGACTTAAACCTGCTTCTGTTTTAAACTCATGTGCACTGCCTGTTTTCACCCAAACTTGTAGGGTGACCACAGGTGCTTTTTTAGATTTTAACATAAACAAAGGTATATTGTTTGACAGACTCTCAACTTTTAAATTCTTCATTAAGCCCTCCTTTAGATCAAAAACAAGCTTTAACTTTTGGTCTTTATATTCACATTCCTTATTGTATACAAAAATGTCATTACTGTGATTTCGTGAAATTTACAATGAATGAGTTACCACCCCTTAGTGATTATATTAAACTGCTATCTAAGGAACTTAAACTTAAAAGCATTAAAGGACCCAAAAAAATTAAAACTCTCTACTTTGGGGGAGGAACCCCATCTCTTCTCTCTGTTAAACAAATAGAGCACATTCTTAATGATATCCAAAAAACATACTCATTTATCCATAACCCTGAAATCACCCTAGAAATTAATCCTGGTACATTATCCTTAAATGATTTTAAAAACCTTTTAGACCTTGGAGTAAACCGCTTTAGTCTAGGAGTTCAAACCCTTAATCCTTTATTCTTAAAAGCTTGCCATCGAGAACACAGCCCTAAACAAACATTAAAAGATTTAGAAAATATGACACACCTAAATATCAATTTCTCTGTGGATGTTTTATTTGGCCTTCCCAATCAAACACTCCAACACTTAAATAAAGACTTAAACAAACTCCTCCTCTTTCCTTTAAAACATGTAAGTGCTTACAATCTAACCCTTCCCACTGAGCATTTCTTTAATAAAAACCGCCCTAATGATGAAACTCAAGTTAAAATGATGGATTTAATCACAAATAAACTTATTGAAAATAAAATTTTTAAATATGAAATTTCAAATTACGCGCAAAATGGATATGAATCTAAACACAATAAAGGTTATTGGGAAGATGACGAGTACTTAGGTCTAGGGATGGGAGCACACTCTTATTTAAAATCTTCTAAATGGGGCACTAGAGCTTGGAACAGCGGTGTCTATTCAAAATATGAGGCTTGTGTAAACAGCCCTTTAAGACCACACCAAAAAAAAGAAGTCTTAAAACTCCACGAATCTCTTACAGATTTCTGCCACACTTCCTTAAGACAACTTAAGGGCATGAGCCGTAAAAACTTGCTCTTAAAATATGGATATAACAATATTCCCCTTAAACTTAAGCATAACCTATCCAAATTGGAACAAAATGGGCTAATATCTTATAATAATGGACAATGGGCGCTAACATCTACTGGATTTGAGATACCCAATGAGGTATTTAGAAAGCTTTGCTTTTAAACGGAGGTTTAATATGAATAACAACACTAATAATTCTAAAGTAGATAGTGAAAATGAAAATCCAGAGCTGCCTAATGTAAATTCAAAAAAAGACTCCCAAGCTTCAAAACCTCATGACTTAGAAGCTGAGCTTGAAAACTCAAAAAAAGAATACCTTTACCTTAGAGCTGAATTTGATAACTTTAGAAAAAATTCAATTAAGGAGCGCTCAGAACTTATTAAATTCAGCGGACAAAATATTGCAAAAGATCTTTTAGGTGTTTTAGATGTTTTTCAAAAAGCTTTAGAGACTAACGTCACTTCTGACAATTTTGAATCTTTTGTTGATGGTATAAAGCTCACTGAAAAAGAACTTACAGATATATTTTCTAAGCACGGAATACGTGAAATAAATTGTAAACACAAGGCTTTTAATCCTTCTGAGGCCGAAGCCTTAAGTCAATCTCCCTCAACAGATGTAAAAGAAGGCTTTGTTTACAGTGTTATAAGAAAAGGTTACTTTTATCATGAAAAAGTTTTACGACACGCACAAGTAACCATTGCAACTAAACCCGCATCAAGTGAAAGCTAACTTTGAATTTAAATGCTTACTATACTACCTTAGGTTTAAAATCAGGGGCCTCTCTTCCAGACATTAAAAAGGCCTACCGAAAGCTTGCGTTAAAATACCATCCAGACAAAAACCCTAACATTAAAAACCCTGAAGAAGTTTTTAATAAAATCAATGATGCTTATAAAAAATTATCTGAATACGCCCTGTCTGCTGAGCTAAACAAAGATGAGAATAACTTTGATGAAGACACAAGCCCTGGTTGGAACCCTAACAACACCAAAACAGACCCTAACCTCAATCAATCTAAAATCCCTCACTATAAATACTCTCTTCTTCTATCCCTTGAAGAGTGTGGACAGGGCTGCTCTAAAGTAATTCATTTCTACAGGGACTCACCCCTTGGCAAAAAAGAAGAGGTGCGCTTAGAAGTCGTGGTCCCCTGTGGTGTTAAAGAGGGGCAAAAATTAAAACTTAAAGGAGAGGGACCTATCCTACCTTCTAAAAAAAAAGGCGATCTTTTTGTATACATTGATGTTTTGCCCCACCCTCTTTTTGAAAGAAAAGGTCGTAATGTTTATATGGACCTCCCATTAAATCTAAGCACTGCAGTGCTTGGAGGAAAGGTTGATGTTCCAACACTTTTTGGAAAAGCTGTTTTAAAAATTCCTGAAAACACACACACTGGAAAAGTATTTCGTCTTCGCCAAAAAGGCTTTTCTAGAGTTAACGCCACTAGCCGTGGTGATATGCTTATTAAAATTATTGTAGATTTTCCAGAAAACTTTACCCCTGAAGAACTACAAGCTCTACACTTACTTAGCAAAAGAACCACCCCTCTTGTACAAGAATACTCTAAAAAAATTCAAGAAACTTTAATAAGTAGAAAAAAATAGGCAAACTATGTTTAGATATACAGCTTTTATTTTAATTTTTCTTTCTAGCTGCAAAACCCTAGAGCTTAAACAAAATGCTTTACAAGCCCCAGAAAGTTATAAGAGCAAACTCATGAAAGCTGAAAAAATCTCTATAAAAAACCCTAACCTTGCCATCTTTAACCTAAATCAACTCCTATCCACCCACCCTGAAAACAGCTTATCCGACGACGCTCTCTTCCTCTTAGGCCACCTTCTTGAAAAAACAGAAGATTTAAAAAGCGCTCTTAAAGCCTATTCTAGAATTTTAGATTCAAAATATTTATCCCCCCTTGATGGCCGCGCATTGATACAAAAAACAAATATTTTATCAAAATTAGGCAACAATAACGAAGCTCTTAAAGCATTAAACTATACCAAACACCACCAGCTCATTGATCAACAGTCTCTACAAAAGATTAAACTCATTAAAGCCCCTCTTCTTATTCAAAACGAAAAATATTTTGACTATTTACATAACGCTAAAGATATTATTCTAACAACAAAAGACCAAGCACTTGCTCAAAGGATATTTAGACAAGCTCAAGATATTTTAAAAATAAAATTAACAAGTGAAAAGTCTAAAAAAATTCTTAATGAACCTTTTCTTGATATATTTCACCCTCAAGCTGCTCTAAACCTTATAACTTATTATTTTGAAAAAAAATCTCCTCAACTAGCTATTTCAAACCTTAAAGCATACTTCCATCTTTTAGATCAACCTCTTTATAAAGATCAAAGAGATGAACTTATAATACGTAGCCGCCTTTATACACCTCCGAATAAAGATGTTATTGGCGTAATTATTCCATTAAGTGGAAAATATCAGTCTGTTGGTGAACAAATTCTAAAAGGACTTCAGTACTCACTAAACATTTGGGATCCTATGAACAAAACCAAATTTAAACTTGCAATTCTAAATTCTGAAGGTGATCCTAACCAAGTTCCTTCAGCTTTTGATGAACTCATTAAAAACGATAAGCCCATTGCTATTGTTGGAGGACTTATTGGAAAAACTGCTCAAGTTCTTTTACAAAAATCAGAGAAATACAAAATTCCAACGTTAATTTTAAGTCAAAAAGAAGGCCTTGCTAAATCTTTCCAGTACGGCTTTCAAAGATCTCAATCTTTAGAAAAATACACTGATTTAATCTCTAACATTGCCATTGAAAAACTAAATATTAAGCGTGTGTCTGTTCTTCACTCAAAAAAATCTTTTTCCATAAGATACGCCAAGACTTTTTCTAAAAATTTTATTAAAAAAGGTGGACAAATTGTACAAACTATTGAGTATGACCTTTCAGAAAAAAGAGCCATTCCCAATGCTATTAAAAGCTTGGTTGGACTCCTTACAATTAAGGGGCGAGAAGAAGAATACCACGTTGCTTTAAAAAGTTGGCAAAAATCTTCTCGCTCTAGAGGAAACGCTTCGCCTAAAATAGAGGAGCTATTAAAACCTCAAGTAGATTTTGATGCTCTTTTTATTGCTAATGGAGCTAAAAATAGTGGCCTTATAGCCTCCACACTTGCTTACTTTGATGTAGAAAACCTTACTTTACTTGGTACTCACCTATGGAATGATAATGATTTATTAGAACGTGGGCAGCGTTTTGTAGAAAATTCAATTTTTGCAAGCTCTTATTTTGCACCTCATATTCTTCGTTCTAAATGCGGACAAGAGTTTTTATCCAAATTTCAAGAGCCCATTAATTCTTACATTTTTAAAGGCATTGAAGTAGGTGTTATTTTAAACACTATACATAGTTATTTTGAAATCACCTCTAGAAAAACTCTCCTTTCCGCATTAAATAAAACTTCTATTATTACTCATAAATGTTTACCTCAAGGTTTAATCCGAGAAGGTTACAACTTTTCAAGCCCGCTTTTTCCTCTCACCGTTAAAGATAAGGGCATCACCCTGATGACTTTGATGAGTGATAAGGAAGAAAACAAATAAGTATGCGATCTGTAAAATAAGTTGCTAAGTTCTAATTCAGAACAATTAAAAAAATTATTGAATATTTAAAGAAACAAGCCTTTTCTCTAAACTTTCTACTTTCTTTTTCTAATAATAACCTAAGTTTAGACTTTCTAAATTTACTGTACAGATTGATGTTAAATACACTTTAAGATAATCACAATGAAAAATTTTATAAACTAAAGAAGGACCTTAAAATCCTTTACTTTGATTTTAGTATTCATAGTAATAACTTTTTTGAAAAAAAAGCCCAACTGATACCGCTGAGCTTTATAGACTGATGAAATGTTAACCTGTGTTTAGTGGTTTTTTAAGAAAGCTCACTTGCCTACTTAATTTATCGATGAACCACCGCCCTCATTATGATTTGAGGTGTTTTTTGATTGCATACAAATAATCTGTATTCTTTTCATAGTTTCTTCCAAAGCTGAAGCTCTAGATTCCAATATCAGCCCATTTCCTGACTGAGCAGAGACTATATCGGCAGCTATTGCCGGGCGAGCTTTGAGTTCTGCAGAAATATCCTTACTGGTTTGAATATAAGATTGTATAAGCTGTAAATTATGCGCATTTTCTCCTGGAAAAACATTCTTTATAAACTCTTCCCTATCCCGGTGGGTTATCCGTCGTTTATTACTGAAGGCCCTTATCTGCTCAAATTTTGCATCACCTACTTCATTAAAAATTCGGCCTCTAAGTTCTGCACGTATAATCATTTTTCTATGGAGCCCTGCTCCACCCTCCTCATCATGTAAAGAGATCTTACGAAACTTTCTTTTAGACCCCCCCCTTTCTATTTTTTGCTAGAGCTATTATATGAGAAGGATACATCAACAATAACATAGAATCAGTATCTTGTTTTGACCAGCCTGATTCCTTTCTCATGCGCTTATTTATTAGCTTTTCTGTTGCGAAATACTCTGCAAGGGTACTTTCATGATCTAAAGGCTCACCACTAAATCCAATCCAGTTAAGATTTCCTGAACGTATTAAATATCCTAGTCTCGAACTCTCTCTACGTTTCCTTTTTAGAGTATCCTTCATCAGAGGAGATTGAGTATATCTATGCATTATCGTCTTTAGTTCTGATGAATCTTTAATGCCCTTAATCCTATTCATCATCGCAAAAGTATCTTCATGGATCACCTCATAAGGCAATGCATAAACTCTACCTTTGGCTGTTCTTTTTACATGAAAACCAGAACCTTCCTTTTTAAACTTACAGGTAGCAAAAGAACTTGCACTCGTTAAAAAAATTAATATAAATATAATTTTAGCTTCTATCATCTTAAAACCCTCCCACGGTTTTTAATAAGTTTATTTAAAATCTTTGCATGACTCTTGTTGAAAGAAGAACAGGTATTGTTACCCATACAAAACAGAGCCAGTTTAATCCTTAAGCGCTCCCATGTACCTTTATTTGAGTCCTCTAAAAAGAAGGCACTTGCGTGATTTAAATCCTGCTTACATTTTCGTGGATTTTTTACCTTTTGGGTTTTTCCATATATAGATTGAGCACAAAAATATATTTTTTTTGATTTTATATTTATTATTTTAGAAATTTCAGAGTTCTCTTTCTTAAGAAGCTCTGCATTAAGAAAAGCTAAGTATACTTTTTTTTCTTTCCAAAGCATTTCATTCACTTTTTTAAAACTTGGAAGCCCTAAAGCAGCAGTGTCAGCACATGCACTGCTCAAACTCAAAGAAATAAAAATAGGTAGTAGATATAAAATATTCATATTAACCTCGCCTGAAAATTACTACAAAACAAAAGTCGAGGTTTTTAAAAACTTTTTAGGGCCCAGCAAGGAAAAATAAAGTGATGCCTTATCATTTACTTTATACCATATTAAGAATAAAAACAAGATATATTTAAACTTTTAATTTTTTCTTTAATGTATTTTATTATTTATATTAAATATTTTTAAATCAATTCTAAAAAAAAATTCCTCTCTCTTAACTTTATCCAAGCTTTAATAATATAAACTTTACTCTAAGCCATTTTAATTATTAAAACTTAGAAAATTTTTTTTAAAATAATAGCAATCTATATTTCTAAGCAGCCTTTAGTTTAAGTTTATGAAAAACTAACCTTGTAATAAAATATTACCTTTCCCTTAATAATAAAGCTTTAACCAGTATTTTACCTTTAACAACGCCAAACAAATGTCTAGACTTTTAACGTCAGAATTATGACCTTTTAAGACTTTAACATCACCTCCCGATTAAGATATCACATAGAGGAGGCTTAATGAGCTCAAACAATAAAAAAATAAATCACTCTCTTCCCACACAACTTCCACTACTCCCTGTACGAGACATGGTCGTTTTTCCATACATGGCTTTACCACTATATATTGGGAGAGACTCATCTGTACTAGCTGTAGAAAAATCTTTTTCAACTCACAGATATATTTTCTTATCTACACAAGTTAAAAAAACTGATGATAAGCCCACCTCAGACGCTATTTATAGAACCGGAACCATTGCAAAAATTGTTAGACCTATTAGAAGACTTTCTGATGGACGCATTAAAATTTTAGCTCAAGGTATTTGCAAAGCTAAAGTTTTAAATTTTTCAAACGAAGACCCTTTCTTTGAAGTAGAAGTTGAGCAGCTTTTTGAACCTAGCGCCACTGCACCTACACCTGAGATACGCCTACTTATGGAAGAGTGTAAGTCAATAATTGAAGAGTCCATGAGTTATGGAAAATCTCTTTCCGCAGGAATTCTTTTTGACTTAGACAGTATTTCTGAGGATCCAGGTAAATTTGCAGATCACCTAGCAAGCAATCTTGGTTTAAAAATTGAAAATTCACAGTGCGTACTAGAAGAAACAGATCATCTAAAAAGACTCCACCTTGTTCACGGGTTTTTATCTACTGAATTAGATCTATTAAAAGTTCAATCAACTATTACAGGCACCTCTAAAGATCAACTTACAAAATCACAAAGAGAGTATTTTTTACGTGAACAGATGAAGGCTATTAAAAGCGAGCTTAATGAAAACGGTGAGAGCTCTAATAAAGAAAGTGACGTTAATAATTATAACCATAGAATTTTACAAGCCAAAATGCCTCCTGAAGTTAAAACTGAAGTTGTAAAGCAACTTAATCGCCTAGAGAAAATGCACCCTGATGCAAGTGAATCGTCCATGATTAGAAGCTACCTTGATTGGATGTGTGACCTTCCTTGGTCGGAATCTACTGAAGACAATTTAGACCTTGCTAAGGCTAAAGAAATCTTAGATGCAGATCATTACGATTTAAATAAAGTAAAGGACCGTATTTTAGAATTCTTAGCTGTGAGACAGCTTAAGACTAAGCTTAAAGGCCCAATCCTTTGTTTTGGAGGACCTCCAGGAGTTGGGAAAACATCTCTTGGTAAAAGTATTGCACACGCAATGGGTAGAAAATACCAACGCATTTCTCTAGGTGGCTTAAAAGACGAGGCTGAAATTAGAGGACACCGTAGAACTTATGTTGGAGCAATGCCTGGTAAAATAATCCAAGCCCTTAAGGCTGCAGGAACTAATAATCCTGTTATTGTATTAGATGAAATCGATAAGCTTGGTTCTGATTTTAGAGGCGACCCATCAGCAGCAATGCTTGAGGTTTTAGATCCTAAGCAAAATAGCACTTTTAAAGATAATTATATCAATGCTGACTTTGATCTTTCAAAGGTAATCTTCTTAGCTACGGCAAATATTTTACAAAATATTCCTTCGGCCTTAAGAGACAGAGTAGAGGTTATTAATATTCCTGGATATACGGAGAGTGATAAGTTACTTATTGCTCAAAAACATTTAATCGCTCGCCAACTAGAAGACAACGGGCTTAAACCTTCCCATATTGAGTTCACACATGATGGCATTCAAGCACTTATCTCAGGCTTTACTCGTGAAGCTGGTTTAAGAAATTTAGAAAGAGAAATTGGCTCTGTGTGTAGAAAAGTTGCAAAGCTTGTTGTGGAAGGTCACACCGATAAAATCTTAGTCAACGCACAAACTTTAGTAGAACTTATGGGCCCTCCAAAGTTTATTCGTGAAGAGCATTATCATGATAGCCCTGTGGGTGTTTCAATGGGTCTAGCATGGACTCAAGTTGGTGGAGAAATCTTATATATTGAATCTATTGCAACCCCAGGAAAAGGAGCCATCAAACTCACTGGTCAACTAGGTGATATAATGAAAGAATCTGCTTCTGCAGCACTTACATACATTAAAGCCAACGCAAAAACCCTTGGCCTAGATCTTTCTTGGTTTGAAAATCATGATATCCACATACATTTACCAGCAGGCGCTGTCCCAAAAGACGGTCCTTCAGCAGGAGTATCTCTTTCATCTGCGTTATTAAGCCTTATATCAAAGCGACCTGTAAGAATGGACATTGCAATGACCGGTGAAATCACCCTAACAGGACGCATTCTTCCTGTAGGTGGAATTAGAGAAAAAGCTTTAGCCGCTCTTAATCAAGGAATTACAAACATAATTATTCCTTTTCAAAATAGAAAAGACATTCAAGATATTCCCGTTGAATTTAAAAATAAATTAAACTTTATTTTAGTTAGGCACCTAAATGAGGTTTTCTCTGAAGCCTTTGAAGGTGATAATATGGAAAGCTCTTTCCCAACAACAGGTACTGGAAATGACCTTGCTGCTTAATTATACATAGTTATACATTTGTAAACTTAATTCCATGTGGAGTTACATCTGCACAAAAGCCTTATAACCTGAGTTAGGCAGTGTTTAAATAAAGAGAATTGAGTAATTTTAGTTCTTCTTTACTCCAACTACTTTTAAGTCTCTTTTCCTAAAAAATGTATAGAGAACAAACTTCATTAACATTTAGATGTCACAGTGAGGGAAAATTATGGGTAGCCCTTAAAAGTTAAAGTGGGTGAAGAAAGCTAAGTGAACTAGATTTTTTTCATCTTCCCTACAAAAAACTCTTACACGTAATCACTGTTCTTTTTGAGGCACTAGTAAATGATATTTCACTGACCGATCTAGCATTTTTCTGCTGAATCTGGATATATTTCATTATAGCACGTCCACCTTTGTCCCTTTGGACTCTATTAATCTTCTTTTCTGGCAATAAACGATAAGGGCTCTTCGAGTGACCCTCTAAACCAACTGTTCTGGATTTCACCTCTCTCATTAACTCTCCAGGGCTAAAATCCCTATGAGACCAAATCTCTTCACTAGATAGGCCTCTTTTCACCATTTCTTTCTGTACAAAGTTGGCTATATAACCCCAAACACTGGGGGCAGCCATAGAAGTTCCTGTCATTGATATAGTGTTGGGACGGTACTTATTAAAAAGATGCATTATCTGAACTTCCAAAATATTATAATTATTACTAATATAACCCTCAAGTAATCTTTTCTTTCTGGAAAATTTTTTAAAATCACTGACCTCTTGGTTAGTTAAATACCCTTTCTCTACTAAAAATTGTTTTATTAAATCACTCTCCAGATATACAAAGCGAACACGATTGGCAAATCCTGGAAGTGCATTTTTCATTATGTGTTCCACAGCAGAGCTATCATATGCTCCTCCCGCAGCTAGAACCGTCTCTCCGCGGGCAAAAATAAGATTTCGAGTGTCAACGGGAATATTCGTAAAAGAAGACAACATCTCACCTTTCCTATCTAAACTGCCCACAGTTAATATATTATTCACTCTATTATTTGGAGCTACGTATCTCTTAGAAGTCTCATGCTTCCCAAGCCAAAGTGACGAAATATCGCCTGGCAAAGCACTTCTCGAACGGCCATCAACCCAATTGCCTTCATTTCCTGCGGCAACAATAAATAAGGCTTGCTGTGCATGTTTTAAAATTGCCTCCCCAATTCTAAATTTGAAGTACTCAAAAAGTAAAAACTTATAGGAGTTGATTACCCTTTTCTCCACACTTTCTTCAAATTGACTTGGCACATGGCTAGAGAAGCTTGTTCCCAAAGAGATATTGGCTAACTTGATCTTCTGTTTGCCTATTTCCTTAATAGCTTCAATAAGCTCTAAGACCACTATATATTCTACGGCCTCCTTCTCAAAAAACAAATCTATTGTTGTGTTAATAAAGTTCATTAATGACTCCACGCCATGACTTTTCGAAGAAAAATCAATAACATCACCAAAGCTCCCTTTTAAAGCCTTTATAACTAAAGGAGTCTCTAACCACTTCTTAAAGTCTCCCTTAAAAATAGACTTGATTTCTTCTTGCTGCTCAGAATTTAAATAAACAGAAGATGTTGTCACTCTTATAGGAAACACTCTTAAATTCTTATTTTGAACACTACCGGTCAAGGCTACATGGGTTCCATGGCTCTCTTTAGATGAAGACTCAGAAATATAAGGGTGATAAGTAAAAAACTGCTGCCCCCTTGACTCTGAGCTAAAAGACACAGTTGCATGGGGACTCAGTAAATCCACAAGGTTAAATTTGGCACTTTTTCTATAATCTTTAAAAAGCTCAGCAATCACTTTTAATTGTTCAACAGTCAATTTTGCTTCTATCCTCTCCTCTAATGAATCTACATTTTTCTCCAAAAATTGGTAAACCTCTTGCGATTTTTTGAACCCATGCTCTACCATCTTAAAAAATTCATTAGGCTTAACTGTGAACTTTTTGGTTAAAATACGTTGATCTTTTTCTGGATTAGAGATCAAACTATCATAGACTTTTACCACCCAATCACGAATAGGATGAAAACTATTCACGCCATAATTTTTATAGTACAACGCTCTAGACAAATTATCTATAGATTCATCCAGCCTTTGATTATTATTTGAACCACCTAAAGCCTGTCTTTTTTCTAGGAATTCTTTATAACTATTCACAGAGTCTATAACTTTTAACTCACTGTTCACCTTCTTAAAAGATTTAAAAATCAATTCAAGGAATTCAAAGCCCTTCTCTATGGACATCAAGTCTGAAACATCTTGTCTATAACTGTCAAAAGCCACTAACCCTGTTTTAGAATTAACAAACCAAGGCCTATCATAGACATTATGAATTTTTTTTGCACTATATAAATATTCTCCTGATTCCTTATCTTTTACGGCATAATTGCGTTTACTCTTAATCAAAATATTCTTTTTTTCTTTGTTCTTTTTTTCTTTCATTTCCTGGTATTTAAACTCATCACTAAACATCAGAAAGACCCTATAGGCCCCAAAAATATTCATAGAATCTCTAGTGAATTTATCACGAAATAATGTCTCTTCAAATTGAGGATTACTATTCATCTCTGTAATAAGTACATTTAAAAAACGATCATTCATTTTTTTCATTAAATCCAAAGGATTCTCTACATACTGCTCTATAAGGGAACCTTGCAATTTGGCACCAAAAGCGAATAAAGATGGGTCTATTAGATTAGGGGAAGCAAAATAATCTTGTCCCATAATATCTTTTCCCATTCTTAATCGACCTTTTTTATCCAAATTAAAATCAATTTGATCTATCAAATCAGGATGAAAAGGATCAGTTCCATTATCAATCGCAGCTATTCTTAAAAGTTGGCGAGACTTATGCTGATCTCTTTTCAACCTTTCAACAATTTTTTGTCGATTTAATTTCTCATGAAATTGTTGATTGGCAAAACGATTTAGTAACTCAGGGAGTTTTTTATCTACAAAAGAATCCCTAGCTCTTTGACTCTCTACTTTACAGCCAAAAATAGAAAACACTAAAAATAAAAGTGAAAAACAACAAGGCCATATTTTTATCATATTTTCTCCTATATAAAATTCACTCACAATTATTGCACAACTCAAAATTTAGAGCCTTATAAACTCACTAAACTCTTTGTCTTTATGACCGAAGTAGTACCACACTTCTCGCCTCTTTAAATTAAAAGCCGGTCTTTATGAAAACATTTCAACAAGTATCAAAAAAAAAAACGACCAAAACCCTCTTTCCTTAATTTGTTGCCATTAGGCTAAGTAGTTAAAATCGTTAAGAGCGTATTTATAATTCAAATATCCACATTTTTGTAAAATTTTTAATGCAAAATACTGCATATCTTTATAACCATAGGCTTGCCACTTTAAACCTTTTATCACCCGGTTTATCCCTTCAGATGTATTTGTTGTGTACGAATTGTCAAAATAATTCCAAAACTCTTCTCTATTCATAATGTTTCAAAACCACTTTTTTAAATACTCAGCTCCACAATTAACAGCCCACTCATAGCATGTATTTATATCTTTTAAGGCCTTCTCCTTATCCATTATTCCATACATTCTATGAAGCCGCTCTTTAATAAGCTCCATACTTAAAAGCTTTTTGTTAAAGCATCTATTAAGTGGTCTTTATCTTTTTTACTACGATTTGAGCTTTTCTTTGTAAATAAATATTTATACTTTCCTCAGATCAACTCCATCACATCTTTTTTATTTAATCCGGCCAAAAATTTATCGATCAACATGATTTCGTAAAATCCCAAGTAGGATTAGAATCAGTCATAGGTAGAAACGTGTAAAATAATGTTTTATACTCAAAGGGTGTTAAAAAAAAGAGCTTAAAACTCTCATTTCATAAATTCAGTGTAAACATATTAAATTCTAAAATTTAGCAATACATTTAAACTCAACAGCAATTGGGGTTGGCAGTGCACCAACTTCCACTGTAGTTCTACATGGGCCGTTTTTTATAGAAAAATACTCTCCATAAATTTTATTAAATATTTTAAAATCTTTTTTCATGTTGGTTAGAAAACACTGACAATCCACTAAATCTTTTAATTCCAAGCCTGCAGACTTTAAAATCAACTCAACATTATGAATCACCGCATGAGTTTGCACTTTAACATCATAACTTAAAATTTCACCTTCTGTTGAAAGCTGTACTCCTGGAATTTTTTTAGAGTTTTTTATTCTAGGTCCAACGCCTGATAAGAAAAACAAATCCCCTATTCTTTTTCCATGAGGGTATGCTCCTACAGGCTCTGGTGCTTTTTCACTGTTTATCCACATATTTTTTTTCTTCCTTCCTATAAAGAGCCTTCTTCAAAATACCAACGATCATGATCAGGGTCCCACTCATCCCAAGTAGGGATTTTCTCTAAAGCCTTTAATGGCGATATTCCATGGTCCAAGAAAGCTTGCCTCATATGAACATGATGGAACGGAGATTAAAGATGTTAAAGAACAGGCTGCATGAAACGCTTCCACCAGCCGAACCAAGTGTAAAGTCTTGCTCGCCTAAGGCTCCCAAAACCGTTACCCTTGGAAAACAGAAGCGGACAAATGCCATGGTGCATAAACCGGACAATTCCAAATGTTTTTGACAGAGACATGAGAATAGACTTAAAAACTATCACGTTATGGTTTATGGTTTAATGTGTGAAACTTCATAAGCTAACTGATAAGAAAAAACGCCTCGACGGCTTTCGTCCGTTACCGGATACGCTTGTCCGTAATCTGGATGATTGGTTCCGGGTAGAGCTCACCTACACCAGTAACGCGATTGAGGGAAATACGCTCACACGCAGGGAAACGGCCCTAGTCGTTGAAAAAGGGCTCACCGTTGGCGGTAAATCGTTAACCGAGCATTTGGAAGCAACAAACCATGCTCATGCCCTAGATTGGGTGAAAGAACAGGTGAAGCGTAAGCCCAAAAGTCTGACAGAGAAAGACATCTTGCATATCCATGATGTGATCTTGAAAGGCATTGATGACGCTAATGCAGGATATTATCGCTCTGTACCCGTTAGGATTTCTGGCTCAGCCGTTGTTTTGCCAAACCCACGCAAGGTGCCTAATTTAATGCAGGATTTTGCGGAGTGGCTTTCACGAGATCACGAACTGCACCCTGTTGAGTTAGCAGCAGAGGCCCATTATCGACTTGTCACCATCCACCCCTTTGTCAATGGTAATGGCCGTAGCGCACGTTTGCTCATGAACATGATTTTGCTCATGAGCGGATACCCCGCAGCTATCATCAGAAAGCGTGATCGCTTGGCATATATTGGCTCATTAGAAAAAGCACAGCTTGGCGGCTCCAAAGACCACTATTTCAAAATTATTGCCAAGGCCGTAGACAAATCGCTGGATATTTATTTGAAAGCCGCAGCTGGTGAAGAGGCTGAGCCTGGCGACAGTGACCAGCTGCTGAAAATAGGTGAGCTGGCTAAGCAGGTTGGTGAGAGTAACTCCACTATCAGACACTGGACAAAAGAAGGCTTGCTGCACGTGGCTGAAGTAACCGAAGCAGGATATCAGCTTTACGCGCCCGATATGATCGAGCGCATAAAGCAAATCCATGCTCTCAAAGAGCAGCGCTTCACATTGCAGGAAATCAAAGAAAAGCTCTCTTAATCAACAAATCCAAAATGCTTTAATTGTTCCTCCCATAATTCAGGGAATGGGGTTTGCATATCCTGCAGGGTTAACTGGCGTGGCTGTGTGCCATCCAGAATAGCTGTCTTGATTGTTATAATGTTTTATACTCAAAGGGTGTTAAAAAAAAAGAGCTTAAAACTCTCATTTCATAAATTCAGTGTAAACATATTAAATTCTAAAATTTAGCAATACATTTAAACTCAACAGCAATTGGGGTTGGCAGTGCACCAACTTCCACTGTAGTTCTACATGGGCCGTTTTTTATAGAAAAATACTCTCCATAAACTTTATTAAATATTTTAAAATCTTTTTTCATGTTGGTTAGAAAACACTGACAATCCACTAAATCTTTTAATTCCAAGCCTGCAGACTTTAAAATCAACTCAACATTATGAATCACCGCATGAGTTTGCACTTTAACATCATAACTTAAAATTTCACCTTCTGTTGAAAGCTGTACTCCTGGAATTTCTTTAGAGTTTTTTATTCTAGGTCCAACGCCTGATAAGAAAAACAAATCCCCTATTCTTTTTCCATGAGGGTATGCTCCTACAGGCTCTGGTGCTTTTTCACTGTTTATCCACATATTTTTTTTCTTCCTTCCTATAAAGAGCCTTCTTCAAAATACCAACGATCATGATCAGGGTCCCACTCATCCCAAGTAGGGATTTTCTCTAAAGCCTTTAAATACTGTGAAGGAACAAGTCCTTCTACTACAAAGGCTTTTTGTCTTTTTAGTGGATAAGGGTTTCTAAGCCTAAAACCTAAAACACCTAATATAGCTCTTGCCACATACCAAGTTGCTTGAGGATTCCAACCGTGAGCAATCTTAATAACCACACCTAATCCACCTGGGTAGTCTGGATGAACAATACCTAAACCCAAAAGGCCATCAGCACCTTCTTTCGCAATGACTCTACCACCACAAGACTTAACCACTGTTGTATCTAAACGGTTAAAACCTCCGAGTAAATCAGGCTCTCTACAAAAAGCCTCCCAAATCCAATCTTCACCTTTACCCTTAGCCAAAGCAGCATAACATTTTGCTAACTCATCCACTGTCATAGCACATGTTGGCAAACCATCTCCATCGCGAGCCACTCTCTTAGGTTTATAAATAGCACCATCTTCATTTAAATACTTCCCCATGACCTTTAAATACTCTTTAAAAAGACCATGATTAGGGAGCATATAGCCAGCCCTATTTATACCCTTTAACCTTAAGCCTTTTAAAAGAGCAGCATGATGACCTGAAGAGTTGTTGAGCCATCTTCTTGGACGCCTAACCTGCCTTCCAAACTGGATAAGAGGTAAGTCAAGAGGTGTGAGCATTAAACCCCACTCCCCTTCAGGAAGTAGGGATTGAGCACAAGACACATGTTCTGCTGTTCCATTATGTGATGAAATAGATATGGCTTTTTGCTTCCAATTTGTTGTATGAGCAAGTTCTTTTTCAAAAGCTTTTATATAAAAAGGCTTCATCATAGACCTACCATAGCAAAGAACATTTCCTCCAAAAGAATGAACTGTTTGACCACCAGAAAACCAAGATACAGCACCGTGAATTGTGTTCTCACTAACACCATTCCTTCTAAAATCAACTAAAGGAACCCAGTCAACATCACGCCCTGATGAAAGCCCTTTAATTTTTTCTCCCAGTGGACTTTTTGGAAAAATTTTTAAATTTTTAATATCATAATGCTTAAGCCTAGAGGACATTGCGATTTCCTTTATAAAATTCAGCATCCTCTTCATCAAATTCTAAACTCCCTTCACTTACACCCGCCGGAGTAAAAGACACCACTGCAGCACCCGTTCCATGAATAGGTTCATAGGCCATAACCTCACCTTTTAAAGTGTTCGTCTCCCCCATCATTGTTGAAAGCCACCAATAGGGCTTAAAAGCTACTACTTTTTTAGTCACTCTAGCTTCTTTATGAAATTGCCTTGATAACTGTGAAGCATCCTCTAGTCTACCCTGTGATAAAAATTTTAAAAACTCTAAATTCCACTCTTCATCTTTTTGCGAATGAATTCTTTCAGGCTTAGTAAAATCCAAGGGTTCCTCCAAATAACGATTTGATAAAGAGGAAACTAAAACCACCACAGTTTTTTTACCCTGTTTTTTTAATGTATCTAAAGATGATTTTGCTAAAACCACAGTTTCAGCTCTGTCAGAATATACATTGGATGAAACAATTGCTGTTTTAAATTTATTATCTGGATTTAATAATTTAGACGCCACCACTGACCCTGTATCTATTGGAAAACCTTCATAGTCTATAGCTCTTGCATGAAGGCCACGTTTTTGTGCACAAGCCTTGTTCTCTAAAGCAAAGCTTGTATCTATGATCATTTCATATGGAATAGAGCCTAGCTCATGCCACTCTTCATCAACTAAGGTCCATTTAGGATTTGCATTGGCCTGAAACTGATGCCCTAATATACTAAACCAATAGCTTGAATAAATTAAAATCAAGTCCGGCCCTAGGTCTTTAATCTCTTCTTTTACCTTTTTAAAAGCATCATTTAATCTTTGCCATTGAGGTTTTTTCTCAGGGCAGAGCAGTAAATGAGGAAGCCCTGGCACGACATAAGATTTTAAAACACCTCCACGTTTAAGTGTTTTTTTTAAATTTTCATCAGTCATTTAAAGCCTCCATTCAACAACAGCATTTCCTGTACCAATAACCGTTCCATAGCCATGAACCTGAGCTTTTATATTTTTCATACCCATGGCTTGAAGCATCCACGAAAGGCCACCAGCTTCAGTTTCAGCATTAGTCTGTTCAGTAAAATCTGGAATAGTATTAAAAATTTCTTTAGTGTCTCCTTTTTTCATAAGATCAATGATTTTCATATCCCAAAGATATTGACCATGATGATCTACATGTTCTTTTGACATATCCTCTGGTGGATCTGCTTCTTTAACATAGTGACGGTGGGATAATGAATGACTTGCAATAAGAATAACTTTTTTATCAGATTCTTTAATAGCTTTAGCTGTAGCTTTTCCTAAAACAGCCATTTGCTCCTGCATAACATCCATACTATAATACCTAGCAGCTCCGTTAGAAGAAATTCCAACAATGGGTTTGTCCCATAATGGGTTCACCATATGACAACTAGTGATGGTGCCATAATCCACCCTGAAATCAGGATTTGTCATCATTTTTGTCATCAACCCAGCTTTAAAGGCCTCATTACAAAGTTTGTTTGCTAAATCCACATCAACATTCAAATTATAATTGTATCTAAAAAGATGGGGAAAAATTGGATCTACAGAAAGGTTTTTAAAGTGTTTTACCCCTAAAAAATGCGTTCCTATTTGTGTCCTCCAGTGAGGAGAGTGAACAACAATAGTATCGTATTCTAGCTCTGCTAAACTTTTTCTTAAACGCTCATACGCCCAACGCAGATTTTCCCAACCACATTCAGCTCTTGGAATATTCTGCTCTGGATTCTCTGCATACACTAAGTGAGGTGGATGCGGCGCCAGTAAACCTGCTACAATCTGTCCCATATTAAACCCTTTATGTTTTTATACTTGCTTACTCCTATTTTAAAGTTTTCTCAATAAAACCTTTACCTTAATATAAATTCACCTCTTGAAAAAATTACACTCTTCTTTAATTCTATTGAATTACAAGATTCTTTTATACTAAATAACTCTAGAGAATAAACAGGAGAAGCTCATATGTTAAAAAAACTATTCATATTTGGGGTGTTTTTAGCCCATTCAGTAACATCTTTTGCACTTACACCGCCTGAAAAAACTAGGTTTAAAGCAAAGGTTGAAAATATGAGCCCAGCCAATCGTGGAGGACTTATAGCTTCTAATCTTGGTGGAATTGTTTTATCCTGCCCAGTTGAAAGTTTTTTTGTCATAATATCTTTTTTGTCCCAAACAGTTCCACTAGTAAATAAAATTGACAGCGATAACGAGGATATTTATGGCTACACTGGTGGACTTCCGGCTTTAATAACTGATATTTATACTTGGTTAATGGATCTTTCTTCTAATGCTCATATGGATGAACCGTTTTTTAAAGAAACGTTAAAAGCTTACAAAAAAAGCCTAGACTCCTTAGACCTAGATGGCCATTGCTCAAACCAAGTACAGCAGCTTATTATACTTCTATTTCAAGACAGCAACTACTCACCAAAATTTCGTCAGCTAGATCCATACTTGGCAAATTAAAACTAAAAAAAACTATGAGTGTAGCCTCAAAAAAACCCATTAAACCTAGAGTAAAAAATAAGGTTTAAAGCTGTACTTAAAAAACAATAGCTCATTGCCTTTTTCAAAAAAAGACCTAAGCATATTTAGTTGCGTTAAACTAACTAGATAACCCGAGTTCGAACTTTCTAAACCTACTGAAGCAGCCTTTCTTCAAGTACTTCAAAGTCTAATAGAGAGTTTTCTTGGACGCAAACAGTACGCCGTTAGTGCCGAGAGTAAATTTACCACAAAGTTTTTTGGACTTCGGTGTCTTGAGTGCTCAAGGTGAAATTCCTCCTTTAAAATCCCAAAAGCAGTTTCAACAATGTACCTTTTCCTCAGAAGTAGTTTATCAAAAAGAGGAACAAACTTATTTTTCATATTGGATTTAAGATTTGTTATGACTTAAACCCCTTTACTCATCAATTTTTCAAATGGCTTTTGAGATATATATCCTTTGTCTCTAAACAATTTTCCAAAAATATTTTCAGCTAAACCCTCTACAGGATTTGTATCATGAACATTTCCTGGGGTTATGGTAAAACTTAAGAGCTCCCCTTTGTGAGAAATTACTATGTGAACTTTAAAACCAAAGAACCAGCCCATTGTTGATTTCCCACGTTTTCCAAGTCCTTTAATTTAGTTGCGTTAAACTAACTAGTAGACCGTCTCACGAATTTTTAACATTATTTTCTCCCCCTATTTCTTAATAGTTTCAATAAGTAGTCACATAGTCCAGTGATATTTATTGAATTTCTTCCATAATTTTAATAGTCATGGAGGGTCCCTAGCCTCTACAAAAAGCTATAAGTTATTTATTTTTTCTGACAGTGTTTTTGTAAATTGAGACCAGAAAGCTTTGTGAATATTTTACAAATTCCAAAATCATAATAGGTTTTTAATGGACCAATTCAAAAAATTTTAATATCGCTCTAGTAAAAAAACCAACCAAGGCTACTTATAAACCAATGGTTTAAAAACAAAGAGGAGGTTCCTATGAAAAAGTTATTAGCACTAGCAGGATTTATTTTACTACTATGTTTTTCAACCTTAGCAAAAAGCAACATCATTAGCACTACAACACTTGTCAATAAGCATTCTTATGAAGAGTCAAATGAAAAACACTTTAGTGCCGTTAAAATCAATCAATTTGATTCTGGTAAAATTAGTTTTAACCTTTGTGAATATGAGAGGTTAAAAGGTGAACTTAAAAAAGACTGCTCTATATCCATAGGGAGTGAAGAAGGTTATTTAGAATCTGTAGCCAAGGAAAGGCTTTTTGATTATACTAAAAAGCGAAATAGAGAGCTTTTAACATCAGGAACACTTGCAGCTGCAATTATTACATTTGTAGCATTGCGTTTTAAAGCTGTTGCGACACAAAAAATAAAGCAAGCTTACCCTTTAATAAAAAAAATCAATCAAAAGTTTTTTCTTGAGGGCGGCAGTTTGTTCACTAGTCATGGAAAAAAGTACTCATTAATCCTAACAGGAGCTTTAGGTGGACAGCTTTGGTTAATAAATAGTCCTGGAGACAATGAAAAGATTTTAAAAAACGCTTTGGCCTCTTCAGACATGAGCCCGAGTAAAAATGTTATTTTAGTAGAAGATTTAGATGTTAATGAGTTAGCCGATAAGCTATCAAGAGCCTTATAAAAAGACTAATTTGTCTCGTTTATTATGCTAGTAATTTCATTTGCACCTAACACCAGCATAATAGAATCAAGTAGCATTAATTAACCCGAGTTCGAACTTTCTAAACCTACTGAAGCAGCCTTTCTTCAAGTACTTCAAAGTCTAATAGAGGGTTTTCTTGGACGCAAACAGTACGCCGTTAGTGCCGAAAGTAAATTTACCACAAAGTTTTTTGGGCTTCGGTGTCTTGAGTGCTCAAGATGAAATTCCTCCTTTAAAATCCCAAAAGCAGTTTCAACAATGTACCTTTTCCTCAGAAGTAGTTTATCAAAAAGAGGAACAAACTTATTTTTCATATTGGATTTAAGATTTGTTATGACTTAAACCCCTTTACCCATCAATTTTTCAAATAGCTTTTGGGATATATATCCTTTGTCTCCAAACAATTTTCCAAAAATATTTTCAACTAAACCCTCTACAGGCTTTGTATCATGAACGTTTCCTGGGGTCATGGTAAAACTTAAGAGCTCCCCTTTATGAGAAATTACTATGTGAACTTTAAAACCAAAGAGAACCAGCCCATTGTTGATTTCCCACGTTTTCAAAGCCCCTTAAAGGTTTTATGGCCACTGATTCTTTTGTTATTACAAACAACAATGGGACTGGAGTCTACAACAGATATTCCTGTACAAATATTTGATTGCATAAGTGAGTGTAAAAAAATGAAAATTTGAGGTGCTGAAGATTTTTTAAGTTCCACAAACCTATTGTAAGACAAGAGCTTTGGGAAATAAGGTTTTAGAAATTTTTGAACATAACCTGATATAGAAAGCTTTAAAATTTCTGAAGCCGGAAAATTGGAATAATAAACAGATGGTGATGACTTCAGATTCAGATAACCCAGGGGGAAAACCTCTCTTTCTTTTGCTGGGTATAAGTTTGGACTGTTCTTTGTTTAACCCTAAAATAAATTCGTCAACAAGAGTAAAAACCTCTATAATTTGGTTCTCTTTGATCATTCAAAGCTCTTTTTTTTAAATCAGAGTAAAAAACAACTAAATCTTACAAAAGGCTTAAGGTGATTTTTTATTTATCCAGCACTTAGGTCCTGAAAAAAGTCTGAACTCGGGTTAAGTTAAAAACATAGCTAAAAAATTAAACTCATTATGCGTCTTGAATAAAAGAACCCGTCCTTTGTCGAATTTCTCTTAATTAAACTAAAAAGTTTTCCGATAATCCGATAAGTATTACATTAAAAAACCTATTTTTTTGAGAGGGTCTTAGAAAATGGTTCGCGTGTTATTAATCTTATTATTTATATCAATCACAACTGCTTGTGCAACTTTCTTTCATAAACAAAATAGAAATCAAATGTTAGATGTGAAAAGGTTTCCTACCTCTGAATCCACTTCTTTTGAAACTCAATTAGTATCTATAGATAAAAATAAACCCACTGTCTGTACGATTACAATTAATTCTCATGATGAAAGACAGATATTTCAATCATTTCTAAAAGATGATTTTAACTTCATTGAGCTTACTAGTGGTGATAGCGATTGGTTTCAAAATGCCTGTGAAAAAAAGATTAAGTGTGATGTTCTTGTTGTTTCAGGGCACTTTGGTGGTAGTTTCTTTGGCTCATCGAATTATAGATTGTCTTTAAATACATTACAAAGAGCATCCTGCCAAACAGCTTGTGATGGAATATTAAAACACCCTAAAGAAGTCTTTCTTTTTGGTTGTAACACCACAGCAGGTAAGAAAGCCGACCATAGAACTCCTGAAGAATATACACAAGTCCTTATTGCCGATGGTTTCTCAAGAGGAGAAGCCGAACAAGTATCAGCTTTTAGGTACTCTCCCATTGGTCAAGAGACACAAAATAAAATGAAACAAGTTTTTCAAAACTCTAGAATTTACGGTTACTACAGCCAAGCTCCTAGTGGAAAAAACATCAGACATAGATTAAATCAATACTTTAATTCCATACCCAAGTTAGACTATAAATCTCATTTAAAACAGTTTCCCACAGAAAGTGAGAACCTTTTGTGGTCTCAAGCTATGAAAGGTCAGTGGATCAGGTCTATTAATGGTACAAAAAATATAGAAAATCCAGTTTGTATTCTTGAAGACAAGAAGGTGCTTATTTATAAAAAGCTTGAGTGGATTAACTCTATTTTAATGGACAAACAAAAGTCATTGGCTTATGTGCCTATAATTAATGATTATATGAAGGATTTAGAAAAAAAATATGGTAAATCTTGGCATGGGCTTTCCAAAGCAGAGCTTTCTTTTCTGGAGCGTATTCAATTGAATAAAAAAGCTAAAAAAAGAGTTTCTTCTATTTTAGAAAAGCCTTTGCCGGGGATGCTCTCTGTACAAATTCAAGCTCTAAATTTTATGAAAAGAATTGGTTGGTATAACAAGCAAGAATACTCTGTAAAGTTAAAAAATCTTATTGGAGATTTATTTAAAGAAAACTTAGACAACGAACAAAAAGATGCTTTTTGTTCTTTACAAGTGCAAATAGATTTAAGTTTAGAGAATCTACCTAAAGAAAAATGGAATAGATATACACTTTCAGCCATAGGCTGTTCTAAAACATCAAATATTCAAGTCCACCTAGCATTAGCTGAGGCCTTAAAAGATCCAGATGAAGATGTTCGTAGAAGTGCCTCCTGGGCCCTGAAAGATATTAAACCTACGGATCCTCAAATTCACTTGGCATTAGCTGAGGCCTTAAAAGATCCATATAAATATGTTCGTAGAAGTGCCTCCTGGGCCCTGGGAAAGATTAAACCTACGGATCCTCAAATTCACCTGCCCCCGGTTTTTGGATAGTTGGGACCTGAGAGAAAAATTAATTATTTAAAATTCAGTTTAACTTTTGAAATCCACTTTATTTAAACAATATCAGGGGCTTAAAAAGGAAAACACATGAAAAACAATAACCTCAATAAAACTTATAATGAAAACTTTAAACTCAACGCTGTGAAAAAATTACTCGCTGACAAAAAAGGACTCACTTACACCGCTAGTAAACTTAACATTGCCTCTTCAACCCTCTATGGATGGAAGAAAAAATATGCTAATTTAAATTCTATGACCCACAGCAACAGCAATAAAAAACTCTCTCTTGAAGACAAACTTAACTTTATTAAAAAAACTCAATCTTTAAATGAAAACGAACTTGGAAAATTTCTTAGAGAAAATGGACTTAACTCTTCAGACCTTATTAATTTTGAAAAAGAATTACTTGGACAAAATCCTGTTGGAAGACCTTCACTTGATCCTGAAATTAAAACTTTAAGGAAAGATAAAATAAACTTAGAAAGATCTTTAAATCGAGCTGAAAAAGCTCTAGCTGAACAGTCTGCTAGAATCATCTTGTTAAAAAAAAGCCACGAGATCTGGGGGGTCAAAGAGGACGAAGATTAAGTCCTGATGACAAAGAAGTTTGTCTTGAATTAATTAACACCTCTTCTAAAAATGGCTGTAGACTTAAACTTGCCTGCAGCGATTTAGAAATTGATATTAAAACTTTCAACCGCTGGAAACTTTCTTTAACTGATAAAAGAAAAGGACCCTTATCGCCTCCAAAAAATAAATTAAGTGATAAAGAAAAAGATGAGATCATTAACACCTGTACTTTAAAAAAGTATGTTGATGACTCTCCTCATGTGATAGTTTCAAAACTTGCAGATGATGGAGTTTATTTAGCAAGTGAATCAAGTTTTTATAAAGTTTTAAAAGAGAATAAACTTTTAGTTCATAGAGGAAGAACAAAACCAAAAACTAAACAAAAGCCAAAAGGAATGACTGCAACGGAAGTGAATCAAGTTTATTCTTGGGATATTACTTATTTAAAAACTTCGGTGCGGGGTCGGTTTTATTATTTATATATGTTTATGGATGTGTTTAGTAGAAAGATTGTAGGTTATAAAGTACACGTTAGAGAAAGTATGGATTTATCATCAGAGTTAATTAAAAAGATTTGTGAGAGAGAAAAAATAAAAAGAAATGAGCTAGTATTACATTCAGATAATGGCGGCTCAATGAAGGGAGCAACGATGCTAGCAACACTTGATTGGTTGGGAGTTTCAAGTTCATTTAGTAGGCCGAGTGTAAGTAATGACAATGCCTATTCAGAAAGTTTATTTAAGACGTTAAAGTATGTGCCGGATTATCCAGAGTTTTTTAAAAGCATAGGTGATGCAAGAGACTGGGTTGATAGTTTTGTTAATTGGTACAATGAAGAGCATCGTCACAGTGGAATAAAGTTTGTGACGCCATCAGAGCGTCATTTAGGAAAAGATAAAGAGATATTAGAAAAGCGTAAGGAAGTTTATGAAGCAGCAAGAAGGTTAAAGCCAGAGCGCTGGAGTGGCAGAGGAATTAGGAATTGGGAGCGAGAGAATGTGGTGTATTTAAATTGTTTGCCAAGTGAAAAAGTAGTTGTTATGAAGAATGTGGTTTAACTGAATTAAATTTCCCTTCAGGTCCCAACTATCCAAAAATTTTCCGGCCTACATTTTCACGATCTTGTTTTGCGTAAAGGACTAGTTTTAACTCTTTATCACAAGCCTCCCAGTTTTCTAATTTTACACCTTGAAGACCTAGTGATTTTACGATTAACTTTTCAAATAGCTCCATTTAATCCTCCGACAATTTAGTTTATTTAGTAACCAAATTTTAATTGTGTGGAGGGAGCTTGTTTATCTTTTTCAGGACTTTAGGCTTGTTGGCATGGATCACACCCTTCTAGATAACGGTGAACCAAATGTTTGTGAGATATGTGGTTTAATTATATCAGTCTCATCAAAGCGATCATTATCAAAAAATCTATAAGCAGCCTTTGAAGACTTCCAATCTTGGCAGGAGAAGTTTATAGATTGACCATGATTTTTTTCGAAAGTTCTTGCTAGAGTCTCTAGTCGAGAGTTAAGTCTCTTGTCTCCTAGCTGTGCATTTTTAAATTCTGATGAGATATCCACTAATATGCCTTAGGTTAAATTGTTAAACCTAAAGTCTAGGGTATTTAGATCCAAAAATTTACTAGACTAGACCAAATATTTGTGGGTAAAAGTCAGCTGTTTTAGGGCGCTTACGGTTTTTTAGATAAGGCTCTCGCTGAATTTGTCCTTAAAATTCATCAGGTCATAGGGCAGTGTGCTTTATGTTTCGTCTTAAGAGCTTTAAATGTTTTACTTTGAAGGTTCAAAGTTTTTGTTATTTGGATTAGGAAGATTTGGGAGAATTTCAATATATGAGTCTGAGTCTGGGTCTAAACTAGAGCCAACTCCCATTGAAATAGCCGCAGAAGCAACACGTTTTTCTAGAGTTTGTTTCATTGCTTCAAAACTGTTTTCTCCACAGTTAGAGTTTTCGCTGTTGCTTTGAGGCATATCAATACGTTGGGGTTTTTGGTTTTTATATTCTTCCATGGGAAAGGCTCCTAGTTGTGCTAGGTATGCAGAAATACTGCCATTTTTATGCTGAATCACTTCTCTTAAGGTTTTAAGTGGTGCATACTGTGCAGCTTTTTTTTCAGCTTCGAATATTATTTGTGTAAGTGTGGAAGCTGTAATGTCATTTTTAGTTTTATTGTCAATAACTAGAACCTGTTCATCAGCACGGATCATTTTAGCAATATCGTCTAAGGTAACGTAGCAGCTTTGTTGAGTGTCATAAAGTTTTCTATTTTGATAACGCTTTACAATTTTGGCCCTACTAGTAGTTGAGTTCATTATAAGACTTTGGTTTAGTTCGTGATTCACTAAAGCCCCCCCTTCCTTTGTACATCAGTGCAAACACCTTTAAAACCAGGATTTTACACAGACTGTGAGCCGGATATTAAAGCTTTTTGTCAAAACGTGTCAAGAATACAGGCAGCTTTTTTTTAAAAGGAGGTTTATTTAGATAAATTTGTTATAAAAAGCCCGAATTTAAGGCGTTTTATAGTAAATCTTTCTATTTAAAATTCCGATCCATTCTAAGGGAGAATGGGTGAGGGTAATTTTAATAGTTTTAATGATATTGTTGTCAGGCTGTGTAACTAAGCCATTTTCAGCTCAAAGAAGAGTAAACTCCATGGGGTTAACTCAAGATCAAAGGGATGAGGTTTTTCTAACAGCTCAGCTATATATATTTGCAAACAATATGGAAAAGGCAGAGCAAGAGCTTACATATGCAGTGAGAAATTTAACAGGAGTACAAGCTTTAGAATTTAGGCTTATGCTTGCAAGAGTTGAAACTCAGCTTAATAAAGTTGAGAGTGCTTATAAGAGATATATGAGTATGGTGAGTGAGTTTCCCATGAATGAGAGTGTTTTTAGGGAGGCTGGGCATTTTTTGTATGGAATTAGACTAAAGGATGATGCTTATGTGTTGTATTCAAAGTTAGTTAGGATCAATCCAAAACAGAGCAATTACTGGATTTATAGAGGGCTTCTTGCTCTAGAGCTTGGGAAAGTAAAGGAGGCTTGGGAAAGTTTTGACTTTTTAATTCATAAATCTGTAGATGCAAAACACCTTGGGCATTTTTATATGGGAAAGCTTATACAGATGACAGGGTCTGAGGGTGAGGCAATATTTCAATTTAAAAAATGTTTGAAGATTAAACCTAAAACTAAAGACTGTAGTTTGGAACTTGCAAGAGAGTTGTATGATCTTGGAAGAAAAAAGAGAGCAATTAAAGTAATAGACAAGTACTTAGATAAGTATAAATTTTATGGAAATGAAGAATTAGTAGAGCAGCTGGTTGGTTGGCACATTCAAGAAGGTGATTTGCAGTCTGCAATTGCATGTTTTCAAAATTTGGAAAGAATTAAGCCTACAGATATTAGAATAAAAAGAAGAGTGGCTATGCTTATGGTAAAAAATAAGAATTATATTGGCGCACTTAAGAGAATGAAATTAATTTTAAGCTACGAAGAATCTGATGAACAGGACAGTTTAAACTACATTAACACTCTTAGGATCCAGGGAGATGAGGCTTTAGCTTATAGTTATATATTGTCCATTCTTGATTTAGGTAAGGTGAGTGAAAGATTTTTTTTTTTAAAATATGAAATGGATAGGGAGACAAAAGGCTTTAAAAAAGCATCTAAAGAATTAATTAAAGGGTGTAAAAAGAGTTTAAATAATAAAGACTGTTTTTATATTTATGCCTACGTTTTATGGAATGACGGGGATAAGAAGAGGACAATAAAAAAATTAGAAGCTATTGTTAGAAAAAATAAAAACAGTTCACACAGATTAGAATATTTTTTAGGCAGGATATACTATGAAGAGGGTAAAGAGCAAAAAGCACTTAAACTCATTGATAAAATAATACTTGAGGATGAGAGCTATGCAGAAGCATTAAATTTTAAGGCGTACTATTTAGCAAAGAAAGACTTAGATATGGATGAGGCAGAAAAACTTTCATTAAAAGCTCTTTCTAAAAATTCAAGGAATGGTTATTATCTAGATACCTATGGATATATACTTGCTAAGAAAGGTCAGTTTAAAAAAGCTATAATAATTTTAAAAGAGGCTGCTAGGCTGAGTCCACAGGAGCCAGAAATTTTAGAGCATATTGCATATGTTTATACACAGGTTAAAAATACTAAAGAGGCCATTAGATTTTATGTTCTTGCCAGTAAACTATATAAAGGAGAGAATCAAGTGCGTATAGGGGGCAAAATTGCTAAAATTCGATCAAAGAATAAAGTTTTTAATAGGGGGCCTAGCTCTAGTCCTGCTAGCATTAAACATTCTCCTGACTAGTGGATGTCAGCAGTTGGTAAAAAAGTTTTCAGCAAGTAATGGGGGTCAGGTGGCTTTACATGGTTGGGTGTTGAGCACTAAGTATGAAGATAGAAAAAGAAATAAAAAATACCCAGGAAAAACTAAAGTTTATATTCTTGGTGAAGATAAACTTAGAATGGATGCTTTTGATCCATTTGGGCTTGTAGCAATAGGAACACTTATTATTAATGGAGATAAAATGTCTTTGAATTTAATTCATGGAAAAGACTATAAAGGTCTTATTGATAGTGATCGATTAAAGGACTTTTTTAAGGTAGATATTAATTCTAAAGACTTATTTTCTTTATTTACTCAACTTGGTTTTAAAGACAAGCATTGGAATTGTGCTGTTGATAAAACAGGGCTGGTGCTTAAGAAATGTAGTAGTGATTTACATAAAATAAGTGTGTCCTGGTCTGGGTTAATGACTCAACGTGGGACACAAATTTTACTTGAACATACTAAGGCTAAAATGACTTTTAAGGTAAAGTCTTATAAATTCTATTCTGACTATGATGAGGGCCTTTTTAGGCTCTAATAAAAAGTTTTTTTTAGTATAAAAAAATATTGCACTAAATAGGCTTAAGTTTATTTGTTATTTGCTTAAAATCCCTGAATAATAGATTTAATGGAGTTGTTAAAATATGAATGATAAAAAACTAGATCTTAGGTCCATAATTTCAAACATAAGTGATAGCACTAAAGATAAGGATCTTACTTGGGTAGGGACTATGGCAGACTATCTAAATAAAGTGAGGAATGATTTAAAAATTACGAGGAACGCTTATGAGCGACTCTTTGATCTTATTATGGAACATGGGACTAGAAAGTATATAGACGCTAAAAAACAAGTTGTTCACTATAATTTTTTTGATGATGAAGTAAACGGCGGTCAAGATGCAGTATTTGGTTTAGATATTTCATTAATGAAATTGATGAATGTTTTAAAAGCTGCAGCTCTTGGTTATGGAACAGAAAAAAGAGTTATTCTATTGCATGGTCCTGTTGGAAGTGCAAAATCTACAATATGTAGGCGTATAAAGAAAGGTGTGGAGGCTTATTCTAAAACCCCCCAAGGGCAACTTTATACATTTGAATGGATTGATCCAAATGGTGAAAATGAAGAAATCTTTGGTAAAGATATTAGGGTTTTTCCAAGCCCTATGAACGAGGAACCGTTGTTACTTTTCCCTGAAGTTTATAGAGAGGAAATTCAAACTCAACTTAATAAAGGAGCAGAGGGGAGCTTTAGAGTAAATGTAAAAGGTGATGTTTGCCCGGCCTCAAGGTTTATTTTTCAAAAACTTAGTGAAAAATACAATAGAAATATTGAAAAGATACTTGAGCACGTAAGAATTAAAAGAATGATTTTAAGTGAGGCAGACAGAGTTGGAATTGGAACATTTCAGCCTAAGGATGAAAAAAATCAAGACAGTACAGAGCTTACTGGAGATATCAATTATAAGAAAATTGCCCACTATGGTTCAGATTCTGATCCGAGAGCTTTTAATTTTGATGGTGAGTTTAATGTTGCCAATCGTGGAATTATTGAATTTGTGGAAGTTTTAAAGCTAGATGTGGCATTTTTATATGATCTTTTAGGCGCATCTCAAGAACATATAATTAAACCAAAAAAGTTTGCACAAACCTATATTGATGAAGTGATTATTGGTCATACAAATGAGCCAGAGTATAAGAGACTTCAGGATGATGAGTTTATGGAAGCCTTAAGGGATAGAACGGTAAAAATTGATATTCCATATATTACTAAACTTAAGAACGAAGCTGAAATTTATAAAAAAGATTTTAATAGTCGAGTTTTAAGAGAAGTGAGTATTGCACCACACACCATTGAGGTTGCCTCTATGTGGGCTGTAATGACAAGGCTTGAAAAGCCTAAGAAAGCAAATTTAAATAGGCTTCAAAAAATGAAACTTTATAACGGAAAAAGCCTGCCCAATTATACAGAGGATAATATTAAAGAGCTTAGAAAAGAAACCATTAGAGAGGGACTCCAAGGAATCAGTCCAAGGTATATTCAAGAAAAAATTTCAAATGCTATTATTTTTGCTCAACAGTCAAATCAAGGTTCAGTAAATCCGTTTATGGTTTTAAACGAGCTTGAATCAGGTCTTAAAAATCATTCTTTAATTTCTAGTGAAGAGGTTAAGGCTGATTATAGAGAGTTGTTAAGTATTGTAAAGCAAGAGTATGAAGAGATTATTAAAGGAGAGGTGCAAAGGGCCATAAGTTCTGATGAAAGAGCTTTAACAAGGCTTTGTAGTAATTATATTGATAATGTAAAAGCCTATACTCAAAGAGAACGGGTTCACAATTTATCTACAGGCCAGTCTGAAAATCCAGATGAGCGCTTGATGAGATCTATTGAAGAAAAAATTGATATTCCAGAATCTAGAAAAGAAGATTTTAGAAGAGAAATCATGAACTATATCGGTGCTATTTTTTTAGAGGGAAGAAAGTTTGATCATAGGGCTAATGAGCGTTTGCATAAGGCTTTAGAGCTTAAGCTGTTTGAAGATCAAAAGGACAGTATAAAACTAACATCTTTAATGGAATCTACTACTGATGCTGATACAGAAGAGAAAATCAATATTGTTAGAACAAGGCTTATTAAAGATTTTGGTTATGATGAAGTGTCGGCCAAAGATATTTTACATCATGTGGCAAATATATTTGCAAGAGGTGATGTGAAGGATAGGTCTTAATGGGAATAGAGGAAGACTATAAAAGATTTAATGAAATTGTGAAAGGTCATATTAAAAAAGAGTTTAAAAAGTACATTGTTCATGAAGAAATAGTGGGAAAATCTGAGGATAATTTTATTAAAATCCCCATTTCAAAAATTAAAATTCCTAAATTTATGTATGGCCCTAAAAAAACAGGTAAAGTAAGTCAAGGTGAGGGAGGTGAGAAAGCTCCAGGGCAGGGTCAGGAGGCAGGAGATGTAGCTGGAGAACACCAAATTGAAGTGGAATTAGAAATTGATGAGCTTGCAGATATTTTAGGTAAGGAGCTTGAGCTGCCAAGGATTAAACCCAAGGGTGTTAGAAAAATTGAATCATTTGAAAATAAATATACAAACATTTCTGATCAAGGGCCTAAAGGTCTTCATCATTTTAAAAAAACTTATAAAGAAGCATTAAAGAGGTCTATTTTAACAGGAGCATATGATTCTAAAGACCCCATGGTAATACCAATTAAGGCAGATTTTAAATATAAAGCACCTAAAAAAACTTTAAAGCCGGCAACTAATGCAGTGGTTATTTATATGATGGATGTTTCTGGATCCATGGGGCAGGAGCAGAAAAAAATAGTAAGAATAGAAAGTTTTTGGATAAATATGTGGCTTAAGCATAATTATAAAGGGCTTAAAGCCAGGTTTATTATTCATGATGCTGTAGCAAAAGAAGTGGATGAAGAAATTTTTTTTAAAACAAGTGAGTCCGGTGGAACTTTAATCTCATCAGCATATAAGAAAGCTATTGAAATTATTGATAAAGACTATGTTGGAGAAAGCTGGAATATTTACTTGTTTCATTTTAGTGATGGAGACAATTGGAGTAACGATGATACGGTTCTTTGTAAAGAGCTTATTAGTAAAGAGTTTATAAAAAAAGCAAATCTTTTTGGCTATGGACAGGTTGAGAGTAAGTACGGAAGTGGTCAATTCATTAAAGATATAAAGGAAGATTTTAAAGACAATGAGGTTGTGGTTTGTAGTCCAATTAAAGATAAGACTGAAATTATAAGATCCATTAAAGATTTTTTAGGAAAAGGACCGTAGTGAACACTTTGTCTAAGGAACTTGAAAAAGAGCAAATGCGTATTAAAAATTTAGCTAAAACTTTGGGGCTTGATTTTTTTGAAACAGTTTTTGAAATGATTGATTATAAAGAGATGAACCAAATTGCTGCATATGGAGGTTTTCCTGTGCGCTACCCCCATTGGAAATTTGGAATGGACTACTATTCCCTCTCAAAAAGTTATGAATATGGGCTGTCTAAAATTTATGAGCTCGTTATTAATAATGACCCTTGTTATGCTTATTTGCTAGAAGGAAATTCTTTTTTAGATCAGAAACTAGTTATGGCTCATGTTTATGGGCATTGTGATTTTTTTAAGAATAATAAATGGTTTTCAAAAACCAACAGAAAAATGATGGATCAAATGGCTAATCATGCTACAAGAGTGCGGCGTTATATTGATAAGTATGGGCTCAATAAAGTTGAAAAATTTATAGACACTTGTTTATCTTTAGACAACCTAATTGATCGCCATGGACCATATATTGAAGAAAAAGCAGGTTTAGCTAACAATAAAATAAAGCCTAATAAGAGTGTGGATGCTCATAAAAAAGAATATTTAAAAGACTATACAAGAAATGTAAGTCAAGAGAGTGAAGGTTTTTTAACCTCCCCGTTAAACTCCTTAGATAATAATACTTATGGGGTTGAAAAAGATATTTTAAAATTTTTAATTTCTAATGCTCCATTAAAAGAGTGGGAGCAAGATATTTTAAGTATTTTAAGAGATGAGAGTTATTATTTTGTACCACAAGGAATGACTAAGGTTATGAATGAAGGGTGGGCATCATATTGGCATGCAAAAATAATGACAGAGTATATTTGTATGGACAGTGAAATTGTCTGTTTTTGTGATACTCATAGTGGCACCATGGCAATGGACCCTAATGGTTTTAATCCTTATAAAATAGGAATTGAGTTGTTTAAAGATATAGAGAAAAGGTGGGACACAGGTCAATTTGGGTTGGATTGGTTAGAGTGTGATAATCTTGCTGAAAAGATGAATTGGAATAAAAATTTAGGTTTAGGTAAAGAAAAAATTTTTGAAGTTCGAAGAGATTTTAATGATGTTATGTTTATTGATCATTTTTTAACTGAAGAGTTTTGCGTAAAGAATAAATTTTTTGTTTATAAATATAATGAAAAAACAAAAACCTTTAAGGTAGACACTAAAGATTTTAAATCTATTAAAGCCAAGCTTTTATTTCAGCTTACAAATCTAGGGCAGCCTAGTATACAAGCTGTAGATTCTAATTTTGAAAATAAAGGAGAGCTGCTCTTAGCCCATATGTTTGAAGGAACCGAGCTTCAACCAGATTATATGAATGAAACGTTAAAACGAGTACAGACTCTTTGGAAAAAACCAATTTGTTTAGCAACAGTTTTAGACAACTCGCCTTCGTTAGTTGAATATGATGGGGTGGAGTTTAATATTCAAAAGTTAGAGAGTGTGTAATAAAAATCATGCCTTGTGCTTGCTGGCTTTGTAAAATTTAAATCAAAGAATGGGTAGTTTTATGTGGAATAACGCTTAGAGGAATGAGTTTGAAGTAAATTAATTTTTTTTAAGCCTGTGAGCTTAACAAGTTTGTGTGCAAAAGAGGGGCTTACTTCATTAACGCCTTTAAAGTATAACTCAACATTTTTATTTTAAATTTTTTCACAAGTCCTCTTAACTATTTCACATGGGTGAGTACATGAACTCCAGAATTTCTGATTACTAAGGTCAACCTTACACATAAGGTATCTTCATTGAGATGCTAGTTTCTATAATATCAGTAAATGCTTTTTATGGGGTGGTGTTAAAAATAAAAGATTTAAAAAAATTAATTGGTCTGTTGCTTTAAGTGTTAAAGCAATTAGAATATGCACTATTTTGATTTCTGGTATAAAGGAAGAGCCGGCGGCTTATTTAAAACCCTCTATTTAAGGGCATATTAAACTCTCCAATCAACGAAAACGCTTTGTCTTCAACCATGAACTGTCTTTAAGGGGTGGTTATAAAGATTTAATGTGATTTTGGATTTTAGAAAATGAGGTTTTAGTTTTCTTGATATAAAAGAGCCTTAAAAAGTAGTTTTATAAATTAAGCCATATTCATCATTATTTAGATAAAAAGCCCATTTATCCTTAGTTCTTCTTATAATAATCAGTTTAATAGTGCTATTTAGCTTAAGAGTTACTTTAGTGTTAGGGTTTGGTTTAAAACTTGGTCTAGACCATTTTTTTAGTACTTTTAGAGAGTCATATTTATCGAGTATTTCATCAACAAGCTCTTCTGAGTTTTTTTGTTTTTTTGATGGATGAGAGGTGGCCTCCTCCTCAAAGATTTCTGTCAAGGTGCAGCCATAGACAAGTTCAAAATCTTTTTTGATATTGGTACGTGCTATATACACAAAAGCTGTAGAGCCATTCATTAAATCACAGGTTACAGGGACTCCTTCATTTAAAAGAGAAAGAACCCAAACTTGATCATTGAGTGTTCCCTTTGTATCTTTTATGATTAACCCTGTAACTTTAAGATTATCTATGGGGCCTTCGTTGTAGGCAAATAATAGGGTGGAGCCTAGAGGAACTGCTTCAAATTTAGTTGCTCCAAGGTTTAGGTTGGTAGGTTTTTCAAGGCTTGCAGTTAATATGCTGCCATCAACTGTGGCAGCAGTAACACTAACCTCAACTGGATTGCCTTGAATATTTAAGGTGGAGGTAGCAAAAGACTTTAAACTTAAAAAAATTAATAAAATAAACAGTTTATTCATTACTATCACCTACCCCACTTCGTGCTAGTTTAAAGGCTAAGGTTAGTATACTTTTAAATATGTGTTGTGCGCAGTGTCAACACATATTGGTGGGAATTAAAAAGGTTTTAAGGGCTAAAATAAGGAATATGTAATGTAGATTACAGGGGAAATATATTTTTAATTGGCCAGAAGTCATCTATATGAAAATATTTTATGTTACTTGTTTCGTCCTCTATTTCATTTAATAGTTTTGTTAAGCTAGGCCTCTATTAGTTGTGTATTTCAACACCGGGATGATGGCTTACACATGGAATTGACCCATTATTAATGAGGCTATGTGGTGTTTTATTAGGCTCACATATATGGTCTAGGGTCTAAACCATATATGCGACACTAAGAAGTTGATAATTACCTAACTGATGTTACGCACTTTTCATAAAGTTTTAGCTTAAAGCCTTAAGCTTTGAAGTTTAGTAGAGTACAATAAGGAAAATTAACTAAATCTTTCGAGAAAAAAGCGGAACTTCAAATTAAGCCTTCCCAAGAATGCTGGACACTTTTTGAAATGGGGACTAAACTTAAAAGGAAAGGCAAAAAGGCATGGAGAAGAAGGAAAAGACTATAAAGTCTAGAAGAAAGTACAATACTTTCTCAGAAGAATTTAGAGAAGAAACTGTTGAATTGGCAGACAGAGTTGGAAACAACGTAAGCGAATTAAAACAGCCCTTCTTTATTTTAAAATCAGATTTAATTACAATGAAAGAAAAAGATGAAGATTAAAGGTTTTTTTATAGTTTTTAGTGTGATGATTTTAACACTACATATGGTGGGTTGTGGAAGTAACCTTTCTGTTAATAATAATGGTGATAACACTGCTCCTGAGCCAGGATGTATAAGAGATGCAGGTGTGGTTTACTCTAACCCGACACATGCTCACACAACAATACCTCTAAGTCTGGCTCAGCTTATTCAAGCTGAACCAAGAGACTATACACTTCTGGATGGAGACCATGCACATACATTTAGCCTAACAATTGAAGACTTTGCTGATTTACAAAATGGAGGTTCATTGTCACTTACTAGTGATAGGGATGATCATGTCATCCTAGTGAACTGTAGTGTTAACCCATAAAAAAAAGCACCACGAATAGAGAGTAAAAGGTTTGAACATATTAAGCAGTCCTTTCTTAATATTTGTTTTTTTAATAGATTTAAAAGAATTCTTTAAGTTTAACCTCTAGTCTAGATTTAAGTTTAAAAAAGCTAAGTTTAAGGAGAGGTAGAACTGTAATTAAATATTTATCTACTTTTTCATGTCTCATATATGGATTAAACATAGCCTAAGCATTCTACTGATAAAACCCATAAAAACCCTTGGTATGGTGATAATAGCTTGGTCAATTAGAAAACTATAATTTCCACACTAGGTTTTTGTCTTATATTGGAACACTTTGGTGTTATTAATAATGGATCAATTCAGGATCAGTACGAGATTAATGGGATAGAAAATAACACTAAAGTATTGTTTTAAATATACCGACTTTTATCTTGAAAGTTAGATGAAACTAAGGAGACTGTAGTGCTGAGCAATAAAAATCTTTTTTTGTCCTTACTATTGATTTTGCTAAGTTGGGTGTTTTTTAATTCTGAGATTTTCTTAGAAAATAATGAACTCAAGGCACCTTATAATTTAAACCAAACAAGGTCTGTGTCTAGTATTGAGACATTTAAACAAAATTTTTCAACAGCCTTATTAAAGCCAAAGGCTAAGAGTAAACAGGTAAAGACAAAGACTCTTTTTGAAACTTTTAAATTGCAGCCAAAAGAGTTAGAGGATTTTAACAATCGTTATTCTGATGAACCTTCTGGGTTTACTATGGAGCTATCTGGTTTAAATGTGGATTTTGAAGTTTTTAAAAAAGCAAAACATCCTTTAAAACTACCGGATAAAATTAAAATTCCCCTCCCTAATGGAAAAATTCTTTCTACTCATCAAACAAGGGTAGACTATAGGGGTGAAGGTGATTTTGTTTGGGTTGGGCAGGTTGACGGCAAACTAGATGAATTTGTTCACCTGTCCTTTTACAAGTCAGTTCTTTTTGGAGGAATCAATACGCCCAATGACACTTATAAAATTGAACGCCTATTAGATGATAAATATTTTATTCGTAAAGTGGATGAGGGCTTATTGTCTCCATTGGTTGATGATGCCATTGAAATGCCAGGGGGAGGAGAATCTGAAAAATATAGTAGACGTAATCTTAATGATGAAGCTTTAAGGTTTATGACCAAGGCAAAGAGTGCTAGCCCTCCTTTAAACACATCTAAGAGCATAGCTAATGCTCAAACCTTAGAAAGGGTTATTATAGATTTATTGGTAGTATATACACCCGGCGCCCTTGAAGGTTTTGGTGGCCATAAAGCCACCATGGCTAGAATCAATGCTCATATAGCTTTAAACAATACTATTCATAATAATTCTCAAACTGGAGTGAGTGTTCGCCTAACTCAAGCTGTTGAAATTGCACTTTCAGAAGAGCCAGAGAGCGCACAGAGTGCTATTGTTTATATGAGAGCGTCTCCAGAAATACAGAGCTTACGAGAAGAAACAAAATCTGATCTTGTGATGATGATTGGAGCTTTGAAAAGTGAATGTGCACGTGGGGAGTTAGGTAGCTATTTAAGTGTAATGAATATTAGTCGGTGTAGTTCTGGAACGTTTGCCCATGAACTTGGTCACAATATTGGATGTGAACATAATAAGAGTTTTGCCAGTAGTCGATCTCCTACTAGTTACAATTTTGGCTATGTTTTAGATAATGGTGGTGTTAACAATCGTAATGATTTTTTTGATGAGTGGCCATCTTCAATAGGAGCAAGAAAAGGTACTATTATGGCCTATGCTAGTAAAAGTGAGCTTTATTTTTCAAGTGCTGAACCTGTTCGGGGTGTTGCACGAGGAAGTGCAACAATGGATAATGCGCGGTATATTAGAGAAAATGCTTCAAGGACTGCAGCGTATTATCAATCTCCTGATAATAGACTTTCTTCTCCTTACATCACATCACAACCTGAAAGTGTCACTGTACCAGTTAATGATAATTTAAGTTTATCTGTGTCTGCCAGTGGCGAGGGGCCTTTAAATTACCAGTGGTATAAAGGTGATGCAATAATATCGAATCAAAAAGACAGAACTCTTTTAATAAATAATGTGAGCGAAAGCCATGAGGGCATATATAAAGTAAAAGTGACCAACGCTTATGGTTTAGTTTATTCTAACTTTGTAACTGTAAGTATAAGAGAACCTTTCGTTACTATATCACACCGTCCTGCTATAACGTTACAACCTCAACACACTACTGTTAATGTCAATGACAATTTAAGTTTATCTGTAATTTCTAGTGGAGCATCTCTTCACTATCAGTGGTATAAAAATACATCAAGTCGATCAAAAGTTCTTGTGGGTCAAACAAGCAGCCTTCTTTCAATATCCAAAGTTTCTAGTTTTCATGAGGGGTGGTACGTGGTAAGAGTTCGCAATTCTTTTGGTTACGTTGATTCTAATTGGGTTAAGGTGAGTATAGATGAAACTTTAAATGAAAAATCTCCCGTTATCACATCACAACCTAAAAGTACCACTGTACAAGTTAATGAAGACTTAAGTTTATCTGTAGGCGCTAGTGGAAGTTTTCTTAGTTACCAGTGGTATAAAAATACATCAAGTCGATCAAAAGTTCTTGTAGGTCAAACAAGCAGCCTTCTTTCAATATCCGAAGTTTCTAGCTCCCATGAGGGATGGTACGTGGCAAGGGTTTATAACCCTTATGGATACATTGATTCTAATTGGGTTAAGGTGAATATAGCTAAAACTTTCATAAGGCAGGTTCCGGTTATCACATCACAACCTGAAAGCATCACTGTACAAGTTAATGAAGACTTAAGTTTATCTGTAGGTGCCAGTGGAAGCTCTCTTAGCTACCAGTGGTATCAAAATACCTTAGGTCAAATAAAAGCTCTTTTAGGTGAAACAAATAACAGTCTTTCACTATCCAAAGTTTCTAGTTCCCATGAAGGGTGGTACCTAGTAAGGGTTCGTAACTCTTATGGGTATGTTGATTCTAATTGGGTTAAGGTTCATGTGGATTAAACACTAGTAAGTTTATATTATGATAAGGGCAAGAGTTTTGTTTTACACCATGAAGGATGTTTTAAAAGTTATTAAAAGCATTTTTTCTAATATTTAAACTAACTGTTTATTAAGGTCACATGGGTTTTTTATTTGAATTTAAAAAATCTTTATTTTGTCTAATCTTATTGGCCTATTTTTTTTCAAGGATATAAATATAACTAGCGCCAAACATAAGGCTTTTATAAGACGCTTTTTTTATATTCTTAAGATCTTTTGTGAGGCTTAGGAACTTGTCTTTTGAAGGAAAGGCTTGGGAGGAATTGCTTAAATAAGAATAAGCATGTTTTTTTTTGCTGATTAGCTCACCTAATAAAGGGACCATGTGCTTAGTATAAATATTTATAGGAATGCTTTCAAGGCCTTTTCCCTCTCCTGTTTCTAAGATTAAAAGTTTTCCCAAGGGTTTTACAGTTCGCCACATTTCAGTGATTCCACCCAAAGTGTCAGCAACATTTCGAATTCCATATGCAATGGCTACAGTGTTAAAAGACTCATCATGGAATTTTAAATTTAAAACATCGCCTAGTTCAAATTTAAGATTAAGGTTTTTATCCTTAGCTTTTTTAAATGCCAAATCTAACATTTCTTTACAAAAATCAATTCCGGTGATTTTAGCCTGTGGTCCAAGTGTTTTTTTAAATTCAATGGCTAAATCGCCAGTACCTGTGGCGCAGTCTAAAACTGTACCATTTTTAGGAGTATTTGAGAGTTTTACAAGTTTTTTACGCCAAAGGTGTACAAGCCCAAAAGTCATAGCATTGTTAGCTTTGTCGTAGGAGCCTGCAATGTCTGAGAATATGGTGTGTATTTTTTTAGAGTCAGGTTTTGTTAAAATAGTGGCATTAGGTTTGTTCATAAATACTTTTTCCAAGGGTTTTAAGAATTAAATCAGCTTTATTTAAAAGTTGCTTAAGCTCATGAACTTTTAAAGCCTGCTGGCCATCAGAAAGAGCATTGGCAGGGTCGTTGTGAACTTCTATAATAAGACCGTCTGCTCCTGCAGCTAGAGCAGCTAGAGCTACAGGCTCTACAAGCTTAGCAATTCCAGTTCCATGACTGGGGTCGGCTAGAACAGGAAGGTGGGTTTTGCTTTTTAAAAAAGGAATGGCATTAATATCAAAAGTATTTCGTGTATCGGTTACAAAGGTTCTAATACCACGCTCACATAGTAAGACATTCTTATTTCCTGCGGCTAAAATATATTCAGCTGCATTTAACAGTTCTTCATAGGTTGCAGAAAAAGCTCTTTTTAGTAAAATAGGCTTTGAAGTTTTTCCAAGCTCTTTTAATAAACTATAGTTATACATATTTCTTGTACCTACTTGGAATATGGAAGTGATTTCATTTAAGTCTTCAATTTGTCTAGGGTCAGTAACTTCGCAGATAAAGGGCAGGTTGGTTTTGTAAGAAACTTCTCGTGCAATAGCATAAGCTTTTTTGCCAAGGCCTTGAAAAGAGTTTGGGCTTGTTCTTAATTTATGTAGTCCACCACGTAAGAAAGCCACCTTAGTTTTTTTTAGCTCTGTAGCTAAGCCAAGGATTTGCTCTTCGGACTCAATGGAACAAGGCCCTGCTATAATAGGGATACTATTTCCGCCAAATGGGACTCCAAGAACGTTAACCATCGATTAGGCTCCTTTATTGTGTTATGTTCCTACCGTGGCATTACTTAAGAAACAAGCAGATTTAGTAAATGAAGGCTTTTATATATTAGAAGAGCCTAATAAACTTTTAAGAAGATATATGGTAGGACCTCTTGCTCATGTAGGGGCTTTTAAGAGCCCTTATTTCGGGCAGTTTAGTGGTTTTGATTTAAGTTTGAGTCAGCCTTTTTTAAAACAAAGCTTTATTTTTACCAAAGAGGAGTTAAAGTTATTTTTAAACACAGGTTTAAAGTCAAAAAAGGCGTTATTATTGTCTTTAACGGAAGAAGAAAAAAAAAATTATTTTAAAATATTTTTTCATATTAAAGAGAAAATGAGAAACACAGCGTTGTCTAAAGCAGTTCTTTATACTAAGGCTGAGCAAAGTTTTACAAGTTTTGTTTCTCTTAATGAGTTTTCTTTTCAAGCACTCATGGGTTTAAAGAATAAGAAATCAGGTTATTTTTTCGGGTTTTATAATCCACTGGAAAAAAAAGCTTTACTGGGCTGCTCACCAGAATTTTTATTTAAAACAACTATTAATGGAAGCTCTATTACCACGGCTGTTGCAGGAACTTTAAAAACCTCTAATTTATTAAAATGGGATAAAAAGCTTATTAAAGAACATAAAATAGTGATGGATGGAATGAGTAAGGACTTAGGGTTTAAGGTGGAGTGGGGGCCTGTTGAAAGTTTTAAATATGAAAAACTGTCACACCTTAGGGCAGAAGGAGTAGTGGATAAGGCCGTGGATATTAAAAAGCTAAGTGATTTACTCCATCCAACCCCTGCAGTAGGAACTTTTCCAAAAAAATACTCTAGTGATTTAAGGCTTGGGCCTAAGGGTAGGGGTTATTTTGGAGGCTATGTAGAGGCACTGGGTTTTGAAAGGCCATTTTCATTGGTTTCTATGAGGTGCTTTGAGTGGGTAGGCTTAAATGTACAAGTTTGTATAGGAGGAGGGGTTTTAAAAGAAAGCTTAGTAGATGAGGAGTGGGCTGAACTAGAAAATAAATGGACTGCGTTTAAAGGTATCTGGGAGATATAATATATGGTCTCATATTTTATAGACTCATTGTTAGATATAGGGGTAGAGGAGGTTGTTTCTTGCCCGGGGGCTAGAAGTGGAGAAATTTTAAATCAGATTTTAGAAACTAAAAAAATTAACATTCAAACATTTTATGATGAACGTTCTGCAGGGTTTTATGCCTTAGGAAAATCTTTAAAAACCAATAAGCCGGTGGTGGTGTTGACAACGTCAGGTTCTGCTGCTGCCGCTTTATATCCAGCACTCTTAGAGGCAAGGTACCAAGAAGGTGTAAAACTTGTTGCAGTGACCGCAGACAGGCCAGAGGCCTTTGTTGGGACAGGGGTGCCTCAAACAATAGTTCAAGAAGATATTTTTTTAAAAAATAAGATAAAAACAATATCATATTGTGAAAATACAAATCTTAAAAATATTGAATACCCTGTTCATATAAATCTTTTTCTTAAAGACCCTAATCCTGTTAAGGAAATTGAAAGGAAATATGAGTATGAATCTTTGGTTATAGTTTCTAGTTTAAAGCTTTGTGAAAGAGATGAAGTGAGAAAATGTTTGAAAAATTATAAAGGCGTCTTGGTTTTGGAGCCATTGTCAAATTTATCATATGAGGATTTTCCAGAGGCACTTAGTGTTAAGTATGCAGAGTCCTTTATACTTAAAAGTGGTATAAATAGTTTTAAAGAAATTTATAGAATTGGTGGAGTTCCAGTGCTTAAATCATGGCGTAAAGTCCATGAACATTTAAATGTGTTTTTTTGGAATAAGTATAAATACCCAGGAACTGTTGGAGCAAAAGGGGTTTCTTTAAAACAAATTTCAGAAAAAATTATTGATTTTAAAGAAAATAAAGAGCTTAAAGCTAAAATTTTAAAGTATAATAGGGCTGTTGAGAGCATAATTAAGAGAAATAACCTTTCTGAAGTGTCTATGCTTATGGAGTTAAGTGAAAAAATTCCAAATGAATCTAGAGTTTTTATTGGTAACTCTCTGCCTATTAGGGAATGGTCTTTTGTTCATTGGTCTAGATTTAAAAATATGGGTCAGCGTGGTGTAAACGGAATAGATGGGAGCTTGGCTTTAGCTTTAGGTTCTTTAGATAAAGAGGTGGATAATTGGATTGTCTTGGGAGATTTAACAACTTTATACAATTTAAACGATTTACAGGGGCTAAAGTATTTAAGTGATTACAGTATAAAAATTGTAGTGATAAATAATTTTGGTGGAAGAATATTTGAAAATATTTTTAATAAAAATAAAGAATATTTTATTAATGAACAGGATCGATCTTTTAAAAAGCTTGCAGCTTTCTGGGACCTTAATTATATTAGGTATTTAAATAATATGAAGTTTTCAAAACAGTGCTTAATAGAACTTGTGGTTGATTCCGCTAAATCTAATAAATTTTGGTCTGATTTAGATAAGGTTAGGTTATGAGAAAGGCTCTTTATTTCCATGGTTTTTTAGGATCACATGAAGATATGCGACCCCTGTACCTAGATGGTTATAAATGTGACGCTTTTAATTTAAGAACGTTGTTGTTTAAAAAAGATTATATTAAAGAACTGTCAAAGAGTATTAAAAAATATGACTTTATTGTGGGTTATTCTTTTGGTGGGCGGATACTTAAAGAGCTTAAACGCTTTTTTCCTGAAAAATCTAAAAAATGGATTTTTGTCTCATCTAGACATACTCCTTATTCAAAAACAGAGGTTTTGTTAAGAGAGTCTTTTAGGCAAAAACTTTTTTTAAAATTAGAGGATAGGGCTGAGTTCTTTAATTATTGGAAGAAGTTGTCATTATTTTCGGGGCATCAAATGGATGAGTATCGAGCTAAGTATAAACTTGGTTATACACCATGGACTGTTGATGAAATTAAAAGGTATTTAGAGTTTTTTTTTACAAGCTCTCAGTTTAAACCACAGAAGTGTGACAAAAGTATTTTTGTGCACGGTGTAGATGATGAAAAGTACTCTAAAGAAGGAAGAGGGCTTAAGGAAATTTTTAATGTTTACCCCCTTCCTGGTGGGCACAGGTGTTTATTTGAACATCCAGATCAATTTAAAATTTTTTTAAAAAAGGTGTTGTTGTGAGTTTTTTCATAGCTTTATTACGTGGGAGTAGGCCGAGCACATTAGTTGCTGGAGCTTGTCCTGTAATACTAGGAGCATGCTTTTCATTTTATTTTTTAGGCTACTTAGATATAATTTATTTTAGTCTTATTCTAATGGCAGTTGTTTTGATTCAAATTTCAACTAATTTTTTTAACGATGCTATAGATGCAGAAAAAGGAAGAGATACAAGTATTAGAAAAGGCCCTAGGAGAATGGTTTATCACAAGGCTCTTTCTGGTAGCCTTTTAAAGTTCTTAGCCTTAGGGCTTTTAACCATAGCTTTTGTTATTGGATTGGTGCTCTTTTGGAAATCAGGGTGGTTAATACTTTTACTAGGCGTGCCGGCATTGTTTTTAGCCTATTTATATACAGGAACTGAGTATTCATTGTCAGCAAATGGTACTGCGGATTTATTTGTAATTTTATATTTTGGAATTGTTCCAGTGTGGGTGACAAATTATATTATATCAGGAGTTCATTCTTTTGATGCAGGTTTAGCAGGGCTTCAATGTGGTCTTTTGTGCAATACTTTTCTTTTAGTTAACAATTTACGGGATATGGAAGAAGACTCTAAAACGGGAAAAAAAACAGTTGTTGTAAGATATGGGCGTAGCTTTGGATTAAAAGCTTTAGCCGTGTGTTTCTTTCTTCCATATATAATAAATACACAGATGATGAATAGTATATTTTTTAGATCAGGCTTGTGGACTTTTATAAGTTTACCTTTAGCTGTGTATATTTTTATAAAGATTTTTAAAGAAAGTCCTTCTAAGGTATATAATAAATACTTAGGTTTATCAGCTTTGCATTTAGTTTTATTTACTTGGATGTATGCCATGGGGATTTTATCTTCATGAGAATTTGGTTCTCTTTATATGAATTAAAACCCATAGGAAGGTCAGGGTTTTTAAGCAAAGGGGTTTTGTTAAAATTTGAAGGAGAAAGGTACTCACTTTATCATCCTATAAATAACTTTGGAGACAGATCGTTAAAGGATTTTTTTAAGAATTTATCTTTACAAGATGGCTTATTTAAAAGAGTTAAAGAGGTATCTGTTTCAAAGAATGATTTTAAAAAAGAAAAGAAAATTTCTTGCTACTTTTCTGGGCTGAATTTTAGAAATCTTTTAAAGAATCAAATAAAGATTAAAAATAAAGGGTTTAAGACCATTAAAATAAAAGTTTCTTCAGTAAAGGAGCTTAAAGAAAATCTTAGTTTTATTAAAGAAATGCCGTTTAAGTTTATATTTGATTTTAATGGAAGAGGGGTTAAAAAAGATTTTATAAATTGTAATGAGGATTTGAAAAATTTTTTTAAAAATCAAGTCGTATATGTTGAAGACCCTTGCCCAGAAAACCTTAACCTTTCTTATTTGAAAGTAGCGTCTGATTTTAATAAATATGGTGGAGAAGAAGACTACACCATAATAAAACCCACAGGGTTTAACCACAGTCTTCCAAGCTTTAATCCAGAGAACTCAGTGGTGACTAGTTATTTAGATCACCCACTGGGACAGGTAATAGGGGCTTTATGGGCTGTTGAGCATAAAATTAAACTTGAGTGTGGACTGTATTCACACTGGTATTATGAAAAAACTCCTTATAGTGAAATTCTAGATGAAATGAAAGCTGAGATTAGCCTTTCTAAGGCTTTGCCTATTTTTAAGTTACTTGAGCATGAGTCATGGGTGGAGATTTAGAGATTAAAGGCTTATGTTGTAATTGGCTATAGAAATTTTAGTTTTAAAAAAATAGGGTTTTTTAGGATATTTTTTTAAACTCTTGCTTATCTAAAGCTTTCTTTACTAGAGTCCTGGTATTAACTAACCTAAGTTGGCAGTAGGTGAGTTAGGTAGTGAGATTACACTTATGATGATGACTAAAGTTTTTTAAAAATATAAAACAAGGGGATATTTTAAGTATATGGATTTTATATCATTTAAAGAAAGTATAAAGGAAAGTAAGCTTCATATGCTTTCAGAAAAACCCTTGTTTTTAAAGGTTTATGAGCCTACATACTTGTTAAAAGCATCAGGAACCGTGAGTGAAGAAGTATATTTACATAGACTCTCGGATATTCAGGTTGCTGTAAAATCTTTTTTTCAAACCATTCCTTTAACTCAGGATGATCGATGGGGTGTTTGTCTTTCAACAAAGCATGTAGCTGGATTTTCAATTTTAGCTAGATCGTATTTCGGGGGCTTAAGGGATCCATATTTTTTCACATGGTCTGTGGATTTAATATGCTCTAAACTTATTAAAAATGAAGTGTCTATTTTATCTTTGGTTTCCACACAAGTCTTTGATTTAGTTTTTAAAGGAGTAAAAGCACCTAAAAACTTAAAGTATGTTTTTGTTGGAGGCTCTCATATATCAAAGAAGCTTTTTCAAAAAGCAAAAGACTTAGGGTGGCCTCTTATAGGGTGCTATGGGTCAACAGAAACTTTTGCACAGATGTCTTATTCAGTTGATGGGGTAAATTTAAAAGCTTTTTCTGGATGGGAGGTTTTTTTAAGTGCTCGTGGTGAAATTATTCTTAAAGGTCCTGGTTTATATTGGGCAAAACTTAAAGGAGAATCAGAATGGATACTCAGAGATCAAGGCGCTTTTTATACAGGAGATCTGGGAGAATTGAGTAAGGATGGTTTTAAAATTTTAGGTAAAATCACAGAGAAAGTTAAAATTAAAGGAAGTTATTTTGATTTTAGTAAGTTTAAAGAAAGTTTTTCTGTAAAACTTTTAGAATTTGGGTTGAGTAGTCGACAACTTTTTCCCGTTTTATTAGAGGAAGAAAGAAATGGTGTGGGGCTATATTTAGTTACAACACAGCCACTGTTTAAATTAAACAAAATATTAGAAAACATTCCTGAGTTTAGGGGCGTTTTTAGATTAAATTTAAATGTTTTTTCTCAAATAGGAAAGCCTGTTAAATCTAAGCTTGAAGGTGAGCTTTTAAGGACTGTCGTATCTTTGTAGGTATTGGTATTTTTGTACGGCTTTTAAGGTCTACAAAAGTATGTGTTACATGAGTAAACACATGACATTTTTTATGAGTGCCTATTTCAAAATGAAATGTTACAGAGCTTTCACTTAGTTTTTTAACCCAAAAATTTGCAGTGTAATCATTTCCAAAAATTAAGGGGTGGTCATATTGCACAACAGCACCCCTTATTGGAGCCCCTATGGTTTCTAAAAACCAAGTCTTCCAAGCTATGCCCATGTGAGGAAGCTGCTCTTCTAAACACATGTGATAAATTTCAAAGACAGATCCAAAAAACATAATGCGTGCAGGATCACAAAGGTGAAATGGGATTCTCATGTCTTTAGTTAGCATTTAATGCCTCCGATTAAAGTTATTCTAGAAGGAAGTTAAGTTAGGGGCAAGCTCCATTGTTTTATTCTAAGAAGTTGTTTGAAAAACCTAAATTCTCTTAATTATGAGATGAATTTTAGAAACATAGGCCATAGTCTTTCTTGATCTTAGTAGTTTTTGTAGTTTCGTTTACAATTACTAAGCTATATAACCCGAGCTCAGACTTTTCTAAAGACCTAAGTTTTGAATAAATAAAAGATCACCTTAAGCCTTTTGTAAGATGTAGTTGTTTTTTAATCTGATTTGAAAAAAGGAGCTTGGAAAAGTCCGAGCTCGGGTTTACTAAAGTCTAAATTCAGATTAAATATTAAAAAACTATTTTTTTAATTCATAGGGTTAGATAGAGTATTAGAGTTTATACGATATAAAATAAATGAGGTATTCATATGAATAAAATCATTCAATTACTATTAATTACAACTACCCTATTGAGTTTAGCTGCTTGTGGATCTAGTAGTCCAGATCCTGATTTATGTGTTGGTTCTTCTTGTGGAGCTAGTCAGCCAGATCCTAATCCTAATCCAGACCCTGATCCTGATCCAGACCCTGATCCTGATGTATGTCTTGACTCTTCTCCCACCCCAGGAACCGTGTGTAAAGGTGGAGCAATTTATCTTGGAAGCCTTAGCCCTGGTGCCACTAGTGGAAGTGGAACAGATCACTATATGACCACCCCTGGGGGTTGTGGAGATATTCCATCAGACAATGTTTCAGGAGGTTCGGGGGAAAACTCTTATGCATTAGATGATTTTACAGTGACTTGTTCTGGTACTGATAGTTTACTTAAAAGTTGGAATAATGATTCGAGTAATTGGTATGATATTCCAGGATTACAAAACTACACATCAACTACTGGAACTGGTCATGGTGAAATTAATAAAGATGCAAATTACGGTTCAGCGAATACAGATGCAATTGTTGCCATAACTTCACCGGATCAAGGGGGTTATCACCCAGCAGCAAGGTACTGTGATAAGCTTGTTTATGGTGGTTATGATGATTGGCATTTACCTAATCGTTATGAGCTTAATTTAATGTACACAAATCGCTCTGCTATTCCAGGTTTAGATCAAAGTGGTATTTATTATTGGTCGTCTACGGAGTATCATCAAACCGCTGCGTGGATGCAGCAGTTTGATGGTGGCTTTCAGCAGGAATTTTTTAAGAGCACTTTTCGGTTTGTTCGTTGCGTGCGGCGGTTTTGAGGCTTAAAAGGGTTCATGAGCTCTTTAGTTCTTTTATCTTAAGGAGAGGCTTAAGCCTCCTTAAGATAAAATTATTTAATTTTAGAGACACCCTTTAAGTAACCTCAGTTTAGACTTTTTTCTGAATAAATGAAAAATCACCTCCAACAATGGAATGGTTTTTTGGTTTTAAAGTTCACATCATTATTTCTCATAAAGGAAAGCTTTTAAGTTTTACTATAACCCCAGGAAGCGTCCATAATATAAAGTTTTTAGAGGATTTAGTTGAAAATCTTTTTGAAAAGTTATTTGGAGATAAAGGTTATATCTTTTAAAAGTTATTTGAAAAATTCATGGTCAGAAGGGTTTAGATTATAACAAATCTTAAATCCAATATGAAAAATAAATTTATTCCTCTCTTTTATAAGCTGCTTCTAAGGAAAAGATATATTGTTGACACTGTTTTTAGTATTTTAAAGGAAGAGTTTCACATTGAACACTCAAGACACCGAAGCCTTAAAAAACTTTATAGTGAATCTTTTGTCAGCATTAACTGGGTATTGCCTGGGCACTTTTAAACCGGTAATACGTGTCATGAAAATAGAATGTTAAACTAGATTTAAAAAGTCCGAATTCGGGTTGATAAAAGTCCACTCTATTGCTTAAGGGTTTTTTAATTTTTTAGTCTAGGTTAAGTACTCTTGTGCAGTAACGTTATGGAATATAGTTTTTCTGAATCGTTTTAATGCAATGGGTGAAACATAAATTTATAAAATTAAGCCCTTTAAGATAAAGGGCTTGCTGTTTTTAAACATCATACTTTTTTTAGAATTCTCTATCTGGATGAAGTGTAGGCGTGAGTCTATTTGTATTTGGAACTGTTGTTGGATTATTAATAAATCTACGAAAGAAAGGCTCCAAGCTAGAATTAGGATTTAATAATCTTCCAATAGAATCAAAATAACTACGATAACGAGAACCATAAGAAGCATCGCCATAGTTACCACTATGAAGATAAAGTACACCGTTACCATCAATATGAAATGCTACAGGATATGCAACTCCTACTACATGATCAAAGTGTGTTTCATCACCACTGGTGTAAAATTTCCTATCAGTGTTAATTACATAACGTGCAGTATAATAAGAGGTATTATTGCCAAAGCCTGGTGTAGCAATAGAGATATCGCCCTGAGTATATGGTAGACTGTTATCGTTACAATATTTTGATCCCTCAGTAGTTCGATCTGTACATGCAATGTCTGAGTAACAAACTACAACTTGCTTTCTAGATTTGATCTGGTTGATTGTTTCAAATTTTAAAATACGTTTAACACTTTGGCTACCATATATAGTGCCTTCCAAACAATCCGACTCATAATAGCCATCGGGAAGGTTAACAGTTGATTGATTTAAGCTGTCTTGGCTTTGAGGGTTTAATGTATTTGAGGAGTCACCTAGGAGACTATCTGCCCCCCCCCTTGAGGGTTTGATCTGTCTGATCCACTTGAATCACCTAATAAAGTGTCTGACTTATCTAAACTTGTTAATGTACGTTTCCCTTGAGAAGAGTGTTCAACATTCTGACAAGCTGTAAAACTAAATAATAAACATACTGGTAATATAGATTTTGATTTCATGTTCATTTTATTCTCCTTTGTTTTTTTTGGTTATAACTTACATATCGGTTAAAACTTAGTTAACTTTAGGACAAAAGTCTTAAAAATTTCTCAACTCAAAATAACAAAGGTTTCAGGTTTTTAAAGTGTTGCACTCTGTTGCTCTTTGTCTTAGATCAAGACAATTTTAAGGTTATTCTTTTTTTAAAGCAGTTTTTTAAAACATTAAAAAAACTAAATTTGTCATTTTTAAGTGTTCTTTTTGATGTTAATTTTATATGAATTTTTATGAATAGATACTGGAGAATGACTTTTAGACAGATGCTAATTTCGCAAAGAGTCTATTACAATAAATCTTAAATCTAATATGAAAAATAAATTTATTTCTCTTTTTTGTAAGCTGCTTCTAAGGAAAAGATATATTGTTGACACTGTTTTTAGTATTTTAAAGGAAGAGTTTCACATTGAACACTCAAGACACCGAAGCCTTAAAAAACTTTATAGTGAATCTTTTGTCAGCATTAACTGGGTATTGCCTGGGCACTTTTAAACCGGTAATACGTGTCATGAAAATAGAATGTTAAACTAGATTTAAAAAGTCCGAATTCGGGTTGATAAAAGTCCACTCTATTGCTTAAGGGTTTTTTAATTTTTTAGTCTAGGTTAAGTACTCATGACATCACAGAAGATAGTCTTCTTAAATTTTTTTAACAATCACTATTCTAATATAATAGGTGAAATGTAAATTTATAAAGCTAGGCCCTTTAAAATAAAGGGCCTATTACTTTTAAATCTACCATACTTTTTTAAAGATGATTTTTTCTAAAACTCTCTAGCTGGATAACTTGTAGGTGTATATTTTTGTACAAATGGATTTGCTATTGGATTATTAATAAATCCACGAAAAAGAGGCTCAAAATTAATATTATAATTGGAGATTTCTCCATTATAATCTATAAAATTAAAAATCTGAGATCTAAAATAAGAGTCCGTAAGGTCATTAGCATAAATATAAAGTGCACCATCACTATCAATATGAAATGCCACAGGGTATGTTGCATGTTCAAGGGTATAAGGCCCTGGTCCACGGGTGTGAGTTACAGTAGTAGTAGGACTTCCATCACTTTTAGGGACAGCCTCAGTTATATAACTTCGAGTATAATAGGAGGTATTATTACCAAAGTCTAGTGTAGCAATAGAGATATTGCCTTCAATAAATAAATTTCCATTATTATTATCGTCACAAAACTTTCCTTCAGTATGTATATTCATACATGAAGTGTCTAAAAAACAAACCATTTCAGATCTGCTGTATTTGATCTGATTGATTGTGTAATATTTTAAAATAGTTCTGACACTTTTACTTTGGCTAAAATCATCATCATTATCTTGCAGTCTGCTACAACTCGACTCATAATAGCCATCGGGAAGGTTAACAGTTGATTGATTTAAGCTGTCTTGGCTTTGAGGGTTTAATGTATTTGAGGAGTCACCTAGGAGACTATCTGCCCCCCCCCTTGAGGGTTTGATCTGTCTGATCCACTTGAATCACCTAATAAAGTGTCTGACTTATCTAAACTTGTTAATGTACGTTTCCCTTGAGAAGAGTGTTCAACATTCTGACAAGCTGTAAAACTAAATAATAAACATACTGGTAATATAGATTTTGATTTCATATTCATTTTATTCTCCTTTGTTTTTTTTTGGTTACAACTTACATATCGATTAAAACTTAGTTAACTTTAGGACAAAAGTCTTAAAAATTTCTCAACTCAAAATAACAAAGGTTTCAGGTTTTTAAAGTGTTGCACTCTGTTGCTCTTTGTCTTAGATCAAGACAATTTTAAGTTTATTCTTTTTTTAAAGCAGTTTTTTAAAACATTAAAAAAAACTAAATTTATTGTTTCTTAAAGTATTTTTTTAATATTGGTTTTGTATGAATTTTTATGAATAGATACTGGATAAAGAAAGGGCTTAAAGGTCACAGATTAGTTTACTAAGGCACTTTTGCAGAGTACACTAAGTTAAGATTGAAGAAATTTATTTTAAACCCCTTTTTTACAAGTTTTTAATACTAAAGCCTTTTATTTAAAAGGATTTTATGTGGAGCAACATTGAATTTTACAATTAAACCACATTGACTTAGAAATAAGGTGCCTGTTTAGTGAATTTATGATTTTAGATCAAAATTTAGTGCCCAATGATATTCCTCCTTATTTAAAAAAAATGAAGGAAATGTATGAGGACTTGTTTTCAGGTGGTAAAGGGTATAGGGGGGCCTTGGTCTTTTCTATTTCTAAGGATTTGGGTTTAGCTAAAGAAAAAGCCTCGTTGTTATCAACATGTATTGAATACATTCATAATTCGTCCTTATTACATGATGATTTTTTAGATGATGCAAAGCTTAGAAGAGGAAAAACTACGGCTTGGAAAAAATACGGTGGAGGGCCTGCTGTTTTAGGTGGTGACTATCTTTTAGCAAAAGTTATTAAAAACTTATGTGCTCATAACTCTATTAAACTCATAGATTATACAAGTGGTGTGATTCTGGCTTTAGTTGAGGGGGAGTGGCTACAAGACGCTTGTCATAATAGAGGTGATGTGAGTAAAGAAGAAATGTCTCAGATCCATGCTTTAAAAACTTCTGCACTATTTTCCTGGTGTTTTAAAGCACCAGCTCTTTTAATGGACGAGTCTTTGTCTAAAGAGGATTTGTATGGGTTTCATAGGACAGGGGAAGTTTTAGGGGCGTTGCTCCAAAGAAGTGATGACTTGTTAGACTATAATATTAGAAATAGCGAAGGTAAGGCTTACTTTAAAGATCTTCCATCAGGGTATTTTAATCTTTTTACAATTTATCTTTTAAAAGATTTTAGCGTAGATGAGAAAATAAAAGCCTTTCGTTGTAAGAGCCTAGAGAGTTTTATTAAAACATTTGATATTAATATCAATGACGCACTTAAGGGTTTTGATGAAGAAAGTGAAGCTATGGTGGTAGAAACCATGAGTCTTATTGATGAGAATAAATTTTTTTCAAAAAATTTTAAACAAGATCTAAAAGATGTAACATATAAGATTTATTGGAGATCTGGGTTTTGAGTTTAATTTTAGATGATTCATTAAAAACTTATAAGCACAGGGAAAATTTAAAGAAACAAATTAAAGAATCTAAATATATTTCTAAGGTAGAGGCTAAGACGACTTTGTCGTATAAAGATGGGCTCTTTAAAGTTAACTCTAGTGTTTTTCCTGGAGTTTATTGTAATTTTTTAAGCGAAAGATTTTTAAAAGAAGTAAGGCAAAGTTTTAGTAGATCTGAAGGGGTGTATTCTTTTTTAAAACCTTTGGCTAGAAATAAAAAGATTAAAATTTGTGATTTAACTGTAGGAATGGGAAAAGATTTATTTAAGTTTATTTTGGCAGGACATGAAGTTGTAGGTTATGAGAGAAATCCTATTTTTTATCATTTGGTTTTAAATGGAATTGAGAGGTTTAAAGCTTTTGAAAAATTAGAAGAGTTAGAGAGATTTTTTAAGGTTAAAGAGTTTAAAGTAGATGTGAGGTTTGGTGATGCTGTGCCAGAGGTGGAAAAATATGATTTAGCGTATTTTGATCCAATGTTTTCAGATGTTTCTAAGAAAGCAGCCCCTAAAAAAAATATGCAAGCATTAAAAGCTTTAGTGAAAGCTTCAGAGAAAAAAGATAAACTTAAGACACTAAAACTTTGGAAAAAACATTCAAAATATTTAGTTTATAAGTGTTCAAGAAAAGCAAAAGACTTTCCAATGAGAGTGCTTAAAGAGATTAAGGGCAAAGGTTTTTCTTACCTAGTTCTATGAAGAATGCTAAATTAATAATTTTATTTAATTTTTTATGGATGTTTATTCCCGTGATCTCAGTGCTTGTGCCTTTTATGACAAGTTTAGGGATTTCAATGACAGATTTTTTTTTGTTGCAGTCATTTTTTGGAGCAGTGATTGTCATCATGGAGATTCCTTCAGGGTATGCTGCTGATCTTTTTGGAAGAAAAAAAGCACTTATTTTTGGTGCTTTAATGAATGGCTTGGGTTTTTTAGTGCTGTATTTTTCAACTAAGCTTTGGCACCTTTATATTCATGAGTTTTTACTAGCTGTTTCTATTTCACTTATAAGTGGTGCTGATTATGCTTTGTTATTTGATTCAATAAAAACCATAGGCAGAAGTGCTCAAGTAAAATGGACCTCTTATTTTATGGCGGCTAGTTTTGTTGGAGAAGCTTGTGCAGCTTTGGTGGGTAGTGTGTTGAGTTTTTTTAGTATATCTTACGTAATGTTTGCAACACTTATTGTGGGGTGGTTTCCTCTTATTGCTTCTTTTTTTTTCAAAGAGATTGAAGTTAATAAAATGGATAAGAAAAAGCATAAAGAAAACTTTAAATTGGTGTTTAAGCATTTATTTATGGACTCAGCTTTCTTAAGGTTTCTAATTATAAATTTTGTTATCTGGTCACTGTCTACAATGTGTGTAGTATGGCTTATTCAAAAGTACTGGGAGGAAAATAATTTACCTCTTATGTGGTTTGGACTTTTATGGGCGGTGTATTCGGTTATAGGTGCTTTATCAAATCACTACTCTTATAAACTTGAGAATAAATTTGGTTCAAAAGCAATATTAATGATTTGTGCACTATTGGTCTCTGCTGCTTACCTTGTGGTGCCTCATGTTGGTTTTATTTGTGGGATTATAGTCTTGTCTCTTTTTTATATTGCTAGGGGGTTTTTTCAGCCATTATTTAAAGAAGGCTTTAATCACAGGCTTAAAGAAGAGTTTAGAGCCACAGCAAACTCCATTTATTCAATGGTGTTTAGATTGGCCTTTATGGTTATAGGGCCATTTTTAGGTTTATACGTAGATCAATTTTCGTTGATGGGGTTATTTACAATTTTGGGGGCGTTGTTTTTAAGTTTTACGGTTTTTTTTCTTTTACCATTTTTAAATATGGAAGAAGGATAAATATTAGGGCGTATCCTTAATTGTTTTATCCCCAAGGAAGTAGCTGTTATATGAAGTATGTCTAGAAAGTTTTGAACTGTTTTTTTTAGTTTTGGTGGGATAAGAGCTATTATTTTTTGACACACTGATTAAATTATAGGTTGTACATATTGTAATTTTAATCTAGTTGATGTATATAGTCTGTGAATAATGAGTAGTATTTAAGCTAATTTTTAAGGAGAGAAAATGAAAAAGAGTTTTTTTGCACTGTTAATTATTATTATGTCGTCTTCTGTATTTGCACTTTCAAGGGTAGCAGTTCCAGAGGAGCTTCCCGTTAATAAATGTGAAGAAAATCTTGAAGTTAAACTTCAAAATTTTGCAGATGACCTTACAAAGTTTGTAACGGATAATAATGCCTCTATGGAAGAAGCCCAAGAAAGCTTTGATTGGATGATTCTAGAGGTGGCTTCTGCACTTAATGAATCTCCTCCTGATTGTGAATATGCTGTTGACTTCGTAGAACGACAGCACAAGGAGTTTTTAGAAGAGGCGTATCCGTAACCTATAAAGAAATGACACCAACAGCCGTAATTATAAAATGGGCTTGTACGCTTTTACCAGCACTGTTTGTTTTAAACTTTTAGTTCCCACTAAAAGCTTTCTCTAAGAGGCTTTTACAAGAAATTTAAAAAATTTAGAGTGATTTTTTTTTAAGGCCCCATATACCCTCTAGGCTTTAGAGAGGCGTTTAGAATGATCATAGGGAAATTATAGAAGAAAAAAAAGTGATGCTTAAAGCTTTTTTTGTTTGCCTCCTATAGAGGTTTTTAAATTCTGGTCAGGGAGTAGAGTATTTGTGATATCATCTAACTTGTAGGGTTTAGCAATTGATTTTATTTTTTTGTGAAATTCATTAAACAGGTAGTGTGCATGGAATTAAAGTTAAAAAAAAATATTAATGTTGTTCTCATAGAACCAGAAATTCCTAATAATACGGGAAATATAGGACGAACCTGTGTGGCTTTGGGGGCAAAACTGCATTTAGTGAGTCCTTTGGGGTTTGATTTAGATGAGAAGAAATTGCGTAGAGCTGGACTAGACTATTGGCCATATTTAAAATTAGAGCACCACTCGTCTAAAGAAGCTTTTTTTTCTAAGCTTCCTATAAAAGATAAGAAAGCTTTTTTTTCTACAAAGGCTAAGCTTTATTACTATGATTGTGATTTTTCCCATGGAACTAAGAATATATGGTTAATTTTTGGTAAAGAAACTAAGGGATTGGGTGTGAAAATTTTAAGGCAATACCCAAAGGATTTATATAAAATACCCATGCTGGGGCAGACAAGAAGTCTAAATTTGGCCAACTCTGTGGCAGTAGGTCTTTATGAGGTCTTTCGTCAAATCAAATCCTAGCCCTTTAGTGAATTTGGGTTTAAAGTATTTTTATGAAATTGATTACTAAAATATTTGGAACTCAACATGATCGTGAGATGAAGAGACTTCGTCCACAGGTGGATAGAATTAATGAACTTGAGTCAAAGTTTAAAAAACTATCAGATCAAGAGCTTCAAGGGCAAACCGGGCTTTTTAAAGAGCGGCTTAATAGAGGTGAGGCCATGGATGAGCTTTTACCAGAAGCCTTTGGAGTGTGTAGAGAGGCTGCAGGACGTGTCATGGGTATGCGTCATTATGATGTACAACTCATTGGCGGCTTAATTCTAAATCGAGGTTCCATTGCTGAGATGAGAACAGGCGAAGGTAAAACCTTAATGGCAACACTCCCTGTTTTTTTAAATGCTTTAACAGGTAAGGGTGCTCACGTTGTTACTGTGAACGATTATCTTGCTACTCGTGATGCTGAGTGGATGGGGCAATTGTATAGTTGGCTTGGTTTAAGTGTTGGAACAGTTGTTCATGATTTAAGTGATGAGGAGAGAAAAATAAGCTATGAAGCTGACATTACTTATGGAACAAATAATGAGTTTGGATTTGACTACTTAAGAGACAATATGAAGTTTGATCCTGCAAACTTTGTTCAAAGAGAGTTAAATTATGCCATAGTCGATGAATGTGATTCAATTTTAATTGATGAAGCTAGAACACCGTTGATTATTTCAGGGCCTGCACAAGATTCCATAGAAATTTATAAAGAAATGAATAAAATTGTTCCTCATTTAAAAAGAGAAGTTCATTTTATAATGGAGGAAAAATCAAAAACAGTTTCCATTACTGAGGAAGGAAATACTGCAGTTGAAAAATTCTTAGGTGTAGAAAATGTTTATGATATTCAACATATTGGAAAGCTGCATTATATTTATCAGGCTTTAAAAGCTCACTATCTATTTAAAAAAGATGTAGATTATATGATTGTTGAAGGTGAAATTGTTATCATTGATGAGTTTACTGGAAGACTTATGGCAGGGAGGCGTTGGAGTGATGGTTTGCACCAAGCTGTTGAAGCAAAAGAAGGTGTTCAGATTAGAAAAGAAAATCAAACACTAGCAACGGTTACTTTTCAAAATTATTTTAGAATGTATAAAAAGCTTTCTGGAATGACAGGAACGGCAGAAACTGAAGCTGTGGAGTTTGAAAAAATTTATGATCTAGATGTAGTGGTGATTCCTACAAATAAGCCTATTACGAGAAAAGATTATAATGATATTATTTATCAAACTGAGAACGCAAAATTTAAAGCCATTGCAAAAGATGTAAAGGAGCGGTCAAAAAAAGGGCAGCCCACTTTAATTGGTACGGTAAGTATTGAAAGATCTGAAAAACTAAGTGCTCTACTTAAAGGTGAAGGTATTAAGCACAATGTTTTAAATGCTAAACAACATGAAAAAGAAGCCGAGTATGTTGCACAAGCAGGAGCAAAAGGGTCTATTACAATAGCTACAAATATGGCTGGTCGTGGTACTGATATTATGCTCGGTGGAAATCCAGAGTTTTTGACAAAAAAAAAAACTGGTCAAGTAAAGGGAGAGGTTTATGACAAGGCCTTTGGTGAATATGAAGGAGAGTGTGCTGCTGAAAAAGAAGAAGTTATTAAACTTGGAGGGCTTTATATTATTGGAACAGAGAGACATGAAGCTCGTCGAGTGGACAATCAGTTAAGAGGTCGATCTGGAAGGCAGGGTGATCCAGGAGAGTCTAGGTTTTACCTTTCTTTAGAAGATGATTTAATGAGAATTTTTAATGGTGAGAGAATGAAAAGCATTATGAAAACTCTTAAAGTTCATGAGGACGAACCTTTAGAGGCTAGAATGGTTTCAAAGGCCATTGAAAACTCTCAGAAAAAAGTTGAAGGACATAACTTTGATATAAGAAAACACCTTCTAGATTTTGATGATGTGATGAATCAACAAAGAGGGATGATTTATAAACTTCGACGTGAGGTTCTTCAAGATGTTGATGTAGATCGTAAGGTTTTAGATATGATGGGAGAGAGAACATCTGAAATTTTAGATGCCTATGTTCCTGACGAGGCGAAAAAAGAAACTTGGGATATTCAGGCTCTTCAGATAGCTTTGGTTAAGCAATTTGGTTTTGAATTAGACCTTTTAGAGGGTATGAGTTTTAATGAAATTACTGACCTTGTAAGCAAATCTGTGAAGGTGAGCTATGATGATCAAAAAAATAAATTGGGTGAGCTGTTTCCAAGAATTCAAAAACTTATATTTCTTCAAACAATTGATACTCAGTGGAAAGATCATTTAAAAACAGTGGATCAATTAAAAGAGGGTATTAACTTAAGAGCTTTTGCTCAAAAAGACCCCTTAGTAGAATATAAAAAAGAAGCCTTTAAAGCCTTTGAAATAATGAATCAACAGATTCAAGAAGAAATTATTGAAAAACTTTTTAAAGTCAGTGTAGTGGCGCCAGACGCTGTTGATCAAATTCAAATGACAGAAGGCGGTGATTATGATTATGAAGGTTCTAAAAACAGTGGAAGCTTTGCTCAAGGTATGCCTTTAGATTTAAACCAAGGGGCTTTAGGTGAAAACGTTATGGAAGCAGGGGCTAGTCATAGGGCTAGAGGGGATGATAGACAGGGCTTATCAAGGGCTCAACGTAGGAAAATGGAAAAGAAAACTAAAGCAAAAGGAAAAATTAAAATTTAATGCCACAATGTCCAGACTGTCAGGTAGAGCTAGAGGATGATTTTGGAATTGTAGACTGTAAGTCATGTGGCACAGTCTGCTCTGTTGATCTTAATGGTGAGGTTAAAGTTCAAGGAGCAAAGGTGGAGCACCAGGGGGAATCATATGAAGATATTAAGGGGGCGGCTAGAGAAGAAGACTTAGAGGAAGGTGTGGAGGAAGTTCATAATGAGCCTGGAGAAGTTAGTTTTTATGAAGAAGGTGGGAGTGAAGATTTAACAGGGCCAGTGTCTGAAGAAATAAAACCTGACACTGAAGAATCAACTTCAATGATGGGCACTGAGTTTTTAAAAGATTTAGAGTTTTTCACAGAAGAAAGCACATCTGAAGAGTTTGACCATGTTTACTATGATTTAAAAATTTCAGAGGTTAAAGACTGGGAGCTGTTAGTTGAAGTGCTAGCTGATGAGCGCTTGGAAATAACACAAGAGTATTTAAGTGAACTTAAAGGAGACGGTTTAGAATTGGTGGTTCCACAACTAAGCTTTTTAAGGTTGTCAGTGGTTTATAAGAGACTTTTGCACCTTGGTGTTAAAATGCTGTGGACTTTAAGTGAGGAGCAGCACCCTCAAACTCAAGAGGAAGCCCTTAAAGAGGATGAAGAACAAGACTATGGCACTAAGGATTTAATTGAGTGAAAATCACTAAGTTCTTTTTTTGTAAAAGAGCGCTCAAATGTTATGTTTATTAAAATACCTTCATTAAAAATTAGGATACGCTTATAGACAATTGGATCATGTGGTTTATTTAAGGCTTTTTTTGAGGTTTCATAGACCCAGTGATCTTGACCTTTTGTACGGTATTTTTCTTGAGGCTCGTGAAAATGCCTTAAAACCTCTTTTTTAGTCATTCCAATGGACGCATTAGAAATCCTGGTATGAAAGGATGTGCATCTAAAATTTGCAAAAGCAATAAGCAAAACTCCAATTAAACTGATACTTGCTTTCAATACAGAAGCTATACTTTTATAAATTTCCATGGAGGGTTTTGAAAAACTAAACATATGGAAGCCATACTACTTTAAAAAATTGCATGTTGCAGCTTTAAGGTGTAACTAATTTGCTATTGTAAAATTAATACATAGTTGTTGATTATTTTTGTTCATCAGCTTTAAGAGGTGGATTATGAGCTCTGAAAACGACCATTATAACAAGTCTGGTATGTTTATTTTCCTGCTCTCTATGACGGGGTCTGTGTTTTTCTTCATATATGTGGCATTTATTCATCCAGGGGTTACAGGGATTGATAAAATCATTGAGCCTTTAGAGGGGCCTAAAACTTTGGACCTGGTGAAAGTTAAGGCTATTGATCCAGAAACTGTTAAAAATCCATGGGTTTTTCAACCAGGTTTAGTAGCCGCAGGTGCTCAAATTTATGCTTCAACATGTGCCAGTTGCCATGGCAAAAAAGGTATGGGTGATGGTGTGGCTGGAATTCCAGGTATCACTAGAAATTTAGTAACAGGGGATTGGAAAGTTGGAAAAGGCAGTTCTCAAGATTTATTTAAAGTCCTTCAAAGTGGCCTTCCCGGGACAACCATGGCCTCTTTTAAAGACAGTGTTTCAAAGAACAAAAGATGGGCTCTTGTTCATTTTATAAGGTCAATTACAAAGAACAAAGCTGATGATGATGCAGCAGTTTTGGAGACCTTTGCTAAAACTGCTGAGTAATGACTAAAATTATTTTACTATTAATTTTTATAGTTTGGGGGTTTTTAAGTTGGGGGGTTGATCCCACTCAAACAGCCTTATTGCCTGAAGAGTTTGAGAATGTGGGAATTGACCAAAGTGTTTTAGGAGCAGAACTGTCTACAAACTTAGAGTTTGTAGATGAAGAGGGTCATCATGGGGAGCTTAAGAGTTTTTTTCTACCAGGTAAGCCTTCTTTAATATCAATTGTGTACTACAAGTGTCCTGGTTTGTGTGGTCTTCATATGAATGGAGCGGCCACATTGTTTAAGGACTTTTCTTTAAAAGTTGGTAAAGATTTTAACTGGATTACCATTACAATGGATGGGAGTGAGACCCATGATTTAGCTCTAAAGAAGAAGCTTAATTATATTGGTGAGTTTGGAGTTCAGGGTGCTAGTCAGGGTTGGAAATTTCTTACTTCCAGTGAGGAAAATATTAAAAAAATCACTCAGGAAATGGGGTTTTCCTTTAAATGGGATGAAAAAACAAAGCAGTTTGCACATTCTGCTGCATTTTACGTCATAACCCCAAAGGGAAAAATTTCTCAAATTATTCCTGGTATTGGTTTTGAGGAGCAAACTGTTAGGCTCTCTTTAGTTCAAGCTGCTGGAGGCTCCATTGGTAATGTGGTAGATCAGATTTTATTATTTTGCTATGAGTTTGATCCCACTAAAAATAAGTATGGGCTGTATGCATTTAATCTTATGCGCATAGCTGGTGCTTTGACAGTTTTAGTTTTAAGTATCATTTTAATCCCTTTGTGGAAGAAAGAAAGTTGTAGAGGTGATGGCACATGAAAAAACTTTTTTTAGTGCTAGTGTTGACAGTTACTAGTGTGCGAATATTTGCAACAGGACAAATGCCAGTTCAGGCTAATAGGTATGCTGCAGAAGTGGACACCTTGTATAATTTTTTACTCATTGTGAGCTTGATTTCTTGTGTTCTTGTAATTGGAGGAATGATTTTTTTTGTTGTTAAATACAAAAGAAAAACTGCCCATGATGACACTCCTTATATTTCACACAACAACATTTTAGAGTTTTTATGGAGCTTTATTCCTTTTTTAATTTTTTTAGTTGTATTTGCTTGGGGCTGGAAGCTTTTTCATGACACAAAAACATATCCTAAAAATGCTTTTGAAATTCATGTTTTTGGGCGTCAATGGAGTTGGGATTTTCAGTATAAAAGTGGGAAAATGACGACAAATGAGTTTGTAGTTCCTGTTGGCAAGCCCATTAAGCTTATTATGACATCCACTGACGTTCTTCACTCGTTTTTTATCCCTGCAATGAGAATTAAACAAGATGTGGTGCCGGGAATGTATTTAGCTCTTTGGTTTCAGGCAGATAAAGAAGGTGAATTTCAAGTTTTTTGTACTGAATATTGTGGTAACAATCATTCTAGAATGCTTGCAAAGCTTAAGGTTGTTTCACAAATTGAGTTTGAAGAGTGGTTGATTACAGATCCCATGAAAAAATATGAGGGCATGGGACTTGCTCAAAAAGGTGAGTTGGTTGTGAAAGAGAAGGCTTGTACGGCATGCCACAGCTTTGTAGAAGATAAGGCTTTAGTGGGTCCATCTTTAAAAGGTGTTTTTGGCCAGACTAGAAAATTAACAGACGGCTCAAGTGTTAAATTTGATGAAGCTTATATTATTGAAAGTATTAAAAAACCTCAGGATAAAAAACCTGTAGGTTTTGAGAATGGAGTTATGTCCTTAATCCCAATTAGTGATCAGGAAATTTCTTGGATCATTGAGTATATTAAATCAAATAAATAAAGGAGAGCTTTAAATGTCTCAAGGGGGCCAAAATTATTTAAATCATGAAAAAGGCTTATGGTCTTGGTTAACAACTTTAGACCATAAAAAAATTGGGGTCATGTACATGATTGCAGTGTTTATTTTCTTTTTTATTGGTGGAGTTTTTGCAATGCTCATTAGGCTTGAGCTTTTTAATGCTGCTCCGTTATTTCAAGCACAAACGTATAATCAAATGATGACATACCATGGGGCTATTATGACCTTTATGGTTATTATTCCAGGGGTTCCTGCATTTATTGGAAATTTTATTCTTCCACTCTTAATTGGTGCAAAAGATGTGGCTTTTCCTAGGGTTAATTTAATAAGCTGGTATTGTTTAATGGTGGGTGCTGGAATTTCCTTTGCAACATTATTTTTTACAGGAGTGGATACAGGCTGGACTTTTTATACCCCTTACTCTGTTCAAACAAGCGGGACGGTTTTAATGGTTTTAGGTGCTTTTGTAATGGGGTTTTCCTCAATTCTTACAGGGCTAAACTTTATTGTAACAATTCATAAGCTAAGAGCCCCGGGAATGGATTTTTTTAAAATGCCTTTAATGGTTTGGGCTCTGTACTCGACTGCCATTATCCAAGTGTTAGCAACTCCGGTGCTGGCGATTACACTTCTTTTATTAGCTTTTGAGAGTATTTTTGGAGTGGGTATATTTGATCCAGCTCTTGGGGGAGATCCTGTGTTGTTTCAACACTTTTTCTGGTTTTATTCTCATCCAGCCGTGTACATTATGATTTTACCAGCAATGGGTATTATTTCAGAGATTATCACTACTTTTTCGAAAAAGACGATTTTTGGTTATAAAGCCATTGCTTTTTCAAGTCTTGGTATTGCTGCTGTAAGCTTTTTTGTTTGGGGTCATCACATGTTTGTTAGTGGGCAGTCTCAACTTGCAGGTGTTGTGTTTTCATTTATTACAATGTTGGTGGGCGTGCCTACGGCAATTAAAACATTTAACTGGGTTGCTACAATGTATAGGGGGTCTATTCAATTAAGAAGCCCCATGTTGTTTGCCCTAGGCTTTTTGTTTCTTTTTACCATTGGTGGTGTTACAGGAATTATGCTAGCCGTCTTAGCTGTGGATGTTCACTTTCATGATACGTATTTTGTTGTTGCTCATTTTCACTATGTCATGGTTGGTGGAACGTTAATGGCAATTATGGGTGGGGTTTATTACTGGCTTCCAAAAATGTTTGGGAAAATGTATAATGAGTTTGGTGCCCAGCTTTCCTTTTTATTTATTTTCTTGGGGTTTAATATTACATTTTTTCCACAGTTTATTTTAGGTTCTCAAGGTATGCCAAGAAGGTATCATGAGTATCTCCCCGCATTTGAATCTTTAAATAGAATTTCAAGTGTAGGTGCTTGGACAATTGGTGTGGGTTTTTTAATAGGCCTTGTGGTTATTGTACAGTCTATTTTAAAAGGAGAAAAGGCACTCAAAAATCCATGGGGCGGTAAGACTCTTGAATGGGAAGCTGACTCTCCACCAATTCATGAAAACTTTGCAAAACAACCGGTGGTCAATGCTGGCCCTTATGAGTATGGAAGGTAATTAAGTATGTCTAAACATTGTCACGCACATCACTTTGATAGTGTAGAACATGAGTTTGAGTCGAGTAAGTTTGGTGTTTGGGTTTTCTTATGTACAGAAATACTTATGTTTGGTGGTCTGTTTGTTGGTTATATTCTTTATTCAAGTAAATATCCTGAAATATTTAAAGCAGGCTCTAAGTTTTTAGATTGGAAACTTGGGGCTGTTAATACAATTGTTCTTTTGTTAAGCTCATTTACAATTGCACTTTCCATTAGAAATCTTCAGTTGGGCCAGAAACAAGCAGCCATAAGAAATATGATCATTACATTGGTTTGTGGGCTAGTGTTTATGGGAATTAAAGGCTATGAATACCAGCATAAGTTTCATTTAGGTTTGTATCCAGGTAAGTATTTTAACTATAGCCCAGATTTAGAAAGCACAACTGTTAAGGCCTCTAGTAAAGGTGGTGGAGTTGTTCATATGGATAAACTTCCAGAAAATATTGGAATGTACTTTGCCTTTTATTTTATTATGACTGGAATTCATGGAACTCACGTTTTAATTGGTATGGCTTTGATTTTGTGGTGTCTTCTTAGAGCTAGAAAAGGCGAGTTTGGACCAGAGTATTATACACCGGTAGAGGGTTCAGCGCTTTTTTGGCATTTGGTTGATTTAGTTTGGATTTATTTATTCCCATTGCTTTATTTAATATAAAGTTAAGAAAGAGAGAGGAGCTTTATATGGCTGCAGGCGGACATCATGTTTTACCAATGAAGGTTTATATTAACGTGTTTATAATACTGCTGATTTTTACTGCCCTTACAGTCTTGGTTGCACGATTTGATTTTGGTATGATGAATAGTGTTATTGCCATGGCCGTAGCAACTGTAAAAGCAACATTAGTTGCTTTGTATTTCATGCATTTAAAATATGATGATAAAAGCAATGCTGTTTGTTTAGTTGGAGCCTTTTTTTTTCTCATTGTAATGTTTATATTTATTGCTCTTGATGTTGGATCAAGGGCTGTTCATGTAAACACCTTGTAAATGAAAATTTTTCTACTGTATAAAATAATGAATACAATTTTATTACTTTTTAAATCATACCAATCTCTAACTAAATTAGGGATTGTTTTATTTGTTTTAGTGGTGGGTCTTTGTGGCTATATTATGGGTATGCCCCTAGGAAGAGGTGTGGATTTTAGTTTTTTACTCACCTTTGTTTTTGGTCTCTATACGTTAAGCTCTGGAAGCTTAGCTTTAAATCAAGTTCAAGAAATTAATTTAGATAAAAAAATGGATCGAACTCAAAATAGACCCATGGTTTCAGGTGTGTTTTCTAGAACACAAGGTTTTTTAATCTCAGTATTGTTGATACTAGTAGGCCTATCTTTTTTAGCATTAGTGAATGTTAGATCAGCCCTTGCAGGGCTTTTAACAGTGTTTCTTTACAATGGAGTGTACACATATTTTTGGAAAAAAAAATGGGCGTTTGGGGCTGTGCCAGGTGCCGTTCCAGGGGCACTTCCTCCAGTGATTGGGTACTTAGCACATGAAGGCACTAGTTTGAGTGATCCACAATTGTTTTATCTGTTTGGACTTTTATTTCTTTGGCAAATGCCTCATTTTTGGATCCTAGCAATTAAATTTCAAGATGATTATCATAAGGGAGGTGTTCCAGTTCTTCCTTTAAAAATTGGAAATGAAAACACAAAATTTCATATGGGAATGTATTTGTTTTGTTATTTAGGCTTGGCTTTTATGGCACCCTTGTTTGTTTTTTCAGGTGTTATTGCAACCATAGTTATTTGGAGTTTTGTTTTACTAGTGCTTGCAATGTTTATTCGCTATATAAAAAAAGAAGAAAAATGGCTTCTCTTTTTTTTAACACTAAATTTTTCAATATTAGTGTTTAGTTTGGTTCCTGCAATAAGTGTAATGAGGTATTATCTTTAGTGCTTATGCTAAAAGCCTAAACTCGGTTTAATAAAAACAAACTGTATTTAAAAGATTGGTTGAATCTGAGTGTTAAGGTTTTATAAAATTTATACACTATCAGGTTGTTTTAAGGGGTCGGCTTTTTTAAAAGCATCAAGTTTTAAGCAGTTTTTTTCAATATCTAAAAGGTGTTGAAGGTCTGACATGTCAATGTCATATCTGTGGGCATTGTACAGCTGTGGAATTAAAAACATATCTGCTGCTGAGGGTTTATTGTCTTCTAAAGAAAATAAGGTGTCCGGGGTGAGGTGTGCTTGGTAGGCCTTTAAGCCTTCTTTAATGAAATATTTTGTCCAGTCATTTACTTGTTTGTCAGATATACCGTGGTCTTTTTTAAGTTTTTTTAAAACCCTAAGGTTTTGTAGGGGTTGAGTTCCACTGTTAATGATTTCTACAAGCTGTAGGCACTGCTCAAAATAGGGAAATTCTTTTGGAAAAAGAGGGGATTGAATATACATGCGGTCAAGGTAGAGAAAGATTGCAGTGCTTTGGGAAAGAGTGATGTTTTTATCAGTTAGTGTAGGAACTTCTTTTTTAGGATTAAGCTGACTATAGTCTTTAAAAAGCTGCTCTCCACCATTTTTTATAAGGTTTACAGGAATGTATTCAAAAGCGAGGTTTTTGTGATTTAGGGCTATTCTAACGCGATATGAGCAAGAGCTTCTATAGTAACTGTAAAGTTTCATAATTTGTCCTTTCTAAAGATTTTTGGTATGTCTTATCAAAATAGGAGTAGATGTGAAACTAGGAAGTTTAAAAAGTTCAAATAAAGATGGTCAGTTGGTTGTTGTGAGTAAGGATGTGAAAAAAGCTGTTAGGGTTTCTCAAATTTCAGAAACCCTTTTAAATGCTGTTGAGAACTGGGAGGCATTAGAGCCTAAGCTTAAAGAAGTTTATATAAGCTTAAATAATGGAGCCGTTAGAGGTGAATTCTTAGTAGATCAAACAAAATTTCACTCACCTTTGCCAAGAACCTGGCAGTGGTTAGATGGGTCAGCCTTTATTCACCATATTAAATTAGTGAGAATGGCTAGAAACGCCCCCATGCCAGAAACCCTAAAAACAGTTCCTTTAATGTATCAAGGGGGGAGTGATACTTTCCTAGCTCCTACTGAGGATATTCCACAAATTGATTTTTCACATGGAACTGATTTTGAAGGTGAAGTTGGAGTTATTTTAAAAGATACAAAAATGGGTGTAAAAGAAGGCCATGCCTTAGATAATGTGGCTCTTATTACAATGATAAATGATGTTTCATTAAGAGGCTTAGTCCCCGGAGAACTTCTTAACGGTTTTGGCTTTATGCAGTCTAAACCATCTAGTGCATTTGGACCCTTTGTAGCAACACCAGATGAGCTTGGTGGTGGGTGGAGTGAGGGCAGAGTTGAATTGCCCCTTCATATTAAATTAAATGGTGATTTTTTTGGTGAGGCCAATGGAAAAGAAATGTTTTTTGGCTTTGGAAAGCTTATTGAGCATGCTGCAAAAACTAGAGATTTAACAGCAGGAACAATTATTGGAAGTGGAACAATTTCTAATGAAAACACTAAGGTGGGTTCTAGCTGCTTGGCTGAAAAAAGAATGCTTGAAAAAATTAATTATGGGGAGTTTAAAACTTCATTTATGAAAGATGGGGATTGTGTAAAAATGGAGATGTTTGATGAGGAAGGGAATTCGTTATTTGGTCAAATTAACCAAAAAGTTTTAAAAGTTTAGAATGTTGGATTTTTTTAAAACATTTTTAAGCAAGTGGGTGTGTATTCAATGGTAACAATTAAGGGGTTTGATTTGAGGTGCAACCCTTGGAGTTATGCAACTATGAGATGATTTTATAAAGTATGGGGCCAACTGCACAGAGTATTGTTTCTTGCTGTGGTCCATGTGAAAGTACCACTGTGTGCCTATTCTTTTAAAGCAGTCAGGCTCATTGTTCCAGTGAATTTTTTCATTTAAACGAGGTTTAACGCTAAAACCTTCATAATCACCGAGGTTTTTTCTAAAAACAATTTTTATATCAATGTTAAGGGCTTGAAAATGGCTGGTGTCATAGGGTCTAAGAGCAAGTTTAGTTGGTATATTGTTTAAATATGTAATTCTTAGTTGTGGAGAATTTAAGGGCTCAGTTAAATCACAAAATAGATTTTGTGGGTAAGAGTTTAGAGAAAAGCTTAAAATAGACAGTGTTAAAGATAGTTTCATATGACTCCTTGATTTCCCCAAAGTAATTTAAAATAGTCTATTTGGGTAGAGCTTATATGAAACCATTTTCCTAAAAAAGGTTAGGGGGATAGTTTTTTCATAGACTTTATTTTTATGCAACAAGTCAATACTCTAGGCCTTATGGCCCATGGTGTGTAGGTTAATGTGTGTTTTCTTTAGTGTAAAAAGCTTTTAAAGGATTATTTTTTAATAGATTTTAAATTTTTAAGATATAGTAGTGTAAAGGAGTTTTTTTATGAACAAGATAAAATGTTTTTTTTCTCGTCCTAAAGCCTCAAGGTCCTTATCCATATGTTTATTAGGTTTAAGGCTACTTATTGGTGTGGCCTTTGTGCTTCACGGGTGGGGTAAAATTCAAGGGCCGTTTAATTGGATGCCTCAAGAATCTGGTGTTCCAGCAATTTTGCAATTTTTAGCAGCTTTATCAGAATTTGGTGGAGGTTTATCACTTATAATAGGTTTAGTGGTGCCCTTATCTATGCTAGGCCTTGGTGCTACAATGGCTGTGGCGGTGGTTATGCATGGATTTGTTTGGGGCCACCCCTTTGTTTCTTCTGGCGGGGGATCTTATGAGTTGCCTTTAGTATATTTAGCACTGTGTATATTCTTTGGAGTTGTGGGTCCTGGGCGTTATGCTTTAGACCATAAAATCTTTTCTAAAGAGTAAAGCATAAGGGCTATTATATTTTAAATGGACTTAGAGCTCTTCAATAAAAATTTTCTCTGTTATTTTCCAAAACTTATCCTGTTTTCGAGCAATTATAAAAGCAGGCATTCTAAAATACCTTTGAGCCTTAACCACTTGATTAACAGAATTGATATTTAAATGCATTTCAGGTCTTTTCATATGAGATCTTAGGAAATTAATATTGAATTTTTTAATATTAGTTTGATTATTGATAAAATGAGTTTCTGATAAATACTCAGCATTGTAGTCGTAGTATTTTATTTTTAGGTAAGTGCTTCCGTTTTTATCAGTGCATTCAAGCATTTGAATGGAGTCAGGTTGGAGAATATGAGTATTTTTAGATAAACGTGCTTGCTTTAGTTTAGCACTGGCGTCATTAAGAATGCTCTCACAGTTTGTGCATTTACAGGCAGTGATATCGTTGTGGTGGGAGCATTGATTGCAAATTTTAAATCTAAAGCGGTATCCGCAAGGGGTAAAATCAAAGGAATGAGCGCTTTGTATGGCACCCTTACACTTTTGACCAAAGTGTTCAGTAACATTGCCGTCTAAATCCACTCGTCCCCAAAAGTCATTGTAAAAGCCGCATTTAGGACAACTTACTTGAACAGGAACAGAGTCTGGAGTGGTTTTTTTATTACCAATTTCAGGGCTGTATATATCATACCCCATGCCAGTGTAATCAAGAATAAAACAGTCTTTTTTTCCAGGGCTTAGGCGTAAACCACGCCCAATAATTTGTTGGTATAAACTTACAGATTCCGTGGGTCTTAAAATAGAAATAACATCAACATGAGGAGCATCAAAGCCTGTTGTAAGAACTGAAACATTGACTAAATATTTAAATTTTTTATTCTTAAAGTCTTCAATAATCTGACTTCTTTTAAAATTTTTCGTTTCACCAAGAACAAGGTGAGCCTCTCCTTTAGGAAGGTTTGCCATGATTTCTTCAGCATGTTTTACGGTACTACAAAAGATCATAACGCCCTGTCTCTGGTAGGCATTAGTAATATCAATAATATTCTTAATAATTAATGGTGTAAGGCGCCGCTGCTGTTGAAGAATCCATTCAATTTGAGCATTTGTATAAGTTTTAGACTCAGTTAGTTCAGAAAAATCATAACAAGTTACGGGAATATCTACTCTCACCGGAGTTGTCAGGTACTTATTCTTAATCATATATTCAAGAGAAAGTTCATAAACGCATTGTTTGAAAAAACGATTTTCTTGAGTATGAACAATGCCTAAGTGATTGTAGTTATAAATCCAACCCACTCCAAGCCTATACGGAGTTGCAGTTAGACCAAGGATATAAAGGCTTTTATTTTTAGCCCTTAGTTTTGTAATAACTTTTTGATATTGAGTGTCTAGCTCAAGGCTCACCCTGTGGCATTCATCAATTACGAGTAGGCTAAAGTTATTAAAAAAAGAATCATCAGCGTTTGTGACAGACTGAATACTTCCAAAAATAACTTTTTGTGAAGAGTCTTTTTGGTTGAGTCCTGCTGAATAAACACCAGCCTTAATGCCATAGGCCTGGTATTTTAAATGATTTTGCTCAACAAGCTCTTTTATATGGGCAAGAACTAGGACCCGACCGTTGGAAACCCTTGCAAGTTCAGCTATAACTAAACTCTTACCCGCCCCTGTGGGAAGGACAATAACGCCAGGATCTTTCTTTTTTTTAAAATACTTAATGGTGTTGTTAACGGCTTCTTGTTGGTAGGGACGAAGGCTATACATGAAACTTATGGTATAGGGTGAAGAGGTGAGGTCAAGATTCAAATAATGTACAAACCCATAAGGTGGAATTGGTTGTTTAATCAGGGAAGTGTTTTTTTAAGTTTTCGCTTTAAATAGCCAGCTTAAGTTTAAAAATTCTTATAATTAATTGCTTTTTAATAAATAACTGAAAGGGGCGTTGTTGCACATGAGCACTCAACCTAGACCAACAACTTAAAAATCTTCCCCCACCTATCCTAAAATAAATTCACCTAAACATATCAAGGGTGGTTAGAGTGGGTAGAAGGCTTAAGCAAATTAACTGGAAAAGCTACAATAAGGAACTCATGTGCAACAATGCCACTGGGAGGGCTTAATATTTTGATTCTTTTAACCTGAGTTCGGCGTTACATTCTTTATAAAATAAGTGTTTAAAGTTTTTGACGCCCCTTGCAATCCCAGAAAACAAAAAAAGCCATAAAATCCTTAGTTCAAACAAAAACGCCAATGACGGCAATTTTAAAAAGGAATTTTATGACTCAAGATAAGCTTACCACTGTTTTTTGCGCTGTCGATGATTTTTGTATGCATTATGAAAATGTTTATAAAAAACAAGCCTTAGAAAATCGAAAGCCTTTTAGAGGTACGCCCTCAAATCTAGCAATAAGTGAAGTTATATCAATTTTAATTCTATTTCACCCATGTGGATTTAGAACCTTCAAGCAATTCTATCTACACTTGAGAGCTTATCACAAAGGGGACTTCCCTTATTTGGTAAGCTACACAAGATTTGTAGAGCTTATCCCCTCAGCACTCATACCTCTTTGTTCTTTTTTAAAATCACGGTTTGTAAAGTCAACAGGAATCAATTTTATCGACTCTACACCTCTGAGAGTATGTAGAAATAAACGCATTAAAAGGAATAAAGTTTTCAAAGACATAGCTGCAGTTGGAAAGTCTACAATGGGTTGGTTTTTTGGATTTAAACTTCACATTGTCACCAATGAGTTTGGCCATTTGTTATCTGCACAGATTACAGCTGGCAATGTTGATGACAGAAAACCTGTTCCTAAGTTGGCAGAGGGTTTATGGGGAAAGCTGTTTGCTGATAAAGGTTATATTTCAAAAAAGTTATTTAATGAGCTTTTTGAAAATGGGGTCAAACTGATCACTTCCGTCAGAAAAGGCATGAAGAATAGGTTGATGGAAATGGAGGATAAAATTCTTTTACGAAAGCGCTCAGTTATTGAGACCATAAATGATCAGCTTAAAAATATTTCTCAAGTAGAGCACTCTAGACACCGTAGTCCTACAAACGCCATGGTTAATATAATTGCAGGGCTTGTAGCGTATACATTTCAAGAAAAAAAACCAAGAATCAACTGGAGCGCAGAAGAACAAAAATTGATAAACACCGCTCTGATAGTAGCTTAGATCGCCGAACTCAGGTTTTTAGACTAAACTCGGCTCTAGTGACGTGAAACATTTTTTTGAATAATTAACCCGAGTTCAAACTTTTTTCAGGACCTAAGTGCTGGATAAATAAAAAATCACCTTAAGCCTTTTGTAAGATTTAGTTGTTTTTTACTGATCTGCAAAAAGGAGCCGGGAATGATCGAAGAGAATCAAATTGTAGAAGTTTTTACTCTTGTTGACGACTTTATTTTAGGGTTAAACAAAGAACAGTCCAAACTCACACCCAGCAAAAGGAAGAGGGGTTTTCCCCCTGGGTTATCTGAATCTGAAGTCATCACCATCTGTTTATTATTCCAATTTTCCGGCTTTAGAAATTTTAAAGCTTTCTATACAGGTGAAAATGCATATATTGAAAGTTGGTTTTCAAGTTTAAAAAAAGAATTTTTATATAGAAAAAGCTATACTGGAGAAAGAGAATTAAGATGGTTAGTATTTGAATATATTGAGGTTTGGTATAACAAGAAAAGAAGACATTCTTCTCTTGATTATCAAAGCCCTAAAGGGTATGCAATTAAACACAACCTCCCATAGGAAAAAGTGTCCTATTTCTTTGGGAAGGCCCACTCTAATACTTCCTTTATCAAATTTAATACATGAAGATTCGTAAGTTTAATCGCTCCCAGGGCCCGGGCGGCCCTCATACGAACATCTGCATCTGGATCTTTTAAGGCCTCAGCTAATGCCAGGTGAACTTGAGGATCCGTAGGTTTAATCTTTCCCAGGGCCCAGGAGGCATTGCCACGAACATCTTTATCTGGATCTTTTAAGGCCTCAGCTAATGCCAAGTGAATTTGAGGATCCGTAGGTTTAATTTTTCCCAGGGCCAAGGCGGCACCGCTACGAACATCTGCATCTGGATCTTTTAAGGCCTCAGCTAATGCCAGGTGAATTTGAGGATCCGTAGGTTTAATCTCTCCCAGGGCCAAGGCGGCATTGCTACGAACATATTGATCTGGATCTTTTAAGGCCTCAGCTAATGCCAGGCGGAAAATTTTTGGATAGTTGGGACCTGAAGGGAAATTTAATTCAGTTAAACCACATTCTTCATAACAACTACTTTTTCACTTGGCAAACAATTTAAATACACCACATTCTCTCGCTCCCAATTCCTAATTCCTCTGCCACTCCAGCGCTCTGGCTTTAACCTTCTTGCTGCTTCATAAACTTCCTTACGCTTTTCTAATATCTCTTTATCTTTTCCTAAATGACGCTCTGATGGCGTCACAAACTTTATTCCACTGTGACGATGCTCTTCATTGTACCAATTAACAAAACTATCAACCCAGTCTCTTGCATCACCTATGCTTTTAAAAAACTCTGGATAATCCGGCACATACTTTAACGTCTTAAATAAACTTTCTGAATAGGCATTGTCATTACTTACACTCGGCCTACTAAATGAACTTGAAACTCCCAACCAATCAAGTGTTGCTAGCATCGTTGCTCCCTTCATTGAGCCGCCATTATCTGAATGTAATACTAGCTCATTTCTTTTTATTTTTTCTCTCTCACAAATCTTTTTAATTAACTCTGATGATAAATCCATACTTTCTCTAACGTGTACTTTATAACCTACAATCTTTCTACTAAACACATCCATAAACATATATAAATAATAAAACCGACCCCGCACCGAAGTTTTTAAATAAGTAATATCCCAAGAATAAACTTGATTCACTTCCGTTGCAGTCATTCCTTTTGGCTTTTGTTTAGTTTTTGGTTTTGTTCTTCCTCTATGAACTAAAAGTTTATTCTCTTTTAAAACTTTATAAAAACTTGATTCACTTGCTAAATAAACTCCATCATCTGCAAGTTTTGAAACTATCACATGAGGAGAGTCATCAACATACTTTTTTAAAGTACAGGTGTTAATGATCTCATCTTTTTCTTTATCACTTAATTTATTTTTTGGAGGCGATAAGGGTCCTTTTCTTTTATCAGTTAAAGAAAGTTTCCAGCGGTTGAAAGTTTTAATATCAATTTCTAAATCGCTGCAGGCAAGTTTAAGTCTACAGCCATTTTTAGAAGAGGTGTTAATTAATTCAAGACAAACTTCTTTGTCATCAGGACTTAATCTTCGTCCTCTTTGACCCCCCAGATCTCGTGGCTTTTTTTTAACAAGATGATTCTAGCAGACTGTTCAGCTAGAGCTTTTTCAGCTCGATTTAAAGATCTTTCTAAGTTTATTTTATCTTTCCTTAAAGTTTTAATTTCAGGATCAAGTGAAGGTCTTCCAACAGGATTTTGTCCAAGTAATTCTTTTTCAAAATTAATAAGGTCTGAAGAGTTAAGTCCATTTTCTCTAAGAAATTTTCCAAGTTCGTTTTCATTTAAAGATTGAGTTTTTTTAATAAAGTTAAGTTTGTCTTCAAGAGAGAGTTTTTTATTGCTGTTGCTGTGGGTCATAGAATTTAAATTAGCATATTTTTTCTTCCATCCATAGAGGGTTGAAGAGGCAATGTTAAGTTTACTAGCGGTGTAAGTGAGTCCTTTTTTGTCAGCGAGTAATTTTTTCACAGCGTTGAGTTTAAAGTTTTCATTATAAGTTTTATTGAGGTTATTGTTTTTCATGTGTTTTCCTTTTTAAGCCCCTGATATTGTTTAAATAAAGTGGATTTCAAAAGTTAAACTGAATTTTAAATAATTAATTTTTCTCTCAGGTCCCAACTATCCAAAAACCGGGGGTGATTCTAAAAACAGAAGAAAAATAAGAAAAGCTGAAAAGCAAGTGCACATTTGTGACCGAGGTGCGGATATGTATGAGTTATTTTTTAATTGTATCAGTTTTGGTACAAACTTTTTAATTCGTGGAGTTCATGATAGGTGTACATCAAGGAAGAAAATAAAGATTTATGATAATATCCCGAAAACAGCTCCTGTAGGCAGTTACAATCTCAATCTGCCTAAGACTCATAAAAGAGAGGCAAGAACTGCGAAAGTAAAGATTCGCTTCTATAAAGTTAAAGTCCTGCCTTCTCCACATAGGAGTAAAGATTATCCCCCCGTTGAGGTCTATGTTGTATCTGCAAAAGAAGATGGCCCTAAGCGAGAGGATCAAGTTGATTGGAAACTCTTAACAAATATCCCAATAACAAATTTTAAAGAGGCTATAGAGAAAGTGAACTGGTATAAACTTCGTTGGAATATAGAAGTATATTCTAAGACGTTAAAATCAGGTTTTAGTGTAGAGAAAAGTCGTTTAAGGAGTTTAGAGAGGATCAAAAAGTATGTAGCGTTTACGAGTGTTTTAGCTTGGCGAATATTTTGGATTTCAAAGATTTCTAGAGTTGATTGCGAAGTAAATGCAGATCACTGTTTTACAAAAGAGGAACAAGTTTTGTTATCAAAATTAGAAGAGCAGTCAGGCAGGTTATGAGGAGCAAATGATAGCTTGGCAAAATTTGTAAAATCGTTTGCAAGACTAGGAGGTTATTTAGCAAGGAACTCTGACCCACCTCCAGGCCAACAAGTTCTGTAGAGGGCCATGATAAAATTTAATGATATTAAAACAGGTAATAACTTATGATTTGTGGGTAAAAGTCAGGGTTTTAGAGCGCTTACGCATTAACTGCATATTGTCTGCGTCCTTTTAAACCGGCAATACGTGTTCAAACCCATGAAAATAGAGTGTTAAACCAGATTTAAAAAGTCCGAACTCGGGTTAGATACTACACCCTATGGCTTCTTCTCCCAAACTTCATCATCACCCAACTCATCAACTTTAACAAACCCAGAGGAATTTAATAGGTGATAATTTTTTTCTAGATCTGGCTTCTTTGTGTCTAACTCGTAATAAAGAGTTATTTTTGCTATACTGGCAGCCTCACAAATGTAAGAAACAAGATTTTTTGCTAACTTTTCGTTGGGATGAGAAACAGATACTGATTCAATTCGATATTCATTTTCGGAAATACTACTAAGATATAAATGGGACTTTGCCCACATGGCCTCATCACCCCGAGACTGCTCTAGATCAAAGTAGATACACGATTCACCCCAACTACCATGCTGGTTACACTTTGGACTGCCAGTGGCAACAGGGGGTTCGTACTTTTCAACTTCATCGGCACTAACTAAATCTCTAAAAACTTGATACGCATCATTACTTTCACCAGAAGCATGAATTGATTTTTCGTCATTAACCCAGGTCAGAAAAACTATACCTGTATCCTCTCCCAAATTATGAATGATAAAAAAAAGTCTATACTGCCCCAAGACTTTAGCAGCTTTATAATTATCAGGGAGATCTTTTCGAAACTCTTCATTAATAGGGTTTGACTGAATTTTTGCAACAGCTTGCTGGGCCTGCCTAAAGCGCTGCTGCTCATCTTTACTACCATTTCTTAGACGCTCGAATTCATCAATGATAAAGTTAGAGTATTCAAGCTTGTAAAAGCGTTTTTTCGACATACTCTAAGTCTAGCGGCGATTCTGAGCGAAGTCGATCCTCATACTGATTCCTAGCTGTCTCAAGCATATAACTCAAAGTTTCAAATTCGAATTTATTTTGCTGAATTACTGAAATGATCGAGTCTGTTTCTCCAGTGTGGCTCTTATAAATATGAGCGTTTAAGATCATATAGATCGCATCTGGGCTATATGCAGGAATACGATCTAATACTAAAGCTGATAATGATAAAATCTTTTGCCTAGTTGCTGGAGTTAGATCAGCAATAGTTTTATCCGCATTATTAGATAGTGTGTTTTTGTCCACGCCCAAGGTGTTCGATAAACGCCTTGCCGAGCAACTCATTGTCTCTTTTAACTTCTTAACTAGATCTCTTACCAATACATTATCCATGTCTAAATAATAAGCGTTTTTTAATACATTGTCAACCTATTTGTATGAATTCACTTCATATTTAGGACAATTAAACACTTTATGTACTAATTATCAATGATTTCAGCGAGTTATTAGCGAGTCTACTTTTCTTCATGCGGAAAACAACATAAATCCGTAGCTTTCCGGCTCATTTTGATACACTGAGAGCCATCCACACTAAATAACCCAAGTTCGGACTTTTTAAATCTGGTTTAACACTCTATTTTCATGGCACGTATTGTCGGTTTAAAAGGGCGGAGACAATATGCAGAGCTAATGCTCATAAAAGATTCACTATAAAGTTTTTTAAGACTTTGGTGTCTTGAGTGTTCAATATGAAACTCTTCCTTTAAAATTCTAAAAACAGTCTCAACAATATATCTTTTTCTCAGTAAAAGTTTATGAAAAAGTGGTACAAACTTATTTTTCATATTTGATTTTAAATGAGTAATCAACTTAAACACCTTTGCCCATAAGTTTTTTAAAGAGGTTCTTTTAAGATATATCCCTTATCTCCGCTTTCCAAACAAACCATCTGCAAGATTCTCTAAAGGCTTTGTATCATGAACGTTTCCTGGGGTCATAGTGAAGCTTAGGAACTCTCCTTTATTTAAGCCTAGGTGCGTAACATCAGCAAAAAATCTTAATCTTTAAATAATTTTCATTTTCAGGTCTTACATAAAGATTCGTAGTTTTTTGAACAAGTTTTTTACGTTCCTTGTAGCTATGTGCCCATTTCATAATTCCCATATATGCATTTATTGATCCTCGTAGCTTTTTTAAAGATTCTTCTGAATACGGGTGTAGCGATTTTTTCCACTGACGAGTAACACTCATTGCCTTATTTATTGTTCTTTTTCTAACATATCTTCTATAAGGTTTGTTAACATAACCAACAAAATAAACACCTTGAGCAACTAGCCCAATTTGTTTTTTATAAGGATGTAAATCCAAATCTAATTTTTCTTTAAGAAAAAATCCAGCTTCTTTATGCATTTCATTTAGCTGGTTCACAGATTCATTTAAAATAATAAAATCATCTACATAACGAAAATAATATTTTCCAAAACCTTTGTGATGAACAAAAAATTGATCAAGTTCATTAAGATAAACATTTGCAAAAAACTGGCTCGTTAGATTACCTATGGGCAAGCCTTTATTCTTACAACAGTTCCAAAGGCTTTTATATTTAGGAACTCTTGCAAAAGCAAAATCATTAGATTTCTTAATACAACCTAGTCTTGGATCATGAAATAAAACCTGATGAGTTAAATCTCTTAACCATTCTTCTTGAATATTTGGACTTAGAATGTTCCATAAAATATTTTTATTAATTGATACAAAAAAATTTCTAATGTCTGCTGACAAAAAGTAAGCGGGCTTCTGCCAATTCTTAGTAATTGACTGCATACCCTTCATCAACCGGTTTGATCCATCAAGAGTTCCTCTTCCTGGAATACATGCAAAAGAGTTTCTAATAAACCTCTTATAATAACTCGATGACAAACGATTATAAATAATGTGATGAACAACTCTGTCTCTAAAAGTTGCAGCCCAAATCTCTCGAACCTTTGGTTGATCCACAACAAAAGCTACACTTGGTCCAATTTTATAGGTGCCTTTTTTAAGATCTTGATAAAGATCAAATAATTCTTGTTCTAAACAAAATTCATACGTTAGCTGATGAACTGTATTTCTTTTGTTTTTTCGACAATTAAAGTAAGCCTTAACTACTTCTTCAAAACTTAATTCCATATTTGACACAAAGTTTTCACCTTTATATTAAAATTCATAAAAAAAACTGGAGGAGGCTTCACTTCCGTACACAACGAACAAGTCGAGAATTGTTCTTATTGTTGTTATTCTGATTGCCATCAGAAAACCGCTGGATCCACGCATTGTTATTATTGTTCTCCGTAGACGACCAAGCAAGGACTCATGGCAAACATCGAGTTTGCGATAGACAACTGCTTATCCCAAAAATACCCCTTATAAAAGACACACTAATGGGGTCAATGAATAATTTTAACAATTGATCAAAGATATAGGGTGAAAATAAATTCCAACCGTGTCTATCCCGAGATGAAAGTCACTCACTTACTTATCCCTTAAGATAAATAACTCTGGCTACCTCCCCCAGTTAAGTTTTTTCCTTCTTTTTTAAATTCAGATTTTTTCCAGCCCATTGCTTGGCGACCTATAGACTCCGTCATTTCTATAAGACTAGCATAATCTTTTTGTGAAATGATTCTAAGGTCATAACTAGCACGCATTAATAAACCCACAACTTCTAAACTTTCAATTAATTTTTCAATAATTAATACTCGACTGTGTGAAGCATTTGCTCTATAAACTAAAACTACAATTTCTATAATTTCGACTTTAATTTTTTCACCTAAAGTATGTTTATGATCTCTGGGGAATTTTTTCACTACCCTTATCACTCTGCCTAAAAGCTCATAAGTTAATTTATAAATTGGTAAATGTTTATATTTTGCCACAGCTTTCTTTATCATAAAGTATCGCTATGTAAATAATTTTTAATTTACTCAACGCGTCTCTAAAATTAAATAATTTTATCTTAAGGAGGCTTAAAGCCTCCTTAAGATAAAAGAACTAAAGGGCTAAAGAGCTAATGAGCCCTTTCAGGCCTCAAAACCTCCGTACACAACGAACAAGTCGAGAAGTGTTCTTACTGTTGCCATTCTGATAGCCATCAGAAAACCGCTGGATCCACGCATTGTAATTATAGTTCTCCGTAGACGACCAATAATAACCACTAACACTACTCTGATTTAAACCTGGAAGAGCAGAACGATTTGTGTACATTAAATTAAGCTCATAGCGGTTAGGTAAATGCCAATCATCATAACCACCATAAACAAGCTTATGACAATACCTTGCTGCGGCATGATAGCCCCCTTGAGACTCTAAAGTAATGGCAACAATTACATCTGTATTCGCTGAACCGTAATTTAAATCTATGTTACTTTCACCATGACCAATTCCCCAAGTTGATGTGTAATTTGCTAGCCCTGGAATATTATACCAATTACTTGTATTATTATTCCAATCTTTAAATAAACTATCAGTACCAGAACAAGTCACTGTAAAATCATTTAATGCATAAGAATTTGACCCCGAGCCCCCTGAAACACTTCCTGATGGAATGTCCCCACAACCCCCAGGGGTGGTCATGTAGTGATCTGTTCCACTACCACTGGTAGCACCTGGGCTAAGGCTTCCAAGATAAATTGCTCCACCTTTACACACAGCACCTGGCAAGGGGGAAGAATCAAGACATGGATCATCAACACCTAAAACACTCCACACGTTTCCATTACAAAATTCCATTTTCTTTTCACTATACCTTAAAGTCCCCTCGTTTAAAGTATTGCAAGTTGTTTCCTCTGTTCCTATTTTTATTCCATTTGAAAGTACAACACTAGATCCACTAATAGACCCCACAGCAGCAATATTTCTAGAAGCAAAAACATCACCATCACTGTTTACACTAATTCCCTCATTATCACCATCTCCACTTAAATAATTTCCATTAAGATGTATATTCTCTTGAGCCTCACCATTTCCCATATTGTCAGCACTACTTGGTAAGTTTGTAAGCTGACTCCCATCTACCCTTGGTAACCTTGATAAACCATCAAGCTTAACAAGGTCATTACTCCCTGTTCCTGTGTTTAATCTATTTGTATCAATGGTTCCTGAAGTGATTTTACTTCCACTTAAATTTGGTATATCACTTTCTGATAAACTTAAACCCTCTGTTACTCTTCCCTTAGTGTCCACTCTAACTTTTAAGTAGATTCCCTCACTCACCCCTGTTGATGCTAAAGTCGGGTTTGGATAAGTTCCCCTAAGGTCTCCTCCTGCTGATTTTCCTAAAAGACTTGTGTCCTCATCCACCACACATGACCATAAATAAACAGGGCCTTGACTCATTCTAAGCTTCTCATCCACTCCACAACTAGGCACACCTCCAGCATCCATTGCATCACCTAAACTGGTTCCTAAAGATCCTTTAAAATAATCATTTAAAAAATTTGACTGTGTTATTTTTTTTAAACTATTTTGGGATACATCGTGGATTAAAACACTGTCTAAATCACTCACTGTACTCTCTTCTACAGTTCCATGAATATCCACACTTAAATTCTTGTTGGTGGATAAATCCCCTCCTCCACTTAATCCACTATTTAAAACTGTTGCAATTTCTCTAGTTATTGGAACTTTTTTAGAATCAAGCTCATTAATAGCAGTCTGAACATCTGTGCCTAAAACATTTCCAAAAGGAACGTTGGTCACTTGGTTTGCTCCTACACTCCCTCTATCCCAACCTGTTGACACATCCTTACAGTTTCCACCTCTTTCATCACAAATCTCTTCTACCCTTACTTTTCCAGAAACATCTAATAATGCTTGAGGATTCCTTTTACCCACTCCAACCCTTCCTAATGCATCTACACTAATTCCCTCATTATCACCGTCTCCACTTAAATAATTTCCATTAAGATGTATATTCTCTTGAGCCTCACCATTTCCCATATTGTCAGCACTACTTGGTAAGTTTATAAGCTGACTCCCATCTACACTAGGTAACCTTGATAAACCATCAAGCTTAACAAGGTCATTGCTCCCTGTTCCTGTGTTTAATCTATTTGTATCAATGGTTCCTGAAGTGATTTTACTTCCACTTAAATTTGGTATATCACCTTCTAATAAACTTAAGCCCTCTCTTACCCTTCCCTTAGTGTCCACTCTAACTTTTAAGTAGATTCCCTCACTCACCCCTGTTGATGTTAAAATGGGGTTTGGATAAGTTCCACTAAGATCTCCTCCTGCTGATTTTCCTAAAAGACTTGTGTCTTCATCTACATCAGCCACACAAGAATAAGTCACTGTGGCTCCAGAGTTTCTTTGAATCTTTTCCCCACTTGTGCACACAGGAAGACTGTCTACTCTCATTAACTGACCTAAACTCGTTCCCGTATCTGCCTCTATACCACTTCCTGTTAGTCTTATACCACTTCCTGCTTTTACTCTTAACCTATTTCCATTAAAGTCTAAACCACTAAGAGAGTCTAAATCTATCTCCACACTTCCACTCTTGTTGTATAAACCCCTACCAAGGCTTATGCCTATTCTTGGATCATTACCACCTGAAGAAGTTAACGGGGGACTCACTAAAACACTTGATACACCTACACTCACTGTGGTTAACACTTCTACACCACTACCGTCCCAGTATTTAAGCACCCCAGAATCACTATTGTACCAAGTGGCTCCAGCATTCCCCGCACTCAAAGAACCTAAAAGACTAGCCTCTTCTAAATTCCCATAAGAACCTAGGGTCATTGTGCTCCTCGGGTTTTGCATAATATGACCTGTGTTTAAAACCTCATTTCCATTAAGGTTAAGATCACCTAATAAACTTCCCCCTTGAAGAGAAAGCTTTGTATCATCAGTTCCTGTTGGAACCACTGAGGCTGGTAAAACTCCTCCTGTGATTTTACTTCCATGGATACCACCTTGAAGGTGACTGTTTAATACACCCCCTGTGGCAATTGAAATTGTACCGCTGTTTGTAATGATTCCACCACTTAGACCACTTCCTGTGGTGATACTGGTCACAGTTCCACTCCCTTGGCCAACAACGGTGTTTACTGATCCATTGTGGTACATGATTTCATTGGTTGTAGAGTTGTACCAAACATCTCCTGCCTTAGAGTTAAGGGGAGGATTTGAAAAGCTAGGTAAAGAACTAGCTCCACTAGTGCTTAATGGAGAGTATTGGTTAGAACGGCCCTCAATTAAAGCCATAAGCTCTCTTTGGTTTACACCGTTATCAAACACAGTTTCTAAATTACTTTGTGTCACACCACTGTTGACTTGAATAAAGTCATGAAGTGTTTTTCCGCCAAGTTTATGAGCATACTGAGCATAGGGCACACTTTCAATTGTGTGGTCATTTGTTAGAGTAAGGGGACCACTGCCGTCATCAAAAGTCATTCTAAGTTTTCTTGTGTCAGTGAGGCTTGGACTGTATGAAGAACCAGAGTCACAGTTAAGCCCTGTGATGTTGTTTAAGGAATTGTCTAGGGCTTTAGATAAACTTGTTAAGCCACCATTTCCTGTGGTTGTGCCAGACCCAACACTTAGGTTAAACACTCCCTTTGAGTCTGTCATATTAAGGGTGAAGGTTTCTTCATAGAGGAGGCAGTGGTTTAGGGGAGATAGGATTTTAAGAATAAAGTTAACATTATTATCTTCTAAGGCTTCCCCATTGGGTTTTATAATTTGACCTTGAAAGACAAAAGAACTTGGCACAGCCAAGGAAGAAAACGTCCATAATAAAACTGTAAATAAAGTTAAAGCTTTCATGTTATATCCTATATAAATTCTTATATTTTATACTCTATGTATCGGATAAAGGGCTTAAAAACTAAAGGAAATTAAGTGTTTTTCTTAATTTAATATTAAGGCGTAATAAGTGTGGGTTTTTAGCTTTATTTTTAACTTAGTGTTTTTAAAGAAATGTTTTTTTCTTATTTTGATACAAAAACAGTAGGAAAATTAAGGTCTAAACTCTTTAATTATTTAAAAAAATGATAAAATATTTTCTAAGCTCCTGACTTCGACACTCCTGTTAAAAAGCCCCTCTTGAGTTCAAATATACGCACCAGAGAAGGTTAAAAAGTCTAAAACTCGAAATGTAGTGACCCCAGCAAAATCTAAGCACTTGATTTTATTAGCTTTATGCGCCGTGTTGTGTCGAAGTCAGGAGATAACCTTAAGTGGGATCAAATCTATGAAGAAATCTCGTCTTTAGAAAAAGACTTAATGAACTAACCCGAGTTCAGACTTTTTAAATCTAGTTTAACATTCTATTTTCATGGCACGTATTATCTCTTTGATCATTCAAAGCTCTTTTTTTCAGATCAAATTAAAAATCAACTAAATCTTTCGAGATAAAGTGTCTACTATTTTTGGGGAGGTCCAAAGTGCTTGATTTTGTTCACACCATTTTGGTGTTTACTACGGGTTATAACAAGTTAGTTAAGTTAAAATACCTTGCTACAGTATTTCGCTTTCTATTATTGGCTGTGACGGAGTGTACTCTTGGGAGTCGACCTCGCCGCTGTCTAATTCCCCGGTGTTCTCCTCAAATATTACTAAATTGCTGTCAATTTGATATCGTACACTTTTGTATAGAATCCCTTTGTAGCCTTTTAGTCGAGCCATTGTTCCTAGAATCTGACCAGATGTTGGAACTGCATACTCTTCATTTATATCGTACCACTCATTCATGAAGGCGCCTTGAGATATACCTACTGCATCCATGCTTGGTTTGCTTGTTAAAATGAGTACATTGTCTATCGATAGATCATAAGTCTTCACTAAGTGCTTGGCGAATGGTATTTCACCATCCTGATGATTGTACTCTTCATCGAAATATTTTCTTATTAGTTCTCTTTGATAGCTAAGGTGAAATTTTTCAATTTCACAACAAATTTTTGTTTTTCCAAAATATATACTACGATTTTTGAAAACCGCTAACTCTTTATAATTAAAGCGAGAGCTTCCCTTTGATGCCCCGGCTGAACTTAGTGGCTTCTGATATTTAGCTTTCACAATTTTTATATACTGAGTCTCAATTTTACATACATTTGCTTTCTCAAAATTTAAGCCCTGGAGGTATGCGAGCTGTGCTCTTATTACGTTGGCTCTGTTATAGTTAAATAAATCTATACTCTCTTGCGTTTGAAATTCTGAGTTAGCGTCTAGGGGTGACGAATCTAGGAAAAATTTAGAGTATGCTTCGACTTGTTTTTCAGTTTTGAAGGATAAGTCGGAGCTATTTAAATCAATCATCAGCGTGCAATAATTAGCGAGCGATTTGTTCTAAAAATTTGATTGCTTTACGAGCTTTACCGGCCATCATAATCTCTAAAATGGAGACATTGTTAAAGTGCGAATTTGGTAGTCGTAGGTACCGGCCCATGTGGGTATGAATCTGTGATTTGTTTAGATCAAGATCGGCCTCTTCTATCAAATCTACAACTAGGTTGAAGATTGTCATCCACTGCTTCATCATATCATTGTCCGCAGCAATCCCATTTCTTTTTGCGGTTGCTGGACTGATATTAAAAGCTGATACTATTTCTGTTTTTTGCTTATTTAGAAGCTTAGCTAGAAAGTTCACATCATAGTTGCTAGAGTCTTTGACATACAATTCTTCGAATAAGTTTAATCTCTCAATTGCTCCCATAAGCTCACGTCTCCTCAAGTTATGATATATTACAAAGGTAAAATAGATACAATACCTTGATAACATATTGAAAATATTTCTTGCCTAATGTACTAATATATCGACATTATTTAAGCTATATATGAGCTATTATTGCAATATAAATGCCTATTTAACTATAATATAAATAACTGTAATAACTAAGTATTATGTATTTATTAATTAAATAAGTGTATATTTTACTAAAAAATGTACAATAAATGCCCTCTTTCCTTAATTTGTTGCCATTAGGCTAAGTAGTTAAAACCATTAAGAGCGTATTTATCCTGACTTCGACACAACACGGTGCATAAAATGAATAAAATCAAGCACTTATATTTTACTAGGGTCACTACATTTGCTCTTTAACTAAGCGAACGCAGTTCTTTCCCTTAAGGTTTAAAGCCTGGTAATTTTTCTTTAAAATAGGGGTAGTCTTAGAGGACTATCGAAGTCAGGAATAGATATCAAAAACTGCTCAAGGCGTTCAGGAAAATTTAAACTCTTTTTACAACTGTATTCTCACTCACGAAAATCTCTTTATCTTTTAACTCCTCATAAATACATGGTGAACCATAATTTTTATACGATGATTCAAAAACTGGACCTCCCCAAAAATACTGGACAGTTTTTTAAGTGCGAATTAAACCTAAAAGAAGAGGTAAAAAGGCATGGAGAAAAAGGAAAAGACTATAAAGCCTAGAAAAAAATACAATATTTTTTCAGAAGAATTTAAAGAAGAAGCTGTTGAATTGACAAATAGAGTTGGAAACAGCCAGGAATCAAGAGATCTAGGAACTACTGAAACCAGCATTAGAAATTGGAGAAAAAAGCCTACCTAAAAATGCATTTTAAACACCACCACTTAAAATCTTAACCTAAAACTCTAACTGAAGACCATACTCAAAATACACTTTAGTTCCTATATCAGCTGTTTCAACATCTGAAGTAGACGGAATTTGCCTCACAGCTAAATACAAAAATGAATTCTGAAGTCCATAATCACTTAATGCTTTGCCTGCAAGAACCTCATCTAACCAGTTAAGTCCTAATAAAAACCCTACACGATAATACATGGCATACTGATTTGCCTCTAAGTCTTTTTCACCAGTAACAACACAGGACACATCTGCTGTCTGTACCTTAATAGTAGGAAATATAGCCCCCACACTTACAATGGGCACAACATATGGTGCTTTAAAAAGACCATCTAAATATAAGCCTCCACCAGCCGTTATACCTGAGAAATTAATTTCATTATTACATGCATTTAGAATGGTTGATTTAAAATAACCAACCTCTGGACCAATAGAAAAATACTTAAAATTTCTATTCATAGCAAAATCTAACTGAAGTGGAATTCCTTTACTTTTTAAACCCTCTCTATGGGTTTGAAGACCAGAGCTTAGTGCAAAGCTTAATCTCTTACCCCAGCTAGGCCGTCTTTGTCGATAAGAGGCACTCATAAGTTTAATTTTACCATCTTTACCTTTTTGGTATCTAAATGGGGCCTCCATACGAACTTTTTTTTCTACTGCAAATAAATCATGAAAAGAAACCGTGGTCCACACCACTAAAGCCAGTAAAAAATAAGAAAATCTCACTATGCTCTCCTTTTATTCTAGTCCATGGATCAGCTAATTTATCTGCATTTATTCCGATAAATTCCATATGAAAACTCCATCTCTACTTATTATCAGTATTTGTCTCCTTAACTGCAATGCTTTTTCTAAAGAAATATCAACAAAAACCTTTAAATCTTGGTATGAATCTCTTTCAGAAAATGAAAAAATAGCTCAAATCTTTGTTACTGGAATTAGAAAAACTTTTCTTACAAAGAATGAAAAAAAACTTTTAAAAAAATGGCCTCTTGGTGGGATTATTTATTTTAAAAGAAATTTTAAAAACTCTGCTCAATTCTTAAAACTTCATAGTGACATTACGGCCTCTACTCATATTAAACCCTTTACCTTTACTGACCAAGAAGGTGGCGATGTTGTGAGAATCGGAACACCTTATGACGCTCCCACACCTTTATCTGTTGGAATGCTTAATAGTAAAAAAATCGCAAATTATCTAGGACAAGCCTATGGATCTTTACTTTCTAACCTCGGCATCGCTTCAAACCTTGCTCCTGTTGTAGATCTTCAATCAGAATCTTCATTAAATTTTATTTCAACTCGTTCACTAAGTTCAAAATCTAGAGTTGTTTCTAATATGTCCTTACAATTATCACAAGGAATGCTTGCCAGTGGAGTAATTCCCACCTTAAAACATTTTCCTGGACTTGGCGGTGTAAAAACTGACCCTCATAAAAACCTTTCTATTAAAAAAACCACCTACTCTAAAATCTCTAAAAATGACTGGCTTCCTTATAGAAAACATAGTCATGCTGGTATTCCATTTTTTGTCATGACCTCACATACTCAACTCATTTTAAATAATAAGGATTACGGTATTGTTACCTACTCTCCTAAGGCTCTTAAACTTTTAAGAGCAACCACCTCTAAAGACCAGGTTGCCATTACCGATGATCTTGAAATGAAGGGGGCTAAAATCAACGCCACTTTTGAGGAAGCTGCTTACAAAAGTTTTATGTCTGGACATGATCTTATTTTAATTGGCTGGTCTGGTAAGAAGTTAAATTCTTCTCTTAATTTTTTTAAAAGTAAGCTTAACCAACCAGAATTTAAAACTCGCCTTAAAGAATCCCTAGCAAGACTTTATAAATTAAAAAAGAAACACAATTCTTTAAAAAAAAGTGCTTTAAAATTTACTACCCATGGGTCCTTAAAATTCACTCGTGCCTTAAATTCTAAAATATCTGCTTACTTACTAAATAAAAAAAATTCTAAAATTGTTTTAAGAACACCCGCCTATTTAAATAAGTATCACTATTTTAGTTCAGATAGATTTTTTAGACAAAACTTTAAAGGTAAGAATCACTCCTCACTGCTTTTGTCTTCAATAAAATCTATCAACTTTATATGCCGAAAAAAAACTTGTGTTCTTCATTTATCAGGAGCAAAGACAGCAAGTAAAATAAACTCTATCTTATCTCAAACCACTTCTAATAATTTTATTATTTTAAACTCCACTGATCCAAACTTAGTAAAACCTAAAAACCCGAATCAAGCCAAGGTGATAAATTCTTACACAAGATCTTATGGTTTAAACACACAAATAAAGACTTTCTTAGCCGACCTATCTTTTAAGTAAAAAGTAATTTTAATCTGTTAAATCTAGTGGGTTTTAACTTCTATAGCCAACAGCTTTATTTCAGCTTCCGCTTTTCTAAGCCGAGCTTGAGCCTCTTTAACCTCTTTAGGACTTAGTTTGTTTGATGCTAAACTTTTTTGAGCATCTATTTTAATCCTTTCAGCGCTTTGAATATCAATCTCATTAGGAGTTTGAACTGTTTCTGCAAGTAGCCTTACTTCACTGTTTATCACTTCACAATAACCCCAGGTGAGCACTGCTCTTTTAACCTCAGATTGGCCTTTTTCAATATAGGATAAAATTCCTGTTTCTAAAGTAGTCACCAATGGTGAATGTTCAGGGTAAATTGTGAGTTGACCCTTTTTAGCTGGCACTTTTATTTCTGTAACATCAACACATTCAAGTATCTTTTTTAAAGGTGTCACCAATGTAAGTTGTAAACTATCCATTTTATTTCCTAACTTTTAAATTTTAAGAAAGAGTTTTAGCTTTTTTTAAAGCATCTTCAATGGTTCCAACAAGGTAAAAAGCCTGCTCGGGAACAGTGTCGTGTTTTCCATGAAGAATTTCCCTAAAGCCTTTAACAGTATCTTTAATATCAATATATGCACCTGGCATACCGGTAAATTGTTCAGCAACAAAAAACGGTTGAGATAAGAATTTTTGAACCCTTCTTGCTCTTGCAACAACGGTCTTATCTTCTTCGCTTAACTCATCCATACCTAAAATGGCAATAATATCTTGTAGTTCTTTATATTTTTGTAAAAGAGACTGGACATCACGTGCAGTATTGTAGTGATCTTCACCAACTATGGCAGGATCTAAAATCCTAGATGTTGAGTTAAGTGGGTGAACGGCAGGATAAATACCAAGTGCAGCAATGTCTCTATCTAGGTTTGTTGTGGCATCTAGGTGTGAAAACACTGTTGCTGGTGCTGGATCTGTATAATCATCGGCAGGAACATAAACAGCTTGTACAGACGTAATTGAGCCAGATTTTGTAGATGTAATACGCTCTTGTAGTGCACCCATTTCTGTAGCAAGTGTTGGCTGATAGCCCACTGCTGAGGGAATACGTCCGAGTAGTGCAGACACCTCTGCACCTGCTTGTGTAAACCTATAAATATTATCCACAAAGAAGAGCACGTCTTGATTTTCTTTATCCCTAAAGTATTCCGCAATTGTTAGGCCTGTTAAAGCAACCCTTGCGCGGGCTCCAGGAGGCTCGTTCATTTGTCCAAAAACTAAAGCTGTTTTATCAATAACACCGGACTCTTTCATTTCAAAAAATAAATCGTTCCCTTCTCTTGTTCTTTCCCCAACACCAGCAAAAACTGAGTATCCACCGTGTTCAGTGGCAATGTTACGAATAAGCTCTTGAATCAGAACCGTCTTACCAACACCTGCGCCGCCAAATAAACCAATCTTACCCCCTTTTGCATAAGGAGCTAAAAGATCCACCACCTTAATACCTGTCATAAGCATTTGAGTTTCAATGGCTAAATCTTTAAATTTAGGAGCCTCTCTATGAATTTCTAATCTTTCTTTTGTTTTAAGTGGACCTGCCTCATCAATGGGATCACCTGTGACATTAATAATTCTTCCTAAAACCTCAGGACCAACAGGTGCTGAAATCATAGCACCTGTATTTAAAACCCTTGATCCTCTTGTAAGACCGTCCGTACCATCCATTGAAATTGTTCTCACAACTCCATCACCTAAATGTTGAGCCACCTCTAGTATAAGATTATCATCTTCTTTTGACACTGTGGGATTGGTGGCTTTTAAGGCTGTATAAATTGGAGGAAGCTCTCCTTTAAACTCAACGTCCACCACAGGACCCATAACTTGTTTAATTATACCTGTCTCCATCTTTATGACTCCTTATGTTTTTAGTGCTTCTGCACCACTGGTGATTTCTATTAATTCTGTTGTAATAGCTGCTTGACGCATTTTATTATATTGTAGGGTGAGGGTATCAATGGCGCTTTTTGCGTTATTAGACGCATTGTCCATGGCAGTCATTCTTGCAGCATGTTCAGAGGCAATACTTTCTGAAAGAACTCTATAAACTTGAACTATAAAATATTTTTCTAATAATTCTTCAATAATTTGTTCTGGGTCTGGTTCAAAAATAAGGTCTTTATTTTCATATTTATCTAAAGACTTTAAGTTGTTCATTTTTAAAGGCAACAGCCTTTCACAAACCACATCTTGTTGAATTGCAGACTTAAACTCATTATAAACAATATGAATTTCATGGTACTCACCTTTTTTAAATGAATTTAATAAATCTTTGGCAATTTCTTTAGACAATGAATAGCTAATCTCTTTAGCAAGGTTTAGTCTTACACTCCCTTTAAAATCAACACCATTGGCTTTAAAATAATCTCTACCTTTTTTACCAATAAAGCTAAAATCAATTTCTTCATATTCTGATGCAATTTCTTTGGCTTTATTATAGGCCCACCGTGAAACATTGTTGTTAAAACCCCCACAAAGACCTCTATCTGAAGTCAACACTACAAAAAGAGCACTTGATGGCTTAGTCTGTGTTTCTTCTAAAAAAGGATGATTTACTTTTTTAGATTGAGCAATATCTTTAATAAGCTTTTTAATATTAAAAGCATATGGGCGGCAGCCTTGAATATTGTCCTGTGCTTTTTTAAGCTTTGAAGTTGAAACTAGTTTCATTGCTTTAGTAATCTGTTCTGTGCTTTTAACAGACCCTATTCGTATTTTAATATCTTTTAAATTAGCCATAATTTATTTCTTAAGCTGTGAAGCCTGCCTTAAACTCTGTAATTACTGCTTTTAAACTTTCTTTCACCTCATCTGAAATTTTTTTCTCAGCGGTAATCTTTTTTAAAATCTGTGAAGCCCTTTGATCTAAGTGATTCATCAAACCTGTTTCAAATTTTTTAATGTTTAAAACATCAATGTCGTCCATAAAACCGTTTAATCCTGCATAAATTAAGCATATTTGATTTTCAACTTTGTATGGCGAGTACTGAGGCTGTTTAAGAATTTCAACAAGCCTTCTTCCCCTTGCAAGCTGACTTTGAGAAGCAGCATCAAGATCTGATGCAAATGCAGCAAAGGCCTCTAGCTCTCTAAACTGTGCAAGCTCAAGTTTAAGAGTTCCTGCAACCTGTTTCATGGCCTTAATTTGAGCAGCTCCACCCACACGAGAAACTGACTTACCAACGTTTACCGCAGGCCTAATGCCTTTATGAAAAAGGTCTGATTCTAAAAAAATCTGTCCATCTGTAATTGAAATAACGTTTGTTGGAACATAGGCTGAAATGTCACCTGCCTGGGTTTCAATAATAGGCAGGGCTGTTAATGAACCGCCGCCTTTTTCTTCAGACATTTTTGCCGCACGTTCTAATAAACGTGAGTGAATGTAGAAAACATCTCCTGGATAAGCCTCACGACCTGGAGGCCGCCTTAAGAGCAAGGACAGTTGTCTATAAGCATTTGCGTGCTTAGAAAGATCATCATAAACAATCAAAGCATGTTTGCTTGTATCCCTAAAATATTCAGCAATTGCTACGCCTGAATACGGTGCAAGGTATTGTAAAGGGGCTGGGTCAGATGCTGACGCTACAACAACTGTTGTATATTCTAGTGCGCCAGCTTGCCTAAGTTTTTGAGCAACCTGTGCAACTGTTGAGTTTTTCTGTCCAATGGCTACGTAAACACACTCAACATTTTCTTGAGCCTGATTAATAATTGTATCAATGGCAATAGCTGTTTTACCTGTTTGTCTATCACCAATAATAAGTTCTCTTTGTCCTCGCCCAATTGGAATCATGGCATCAATGGCCTTAATTCCTGTTTGCATTGGTTCATACACAGATTGCCTTGCAATAATGCCTGGAGCTTTAATTTCAATAAGTCTATGCTCTTTAGCTTGAATTGGCCCTTTTCCATCTAAGGGGTTTCCTAAAATATCTACGACTCTTCCCAAAAGACCTTCACCTACAGGCACTTGTACAATCTTTTTTGTTCTTTGAATTGAATCACCCTCTTGGATTTGTCTATCACTACCAAGAACAACAACACCCACAGTCTCATTTTCTAAATTAAGAACCATGCCCTCTACTCCAGAAGAAAACTTAACAAGCTCTCCTGCCATAACGTTTTTAAGGCCATAAATTCTAGCCACACCATCTCCAACAGAAATAACCGTACCGCTTTCACTCACCTGTAGGTCTTTACCATAATTTTGAATTTGGTCTTTTAATATACGACTAATTTCTTCAGCACGAACTTCCATTAACCCCAACTCCTATTTAAACTTTCTTTAATTTTTTTTATATGTGTTTCTACTGTATCATCAAATATAAACGCATCTATTTCAACTTTAACCCCTGCAACAACTTTCTCGTCCTGCTTATAAGTTAAAGTAACCTTCTTCTCCATTTTTTTACTAAACTTTCTTTCAAGTTCTATTTTACTCTCAGATTTAAGTGGAAGAGCTGACTTAACTAGTCCCTTAATCACACCATTTTCTTTATCCATTAATTTTTCAAAATCTTTTGCCAAATCAGGAACCAGTTCCATGCGGCCTTTATCAATTAAAAGATTAAAAAAGTTTTTAAGTGTCATTGAAGCGCCAAAGTTTTCTAGTAAAACCTTAATTGTTGCCTTAATGCTATGAATACTTAAGCTCTTTGATTTAATTTGATCAATAAGTTTAGAGTCTACACTCATGGCCGTGCTTAAACCTTTTAGTAAAGAAAGTGCGGCCTCTTTCTCATGGAAGCTGTTTAATGACCCATATAATGCTTTTGCATATTCTCTTGCTGCTTTAGCCATTACACTCTCATGCCCTTAATAAAACTATTTTGTAGTTCTTGTAATAATTTTTCATCAACTTTACGGCTTAGATCTGATTTTAAACCTTGTATTGATTTATCCATTAAAAGATCCTTAAGCTCATTAACTTGGGCTCTTTTCAATCCTTTTATTTGATCTTCTAAATCTTCACTCATTTTTTGAATATTTTTTTTAACATCTAAAATTTTAGCTTCATATTTAATGCCGGCTTGTTTTTTTGCCTTTAAAAGATTTTCTTCAAGGCTTACTTCTAGTTTTTGAATTTTCTCTAAAAGGTGATCTCTTTTATTCTTAGCATGCTCTAATTTTTCCTCAGCCTCTTTGGATTTATTAAGATAATCAATACGTATTTGTTTAAAACGCGGTGCAATTTTAGACCTTGAAAGAAAAACAAGAAACCCAACAAAAACCACAAAATTTATAAGCTGAAGTTTAATAAAGTCCATGGGAATTCCCCCACCACTAGCAAAAACCTGAGACACCAATAACATTGTTATAAACAAAACCACCACTACTCTCATTTACGCTCCCGCCAATACTTTTTTAAGTTGCTTTTTAATTTCTACACTCAGCCCAGGAAGCTTTTCTCTTTCTTTTTCATAATCAGCCATTATACTTTTTTCTTTTTGTTCTTTTTTAGATTTATACACCTTTTGTGCTTCCAGCATAAGAGTAGACACTTCTTTTTTTAAGCGGTCATGAGAGTCTGAAAAAATTAATGCAATGGACTCATTGGTTTCTTTTACACACTGACCATACTTTCTTTGTAAAAGTTCAATTTCCTCATCATATTTATCTGCACTATCCTCATTCCCAATGGTGCGGTCATATCTTGTTTGAGCTGCTTTGTTGTATGGCTTAAACATGACATAATATAAAAATGAAAAGCCCACAAGAAATATTAAAAACTGCATATATAGTGTATTGTTTAACTTTAAAGAATCCACTAAACTTACAAGCATATCCATTTCTGCACTCACCTTTTAAATCTATAATTCATCAATAAAAAACAACTTTTGCTTTTAAAACCATGACCCATAAGTAAACCCTAATACCTTCTGGAATTAACATTCTGCTCTTTGCGGGTCAATTGTCATTTTTAGGCATATATGTGGCCCCTTCAAAAACAACACCATGGTCTATGGAAAGAGTTTTTGTTGTAACTGTGCCTTTAAATTTTGTTGGAGCTTTCATTTTAACTATCTTAGTAGCGTAGATGTTTCCACGCACTTTCCCAGCAACAATAACCTTTTCTGCTTCTATATTAGCTTCTATGGAAGCAGATTCATCTATTATAAGAGTGTCTCTTGTAAAAATCTCACCTTTAAAGTTTCCACCAATTCGCACAGTACCCTCAAAAGACAACTTTCCTTCAAAGGATGTTCCCTTTTGGAGCAGTCCTGTTACTCTATTAGAAATCACTGAATTCATTCTATACTCTTACCTTAATAGCTTATCTGTTAAATCATTAAACTGCTCTATACTGTTAAAACTAAACTCAATCCTACCTTGACCATTTTTGCCATAAATTTTTAACTTAGTGCCAAAAGCTTTTATCAATCTATCCTGCACATCTTTAAACTCGTTAATTTTGTTAAATATTTTTTTATCAAACTGTGGATTTAATGTGTTTTTCACTAAAGACTCTGTTGCTCTTACGGATAAATTTAATCTTTCAATTTTTTCCGCTAATTTTATTTGAACAACCTTGTCCTCAACTGCCAATAAAACTTTTGCATGACCTAGACTAATTTTAGAAGTGATGACTTTTTCCTTAACTTTCTTAGCCAGCCCTGTGATTCTAATTAGATTTGCAATGGTTGCTCTGTCTTTACCAACTTTTTGAGCAATTTCTTTTTGAGTGACATTGTATTTTTTCAACAATATTAAGTACGCCTCACCTTCTTCAACGGGATTTAAATTGTCTCTTTGAATATTCTCTATAATGGCAAGCTCTAATTTATTCTGGCTACTTACTTTTTTAAGTATAACAGGAACCTCTTTAAGGCCGCACCTTTGAGCCGATCTCCACCTTCTTTCTCCTGCTATAATTTCAAATTTATTTTCAGCTATTTGAATAGCCACAATGGGCTGCATAATGCCTTGCTCACGAATTGAATTTGTAAGATCTACTAATGCTGATTCTTTAAAAACTTTTCTTGGTTGTTCTTCATTGGGTTTAATATTTTCTATGGGAACCATATGAATTGTTTTTGTTACATCAATGACCTGACTAGGTGATTTTAACTCCACCTTTGATAAGGGTTTTGTTTCTGATGTTTTTTCTTCCATTGGAACTTTTAAAAGGAGTTCTAAGCCACGACCTAATCTTTTTTTCTTTGATGATTTTATTTTTTCCATTATAACTGAGCCTCTTTTTGTAGGGGTTTTTCTCCAATTGAGTAGGTGGAAGAGTCTAGCTCTCTAGCAAGCTCAATATATTTTCTTGCACCAATTGAGCGCATATCATATTCAATAACAGACTGGCCATGGGATGGGGCCTCACTGAGCCTTACATTTCTTGGAATAATGGTGTTAAAAACCTTATTTTTAAAATGAGATCGAATCTCATCTACAACTTGATGTGATAGATTGTTCCTTGTATCAAACATTGTTAGTATAATGCCTGTTATTTTTAGTGATGGATTTAATTTCTTCTTTAAAAGTCCGGCTGTATTTAAAAGCTGGCTAAGTCCTTCAAGGGCAAAATATTCACACTGGAGGGGAACTATAAAGCTATTAGAGGCTGTAAGGGCATTAACGGTTAAAAGCCCCAATGACGGGGGGCAGTCAATAAATATATAATCATATTCTTTTTTAATTTCTTCTACGGCTTCTTTTAAAATATATTCTCTATTTGGAATATCTATGAGTTCGATTTCAGCTCCCACTAAGTCAGGATTAGCTGGAACAATATCTAGTGTTTTATGATTTGTTTTAAATATGACATCTTTTATTTTCTCTTCTCCAAGGAGAAGGCTATATAAATTTTTACTTTGTTGCTCATGTCTTTTAATCCCCAAACCACTAGAAGCGTTGCCCTGGGGGTCCATATCAAGCAATAAAACTTTTCGCCCTAATTCAGCAAGGGCTGAGGATAAATTAATTGAAGTGGTTGTTTTTCCCACTCCACCTTTTTGATTTGCTAGGCAGATAACTTGACCCATACACCCCCCAATAAGGATATTGTTCCATGTGGAACAATTAGAAACAAGATTTATTGTTCCATGTGGAACAATATGTTGAATTATTTTATAGAAGAAACCTCTAAAAACCGAAAACTCTTGTCTGACAATTGATATGTTTCTACTAAAGAACCCTTAAATAACTGAGACTGATTCCCACTCATAAACCTAAAATGCCCTGCATTGGGCGCTAACCTATATTGATTTACCAAAACATCCCCAGGCCCAAGTCCTCTATAAATAAAATAAAGCCTTTCCCTAAATTCACTGGCTAAATCTTTTATAGGCCCACAATAAACCTTACCAGGTAAATTTAATCTATGACAAACTGTCCTTAAAAATTCACACTTACGCCCATCCACATCACACAAAGTAAACGGTGTACCTGATAAAATAGCAAATATAACCCCTGGAAGCCCATTTCCACTTCCTGAATCTATGAAATATTCCGCCCCAAGGAGTTTAAAAATTTTATAGGCTTTCACAGAATCTTCAATATGAGAAACAAACCATGTCTCAAAATTACTAAAACTAGTTAGACTCATTTTCTTGTTCACCTTTAAAAGAAATTCTATATAATGAATAATAAGCCTTTCCTGTTCTAGAGGAAGGTTTAGTTTAGGTACGTGAATAGCCGGGATATTCTTAGTCATGATTATTTAGATAAGTGGATGGCAATATATTGTATTGCAGAGGGATTGACCCCACTAATTTGCTTTGCCTGTGCTAAATTTAAAGGGGCTATGGCAGTGAGTTTCTCAATTTCTTCTGTACTTAAACCAGCAAGCTGTCCATAATCAAAGTTCCTAGGAATCTTTAAAGCCTCAAGCTTTTGAGTCTTCTTAATTCTTTTAAGCTCATTGTTAATATAACCCTCATACTTAGAAGAAACCTCTACCGGATATAAGATTTTATCGTAATCCTCATCCATAAGCCCGAATTCTAATAAATTGCCAATTTTAACCTCTGATCTTTTAAGAAGAGTGGACATTGTTATTTGCTTTTTAAGGGGTTTAGAAAAGATTTTTTTAAGTAAAGCATTGGTTTTTTCCGTTGGAGACAACTTTATGGTGTTTAACTCTTCGGTAACTTTTTTCCTACGAAATAAAATCCCCTCAATATACCTTTCTTCTTCTAAGGAAAGTAAACCAAATGCCTTAGAAGTTTCAAATAGCCGCTCAAAAGTATTGTCTTCTCTTAATAAAAGCCTATATTCTGCACGAGAAGTGAGCATTCTATAGGGCTCTTTGGTTCCTTTTAAAATCAAATCATCAACTAAAACACCCATATAAGCCCCATACCTTGGTAAAATCAGGGGCTCCTTATTTCCTAGCTTTAAATGAGCGTTAACACCAGCTAGCAAACCCTGACAAGCAGCCTCCTCATAACCACTAGTTCCATTTACTTGGCCAGCTAGAAACAAACCCTCTAAAAACTTAGTTTCTAAACTATAGTTTAGCTGAGTAGGCTCAATAAAATCGTACTCCACAGCATAACCAGGCCTAATCATTTTAACATTTTCTAAGCCTTTAATGGTTTGAAGAAACTCAACCTGAACCTCTTCAGGTAAGGAAGTAGAAATGCCTTGTAAATAAACTGAGTCTACGTTTAAACCCTCTGGCTCTAAAAATGTTTGATGCCTGTCTTTATCAGCAAATCTAACTATTTTATCCTCAACACTAGGACAATAGCGAGGTCCAACCCCTTTAAGAGCACCTGTAAATAGTGGCGACTGGTTTAAATTTTTTCTAATAATCTCATGGGTTTTTTCATTGGTGTGGGTTATTCCACAAGAAACTCGTTTATTGGGAAAACCTGTATTGTTCATAAAATGAAAGTTTTCATAAACATCATCACCTTTTTCAGATTCTAAAATTGACCAGTTTATTGAGGATTTTAAAAGTCGGGGAGGGGTTCCAGTTTTAAGTCTAAAAACTAAAGCCCCAAGGTCTTTAAATTGATCAGACAACCCAACAGATGGCTTTTCACCATGCCTACCACCCTCTATTCTTTTATTCCCAATATGAAGAACACCCCTCATAAAAGTACCCGCAGTGATGATGACAATTTTAGAATTTATCTTAACCCCATTGGCTAAAACAACACCTGTAACCCTATGGTTTTTTATTATAAGTTTTAAAACATCACCTTGAATAAAGTTTCTACCAAGCTTTTGTTTAAGCAACGTCTGTACACGTGCTGCATAAATCCATTTGTCACATTGAGCCCTAGACCCTCTTACAGCAGGACCTTTACCAACGTTTAATTTCTTATACTGAATAACCGCTTGGTCGGTGATCTTCCCCATGACTCCACCTAATAAATCAAGCTCTTTAACAATATGACCCTTACCTAAGCCACCAATGGAAGGGTTACAACTCATCACACCAGCCTTAGTAATATCATTTGTAATAAGAAGAGTTTTTGATCCCAATTTATGAGAAATAAGTGCCGCCTCAACACCAGCATGACCAGCACCTACAACTATAACATCATAATGAACATCTAACATTTTTACTCACCTTATTTACCTAAACAAAAATCTTTAAATATCTGATCTCTAACAACCTCTGGATCGTCAATATACAATATCTCATGAAGACTATCTAAGGAAGAATACAGTAATGAAGAAACAACGTCCTCAACACCAGAAAGTTCATTAAAATCAAGGGTTTTTTCTAAAGCCTTATGAGCATCCTCAATTAAGACTTTGTGCCGTTTAATAAAAAGATTCTTATTCAATTGAAAATAATGTTTGAGTTTTTCAAACATGAGCTGTTTAAGCATTGATATATCTTCCCCACTATGAGCTGAAAGCTTAACAGTCTCTAGGCCCTGGTAATGGACATCCCAGTCTCCTAAATCTTGCTTTGTTTTAACCACTATTAAGGGTGGTTTAAGCTTTTTTAGTTCTACTAAGTAGTCTTCATGAAAATTTAAAGAATCCTTACTGATTAAAAATAAAATAAGTTGAGCTTTTGATGCGAGTTCAATACTTTTTTTAATTCCCGTTGATTCAATAAAATTAGACGTTTCTCTAAGACCCGCTGTATCCACCAGTTGAACAGGGTTTTTTTTTAAACTAATGGTCTCTATAATATAATCTCTTGTTGTCCCACTTTCTTTAAAAACAATGCTCCTATGTTCACCTAATAAGGCATTAAAAAGAGTAGATTTTCCAGCATTAGGTGGACCACACAGTACAATAGAAACACCCTTTGATTGAACCACTCCTACTAAATAGCTTTCTAGTAAATTAAATAAAATGTCTTTTGCTTTACTAATTTTTTTAAAAACCTCTTTATCATGGTTTAAATCTATATCTTCATCTGAAAAATCTATAGAGGCCTCAACTCTAGATGCAGCCCAAACCAGAAGAGCTCTTATTTTAAGAAGATGTTTTTTAAAACCACCTTCTAATAAATTTAACGACATTTCCTTAGCTATATCGGTCCTAGCATGAATAGTGTTATGAATACCCTCTGCTTTTGTAAGATCTATTCGTCCATTTAAGTATGCACGATAACTAAACTCACCAGGCTCTCCAAGACGAGCCCCTTGTTCCATTAAAACCCCCATAAGATCAGAAACTATTAATGGACTTCCATGACATGTGATTTCAAAGGACTCCTCTCCTGTAAAACTTTTTTTATTTTCAAAAAACGTAATCAAAACTTCATCAATAAATTTATCTTCATTAAAAATTTTATGATAATAAGCTTTGTGAGACTCTAAACTACTTATTTTAATTATATTTTTTAAGATTTCCTTAGACCCCTTCCCACTTACTCTTATAAGAGATAAGGCTCCCACACCAGGGGGTGTGGCTTGAGCACAAATAATATCTTGAAAATATGGTTTTATCTTAACAGACATTAAAATAGTTTAAGCTAGGCTTTGTTGTTCATTATCTTTATCTGATTTGTTATTTAATTTTGTTTTATCAGGCTTAATTTCAGCAGGAAAGATTTTTATTTTTTTATACAACCCATCTCCTACAGATTTACTTCTTACAGTTTTATCTTCTGAAAGATATTGATGTATGATCTTACGCTCCCTTGGTGGAAAGGACCTAAAATAAATAGGTTTTTTCTTTTTAAGACAAATGCCTTTTAATTTATTTGCAAGCTTAATTAGCGATTGATCCGCTTCTTCACGAAAAAAGTCACAATCTACAATAATGGATTTTTTTTCTTTAAAGAACTTGTTTTGAGCAACTCTTCTTAAAAAAAGCTGTAAAGAATCTAGAAAAATTCCTTCTTTTCCTTTTACCATCTCTTCATCTTCACCATAAAGATCAAAAAGTATCTCCTTTCCGTTAGGAGACACCTTCACATCAAAGGACAATGAGAAACCACCTTGATCTAATAATTTTTGTAAAACCCTTTCTAGTTCAGCTTCAATTTTATTTTCTTTCTTACCCTTAAATAATTTATTTAAAAACCCCATAACTTCTCCTTCTTACCCTTTCTTCTCTTTTATAAAAAGCATATGTTGTAAAACCCCAAACCAAGAACTAATGGCCATATAAATTGTAAGGGCACTTGGTAGGGTTATGAAAAATATTCCAAAAACTACTGGCATAAATAACATCATTCTTTTTTGTACTTTATCCATATTTGATGGCGTTACTATTTGATGGGCAACCATCCCAACCATAGAAAGAATAGGGAAAATAAAATATGGATCCATTTTACTTAAATCCGTAATCCAACCAAAAAATGGAGCCTGATAAAGATCAACACTTTCACTCAAGCCTCTATAGAAAGCAAAAAATATTGGCATTTGAAGAAGCATTGGTAAGCACCCACCTAGTGGGTTTACCTTATGTTTTTTCATGGCTTCCATTGTTTTTTGATTGATCATTTTAGGTTGATTTTTGTATTTTTCTTTAATTTTTTTAAGTTCAGGTTGAATAACCTGCATTCTTTTCATTGATTTCAACGATGAAGTTGTTAGTGGCATAATCAATAATCTTATTAATAAGGTTAAAACCACAACAGCCCAGCCGTAGTTTCCTAAAAGGTCATATAAAATATCTAAAACCTTAAGAATTGGTCTTGCAAGAAACCCTAAGTACATAAAATTAATCACATTAACAAGATCAGAAGACACATTGGTAAGGGTTCTTACATTCTTAGGTCCAATAAAAAGTTTGTACTCAACCTCATTAACATTTATTAAGTCCGTAAACTCATACACTGCTGCCACATTTAATTTAGCCTTTTTTTGGTTAAAAACCACTGTAGGTGAAATTTTACCTTTATTTAAAAGTGCTGCTGTAAAGTACTCATCCCCAACTGAAACAATTGAAGAAAACGGGTAAAGCTTAGGCTCTGGTGATATTTCTGTAATTGTTAAAACCTTGCGTTCTTCATTTTCTTCACCGGTTACAAAAAACTCATTTCTTTCAAAAGCAGGAAGAAAAAACACCTTATTTTTAGGCTCTTGAATATTAGACGTTATTAATTCTTTTATAGAGAATTTAGAAGAAATATTTTTTTGAAAAAAAACTTTTACATCAAAGGTAAAGTTAGTGGAATCAACAACCATTGTTTTACGAATTTTTTGGCCTTTATATACTGCCGTTCCCATAAACTCATTTTCACTAGTTCTTTTAAAATCAAATTTTAAAATTTTTCCATCTAGTGTGGTTTGATAAAAATGCTTTATATTTTTAAAAGCATAGGGTTTTTTAGCAACTTTATTTATATTTTTAATTATAACCTTATCTACAGACATTCCGTTGGAATTAATAGTAAAGGACCAGTTTTCATCTTCAAAATGGATTTCTTTTTGTTCCACCGTAGGGGTTTGAAGATTTTCCTCTTCTGTTAAAAAAAATTTTTTAGACTTTGATTCTAAGCCTTTTTTTTCCATAACCTCTTGAGTATTCACTCCTTTTAGTGGTTTTGGATATTTGCTCTCCATATATTTTTGCCAACCAATGAAAATAATAAATGTTAAAACCATTGCAAGAACAGTGTTTGAATCTAGGAACGATTTATTTTGATTATTCATGTTGTTTTCTCCGTAGACTTTGGTGGTATGGGATCATACCCATAGGATCCAAAGGGATGGCATTTAAATAGCCTTAATGTGGTAAGCTTAAATGCTTTAATTACAGAAAATCTTTTAAAAGATTGCACAGCATATTCTGAGCAAGATGGGGAGAATCTACACATAGGTTTATTGTTTAATAACGGTTTTAAAAAATATCTATATACATATATAAGAAATAAAAAAAATTTCTTAACTATAAAGTCTATTATTAAAAAAATCTTGAATTTGCTCATTAACATTTGAGTAAACAAGTTTTTCAGAGTATTTTTTAAGAACAATGATGTTTAAATAGACTTTAAATTTTGTTGAGCTTTGTTTAAAAAAAGATACGCTTTCCTTTGCAGTATACAGTCTTAAAACTTCTTTTAATAAACGTCGAGTTCTGTTTCTTAAAAAGGCTTTTCCAACCCTCTTAGTAATGGTAAACCCTACGTTTAGTGAATTCTCACACTCTATATTCTCTTTTATAAGATAAACAAAAAGAAAGTTTGATGTTTTAAAAGTTCTTCCGTTTTTTCTTAAAGATTTAAAGTCCTTAGATTCTAACCTGTTCAAAAGCACCTAGAAAAACTATTTGCCTCCTATAGTAATTACTAAACGTTTTCTGCCCTTAGACCTTCTACGCGACAAAACTTCCTGCCCATCTTTAGTAGCCATTCTTTTTCTAAATCCATGAGATCTTTTTCTTTTTATACGACTTGGTTGATACGTCCTTTTCACAATTCCTCCCATCAGTTAAGATGAACTTGTGGGCATAGGAACATATTTCACCGCCACAGGTCAATATATATATAGGATCATTGGATTCCATATAAACCCTATATATACGAACGCACTGTCTCATTAATAAATTCCTGTTGCTAAGAAGGCCATGAATTATTAGAGTCCTCCAAATTCCAGTGTCTATTTATGAGCAAAATGTCTAAAGCACATACTAGACACAATATACACAATTATGAGGGGGATCTTATTTTGTCTAAAGCTTTATGGAATAGTGTTAAAGAAAACCTTCAAAAACGTCACGCAGGTAATGAATGTGCAGAAACATGGTTTAAACCAACAAAACTCATTGATATTCAAAAATCACAAAAATCTGGAACCTGTTTTAACCTCAGTGTCCCAACAGAACTCCATAAATATTGGATATCAGAACATTTTTTAAAAGAAATTCATTCTTCAATTAAAGAACTTTTTCATTCACCTTTTTCCGTTGAAATAAACGTAGATCAGATAAAAAATAACCCCTCCTCAATTAAAAAAGAAGATTTTCTCATAAAACCCATTGAAATTTTAAAACCAACCTCTTCCAAAAAAATTATTCAAACCACTAAAACTTCTACGGATTTTAAAGCCCCTCAGCCAAAACAAAGCCCCCATCCTTCAGACTTATTAAATAAAGACTATACTTTTTCTAATTTTGTTGTTGGTCGTAATAATGAGTTTGCCCATGCTGCTTGCCATAACATTGCTCAAAATCCTAAAAGTAGTGACTATAACCCCTTATTCATCTGTGGACCCACAGGAATGGGAAAAACACACCTTATAAACGCCATTGCAAACCATATTTTAGAAAAAAACCCAGATAAAATAATTACTTATGTCTCTGCTGAAAAGTTTCTTAATGACTGTGTGTCTTGTTTAAGACGTGCAGAAATGTACAAATTTAGAAAGAAATATCGGGAACGTTCAGATGTTTTACTCATGGATGATATTCAAATTCTAGGGAAAGGTGAGGTTATTCAACAAGAATTCTTCCATACCCTAAATGAATACCTTGAATCAGGAAGACAGGTTGTTGTTGCTTCTGATCGAATGCCCAAAGACATTAAAGACTTTGAAGACCGCATTAGAACACGCTTAGAGTGGGGGTTAATCGCGGATATCCAAATGCCTGATATTGAAACACGTGTGGCTATCCTTAACTATAAAGTTGAAAAAATGCCTATTTTTTTAACAACTGAGACCATAAACTATATAGCTAAAATTTCTCGTCGTTCCATTCGTGAGCTTGAGGGAAATCTTAAAAAAATTAAAATGGTTTCAGAGCTTCAAAACATCAAAATAGACTTAGATCTTTGTAAAAAAGTCCTTTCCCATCATGATGCTAAGTCTACGGTGACTGTAGATGATATTTTAAAATTAATTTCACAACACTATACTGTTAAAATTCCTGACTTAAAAACTAAAAGCCGGACAAAACAGATTCTTATACCCCGTCAAGTTGGAATGTATATGCTTAAAAAGCACCTTGATTTAAGTTTAGTTGAAATAGGAAAAATTTTTGGTGGCAAAGATCACACTACAGTACTTAGCGCTGTGCGTAAAATAAGAACTCAACAGCAAGATAATGGAGAAATACGTAAAAATATTGAAGACTTAAACAGAAAGATCCACAATTTAACAGGAGTGTGAATATCAGTTGTGGAAAAAAACCTGAAATCCCTGAGGATTTTAATGTGGATTGTAAAATATGTGGAAAGTAGGGACTTTTTTAGTTTTTTATTCAACACTAAAAAAACTAAAAAAAAGAAGTGAGTTTAAGGAGATAAAAAAATAATCCACAATCCACAGCTACTACTACTACTACTACTATAATATATATAGTCATAGTGTTAAAAAAGAGAGGTCTAAAAATGAAAATAAATGTTTTAAGAACAGAAATATTTAATCTTGTTTCTAAAATTCAAAACATCGTTGAAATAAGAAATACAATGCCTGTTCTTACAAACGTTCTTCTTTCAGTAAGTAAGAATGTGTTAACTGTATATGCCACAGATTTAGAAGTGAGTATTAAATCTACTTGTAAAGTTAAATGCTTAGAGGATGGACAAGTTGTTGTTAGTGCAAAAAGTTTATTTGATATTTTAAAAGAATTTCCAGAAGGAGAAATATCTTTTAAAAAGCTTAAAAACAATTCATTGGCCATAGAACAAAAAAAATTATATTTTAACATAAATGGAATAAATCCTGATGAGTTTCCTGTTTTCCCAAGCCTAGACACCAATAATTTTATAAGTTTTTCATCTAACACTATTAAAGAAATGATTGAAAAAACAATTTACTCAGTATCAACAGATGAATCTCGTTATCATTTAAACGGGGTTTTGTTTGAATCAAAAAAAGACTCTAAGACGTTAAATATGAGAATGGTGGCTACTGATGGCCATAGACTTAGTTTAATTGATAAAGACTTAGCTATTACACCATCAGAGCTGTTTAAAGAGGGAATTATAGTGCCTCGTAAAGGCCTTAATGAAATTAGAAAAATTGTTGATTTTTTAGATTCCAAAGAAATTATAGAGGTAGCAGTGGATGGTGTTCAATTAATAATAAAATCTTTAAATACGATTTTAATGATTAGGTTAATTGAAGGTAGGTATCCAAATTATAAGCAATTGCTTCCAAAAAATTTAAATCTTCATGCCATAATTAACAAAGATAAGTTAATGTCTAGTTTAAAAAGAATTTCTTTGGTTTCTAATCAAAAATCAAAAGGTGTGACATTTTCTTTTTCTAATGGAACTGTTAAAATTTTCTCTAACTCTCCGGATCTTGGAGAAGCTAAAGAAGAAATTCAAGTAAATTATAATGAAGAAAATTTAAAAATAGGTTTTAATGCTAAATATATTTTAGACGTGTTGACTTCAATTAAAGAAAATGAGGTACAAATGTCTTTTAAAGATCAAAACTCACCAGTATTGTTAAGGCCAAAAGGTGATGAAAAGTACCAATGTGTTGTAATGCCAATGAGAATTTAAACTAACGGAAAAAAAGTGTATATAGAGAGTTTAAAAACTAAAGGATTTAGGAATTTAAAAGATTTGGAATTTATTCCAAATCAAGGCTTGAATATATTTATTGGAAAAAATGGCCAGGGAAAAACTAATCTTTTAGAAACAATTTATATTGCAGGAAAAGGGAAATCCTTTAGAACAGGAAACGTTAATGAGCTAAGAAACCAAAATTTAAATTCAAAAAACGTTTACGGATTAAAACTTAAAATTAAAGATCAAAATTTAAATTCTGAAATTCAAATAACTTGGAATCAAAACACTAAACAAATCTTACTTGATGGAAAAAAAGTTACTATTGCAAAGATAGTACAAATTCTTCCAATTATACTTTTTAGTCCAGAAAGTTTATCTGCTATTAAAGAAGGTCCTGAAAAAAGAAGAAATCTTGTTGATGAAATGCTAACATCTTCTTTTGAACAACAACATTATTATTATCAATACAAAAATGCTTTAAAAAATAAAAATAAGTTTTTAAAAGATTGTAAAGAAAAACAAAAATTTAATGATGATGTATACAATAGTTTAAATGTTTTATATTTAAACTTTTCAACTAAGTTAGCTCAAGCTCGAATAAATTATTTATTAGATTTAGAACCATTTGTGAAAAAAACATTGGGATTGATTTTTAAAGATGAATTAAATTATAAGTTTGAATACTCTGTATCAGATAGAAATATTAAAGATTGGGATATAAAACAAATCTTAGATATACACCAAGAAAGAGCAAAAGAATTTAAAAATTTAGAGTACAGATTTGGAACTAGTTTAGTTGGAGCTCATAAACATGATATTACATTTTATATTAATGAAAATAACTCTAGATATTTTAATTCCCAAGGAGAACAAAGAGGTTTAATTTTAGCTCTTAAAATGGCTGAAGTTTTATATAAATTTGAAAAAAATGAAAAGCCAATTTTATTATTAGACGATGTTCTTTCAGAGCTTGATGAAGAGAAAAGAGAAAGATTATTAACTTTTTTAAAGTCATTTAAAACACAAATTTTTGTTACTACAACAGAGCTGTTTAAAGAAAATGAACTGGAGTTAGAAAAAAATTACTTTAAAGTGCAAAAAGGCAATGTTTTTAATAATAATTTAAAAAGAGGATTGCTTAATGTCTAATAATATAACAGTTGAAAATAAACAAAAATCCTATGAAGCTTCATCTATACAGGTGTTAGAAGGGCTAGAGGCTGTTAGAAAACGTCCTGGAATGTATATTGGAGACACAACTCAAAGAGGGTATCATCACCTTGTTTGGGAAGTTGTGGACAATTCTGTAGATGAAGCTATTGCAGGGTTTTGTAAAGAAATTTTTATCACAATAAACGAAGATGATTCAATGACTATTCAAGACACAGGTCGAGGAATTCCTGTAGACATGCATTCAAGTGGAAAGTCAGCCCTTGAAATTGTTATGACAGTTTTACACGCTGGTGGAAAATTTGATTCTGAAACATATAAAATTTCAGGGGGCTTGCATGGTGTAGGTGCTTCAGTTGTAAATGCTTTATCCACATCATGCCAAGTAGAAGTTCATAGAAATGGAAAAATTTGGAAACAATCTTATAGTGAAGGAAGACCAACAACAAAGGTTATAGAATCAGGACCTACAAGTGAAACAGGTACTATGACAACTTTTAAGCCTGATAGAACAATTTTTAAAGATCCTGAGATTAGGTTTGATTTTCTTATTTTAGCAAAAAGGTGTAGAGAATTTGCATTTTTAAATGCTGGGTTAAAGATCTTTTTAAAAGATGAGCGAGATGGAAAAGAAGAAATATTTGAATTTGAAGAAGGGTTAAAAGAGTTTATTGCCCATATTAATAAAAAGAAAAAAGCTTTACACTCAGAAGTTGTGTATTTTTCTGGAAAAAAAGATTCTGTTGAAGTTGAAGTGGCTATGCAATGGAATGACTCTTATACAGAAACAATTTATTCATATTGTAACAATATTAATACTCAAGAAGGTGGAACACATTTATCAGGTTTTAGAGGTGCATTAACAAGAACAATTAATTCTTATGCAACTTCAAAAAATTTAACTAAAGATTTAAAAACAAATCTTGAAGGTGATGATATTAGAGAAGGTTTAGCTGTAGTTGTTTCTGTTAAAGTTATGGATCCTCAATTTGAAGGACAGACAAAGACTAAACTTGGAAACACAGAGGTTAAAGGAATTGTAGAGTCATTAACAAATGAAAAACTTGCAGATTGGCTTGATAGAAATCCAAAAATTTCTAAAATGATAATTCAAAAATGTGTTGAATCAGCTCGTGCAAGAATAGCGGCAAGAAATGCAAGAGACCTTACTAGGCGTAAAACAGCTTTAGATTCAGGCTCTCTTCCAGGAAAAATGGCTGATTGCCAAGAAAAAGATCCTGCCCTATGTGAGCTTTATCTAGTTGAAGGAGACTCTGCAGGAGGTTCTGCTAAACAAGCAAGAGATCGAAAATATCAAGCAGTACTTCCTTTAAAAGGTAAGATTTTAAATGTTGAAAAAACAAGGTTTGATAAAATTCTTGGTAATGATGAAATTAAAATGATGATTTCAGCACTAGGAACTGGAATTGGTAAGGACAATGTTAATACAAGTAAAATTAGATATCATAAAGTTATTATTATGACTGATGCTGACGTTGATGGATCACACATTAGAACGTTAATTTTAACTTTTTTTTATAGACAAATGTTAGAAGTTGTTAAAAAAGGATATATATATATAGCTCAACCACCACTGTATAAAATTAAAAGAGGAAAAGTAGAGATTTATATTAAAGATGAAAATCATTTGTTTGAATTTTTATTAGATACAGCTGTAGACAACTTAACTTTTGAAAAAACAAAAAAACCTTTAAGTACAGGTGATTTAAAACAACTTCTTTTTGAAATTAGAACTTTTATTCAAATTCAAAAAAGACTTAATGAAAAAGCTGATAAAAATATTTTAATTAGTTTTTTAAAAAATGAAAATTTAAAATTAAATCTTAAAGATGTAAATAAAATTAAAGATATTGTAGAGGTTGAATGGAAAGCTGATGAAAATTCAAAAGGGTTTTTAGAAAAAGTTGAATATTTAGAAGATAAGATTTACTTTTATATAAATGCTTTTGGAATTAAAAAAACTCAATCCTTAGGAAAGTTATTTTTTGAATCAAAGGATTGGTTAAAACTTAAAGAAATTTGGGATTCTGTTCACGCTTTTGTTTCTTTTCCAAATAAACTTCAAGGAGAAAAAGACAACTACGTTTTAGAGGATATGTTTGAGCTTTATAGCTCAATTATGGAATATTCAAAAAAAGGCTTAAGTATTCAAAGGTATAAAGGTCTTGGTGAAATGAATCCTGAGCAACTTTGGGAAACAACACTAAACCCTGAAAATAGAAGGCTTCTACAAGTTAGTATTAATGACGCCATGGAAGCAGATGAAACTTTTAGCACTTTAATGGGTGAAAGTGTTGAACCTCGTAAAAAATTTATTACAGAAAACGCGTTGTTAGTTAGAGAATTGGACATATAATATGGAAAATAATGAAGAAACTGGCAACAAGAATATAGAAAAAGATGTTGTACAAATTGATATTAATAATGAGATGCGAGAAGCTTATCTTCAATACTCAATGAGTGTAATTGTTGGAAGAGCTCTTCCTGATGTTAGAGACGGTTTAAAACCAGTTCATAGAAGAATACTTTATGCTATGAATGATCTAAACAACACCCATGATAAACCATATAAAAAATCAGCTAGAATAGTGGGTGATGTTATTGGTAAATATCATCCACATGGTGATACTGCTGTTTATGATTCTATGGTGAGAATGGCTCAAGAGTTCTCTTTAAGAGAACCTTTAGTTGATGGCCAAGGAAATTTTGGCTCTATTGATGGTGATAGTCCTGCAGCACAAAGATATACAGAAGTTCGAATGACAAAGCTTGCAGAAAGTCTTTTAGAAGACATAAGCAAGGATACAGTAGACTTTGGACCAAACTATGATGATTCATTAAAAATTCCTTTAATCCTTCCTGCAAAATTTCCAAATCTTTTAATTAATGGAAGCTCTGGTATTGCAGTAGGCATGGCTACAAATATACCGCCTCATAATTTAACAGAGGTTATTAACGGATGTTTATATTTAATCAAAAACCCAGATGCTTTAATAAACGATTTAATTCAACATATCCCAGGACCAGATTTTCCAACAGGTGCTGTGATCACAGGTCGTGGAGGAATTGTTAGTGCATACAAAGAGGGTAAAGGCAGTATAAAAATTAAATCTGTTACTCAAATTATTGAAGATGTTAAGAAAGGTAGATCTGAAATAATAATTACAAAACTTCCTTATCAAGTAAATAAAGCAAAACTCATTGAAAACATTGCTCAACTTGTTCGTGATAAAAAAATTGAGGGAATTGCTGATATTAAAGATGAATCCAGTAGAGAAGGAATTCGAATTGTTATAAAAACAAAACGAGATACTAATGGGCAGGTTTTATTAAATCAGCTTTTCAAAATGACTCAGCTACAAGTAAATTTTGGAATTAATCTTTTAGCCTTAGACAGTAAAAATAAACCACACTTATTTAACATAAAAGAAATACTAGCATCGTTTATTGAACATAGAAAAAATGTTGTTATTAGACGTTGTCTCTTTGATTTAAAAAAAGCAGAAGATAGAGAACATATCTTATTTGGTTTGAGTAAAGCCTTAGATCATATTGATGAGGTCATTAAGATTATTAGAGGGTCTCAAGAGGCTAGTAGCGCTTTAGTAGGATTGATGGGTAAATTTTCATTTTCTAAAAGACAGGCCCAAGCAATTTTAGATATGAAACTTCAAAGACTTACTGGATTAGAAAAAGATAAAATTAATAAAGAACTTGCTCAGGTTAAAGAGACAATTAAACGGTTAAAAGAAATTTTATCTGATATTCAAGAGGTTTTAAACATTATATCTGAAGAGCTTACTTTTGTTAAAGGAAAGTATGGCAACAAAAGAAGAACTGAAATTGAGGATATTGAAAATAATTTTGAATTTGAAGACCTTGTGTCAAATGAAGAGGTTTTAGTAATTCTTACGGCTTCAGATAAAATTAAAAGAATAGGCATTGATGAATATAGAGTACAAAAACGTGGAGGAAAAGGTGTTAAAGGGGCTGGAGCGGTAGAAGAAGATTTTATTACAGACATTGTTCACACAGGAACACTTTCAACACTTTTAGTCTTTTCCAATAGAGGAAAAGTTTACTGGTCAAGAGTGCATAGTCTCCCAAAAGGATCAAGAACCAGTAAAGGTAAATCTATTAAAAATATTGTTCAGCTTTCAGATGAAGAACAAGTGACTACAATTATGGCTATTACAGATTTTGCAAATCAAAAAGGTGAGGTTTTATTTGTTACTAAAAATGGAATTATTAAAAGAACAAATTTAAAGAATTTTTCAAAACCAAGAGTAAGCGGCTTACTTGCTGCAAACACAGATAAAGGAGACTCCTTAGTCAATGTTCGTCTCACCACAGGTGAGGATGATGTTTTCTTAATTACTCAAAATGGAATGTCAATTAGGTTTGATGAAAAGCAAATTAGATCCATGGGACGAACAGCTCGTGGTGTAAAAGGAATTAATCTTTCTAAAGATGACAAGGTTGTTGGTGCTGCAACTGTATCTACTAAAAATAAAGATTTAAACATGCTCATCATTACCGAAAACGGTTTTGGTAAAAGAACCTCGTTGCAAGACTATAGAGTGCAATCTAGAGGAGGAGTTGGTCTTATTACTCAGAAAATAACAGATAAGGTTGGTAGAGTTGTTAAAGCTGCCATGGTTGAAAATACAGACCAAGTTATTATAACGACTAATAAAGGTCAGGCCATTAGAGTGAAAGCTTCAGATATTTCAATTTACGGGCGCTCAACCCAGGGTTTAAAAATTATTAACTTAAACCGAGGAGAATTTGTAACAGGAATGACCATATTGCCTGAAGAGGAGTAAACACGTACTTTGAAAATAATAATTTTTCTTTTTTTGTTTATTTTAATTGGTTGTTCAGATAAAAGTGGTCGCATTATTAAATCTGCAGAAAATTTATCTAAAACAAATTCAAAAAAAGCCCTTCAAATTTTAGACAATGCGCTCATGAATGAGGTTTCTTTTAAAAAAAAATTAAAATATATTTCAGCAATTGAAAAACTTATAAAGAATAAAGTTAAAAAAACTTCTTATTATAAAGCTATTTTACAAAAAAAACTTGTTTATGTTGAAACCCAACAGGAAAGGAATCAAGTCCTTTTAATGTTGTCTCAACTTTTAATTCAAAATTATAAAAATAATGTTGAAGCTTTAAATTACTTAGAAAAAATTAATATAGATTTGTTAAATGAGAATGAAAGAGAGCAGTACCTTAAATCAGTATTAATAGCTAATATTAATAGCGAAAATTATGAACAAGCATTAATTGAAGTTAAAAGCTTTTTAAGTAGAAAGGATTTATCTCCATCAGAAAGATTTAGAATTAAAATTTTAAAAGCTAGAACAAATACAAATTTTAAAAAAATTGAACTTGCTGAAAAGGAATATAAGCAACTTTTAAATAAATATCCAAATTTATCAAAAAAATGGAGAATTAGAATGCAATTGGCATTGATCCTAGAAGAGCAGAAAAAATATAAAGAAGCCATTAAAGAACTCAGACTTCATGCCAAAGAAGAAAATCATAAAGATCCGCTTTTAAAGTGGAGAATTGAAGAATTGACAAAAAGACTTGCACAACAGCCTGGTGGAAAAGGTAGATTAAAAAGATAAATGTATAATTTTATTGCAGGAATACTCATTTTTTTACTCCTTTTTATAGCAAAAAGAGGGTTAATTTTTGCTCTTTTTTCTCTTAAAAAAAAACAGGTTGCCTTCCTAGTTACCATTATTATAGTAAGTGAGTTGTTGATGATTTTTATGCTGTATATTTTTATAGATAAATATAAATTAGACAGCGTAAAACTGTTTATAGGGTTTTTAATGGGCTTAATGGCAATGATTGTATATTATTGTTGTAAGGCTTTAAGTAAAGGTAGTGAAAAAATAAAAAATGGCAAACTTTAATTGGACAGAGTTGTTACCAGGAGTAACACATGATAATTCCCATGTGGCAACGGCTGTGGTTGCCACAGGGACAATAATAATTTTTAGTCTTATTGGACGTCTTGCTTTAGGAAGGGGAGAAGGAGCTATTGTTCCTGTAGGGAAAGTCTCTGTTCGTGGAGTGTTTGAACAACTTATTGAATTTATTAGAAATTTAGGCGCATCGGTGATGGGTGAGCAGGGATATAAAATGACGCCCTTATTTGCTTCACTCTTTTTCTTTTTGTTTTTTAATAACCTTGTGGGTTTAGCACCAGGAATGACTCCGGCAACTGAAAATATCAACACAGGTGTTGCAATCGGAATTTTTAGTTTTCTAGTTTATAATATTTTTGGGTTCATGGAGCATGGTGTTTCTTACTTAAAGCATTTTTTAGGCCCTGTGCTCTGGCTTGCACCATTGATGCTGCCCATTGAAATTATATCCCATGTAGTGCGTCCTATAAGCTTAGGCTTAAGACTTCAAGGTAATATGCTTGGTGATCATATGGTTTTAGGTATTTTTACACAATTGCTTCCTGCTCCAGGTGCAGTGATATTTTATCTACTAGGTTTTTTTGTGTGTTTTATGCAAGCGTTTGTATTTACAATGCTTTCAATGATTTATGTATCTATGTCTGTTGCTCATGATCATTAAAATTTAATAAAGTATAAGTAGAAAGGAGAATAAAAATGAGAGGAATGTTAAAAACTTTAGGGGTGGCTTTTTTAGTCCTATTGCCAAGTGTATGTGCTTTTGCAGAAAGTGTAGAAGGAGGAAGTAGTGGATCTGGACTTGCAGCTCTTGCTGCTGGATTAGGATTAGGATTAGCAGTAATTGGTGGAGCGTTAGCACAAGGTAAAATCTGTGCTTCGGCAATGGAAGGAATTGCAAGAAACCCAAATGCTCAAGAGAAAATGTTTGTATCAATGATTATTGGTTTAGTGCTTATTGAATCATTGGTTATTTACATGCTTGTGGTGTCTTTTAAAATTTTAGGCTAATTTTTGTTTTTAAAATTCTTAAAAGCGGTAATAAGAAAAATAAAAGATTTAAAAAAGAGAGTTCGCTTTTTGAAGAAGAGTCTTTAACATAAGATTGTTTTGAAAAAGAGTTTGAACATCCTCCGTTATTTTTTAAAGAGTCTGCAAAATTTGTTGAATATGCATAGTTTTTTACTTCCTCAAGCTTAGGTATGATATTAGGTAAATTTTGATTTTCATCTAAATAATCAAGGGCATTTAAGAAATTAGGTTTGATATATAAACGAGAATCGTTTGTTTGAAGGTATGGCTGGAGATTAAACTTATCTCCAGATTCTTTTAGAACATGAACGGCCTGAAATGCTGTTAAGGATTTGCTCTGAGACATTAGACTACCTATAAGACTAGCTATAAGTGGTGCTGACATACTTGTGCCTTTAAGTTCAAGGTAGCTAGATCCAAGACCAAGGCTTAATAAAGACTCTGAAGAACGCTCAGGGCCATCTCCTCCGGGAGAAATAAAATCAATGGAAGAACCATAGTTTGAGAAAGTAGAAAGTTGATTTGATGAATTTATTGAGGCCACAGTAACAACATTTTTAATTGCTGCAGGGACAACCCATGAAGCAGGGATACGCTCATTTCCAGCAGACGCTACAATGACAACACTGTTTTTTGTGGCATAGTTTACTGCAGCAATTTCTGCTGCTTGAGGAAGTTTTTCTGATCCCCAGCTAGCATTGATAATGTTAGCTCCATTATCAACAGCGTAGTAGATAGTTTGAAGAAGGTCAGCAATACTTGAAGGAGCATTGGATTTAAAACCTTTTAAAGACATGATTTTTATAGAATTTAGGGAAACGCTGGAAACACCCTTATTGTTAAAAGACCTTGCTGCAATAAGTCCAGCAACATGTGTTCCATGGTCGTAATCAATAAAGGAGTCTTGAACTGTGGGCTTAGGGTTTGAATCATTGTCACCAAAATCATAACCATAAACATCATCAATATATCCATTATTGTCGTCATCAATATTTAAAGAACCATTTAATTCAGCAGAGTTTGTCCAAAGGTTTCCTTGAAGGTCAGTGTGGTCAATATCCACTCCAGTATCAGAAACGGCAACAACAATATTTCTTAAAGGAATTAAAGTAGATGAAGGGTCTTGATTTAGACTATTAAAATACCAAGTTTGAAAGTTTAAAAAAGGATCTGAAGTTGCTCTTAAAAAATCAACTTTACAGTTATGTTGAATTTCTCCGTTGGGAAAGAGTTTTTTAACTTCAGAAAGAGAATTAGAATTTATTAGATATGTGTTTTTTTCATTGTTAGTTTTTAAAAGAGCTAACGATTTTTTAGAACTTGAAATTTTTTTAAAGGAAAGGTTAGGCAAACCTGTTTTTCCAAGAAAATTTTTAGAAATATTTTTAGGTGTCACAACAAGAAATTGGTTTTTAACTATGTTTTTTTTTAAACAAGAAGCATAAGTAGTTGAGAACATAAAAAAGGATAGAATAAAGATGAAATAAGTCATTAAAGGTTTATGTCGGCAAAAAAACCTTAAAACAGTTGCTTAATAAAAAGATTTATTTTTTAAGATGAGAATATGGACTAAAGGTTTAATATTTAAGAAGTTTAACTTTTTTATTTTGTCTAAATTTTGTTTAGATTGTGATTTAAAATAACCCTACTTGGGTGGACAATATGGACAAAGGTGTAGAGTTGAGGGAGGGGGTGTTGTCTTGTAGCACTTTTTATGGACTATTCCTTTAGTCGTTACCATGTATAAAAAGCTCTAAAATTTTTGAAATCAGGAAATTGGAGGAACAAAGAGATTGTGATGATTTTAGATAACCTAGGAGGAAAACCTCTCTTCCTTTTGCTGGGTATGAGTTTGCGCTGTTCGTAATTTAGTCCTAAAATAAAGTCGTCAACAAGAGTAAAAATCTCTACAATTTGAGTCTTTTTGATTATTCCAAGCTCCTTTTTTCAAATCAGATTAGAAAAACAACTACATCTTACAAAAGGCTTAAGGTGATCTTCTATTTATACAGGACTTAGATCCTGGGAAAAGTCCGAACTCGGGTTAAATAGTTTATCTTAAGGAGGCTTTAAGCCTCCTTAAGATAAAAGAACTAAAGGGCTCATGAATCCTTTTAACCCTCAAAACCGCCGCACACAACGAACAAAGTGAGAACCGCCCTTACCATCGATATTCTGACTGCCATTATAAAACCGCTGGACCCACGCATAGGCAGTAACGTTCTCCGTAGACGACCAATACCATATACCATTAATAATCCTCTTATCTAAACCTGGAAGAGCAGAGCGATTTGTGTACATTAAATTAAGCTCATAGCGGTTAGGTAAATGCCAATCATCATAACCACCATAATCAAGCTTATCACAGTACCTTGCTGCTGGGTGATAACCCCCTTGATCCGGTGAAGTTATGGCAACAATTGCATCTGTATTCGCTGAACCGTAATTTGCATCTTTATTAATTTCACCATGATCAGTTCCAGTAGTTGATGTGTAGTTTACTAGCCCTGGAATATCATACCAATCATCTGAACCATTCCACCTTTTACGTAAACTATCAGTACCAGAACAAGTCACTGTAAAATCATCTAATGCATAAGAGTTTATCCCCGAACCTCCTGAAACACTTCCTGATGGAATATCTCCACAACCCCCAGGGGTGGTCATATAGCGATCTGTTCCACTACCATTAGTGGCACCTGGGCTAAGGCTTCCAAGATAAATTGCTCCACCCTTACACACGGTTCCTGGGGTGGGAGAAGAATCAAGACATAAATCAGGACCAGGGTCTGGATCAGGATCAGGGTCTGGATTAGGATTAGGATCTGGCTGACTAGCTCCACAAGAAGAACCAACACATAAATCAGGATCTGGACTACTAGATCCACAAGCAGCTAAACTCAATAGGGTAGTTGTAATTAATAGTAATTGAATGATTTTATTCATATGAATACCTCATTTATTTTATATCGTATAAACTCTAATACTCTATCTAACCCTATGAATTAAAAAAATAGTTTTTTAATATTTAATCTGAATTTAGACTTTAGTAAATCCGAGTTAGGATTTTTCCAAGCTCTTTTTTATAGATCAGATTTAAAAAACAACCACATCTTACAAAAGGCTTAAGGTGATCTTTTATTCAAAACTTAGGTCCTTAGAAAAATTCTAACTCGGGTTAGCTAAGTTCTTTTCTAACATTACACGCCTTTTGTTTAGGAAGGCCCCTTATAAACTTTTTACACAAGGATCCAGGATTTAAGGTTGTTAAAAAACGTTGGGTTGTTGAACGAACTTTTGCATGGCTAGGAAATTATAGAAGGCATTCTAAAGATTATGAAAGGCTGGCAGAATCAAGTGAAGCTATGATTCATCTCATGGTCAGGAGAATTTAGACTTTTCAAACAGCTTCTAAGAGATTTTGTTCGCCGTGTCCGCAACAATTATGTTCGCGAACATTTTTTATTCATCTGCAACTTTAAATGCACTCTTCATCAAGCCAACTTCACGTGACGGGATAGATAGCTTTTTAGCTATCTCTGGCCAGCGTTTGACTACTGACAAGACCTCTTGAACAATTTCATTTGCACGGTCGTCACTCAAACGGAAGTAATGAGCCACACTTAACACAAGGCCTAAATCTTAAAGACGGAAAGCTTAAGGTAGGTGAGCTTATAACCAATTATGGAACAAAAAAGTATCTTAAGTCTTTTAAAGGGGATGTAGAGATGGATAAGCTTAAGATTAGTAGAGATGCTAAGTGGGATGGTTTTTATGGTGTCATCACAAATCTTGAAGATTAAGTCTGTAGCTGAAGTTTTAGAGCGTTATAAAGGACTGTGGAAAATAGAGCAGGCGCTTAGAATAAATAAAACAGATTTAAAGATGCGACCTATTTTTCATTGGAAACCTGAAAGAATTAAGGCTCATATTGGAATTTGTTTTTTAGCGTATGCAATTATTTGTAGAGTGAATAAACTTATTAAAAAAAACCAGTCAAAATTTAGCTTTTTAGATCTTAAAGAGGAGCTCAATAAAGATGAGTACAGTGTTTTAAAGGACTCGAGTACGGGAATACTTTATGAGCTTGGATCTAAAACTACTCCTATTTTAAAGAAAATTTATCAAGTTTTAAATCTTAAGGGAAAGGACTGTGTTCGCCTAGTTAAAGAGCAAATGTAGTGACCCTGAGAAAATATAAGTGCCTGATTTTATGCACCGTGCTGTGTTGAAGTCAGGGTGAACTCCAGCAACCATAGGTAGTTTAAATGTATTAGTAAATTTTATAGTTAGGTGGGAGACTATTTTATTGGTCAAGTTCAATAATATTTTAAAGAATAAAAGCTCTTAAAATGATTTAATAAGGGGAGCATTATGTTAAAGGTTAAAGGATTTGGCTTATTATTACTATTGTTTGGACAAAACCTTGGAAGTAGTCATTATTTAGAGGCTAGTAACTGTTTTACAGATATAGACATGAGAATACCTGTACGTCATAGCTTATTAGAAGAGGGTGATCCACTTGTAGGAATTTCTCAAGAAGAGTTTATGTTAGTATTGTCTGAAATAGAAACAGTATATACGCCAGTTTTTCAAGCTCTAGGTAAGAGCTTCACAGTAAATAAATTGTGGGCAAGTGAGAAAGTAAACGCTTTGGCTCGTCAAAGGGGCGATAATTGGGATATTGATATTCATGGTGGTCTTGGAAGGCATGAGTATTCAACTCTAGATTCTTTGAGAGCAGTTGTTTGTCATGAAATTGGTCACCATCTTGGTGGAGCTCCTAAGATGTCTAATCGGTGGGTGTCTTGGGCTTCTAGTGAAGGTCAATCTGATTATTTTGCGGCGTCTAAATGTATGAGTAAACTTATTTTAGAGGGGCAGCAGGGAGGGCTTAAAGTTGCCTCACCGGACCTTTCCATTTATGAGGCTAAAGAGTTGGCCTTAGTTAATGAAAAGTGTGCTCAAAGTTTTCCTCAAGAAGAAGGCCCTAGCAGTGATGAACAAGAAATTCGAGACACTGCTTTTTCTTCGTGTAAAAGGGCTGCTCTTGCAGGCTTATCTTTCGGAAGATTACAGGGTTCGGCAAGAAGCTCTGAACAATATATTAGCCTAGCTACTCCAGATGAAACAGTTGTTGTAAAAACTGGTGATGAGCACCCTAAAGCTCAGTGTAGGGCAGATACTTATTTTGCTGGATCACTTTGTAATTTAGATTTTAATTTAGAGCTTAGCAATACAGATGCCAACATTGGTACATGTAATAGAGCTGAAGGGTTTAACTATGGTGTAAGGCCACTTTGTTGGTTTAAGCCTAGTTAATAAGTTTATAAATGTAGAGGTGTTAGTTTTTTAAAGTGTTTACTATCTCCTTAGAAATACATACTAACATCTTATGTTAATTGAGGACGCGCCCTAATAGAGCTTTAACTAACCCGAGTTCGGACTTTTTAAATCTGGTTTAACACTCTATTTTCATGGCACGTATTGTCGGTTTAAAAGGACGGAGACAATATGCAGAGCTAATGCTCATAAAAGATTCACTATAAAGTTTTTTAAGACTTTGGTGTCTTGAGTGTTCAATATAAAACTCTTCCTTTAAAATTCTAAAAACAGTCTCAACAATATATCTTTTTCTCAGTAAAAGTTTATGAAAAAGTGGTACAAACTTATTTTTCATATTTGATTTTAAATGAGTAATCAACTTAAACACCTTTGCCCATAAGTTTTTTAAAGAGGTTCTTTTAAGATATATCCCTTATCTCCGCTTTCCAAACAAACCATCTGTAAGATTCTCTAAAGGCTTTGTATCATGGACGTTTCCTGGGGTCATAGTGAAGTTTAGGAGCTCTCCTTTATGAGAAATAATAATATGAACTTTAAAACCAAAGAGAACCAACCCATTGTTGATTTTTTACGTTTTCAAAGCCCCTTAAAGGTTTTATGGCCACTGATTCTTTTGTTGTTACAAACACTCACGGGGCTCAGAGTCTAGAATAGATATTCCTGTAATTTGATTCCATAAGTGAGTTTAGGAAAATAAAGAGTTAAGGTGTGCTGAATATTTTTAAGTTCCACAAACCTATTGTAAGACAAGAGTTTTTGGAAATAAGGTTTTAGAAATTTTTGAACATAGCCTTTTGGTTCTCTTTGATCATTCAAAGCTCCTTTTCATAGATCAGATTAAAAAATAAATACATCTTACAAAAGGTTTAAGGTGATCTTTTATTTATACAGGACTTAGATCCTTAGAAAAGTCCGAACTCGGGTTATTGAGTAAAATCCCTGTGTTTCTTGCTATGTATTCTGCAAAATCAGTGAAACCTTTTAACTTTACTTTAAAGGCTTCAACTATCCACTGGGTTAAAAATAAATTGGCTTCTTTATCTTCAAAATGTCTAAAACTAAAAAAATTGTAGAACTGTTCTTTGTGTAAATATGCCTTAAAGAGGTCTTTATTTATTTCTTCTAAAGACTCTAAGCTTTTTACTTTTTTATCACTTAAATTCTTCTTTTTAAAACGAAGAAGCCAATTCATTCTATGTATGGCTTTTCTTTTTCCAACTTTTAATCTTGAGCCAACACTTAACTCTTTTCGACAATCATCAATTGCTTTATTTAACCTCTGGATCACGTGAAAATGATCTGCCACTTGCATAGCCTGCGGCACATGATCATCACAACTGTACTTAAAAGCTAAATGTAGGTCCTTTGAGACTGCCTCAATTTTAGCCCATCGATCAACGCCTAAGATCATAAAAAACTCATCCACACTGGCTCTGGTGTTGCCATTACTCACCCAAATAACTTTTTTAGTATCTGTGTCAGTTATAATTGTGACCTAGCTGTAACCCCTCTTAAAACTCTTTTCATCTATACTTATATGTATTGGGCCTGGTATTTCATAAGATTGAACCATTCTTTTTAAAACCTCATGGTCAATTTCATAAGTTACAGAATAACTTAAACCAAAAATTCTAGCAGTGTCTGCAACAGTCACCATTTTTGAACATAGCATGTACTCAACATTGTCTTGAAGTCTTTTTGTAATGTTGTGCTTTTCAGCCTTAAACCATAAGAATTCACCTTGTGGGCCATCTGAACAATCACATTTAACACGGTTAAACTTCACTCTCCATTCACACTCTTTAAGTCCATAAGGTATGTCTTTTAATTTAATCTCTCTGCTGTCATGAATTTTCTTAACCAAGCTTCGACACTTTGAACAGATTCTTTCTTTGGTCGAATCAGGCTCAATTTCAACAACAATTCTATCTTTAAAAACCTTCATATCTTTAATGATGAAATTTGATCCTTGAAGATCAAACATACGCTCTACTATGTCTTTTTGATTCATATAAAACCCCCTTTGAAATAAAAAAATCTTATATAAAGAGGTTTTAACTTGGTCACAGGTTTAGTTTGAGAAATGAGCGCCTCAGGATTTAAGTCCTGGAGATTTCCTCAATTTTAGAAGAGAACCAAGGTTTATTTGTGGAAATTAGCTTTATGTTTTAATATTGTTCTATATATGAGATAAGGGGGAGGGATGAGACTTTTAGGGGTTTTGATAATTTTACTGCTGGAAAGTCAGCCATCTTTTGGAATCAGTAGATCAGAAAAATTGAGGCTTACTAATGAAAATGTGCGCCTAAGAGTTTTGCAGAGCAAGACGCTTTTTGAACTGTCAGAAAACTTACCCTTGAATAAAAAACAGCGAAAAGAGGTGCAAGCTTATTTAATTCGCAATAGGTTTAAGAATTTTTCAGTTCCCAAAATTAAAATTGAAAAAGGCAAGCTTGTCATTGGAAATCATTCTCGAATTGAACTAAATTTAGAGCAATCTCATAAGGAAGTTGTGTTCGTAAATGGGTCGAGGGTCAAAGTTAAAGACAAAAATTACTCCCAGCTTGTAGAAGAAATTCAGAAGATTGTAGAGAAAGATTTTTTTGTAAGTACATTGGAAGAACTGCTTTTTCCGAGGGCAAATGCATTTGTATGGTTTATACCAGTAGCCTTAACTGCTGCGACGGTTGCCATTCCTGTATACACCCTAGCTATATGTGGAGATGGTCTTTGTCATTTAAAGGAACGAATGAAACAATACATTACTGATAAGCACTCTCCCATCAGATCTCTTCAGTGCACCCCAGAGGGACTGCTGAAATCAGTTAGTTATTATATGCCGAGCTTGGATCATCACGTGCATTACGAGTCTCTTGAATTTCAACATAGAAAGGGTAAAGTTTCAAAAATAAGTAGAAGTCGTTATTATGGTGCTGCTGGCCATAGTGGTACGGAAACTAGGGTTTGTGACCACTTTGTGGATAAAGGGCGTATTAATAAAACAGATTATAGTCTTAATTATTCGTCGCGGGAAGTAGCCAAACTCTTGTGTGATAAGCCTCCCAAAGGAAAGCATTATACACGCTTAAAACTTTATAGGGGTATGGAGGACAGGCATCTACATCCTGTTCTTGACTTTAAGGTCTGCTGCAAATACAAAAGTTGTTCTCTTACAGCTCAAAAAATGATTTCTAAGAATAACAGAAAATTTTTCAAAAAACAGTCCGAAGCGGTACAGCAAAGTATTAAATAAAAGAAGTGCAGCTCTCTTTTTACCACTATGAATCAGAAGAAGTAGAGCTTTTGCGAGATATTTGTTTATATGGGCTCCCAAATGAGTCTTTAGACCTAATTTTTCCATCTTTGCCATGAGTAACAAGCTCTGTCTTGTCCCTCTCAGCAATTTTTCTACCAGATTCTGTTTGCCCTGAGAAATAGTTTACACTTTTAAAACCTTAAACAAAATTGCCTTTTTTAACGGACTTGATTGAAAAGCCCGTCCTATCTCACAACCAACCCAGAAAGCTCTTTTTTAAGCTTTCTCAGCTCTCTGACTTGCTCATCTATTGAGTCCATAGCTGACCTTCTTAACGTAAGCGCTTCATCAACCCTGACTTTTACCCACAAATATTTGGTCTAGTCTAGTAAATTTTTGGATCTAAATACCCTAGACTTTAGGTTTAACAATTTAACCTAAGGCATATTAGTGGATATCTCATCAGAATTTAAAAATGCACAGCTAGGAGACAAGAGACTTAACTCTCGACTAGAGACTCTAGCAAGAACTTTCGAAAAAAATCATGGTCAATCTATAAACTTCTCCTGCCAAGATTGGAAGTCTTCAAAGGCTGCTTATAGATTTTTTGATAATGATCGCTTTGATGAGACTGATATAATTAAACCACATATCTCACAAACATTTCAAAGAATGGAAGCTATTAATGATAAAGAAAAGGTTTTAATTTCTCATGATTCAAGTGAGGTAGTTCTTCCAGGAACAAAACTTATCCAAGGTGGCGGTTTTATAGGTTCCTTTAAACACCCAGCTAGCGGCAAAGAGCTGACAACAAAAGGCATGATGATGCATTCCTCCTTAGCCCTTTCTAGTACTGGAGTACCATTGGGATTAGTGGCACAAAAAGTCTGGACAAGGGATATTAAAAATAAACGAACGATTAGAAATGCCGGTAAAAACTTTTCACGCGTCCCTGTGGAAGAAAAAGAAAGTTTTAAGTGGATTGAAGGCGTTAACAGCGTAGCTGCTGAATTTCCACCAGAACGGTTAGTTCATCTCTGTGACAGGGATGCTGACATGTATGAATTATTTTTCAATTGCATTAGTTTAAGTACTAATTTTGTAATTAGAGCAGTTCATCAAAGGTCGACGGTGAGAGGAAAGGTAAAAGTTTTTGATCGCGTTTCAAGAACAGCTCCATGTGGAGAATATAAGTTACATTTGCCAAAAACTCATAAAAGAAAATCCAGAATCACAAAAATAAAAGTTCGATACTATAAAGTAAAGATTTTGCCACCAATAGATAAGAGAAAAGAATACCCTCCAATTGAATTATACGTTGTTTCAGCAAAAGAGCATAGCTCGATGACCGATAGAGTGGATTGGAAACTCTTAACTAACCTGCCTGTTGATTGTTTTGAGGAAGCTTTGGAAAAAATTAACTGGTATAAAGAAAGATGGAATATTGAAGTTTTTTTTAAAACATTAAAATCAGGATTTAGCATTGAGAGAAGTCGGCTACAGCATATTGATAGATTAAAAAAATTTGTAAGCTTCACAAGTGTATTAGCATGGAAAGTATTTTGGCTATCAAAAGTTTCAAGAGAAGCCCCCAATAGTAAGTCTGACCTTTGCTTTACAAAAGAACAGCGAGCCATACTTATAAAATTTGAAAGAAATGCAGGACGGTTAAAATTGAAAATGAGGAGCAATAGTAATGATTTTGTTATTGCCTTTGCTCGGCTCGGTGGCTATTTGGCGAGAAATTCTGATCCACCACCAGGCCCACTGGTGCTTTGGAGGGCCATGGCGAGGCTTAGTGATATTCAGATTGGAGTGACTATGTAATTTGTGGGTAAAAGTCAGTTCATCAACCCACTGTTGACAGCTACTTAGTTAACCCGAGTTCGGACTTTTCTAAGGATCTAAGTCCTGTATAAATAAAAGATCACCTTAAGCCTTTTGTAAGATGTATTTATTTTTTAATCTGATCTATGAAAAGGAGCTTTGAATGATCAAAGAGAACCAAAAGGCTATGTTCAAAAATTTCTAAAACCTTATTTCCAAAAACTCTTGTCTTACAATAGGTTTGTGGAACTTAAAAATATTCAGCACACCTTAACTCTTTATTTTCCTAAACTCACTTATGGAATCAAATTACAGGAATATCTATTCTAGACTCTGAGCCCCGTGAGTGTTTGTAACAACAAAAGAATCAGTGGCCATAAAACCTTTAAGGGGCTTTGAAAACGTAAAAAATCAACAATGGGTTGGTTCTCTTTGGTTTTAAAGTTCATATTATTATTTCTCATAAAGGAGAGCTCCTAAACTTCACTATGACCCCAGGAAACGTCCATGATACAAAGCCTTTAGAGAATCTTACAGATGGTTTGTTTGGAAAGCGGAGATAAGGGATATATCTTAAAAGAACCTCTTTAAAAAACTTATGGGCAAAGGTGTTTAAGTTGATTACTCATTTAAAATCAAATATGAAAAATAAGTTTGTACCACTTTTTCATAAACTTTTACTGAGAAAAAGATATATTGTTGAGACTGTTTTTAGAATTTTAAAGGAAGAGTTTTATATTGAACACTCAAGACACCAAAGTCTTAAAAAACTTTATAGTGAATCTTTTATGAGCATTAGCTCTGCATATTGTCTCCGCCCTTTTAAACCGACAATACGTGCCATGAAAATAGAGTGTTAAACCAGATTTAAAAAGTCCGAACTCGGGTTAACTATAGACCCATGAAGTGTGGGTTATCCGCTAAAAAGCCTACCTAGCTTTCCTTGGGTCATACCCTTTAATAGCCCAGTGAGAACACGGATTAAAGGCCTAATATGTGAAAAGCTTGGTTTTTTATTTCTTCTAAATTTTGTTTAGATTTTGATTCAAAACGAAGAGTTATAGCAGGTTGAGTATTAGAAACTCGTACTAAAGCCCATCCATTTTCAAAGTTAGCACGAACACCATCAATTTCATTTAGAGACAGACATTTGTTTTTAATTTTATTTCTGTATTTTTCAACAAGCTCATATTTTTTCTTTTCTCCCACTTCAATGCGAAGTTCAGCTGTGGAAAAAGTGGGGGGAAAGTCTGATAAAAGTTTTGAAATAGTAGAGTTAGAATTTTGTATGATTTCAATTAAACGAAGGCTGCAATAAATAGCATCGTCAAAGCCATAAAAACGGTCTGCAAAAAAAATATGGCCACTAAATTCACCTCCAAACGGTGATTTTAACTCTTTGATTTTTCTTTTGATTAAAGAGTGTCCGGTCATCCACATAATGGGCTCTCCACCCCATTTTGATAAGAGGTTGAAGTACTCTTTAGAGCATTTTACATCAGCAACAATTTTAGCTCCAGGGTGATTTTTAAGAATGGATTTAGCGTAAATAGACATAAGTTCATCAGTTTGAACAGTTTTTCCAGTCTCTGTTACAATTACGATACGATCTGCGTCACCATCATAGCCTACACCGAAACAAGCTTTTGAGGAAAGAACGGTTTTTTTTAAATCCATTAGGTTTTCTTCTAAAGTTGGGTCTGGGTGATGGTTTGGAAAATCCCCATCAGGCTTTTCAAAAAGTATTTTTGGGTTGAGGCCAGCTGCTTTATAGGCTTTACGAGCAATTAAACCAGCAGTTCCATTTCCACAGTCTACAACAAAAGGAATGTTTTTTAGATTAAATTCTTTTGATATTCTTGCAATATAAGGAGTAATGATGTCGTAGGGTTTAATAAAACCATTTAAAACTAAACTGTCTATATTTAAAATATACTTTTCTAGTAATTTTATTTTTTCAGAAGTTAAGGTGTTTTTTTTTAAAGAAATTTTAAAACCATTGTATTCAGGAGGGTTGTGGCTACCTGTAATCATAATAGAGCCTGTGAGATCTTTAATGTGGTAGCATGAAAAATAACAAACAGGAGATGTGATCACATTTAGGTTTAAAATAAAAGCTCCAGCATCACTCATACCTTTAGCCATGGCATTTAAAAGAGGAAGGCTTGAATGGCGAACATCTCTTCCTAGAGCGATTTTAATATTGGTGTCATTAGTTTCATTTTTACAAAAATCTATAAATCCTTTACCAAGTGCGTAGGCAAAAGAATCATCAAAATCAATTTTATACTTTCCCCTAATATCGTATTCTCTAAAGATTTCTTTATTGTATTTTAAGCTGTTGGTCTTCATGGCTGTTCCTTAAATAATTTCATAGCTAAAAGTCTTTGGGCTAATTTAATGGCGTGTATCATAGAAGCTGGGTTTGCTCTAGATTTCATGTGTAAAACTTCGCCTGTGCCATGATTAACACTAGTACGAACAAAAGGAAGGCCTAAAGTGGTTTGTGAACCATTAAAGCCGTTGATGAGTTTAAAGGGGATAAGTCCTTGGTCATGATAGTTGGCAATTATAAAATCATAGGATTTATATGATTCAGTGGAGAAGAATTCGTCTGGAGAAAGAGGGCCGTAAAGGTTGTTTTCTTTAGAAATAATTGGGGAGTGTATTAAAAGCTCTTCATCTCCAATGAATCCACACTCTCCAGCATGTGGATTAAGCCCTAAAAGTCCAACTTTAGAAGGGTTAAAGTTTTTAATAAGTTTGAGTGCTAGATCAATTTGTTTTTTAGATATGGATTGAGGAACTTTTTTTAAAGGAATATGGTCGTTTAATAAAAGGCAGTTATAAATTTCTCCAAAAAAAGTCATAAATAAAGGAAGCTCTTTAAAAAAAAATCTAAGATATGAGGTGTGGCCTAAAATTTTAGAATCGTTAAAAGAGGCCTTAGTTAAAGGCCCTGTTATAAGGGCACTGGTGTGTTGATGTAAATTACAAAAAGAACAGGCATTTTTAAACCAATCTGCAGGGGAGGCTTTAGAATCTATAAAATAAAGCCCGGCAGGTAGGTCATGACTTGGTTTAGAAAGTTTTTTAAAAGAAAAAGTTAAAGAGAGGCTGTTAAGGTGTTGGTTTAAATAATCTTTTTTTGTATATATGATATAAACGTCTTTTATTGGTATAGAGGCTAAAGCCTTTAAGGTGACCTCTAAACCAACACCATTAAATTCACCAGGTGTAATTAGGTATGTTTTAATCATTTATACGAACAAAAAATTGTGGTTTTATTTTGTTAAACCAAGAATTAAACTGAAGCTTAATTTTTTTGTTATAGTATTCTTGTTGTAATGATCTAACTCTAGGAGTGTTGGGAACATTAAAACGGCTACGCTTTGAATTTACATAAAAAATACGGTAGCCTTTTGGCTCAGTAAGTACAGAACTGATGTTGTTTTGTTGTATGGGAAAAACTGCTTTTGAGTGAGCTTTTGATAAATCAGATTCTTTTAAAGATCCAAGCTTTGTGCCCGCGGTTTTTAAGGTTTTAAAATAGTTTTTAAAGTTTTCTTTAGTTATACTTTTTGCAAGCTTTAGTGCCTTAGGCGATGTTTTTAAAATAAAAATTTGATCTAAATCATATAAATAACTAGGAACTATGCTAGAAACATTATTTTGTTTTAGATAGCTTACAAAGTCTTCTTCTGTGGGCCGCACTTGAGTAACTACATTTTTTTCAAGAACTGAGCGGATTAAAGAAGATTCTCCAATGAAAGTTTTGTAGTGATCAAAGTTAATGCCCTTAGATTTAATTTTTTTTGTTAACTGTTTTACAGACATTTGATTTTTTTTGGCAAGGGTTAAGAGCTCTTTGTTTATAATTTCATCAATATTTAAAATGTTTAAATTTTTTTGTGCAAATACGGTAATGATTTTTTTTGCTATAAGATAATCTAAAATTTTTGATTTAGATTTTGTATTTAGATTTAAGAGAGAAATTAAATTTTCATTTATTAGAGTTTTTTTAGTAAGTTTTTTTCGAAAAGATAAGACATCAGATTGAAGAATCATGCGTCCTTCCACAACAGCTAAAACACTTTCAACAATTTTTCCTTGAGCCATGGAGCTAGTAAGAAGACAGAGAGTTAAAATTTGAAGTTTTAACTGCATAAAAACACCTCGAATAAAGGTATAAAACCCTATTTTCTGATTTTCAAGCCGTATAAGAGCTTGGTGTTAATATGTAGTTTTTTACTTTTTTTAAAGTCTTCTAAAAGAGGCTTTATAGCAGACTTGGTCTGACTCTGTGCAACATGGGTTTGTTTTAAAGGGAGTTTTCCTCGTTTTTTAATTTGAATTAAAATATATCCCCATGAGGTTTGAATAGGTTTAGAAACGGTGTTTAAGGGTAAATATTTAATTTTTTTAAAAAAAGGTAGGTCCACTGTGGGCACCCAAGAGTAGAGTTTAGTGTGAGTTTTTTTTATTAAGATGTCATCAAAGCGTGCAAGGTTTTTTTTAATTCTTTTATATTGTTCATTTGCTTTAAGTTCATCTTCAAAAGAGATAACAGCCATGTATAGGGCATTTTTATGAGATTTTTTCATTTTAGTAGGCTGTATTTTAGGGGTGTTGCTTAGTTGTTTTAAAATCTTGTTTTGTATAAATTGACTTCTAAAAACCCCTTTCCAGTCATTATAAGAAAAGTTGTTTACTTTAAGAATATAAATTAAATCCTCTCGTTTTAAACCAGGTGTTCTAGTCTTAATCCATTGTTCAAGTTCAGAATCAGTTACTTTGATTTTATATTTTTGTGATAAAGAATTGTAAAACATATTGTTAATGAAGTATTCTAAGGTTTGAGTTCTCATACTTTCAAAAAAAACAGAATCGTATATTTTAGAATAAAAAGCCTTACCATGTTTCATAAAGCCAAGAACCATTAAAATATTTATAAACTCAGAGGTCTGAACTTTTTTTAAGCCATACTTAATAACATATGGCTGCTTATTTTGTTTTAGGTTGCAGGATATAAGAAAAAATAGCGAAAGATAAAGTAAGCAATTCATGGTTTTATTTTATAATATAGTTTTCTTAAAGGGCACCTTTATTATAAGAAACACCGTATTTTTTCTTTAAGCTATTAAAGTAGCTGTTAAGGATTTTAAATCTTTTTTTATTAAATACAGTAATTTTTATGGCATTTTTATCAGCTTTTTGAAAGGAAAGCTGATGGGTTTTTTTTACAATATGAAGCCCGAATAAACCGCGAAAGGGTTTAGAAATATCACCAATTTTTAAAGATTTAAGCACAGCATAGTATGCAGGATAAAGAGAGTCTGGGCCGTGATAGCCAAGATCTCCTGCATCTGTTTTAGTAGACTCATCATCAGAATAATTTTCTACATGGATTGGCCATTTTTTTTTCTTAGCAAGAATCTGAGCATATACTTTATTTGCCCTAGAGGTGATGTTTTTAACTTGTTGTGGTGTGGGGTTTTGAGGAAACCTTATAAAAATATGGCTTGAGCGTATATGAGGATTTTTTTTATAAGAAGCCCGCATTTCATTTTCAGAAACTTTAATTTTATTAATTTCTTTAGAAAGTTTTATTTCAAGAAGCCCTTTGTAAAGAGCAAGCTCTAAGGATTTTTTAACAGTAGGGTGTGCGGCCAACTTTGATTTTTTAGCCTCTTTTAGGCCAAGCTTAAAACGAATCATGTCTTCTAAATGTTCTTGACGTGTTGGAGGTCTCATTAAGGCACGAGAGTTGTTTAGAGTTTGTTTATAGCTTTTTTCAAATTCAGGTTTTGAAATTTTAGTGGAACCTATTTTAGCAATGGTTTGCGCCCAGGCTGAGAAGCCAAAACTAAGACATAGGATTAAGAAAGTTTGTTTAATCATGGTGTGTCCTCCAAAAGATTGAGAGTTTATTTTATAATTATTATTTTAAGTAACCTAGTGTTAAGTTTTGATTACTAGACATGTTTTCGTTTAATCTTGCCAAAAGTTTAGGGTTTAAAGGGTCCATGCTTTTTGTTACAGTTTCAAGGGCTGGACTAAAGTTAAAGATAACCTTTGAAAAAGGCTTTGGAATTATTGTTTGATCCCAGCTTTTTTTAAGAACCCACTTAGAACTATAGGCAACATTTACATTGATAATAGGACATGAGAAAATTCTAGAGCTTTGAAGTATTCCAGATTTGGCTTTTTTAGGAGGCCCTTTTGGTCCATCAACTGCTATACAGGCCCAGTATTTTCCTGTTTTCATTAGTCGGACAAAGCCCTTAAAAGCTTTGACAGGGTTTGTTCTCGAAGACCCCCTGGCCGTAATAGAGCCAAGCTTTTCTATAATTTGAGACACAAGCTGTCCGTCCTTACTATCTGAAACAATAGAGAGAGTGTTAAACCTCCATGAAATATATAAAAGAATGTTTACATCCTGATGCCAAAAAGCAATAAGTACAGGTTTTTTACTTTTGATATAGCCTTTAACTTCAGGAGAGAATATAATTTTTTTTCTTAATGTTAGAAGGTAGAGTTTATAAAAAAACGCTAAGAGCCATATAAGTATGGGGTTAAATTTATCTGTTTTTTTAATCTCCATAAATAAAACTCTTAAGTGTTATAAGATGCTTTTAAATTTATTTATTAATTTTGGTAAAACTTCAAACAGATCACCAACAATACCGTAAGTAGATTTTTTAAAAATAGGAGCATCACTATCGTTGTTAATTGCAACAATAACTTTGCTTCCACTCATTCCAGCTAAATGTTGAACCGCACCGGATATACCACAAGCAATATAAAGTGAGGGCGCTACGGTTTTGCCTGTTTGGCCAACTTGCATGCTATGAGGAACCCAACCGTCATCTGTTACAGCACGAGATGCACCAACAGTAGCTCCCAGTACACTGGCTAAATCCTCTAGAAGTTTAAAATTAGCAGCTTCTTTCATTCCCCGGCCACCGGAAACAATTATATTTGCTTCAGTAAGATCAGCTCGATTGGTGTTTCCTTTAAGAGAAGGTTTTAGAGAAAAGTTAGAAGGGTTTTTTGGAAGATGAAGTGTTGTAATGTTTAAAGTTGTGTCCTCTTTAGTGGCTGAAGGCAGTTGATTAGGGCGTATTAAAATAAGTTTAGGCCCTGAGCCCTTAAGCTCTACAGAGCAAGAGCATTTTCCTGCGTAAAGAGGTTTTTTAGGAGTGATTTTATTTTCGTTTAAAGAAAGGCTAGTACAGTCTGCCACATAGTCACCGTTTGTATAAACTGAGGCTCTTGAAAAAAGATCCGTTGTAAGTACTGTTGAGGATCCAAGAATAAAAGAATAGTTTTTCTCACTGATTAAGTTAGAAAGCCCTTCACTCCAAGTCATGGGGTTATAGCTAGAATCAGTTTCCATTAAGACTACTTTTGATATTCCCATGGATTCACATTGAGATTTGATCTCATTGGTTAGGCTGCCTATGAAAAGAGCCTCCCAGTTGAGATTTTTAGATTTACACCACTGACTTAATTCAAAAGAAGATTTTTTAATTTTACCATTTGAGCTTTCTAAAAATACTAATGCACTAGTCATAATAATATCTCCTTTATAAAACTTTAGCTTCGTTTTTAAGTAAGTTTACGAGTTCATCGACTTGAGCGTTGATTTCTCCTGAAAGAATTTTTGTTGGAGGTTTTTCTTTGGGAAGCTCGTAGTTTATGAAACTTAGAGTTGGGTTTATACTGATACCAAGGTCGCTCATGGAATAAACATGGATAGGTTTTTTCTTAGCCTTCATGATTCCTGGAAGGCTTGGGTAGCGAGGAGTGTTTAAGCCTTTATTTGCGCCAATTACACAAAGACCAGTTATGGAGTAAACTTCTTGTGTTCCCCCTTCAATTTCACGTTGAATTTCAATTTCCCCAGGGTGAGGAGTTATTTTTGTAACAGCCGTTCCGTGGGGAACTTTAAAAAGTGCGGCAAGTTGTTGTGTAAAAGCCTGTGAATTGTCATCAATTGAAGATTTTCCAGTGAGGATTAAAGTGGGCTCATGGGTTTTTAAAATGGCAGCCTGAATAGCTTTAGCAACAGTAAGTGAGTCTAAAGGGCCATTATAGTCAACACTAACCCCCTTGTCACAACCCATGGCCAGAGCAATACGTAGTGAACTTTGTGTTCTTTTTTCAGGGCCCAATGTAATTGCATAGACCTCATTTACACCCATGGAGGCTTTTAGTTTTATAGCCTCCTCAATGGCAAATTCATCATAGGGGTTTATTATCCACTTAATGGAATCTGTTAGAATTCCAGACTTATCATGGTTTAATTGAATTTTGGTTTCAGTATCTGGAACCTGTTTTATGCATACAAAAATAGCCATGAATCACTCTCCCCACCTTAAGTCTATTTTGTAGACACTAAATAAGGAAATATCAAGAGTTTAGGACATTTAGTAACTCTTAAGCTGTGTTTAATAATGACAGTTTTTAAATTAGCTAGTATGGTGCTACTTCACCTAGAATATTATGTAAGACATAAAAACGAAGCTAAAGTTTAAAGGGTTTTATGGGTTATTTTACTTCAACTGTTGGTAGGAAACAAATGGTGGGCCTTGCAGGCCTAGGCTTATCAGGTTTTGTGCTTATACATATGGCAGGAAACTTACTCATATTTTTAGGCCCCCAAGTTTATAATAAATATGCACACGCTTTAATCAGCAATCCGGCAATATATTTTTTTGAAGTCATACTGGTAGCCATGTTGGTTGTTCATATGGTCATAGCTCTTTTTTTAGCTTTTAAAAATAAAAAAGCGAAAGGATCCACCTATGCAGTAATGGGAAAAAAAAATCGAGCAAGTCTAGCTTCAAGAACTATGCAGTTTCAAGGGGTTGTTATTTTAGCGTTTTTAGTTTGGCATTTAATTACTTTTAAATATGGCACATATTACCCAGCAAACTATGATGGTATTGAAATGAGAGATTTGTTTAGATTAATGGAAGAGTCTTTTAAAAATCCATTATATGTAGGGGGGTATTTAATTGTTCTAGTGATTTTAGGAACCCATTTAGGACATGGCTTAGCCTCGAGTTTTCAATCATTAGGTTTAAATGGTGTAAAATATGATTTTAAAATTAAATATATTGCAAAAGCCTATGCTGTTTTAGTTACAATAGGGTTTTTGTTGCCACCATTTTATATTTATTTAATTTATTGATTTTTTTATAAAGGCATGAGGGTCTTTAAAAGAGACAGAGGAGATTACCTTGGCAATGAAGTTAGACTCAAAAATTCCTGAGGGGTCAATTGAAAATAAATGGGACAATCATAAGTCTGCAACAAGGCTTATAAACCCTGCGAACAAAAGAAAATTTAAAGTCATAGTTGTGGGAACGGGTTTAGCTGGAGCTTCTGCGGCTGCAACGTTATCTGAGCTAGGTTATGATGTGCACGTTTTTTGTATACATGATTCTCCAAGAAGAGCACACTCCATTGCAGCTCAAGGTGGAATTAATGCAGCTAAAAACTATCAAAATGATGGGGATTCAGTGCAAAGACTTTTTTATGACACCATAAAAGGTGGAGATTTTAGGTCAAGAGAGGCCAATGTGTATAGGCTTGCCCAAGTGTCTTCAAATATTATTGATCAGGCTGTTGCTCAGGGAGTACCTTTTGCTAGAGATTATGGTGGGCTTTTAATGAATAGGTCTTTTGGTGGTGCTCAGGTTTCAAGAACTTTCTATGCCAGAGGTCAAACAGGGCAACAGTTATTAATAGGAGCATACTCTTCTATGATGAAGCAGGTTCATAAAGGGGCTGTTAAATTGTATACAAGAAGAGAGATGTTAGATCTTGTAACTATTAATGAAAAAGCTCGTGGAATTACTGTTAGAAATTTAATTACAGGGGAAATTGAAAGTCATGTAGCAGACACTGTTTTACTTTGTACTGGTGGGTACGGAAATGTTTTTTATCTTTCTACAAATGCGAAGCAATCAAACTGTACTGCAATTTGGAGAGCTCATAAAAAAGGAGCCGCTTTTGCAAACCCTTGTTACACACAAATCCATCCAACATGTATTCCAGTCTCAGGTGATTACCAATCAAAACTAACTTTAATGTCTGAGTCTTTAAGAAACCATGGGCGTGTTTGGGTTCCAAAGGCATTGGATGATAAAAGAAAACCTTTAGATATTCCTGAAAATGAAAGAGATTACTATTTAGAAAGGGTTTATCCAAGTTTTGGTAACTTAGCCCCAAGAGATGTTTCATCAAGACAGGCAAAGTACAGGGTTGATGAAGGTAAAGGCGTTGGAACAACAGGTATGGCGGTTTATTTAGATTTTAAAGATGCTATAAAACGCCTGGGTCGTGATGCCATTAGTGAAAAGTACGGAAATTTATTTCAAATGTATGAGAAAATTACAGGTGAAACTCCATATGACACTCCAATGAGGATATACCCTGCAGTTCATTACACAATGGGTGGTTTATGGGTTGATTATAATTTGCAAACTACAGTTTTAGGTCTACATGTTTTAGGTGAGGCGAATTTTTCTGATCATGGTGCCAATAGACTCGGTGCGTCTGCTCTTATGCAAGGCCTTGGTGATGGTTATTTTATAATTCCAGCAACTCTTGGAAACTATTTAGCCTCAAATACTTTAGAGAAAATTGATGAAAATCATGCTGCATTTAAAGAGTCTAGAGAAAAAGTTTCAAATGAGCTTGATAAGCTTTTAAATGTTAAGGGGTCAAAAACTGTAGATGAATTCCATAGAGAGCTTGGTCATATAATGTGGGAGTATGTAGGTATGGCTCGTAATAAGGCTGGTTTAAAAAAGGCCATTTGTGCAATTACAAGTCTTAGAGAAGAGTTTCATAATGATGTAAAAATTTTAGGTGAAGTGAATTATAAAAATGAAGAAATAGAAAAAGCTACAAGGGTTTCAGATTTTTTAGAGCTTGGTCAGTTAATGGCTCAAGATGCACTGGATCGAGAAGAAAGTTGTGGAGGTCATTTTAGAGATGAGTATCAGACAAAAGAAGGTGAGGCGAAAAGAAATGACGCTGAGTTTTCTCATGCTTCAGCTTATGAGTTTCTTGGAGAAGGAACCAGTATGAAATGGAGCCTTCATAAAGAAAAGCTTGAGTTTAAAAGTGTTGAATTGGCAACAAGAAGTTATAAGTAGAGGGTGATTGTATGATGTTACAGTTAAAATTAAAAATTTGGAGACAGAAGGATAAAAACCATAAGGGTTACTTTCAAGAGTATAATGCTAAAAATATTTCTAAGGAGATGTCTTTTCTTGAAATGTTAGATGTAATGAATCAAGACTTAATTCATCAAGGAAAAGAGCCATTAGCTTTTGATCATGATTGTCGTGAGGGTATTTGTGGTTCATGTTCAATGGTGATTAATGGTGATGTCCATGGACCTCAAAGGGGAACAACAGCGTGTCAGCTTCATATGAGAGCTTTTAAAAACGGTGAAACTATTTTTATAGAACCATGGAGGGCTAAAGCTTTCCCTGTTATAAGAGACTTAGTTGTAGATCGATCTGCTTTTGATAGAATCATGAGTTCTGGTGGGTATATTTCAGTTGCAACAGGGAATGCACAAGATGCAAACGCTCTTCCATTTTCTAAAGTAGATTCTGATGATTCATTTACATCTGCAGCTTGTATTGGTTGTGGCGCATGTGTTGCCGCATGTAAAAACGCTTCTGCTATGCTTTTTGTAGCTGCAAAAGTGAACCACCTTGGAAAAGCACCACAAGGAAAAATTGAGCAAAAAATGAGGGTTTCTCGTATGGTTGCTCAAATGGATAAAGAGGGTTTTGGTGCATGCACAAATACAGGTTCTTGTTCAGCTGGGTGTCCTAAAGACATTCCCCTTGATAACATTGCTTCCCTTAATAGGGATTTGGTTAAATCTAGTTTTTAATTGTTTTAGGGCGCTTACCTTTTTTTAGTCATATATCTAGATTTAAAAAAGTCCATGCTGGATTAACCCCCAAAATCCACATACTTATCCACATAAATATAAAATTAACTTAAAAATGTGTTAAATTTAGGCCCTGCTTTTATAAATGCTTAAAAATTCCCTAATTTTTAAGTTGAGTTCAATGGGAAGGTCTAGTTGAGTACAATGACTTCCTTCTAAAAACTCTAAAAATGTTGATTGAGAAAGGGATTTAGCAAGAATTTTATTTTGACCAATGGGAGTGATACCATCCCTAGCTCCACTTACAATAAGAGTAGGGCAGGTGGTTTGTTCAAAATAAGAAGAGCCGTTAAAATGGATAAGAGCTTTAAGGTGTTTGAAAAAATTTGGAAGTGGTATTGCGCTTAAACCTTTTGAATAAATTTCAATGTCTTTATAGTTTATTCTTTCTAAATTAAAGCCACCAGCTACTCCTGCAAGATAGTGGAAAATAGGATTGTTTGTAGAATTAGTCCAAAGCCATTTTGATAAAGAAGGGGCTGTTTTAGTAAAGATATTTAAATTGTCTATGAGTTTTATACATTGTTCGGTGGGTAGAAATTCTGAAAAAGGATTTTTGTAAAAACCATTGATTAAAACAATAGATTTAACAGATTCAGGGTATAAGGAGGCGCACCTAAAAGAAATTGGTGCTCCTAAGCTGTGCCCCCAAAAATGAGCTTTTGGGTTTTTAGGAAACAATGCTTTAAGGAGTTCAACAGCATCTTGGGCCAAAAGGTCAGTGGTTATGTTTTCTTTAAGGCCCATTTCACTTTTATGATGTCCTCGAAGGTCATAAGTTAAAACCTGGTGGTCTTTTGCAAAATCATTAATTTGAAAATGCCAGTGATTCATAAGGCAAGCAATGCCATATGTTAAAACAATAATAGGGCCGGAATCACCATAAAGTTCATAGTAGATTTTTGTCTGATCTGGCATTTTTACAAAGCCTGTTTTTCTTGGAATACTCATTTCATTTTAATATAGAATGCTGTTTGTCCAAATTCAATGAGATCCCCGTCAGAGATTTTTTTTGGTTCATTTATAAGCTTTTTATTACAGGATACAAAGTTGGGTATTTTAGATGAGATTACGAGTTCATTATTTGAAGTAAACAGATCAAGAAAATCTAAATCTGAGGTGATGGACTCATCTATAAAGAAAAAAAGGTTTGATGCTTTGCCAAAGGAAATAGGCTGCCAGGGGATGTTCCAAGACTGGTTAAGCCAAAACCCTCGAGTGAAGTTAAAAGCAATAGGTGTTTGAAGTATGTTAATTTTAGGTGTTTTGGGGCTAGAATTAGAGGTTGGGTTGCTATAAAGGTTAGCTAATGATAAGAGTTTTTTTTCTTCTTCAATTTTAGCTTTTATGGGAGCTTCTTGGGTTGAAAATCCTATTTCATTTATTGAAAAAATAAGCCCTGGGATTAAATCAATTTTAGGAAGATTTTCTGAGCCTGATGAAATTAAATGTTTTTTATTAGAGGAGTAAAGTGTTAAAATTCCAGAGGAGTTAGATTTGACTATAAAACTATTGTTTTTAAAATAATCAGTGTTAATTTGAAGGTCACAATTTTTTGAAAAGCCAATTTTAAAGCCTTCAAAAATATCAAGCAATGTTCCTTGTAGTTTTCCTGTTAAAATAAGCAATTGAAGCATGTTCGCCCTTTTTAAATTCTTATAATAGCTCTAAGCTTTATTGTAAAACAGTTTTTAAGAGTCTTATTTAAATTAAGAAGAAAAGACTAAAGAAAATTTTTTTCTAGTAGATTAAGTTTAAAATCAGCCTTGTTTTGAGGTTGAAAAGGGTTTATTTTATTCCATCAATTAGGTGGCGTAGCAAAGAGGCTATGCGCCGGCCTGCAAAGCCGTTGACGCCGGTTCGAATCCGGCCGCCACCTCCACTTCGACAAAACAAATGTCTTCGGTATAAAGTGTAAACTATGTGTCAGGACGTACATTATTGTAGTTTAAAAAAAATTGTAGACTGAAGATGAAGTAAACCCAAGTGTTAAAGTGGGCACCATATAAACGCTTTAGGCTTCTTACTGAAGGTAAGCATGCTCACCACATTCAGGGACAGTTCCCGATAAATATACTTGTAGGGTTTACTTTTTTCAATTCAGCCTACAAACAAGGCTCATTATATCATTAAGAATGGGGTTTTACAAGGCTAGGAGGCTTGCTCAAAGGGGGAAAAGGCCCTAGGTTCAGCTATATGGACCATGGTCAACAATCGTTTAGTTTTGAGAAAAAAAACCTTTTAAAGGCTGGAGCTATTTCTGTAAGTAATTTAAACCAGGCTTTAAAATTAAATATTGAGAACGAATTTCATACAGTTTGTGTACAGGGGGAAATATCTAATTTTAAACCTCACTCATCAGGGCATTTTTATTTTTCTTTAAAGGACTTAAAATCTCAAATCAATGTAGTTATGTTTCGAGGTTCAAACACAAGGCTTAAGTTTAGACCTAAAGATGGTATGGAAGTTATTTTAAAGGGAAGAGTTACGGTTTACACCCCTAGGGGCTCATATCAAATTTTATGTGATACAATGGATCCTGTGGGGCAGGGTGATCTTCAAGAAGCCTTTGAAAAACTAAAGTTAAAATTAAAAAGTGAGGGTCTTTTTGACAGTGAAAAGAAAAAACCACTTCCCTTTCTTCCATTTAATATAGCTTTAGTTACAAGTCCAACAGGCGCTGCTGTTAGGGATATGATTCATGTTTTAAAAAGAAAACATCCGGCAGCTCAAATCACCATAGTGCAGGCGCTGACTCAAGGAGACCAGGCTGCCGTGGATTTAATTAGAGCACTTAAGGATGCTCAAAACCTTTCTGGTGTTGAGGTGATACTTTTAAGTAGAGGTGGTGGATCATTAGAGGATATGTGGTGCTTTAATGATGAAAGACTTGCTAGAAAAATTTATTCAATGAACGTTCCTGTTATATCTGGAATAGGTCATGAAATTGATTTTACTATTTCAGATTTTGTAGCGGATTTTAGAGCACCAACACCTTCTGTTGCTGCAGAGATTGTTTGTAAAAATGTAGATGAAATTAAAGAAAAGGTTTTTCAAAGTAAAAACCGTTTAGAATATAGAATATGTAATCTTATTAAAAATAAAAAAGTTATGGTTGGTCATGTGAGTAAGAGACTTACAGACCCAAGAAGAAGACTCTTGGATTTAAGAATTAAAATTGATGAGCTCATTGTTCGAGGTCAAAAGTCTATTGAATCAAGAATTCAGCTTTATAGGGCTAATGAAAAAACTTATAGTTTAAGGCTTAAAGGGGGTTTAAATATTTGGAATTTTTTAAGGCAAAGGCTTAATTTTTTAAATAAAAATTTAATACATGTTCAAGAAACTAAACTCCAAAACCTTCAAGGAAAGCTTCATCAAACTACTGGAGTTTTAGAGGCTTTAAATCCTTTTGGAGTATTAGATAGAGGGTATGCCATTGTTAGAAATGTTAGAACTGGGGGAATAGTTAAAGACTCTAATTCCTTGGCGGTGAAAGAAAAAATAAAAGTACAATTTTTTAAGGGCGGAGTGGATGCTCAAATTATAAAAAAATTAAAAAATGGAGAGTAAAAATATGGTTAAAGAAAAAGTTTCCTTTGAAGAAAAAATTAAAAGATTAGAAGAGATTGTTGAAAAAATTGAATCTTCAGATATTGAGTTAACAGATTCCATTAAGCTTTTTGAAGAAGGGGCTAAGCTTTCAAAAGATTGTCAAGGGGCATTAGATGATGCTGAAAAAAAAGTTAAAATATTAGTTTCAGATGGAACCCTTAAGGAATTTAATGATCAATGATTTTGAATTTTATTGTGAGAAAGAGCTTTTTAAATTAAAAAAACTTTTAAGCCCCGATTTTTTTAACAGTTTAAGGTATTCTTTTTTTTCAGGAGGAAAAAGAATCAGGCCATTTTTACTTTTAGCCATGGGTGAAGATTTAGGGTGTAGAGGAAGGGTTTTACACCCAGCCGCATTTGCAATTGAATTGGCACACACATACTCTCTTATTCATGATGATCTTCCAGTAATGGACAATGATGTGTATAGAAGGGGAAAGCTTAGTCATCATGGTAAATATGGACAGGCCTCAGCAGTGCTTGCTGGAAGCGGGCTTTTAACTTTTGCGTTTCAGGTTTTAGCTGAAAACTATAGGGGAGAAGTTTTAAAAAGCTTAATCTTAATGCTTTCAAAATCTTTAGGTGGATCTGGAATGATTGGTGGTCAGGTATTAGATTGTTTAACAGATGAGCGAAGTGAAGAGATTTTTAATAAAATTCATTTATTAAAAACAGGAATGCTCTTTGGTTTTTGTGTTGCATCACCAGGTTTGATTTTAAGTTTAGAAAAATTAAAAATAAATAATTTAAAAAGACTTGGTCATGAAATTGGCCTACTTTTTCAATTACAAGATGATCTTTTTGATGAAAATAAGAAGAACAAGCGAAAGGAAGAAAATATTTTATCGGTTTTATCAAAAACAGACCTTCTTAGTCTTATTCAAAATAAAAGAGAAAGTATTCAAGGCTTATTAGTGGAGCTTAATGTTAAGAAGGGATCTAATTTTTATGATTTGGTGGAAGTTTTATTTAAAAGAAAGCATTAAGAAAAGAGTATGCGTTTAGACCAGTACTTAGTTAATATTAAAATAATGCGATCAAGAGCCCAGGCAAAAGACTTTATTCAAAGGGGAAAAGTTAAAGTAAATGGGCATCTGGTCACAAAGGCCAGTTATTTTTGTAATCTAGATACTAAAATTCAGATTATAGATGATGCTAATATACAGTGGGTGGCTAGATCAGGGCAAAAGCTTTATGGAGCCCTTAAGCGCTTAAACTTAGATTTAACAGGTAAGACTTGTTTAGACGTGGGGCAGTCTAAGGGGGGCTTTACCCAAGCAATGCTTAAAAAAAATGCTGGAGTAGTTGTTGGTGTTGATGTTGGTAAAAATCAAGTGGATAAGGGTATTAGGGATCTTGCTAATGTTTATTGTTATGAGTCTTTTGATGCTAGAGAGCTTTTAAAGCTTAAAGGCCAATGGAGTATTGATTTTTTTGCTGTAGATGTTTCGTTTATTTCTGTTTTAAAAATTTTTCAAGGGCTTAAGGACTTGGTCTGTAGAGATTTTCCCATTAAAGGGTTTTTGCTTATAAAACCACAGTTTGAAGTAGGTGAAAAGAAGGTGAAAAAAGGTGGTTTAGTTCATCTTCCACTGATACATTTAGAGTGTGAGAAAAAGGTTTTAGCTGGACTTGTGAGTATGGGGGCTATAATTTTAGATTACTTTCCATCAAGTTTAAGGGGGAGAGATGGCAATGAAGAGTTTATTTGTTACATTTCTATTTAGTTTATTTTTAATGTCTTGTGTTCAGGTAAGGAAAATGAATTTTAGAAACACTCAGCCTCAAAAAACTGTTCCAAAGGAATTTAGAGCTGAAGATATAGAGGAGCCTGAGCTTGAAGAGAATATAAATTTTGAAACCAGGGTTTCTGATAAGTTGTTTAGGCCGAAGGTAAGTTTAGTTTTAGGCCCGGGGGCTTCAAGGTCTTTTGCACATATAGGGGTTTTAAAGGAGTTAAAGACTTTAGGGATTCCTATTCATTCTATTATTGGAATGGGTTGGTCGGCAATAGTGGCAGCTGAATATGTAGATCAAAAGTCGGTACATGGTTTAGAATGGAAAGTTTCAAGATCTAAGGAGTTTAAAAAACTTTTAGAAACTTCTTTCTGGAGTTCTAAAATTAAAGAAAGAGCCTTGTTTGAAGCTGAAACTTTAGTGAAAAGTCTTTTAACAGACTACAGCACAAGAGCGGAAAATAGAAGGAAATTTTCTTGCCCCCTACTTTCAAAAAGAAAGAACATTTTGGTGTTGTCAGATAAAAGAGGGTTAAAAAACTGTATTGCTGTTCCCCCACTATTTAATCCAGGAAAAAACTATGCTCCGTATTTATTTGACGTTAGGGCCATACAACAGGGTGCCATGCGTATGGGGGCTGAAAAAGTGATTTTCATAGATGTTTTAAATAAAAACAAAAAACTCTTTGGAAAAGAACAAGCCTTTATAAGCGGTGTGGTTTATTGGTACTGGACTTTTGCTGCTCAAATGATTGAATCTGCTTATGGTGTTTTTGATAAAGTTATAGAGATAGATGTAAATTCTGAAATTTTAAACTTTAACAATACTCTTGATTTAGTTAGAAAAGGGAGAGTGTCAGGGCGAGAGCTTGCCGAGTTTTTAAAAAAAGAATATCAATACTAAATATGAGGGTTAAGTTATGAGAAAACCACTTTTAGATATAAAGTACTTTAAACAAAGAAGAGATCGATTTAAAAGTATGGCTCAAAAAGATGAAGGGTTTATCTTATTTTCTGGGCATGCTTTAAGAAGAAGTAATGATACAAATTATAAATTTAGGGTGAATAGTAATTTTTTCTATCTTACAGGTTTTGAAGAAGAGGGCGCTATTTTAGTGTATAGGCCTGGAAAAACTCCGGAGACAGTAGTTTTTGTTCAGCCTAAGGATTCAGTTCTAGAAACCTGGGATGGTTTTAGGTTTGGAAAAGACCTTGCAAAAACCACCTTTGGTTTTGATGAAACCTATATAGAGTCAGATTTTGATTCTAAAATTGTTGATCTTTTATTGGAAGTTAAATCAGTTTATTTTAAAATTGGTGAAGACTCAAAACAAGATGAAAGAGTTTTATCTGCAATGAAGTTGGTGTTGAAAAAAAAAGGTCGTAAAGAACAGTGTCTTCAAGAAATTAAAGATCCAAATTTTTATATGGCAGGTTTAAGGGTTATTAAAACAGAAGAAGAAATTAAGCTTATGAAAAAAGCTGCTCAAGTTTCAGCAAAAGCTCACATAGAAGTTATGAAAGCCATAGAGCCAGGGGTCAATGAGGCTTATCTTGAAGGTGTTTTTTTAAGTGAGGCTATGAAATTAGGAGCTAAAAACGTAGCATACAATACAATTTCAGCCAGTGGAAATAATGCAACAACTCTTCATTATGGGTTTAATGATGAAGAGTGTAGGGATAAAGAGCTTTATTTAATTGATGCTGGTGTTGAGTATGAGTACTACGCAGGAGACATAACTAGAGCTTACCCTGTTGGAGCAAATTTTACTCAAGTTCAAAAAGATGTTTATGAAAAAGTTTTACAGGTTCAAAAAAACATAGTGACTTTAGTTAAACCAGGCATCACTTTTGAATTTCTTATGGAAAAAGCAGACAAAGCTTTAACAAAAATTATGATTGATTTAGGCCTACTTAAAGGCACTGTTGAAGAAAATATAGAAGACAAACTTTATAAGAAATATTATCCCCATGGGATTGGGCATTTTTTAGGAATGGATGTTCATGATCTTGGTTTTTATGAAAAAAACAATGAAGCCGTCGTTTTTCAAGCGGGTATGTGTCTCACCATAGAGCCAGGTCTTTATATTCCTAAAGATGATATAAGTGCTCCAGGGCACTTAAGAGGAATAGGTATAAGGATTGAAGACAACATCTTAGTAACAGAGCACGGTCATGAGAATATGACTAAACTAGTTCCTAAGGAAGTAGATGAAATTTTAGCCCTTAAAAGATAGTTTTGGCGGGTTTTTTGGTGGAGGGGTTTATATTGTTATAGGAGGCCTTATTTGTTTTTGCTTAAGTCTAATTTTAGAAGGCTTTGTTCTTAAAAGAAGACTGCTACTTTAGTTAAGGTTATTTTGATATCCATGGTCTAGGATTTATAAAAAAATCTCATGAGTAATTTCTATATTTTTTAGGATGTTTTTTAGAAAAACTTTTTAAAGCTTGTATTAAAAAAAATCGTTTCTTATGAAATCCATATAATGCCAGCCATTTTTTTTTGCAATTTTAAGAGCACTATTTTCACAATTATAAATGGAAGAATTTAAAGTTGCTGAATGAACGATTTGTTTTAAATGAGTTGAGGTTTTCATCATGGGAATATCTGAAATTGTATTTCCTGAAACAAAAAATGGTTTTTTTCCTTTTGTATGCTCAAGTAGAGCCTTAACTTTTCCTTCATGCCAGCTAATATAGCCTGTTTTTTTATTGGTTATAATTCCATTTTCAAGTTTAGCTTCAATGCCAATAATATTTTGCCGAGGCAGCCCTAGTTCTAAAGCTGCAGATTCAATGGCCCACTTTACAGAGGCAGTAACCATATAGACTTTAACCCCTTTATTGATTAAAAACCTAATGATTTCTTTTTGGTGTTGAATAAAGCGAGGTCTAACTTGTTCATTAAATTTATCTCCAAAGGAGCGAACCTCGCCTATTGAGAAACCTGCAAGGGTTTTTGCAAACCAAAAAAGTCCAGCTTGGGTATTTTTTTTTTCCTCCTTTCTGTAATCACTCCAAGTATAGGGCTTATTTTTAAAAAATTTTTCTTTTACTTGATAGTCAAAGAAATCACGCCCTACATCAGATAGCCAGCATGTTCCGTCAGCATCAAAAGCTGCAATGGGATTGGTTTTTGGATCACTTAGGGCGGTCTCAATATTTTTTTTAATTAAATTAGTATAGGCTTTAGGTACATTATGCATTATCTACTTTTGTAGCATAAACCATGAAAAATCAATGGAATTAAGAAAAATCATGATTAAAAGGCTTAAATTTTATAGGCTTTTTAGTGTTGAAGCTAAAAAAATCTTATTAAAAGTACTTTCTTAGGTTTTAAAAGAAAATATTTGTAAGGAGTTGGTTTTTTTAAGGCATAGGGGTTAGAAATAAGTTTCAGGTGTGTTTTGTTTAAAGTAAGAAATAGGTTAAAATAAAGCCCTTGTTAAGGTTAGAAAATGGAGTGGAGTATGGAATTAACATCATCTTTTTTAAATAGATCTGAGCACTTAAAAGCTTTAAGAAATGATGTGTTTGATTTATTAGTGGTGGGTGGTGGCATTACTGGGGCTGGTGTTGCACGAGATGCGGCCTTAAGGGGTTTATCAGTTTGTTTGATTGAAAAGGGTGATTTTGGAGAGGGAACAAGCTCTCGTTCTAGCAAACTTGCTCATGGAGGGCTTCGTTATTTAGAAAATTTGGAGTTTGATTTAGTAAGTGAGGCTTTACATGAGAGGCAAAATCTTTTGCATATGGCTTCTCATATGGTAAAGCCTCTTAGGTTTTTAATGCCGATTTATAAAGGGGATAGGGTGAGCCCCTTTAAGATGAAGCTTGGGATGATTTTATACGATTTATTAGCAGTCTTTAACACTCCTAAGTTTCATGAAAGTATTTCAGTAAGAAGAATTAAAGAAGACTATCTTAAACTAAAAACTAAAAACTTAAAAAAAGGGTTTTTATATTCTGATGCTCTTATGGATGATGATCGCTTAGTTCTTGAAACCATGCGCTCAGCGGTTAAAAATGGTGCGGTGGTTTTAAATTATGTTGAGTGTAGAGAGTTTGAATCAGATAAGGGCTGTAAAATATTTTGTGAAGATAAACTTTCAGGGGGTTGTTTTTTAGTTTCAGGTAAACATATGGTTTCTTGTGTGGGGCCTTGGACAGATAAGCTTGGATCATTAGTAGATTCTTCTTGGGAACCTAGGATGAGGCCTTCAAAAGGTGTACATATTACTCTTCCAAAGAAGATACTAAATCTTAAAACTGCTGTTGTAATGGCTGCAGATGGACAAAACAGAATTTTATTTTGTATCCCAAGAGAGGATTTTGATATTGTGGGCACTACGGATACGGATTTTATAGGGGACCCGTCTTTTGTTCGAGCAGAGAAGAAAGATGTAGATTATATTCTTGATATTTTAAATGAGTACTATCCAGGTGTTGGAATTGACTACAGTGATATTTTTTTTACATACGCTGGGGTGAGGCCTTTAGTGAATGATGGTTCAAATTCAGAAAGTAAGGTAAGTAGGAGTCATTGGATTAAAACTGATTTAGAAAATAAGGTTACATATATTTCTGGTGGAAAATATACAACATTTTTATCTATGGCTAAAGATTGTGTTGATGAGGTTTTGCAGGTAACTGAACTGGGTAAAAAGGTTAGGGTGGGGTTAAACTCAAGTAAACCTTTTGTAGATTTAAATACAGAAGACAACAATGATTTAGCTTTAAAATTTTTTTTAGAAAATGCTCAAATAAATTGGTCCATTAAAGAACGTAAGAGTTTTGTTTTTAGGCATGGGGCACAGGCTGTTGTTTTTGTTAAAAGATGGCCAGGCTTAAAGTTAGAAGAGTTAGAGGCTAAGGTTGCAATTCATTATTATTTTTGTGGTTCGTTAAGAGATTTTTACTTTAGGCGGGTGCCGTATTTGTTAAAAGGTTTGACTTGTTTACAAGAAACTTTGGCCGCAGTGGGAGAAATTTTTAAAAATGATTTAGGTTTAAATGATGAGCAGTTTAAATTACAGACTAAAGAGCTTAACAAAGCTGTTGCTTTTGAAAACTCTTGGCGAAAGGACATATGTTGACTATAGCTTAAGTCCAGTGTGAAATGAATTTTAAAAAAATGGTGGTAAACTATGAGTTTTTGGGACAATTTATCAAATTATTTTACAAATGATATTGCAATTGATTTAGGAACTGCAAATACACTGGTTTTTGCAAAAGGAAGGGGTATTATTTTAGATGAACCCTCTGTTGTTGCTGTTCAGAAAGATCATAGAGGTGCGGCCACTAAAGTTTTAAAGGTTGGTAAGGAAGCTAAAGAGATGCTAGGGCGTACCCCGGGTTCAATTGTTGCTGTTCGGCCTATTAAAGATGGAGTTATTGCAGACTTTCAGGTCACCTCATCAATGCTTAAATATTTTATTGATAAATCCATGGGACAAAAACGCTCATTTGTTAGGCCTAGAATTGTAATTTGCGTGCCTTATGGGATTACAGAGGTTGAAAAAAGAGCTGTTAAAGAATCTGCTCAATCTGCGGGCGCAAGATCTGTTTATTTAATTGAAGAGCCAATGGCTGCAGCCATTGGAGCGGGTTTACCCATTACTGAGCCTACGGGCAGTATGGTGGTTGATATTGGGGGTGGCACCACTGGTGTAGCAGTGATTTCTTTAGGAGGAATTGTTTATTGTAAATCTATTAAAGTGGCTGGGGATAAATTTGATGAAGCCATTGTAAACTATGTAAGAAGACAGTTTAACCTTCTTATTGGTGAGCGTACTGCTGAAAATATTAAAATGAAAATTGGTAATGCATATACAAAAGATGAGGATAAGTCCATGGAGGTCAAGGGTAGGGACCTTGTTGCTGGAGCTCCGAAAACTATTGTGATCACAGCTGTCCAAGTTAATGATGCTTTAGGGGATCCTTTGTCAGAAATTGTAGATGCTGTAAGAACAGCTCTTGAAAAAACCCCTCCAGAGTTGGCAGCAGATATTGTTGATAACGGAATTGTGTTAACTGGTGGAGGTGGGTTGCTTATGAATTTAGATGCTTTATTAAGAGAAAGAACAGGTCTTCCTGTTGCCATTGCTGAAGATCCGTTAACATGTGTGGTGATGGGATCAGGTAGAACCCTTGATGAGCCAGAGTTTTTAAAACTAACAATAGATTAGTAGGTTTTAGGTGAGAGAAGAAAATAATTTTAAGTTAGCGGCAAAAATACTTTTTTTTGGTACTCTTGAAGAGCACTTTGCCATTGAGGCGGCAAAAAAAATTGTAAAAATAAAAAATCAAAAACTTCTTTTAGACCGTATCCATGGGCTTCTTCTACGTAGAAAAGATAAAATGGCTACAATGGTTCATCTTACTGATGTTGCGTTTATATTCCCTGTGGGTGTAGATTTGAGTTACTGGAGAGAGTTTAAAATGAACTGTCAAAGAGATGCATTTTTGGCTATTTTATACAAATGGATCGGTGGAATTTCAGATGAAAATTTATGTGAAGCACTTCAAATCTCAAGGGGAAGCCTTTACTCTCTTTACAACCAAGGTTTAAGGAGCTTAGGCAAGTTGCTAGTCAATAGCCAGATTACTTTGGGTATTTAAGTTATGGGTATGAACGATAAGCCCTTTATAGGAGAACCCCTTTTTTCTTCATTTTTTTATGAAAATAAGTTGTACGAGTTTTCTCAAAAAAAACTATCTAAAGCTGATCATTTAGTAATGAAAAAAATGTCTGGAAAAACTTCTGAATTAAAATATGAAATAGGAGGGGTGCTCCTTTCTTTGGAGTATTTGAATAAACTTAAAGAGGTGTCGTTAGAAGTTAAAAAAATAGACTATGAGAATTTAGAAAAAAAATCATTTTTATATAAAACTTTTATTTTTTTATTTTTTATAGTTTTAACAACTGCGTTTTCTGTTTCAGGTTACTATGTAATCCGTATTTTTTTTCAAGAAGGGCTAAATTGAACAAATATTCTTTAAAGTCTTTTGCGCTTTTTTGGATGTCACTTTTTATAGTTTCTTTTCTAGGTTTTTTATACGTTATACTTAATCTTTTTTTTTCTGAGCATTTAACTAGATCAAGTTTAAAAGATTTAAAATATATGGCTCATGTTGCAAAGCTCATTTTGTCAGAAGAGGAGGCGAGAATGAAAACTTCTCTGGCCTTGCATGTAAGTTCTGAAGAGTTTATTGATCTTTTGTCTCAACGTGCTTTTAAAAAAGTAAATAAATTTATTAACAATTGGAAGCGGATTTTAAGAATAGACAATATTTGGCTTTATAATAACATGGGGGAGCCCATAGATCTTAAAACAGGATTGGTGTCTAAGGACAGCGTGGGGCTTTTAAAAGAGAGTATTGGAAAGTTAAATTTTGGTTACGATGAAACAAAGTATAAGGCTACTAAAAATGGACTCTTGATTTCAGTAGAAAGAAAAATTACGGGTCATAACCATCTTTCTCAAGGGTATTTAGTAGAACAAAAAAAAATACCCTATGAAGCATTTTTAGAAATCGGTTTAGACAGAGATTTAATTGTGATGTCTGATGAAGGTATAGTTTTCACCACAAAAAATATTGAAACACTTAAAAAACTTTCAAAAAAAACTTTTCCAAAGGGAGCAAAGGCATTTGAGCTTTCATTAGAAGGAAAGACTTTTGATATGTCTAGGCTAGATTTGGCTCAGGGTATAACATTCTTCTTGGTAAAAAAGAATTTAAAGAAGGTTGTTCTTAGTGGTTTTTATAAAAAATACTTGGTTTACTTTGGATTGCTAATAGTGTTTTTAGTATTAGGTTTTTATCTTTCCTATTATAGGCAGGTATTTCGTCCATTGGAGCAAATTAGTGAGTTTATTTTGCGTGATGGAGGAAGGTTTAGAGTTGAAACTTCAGTACATGAAATAAGCCTTATTGCAAAAAAACTAGAGGAAAAAATTTTTGAACTCAACAAGGATATTGAAAGAAGTGAACGTGGTAGAGCTAGTGATATGTCTAGGCTTGTTGCTAGTGTTGCCCATGAGCTTAACAATTCTCTTTCATATTTAGGGGGTAATCTTGAATATCTAGAGGGTGAGTTAAATGAAACAAAAAAGATAGATGCAGGTGAGTTTAAAGCTGCTGTTTTGTCTGCTCAATCAGGCTATGAATATATTAAAAAAATCGTTTCTGATTTAAGAGTGTTTTCTACTAAAAGAGATGTCTTAATTTCTTGGTATGATGTAAAGGTTTTAAAAAATAAAATTCAAAAAGAATTTGATAATGTGAGTGTAAGTTTTCCAGAAGATTTGTATGCCTATGAAGTGGAAATAGATTTAGATAGATCAATTCAGATTGTTAAAAATCTTATTATAAATGCAGAGCAGGCGTATCAGGAGAGTATAAAAAATAAGAAGGTGCTTATTTCTTTTTATTTGGATGGTGATGGATTTGTAATTGCTGTTAAGGATTGGGCAGGGGGTTTTTCAACAGAAATAAGAAATAAGATTTTTGAGCCGTTTTATACAACTAAAAAGAATATGGGGGGTGCGGGCTTAGGTCTTGCACTTTCGCGCAATTTAGCAGAAGAGATGAATTCAGATCTATTTTTAAAGGAGGTTGGCTCTGAGGGGACAGTATTTTGTTTTAAATTGAAACACTTTAGAACTAAAGTGTAAACTCCGATGTAAAGCTTAATGGCTTTAAGTTCTCGCATAAAAGATGTTATGTTTATTTCTATGTTTTCAACATTAATGTTTTTTGGTGCATTTTTTTTATTTTCTTCTTTAAAAAAAACAAAGGTTAATGAGCAGATTTCCATTAAATCCTTAGAGAAAGAGATGAATGATAAGGTGAATGAACAAGTTCAAATGCTTCAGATAAAAAATAGAAACTTTAAAAGTAAACTTACTAAGCCTAGGCCTGTGGGTATAGATAAAGTTTTTAAGGAGGAGTTTTTAAATACTAATTCAAAATATAAACTGGATGTTTTTAAACAACAGGGCTTGCAACCTTCAAGGGTCATACCAAAAGACGCATTTGAAAAAATCAGTGCTCGGCTAGAGCTTGAAGATTTAAAAGTCGCTGAGGAGAAAAGGCTTTTAAGAGAGTATAAAAAGCAAATTGTTCAAAAGGCTCGCAAACTAGGGTGGGTTATTGAAGTCAATGATGATTTAAAGGTGATCTCTGCAAAAAAGTTATAATAAACTTTTTACACAAGAATTCATAGGGGGTCTGTTTTAGGCTGACTTTTACCCACAAATTACATAGTCACTCCAATCTGAATATCACTAAGCCTCGCCATGGCCCTCCAAAGCACCAGTGGGCCTGGTGGTGGATCAGAATTTCTCGCCAAATAGCCACCGAGCCGAGCAAAGGCAATAACAAAATCATTACTATTGCTCCTCATTTTCAATTTTAACCGTCCTGCATTTCTTTCAAATTTTATAAGTATGGCTCGCTGTTCTTTTGTAAAGCAAAGGTCAGACTTACTATTGGGGGCTTCTCTTGAAACTTTTGATAGCCAAAATACTTTCCATGCTAATACACCTGTGAAGCTTACAAATTTTTTTAATCTATCAATATGCTGTAGCCGACTTCTCTCAATGCTAAATCCTGATTTTAATGTTTTAAAAAAAACTTCAATATTTCATCTTTCTTTATACCAGTTAATTTTTTCCAAAGCTTCCTCAAAACAATCAACAGGCAGGTTAGTTAAGAGTTTCCAATCCACTCTATCGGTCATCGAGCTATGCTCTTTTGCTGAAACAACGTATAATTCAATTGGAGGGTATTCTTTTCTCTTATCTATTGGTGGCAAAATCTTTACTTTATAGTATCGAACTTTTATTTTTGTGATTCTGGATTTTCTTTTATGAGTTTTTGGCAAATGTAACTTATATTCTCCACATGGAGCTGTTCTTGAAACGCGATCAAAAACTTTTACCTTTCCTCTCACCGTCGACCTTTGATGAACTGCTCTAATTACAAAATTAGTACTTAAACTAATGCAATTGAAAAATAATTCATACATGTCAGCATCCCTGTCACAGAGATGAACTAACCGTTCTGGTGGAAATTCAGCAGCTACGCTGTTAACGCCTTCAATCCACTTAAAACTTTCTTTTTCTTCCACAGGGACGCGTGAAAAGTTTTTACCGGCATTTCTAATCGTTCGTTTATTTTTAATATCCCTTGTCCAGACTTTTTGTGCCACTAATCCCAATGGTACTCCAGTACTAGAAAGGGCTAAGGAGGAATGCATCATCATGCCTTTTGTTGTCAGCTCTTTGCCGCTAGCTGGGTGTTTAAAGGAACCTATAAAACCGCCACCTTGGATAAGTTTTGTTCCTGGAAGAACTACCTCACTTGAATCATGAGAAATTAAAACCTTTTCTTTATCATTAATAGCTTCCATTCTTTGAAATGTTTGGCCTCTCCGTTATCTAGAAGGGTGTAGTTTGTGCCAATCTCATTTGAGGTGGCCAGTACCAACTTGAAGTATTGATGTAATTTGAGTTTAAAAGTCCACATCGCTGCAGTATTTTGTGCATAAATGACTCTGGGTTTGTGTAACCATAGCCCATCCTTCTAAGCACTTTAATCTTGTTGTTTAAGCCTTCACTTACTGCTGTTGTGAGCCCAGACATAATATATCCTTCAATGTAACCTCTGTACTTTCTTAAGGTTTTTGCAAATTTCAAAAAGGGCTTTAATTTTGACTCTCTTGCATATCGGTACCAAAGAACCAGAGCTTTTCTAAAGTCTTTTACATTCTTTTGATCTAAAACTTTATGGAAGTGCTCAACTAAAACTGAAGCTTTAAAAATGTTCTTATTCACATCTAAAAGCCTCTCTAATTTAGTAAAATCTCCTTTAGATAAATTCTTCTCACGCTCCACTAAAATATATCTTTTATGAGGTGCTAGCACATCCATTAAAAACTTATCTTCATTTTCTTTAGCTTTTTTAAACTCAAATTTTCTCACATCATCAAAAAAATTATTTAGCCCTTCTGCAACATGGAACCTATCAACACAGACCTTAGCATTCTCACATTTACCTATCACAGCCTCAATAAAAGCATCATGCATATCAACTGCAAAAAACTTGATCTTATCTAGCTGCTCTTTTGTTAATACCTTTAAACAATTAAGTAAGCTTGAACCCTTTCTGCCCATTGCATTTGAGAGCACCTTTCTCATCTTCGTACAGACTAAATTTGTGATGAACTTAATCGTATTCTTGTCACAAGACTTCTTTCCAAAAATAGTTCTAAAGTGCACCTCATCAGATGACATCTGCTCTAAATCTAACTTTCTTTCAGCATAGCTTAAAAGAGGTTTTATTTGCTTCATCCGGTACTGATCCAAATTCCACACAGTCTTGGGGTTCATTCTTAAAATTCTAGCAACTGACTCACAAGTCATCTCTTCACAAAGACGTCCTGCTTTTTCTACAAGTGAGTAAGTTAAGTTTTCAAAATTAGGGTGAGTAAAATCAACACCAGCTGATCTGACTTTATCATCACACATTAAGCAGTGCCCTCGAAGCTGTTTTAAGTAAATCCACACCTCTTCATATGAGCCTATTGGAGAAGCTTTAATTTTTCGAAGCTTCCACTCATGGACATGAGATATTTGGCAGCCACATTGATTACAGCCTACCCCCGGTTTTTGGATAGTTGGGACCTGAGAGAAAAATTAATTATTTAAAATTCAGTTTAACTTTTGAAATCCACTTTATTTAAACAATATCAGGGGCTTAAAAAGGAAAACACATGAAAAACAATAACCTCAATAAAACTTATAATGAAAACTTTAAACTCAACGCTGTGAAAAAATTACTCGCTGACAAAAAAGGACTCACTTACACCGCTAGTAAACTTAACATTGCCTCTTCAACCCTCTATGGATGGAAGAAAAAATATGCTAATTTAAATTCTATGACCCACAGCAACAGCAATAAAAAACTCTCTCTTGAAGACAAACTTAACTTTATTAAAAAAACTCAATCTTTAAATGAAAACGAACTTGGAAAATTTCTTAGAGAAAATGGACTTAACTCTTCAGACCTTATTAATTTTGAAAAAGAATTACTTGGACAAAATCCTGTTGGAAGACCTTCACTTGATCCTGAAATTAAAACTTTAAGGAAAGATAAAATAAACTTAGAAAGATCTTTAAATCGAGCTGAAAAAGCTCTAGCTGAACAGTCTGCTAGAATCATCTTGTTAAAAAAAAGCCACGAGATCTGGGGGGTCAAAGAGGACGAAGATTAAGTCCTGATGACAAAGAAGTTTGTCTTGAATTAATTAACACCTCTTCTAAAAATGGCTGTAGACTTAAACTTGCCTGCAGCGATTTAGAAATTGATATTAAAACTTTCAACCGCTGGAAACTTTCTTTAACTGATAAAAGAAAAGGACCCTTATCGCCTCCAAAAAATAAATTAAGTGATAAAGAAAAAGATGAGATCATTAACACCTGTACTTTAAAAAAGTATGTTGATGACTCTCCTCATGTGATAGTTTCAAAACTTGCAGATGATGGAGTTTATTTAGCAAGTGAATCAAGTTTTTATAAAGTTTTAAAAGAGAATAAACTTTTAGTTCATAGAGGAAGAACAAAACCAAAAACTAAACAAAAGCCAAAAGGAATGACTGCAACGGAAGTGAATCAAGTTTATTCTTGGGATATTACTTATTTAAAAACTTCGGTGCGGGGTCGGTTTTATTATTTATATATGTTTATGGATGTGTTTAGTAGAAAGATTGTAGGTTATAAAGTACACGTTAGAGAAAGTATGGATTTATCATCAGAGTTAATTAAAAAGATTTGTGAGAGAGAAAAAATAAAAAGAAATGAGCTAGTATTACATTCAGATAATGGCGGCTCAATGAAGGGAGCAACGATGCTAGCAACACTTGATTGGTTGGGAGTTTCAAGTTCATTTAGTAGGCCGAGTGTAAGTAATGACAATGCCTATTCAGAAAGTTTATTTAAGACGTTAAAGTATGTGCCGGATTATCCAGAGTTTTTTAAAAGCATAGGTGATGCAAGAGACTGGGTTGATAGTTTTGTTAATTGGTACAATGAAGAGCATCGTCACAGTGGAATAAAGTTTGTGACGCCATCAGAGCGTCATTTAGGAAAAGATAAAGAGATATTAGAAAAGCGTAAGGAAGTTTATGAAGCAGCAAGAAGGTTAAAGCCAGAGCGCTGGAGTGGCAGAGGAATTAGGAATTGGGAGCGAGAGAATGTGGTGTATTTAAATTGTTTGCCAAGTGAAAAAGTAGTTGTTATGAAGAATGTGGTTTAACTGAATTAAATTTCCCTTCAGGTCCCAACTATCCAAAAATTTTCCGATCACGAGACCACATTTTTTCATTCACTAAACCTAAAGGAACTCCCCTTTTACTTCATAGAGCAAGAGATGAATATATCATTAAACCTGGTGTATCGTACTCTTTACCATTTCGATGATCTATGTAGGACCCTAAGTATCCTGCGTTGCCTTGAAAGACTTTATTTTTTGAGAAAGTTATTTCACTTGAGTCATGTAAAATTAAAGACATATCATTTTCATCTAGAGCATTCATTCTGTTGAGCGTTTGTTTTATGTGAGGTTTGAGAATTTCTTCAGCCTGAAAGTTGTCATTATCAAAGAATCTATAAGCCGCCTTAGAAGATTTCCAATCTTGGCATGAAAAAGAGATAGACTCACCATTATTTTTACTGAAAGCCTCAGCAAGGTATTCAAGTCTGTGGTTAAGTCCTTTATCACCAAGTTGAGGATTTTTAAATTCATTTTTAATATTCACAAAAACTCCAATTCTTAAAATCAATACGTGCCATGAAAATAGAATGTTAAACTAGATTTAAAAAGTCTGAACTCGGGTTAGTTCATTAAGTCTTTTTCTAAAGACGAGATTTCTTCATAGATTTGATCCCACTTGAGGTTATCTTTAGCAATTAAAATTTTTTGATCAGGAGAGAGAGTGTATTTTTTAGGTTGTTTTTTTATAAGAGCCAGTAGTGTTGAGGGGTTTATATTAGGTTTATCTATAAATTTTAAAGAAATGTTTTTAGATGTAGTTTTAAGGTCTTTAATGCCCATTTTACGACAGATGTTTTTTGTTGCAGATAGAAAAAACAATCCAATAACTTCATCTGGAATTTGACCAAATTGGTCTTTTAATTCAAATTCAAGTTCGTCAAGTTCTTGTTCAGAATCGATTTTATTAAGTTTTCTATAGTAATATAATCGAGTTTTTAAATCACCAATATAAGAGCTAGGAATTAAGGCAGGTAGTGGAACATTGATATCAGGGTCAATGGCTTTAGTAGTATTTTTTCCTTGAATTTCTAAAATGGCTTCTTCCAAGAGTTCAATGTAAAAATCATAACCAATAGCCTCTCCATGGCCAGATTGAGCCTCACCTAATAGATTTCCTGTTCCTCTAAGTTCTAGATCATAATGGGCAATTTTAAGGCCACTTCCTAAAACAGTATGATCTTGTAGGATTTTTAATTTTTCTTTTTGATCTTTTTCAAGGTTTTTATTTGGTGGAATGAGTAGATAACAAAACCCACGCCTTTCACTTCGACCAACTCGACCGCGGAGTTGATACAATTGGCTAAGTCCAAGGTTTTGAGCGTTATTTATGATTATAGTGTTTGCCGATGATACATCTACGCCGGATTCAATAATTGTAGTGGATAAGAGAACATCAATTTCTTTGTTAAAGAACTTAACCATGACAGACTCAAGTTCTTTTTCCACCATTTGACCGTGCCCGAGACTAATTCTTATATTAGGCAGAGAATGTTTAAGCTCTTCGTATAGAGTATGAATAGATTGAACACGATTGTGTACAAAATAAACTTGTCCACCTCGTTTAATCTCTGTTTCAATGGCTTTTTTAATTATTTGAATATTATAGTGAGAGACAAAGGTTTTAATGGGAAGTCTATTCTTAGGAGGAGTGGAGATTAAGGACAAATCACGAACACCTAAAAACCCCATATTAAGAGTTCTTGGTATTGGTGTTGCTGAAAGGGAAAGAACATCAATGTTGGTTTTTAATTTTTTAATTTTTTCTTTTTGTCCAACACCAAACTTTTGCTCTTCATCGACAATTAGAAGTCCAAGATTTTTAAAATTCACATCCTGACTAAGCATTCGATGTGTTCCTATGGCAAGATCAACGCATCCTGTAGACAGTCCGTTAAGAGTATTTTTAAGGTTTAATTGTGATACAAAGCGGTTTAAACTTCTAATTTCAAAGGGCCATTTTTTAAAACGTTCTTTAAAAGACTGTAAGTGTTGAAGGCTTAAGACTGTGGTTGGGGCAAGAACTGCAACTTGTTTTCCCTCAGAGAGTGAAATAAATGCAGCCCTCATGGCCACCTCTGTTTTTCCAAAACCAACATCGCCACACACTAAGCGGTCCATGGGGAAATTTTTTTCAAAATCTTTATAAATAGAATCAACGGTTTCTAGTTGATCTTTTGTTTCTTGAAAAAGAAATTGATTTTGAAATAGAGTAATATCATTGGAATGAGTTGTTAAGGCTGGTCTATGTATAGTTTTTCTTTTTGCATAGAGTTCAATTAAATCTGCTGCAATTTCTTTAAGCTTGGATTTAGTATTAGCTTTGGTTTTTTGCCAGTATTGCCCGCCAAGTTTATCTAAGGATCGATTTGTAGAGTTTCCAGAGTATTTTCTAAGTTGGTGGATTTTATGCACAGGTAAAAACAATTTATCTTTTCCACTGTATTGAATTTCTATACACTCTGAATCAAGTCCTTGAAGAGAAATTATCTTAAGCCCTTTAAAAATACCCACACCATGTTGAATGTGCACCACAAGGTCTTTAATATCCATATCCCCCATGGGAATTGCTTCTAATCTGTCAAAATATTTTTTATGTGTAGATTTTTGAATTTTTTGGCTTTGTGTTTCTTTTCCAAGAAGATCTTCGAAGCGAACGTAAATAATTTTATCATCATTATATTTTATGGAAGCTGATGAGTCTCTTAGAATGATATTGATTTTAGGATGAGTTAGAGTTTCTTTGTTTTCTAAGGAAGAAAAAGGAAGGTCGAGTTCTTTTAAAATAGAGGTTGTTCTTATTAAAGTGTTTTTAGATTTACAGCATATATAAACACAATTGCCTGTATTAAGCCATGTTTTTAATAGCTTTTTAATTTCAGAAGTAAAAACACTCCAGGATGTGCTGTTTTTTTTGATATTTAAAAGACCATGTTTAATATCTGAAGTAGAATAATTAAAATGAGAAGAATTGTTGTCTTCATTGTTATAGGCTTTAATATCTGAGACAAGAACGGGGCAGAGGTTAGCTCTACAATTAAACTTTTTAAGGGAAAGTTTTTCTTCAAATATATTGTGAGGCTTTAGGAGGGATTTTTCAACTTCAAGGCTTATTTTATACTCATTTTCAAAAGTATTAAATTGGTTAGACCAGGTTGTTTTAATAAAAGTTTCATCAAAGATAATGATTTTTGTGTTAGCGGTGAAATAGTCAAGTGCTGTTGAGGGGTTTTCCCAGAACAAGGGGAGTAGAAATTCTTTTCTAGAAAAAGGAATGGAGTTTCTGATTTTATGAAGAGAATCTTTTACCCAAGAAGAAGTGGAGTCGGCTTTTGAAAAGTGATTTATTAAGGAAGCCTTATTCTTAGTAGTGTATAGTGTTTCAGTGGCGGGAATAATAGTTAAAGATGTGGTTTCTTTTGTGGTTCGTTGGGTTTTTGTTGAGAATATTCGTAGGGATTCAATATCGCTTCCAAAAAGCTCTATTCTATGGGGGAATGTATGGGCAGGAGAGAAGACATCAACAATACCTCCTTTATCACAAAATTGCCCGGGTTTTTCTACAAACTGTGTGGCCTGGTATCCAAGTTGTAAAAGTTTTTCATTAGGGTTTTTAAAAAAAACATCTGCGAATTCAAAACTGTGCACTTCTTTTAGAAGGTCTGTTTTACAAAGGGTTTTTAGCAAAAGAGCTTCTGGATGGCTTATAAAAACCTTAGTCTCTGATGCTGGATTGAAGGCTTGATATAAGAAACCAAGTCTGCTTGGGGAAATGTGAGAACTAGGCTCTAATCCAGAATATGGGTTTGCTCCAAAGGACTGTAGTTGATAAAAATCAATGGACAATGAGTGGGTGTAGTTATGAGCGGAGTCCTCGTCAGGAAAAATAAGCAGGTACTTTTTATTTTTCTTGCTTTCCTTGAGTATGGTCAATAAAGGGTCTTGAATAGCCAAAGGGTCATGTATTCCAGAAATTACAGACAGCCCTTGGTCAAGACACTGTCGTAAAAGATTAGAGCCTTTTAAAAAATCCATGGTTGATTTAAATACATGAAAAAAAATGAATTTGCTAGGTACTTTGTAAATTTATTTAATCCGGATACTATAAAGTAGTATGAAATTTAATTAAAAGAGGGGGGGGAAGGGTTTTGCCACTTTCATTAGGTTTTTTTTTGGGCTTATGATTTTAAAACCTAGTTTTTTTGTTAAGTGGAGTATAAGTGAGGGTGGCTATATGAGTATGGCTTAGATCATAGAATATTTAAAAAAGTAAGAGTTTTAGTAGGCTTTTATTTTGTAGTAAATGTGCTTATTCTAAATTTTTTTAAGGAGGTAGGGCATTGATAAACCTTTCTCAAAATGTATTTTTCTTTTTCCCTTTAGCGGGTTTTATTATTGCAATGGCCTTAGGTGTTCTTTTTACTAAAAAGGTTATAAGAGCACTGTGTTTTTTGGCCCTAGGTATGGTTGGAGTGGGTGTGTTGTTTCTTGCTCAAAATGCGGTTTTTTTAGGTGGCCTACAGCTTATTTTTTATACTGGAACCATTGTAAGCTTATTCTTAGTGACCTTTATGGTGGTAGATGTAAATAAGGTTACTAATGAATTTTTTAAAGAAAAATTGCCCATGGGAAATTTTGTACAAGTAGGTTTAATAGGTATTATTTTAGGCTTGTCCTTAGGTGTTTTTTCCTTAAAAACATATGTTAATATTTATAAAAGGGATTTAAATACTATAGATTCAATAAAAAATTTCATATCAACACTTTTTCAAAATCATATTTTTTTATTTGAAATAATAGGAGTACTTATTTTGGTTACATCTGTAGCGGCTATTGTTGTAAGCAAAACTAGAAAATATTAGTTATGATGGGGTTAGAATATCTTTTTAGTGTCACCTTACAGTATTATCTTTTGTTGGGGTTTTTGCTTTTTTTTATAGGCCTTTTAATTGTAGTGTCTAAAAAAAATCCTTTGATTATACTAATGGGTATTGAGCTTATGTTAAATGGAGTTAATGTAATAGCAGTTTCTTTTGGGCATTATAATAATAATGTAGAGGGTGGGGTGCTTGCATTTTTTATTCTTATTATTGCACTAATAGAGATTAGTACAGGGTTGGTGTTGGTTATTTCTTTATTTAAAGAGCTTAAAAGCGTTGGAATTTCTAATTTAATAAAATCAAAGGGTTAGTTATGCAAAGTTTTTGGTTGTTAGGTGGGCTTTTAGCAACGCCTTTTTTAAGTTTTATTATAGACAGTTTTTTATATAAAAAGAAAAACATTTTTTGGACAGAGTTTTTGGGTTTAAGCGGTGTTTTTATTCCGTTTATGCTTTCTTGTGTATTGTTTGTTAGATTTTATTTAGGTGAACAGCTTGGTATAGATTTAGAGCTTTTATCTTGGATATCAATAGAAGGTGTGAATATAAATTTTGCCATTAGTTACAATCCATTATCCGCACTCATGTGTTTGGTTATTACAGGTGTTGGCTTATTGGTACATATTTTTAGTATTGAATATATGAAAAATAAGAAAATCTTTCATAGGTATTTTGCATATTTAAATTTATTTATTTTTAATATGCTTTTATTGGTTCTTGGAAAAAATTTACTTGTAACGTTTATTGCTTGGGAGGGTATGGGGTTTTGTTTATATTTATTAATAAATTATGGGTGTCAAAGTGGTGAGAAAACTTTTGCTAGAATGAGAGTGTTTGTTATTAATAGGATTGGTGATGCTGGGTTTTTAATTGGAATGGTTCTTTTGTATTTAAATTTCGGTACATTAGATTATGAGGTGATAAATAAATTTGCTTCAAACCTTGGTGATTTAGGTTGGATGAGTGTTTCAACAGCAGCAGTGCTTGCTATTTTTATTGGTGTAGCTGCAAAATCATCACAATTACCTTTATCCTTATGGCTTCAAAATAGGACCATAAATTCAATACCGGTGTCAGCTTTAATATACACTGTGGCTATGGCTGTTCCAGGAATTTATGTTTTGTTTAGATTAAACGGTCTTTTAAGTGTTTCTCCTCAAGGAATGTCAGTAATTGCTTTTGTTGGAATTTTAACAGCCTTTATAGCTGCTGTTGTTGCTCTTACTGAGCAAGATATAAAAAAAATTCTAGCATGCTCTGCAGTGTCACAGCTTGGTTATATGGTTTTTGCCATTGGTGTGGGCTCATATGTTGGCGCAGTTTTTCATTTAGTAACACATACTTTCTTTAAAGTCTTGATGTTTTTAGGTGCTGGAGTAGTGGTTCATAGTTTGTCTGGTGAACAGAATATAGAAAAAATGGGAGGTTTAAAAAAATCTATGCCCATTACATACTTTACTTTTTTAATAGGCTGGTTTTTAAGTATTGGAACTTCTTTTTTTTCAGGGTTTTTTGGTAAAAACGAAATATTTTTTCACACGGTTTTTAAATCAATATTCTTTTGGACTCTTGCCCTAATGACCATGGGTGTAACAGTATTTTATATGATAAAATTAATGGTTAAGGTTTTTGAGGGAGAGAGTAGAGTGGAAAAAAATATTTATTCAAATGAATTAAAGTTTTTATTTGTTCTTCCTTTAGTGATTTTGGCTATTTGTTCAGTGTTTTTTGGGTTTTTAGGTTTGCCACAAAGGATTTTAAACATATTTTCAAAAAACTCAGCTCATTTACTAGAGCAATGGCTTAGCTTAATGATAAGAAACGTTTATGATGTTAACAAGAGTCTTACCTTAGAGTGGTTGTTGATCCTTTTATTTATTGTGACCATGGCAGTTTGTAGTGTTTTTGCATATTTTTTATATGTGGAAAAAGAAAGTAGAGTTAGAGGTTGGTTTTCTTATATTGAGCGTTTTTTTGTGAGTAGAGTTTTTAAAAGATTAGTATATACGAAGGGTTTTTATAAAAATAGTGTTATGCATTTCTTTAAAGAATTTTCTAAAGCTTTGTGGTTATTTATAGATGTTAATTTGATAAGTGGATTTTTTATATCAACATCAAGGGCTGTTATGAGTGTTGGAAAAATTAGTAAAACCATTGAATCTAAAAATCTAGAGTTTTATGTTATGGTTTTTATTCTTACAATTGCTGTATTCTTAATGGGGGCTCTTTTTATATAAGAGAGTAAAATAATGATATTAACAAACTTATTATGGTTACCAGTTTTTTTTATTCTTCTACTTTTTTTATTCAAAAAAGATAAGCATTTAAAGGTATTGGGGTTTATTCTTTCAATGTTGCATTTTTTTACGGAATTTTTATTTATACTAATTTTGATATTGAAAATAAACATCACCAAATGGTGGAGCTTATGAGTCTTTTTAAGCCCCTAGGTATACACTATAGTTTAGGCGTAGATGGATTAAGTCTTTTGCTGGTGATGTTTTCACTTTTTATGATGCCACTGGTTATATTAGGCACATGGAATTTAATGGAAACTAAAATAAAACCGTATCTTATAAATTTATTTGCATTACAAACTTGTATCATTGGAATTTTTCTTTCATTGGATCTAGTTTTATTTTATATGTTTTTTGAATCCAGCTTAATTCCAATGTTTTTATTAATGGGAATGTATGGTGGAAAAGAAAAATTTTTTCCAACAAAGGTGTTTTCATTTTTTATTATTATGAGTTCGATTTTTTTAATAGGCTCAATTATTACTATGATGGTTTTATTTGAATCTTTTAATGGGATTATGAGCGCTTTGATGGCAGATATTAAAACCATGGAATTTGCGTTTGTAAAAAACACAATTTTTTCAACACAAACCATCTTATTCTGTGGCTTCCTAATAGCTTTTGGAGTAAGAGCAGCGCTTTTTCCACTACATACTTGGCTACCAGGGGCTTATGCTCAAAGGTCAACAGGGGGCTCCATTGTTTTAGGAATGTTGATGTTAACGTCTGGGGCTTATGGGATGATTAGGTTTTTAGGCTTATATTTTCCACAAGCCATTGCGCAGTATTCTTGGGCCGTTTGCATACTAGCAATTACAGCAATTATTTATAGTGCAGTGATCGCTTTTTCTCAAACAGATGTTAAAAAGTTTATGGCGTATTTATCTGTTTTTCATATGGGGTATGTGGTTTTAGGTATTTTTTGTTGGAGTAGTGTTTCTCATACGGGAGCTTTATTTCAGGTGCTGAATCATGGATTAGCCATTGGTGGATTGTTATTCATGACTGGAATGCTTTATGAAAGATTTAAGACAAGTCAGATTAAAGATTTTAGAGGGCTAGTAAAAACTATGCCAAACTTCACTATTTATTTTTTATTGATTTCTCTTTCAAGTATGGCAGTGCCGCTAACAGTTGGCTTTATGGGAAATTTTTTAATTATTTTAGGGGCTTTTGTTAAAAATAAATATTATGGGGTTTTTGCAGTTTTAGGAGCCGTTTTAGGAGCTTTGTGTATGTTAAATATCATTAGAAAGGTTTTTTTTAATTCTGTGCCAGAGGAGTTTAATAATTTGAGCAATGTTGATTTGTCAAAAAGAGAAATATTTTTATTGACTCCTATAGTGATTTTGATTTTTTTAATGGGCTTTTATCCTAAAAGCATTACAAGTTTTTTAATTAAGGGGGGTGAAGAGATAAATAGTATACAGGTGGAAGAGAGTGGTTATGTTGTTAAATAACTTCCCCTTAATGGATTTTTATTTAATATTTCCAGGAGCTTGTCTTTTTTTTAGTTCAATTTTTATATTGTTTATTAAAATTTTTTTAAAAAATAAGAAATCAAAAAAAAGAATAGTAGCAGGCTTTGGAATTGGGGGTGTTTTATTAGCCGGTCTGTTAAGTATAATCACCTTTAACTTATTAGGCGATGAGGAGAGGTTTATATTTTACGATGCTCTTTTTTTTAATTCTTTTACATGCTGGGTTGGAGTGGCGATTTCTTTTGGAGCTGTTTTTTCCATAGTTTTATTTCAGAAAAATAAAGAAATTATAGGAGAGCAATTTTTTGAATTTTTGTTTTTGTTTTTAAACTCTGTATTAGGTGCTTTCATTGTTTTATGGAGCAATCATTTTTTAGTGCTCTTTGTAGGCCTTGAGTTAGTTATTCTGCCCTTATGTATGATGATTTTACTCAATTGTAGAGATGGTAGTGGGAAAGAATTTGTAATAAAGTATTATATTTTAGGTAGTGTGGCCTCAGCTTTTTTTCTTTTAGGTTTGGCCCTAGTGTACGGCGCCTTGGTAGGAGAGTTTGAAGGTGATGTTTTTTTAAACATAGAGGGGTTTTTAGGGGCGTCTTTTATGCTTATGAAGACAGATTATTTATTTTTAGTTGGATCCACATTTATGTTATTTTCATCTTTTTTTAGATTGGGTGTTTTTCCTTTTCATGGTTGGGTTCTAGACGTATACCACAGGGCCAATACAGCAGTGACATACTATATGATGACTGTTGTAAAAATTGTAGTGATTCTTTTGATACTTAAATTAATGAGTGCAGGGTTTTTAATAGAAAATTATTTTTTTCAACGAGTACTTGAGTGGATAGTGGTTTTTTCTATGTTGTTTGGAGCCCTTTTTGCTTCTTCTCAAGAAAGCGTTAAAAAAATATTTATTTATTCAGGGATGATTCATTTAAGTTATATGTTGATGCCTCTTCTAGGTTATGGTTTTAAGGGAGCGGGTAGTGTGGAAGCTCTTGTTTTTTATTTGTTTCCATACATCTTTTTTTCTGGTTTAGTTTTCTATATTCTTCAAAAACTTGAGGAGAAGAAAGGGGCTTATGTGACAGTCTCTGATTTAAGAGGCTTATATCAAAGGTGGCCTAAAGAGTCTTTAATACTTTTATTAAGTGTTTTAGGCTTATCAGGGATGCCTCCCTTAGTAGGCTTTGTAACCAAGGTTTATATTATTAAAAATTCCATAGAAACAGGCTTTTATTGGGTGTCTTTTTGGGCCTTGTTAGCCGGTGGGGTGAGTATGGTTTATTATTTAAGGATAATAAAACAAATTTTTTTCTATGATTTTAATGAAGAGCTTCATGTTTTGTGGAAGAACCCCTTAGGTGAAAAAACTTTTTGTGCTAAAGGACTGCTCTCCTTATTGATACTCTTAGGTTTTTCACTAATGTCTATTTACTACTTTCCTTTAAATTCATAATCTCGAAGACTGTTCATTGCAGCTTTAAAGCCAACGGTGATGATTTTATTTAAAATTTTAGGCTTTAAAGATAAATGATCGGCAAAAAACATCTCATAGTCTTGTGAGCTAGGGTTAATATATAAGACATTAGCATTACGATCAGGGAAAAACTTTTTTTCAAGGCGCCGTATGATTTTATTTGCCTTAGGTTTGTCTATTGTTTTAAGGAGAATGCTTTCAAGGTCATTAAACAGCTCTTTAAGTTTATCTTTAGAATTAATATGGTTTACAATTTTATGTTGAATCATTTGATAGAGAGCTTGATTAAGAATTACAGGAAGTCCGTAGGTGTCTAAAGAACCAAACTCCTCATTTATTCTATAAGGCTCCATGGAATAGGACACAACAACTAAGTCTGAACCGTGTTCAAGGGCAATATGAGAGCTTAAAGAGTCTCGAACTTCACCATCAAAGAAGGTCTCACCATTTATTTTCACAGGGGCAAAAATTGGGGGAAGAGCCGTGGAAGCTGTTATGGCAGTGGCAACATCAACACCGGTTATATAATTGGTGTCCTCTCTCATGCTTTTAATGTCATCATTTAAATGGTATTTAGAAAAAACAGCTTTTTTAGGGTGATTTAAATAGGTTGCAACAATGAATAAATCTGCCACAAGGTCTTTAAAGTTTGTAGACTCAGACTTTAGGACTACTTTTTGAAAGTATTCACCTATGCCTTTGGTTGAAAAAAAACCATTAATTTTAAAAGCTCTTTTAAGTAAGCTTTCAATGCCGCCCCAACTTATAATTCCATCTGAGAAGAGACTGGGTATCCACGTGGAGGGAGAAGGGGAGGGGGTGGATAGGTTGATGCTGAATACGTTCTTATACTTTATGGAGGGTAGCTTGTGACTAGGCTCTAAGTTTTTTAAATCTAGAGTATCAAGGTTGTGCTTACCCTGGGTAAAAGCGAAAATGATATCCTCTACTGAAAAGCCTGCTGCAAAAAATGTGGCAATTACAGAGCCTGCACTTGTTCCCACATAGCGTTTAAAAGCTAAGGGGTTGCTATGGACGTCTTTGGTATTTCCTATTGAAAAGCCCTTGTTTTTTAGGGCTAAGGCTACACCAATATGGAATGCCGCGGCTTTCATACCACCACCGCTTAATACAAGAGAGGGGTTTGAACATTTTATAGTGGTCATAAACAAGAGTCTGGGCTTTTGTATGTGAATATTCAAGAAATTTTTATTAACTTAAGTCTAGGAATTTAGGTTAGAAGGACTATGTAAATCTAGGTTTTTAAACAAAAGCATAAGAAAGTAAGAGTTAAATCCATGGGTTTTTTATGGAGCTGATTTAGTAGTGTTTTTATAAAAAACTTATGAAAGCCTTTATTTAAAAGAAACTTTGATTTTAAAAAGCTTTTCTCATGGGCCTAATATGAAGATAAACCCTCCTATGTTTAAAAGAGTAAAAATAAGACTAAATTATGTTTTATTTATAGAGGCTTTTTAAAAGAGCTTACCCTTTACTGTTTAAACGTTAAACAGAGCGTTAATGGTTCACCATAGTTATTATAGAGTTAAGCTTAGTCTATTAGGTGGACGTAAAAGAAGTGCATAAAGATTAGGATATATGGCTTAAAGTCCTGATTACTCAAAGGACCATTGTAAATAGTCATATGGGTGATAAAACCAATAGGTCAGGAGGACTAATGAACTTTCAACTTTCTTTAACTGAGTATTCTGCAAAATATAAGGTGAGTGTTTCTACTTTGCGCAGGAGAATTAAGAAAAAGGAAATTTTGTTTGTTCAAGAGGCTGGAAAGTATATTCTTCCAGATGTTCCTTATGACAAGGTTTTAGATCATAGCATTGCCCACCTCACATATAATATGACTAGCCGCAAGCCTGATGCTTCTCTTCAAAAGAGTACCCCTCAAGCTGCGGTGGTCTCACCTTTAGAGTCTTTAGATTTGTCCTTTCAAACAGGAGAAGGAGATAAGCCACTTATTCAAGCTAATGATGAAGGAAAATTAAAATCAGAAGAACTCATGGAGTTAAAAAAGGCTTATACTTTGGTTTTAAGTGAAAAAGAAGAGCAAATTTTCCAGCTTAAGCAGCATATTACTGACTTAAAAACCCTAAATAAAGCCTTTGAAAATGAAATAGATAGGCTTGAACAAAAAAACTTGGCAGAATTTAAAACATCTTTTATTAAACACACGCTTTAAGCAACACAGCTATTTAAGCTATTGTAGCAGGTCTAAAGTCATATATTATATGAACTGTTAAAAATAAAAACTTAGTTAAATAAATAATAAAGGGGGCTGGATGTATAATGTGCTATGGATATTGGCAATACTTTTCCTATCAACACCAGCAATGGCAAACTATGTTGGCAGTGAGACTCAGTATTTTAATCCAACCTCGGACAATATGGATTTTTTTACAGTCCATTCATCAAGAACTTTGTCCAAAGGAATATTAAGAACAACATTGTTTTTTGATTATGGAAAAAATACTCATCACTTATCTAATTTTAAAAATGAAATGCTTCAAGGTCAGTTGGGTTTAGGTTTAGGTTTAGGAAATAGAGTGTCTTTTTCTGTGGTGGGCTTAGGGGTTTTAAATCATCATGGTAGAGTTGGTGGAGCCTATACAAAAGATAATTTTACCTATTTAAGAACGAGTTTAAAATATAGGTTTTGCCAATGTTATAAAGGTGGGTTTGCTGTTGTTGCAGGTATGGGTTTTGGTTTTATAGACCCAGAGTATTTTATTGATGATGATAATGATTTTGGAGCTTCGGTTATTTTTGTATATGATAGAATACTTACAGACAGTGTGAAGTTTGGAGTAAATCTTGGTTATAGATATAAAAATTCTAAAAGCATAAGGCCAGGGTCCTTAGTGTATGGGGATTTTATCACATCAAGAAATGGAAGTGATGTCCTTACTTCATTAGGTCTTAATGTTTTGTTAAGCAAAAAATGGGTAGCAACTTCTGAAATTTATATGAATTTACCACTTAATGAGTTTTTTGATTTTAAAGCTCATAAGAATATGTATGATCAAAAGGGGGCTGAGGTTCTTCTGGGTGTGAATTACAATTTTACTCAAAACATGGATATTGGTTTTGGTGGCACAGCGGGGGTTTTCTCCCATGGGCAAAACGCTCCTTGGAGAGTGTTTTTAGCAATGGGTTATGGTTTTAAAGGAGCTAGTAAAAAAGATACTGTTTTTAGTTTTTCTAAAGGTCAATGGGCTAAAAAATATTTTAAAGCACCAGTTAAAGAGGTTGATAAGAAAGATGTTTTGTTGGAAAAATTTTTTAATATTAAAGCAGACTTTGCTCAAGGGAGCGCAAACCTAAATGATTTAGCAAAAATGAAGCTTGATAAAAAAATTGGAACATACTTAAGGGAGAACAAAGAGTATAAGATGATTTTTGTTCAGGGGTATGTAGATTCATTGGGGGAAAAAAAGCTTAATAAGGCCTTAAGTCAGGGTAGGGCTCAGGCTATTAAAAACTACTTAGTTAGAGTCCATAAGGTTTTAATTGATAAAATTAAAGTAGTGAGTTTTCAGGAGGGCACTTTAATTTTTAACCAATCTAATTTAAATAAAAAAACTAAGAATAAACGAATTATGATTAAGATTAAATAGTTTTTTTAAAATCTAGATTTGTTTTAATCTGATACATACTTATATTTAAAGAAACTCTGACATTAAGCTTTTGTCTCGTATTGAAACATTTTAATGCCTCTGATTTTGGATCAATGGGGTTTAATTTGATTTTAAGGAAAAATAAAGAAATTTTATTAAAGAAAACCTTAAGGAGGGACGATAAAAGGGTATGTATTTTAAACTATTAATTATTTAAGGGAGGCGTAATGAAAAAGGTGACACAGGGATTTAAAAAAGCTGTAGTAAATTTTTGGGAAGACGAGGATGCACAGGGAATGATAGAGTATATTCTTATTCTTGTGGCAGTTGTTGCCATTGTAGGTGTAGCAGGAAAGGCAATTAAAAATTCGGTTTCCAGTAAAGCCAATAGTTTGGGTAGTGAAATTGGCAATTTTAGTGTTGGCGACGAGTAAATGGCGTTAGAACTTGTGCTTTTAATATCTTTTGTAGGGCTCGTCATAGTATCTGCTATGATGGGCGAAAATGGGCTTACGGCGCAGTTTTATAATTCTGGACCTATGCTTGCCATTCGTATGGAAAAAAGAATGGCTACAGGAAAGTGTTTTCACGTGCCTAAAGGTGGCGGTGTGCCCTGTAAGCATATGTTGTTCATTGGGTTGTCAAGATAAAATAAAGTAAATACTTTTTGATGACGATACTTAATTTATGTTTCAATGGTTACAGGCTTACGTATCATATATTATATTCACAGTGATTCTTTTAGAGTTGATTGTTGCTGTTTATTTAGATTTAGTAACAGCAAAATTTCCTAATAAACTTTTTATTATTTACTTAAGCACCAATACTATTTTATTTAGCTTACTTCATGGCTTGTCGGGTGTGGGGTTGAGTCTTTTAACTTTTGGAGTTGCGATTTTACTACTCATTCCAATATATTTTACAAAAATATTAGGAGGTGGGGATGTTAAACTCATACTCTCAATTTCTCCAGCGTTGTTAATGGATGAGTTTATTAGTTTCCTTTTTATGTCATTTTTATGGGCTGGACTGTTTGGTTTATTAAGGAGTTTGCTTGGGGGAAATTTAAGAGCACTTTTAATGAATACACTTTTTGCTTTTAAAAAAGTTACAGTTGCAGAAGATGTCATGCCGTTTACAGTGGGGATTTTACTTGGTTGGTGTTCTTATAAGTCTATTTTAGGATTGGGTTTTATATGAAAAAAATGGGTTTAAAAAATAGATGTAAGGAGTCTGGACAGTTTATGGTGGAAGCTATTTTATTGATGACTTTATTTCTGGGAATTGCAGTGGTTTTAAAGAAAAAATTTCATGAAGAAAATATTCTAGGTTTACTTGTGGCAAAACCATGGAGTCAAATATCTGGAATGATGTCACATGGTTCTTGGAAGCCTGAGCGCTTTAGTCCTTCTGTCCATCCTCAAGGGTCGGTATTAGCAAGAGAGGGTGATCAGAAATGAAAAATTTAAAAAGTAAAAAAGATATTTTAAGAAATCAAGAGGGTATTTTAACCCTTGATTTTATTTTTTCTATTATGGCTATGTATGCTATTAGTATGGTTTTTGCACTTTTAGCTGTGACCCTAATGTTTTCAACAGTGAGTCAGTATGTTGCGTTTTCAATGTCTAGGGCTCATATTTCAGGACATATTAGTATTGATGATCAGCAGTTGGCCATGGAAGAGCAAAGGAAAAAAATTATGAGCAGTCCGATTTTTAAAAAACTATTAAAACCAACTAAAGGCAGTTGGTTTCAGTTAGAAACTCAGGGCTTTGCTAGGGAGCATTTTGGCTTAGAAAATTCATCATATAAAGCTTATGGTGTAAAATTAAAGTTTACCTCTCACCTTCTTAAAAACTTTAGACTGCCATTACTAGGAAGCCCTAGTGATGGAGCTACTGGTGATTTTGGAGAGGCGAATATTTATAGTTTTTTGTATAGAGAGCCTACTGTAGAGGAGTGTTTAAATTTTAATAAGGCTAGGTGGACTGTTCTTAAGGAAAGGTTTCCATATATAAAAAATATGCCTGGCTTTGTGGACCAAGACTATGGGGCTGAAGCGGATAATGGCTGTTGATTGATTTTACAGTGTTGCTAAAAAGTTGCGGTTTATGGATTTAAGGCCATAAATAAAACATAAATATTTAAGAAAAATTCCTTAAATGCCGATTTTAAGGGGTGGAAAAAGATAAAAAAACTCTCTTAAAAAATGAAAAAGGCATGTCTTTGTTTGAGAGCCTTCCTTTAATATTGGTTCTTGCAAGCTTAATAGGATTTTTACTTGGTTTGTGGGGGATGACACATAAAAGTATTTTGCATTCAATTGCAGCAAGAAATTATGCGTTTCAAAAATTAAATCATAGGGCGAATTTAACGTATTTTGATGACTCCAATAATACTGATAATGTGAAGCATTCATTTTTAGAAACCGGACTTAGGTTTTTTGCAATAGGCTCGTCGGGTAGTGATAAAAAACTTTATGCGTTTTCAACGCCCATGAGGTTTCCAGCTAAAGAATTGGTTAATGAACCGGCTCAATTGCATATAAAAAGAATTTGGGAGAGTGGAAAAGTACCTGTTGGCGCTGAAACAACTTTGGGGACTAAGGAGCCGTGGATTATGGTTGCTTATGGAATTTGTTTAAATTCAAACTGTGGGGGATAACAGATGAATCAAGAAAGTAAAAACTTATGGATAGCTGTGATTTTTGCTGTTGTTGCAGCAGGGCTTCTTTATAGTCATATTCAAGAGAAAAACAAGGAAGTGACTAAAAAATATGGAGCTAAAACCACAGTTGTTTTTGCGAAAGTAGGCATTAGTGAAATGGCTCCAATTAATGAAACTCAAATTGAACTTAGAGAGATGCCTGTTGAGTTTATTTCTCCAAGCTCTGTTACAGACCCAAATGAAATTATAGGTATGGTGGCGTTGGTTTCTTTTAAAGCTGGGGAGCAGCTTTTAAGGAATAAAATCACAAAACCTTCACCACTAACAGGACTTTCTCTTCAAGTTTCTCCAGGAAAAAGAGCCATCACCATACCTGTTGATGACATGAGAGCAGTAGCCAAGCTTTTAAAGCCAGGAGATCGTATTGATATTCTTGCAGCGGTGTCAGTTGGTTCAGGTCAAAATAGAAGAAAAGAAGTTAAGCCTATTATGCAGACTGTTCCAATATTAGCTACAGGTGTTCAAATAGCAAATGAGCTTCCTGTTTTATATGAAAAAAATAGAAAAGGAGACGCTGTTATTATTAAAAATTTAACAAGAAATATAAATTTCAACAGTGTCACTATTGAAGCAAGCCCAATAGAGGCTCAAAAAATCTTTTTTATTCTCAATCAAAATCCGAAAAATTTAATGATTATTTTAAGACATCCATCAGATACAGGTCCGGTTTCAGTTAGAACCACGACTTCGGAGAGTATTTTAGGAAGAAGGCTTCCAGCAAGAGCTAAAAATGCGGCAACAAGGGGCTTTAAGTAAAAATGCTTAGAATCGTAGTGTTTTTTTTATTATTTTTTAAAATCTTGATAAGCACCTCTTATGGAGAAATTGCCATTGAAGGGGAAACTGAATATATAGATCTTATTCAGGGTGTTTATGTTGATAAAAAATATGAAGATCTTCCTGATAAATCGTTATTTAGATTTGAAAATCAAAAGTTTAAAAAATATGTAGACCTTATTTATGACAATGATAGAAAAGTGATGAGATTTAAGCCGAAACGAAAAGGATCTACAACCATTAGGTTTGTACACAGAAGAGACTCAGATCTTATAATTAAACAGATTAAAGTGACCATTCAAAAAAGCAATCTAGATCAAGTTGCAAAAGAAATTAAATCCCTTTTAGGTGGCATTGAAGGTATTGAGATAAAGATTCTTAACAATAAAGTTATTGTTGATGGATATATTCTTTTAGCAAAAGATTTAAATAGAATTGCAATGGTTTTACAACATTATAAGGCAGATCAAGTGGTCTCCATTGTTAGGCTTAGTCCTTTAACTCGGGTAAAAATTGCAGAAAGAATTGAGGCTGAAATAGATGATCCAAATATACATGTAACGGTTATAAATGATCATTTTGTTTTAGCAGGTAATGAAAGCTATAGCGGTCAGAGTAAAATAGCAGAGGAGTACGCACAAGCGCTTATTTCTGATATTTTATCTAAGCCGGCAGAGAAAAATGGAAGAGGTGGGTCAATGATTGTGTCTGTAAGAAAACCTAGTAACCCTATTATTAATAATATTGGTTTATTACGTGAGAAGAAGAAGAGTAAAAAAATAATACAGATTGTAGTGCATTACGTGGAGTTATCAAAAAGTTATAGTAAAAATTTTAATTTTTCATGGGCTCCAACATTTTCAGATAATGGGAATGTAACTTTAAATGGCACCAGTGTAGGTTCTACAAACATTATTAAATCATTGTCGGCAACTATCTCTAATTTATTGCCCAGACTTACTTGGTTAAAAGAGCACGGGCATGCAAGAATTTTAGACACTATGAATGTAACAACTGAAGAAGGAAAAAAGGGTATAGTAAATTCTGCAAAACAAATATCTAGACTTCAAACAACGGCAGAAGGTGGAAGCACTCCTCAAATAGTCACAGCGAATATAAAAACAGAAGCCACACCAACTATAGATCCGGCTAAGCGAGACAGTATTAAGCTAGACTTAAATATTGAAATTGGAGAAATCACGGAAGTTTCTGCAGCTGGTAACACTACGTCGACAAATAAAGTACAGACAGTAATCACAGTTCGTGATAAGCGAAGTGCTGCAATTGGAGGGTTTTTAAGAAGCACTTCAAGTACTGGTTACAACAGGTCACCTGCTAGCGGTGAAAATATTCTTTTTAGGATGGGAGCTTCAAAAAATTTAGTAAGAGCTCAAAGTCAATTTGTTATTTTTGTAACTCCGATTATTAAATATAATGCCAGTCAGGGTATTGATCGTATAAAACATAAGTTTAGATTAGATAAATAGACGGGTAAGAATAAAGCTTTTTTTTTAAAGTCTTAAGTCTAGTCTAAAAATCATTTACTAATAGACTAAAAAATCCGATGAGATCTTGTGAGTATAGCAAAGAATTGTCATCTTATTTCAGTGACCAGTGGTAAAGGTGGGGTTGGAAAATCTATTTTTTCTACTAATTTATCTGTGGCTTTGAGGGTGGAGTTTAAACTTCCAGTGCTTTTAATTGATTTAGATATGAATTCTTGTGGAGATCAAAGTATTTTATTGGGAGTTAAGCCTAATAAATCAATTATGGATCTTGCAAAATCTAAGCAGTCATTATCTGAACAAACTTTTGATCAGTTTAGAGTTAAACACAGTTCTAATATTCATTATTTAGCAGCTGTTAGTGATCCATCACAAAATTTAACATTGGATGCAAGTATTTTTAGTCAACAGATTTCAATGATCAGTCAATTTTATAAATATATTATTATAGATCTTGGAAGTAATATAGAGGCTTTACAGGCAAAGGCCTTAGAGCTTTCAAGTGTGGCTTTAACTTTAACCACTCCAGATGTTTTAACTGTAAACCAGACTAAGAAATTTTTAAATAAGATGGTTGCAGAAACTTTTCCAATTGAACTTTTTAAAATTATTGTTAACAAGGCATCTTCATCAAGTTTAAGGCCTGATGCCATTGCAAAAACTTTGAGTTTACCTGTAAATGGAGTTATTCCAAGTGACGATGCTGCTGTTATAAATTCTTTAAATAAGATGCAGCCTTTTGTACAAACTTCTTTTCGTTCACCAATATCTACTGCATATTTTAATTTAATTAGAAAAATAACAGGTGGTCAGTTAGATATGTCTAGAGCCATCTTTCACAATAAAAAATCTAAAACAGAAGAAAAGCTAGATGTTGGCAGTGCACAATCAAACCCTATGGATTCTAATATTCAACTAAAGGTTCAAATTCATAATCAATTGATTAAGGAAATGGATTTAAAAAAAGATGTTGGGGCTATTCAACAAGATCCTCAGAAAGAAAAAGAACTTAGGCAAAAAACACAGCTCATAGTTACTAAAATTTTAGATAAGAAAGCTTTAAATTTTGGGCGAGATGAAAGGTCTAAAATAATCAAAGATATTTTAGATGAGGCTTTAGGGTTAGGGGCTTTAGAAAAACTCCTTTCTGATGATACGGTTTCTGAGATTATGGTCAATGGGGCAGAAAAAATATTTGTGGAAAAGAGTGGGCGTATTCAACTTAGTAAATCAAGATTTACATCTAATCAACAGCTTCGAAATGTAATAGAAAGAATCGTAACACCCATAGGTAGAAGGATTGATGAAAAAACCCCTTATTGTGATGCTAGGTTAGTTGATGGTAGTCGTGTGAATGCTATTATTGAGCCCTTAGCAATTGATGGGCCATCATTAACAATTAGAAAATTTTCAAAAGATGAAATTACACATAAAAACTATTTAGAGTGGGAGTCTATGACTCAGCCAATGATAGATTTTTTAAGAATATGTGTAGAACAAGGGTTAAATATAATTATTTCAGGTGGAACGGGTTCGGGTAAAACAACACTGCTTAATACAATGTCGAGTTTTATACCTGCAAATGAGAGAATTGTTACAGTTGAGGATGCTGCAGAGTTACAGCTTAAACAAGAGCATGTTGTTAGATTAGAAACTCGATTAGCAAACATGGAAGGTGGAGGAGAGATTTCTATTAGGGATTTAGTAAAGAATTCTTTAAGAATGAGACCAGATAGAGTCATTGTTGGGGAGTGTCGTGATGGGGCGGCGTTGGATATGCTTCAAGCAATGAATACAGGTCATGATGGATCAATGACCACAGTTCATGCCAATACCCCTAAAGAAGCAATTGGGCGACTTGAAACACTTTGTTTAATGGCGGGTATGGAGTTACCAGCAAAAGCAATTCGAGAACAAATTGCAGGGGCTGTAAATTTATTTGTACAAATTGGTAGGTTAAGTGATGGAAGTAGAAAAATAAAATACATAACAGAAGTGGGTGTTTTTAGAGGTGAAGTTATTGAGCTTCAGGATATTTTTATTTTTAAAGAAGACGGTTTTGATAAAAATCGTAAAATTCAGGGTTCATTTAAGTGGACAGGGAATATGCCAAAATGTGTTGAAGCTTTTGAAAAAAAGGGCGTAGCAATTCCAAGATCAATTTTTTCAGCAAGTGTTGAGAGTCAGCCTATTAAAAAAAGTACCGCTATTGGAGTTCAAAGACCGGGTGTTTCTAGGCTTAGACCAAGAGCAGTTGAGAATAAAGGGCCGTCTTCAATGAAGGTTACTAAAAAGCCACCTATTAAAAAAGTTAGTGGAGGAAATTAGGAATGGAAGCAGTAGTATCATTTATAGGCCCTTATGTACAAGATACTTGGGTTATTATGATTTTAACTATGATTTGTGTTTTTATTTCAGCATTTTTTGGTTGGACTTATGTAATTGATTTTATGAAAGCTACAGCTTGGGCAAATAAAGATGAAATTAAAAGAAAGCTTGATTTAATCTATGTTAATGTTGAAGAGAAAAAACTATCTATATTTTTAATTATGATAAGTTACGGTTTAGGTGGAGCATTTTTTCTTGTATTTCTCCCTAATATTATAGCGGGTTTAATTATGGGTGGGATTGTGGTTTTTGTAGGGTTAAAAGCCCCTCTTATTATTATTGAATCTTTGTATCAAAAAAGGTGTCAAAAAGTTGTTGATCAAATGCTTGATGGAATGACTATTATGGCAAACGGAACCAAGGCAGGCAATCCACCATCAGTGGCAATGGGTAGAGTCATTGAAAATATTAAAGGACCGTTATCTCAGGAGTTTAATTTGGTGAGGAATAAAGAGCACCTTGGAATGAGTTTTGAGGATGCATTAGTTGAAATGAGTGAGCGCGTTCCAATGCCTGATGTTCAGATGTTTGTGATGTCTGTAAATATTTTAAAAGAAACAGGTGGAAAAATTGATCAAACTTTTGAAACCATAAACAGTGTTATTAGAGAAAGGCAAAAATTAGAAAAAAAAATATCTGCTATGACATCTCAGGGAATAACTCAGGGGATCATTATAACAGCAATTCCATTTGTCCTACTAATATTTTTTTGGTTTTCAGATAGAAAAGCTGTGGAGCCTATGTTTACAACAACAATGGGACTTATGATTTTAGGTGGAATATTTACTTTACAAATTATTGGTGGGCTTATGATAAAAAAAATTGTAACAATAAAGGTATGATAATGAAGTGGTTGTTTTTAGCTATAATGTTGGTTTTTTCTACGAATGTATTAGCTTTTGTAGATATGAAAAATGCAAATTTTTCTGATTCATGGATAGACTATCGATCTAATGGAACGGGCTATCAATTAAAAATTCAAAGAACTTACAATTCAAGATCTACATATGATGGACTTTTTGGTTTTGGTTGGTGCTCTGATATTGAAACAAGATTGGAGATCATGCCAGACTCTAGTTTAAAAGTAATTGAGTGTGGAGGCGGGCAAGAAGTTTCATTTATTAATAATAAAAAATTAAAGGGTTTTGAACTTAGTAAGTACATTAAAAAACTTGTTGCTTTATCTAAGCAAGTAAATCCAAGGCTTAAAAAGCCTTATTTAAAAAGATTAAAAAAAGACTTAGAAGACAATCAGTATTTAAGAGAAGCACTTGCTAAAAAACTTGGTATAAAAGGTAGGATTGAAAACAATTCAACTTTTTTTGCAAGAGGCAGAGGGGGTGAGAAAATTGTTTTTAAAGGGGGTTTTTATACAAGAACTTTGTCAGATGGAAATTTTCAAAAATTTAATTCTTCTGGAAAATTAGTGAGCTTATTTGATAGAAATTCAAATTATTTAAGGCTTTTGTATAATAAGAAAAACCAACTCATGCAGATGAGTGATAATAACGGTAAAAGATTGGACTTTAAGTACAATCTTAATAATAAGATTACAAAGATTAAAACTCCAGAGAAAAATATACTAAAATATTTTTATTTAGGGCAAGATTTGAGTAAAGTTATAAATGCTTGGAAGGTGCCGTATTTGTATAAATATGATTCTTTACACAATTTAACAGAAATAGTTTTTTCAGATAAATCGAGTAAGAAAATTTCATATAATAAAGACAAGGATTTGGTTGTGGGATTTCGAAATAGAAACTCTTGTGAAGAAAGTTATGTTTATGAAGGGAGTAAAGATAATCCAAGAAATCATTATTGGAGCACTGTAGAAAAAAAGTGTAATGGTAAGATAACAAATAAATCAAAATATGAATTTTGGCATAGAAAAAAATCTGATGGAACAGGGAAATATTTATATAGAGTATTGTCTCAAAATAATAAAAATATTGTGGATGTAACATATCATGATATTTTTGGAAAACCACTTACCATAAACGAAAATAAGAAAAGAACATGGTTTAAATATAACCAGATGGGGTTAATGGCAGAAAAAAGAACACCCACAGAGAAGAACATATATAAATATGATAAGGTTTGTTATAAAGTTAATCTTATTACTCAAAAAGAATACGGGGATATTAGAAAAAGAACTCGGGTAACGTATAAAAAATCAACGAAATTTGTATATGATAGGCCTAAATGTGATTTGATTTATGCGGCTAATTCAAAAGGAGTTAAAGTAAAAGTTGAGTATGACAGGTTTGGAAGGATTAACAAACTTATTGATAAATCCCAAAAATTTATAAAGCTTTTTTATAGTAAAGTTCATGGAAAGCCAAATCATATTGTTCACCCAGAGTTAGGCTCAGTAAAAGTTACTTATAATGATAAGGGTGAAATGGAAAACGTTAAAAGCGCTAAAGGAGCAGAGGTGGCCACTCAAGTAGCAACTATATTTAATAATCTCTTAAAAGTAGTGGCACCAGCAACATCGGGGTTGAACATATGAAAATTTTAAAAATAAATATAGGAATTATTTTGATTTTATTAATATGTTTTATTTCGGTAAATACGTTTTCTGTTCTTATGTCTATGCCGGAAGAAAAAGATGTTAAATCTGATGAAAACTCAGTTTTGCCTCCCATTGGCACGTTAGATTGTGAGGGGTGTTTTAAGGCACTTAAAACAGGTGCTAATATATGGGATCTAGAATTAATAGAGTATCATAAAAGGCAGATTCTTGGAAAAGATAAGGATTTAGAAGGAGCTGAGCAGGCTATTGGAGAGGAATAATTTTTCATTGCTTAAGAAAGAGAGAAGGGTTGTTGTAAGGGTCTCATTATGAGAGGGAAATAAGTGGTGCTCATCTTCAAATAAATGAGCTTTGAACCTAGATATAGATTAAAGTTTAAGTAAATTAATAAGGATGCCGATAAGTAGGGTAATAAGGAATGTTGCTATAGTATTTTATTACAAGGAGATTACTAGGGTTAAGTTTGATTTTAATTTAAGGTGTGGAGGAGTGATTCGTATAAAGTTTTTTTGGGGGTAGGGTATGGTTTTAAAAGGAGTTTTGTTGATTTTTGGAATTTTATTTTCAATTTTTTGTTTTGCAGAAAACGTTGATGCCCCATGTAATCATAGTGATTCTGATAGTGCTAAAAAAATTGAAGCAAAGCAGAGAATTGATAATATGTTTAGAGAAATTGCAAGCGTGGAGTCTAAAAATTCTCAATCTTTAGACGGTTCCTCTGACAATGGAGGAGAGGACTAAGTTATTGATGCTTTATTTTTCTAGTTGTTTAAGCTCTTCTTTTTTTTTATTTTCAGACTCTTTTATAACGCTAGTTACTTCCTTTAAAAAAACTTCTTTAATATTATTTTTAATGTCTTTAAAAACGGGGTTGTTATAGATTTTTGCTCTAATTTTTTTAAGATCTTGTGATGTGATTTGTAAAGATTGGGCTGTAATATTGGTAGTTTTTGTTCCTAGAAATTTTGGCACTGCAGTTAAATGGATAAAATTTGTAAGTCTGTTCTCCAGGGTTTTGCCTTTGAATTCAAATTGTAAAAGGCAAATAATGACAATTGTAATAAGTGTATTTTTAAAAATAAAATAAAGACTTCCCATTAAAGAACTTCTTTCATGGCTTTAGTAAGATCCTGTAAGGTAAAAGGTTTTTTTACAAAGGAATTGGCACCAGCACTGAGAAAACGGTTTATAACATCTCCATGGTCAAGAGTAGAGAGGCCAATAATGGGGATAGTATTGTTTAAGGCTCTAATTTCTTTTGTGGCTTTGATGCCACTTACTTTTGGCATTACAATATCCATAAAGATAAGATCTGGATTAAAAGATTTAAAATAAGAAACAGCTTCTTCACCGTCTTCAGCTTCTTTAATTTCACTAATGTCATCTCGAGTTTTTAAAAAACTAATGAGTATTTCTCTAATGAAAGGGGCGTCGTCTACTATTAGTACTTTATAAGACATGTGAAGACTGTAGCTTAAAACCATTGAGCTTTAAATAAAAAAACCCCGCTTAAAGAAGCGAGGTTTTTAATTAGACTAAAAGCTAGGGTGTGATTTACATCATTGGCATGCCACCCATGCCACCCATACCGCCGGCCATGGCGTTTCCTGGTCCAGGAGTATCTTCTTTCTTAGGAGCTTCTGCGATCATAGTTTCTGTAGTGAGCATTAAAGATGCTACAGAAGCAGCGTTTTGTAATGCTGATCTTACTACTTTAACAGGGTCCATTACTCCTGTGGTAATAAGGTCTTCATAGACTTCTGTGTAAGCATTAAAGCCCCAGTTTGGATCATCGCTATTGATAACTCTATCTAGAACAATTGCCCCATCTAATCCAGCATTTGTTGCAATCTGTCGGATTGGTGACTGGCAAGCTTTCCAAACAATATTAGCTCCAAACTTTTCAATATCGTTGAGCTTTAAAGAAGGAATGAGTTTGCTAGCTCTTAGGAGTGCTGTTCCGCCTCCAGCAACAATACCCTCTTCAACAGCTGCTCTTGTTGAATTTAGAGCATCTTCTACACGGTCTTTTTTCTCTTTCATTTCGATTTCAGAAGGAGCTCCAACATGAATGACAGCAACACCACCAGATAGTTTTGCTAACCTTTCTCTAAGCTTTTCCTTGTCATAATCAGAAGTAGAAGCCTCAATTTGTCCTTTGATTTGACCCACTCTTGTGTCAATGGCAGCTTTATCCCCACTTCCATCAATAACAGTAGTGTTGTCTTTGTCGATAGTGATTCTTTTTGCTTGCCCAAGGTCTTCTAAGGTTGCGTCTGCAAGCTTTCTTCCAGTTTCTTCAGAGATCACAGTACCGTTAGTTAAAACAGCTAAGTCATCAAGCATTGCTTTTCTTCTGTCACCAAAGCCAGGAGCTTTAACAGCGGCAATTTTTAGACCTTTAAGTTTGTTGATCACAAGAGTAGCTAAAGCTTCGCCATCAACATCTTCAGCAATAATTAATATTGGACGGCTAGTTTTTGCAGCGCTTTCTAAAATTCCAACAAGCTCTTGAAGAGCTGATATTTTTTTATCATATAGAAGTATAAAAGGGTTGTCTAAGACAACTTCCATTCTCTCACTATCAGTTATGAAGTAAGGAGAAAGGTAACCTCTATCAAACTGCATTCCTTCAACGACTTCAAGCTCAGTCATTGCTGTTTTACTTTCTTCTATGGTGATAACACCTTCTTTGCCAACTTTTTCCATTGCTTCAGCAATCATTTTCCCAATTTCAGTGTCATTATTTGCTGAAATTGCTCCAACTTGTGCAATTTCTTTGTTGTCTTTAATGGGCTTTGCAATTCTTTGAAGCTCCTTAACAACAGCATCAACAGCGTGATCAACACCTTTTTTAAGGGCCATTGGGTTATGACCTGCAGAAACAATCTTAATACCCTCACTAAAAAGTGCTTGAGCTAAAACTGTTGCAGATGTTGTTCCATCTCCAGCATCATCATTTGTTTTGCTGGCAACTTCTTTCACCATTTGAGCACCCATGTTCTCAAACTTATTATCAACTTCAATTTCTTTTGCAACAGTAACACCGTCTTTAGTAATCAATGGCGAGCCAAAGCTTTTTTCTATGACAACGTTTCTGCCTTTTGGGCCAAGAGTAACTCTTACAGCGTTTGCTAAAGTGTTTACTCCATTTAAAATTGACTTTCTTGCGTCTTCACTAAATCTTAATTCTTTACTCATTTTTTATACCTCAATATTATTAGTTAGTTACAAATGCCTAGGACATCTTCTTCTCTCATCATCAAATACTCCTGGCCCTCTAGCTTAAGCTCAGTTCCAGAATACTTGCCAAACAAAATAGTATCGCCAGTTTTCACTTCCAGTGGAATTCTTTTCCCACCATCTGTTGCTTTACCTTTGCCTGCAGCAACAATTTCACCTTTTTGAGGCTTTTCCTTTGCTGAATCTGGAATGTAGATGCCTCCAGCTGTTTTTTCTTCTTCTTTAACTCTCTTAACTAAAATTCTGTCGTTAAGAGGGGTTACACTAACATTAAACATATATCCTCCTCCTGTTTAATTTGGTTTTGAAACCTCAATATGTAGTTGAGGCTGGTGGAGTCAAGGTCCGTAAGCTGAATTTTTAGTTTTATATCATTGAACAAGACTTGTTTATGCAGTCATATGGGGGATCCCAGGCTGAAATATCAAAATATTGGATTTGACCTGAAGAATCTTTAAAAGGAAAGCAGCCATTTTTATTGGCAGAGATGCTGATACCATAATACCAGTGGTAGTTTTTCACTGAGCGCACAGTGTTAAAATTAGAATCAAAATTGGTGAGAAGCTCAATATTGCCCTTATTGTCTATTATAGGGTTTCTAGTGTAAAAGCGCCACTGGATATAGGGGTTTTTTAAGAGTTCACCATGGTCGTCCTTATATTTAAAGTGCTCTCCTGTGTGGTACAGGCTTTTTAAGCCAGGAGCATTTAGTAAATAATTAAGGGCATGTGGGGAGGGCTCTACTTTCATATGGCTAAAGTGCTCTTTATAATAGTCTTTAGGAATTTGAAAGTGGCTGTGGCCCATATCAGAAAAGAAGATATATTTTACATAATTTAAACGAAGAGCGTTTTCAATGTGGAGAGTTACTGACTTTAAAAAACTTTCAGGAAAAACTACGGATACTTTCTTCCCCTGACTTACAAAGCGCTGAGTTTTTGGATTGTAGCCCACTCGATTAAAAAGTCGCTCATTTTGATTGTAGACTTTTTTATAAAGAGCATCAATTTCAGGAATTAAAGCACTTTGTTTAAACATATTCATAAAAAAATAAGGCTCGTTATGTTTTCTAGGTGTGCATCGAGCCTTAGCAATTTCTATTTTTTCATTAGAAGAGAGCTTGTTGCTAGTTTTCCCTAGGGAGGGCTTTGATAAAAGGCTTGCTCCCAATAAAATCAACTTTAGTGTTCTGATTTTCATAAAGATTAGTCTCCTGGTCGCTATATTTAAGGGCAAACTAGACCTTTGACAAAAAGTAAATTTTTACAAGTGTTATAAAAAAATGTTATAAGTTTAGAAGGCTAAATTAAAACAATTAAAAAGCCGATGAGTTAAAAATACAGAGGAATTGTGTGTTTTTTTTCGTTTTAGTAATATTTGCCTTTAATAGTTTTTTTCCACATATGGCGGTAAGCTCTCGGAACTTTAATGAAGAGCTAGGTGGAGGAGAGGGCCTGCTTTTCACAGGTGAGGGGGAGGAGTCAACTTTGGTTTTTCAACCTGAGTTAAAATTTGCAGTTAATAAAAGTTTAAGGGAGCGCTACCCTCCTAGAGTAGCAGGCTTTAGTAAAAACCTCAATGAGGCTAAACAGTTTACTAATGCAGAGTTTTTAAAGCTTTCTTTGGTTGAAAAAGGTCAACATATTCATGATGTGGCACAGTCTGTGATTAAGGCTCACGGCCTTGAAAATATATACAGTCCTCGAATAATAACGTGTAAAAACTATAAGGAATCAACTTTTATTCCACAAATTGCTGCACGCCATAGTTCAGCAAAAGGCATGTCACAGGTTATAAATGGAACAGTGGACGCTGTTTTTGATCAAACAGACTTTCGATTTCAGACACCAGGGTTTGAACATATTAAAAAAGGGTCTATGTTTAGAAAGCATATGGCAAAATCCATGAATGCTCAGATTGAGTTAGGTATTGGTGTTTTAGAAGTTAAGAGGGCGGAGTCAGGGGTTTCAAGAATTAAAACTCTTTTAGGAAGGTATTATGGGCGAAATAAAGTTTGTAATAAGGATTATGCCAATAGAGTTTATAGTTGTGCATATTGTATTAAGAAAGCTAAAAAAATTTCACAAAAATGTTTAAACAAAGCAGTGGGGCTGAGGAGAGGTTGTGTTTAAAATCATTACATTAACATTAGTACTCACGGCAGCAACTAGCGGTTTTTCTTGGAATATGGAGAGCAAGTATGAACCAGTGCCAGGAAAAACTATAAAAAGAACAGTTTTAAAGTTTCGGGGTGAGGGTTTGGAGGGGGAATATAGGCCTTTTAAGGCACCTTACTTAATGAATGTAAGAGAGCATTTAAAATTAGAATCAGGGGAGAATGTTTTTATAACAGTTTGGAGTTTAGGGGCTCAATCGGTAATATATAGGATTTTTAACCCTGTGATGAATATAACAACGCCTATTTGTGAACTGTGGTCAATTTCTGACGAAATTAGGTATCGGATTAAAGAGGGTAAACTTGAGTTTAAGGTTCTTAAAAGTTTAGAGCCTAGTCCTGTGTGGGAATGGAAAGCTTGTGACTAAGGTAAAAAGGCTTAAGGTTGTTTAGAATATTTAGTGTTTTAAAGGGGTTATTTAAAAATGGCTCAGGTGGAGAGACTCGAACTCCCGACAAAGTGATTAACAGTCACCTACTCTACCGACTGAGTTACACCTGAACGAAGAAAACAATTTAATCTGGACTGAAAGTTTTTGTCAATGTGAGATTGAACAGAAGTCTTGTCTTTTTAGTGTCCTAGAGTCAAATAGGAGAGTTTTTTGCTGTAGCTAAAGAAGAGGTCTTTAATTAGAGGGTCTTGTAGCTGGGATTGTGAATTGTGGTTGCTTTTGGGAGGAGGTTTTTTTTATAAATTTATACTTATAATAGCTTAAGCCGGCAAAAGACACACACATTAGTGTGAGTTTAATAATCCAGGGGGTTTTTAGAAAATGTCGTGTTTGTAGAAGGTGGTGAGATTCTTTGGGTTTTGATTTAGTCATGTGCTTATTTAAAGTTATTTTTTATGTACACACAAGGAGAAGGTTAAATTTAGCTTTTTTGTGTGGAATATGAAGTGTTCATCATTGGTGTGTGTTAAGTATTATTATATAAACCTGAGTTCGGCGATCTAAGCTACTATCAGAGCGGTGTTTATCAATTTTTGTTCTTCTGCGCTCCAGTTGATTCTTGGTTTTTTTTCTTGAAATGTATACGCTACAAGCCCTGCAATTATATTAACCATGGCGTTTGTAGGACTACGGTGTCTAGAGTGCTCTACTTGAGAAATATTTTTAAGCTGATCATTTATGGTCTCAATAACTGAGCGCTTTCGTAAAAGAATTTTATCCTCCATTTCCATCAACCTATTCTTCATGCCTTTTCTGACGGAAGTGATCAGTTTGACCCCATTTTCAAAAAGCTCATTAAATAACTTTTTTGAAATATAACCTTTATCAGCAAACAGCTTTCCCCATAAACCCTCTGCCAACTTAGGAACAGGTTTTCTGTCATCAACATTGCCAGCTGTAATCTGTGCAGATAACAAATGGCCAAACTCATTGGTGACAATGTGAAGTTTAAATCCAAAAAACCAACCCATTGTAGACTTTCCAACTGCAGCTATGTCTTTGAAAACTTTATTCCTTTTAATGCGTTTATTTCTACATACTCTCAGAGGTGTAGAGTCGATAAAATTGATTCCTGTTGACTTTACAAACCGTGATTTTAAAAAAGAACAAAGAGGTATGAGTGCTGAGGGGATAAGCTCTACAAATCTTGTGTAGCTTACCAAATAAGGGAAGTCCCCTTTGTGATAAGCTCTCAAGTGTAGATAGAATTGCTTGAAGGTTCTAAATCCACATGGGTGAAATAGAATTAAAATTGATATAACTTCACTTATTGCTAGATTTGAGGGCGTACCTCTAAAAGGCTTTCGATTTTCTAAGGCTTGTTTTTTATAAACATTTTCATAATGCATACAAAAATCATCGACAGCGCAAAAAACAGTGGTAAGCTTATCTTGAGTCATAAAATTCCTTTTTAAAATTGCCGTCATTGGCGTTTTTGTTTGAACTAAGGATTTTATGGCTTTTTTTGTTTTCTGGGATTGCAAGGGGCGTCAAAAACTTTAAACACTTATTTTATAAAGAATGTAACGCCGAACTCAGGTTATAAGGGTGGAGTGTTAAAAGTTGTTTAATAGAATAATCTAATTGAGGTTTTTTATGAATATTATTGGCAGGAAGTGTTTATTCACTTAATTAGGATTGATTTAATTTTTAGTATTTTTTTTAAATGGTATCTGTTTAGTTTTTTTCTGTGACTAGGCTTTAGACTGTATGTGTAATGTTAATGAGTTAGAGTATTGACTGTAGGGTGTTATTTGTAAGGCTTAGTTTAGTGAAGTGGTATGGTTTAGTGAGTCTTTTTTATATTTTAGTAATAGGTTTGTTTTACCAAGGTTATGTAGAGAAAAAGCAATTTAATTATCCATCAAAAACTTTCTTTAAAATCTACGGTCTGGATATTTCTCACCATCAGGGCAAAATCAATTGGAATAAGGTTGGTGAGGAAGACTTTGAATTTGTATACATTAAGGCCACAGAGGGAAAGTCTTTTAAAGATCCTAATTTTTTAAGAAATTATAGAGGAGTAAAAGAGCAAAAAATCATGGTAGGGGGTTATCATTTTTGGACTTTTTGTAAAACTGCTGAAGAACAGATTAAGAATATAAAAGAGGTTATTCCTCATCTTCCAGGAGATTTAGTTCCTGCTATTGATATGGAGTCAGCCTACTCTTGTGGGGTAGAGCAAAGCCACAATAGGGTTAATATGGATTTAGAAAAAATTAATGAAGAGCTTTTTAAAGCTTATGGTGCTTATCCAGTGATTTACACAACAGGTGAATTTGTGAAGGCTCACCCTGAGATTTTAAATTTTTCAAACATATTTTGGCTACGCTCTTTATTTGGACCGCCCTTATATAAAAAAAAATGGGACATTTGGCAGTATTATAATGGAGCTAAAGTTAAAGGAATTAAGGGCAGGGTTGATGTGAATGTCTTTAATAGTAAGTTGCTTTTTAGTGAAGTTATTCAAAAATAAGTACTATGGATTTTTTAAAAACTGATTGCTTTATAATTATGATTGAGGCTCTTGCTAAGGATTCTAAAAAGAAAAAAGGCAGCAGTATAGTTAGAGTGTTTTTAGTAGTTAAAAAAAATTATTCACACGGTTTTTAAATTAAGAATGCGTGCAACATTAAACATGCGTTCTTCATTAAGCTTGGTGCAATAGGCTAGCATACCGGGAAAATTTTTACCCTGATAATGTTCTTCTCCCACTGTTAATGGAACAATCATTCTTTTGGATTTTGTGTCATTTGCTTTTAGATAAATCATCTCCAGTTTTTGTTCAGCAGTAATGGCCTGCTCAATTATGGTTAGTTTGTCGTTAAAAGAGAGTGTTTCTGCTGCTTTTTTGTAAGTATGAGATGTTAGAAATTTATAGATGCGAGGGTCTGTTCGAATATGTTGTTTTTTAATTGGTACTTTTAATTGAATGCCTTTAAAAGAAGTGCAGCGGCTAAGGGCTACATAGGTTTGTCCGCTGGCAAATGTGCCGCGTCCAATATCAATGACCATCCGGTCAAATGTTTTGCCTTGGCTTTTGTGGATGGTCACAGCCCATGCTAATCGGAAAGGGTATTGGGTAAAGCTTCCTGCAGGTTTAGAGACAATTTTTTCGTTTTTAACAGAAAACTTATAAACCTCCCACATGAAAGGTGTGACTGATATTAACCTATCGTTATGGTGTAACCGAATGTATAAACACTCTTCACCATCTTCGTCGTGTTTTATAGCCTGAATGATGCCAATACTTCCATTTACCCAACGTTTTTTTTGGTCGTTATTGAGCAGCATGATCTGTGATCCCATTTTAAATTGTAGATTGGTTGCTGTTGGATAATATTCTTTGCCAAAATCTCCACACACTTTTGCCTCGCTGTTGTGGAGCTCTCCATCTAGAGCATTTAGGTGTTTTTCATTGATTTCACTAGCCTTGGCATTGGTTGTGGTGAGACTGATGGTGAAGGCCTCTTTTTTTGATGTTTCTGCATCTGGTAAATGCCGCTGATTCAGCTCTTTAATATCTTCTGGCTCTACTGAATTATTACGAACCTTGTTGAGTAGGTTAACAAACGCCTCGTCTTTTTGGCGGTAGACTGTTTCAAGCTCCACCACTTTTAGGGGTGTGGATTCAAGTGCTTTAGCACTAAAGAAGTAAGGCGTGGTATAATGGGTTTGGAAGATACTACGTTCTCTCTTACCAACAACTGGGGGCAGTTGATATAAATCTCCAACAAATATTATTTGTACACCACCAAAAGCTTGAGAAGGATCTGGTCCATACATGCGCAAAAACACATCAACACAATCTAGCAAATCTGCTCGCAGCATGGAAACTTCATCGATTATGATGGTTTGTAGTTTTTTGTAGAGCTTAGGCTCTCGTGGCTTTGTGTTTTTGTTGTGGATTTTCTCAGGAGTAACATCAATATAGAAACTAAAAAAGCGGTGAATAGTTTGGCCTTTCACATTTAATGCAGCAATGCCGGTTGGAGCCAGGACAACAGACTTCTTATTGGTTTTGTTGCAGAAATAATCTAGCAGTGTGGACTTTCCTGTTCCAGCCTTACCTGTGATAAAGAGGTTTTGGTTGGTCTCTTCCATTAGGCTTATGGCTTGTTTAAATTGTGGATTTAGATCAAGTTTCATTTAGCCTCCAATGAGATGTTTGTAGTATATGCATTTCGTGCACAGAATGAAACCTTTTAAGAAAAGTGGAGCCTTTTTTCTAAAATATTTGGTTAATTTGCTTTTCTTTTATACTCCAGGGGATTTAAAAAACTAAAATTTTTATTTCCGCTTTATTTACATAATGCTAGAACAGTCTTATTTTAAAAGTTTTTATGAATGTGGAAGAGATCTTACGGCCAATTCTTTTTGTAATGACAGGAGGTCCAAAAGACTATCTACTGGCTCTGGGTGAGCACTGTGGTCAAATCAGAGTCAATGCAGGCTACTCTTGTCATTACCAAGGGAAACTGACACTTTATTTTGAAAGATTCACCCCTAAAAAAAGGAGTAAATTTATAGGAAATATAGTGACGGATCTATCCAGTTCGCACTTTTAACTCTTCAATAAAAAACGACAACGATAGGATGGTTGTATCATTACTGGTAGGGAATTTATCTTCACCAGTGTACACAACAAATTTTTCTTTTACCTTTAAATCGTCACACGCCATGTGAAAGCCTTTTTTAAGGCTTGGTGTATGACTAGCTTTGATTTCAACCGCCCAATAATCATTCAGTCCAAATTCAATAACCAGATCAATTTTAGCCCCTGCAGACGTGCCATAGAAAAAGGGATGAACGCCCGGTGGTAAGGTGTTAATAATTTTTTCAATGACAAACCCCTCCCAACTTTTTCCTAAAACAGGATTCCCCAATAAGGCCTCGTAGTTAGGTATTTGGAGCAACGTATGTACAAGGCCGCTGTCTCTGACGTAGGTCCGTGGTGATTTAACCAGTCGCTTTTTAACATTCCCATACCAAGGCTCCAGCCTACGAACCAACAACAAATCAACCATAAGATCTAAATATCGGCTAACCGTTACACTTTTAACACCCAAAGAACCTGCCAACTTTGAGGCGTTGAACAGCTCACCTTGTGTGTGGGCAAGCATGGTCCAAAAGCGCATAAGCGTAACTGCGGGTATACGTGGCCCTAGCTGAGGGATATCACGCTCTAAATATGTTCGGATAAAATTCTGTCGCCAAGCATGACTGGCCTGATCATCAGAAGCATTATAGCTATTTGGAAACCCGCCACGCATCCATAATTGTTGCAATGGCGACCCATGAGGTTTTTCAATTTCAAGAGAATTAAGCCCTGTAAGCTCAGAGTAGTGAATCCGACCTGCAAGACTCTCAGAGCTTTGCTTAAGCAATTCATTTGAAGCCGAACCAAGTACCAAGAAGCCACCATTGCCATGCCCCTCCCCTCGCCTGGTATCAATGGTGCCGCGTAGTGACATAAACAAGTCAGGATAACGCTGGATTTCATCAAGTATTACCAATTTATCAGCATGAAGTCTTAAATAGTGGACAGGGTCTTTTAGTTTCTGAAAATCTTCTGGGTTTTCAAGGTCTAGATAAATCGAGGGCTGACTCTTGGCAATTTCATGAGCAAGGGTCGTCTTGCCAACTTGGCGTGGTCCAGGAATGGCCACCACAGGATTTTGGTTTAAACTACAGATAATTTTTTGTGTAAGCTCTCTTTTGTACATTCTATCAATACTAATATTAAATTTGCAAGGTATTGTCCTGCCTATTGTCGCTTTTAATGAGAGTAACCCGAGTTGGGACTTTTTAAATCTGGTTTAACATTCTATTTTCATGGCACCTATTAACGGTTTAAAAGGGCGTAGACAATACCCAGTTAATGCTCATAAAAAATTCACTATAAAGTTTTTAAGACTTGGGTGTCTGGAGTGTTCAATGTGAAACTCTTCCTTTAAAATTCCCAAAACAGTTTAAATAATATTTATTTAAAACTTAGGTCCTTAGAAAAGTCTAAACTCGTGTTGAGTAAAATAAGGATTTTATTGTTAAGCTAAGTTTTTTTCCAAGATATATGTAGACTGCATAAAGAAAATGAATTGCAAACAGCAGTTTTATTTTAACTATTAATAAACGGAGAAATCATTATGAAAAAGAGCCTACTAGCAATTTTATGTTTCACTATTTTTACAAGTAGTTCTGTGTTTGCTTGCGCAGGATTTGGTCTAACAACAGCAGAACTTAACAGTTCATTGATTGCAATGGATGAATTAGTGAAAGCAGATTCTAAATTTGATGGACTCATTCTTCTTTCAATTACTTGGAGAGACTTATATGTTAAAGCTGGAGCCGAAGGTGATTGTTCTGCTTCTCATGTCCAAGGTTCTGTTCAGGTTGTAGCCGAAAGTTCTACAGGTTCTTATTATACCTTTAATGGTTCCGTGGGCCTTTTTAAGTCTGAGGTCTTTGGTGATCACGCAACTATCGTATTAGAACTAGAATAAAGATAACCTTCATTGTAATTAAACCACTAGATAAATGAGTGACTCGTGATTTTAAAAGTTAGGAGTTTAAATACAAAAAGAAAACTTGCTCATAAAACCTGGCTTTGTGAGTGAGAAAATCAAAGCTGTTTTTAAACTCCATGAAGAGGCCCCTTAAGAATATGTGCTTAAGGCAAGAGTTTGGCGGTCTTAGCTTCTAAAGTGTCGGCTATACATCCCCATAGGTTTGCCACTTTAATTCGTTGGTTATTGTATTTGTCCTTTAGGATTTTACAAAAATGGCGGAGGAGGGGGGATTCGAACCCCCGGTACAATGTTACTTGTACGACAGATTAGCAATCTGCTGGTTTCAGCCACTCACCCACTCCTCCGCAAAGCGGTAATTAAAGACAAAACCTTGCCATTAAATCAAATGGCAATCAATCTACCTAGCAATAATTTTCAGGGAAGAGTTTTCTTTCAATGGCTTCAATTACTGTGTGAATAATTTTTATGTGCATTTCTTGAATACGGCCTGAATCATTTGCTGGTATAACAATGGGAACATCTACTATATTTTTAAGTTGTCCGCCTGTTTTACCAAGTAGGCCTATTGTTTTCATACCAATTCTTTGTGCTGTCTGAACAGCTTCTATGACATTTTCTGAATTGCCGCTTGTAGATAACGCTACAAGAATATCTTCAGATCTTCCTAAAGCGCTAACTTGTCTTGAAAAAATATATTTAAAACCGTAGTCATTTGATGTGCAGGTGACATGAGAAGGGTCGCCAAGAGCTAAAGCACCTAGTGGGCGTCTTTTTTTTAAAAACTGCCCCGTTAGTTCTTCAGCAAAATGCATGGCATCGCAGTGACTTCCACCATTTCCACAAGATAAAGCTTTTCCATTATTTTTATAACATTCTAAAAGAATGTCAGAAAAATGCTCACACTGCTTTATAAGCTCATCACAATCTATAAAATCTTGAATTATAGATTGGGCTTTTAATAGGTTGGTTTTCCAAATATTCATTATATGTAACTATTGCAGCAGGTTTTATTGATTTTCAACCACTTTATGATAGTGATACTTCTGGCTTTGTGCGCTCGTAGCTCAGCTGGATAGAGTACCTGACTACGAATCAGGTGGTCGGAGGTTCGACTCCTTCCGGGCGTGCCACTTTTTATTTTAAACGGTCCATACAGTAAACTATGTGTCAAGAGGGGTTTTAGATCCAAGCTCATAAAGTATTCCCGTACTCGAGTCCTTTAAAACACTGTACTCATCTGTGTAGATCTCGTTCATTAGATCAATAAGATGGGCTTCTTCAAAGCGTTCATAACCAAAAAGCTCTCTTACGTGAGTGAAGTTTTTTTGCTCAACATAGCAGTTGTCGTTTTTCTTGTAGGGCCTGGATCTAGTAAACTCCACAGGTTTTCCATAGTGAGTAAATTCAAGCATACTTTTGTTTAAAAACTCAGTTCCTCAGTCAGAGTTAGATCTAAGAGCTTTCCTTTTTCAATTTTACAAGCTGTCTCATATGCAGATACTATGGCTATCAGGTAATTATTAACTTCTTGGTGTCTCATATATGGGTCTAGATTCTAGACTAAGTGAGAGCCTAATAAAACGCCATAAAGCCTCTCGGTGTCGTAATAATGGGTCAATCAGCTTGAAAACCATAATTGCGACACCAGACATTTTCATGAAATTGGACCATTTCGGTGTCATTAATAATGAATCAATTCGAGGTTTAGTATATAAAAATTTAAACTTTAAGATGTTTTTAAGTTATTCCGAAATATATAAATGAGCCGTTTTATTAATTATGTTATTTTTTCTGTCTTATTTTTTCAAGTAGGATGTGTAAATTCCGAAGACACTGTTCAAGTACTTGCTCCTGCAACATTAAATTTTATAAATTTAACTTCAACTGGAGAAGCAACTTTAGCAACCACGCCAAGTTTTACTTGGGTTGTTGATCTTTCATCGACTTATGAACTTGCAAGATATGAAGTCGCTGTGGGAACAAGCTTTGGTGGTGCAGATGTTTTAAGCTGGCAAGGTGTAGGAACATTGACAACTTATTATGGTATACATTTAAACTTGAGTTATTTTACGAATTATTATTTTTCTGTTAGAGCTGTGGACAGTGGTGGTTCTTTAACAGAACCTATAATAAGTGATTCTTTTCAAGTACCTATTCCTCCAACATTAAGTTTTATAAGTTTAACTTCAAGTGGAGAAGCAACTTTAGTAGCTACGCCAAGTTTTACTTGGACTGTTAATCGTTCATCGACTTATGAACTTGAAAGATATGAAGTGGCTGTGGGGACAAGCTCGGGTGGTGTAGATGTTTTAGGTTGGCAAGGTGTAGGAACATTGACAACTTATCATGGTATAAATTTAGACTTGAGTTATTCTACGAATTATTATTTTTCCGTCAGAGCTGTGGACAGTGGTGGTTCTTTAACAGAACCTATAATAAGTGATTCTTTTCAAGTACCTATTCCTCCAACATTAAGTTTTATAAGTTTAACTTCAAGTGGAGAGGCAACTTTAGTAGCTACGCCAAGTTTTACTTGGACTGTTAATCGTTCATCGACTTATGAACTTGAAAGATATGAAGTTGCTATTGGGACAAGTTCCGGTGGTGTAGATGTTTTAGGTTGGCAAGGTGTAGGAACATTGACAACTTATCATGGTATAAATTTAGACTTGAGTTATTCTACGAATTATTATTTTTCCGTCAGAGCTGTGGACAGTGGGGGTGTTTCAACAGTGCCGAGAGTCAGTGAGGCTTTTCAAGTACCTATTCCTCCAACATTAAGTTTTATAAGTTTAACTTCAAGTGGAGAGGCAACTTTAGTAGCTACGCCAAGTTTTACTTGGACTGTTAATGGTTCATCGACTTATGAACTTGAAAGATATGAAGTGGCTGTGGGGACAAGTTCCGGTGGTGTAGATGTTTTAGGTTGGCAAGGTGTAGGAACATTGACAACTTATCATGGTATAAATTTAGACCTGAGTTATTCTACGAATTATTATTTTTCCGTCAGAGCTGTGGACAGTGGTGGTTCTTTAACAGAACCTATAATAAGTCAGGCTTTTCAAGTACCTATTCCTCCAACATTAAGTTTTATAAATTTAACTTCAAGTGGAGAGGCAACTTTAGCAGCTACGCCAAGTTTTACTTGGACTGTTAATGGTTCATCGACTTATGAACTTGAAAGATATGAAGTGGCTGTGGGGACAAGTTCCGGTGGTGTAGATGTTTTAGGTTGGCAAGGTGTAGGAGCAGTGACAACTTACCAGGCTACAAGTTTAAGCTTGGATTATTCTACGAATTATTATTTTTCTGTTAGAGCTGTGGACAGTGGGGGTGTTTCAACAGTGCCGAGAGTCAGTGAGGCTTTTCAAGTACCTATTCCTCCAACATTAAGCTTTGAGACTTTAACTTCAAGTGGAGAGGCAACTTTAGTAGCTACGCCAAGTTTTACTTGGACTGTTAATGGTTCATCGACTTATGAACTTGAAAGATATGAAGTGGCTGTGGGGACAAGCTCGGGTGGTGTAGATGTTTTAAGCTGGCAAGGTGTAGGAGCAGTGACAACTTACCAGGCTACAAGTTTAAGCTTGGATTATTCTACGAATTATTATTTTTCTGTTAGAGCTGTGGACAGTGGGGGTGTTTCAACAGTGCCGAGAGTCAGTGAGGCTTTTCAAGTACCTATTCCTCCAACATTAAGCTTTGAGACTTTAACTTCAAGTGGAGAGGCAACTTTAGTAGCTACGCCAAGTTTTACTTGGACTGTCAATGGTTCATCGACTTATGAACTTGAAAGATATGAAGTGGCTATTGGGACAAGCTCGGGTGGTGTAGATGTTTTAAGCTGGCAAGGTGTAGGAGCAGTGACAACTTATCAGGCTACAAGTTTAAGCTTGGATTATTCTACGAATTATTATTTTTCCGTCAGGGCCGTGGACAGTGGGGGTGTTTCAACAGTGCCGAGAGTCAGTGAGGCTTTTCAAGTACCTATTCCTCCAACATTAAGTTTTATAAGTTTAACTTCAAGTGGAGAAGCAACTTTAGTAGCTACGCCAAGTTTTACTTGGACTGTTAATCGTTCATCGACTTATGAACTTGAAAGATATGAAGTGGCTGTGGGGACAAGTTCCGGTGGTGTAGATGTTTTAGGTTGGCAAGGTGTAGGAACATTGACAACTTATCATGGTATAAATTTAGACTTGAGTTATTCTACGAATTATTATTTTTCCGTCAGAGCTGTGGACAGTGGTGGTTCTTTAACAGAACCTATAATAAGTGATTCTTTTCAAGTACCTATTCCTCCAACATTAAGTTTTATAAGTTTAACTTCAAGTGGAGAGGCAACTTTAGTAGCTACGCCAAGTTTTACTTGGACTGTTAATCGTTCATCGACTTATGAACTTGAAAGATATGAAGTTGCTATTGGGACAAGTTCCGGTGGTGTAGATGTTTTAGGTTGGCAAGGTGTAGGAGCAGTGACAACTTACCAGGCTACAAGTTTAAGCTTGGATTATTCTACGGATTATTATTTTTCCGTCAGAGCTGTGGACAGTGGTGGTTCTTTAACAGAACCTATAATAAGTGATTCTTTTCAAGTACCTATTCCTCCAACATTAAGTTTTGAGACTTTAACTTCAAGTGGAGAGGCAACTTTAGTAGCTACGCCAAGTTTTACTTGGACTGTTAATGGTTCATCGACTTATGAACTTGAAAGATATGAAGTGGCTGTGGGGACAAGTTCCGGTGGTGTAGATGTTTTAGGTTGGCAAGGTGTAGGAGCAGTGACAACTTACCAGGCTACAAGTTTAAGCTTGGATTATTCTACGAATTATTATTTTTCTGTTAGAGCTGTGGACAGTGGTGGTTCTTTAACAGAACCTATAATAAGTCAGGCTTTTCAAGTACCTATTCCTCCAACATTAAGTTTTGAGACTTTAACTTCAAGTGGAGAAGCAACTTTAGTAGCCACGCCAAGTTTTACTTGGACTGTTAATCGTTCATCGACTTATGAACTTGAAAGATATGAAGTGGCTATTGGGACAAGCTCGGGTGGTGTAGATGTTTTAAGCTGGCAAGGTGTAGGAACATTGACAACTTATCATGGTATAAATTTAGACTTGAGTTATTCTACGAATTATTATTTTTCTGTTAGAGCTGTGGACAGTGGGGGTATTTCAACAGTGCCGAGAGTCAGTGAGGCTTTTCAAGTACCTATTCCTCCAACATTAAGCTTTGAGACTTTAACTTCAAGTGGAGAGGCAACTTTAGTAGCTACGCCAAGTTTTACTTGGACTGTTAATGGTTCATCGACTTATGAACTTGAAAGATATGAAGTGGCTGTGGGGACAAGCTCGGGTGGTGTAGATGTTTTAAGCTGGCAAGGTGTAGGAGCAGTGACAACTTATCAGGCCACAGATTTAAACTTGAGTTATTTTACGAATTATTATTTTTCCGTCAGAGCTGTGGACAGTGGTGGTTCTTTAACAGAACCTATAATAAGTCAGGCTTTTCAAGTACCTGCTCCTCCAAAACTAAGTTTTGAGACTTTAACTTCAAGTGGAGAAGCAACTTTAGTAGCCACGCCAAGTTTTACTTGGGCTGTTAAGCATTCATCGAATTATGAACTTGCAAGATATGAAGTTGCTATTGGGACAAGTTCCGGTGGTGTAGATGTTTTAAGCTGGCAAGGTGTAGGAGCAGTGACAACTTATCAGGCCACAGATTTAAACTTGAGTTATTTTACGAATTATTATTTTTCCGTCAGAGCTGTGGACAGTGGTGGTTCTTTAACAGAACCTATAATAAGTCAGGCTTTTCAAGTACCTATTCCTCCAACATTAAGTTTTGAGACTTTAAGTTTAAGTGGAGAAGCAACGTTAACAACTACGCCAAGTTTTACTTGGGCTGTTAAGCATTCATCGAATTATGAACTTGCAAGATATGAAGTTGCTATTGGGACAAGTTCCGGTGGTGTAGATGTTTTAAGCTGGCAAGGTGTAGGAGCAGTGACAACTTATCAGGCCACAGATTTAAACTTGAGTTATTTTACGAATTATTATTTTTCCGTCAGAGCTGTGGACAGTGGTGGTTCTTTAACAGAACCTATAATAAGTCAGGCTTTTCAAGTACCTGCTCCTCCAAAACTAAGTTTTGAGACTTTAAGTTTAAGTGGAGAAGCAACGTTAACAACTACGCCAAGTTTTACTTGGGCTGTTAAGCATTCATCGAATTATGAACTTGCAAGATATGAAGTTGCTATTGGGACAAGTTCCGGTGGTGTAGATGTTTTAGGTTGGCAAGGTGTAGGAGCAGTGACAACTTACCAGGCTACAAGTTTAAGCTTGGATTATTCTACGAATTATTATTTTTCCGTCAGAGCTGTGGACAGTGGTGGTTCTTTAACAGAACCTATAATAAGTGAGGCTTTTGAAGTACCTATTCCTCCAACATTAAGTTTTATAAGTTTAACTTCAAGTGGAGAGGCAACTTTAGTAGCTACGCCAAGTTTTACTTGGGATGTTAAGCATTCATCGAATTATGAACTTGCAAGATATGAAGTTGCTATTGGGACAAGCTCGGGTGGTGTAGATGTTTTAAGCTGGCAAGGTGTAGGAGCGGTGACAACTTACCAGGCCACAGATTTAAACTTGAGTTATTCTACGAATTATTATTTTTCCGTCAGAGCTGTGGACAGTGGTGGTTCTTTAACAGAACCTATAATAAGTGATTCTTTTCAAGTACCTATTCCTCCAACATTAAGTTTTGAGACTTTAACTTCAAGTGGAGAAGCAACTTTAGTAGCCACGCCAAGTTTTACTTGGACTGTTAATGGTTCATCGAATTATGAACTTGAAAGATATGAAGTTGCTATTGGGACAAGTTCCGGTGGTGTAGATGTTTTAAGCTGGCAAGGTGTAGGAGCAGTGACAACTTACCAGGCCACAGATTTAAACTTGAGTTATTCTACGAATTATTATTTTTCCATCAGAGCTGTGGACAGTGGTGGTTCTTTAACAGAACCTATAATAAGTGATTCTTTTCAAGTACCTATTCCTCCAACATTAAGTTTTGAGACTTTAACTTCAAGTGGAGAAGCAACTTTAGTAGCCACGCCAAGTTTTACTTGGACTGTTAATCGTTCATCGACTTATGAACTTGAAAGATATGAAGTTGCTATTGGGACAAGCTCGGGTGGTGTAGATGTTTTAAGCTGGCAAGGTGTAGGAACATTGACAACTTATCATGGTATAAATTTAGACTTGAGTTATTCTACGAATTATTATTTTTCTGTTAGAGCTGTGGACAGTGGGGGTTCTTTAACAGAACCTATAATAAGTGAGGCTTTTGAAGTACCTATTCCTCCAACATTAAGTTTTAAGACTTTAACTTCAAGTGGAGAAGCAACTTTAGTAGCCACGCCAAGTTTTACTTGGACTGTTAATCGTTCATCGACTTATGAACTTGCAAGATATGAAGTTGCTATTGGGACAAGTTCCGGTGGTGTAGATGTTTTAGGTTGGCAAGGTGTAGGAACATTGACAACTTACCAGGCTACAAGTTTAAGCTTGGATTATTCTACGAATTATTATTTTTCCGTCAGAGCTGTGGACAGTGGGGGTGTTTCAACATTGCCGAGAGTCAGTGAGGCTTTTCAAGTACCTATTCCTCCAACATTAAGTTTTGAGACTTTAACTTCAAGTGGAGAAGCAACTTTAGTAGCCACGCCAAGTTTTACTTGGACTGTTAATCGTTCATCGACTTATGAACTTGAAAGATATGAAGTGGCTATTGGGACAAGCTCGGGTGGTGTAGATGTTTTAAGCTGGCAAGGTGTAGGAACATTGACAACTTATCATGGTATAAATTTAGACTTGAGTTATTCTACGAATTATTATTTTTCTGTTAGAGCTGTGGACAGTGGGGGTATTTCAACAGTGCCGAGAGTCAGTGAGGCTTTTCAAGTACCTATTCCTCCAACATTAAGTTTTATAAGTTTAACTTCAAGTGGAGAAGCAACTTTAGTAGCTACGCCAAGTTTTACTTGGACTGTTAATCGTTCATCGACTTATGAACTTGAAAGATATGAAGTTGCTATTGGGACAAGCTCGGGTGGTGTAGATGTTTTAGGTTGGCAAGGTGTAGGAACATTGACAACTTATCATGGTATAAATTTAGACTTGAGTTATTCTACGAATTATTATTTTTCTGTTAGAGCTGTGGACAGCGAGGGTTCTTTAACAGGACCGATAATAAGTGAGGCTTTTCAAGTTCCTACTCCCCCTTTTTCTTTTACAGGTTTATCTTTTGATGGTGAATTTATCGATGGACAAGCTCCTGCTATTTCTTGGACGGTTCGCAATGCATTAGAAGTTGATCATTATGAAGTAGCTATAGGAGACACATTAGGAGGTACCAACCTTTTAAATTGGCTTACTTTAACTTCTGGTCAAACTCCAACAATCACCTTTGAAACTACATTTGGAAGGTTGCGATATACTTCTGTTCGAGCTTTGGATTCTAATGGACTTGTTTTAGGTACGGTACAGTCCCTCGTACACGTCCAAGGCCATATACCTGGTGGTGTTGTAGACACCACACACTCACGAGCCGTGTTATTTATTCCAGGTATTGAAGTGTTTTCGCTTAATATTGAACTTGCTATTGGAACAGTAAAGGGGGGAGATGATATTTTTAATTGGCTTGGGTATTCTCGAGGGGAGCTGAGCCGAAGTTATCAAATATCTAGTGGAGAGGGGGGTCAAAATTTTACATTAGAAGGGGACACACCTTATTATATTTCAGCACGTTTTACATCGGGAGGAGTAACATATAGCTACACCTTAAATAGCTTTTCTGTAGGTCCGGTGCGTCTTAATTTAACAGATTATCCTAAAACAGAGTATAGAGGTTCTTCGTCAATAACAGGAAAGTCTAGGATTGCTGTATCTTTTATTGGTAATGAATTTACAGATGAAAAAACAACTGAGATTTTAAATCACTTTTTTGGAAATGGTTCAAGAAGTTTATTTAAAACAGCTCCATTTAGAGGAAAGCAAGATCGTTTTGTAATCTCTTATCAAAATATAAGACTGGATCCTAACAAATTGATTGTTGCTACTCGATTAGGTTATGATGTTAATGTAGTTATTCAACATTCATTCCTGGTCACTGCCAATGCTTCTTCAGTAACTGGTGATTTGAATTTAAAAATGAACTTTGTAGAACCCAATTATGTACAGATTACAGAAACTTTTGTTCATGAGATGGGTCATGCCTTTGGTGATTTAAGAGATGAATATAATTACAGCCGAGGAGGAGCTGATTCTTCGGTTATAGATGAGTCCAATTGTGGAAACATATTAAATAAAAATAGATGGTTAGGAATTGATGATTATCAAGGAGAGTTGTTTCCCGATGGATGCGCTACTAGGCAAGGGGGCCTTGGTGCTGTAAGAGGTCTGGCTTGCGTTCTTTTAGCAAAAACTTCTCCGGAATCATCGCTCAGATGTTTAGATAGTTTAATGAGAGTACTTCCGTATCAGGGTGGTTATAATAATTTGGAAGAATATAAGTGGTCCTCTATATGGGGTTCTGTTAATCGCTACTATTTATCTGAAAAATTATCTCAGTATGCAGGGGATTTAACTCAAAGAACCTTAGAAAACTTTCACATTTCAAAAGGAAAAGAGCTGGTTGTTTATTTGGATTCTGCTTACAAAGTAAACTCTGTTACAATGAGTGTGGGCAGTGTAGCAGGGAGTGGCCTGTCTCTTTCAAATGTCAATATGACACGAAGTTCTCTTTATAAAAATAGGTTTTCTTATAAATTTTCCGACACTCAGCTTTTAAATGATGCGGTTCATACTGTTAGTTTTGCTGTATTTGATGAAGATGACAATCAGATTTTATTAAAAAATACTGTTTTAAATCAAATCAAAGTTTCGAGTTTGCAACTTGCTTATAATTGGAGAGGGTGGAGCATTACGCCTAAAGCTTCAAATGGAAACCCTGATCCTTTAGTATCTCACTCTAATTTAAATTTAGAAGATGATGATATTATAAAAATTTATTTAGATTCATCTTGTCTAAAAGAAGTAGGAAGTGGAAACGTGTCTTCTAACTCTACAAGTATTGCGTTGAACTTAAGAGAGTACTTAACTGAAAAGCCTAACGCAAGTTACATTCAATCGGATGTTTTTTTCTACTTTTATGGTCGTTCTTTTAGAGGAGGGCAGGCTTTTAGTGAATGCAGCTCTATGTCTTTATCTTATAAGAGAGACAGAAGTCCTAATTATCCTCTGATTAATTATTCGCAAGAGGAAAAAGAGATAAGTCTTTCTTGCGGAGTTCCAAGGTCCATGCTACCAGTTAGCATCACATTATATGACGAATGTAAATATGTTTATGAAATTACTGGAAGTAGCACACCTCCATCCAACTTAATAGATAGAAGAAATTTTCAAGATATTGATGTTATTGATGTGAGTGGGTTAAATTCAGGAACTTATTATATCCATGTGGTGGCAGAAGATGAAGCTGGAAATATATCTAGATATGGCGATTTAATCAATGGTTCAAATAGTTTGGAGTTCACCATTCTTGATGAGCAAGAGTAACTCAAACTCATAACCACTTTTTTAACAGGGTGTTCTTTTTTGCTCAATTAAAGCTTTAGAACCTATTTCTCTATAACGTTTAATAACATTGTGATCTGTAGTCCTAGATATTTTAAACTCATCACAAAGAGAAGTTATGCTTGCACCCTCAAGGTATCTACTTATAAATATTAACTTTTCATCCATTTTACTTCTTTTTTTCCAAGCCATTTTAAGTGCCTCCTTTCTAGGAAAGTGTAAACCATGTCTCCGGTATATTTTGTAAACTATATGTATAGAAAAACATAAAAACAAATGTTTTAAATAAAAGCATTTAATTTTAAAGGGTTTAAGATGAGTTTGATAGTAAAAAATCTCTCCAAAACTTATGATAATGGAGTTTAAGCTTTACAAAACGTAAATCTCAATATTCCTAGAGGAATGTTTGGTTTACTTGGCCCAAATGGATCTGGAAAATCTTCATTAATGAAAACCATTGCTACACTTCAAGACCCTGATAGTGGAGAAATTAAGTTCGATGATATTAATGTTTTAAAAAACAAGGAAACTCTTAGGGAAAAGCTTGGCTATCTTCCTCAGGAATTTGGTGTTTATCCAAAAATTTCAGCAGAAAAACTTCTTGATTATCTCGCCTCCTTAAAAGGCATCAAAGATTCTAAAGTAAGAAAAGATGTTGTTACTAATCTTTTAAACCTTACAAATTTAGCTGATGTTAAAAAACAAGCCATCGTTTCTTTTTCCGGTGGTGTGAAACAACGGTTTGGTATTGCCCAAGCTTTGATTGGAGAACCAGAACTAATCATTGTTGATGAGCCCACAGCAGGACTTGATCCAGAAGAAAGACTTCGATTTTATAACATCCTAAGTGAAATAGGTGAAGATGTTACAGTTCTACTCTCAACTCATATTGTTAGCGATATTAGTGATCTTTGTCCTAATTTTGCCATTATAAATAGTGGACAAGTGTTAACTCAAGAAAGCCCAAAAAAAGCAATTCAATCTATTGAAGGAAAAATTTGGTCTGTAACTGTAGATAAAAAAGATGTCGAAGAGATAGAAACTCAATATCAAGTTCTTTCTACAAAATTTAAAATAGGAAAAATATTAGTTAAAATTTTCTCAGAAGAAAAACCTGCTCAAAATTTTACCATTGAGAACCCTGTTTTAGAAGATTTTTATTTCTCTTATATTAAAGAATATTTAAAATGATTGATATCTTTTTAAAGAATATCTTCTTTGAACTTAGTATAAGAAAAAAGCAAATATCTACTTACCCGAGTTCGAACTTTTTTCAGGACCTAAGTGCTGGATAAATAAAAGATCATCCCAGCCTTTTGTAAGATTTAGTTGTTTTTTACTGATCTGCAAAAAGGAGCCGGGAATGATCGAAGAAAATCAAATTATAGAAGTTTTTACTCTTGTTGACGACTTTATTTTAGGGTTAAACAAAGAACAGTCCAAACTCATACCCAGCAAAAGAAAGAGAGGTTTTCCATCTGCGTTATCTGAGTCTGAAGTCATCACCATCTGTTTATTATTCCAATTTTCCGGCTTCAGAAATTTTAAAGCTTTCTATACAGGTTATGTTCAAAAATTTCTAAAACCTTATTTCCCAAAACTCTTGTCCTACAATAGGTTTGTAGAACTTAAAAAATCTTCAGCACCTCAAATTCTTATTTTTTTACACTCACTTATGCAATCAAATATTTGCACAGGAATATCTGTTGTAGACTCCAGTCCCATTGTTGTTTGTAATAACAAAAGAATCGGTCGTCACAAAACCTTTAAAGGACTTGCAAAACGTGGGAAATCAACAATGGGCTGGTTCTTTGGTTTTAAAGTTCACATAGTAATTTCTCACAAAGGGGAGCTCTTAAGTTTTACCATAACCCCAGGAAATGTTCATGATACAAAGCCTGTAGAGGGTTTAGCTGAGAATATTTTTGGAAAATTGTTTGGAGACAAAGGATATATATCCCAAAAGCTATTTGAAAAATTGATGAGTAAAGGGGTTCAAGTCATAACAAATCTTAAATCCAATATGAAAAATAAGTTTGTTCCTCTTTTTGATAAACTACTCCTGAGGAAAAGGTACATTGTTGAAACTGCTTTTGGGATTTTAAAGGAGGAATTTCATCTTGAACACTCAAGACACCGAAGCCCAAAAAACTTTGTGGTAAATTTACTTTCGGCACTAACGGCGTACTGTTTGCGTCCAAGAAAACCCTCTATTAGACTTCAAGTACTTGAAGAAAGGCTGCTTCAGTAGGTTTAGAAAGTCCGAACTCGGGTTACTTATGTCTACTTCACCTTATTTCTTTGTTTAGGTCTAATTGCAAGTCTCGCATTAGGTGGTTCTTTTAAAGGTGTTATTATCAATTTTGGCCTTTCCAACAAAGTTGTCGTTAACTCTCCTGTTAGTTTAAATCTGCTGATTTCGTTATTAAGTTGTTTTGGCTTATTTATTATGGCTCCCATTTTTGGTTAGGTTATTTATAAGGATTATGGAGTCAATATAGAGCAAATTATCTTTTCTACGTCAGCAAACAAAAAAAGTCTTTTATTAGGTCGATTTTTCGGGGCCTTTATAACCATTGCTTTTATTTTTTCAGGACTAGCCATAGGTTCTTGGATGGCTACATTAATGCCGACTATGCAAGCAAGTCTTGTTGGTCCTAATCACCTTATGAACTATCTTTCACCTTACATTACTAGTTTATGGCCAAATACATTCATCTTTGGTTCCATATTTTTTCTTTTAGCTTCGAAGGCAAAAAGAATGGCCCCTGTTTATATTACTGGAATACTTATATTTATGGGATGGATGACATCTTTACAGATGATTGCTGATTTAGATAATAAGTTATTTGCAACTCTTATTGATCCCTTTGGAATAAGTTCTTTGCGTGAAATAACTCGCTACTGGTCAGCTTATGAACAAAACACTCAACACGTTGCTCTCTCAGGGTACTATCTTTATAATCGCTTGTTTTGGATTGGAGTTGGTCTTATATGCTTTTTGTGGTCATTATTTACATTTAAGGAGTCACAGAAGTTTAAAAAAAGCTCTATTAAAAAAAATATAATTAATAATAACTTAAAGAAAAGCTCTCTCTCATTTATAAAACCAGATTTTTCACTTTCATCACAAATACATATTTTCTTTAAACAGATTCGATTTGAACTGAGACAAATACTTAAAGACATTTATTTCAGGGTTATTCTCTTAGCAGGTATTCTTTATCTTTTTATTGTCAGCAAAAAAATAGGGATGATGTATGGAACTATAACTTATCCTGTTACCTATGAAATACTAGACATTTTAGGAAATACTTTTGATTTATTCATTCTTATTATTTTGACATTCTACGCTGGAGAAATCATTTGGAGAGAGAGAAATAATCGTATTAATCAAATTATTGATGCTTTCCCTACACCTTCTTGGATTTCTATAACAACTAAATACTTTAGTTTATTGATTCTAACTGGTACTTTATTATTGGTTCTTATTGTTTGTGGTGTCGTTGTACAAACTTTAAAGGGTTACACTTACTATGAGATCAACCTTTATTTCAAACATCTTTTTTTAATAAAATTCATTGGTTTTGCCAATATTGCTGCGTTAGCTTTTTTTCTCCAAGTAATATTAAATAATAAGTATCTCGGTCATGGTGGAATGATTATATACTATATCCTTTATACATGGATGCCATCTATGGGACTTGAACATAAAATTTACAGATTCAACTCCGTGCCTTTGCTAAGCTATTCAGATATGAATATGTATGGTCGCTTCCTGGAAGGTTATTTCACCTTTAAAGTGTTTTGGCTCACTATATCTTTTTTAATGCTTATATTAGCTTTTTTATTTTGGCAACGTGGTGTTCTTGCAGATTGGAAAAATCGTCTTAAAGAATCGAAAAGACGACTTAATAAGAGCCATGTTTTAGTAAGTTCAATACTCGTAATCACTGTTGTATCCCTTGGAACCAATATTTTATACAATACCAATTATCTTAATCCCTTTAAAACATCAGCAGAAAAAGAAGCTAATCAGTACGAGTACGAAAAACAATACAAGCAGTATGAATTTCGCCCAGAACTCAAGGTTACCTCTGTTAAAGCTAATGTTGATATTTTCCCCTATGAAGCAAAAGTTAAGGCTAAAATATATTACAAATTAAGGAATAAATCGAAACAGCCTATACAAGATATTTTTCTAAATATTCCACAAAATTTAAAACCCTCATTTGAATGGAGTGTTTCAGCGAAGAAAACAATAAGTGATACTCATTTAGGAGTTATACTTTACTCCTTTAACAAAGAAATTGCTCCAGAAGAATGCGTCGAATTCACTTATCAAGTGGAGATTAATAAAAGTTCTTTTCCTAATGGAGCACCTGATACAAACGTTGTTCAAAATGGTACTTTTTTTACCAATGAGACATATTTTCCTTGGATCGGCTACAAAGAAAATCTAGAGCTATCCACAACAAAAACACGGCTAAAATACGGACTAGAGCCTAAAGACCGCCTACCATCTATTAAGGATAAAAAGGCTCATTATCGTAATGTCTTATTGAGAGACAAGATTGACTTTGAGGCTATCGTTAGCACAAATCAAGATCAATATGCAGTGGCACCAGGCGATCTCATCAATGAGTGGATTCAAGGTAAACGCAGATATTTCCACTATAAAATGGATAAAAAAATATTCAACTCCTATCCTTTTATATCAGGTAAATATCAAATAAAAAGAGATAAATGGAATAATGTAAACATCGAAGTTTATTATCACTTTCAACATGACAAAAATATAGATAGAATGATTGAGGCAATCAAGATGTCTCTTGATTATTACACTAAAAATTTTAGTCCTTATCAGTACAAACAGATAAGAATTGCTGAGTTTCCCAGGTTTGGAAGGTATGCAAGGTCTTTTCCCAATACGATTCCTTTTTCAGAATCAATCGGGTTTATTGCCAAAGTGGATGAAAACAACCCTAAAGATATTGATTATCCTTTTTATGTTACAGCTCACGAGATAGCTCACCAATGGTGGGGTCATCAAACTATTGGTGCTCACGTTCAAGGAGTTGGCATGGTACAAGAAACCTTTTCTCAATACTTTGCTCTTATGGTTATGGAAAAAAAATATGGTAAAAAAAGTATAAAGCGTTTTCTCAAGTATGAATTAGATAAATATCTTTATGGAAGAAGTAAGGAAAATGAGAAAGAATTACCTTTGTATATTACCGAAGCTCAGCAATATATCCATTATAATAAAGGAAGTCTCATAATGTATGCTTTAAAAGACTACCTTGGAGAAAAAGTATTAAATAACCCGAGTTCGAACTTTTTTCAGGACCTAAGTGCTGGATAAATAAAAGATCATCCCAGCCTTTTGTAAGATTTAGTTGTTTTTTACTGATCTGCAAAAAGGAGCCGGGAATGATCGAAGAGAATCAAATTATAGAAGTTTTTACTCTTGTTGACGACTTTATTTTAGGGTTAAACAAAGAACAGTCCAAACTCATACCCAGCAAAAGAAAGAGAGGTTTTCCATCTGCGTTATCTGAGTCTGAAGTCATCACCATCTGTTTATTATTCCAATTTTCCGGCTTCAGAAATTTTAAAGCTTTCTATACAGGTTATGTTCAAAAATTTCTAAAACCGGAAAATTTTTGGATAGTTGGGACCTGAAGGGAAATTTAATTCAGTTAAACCACATTCTTCATAACAACTACTTTTTCACTTGGCAAACAATTTAAATACACCACATTCTCTCGCTCCCAATTCCTAATTCCTCTGCCACTCCAGCGCTCTGGCTTTAACCTTCTTGCTGCTTCATAAACTTCCTTACGCTTTTCTAATATCTCTTTATCTTTTCCTAAATGACGCTCTGATGGCGTCACAAACTTTATTCCACTGTGACGATGCTCTTCATTGTACCAATTAACAAAACTATCAACCCAGTCTCTTGCATCACCTATGCTTTTAAAAAACTCTGGATAATCCGGCACATACTTTAACGTCTTAAATAAACTTTCTGAATAGGCATTGTCATTACTTACACTCGGCCTACTAAATGAACTTGAAACTCCCAACCAATCAAGTGTTGCTAGCATCGTTGCTCCCTTCATTGAGCCGCCATTATCTGAATGTAATACTAGCTCATTTCTTTTTATTTTTTCTCTCTCACAAATCTTTTTAATTAACTCTGATGATAAATCCATACTTTCTCTAACGTGTACTTTATAACCTACAATCTTTCTACTAAACACATCCATAAACATATATAAATAATAAAACCGACCCCGCACCGAAGTTTTTAAATAAGTAATATCCCAAGAATAAACTTGATTCACTTCCGTTGCAGTCATTCCTTTTGGCTTTTGTTTAGTTTTTGGTTTTGTTCTTCCTCTATGAACTAAAAGTTTATTCTCTTTTAAAACTTTATAAAAACTTGATTCACTTGCTAAATAAACTCCATCATCTGCAAGTTTTGAAACTATCACATGAGGAGAGTCATCAACATACTTTTTTAAAGTACAGGTGTTAATGATCTCATCTTTTTCTTTATCACTTAATTTATTTTTTGGAGGCGATAAGGGTCCTTTTCTTTTATCAGTTAAAGAAAGTTTCCAGCGGTTGAAAGTTTTAATATCAATTTCTAAATCGCTGCAGGCAAGTTTAAGTCTACAGCCATTTTTAGAAGAGGTGTTAATTAATTCAAGACAAACTTCTTTGTCATCAGGACTTAATCTTCGTCCTCTTTGACCCCCCAGATCTCGTGGCTTTTTTTTAACAAGATGATTCTAGCAGACTGTTCAGCTAGAGCTTTTTCAGCTCGATTTAAAGATCTTTCTAAGTTTATTTTATCTTTCCTTAAAGTTTTAATTTCAGGATCAAGTGAAGGTCTTCCAACAGGATTTTGTCCAAGTAATTCTTTTTCAAAATTAATAAGGTCTGAAGAGTTAAGTCCATTTTCTCTAAGAAATTTTCCAAGTTCGTTTTCATTTAAAGATTGAGTTTTTTTAATAAAGTTAAGTTTGTCTTCAAGAGAGAGTTTTTTATTGCTGTTGCTGTGGGTCATAGAATTTAAATTAGCATATTTTTTCTTCCATCCATAGAGGGTTGAAGAGGCAATGTTAAGTTTACTAGCGGTGTAAGTGAGTCCTTTTTTGTCAGCGAGTAATTTTTTCACAGCGTTGAGTTTAAAGTTTTCATTATAAGTTTTATTGAGGTTATTGTTTTTCATGTGTTTTCCTTTTTAAGCCCCTGATATTGTTTAAATAAAGTGGATTTCAAAAGTTAAACTGAATTTTAAATAATTAATTTTTCTCTCAGGTCCCAACTATCCAAAAACCGGGGGAAACCTTATTTCCCAAAACTCTTGTCCTACAATAGGTTTGTAGAACTTAAAAAATCTTCAGCACCTCAAATTCTTATTTTTTTACACTCACTTATGCAATCAAATATTTGCACAGGAATATCTGTTGTAGACTCCAGTCCCATTGTTGTTTGTAATAACAAAAGAATCGGTCGTCACAAAACCTTTAAAGGACTTGCAAAACGTGGGAAATCAACAATGGGCTGGTTCTTTGGTTTTAAAGTTCACATAGTAATTTCTCACAAAGGGGAGCTCTTAAGTTTTACCATAACCCCAGGAAATGTTCATGATACAAAGCCTGTAGAGGGTTTAGCTGAGAATATTTTTGGAAAATTGTTTGGAGACAAAGGATATATATCCCAAAAGCTATTTGAAAAATTGATGAGTAAAGGGGTTCAAGTCATAACAAATCTTAAATCCAATATGAAAAATAAGTTTGTTCCTCTTTTTGATAAACTACTCCTGAGGAAAAGGTACATTGTTGAAACTGCTTTTGGGATTTTAAAGGAGGAATTTCATCTTGAACACTCAAGACACCGAAGCCCAAAAAACTTTGTGGTAAATTTACTTTCGGCACTAACGGCGTACTGTTTGCGTCCAAGAAAACCCTCTATTAGACTTCAAGTACTTGAAGAAAGGCTGCTTCAGTAGGTTTAGAAAGTTCGAACTCGGGTTAAATAGCGCTTTAAAAAAATATATTGAGAATTTTTCTTTTCAAGAGCCGCCTTTTCCAACATCATTAAACTTTCTCCAAATATTAAAATCTAAAATGAATATAAAACATCACTCATTCATTGATGATATGTTTAAAAAAATTGTTCTTTTTGAAAATAGACCCTTAGAAGCCAAGTATAAAAAACTAGAAGATGGTTCCTATGAGGTCTCTATGAAAATTAGCTCTAAGAAGCATTATGTTTATGGAGATGGTAAAGAAAAGGAAGCCCCCTTCTCCCTACCAATGTATATCGGGATAGAGAATAAAAAAGGAGAATATCTATATCTAGCTAAAAAAACAGTACAGAGTGGAGAAAACAAAATTACTGTAAGTGTTAAAGAAAAGCCTTATAGAGCTAGTGTTGATCCGCTCAACATACTTATTGATAAAAACCCCAATGATAATCAGGTTAATATTTCAGAGAAACTATAACGATTAGTAATTAGCTTCTTTTTCTTGTCTCTTTTGCAGCCTTAACAAAGCGTTAAAAAGAGTTTTCTGTGGTTCTAAGTGAAACCACTAAGCTTTTCATCAGAAGGCTCTTAAATATTTTTTGCGTTCTTTATGGGGTTTTTTGAATTTAAAATTAGAGTGTTGTTTGAAGGGAATTGGAGTAAAGGTTTTATTTTATGGAATTTTCATAGGGGGGGGGTATTATAAAATTTTTGTTAAGCTTAATAGCTGTGAATCTTGGTTTGGAGCGAGATAGAGGTTATTTTCAGATAAAGTTACCGTGTTAGAAAGAGGTTGGGTTAGTTTATGCTTAACCAGCTCATATGTTTGGCTGTTGATTATGCAAACACTGGATTGCTCACAAGGTGATACAACATAGTTTGTATTATTATAGCTTACAATTACAGGGCTACCTATACGACTCCTGTCCATGGTAAAGATTTTTTTTTGTATTTTTTTTCCGTTTTGAATATTAATAAATAAAATACCATCGTGGTCATTGATAACCCCTAAGTTATTTTTAACATCTATGGCTAGACTGCTTTGGTTTCCTAAAGATATTTTATAAACCCAATTTAATTTTCCGTTCACAGTGTTAAGTGAATAGATGTGTCCATCCCAACTTGAAAATATAACGGAATCTTTAAATACAGTTGGGGTTGATTTTATAGGGCCATCTGTTTGATAACGCCAGAGAACCTTTCCACTAATAGAGCTCATTTTATAAAAAATTCCGTTGTTGGCTCCAAAGTAAAGATTTTTTTGATAAAGCGCTGGTGAGGAATGGCTTTGTTCACCAATGTAATCACTTTGCCATTTTATTTGAGCTGTCCAAGGGTTTATTTTTACTAGATAGCCATTTGGTTTGCGGGTTTCAACATTGACGTAGACGAAATCATCAATCCACAGTGGGGTAGCTCCAATAGCGTCACCAAGATCTATAATCCATATAATTTTTTTAGTTAAAAGATTTAGAAAGTAGAGTTTTCCTGAATAATCTCCAATGAGACAATAATCAGAGTATGTTATGGGTGTTGAGTGAATGCCTTCATTGGAGTCGGTCAGCTTTAAGCTCCAGTGTTCTTTTTGGTCAGAACGGTTTAAGATCTGAACAGTCCCTTGATCTCCAGCTAAAATAATAAAGCTTTTAGAAAGAGAGGGTGAGGCCTTACTTGCGCTATGTTTTCCTATGTTAATTTTTTTTGTAGATATTTTTTCTAAACGAGTTTTTAAAGGGTTGAAATTAATATGCTGATAAGCTGTTCTTTGTGGATTCCCTCTAAATTGCCAGAGGTCAATGGTTGAGGGTTTTTTTGGTAGAGTGTTTAGTATAAAAAAATTAGGCTTTGCATGTTTACTGTAAATAGAATTTGACATATTACGAATCACAAGTCTTTTCGGGTTTAGAAAGTGGCTTATGAGTATAGGCGCACAAACAACCACAAGCCCATAGATTAAAAAATTATATTTCTTCGCAGACATCATAATATGTTCTCATATTTGTAAAGTTGGTTTCAGTTGTTCTTCTTGATTCTACATGAAATAAATAAGTATCACCATTTTGTTTTTTGCATAAACGCTGTAAGTAATTATTGTAAGTTAAAGGATCACATTTTACTCTAATGGCGTTAGATATTCTAGGGGGGAGAAGAGAGGTTACTGAGCCATCACTGCTTATTTTAAGAGTTTTTATTTGGCATTGAACTCTAGCATCAAGCATACTTAAAGAAAAATAGCGAATTTCACCATCTTTTGCAGGATCCGTAGAGGCTATTTTTGGAAATAAATTCCAAAGAATAAAAATAAAAGGAAGGCTGTATGCTAAGAAAGAGGGCTTTAGTTTATCACAATGTTTACGAGAGTTTATGTCAAATATAAAAATTGGAAGAATTAACCCTATCATGATCAAAGGGTAATAGAATCCTACAATAGATATAGAGTATGTGTGAATTATGAAAAGTTGAAAAAAAGTTAGATATTTTATATAAGTTTTTTGAGAACACAGGCCCCAAATTAAAATCAATTCAAAAAGAATTAAATAACTTAAACTGTACAAGTAGAGTTCGTTGCTTGGAATTAGATAAGACCTGTTAACGAGTGCAGCTCCAGATGACCATTCGAGGTTTATTTTTAATAGTCCAGCGAAAAAATATTGAAGACAAAGCATCAATCTATATATCCAACTAGATTGTAGATTTATAACCATGGTGGCACAAAGAGCTAGGTGCATAAGATGGTAATTTCCCATAAGGTTATACCTTGAACAAATAAAAAAGAGTTTAAATAAAAACAAGGTCCAAAAAAGAAAATAAACCCAGCGTTTTTTGTTGCTAGTAAGAAGGCGTAATATTAAAAATAATGAAATAACAAAATATGAATAAAATAAAATTTTAAAATATGCGACCTCATTAAAACTTAAAATATGACACTGTTTGAAAAAAGGGTAACAACTAATGTTGCTATTGTTAGCTTCAAATAGAAGCCAGGCTTTGCGCTTAATCCAGTAAATAGAGGTCACTAAGTGTGAAAATGTTAGACCTATGGTGGACAATTGAAAAAAATTAAAGCGCCTCATTAGACTTCTTTTATAACCTTCTAATTGACATTAGGCATGTAGACTAAGACCTAGTATTTTAAAAATATTTAAAGATTTTTCATTAACAAAACTTGCTTTTCTTAGAGTAAAAACTAAATTAAGCCATTTAGAGGCTTTCATCTCTTGGTTCTAAAAGAGGTTTGTTAAAATGTTAATATAGGACCTTGATCTAGATGGATAACATCAGTTTTTGCTTTAGAATACTTTGTTCTTATGAGAAGTCTTATTTTTTTACTAATATTTTTAAGTGTAAAGGCAAGTTCTTGTCAAAAATATGAAAAATTAATATTGCCAAGTGAGGTGATAAGCTATTTTTTTGATTATAGAAAACATAACTATCTTGTTTTGCCTAAAAATGCGTGCACAAACGTGCATTCAATAAAAGTTTCTGATAAGCAAAAAAATTATTCCTTTGTGTTCAACGTTTTTAAAATAGAGAAAAGCAAGGTTTCAGATTTTACACAGGTAGATGCAAAGGCATCTGAGGAACTAAAAGCCTTTGAAAGAATTCTTAATAAGAATAAGATTAATCTTGTTAACGCACTTGGTTTTTTAAAGAGCTTTTTTGAAGAATCTGAATCTATTGACCAAGTGGTTTTTGTAAAAGGAAGCTTGTCAAATTTTCAAGGAAAAAAATGGAGTGCTTTTTCCACATCAGATCATCATTGGGCAGCGGAAACTATTGATTATAGTAAGTTGTTAGTCTTATATAACAATTCAAATAAGACTCAATTTGTATCATTTACTGGAAAATTGCAAAATGGTTTTTCTTTTCCAAAGTTTGAAAGTTATAAAGGACCGTATATACCAGAATATATTAAGTATAATGGGAGAGAGTTAACGAATTTATTTGATTTTTCTAAAAAAATAAAAAAAGAGACTGTTGTTGTTGAATCTAATGAATACAATGATATTCATGGGTATAACTATATATCAAAGTTATATGCTATAGGTTATAGAGATATATATTGGTTTAGAAACTCATTAAATTTGTGGGTTGATCAAGGGTTAAAAGAGAAAAATGAAAAAGGTGATAAAAGCGTATTGCCTTTAGAGAGTATTGTAAAACTTGTTAAAGAAAAAAAGATATTTCCTGTTGATATTTCAAATCAGAAATTTTATCAATTAGCACATTTTAAATTTGGAACTAAATTTGTACCTGAAATATTAAGAAGTGTGGACTACCAGAAAGCGTTAATAAGCATTTATGGAAAAGAAAAGTTTAATGAAATCCCTGAAAGATTTTATAAGTTTGGAGGTGCTTTGATTCCCAATATTGATAAAGATTTAATTGGATCTAGGCAGATTGTGGTATTCTCTGCTGGTAGGGGTGCTTATCATAGCCTTCATCTTGTGAGAGGGGCTCTTAATCTATGGGGTTTTAAGAATGTGTATATTTCTCTAAACCATGTTGGAGAGGTTCTTGAAGCGCTTCAAAATGAAAATTTTAAAGAAAATGCTAGAATTTTTAGTCTTTTCAACAGTGGAAAAGTTTTAAAACGGTGAGGTGGAAGCACTAGGCTTTTGTCTTAAACGGAATCAATTCATCTTTTGTAGTAAACTAAATCGCTCTTAAACTAAACTTTATAGCACTTTTAATCTAAAGCCTTATTTTATAGGATTTGTATTTATAGTTAAATTGAGCAAGAATATTAATAAATTTTTTTACTTAAGTAAGGTTAAGTCGCTATGTTAATTTTATTTGTAACAACATCTCTTCATATGGGTAAAAACATGATTATGATTTTTAAAAGAAAGTTTTTAAGGGTCAAAACTCAATTCACCCCCCCCCCCCCCCCCCCCCTTATTCTCTCTCTGCTAAGGCAGCATGAAAAAGGTACTTACACAGGATTAAGCTTAAACATAGAACCTGTTACGGTAGGCGATTCATCTACTAAAGCCTTAGCCTATGTTACGCCTCTTGTAAAAGATATAGGAAACAACTATGGAGAGTTCACCTGTTCAGGCTTAGACAAGAACCACAAGAAGTTACATGGGTTTTCACTTATTGAAGTGATGGTGTCTGTTTCAATACTGTTAACTTTTGTTCTTAGCTTTGGCTATTATAGCAATTCTAGGTTGAACAAAGAGACTTTAAACTTACATAGAGAGTGTGTATCCTATACCCGTGGAACTTTAGATAAGTTAAAGACTTTGGGCGTTGCAAAATCCGTAGCTAAGTTAGATGACAATACAAATGAAATTAAATTTTTAAACAACAGTTTAGGTAAATCTAATGTTCTTTTTGATGATGATGAGATTGTCGGTGATGAGGAAGAGCTGTGGATTAAAACAGGCTCAGACACCATTATTAGAAATTATTTGTCTCTTCGAGGGGTGATGTCCACATTAAATGCTATTTATAATAAGGACAGTAGGTTTTGCTCAACTGTTCATGGACGCTCTTATAGGGGAAGTGCGCCTATGAGTTTAGAAGATTCTGATGTTGAGTACAGATTAAAATCACCAGTAACAACCTTAAAAATAGAGGTTTATAACATTCTAACAGGAGAGCGGTCTTGTAATCCATGGCCAGTGTTAGCCATACCTGGTGGGAGTAGGTTAGGGCATCCACAGTCAAAAGATTTTTTAGATGGAATCACTGTTGAAGACAATGGGCGTTCTGATATAGGTTTTTGGATTACAGCGACAACAAGTTATATTGGTAAAAACAATGACAACAAAAAATGTTCATTAAGTTCTCTTTTTTCATATCCAAGAATTGCAGCTGATGAAAACGAGCTAAGAAATATTAACATCAATATGTATCAAAGCGCTCCAACACCTCAGTGTGCAACAGGAATCAATATGAATGTTGATTTAACAGGCTTTGCGGAGTCAAAAGCAAAAGCTTTTGTAATGGTGTGTAAAGATGAGTCAACGTTTGAGGGTCCAGCTGGAGTTCCAGTATGTCCAGGTGGAGCGGTTAAGACATCTTTTACAACGTCAGGAAAATGGGTGCGTTGTAACGAAGTGACCTTGTGTGGTAAGGCGCCTGACAACATAAATAGAGCAGAGTCTAATTTGGGGTATAATTTACGTTATTCTAATTTAGGTTTTGGATGTCGAATGTCTTTAAAGGCACGTTATATAGATATAGCTCACAATATATCAGCAGTGGCTGCGTCTCAGATCATGGCGTCACTGCCGTTATCTACTTGTAGACCGTGCACGGGTTATTATACAGGAGTGGGTTGGTGTCCTCGTGGTGGAAGAACTATGGAAAATACATGCTCATACAATCCACCTCCTCCTCTATTGGGTGGTGGTGGTGATGGTCCTGGTGGTCCTTGCGGTGGTGATCCTGGTGGCGGTGGAGGAGAATGCCGTCCGTAGTGACGGTGGTACTTTTTTGCTGATGCTGCCAACAGCATTGAAAGAAGTGAATTGATGACTTTTATGGTTTATCATGAGTTTTTATTGAAAATAAAAACTTTAAACTCAAGCTATTTTAATTTAATTTGACTCCAAAAGTTTTTATGCCAACTCAAACCTTTTACCCCAACTTCTTGAATATCTTTGCTCTCGTTAAAGGTTTTAAAGAGTTTATCCCATAAAATAAAGGAAAACCCAAAGTTAGAGAGAGTAAGTTTTAAATCCGTACTATGGTGAACTCTGTGTAACTTTGGGGTAAATAAAAGCTTCTCAATTACTTTATTAATGTTTCCTTTAATTTTAATATTTGAATGATTAAATAGAGTACATGAGCTTAAAAAAACTTCAAACCACATAAAGTTTCTTAATGAAACTCCTAATAAAATAATTATAAATCCCTTCCACAAAGCTGAAATAAATATTTCTAAAAAATGAAATCTTACAGCAGTTGACACTGTCATCATATTATCTGAATGGTGCACTTTGTGAAGTTTCCAAAACCAGGGCCATCTATGAGACGCATTATGCTGAGCATATAAGGCTAAATCAAAAACAATAAAAACTATAATTAGGTTTAGCCAATTAGGTGTATCTATGTGATAAAAAACACCCCAGTTTAAACTGTGAGAAAGCTTAAAAAAATTTTTACCTATTGTATAAAAAAACATGAGTAAAAAGGCTTGAGATATAAAACCATGAAAAAAATTATGAAAAAGTCGTTTAGGGTTTTCTATGTTGTTTTTTTTTAATGGCCGCCATTTTTGAAGAAGAAGGAGGCCTACTAGAAAAAAAGTAAATATTAAAGCTTTATAAAGACTATCCATGGGGGGTATTCTAACAGCTTAAAAGGTGTTTAAGCTAGCTTCTAAATTAACCTAAAGCAGACATGGAAAATTTAAGGCCAGGGTTGTCTCGTTCTAGCCAGTTTAAATCCCACTCTGACTCAAGGAGTATAACCGGAAGTTTATAATTGTCTAAAAAAACTCTACTCATACCTTTCGGACAACCAAAGAAAGGCTTTTTAGTTTTTTTATGAAAAACCCAACGGGCTACTTCAAAGTTAAGCTTTTCAAGTTTTGAGTTGATATTGTATTCATCTTGAAGCCTACGTAAAAGAACCTCAAACTGCAGCTCTCCAACAACACCAAGAATAGAGTCTTGTCTTCCTACATTAGGGTCAAAGAAGAACTGGATAAGGCCTTCTTCCACTAAATGCTCTAAGGCTTCATTCATTTTTTTACGTTTTAGAGGGTCTTTTATGCTTACTCTACCAAAAAGTTCTGGAGCAAAACGGGGAATGGGCTCAAACTCCATTTGCTTTTTTAATGTAATTGTATCGCCTATTTGAAAATTTCCAGTATCGTTAATTCCTATAATATCCCCAGAAAATGCTTCATCAACAGTTTCTCTATCCCCAGCAATAAACTGGTTTGCGTAAGAAAGTCTTAAGTCTCTTTTTAATCGTTGATGACGTACTTTCATTCCCCTTTTAAAAGTACCACTACAAATTCTTACAAAAGCTACCCGGTCTCTGTGATTTTTATCCATATTAGCTTGAATTTTAAAGACAAAACCTGAGAAATCCTCTTTTTTAGAATCTAGTTCTCCAATTGAAGTTTTACGTGAACGAGGTGAGGGGGAGTGTTTACAAAAAAGCTCTAAAAACAAATCCACTCCCCAGTGATTTTTTGCAGAGCCAAAGGTCATTGGGCTCACCTCACCTCTTAAAAATTCTTCTGAATTAAATTCTCCCAAAGCCCCCTCTAAAAGCTCAATGGACTCTAGGTATGTATCATAAACTTCCTTGTCGTTGACTTGTTTCTTAATTAAGGGGTCGTTAAAGCCATTTACATTTATAATTTCAGGTTTGATTTTATGAGGAGTGAAGAAGTATACTTTTTTCTTTTCTCGATGGTATAAGCCTTTAAACCTACTCCCAATTCCTATGGGCCATGTAATAGGGTGGCATTTCATTTCTAAAGTTTTTTCAACATCATCAATAATGTCTAAAGGGTCCTTACCTTCTCTATCCATTTTATTAGCAAAAGTAAAAACAGGCATTTTTTTAAGCCTACACACTTCATAAAGCTTTCTTGTTTGGGACTCCACACCTTTTGCTGCATCTATAAGCATGGCTGTGGAGTCTGCTGCGATTAAAGTTCGGTAAGTATCTTCAGAAAAATCCTTGTGCCCTGGAGTGTCTAAAAGGTTAATTCTTAAGCCCATATGGTCAAAACTCATTACTGAAGATGTTATGGAAACTCCTCTTTCTCGTTCCATGGCCATCCAATCAGAGGTCACAGCTTTTGATCCTTTTTTACCTTTAACTTCACCAGTAGAGCGGATGACACCACCAGTATGAAGGATTTTTTCTGTTATAGTGGTTTTACCTGCATCTGGATGAGAAATAATGGCAAATGTTCTACGTCGATTGACCTCTTCTATAAAGCTCATACTTTACGTGTAGCACACTCCATGTTAGGAATACAAAAGTTATGGCTGATAAAACAGATAAATATAGTGAGAATGTGAAAGGGAAATTTTATGTGGACCGCTCATGTATTGCTTGTGATGCTTGCGTAACAACAGCCCCTGATAATTTTGGAATGGATGAGGAGGATGGCCATTCTTTTTTAATAAAGCAGCCTGCAGGTGAAGAAGAGGTTGAAATGTGTGAAGAAGCAATGGAGGGGTGCCCTGTTGAGGCCATTGGTGATGACGGAGAAAGTAATTAAATGCTTTGTTTTTTTAGATAACAAAGCATGAGTAAAAAATAGAGGAGTTATACTTTTCTTAATGAGTAGTATTCTGTAAATAAACCTGATTGAAAAGGGAAGGGAATGGCTTCAACTCCGGGTACACTAACTACTTTTCCAACCTCAATATTCTCCTTAGTTTCTTTTGCAAGGTAGGTAGGGACTTCCATTCTTGGGTTGTCTTTAGAGTGTAAGTAAACCTGATGTTGTAAAGATTTAGCTCTAATTGAAACCTCATCTCCAATTTTTAAAACAGCTGATGAGATGTCGTGTTTTTTTCCGTTTAAAACAATATGTCCATGTGAGATGAATTGTTTTGCAGCAGGAATACTTGGAGCAAATCCAAGCCTAAAAACAACATTGTCTAAACGAAGTTCTAAGCGTCCAGCTAGTTTGTTCACCCAGTTTGAAGAGGTGCCGCTTTTAGAGTCTCTAATAAAGCGTCTAAGTTGGTTTTCACGTAGGCAATAGTTTTTCATAATTTTTTGCTTCTCTTCTAATTGAAGCCCATAGTTTGAGTACTTTCTTCTTTTTGCCCCGTGCTCACCTGGTGGATAAGGTTTTCTTTCTAAAGCGCCGGCTTTTCCTAAGCCGGGCAGTTCAGAACCTAATCTGCGTTGAGTCTTAAAACGTGGCGTTGCTCTTTTTTTTGCAGCCATTTTGTATCCTTCCATAGGTCGGTTAGGACCGGAATTAAGTTTTAAAATTTCTAGAAAATTACTAGAAGCGGTGTTTAAACCACTGATAAAGTAGAGGGTCAAGAAAGATAATAATCATTCTTACTTACTCCAAAAAATTTACACATAAGAGAAACTAAAAATTGTGGAGAAAACTTTTTCATCACCTTAAAGCATTGAATCTGTTTGAAGACTTAAATGATGTGTTGAATATATAGTAGCTTATTTTGATTTCTAGGAAGGAAATGAAATATGCTGGAAGAAATTTTAGGAAGAAACAAAGGTGGTGAAGAGAAAAAAAACCTTATGTATAACTCCTGTTTTTTTTATAAGTGTTGATAAATGAATTGCTTAAAAATTAATTGACCTTAGGGCCTGGGTGTTAAAAGCTTCCTCAGCTCTTAACTAATGGAGTTTCAGCCTTAAAAATCGTTGTATTTTGTTGCACACCACATTATTTTTAAAATAAATTGAGGTTTTAACACAGTTGTTTAGAGTTTTTTAAAGCTTATTTATTTTTCAAGGAAAAAAGTTGGAAAACTAAAAGAATGAGCACTTGTTTTCCTTGTTCTTTCATATGTAGCATGTTAAATCTTCTCATTCTTAACTGACTTCTTGCTAGAATATAGGTTCTGGCCCAATGACCAAGAGGAGACTAAAATGGCATTAAAATTTAAAAAATCCTTAGCTGTGTGTCTATATGAAAGTGTTATTATTATGGACCCTGGGGCCTTAGAAGAAGAGCAAAAAGCACTATTTAAAAAAAACAAAGAGATTGTGGAAAGTTGTAGTGGGTCAGTTTATTCTGTGGAGACTTGGGGAAAGCGTCTTCTTGCAAACCATATTCAAAAACATCACATGGGCACGTACTTTCATAGTTATTTTACTGGAGGGCCTGATGTTGTTGTTGAGCTTGAGAGAACTATGAAAAACAATGAAAAAGTTTTAAGATATATGCATTCAAGGCTTGATGGGACTCAACCTATTGAACAACATGCTCAAGATTTTAAACAAATTTTAAAAAAATCTGCTGAAAGATTGCAAGAAATTGAACTTAGAATGCAGAAAAAAAGAGCTGCACGGACACAAAAAGGGTCAGGTAGAGGTCGTGATGGTGGAGGCAGTGGCTATGAGGGGCTTTAAGAAAGGTATTTCCAAATGAAAGTCATATTAAATCAAGATGTTCGAAACTTAGGAAAAATTGGTGAAATGGTTCTTGTTAAGGCCGGATACGCTAGAAATTTTCTTTTTCCAAGAAGGCTTGCTTGTGAAGCCACAGAAAAAAGAATTAAAGAATTTAAACATCTTCAGTCAGTAGCACAAGTTCAACAAGCAAAGGCTGTTGAAGGAAGAAAAGAAGAGCTTGTAAAACTTCAAGGGCAAACAGTCTTGTTTTATGTTGAGGCTAGCTCTGATGAACAATTGTTTGGCTCCATAGGGCCTCTTGACGTTTCTAGAAAACTTGAAGAAATAGGCTTTGTGGTAGATAAAAAAGATATTGTGTTAGAACAAGCCATTAAAGTTTTAGGGCAACACAAGGCTAAAGTAGTTCTTGGTAAAGACCTTGAGGCTGACATTACGGTATCCATTGAGAGAAAAACTAACCCCCGGTTTTTGGATAGTTGGGACCTGAGAGAAAAATTAATTATTTAAAATTCAGTTTAACTTTTGAAATCCACTTTATTTAAACAATATCAGGGGCTTAAAAAGGAAAACACATGAAAAACAATAACCTCAATAAAACTTATAATGAAAACTTTAAACTCAACGCTGTGAAAAAATTACTCGCTGACAAAAAAGGACTCACTTACACCGCTAGTAAACTTAACATTGCCTCTTCAACCCTCTATGGATGGAAGAAAAAATATGCTAATTTAAATTCTATGACCCACAGCAACAGCAATAAAAAACTCTCTCTTGAAGACAAACTTAACTTTATTAAAAAAACTCAATCTTTAAATGAAAACGAACTTGGAAAATTTCTTAGAGAAAATGGACTTAACTCTTCAGACCTTATTAATTTTGAAAAAGAATTACTTGGACAAAATCCTGTTGGAAGACCTTCACTTGATCCTGAAATTAAAACTTTAAGGAAAGATAAAATAAACTTAGAAAGATCTTTAAATCGAGCTGAAAAAGCTCTAGCTGAACAGTCTGCTAGAATCATCTTGTTAAAAAAAAGCCACGAGATCTGGGGGGTCAAAGAGGACGAAGATTAAGTCCTGATGACAAAGAAGTTTGTCTTGAATTAATTAACACCTCTTCTAAAAATGGCTGTAGACTTAAACTTGCCTGCAGCGATTTAGAAATTGATATTAAAACTTTCAACCGCTGGAAACTTTCTTTAACTGATAAAAGAAAAGGACCCTTATCGCCTCCAAAAAATAAATTAAGTGATAAAGAAAAAGATGAGATCATTAACACCTGTACTTTAAAAAAGTATGTTGATGACTCTCCTCATGTGATAGTTTCAAAACTTGCAGATGATGGAGTTTATTTAGCAAGTGAATCAAGTTTTTATAAAGTTTTAAAAGAGAATAAACTTTTAGTTCATAGAGGAAGAACAAAACCAAAAACTAAACAAAAGCCAAAAGGAATGACTGCAACGGAAGTGAATCAAGTTTATTCTTGGGATATTACTTATTTAAAAACTTCGGTGCGGGGTCGGTTTTATTATTTATATATGTTTATGGATGTGTTTAGTAGAAAGATTGTAGGTTATAAAGTACACGTTAGAGAAAGTATGGATTTATCATCAGAGTTAATTAAAAAGATTTGTGAGAGAGAAAAAATAAAAAGAAATGAGCTAGTATTACATTCAGATAATGGCGGCTCAATGAAGGGAGCAACGATGCTAGCAACACTTGATTGGTTGGGAGTTTCAAGTTCATTTAGTAGGCCGAGTGTAAGTAATGACAATGCCTATTCAGAAAGTTTATTTAAGACGTTAAAGTATGTGCCGGATTATCCAGAGTTTTTTAAAAGCATAGGTGATGCAAGAGACTGGGTTGATAGTTTTGTTAATTGGTACAATGAAGAGCATCGTCACAGTGGAATAAAGTTTGTGACGCCATCAGAGCGTCATTTAGGAAAAGATAAAGAGATATTAGAAAAGCGTAAGGAAGTTTATGAAGCAGCAAGAAGGTTAAAGCCAGAGCGCTGGAGTGGCAGAGGAATTAGGAATTGGGAGCGAGAGAATGTGGTGTATTTAAATTGTTTGCCAAGTGAAAAAGTAGTTGTTATGAAGAATGTGGTTTAACTGAATTAAATTTCCCTTCAGGTCCCAACTATCCAAAAATTTTCCGCTAAAGGAAAAACTTAATATTTTTTTTACTCATGTTTTATTAATGGGAGCGGTGTACTAGTGCTCTGACCATTTAATATCTAAAGTATAAGGTTAAATTTCTTAGAAATTTTAAGAGTTTGGGGCCCAATTTTTTGGAGGCTGATCTAGATTTTCATTATTATAAGCATGTGCTGGAGGTTCTGGGCCAAGATTTGAGCCAGAGTTGTTTGAAAATCTACCTGTGTGTGGATCCCAGCCAAGTTTTACAGTTCCTATTGGACCGTTTCGTTGTTTCCCAATAATGATCTCTGCAGTTCCCGTGGGGTTTTCTTTTTCATAGTAGTCTTCACGATAGATCATCATGATAACATCAGCATCTTGCTCAATTGATCCAGACTCACGTAAGTCAGAGAGCATAGGTCTTCTATTAGACCTGCCCTCAACACCGCGGTTAAGCTGTGCTAAAGCAAGCACAGGGACCTTTAATTCTTTTGCCAAGGCCTTTAAGCTTTTTGAAATTTCAGCCACCTCACGCTCCCGAGAATCAAACTTTTGCTTCATGCTCATTAACTGAAGGTAATCAATCATAATTAAATCTAGTCCACCTTTTGATTTGAGTTTTCGAGCCTTAGATCTAATTTCAAAAGGGCTGATTCCAGTTGTGTCATCAATATATAAATTAGAGTCTGCAATTTTTGCAGCAGTGTTAATGATTCCAGGCCAAGTTTGGTTGTCTAGTCTTCCTGTTCGAATACTAGATAAACTCACTTTAGACTCAATACCTAAAATTCTCATCATTAGAATTTCTTTAGGCATTTCTATGGAGAAATATGCAACAGATTTTTTTTCAACTAAAGCTGCATGACAAGCAATATTTAAAGACAGTGCGGTTTTACCCATGGAGGGGCGAGCAGCTAGAACAGACATTTCTCCAGGCTGTAGGCCTGAGAGTATTTCATCTAAATCAACAAACCCTGTTGGTACGCCTGTTATGCTCCCTGGATCTGCATAAAGTTTTTCAAGGCGCTCGAGGCTTAGTTTTACTAAATCAGAAGAGGCCATTAAATTATTATCAGGTGTGTTTAAATTTGAAAGAGCGAACACATTAGACTCAGCTTTTTCAAAAAAAGTTTCTACATCTTCAAAGTCTCCGGTATAACCAGTTTCTACAATTTCACTTGCAGATTTAATCATCATTCGAACAAGGGACTTTTCTTTAATGATATTTGCATACTCTTTTATATGTGTAATTGAAGGTGTGTTATCAATAATTTCAGTAAGGTATTGAATTCCTCCAATGGAATTCATTTCGTTTGTAGTTTTTAGTTCATTGGAAACCACAAGGAGGTCTGTTGATTGACCTTTTTTTGTGAGTTCTTTAAGTGTTGAAAATATTTTTTTATGGGCGGGCTTGTAAAAATCGCTGTCCACTATTTGGTCAGCGATTTCATCCCAAGCCTCAGGTGAGAGCATAAGCCCACCTAAAACTGCTTGCTCTGCTTCTAAGTTATGAGGAGGTATTTTTTCCATTAATTTCTTAGAAGAGTGATTAAAATATTTTTAGCTAAGTCTAAGGCGACGAGGTTTAATATTGTAGTTATCGATTTTCTTTTTAAGAGTGTTTCTGTTAATCCCAAGCATTTGCGCAGTTCTTACTTGGTTACCGTTATACGCTTTTAAAGAAAGTTCAATAAGTGGCTTTTCTACTTGTTCCATTACTAAGCCGTATAAGCCGTTAAGTTCTACTCTAGTTTCCTTTTGTTGACGAAAAAGGATTTCTAGTTTGTTTTTCACCAACTCTTCAAGACTTATCTGAGTTAGGTTTGCTACTAGCATATCGCTAGTGTTTGGTTGTTGGTTTTGTTGCTGTTGACCAGTAGTAAATGTTTCGTTTGTTGTTTGCACGTTCTCTCCTCATATCCCTTTTGTTGTTGTGGCCCAAATTACTTTATGGAGCTGAATTTGCAACCTTATTTTTTGCCCAGATCCTAAAATCTTTTCAGCAAGCCATTTTTTTGAAATTCGCCCATGACAAGGACTAAAGAGTATTTTGGTATTTTGGAACATGTGATGTTTTGCGGCAAAGTTAATTGACCAATTAAAATCTTCTTTAGAACAGATCACAAATTTGAATTCTGTGTTGCCATCATCTATAAAATGTAAGTTTTTTAGGCAAAAAGCATTGGGCTCACCAGAGTCAGGGGTTTTGATATCTATAATTTTAAGGACCTGAGAAGGAACTGAGGTACAATCCAGGTCTCCAGAGGTTTCAATGGAGCATTTATAGCCTCGAGCAAGAAGTTTTTTTATTAATGATATGATGTTTTTTTGCAACAAGGGTTCGCCTCCAGTAAGGCAAATTCTCTCACATGGATATTGGGAAATTTTTTTTAAAATTTCTTCCTCAGTCATGGGTTTTCCATGATAATAAGCGTAAGTTGTGTCACAATAGTTACATCTAAGGTGGCATCCAGAGGTGCGAATAAATATTGTAGGTAGGCCTGTAAGGCTTGATTCGCCCTGGATAGAGTAAAAGATTTCATTTATTTTAATCACCTGGCCTAAATTAGTAGATTGGCTTATTTAAGTGAAGAAAAATCTTATAAATGCCACAAATAAAATCCTATAAGGTGTCCTGTAGTCAGTCTTTCAAAAGAAAAACCCCTAAGATCGCCTAGATATTATAAAATATCCTTTTTAAGGGCTAGAAAAAAGAGAGTTTTATTAACAAAAAAATCTAGAATAGTTACAATTAAAGCGGTGGAAGAAAATACATACAAAGGAAGAATTAAGGCAGATATTTTATCCGTGAGTTATTTAGCGGTGAGTGGGCTTATTGCACTATCGTTATTTTCTTATAACCCAGGGGATTTATCTTTTCATTCAAGCTCATACAATTGGTCAGAGTCTACAAGTAATATTTGTGGTCTTTTAGGGTCATTTTTGTCAGATATTTTGTATCAATTTTTAGGCCTAGGTGCATGGGGTGTTGTTTTGTTTTTCTTCTGGATGTTTTGGTTAAGAATTAGAGAGGCTAAGCCAAACTCTGAAAAGATTATTTTTTATTTTGTGGGTTTGTTTAGTTTTTGTTTAGCACTTGGTTTTTTTAAAGACTTTTACCTTTATAACAATTTGATTTTCTCAGGGGGAGTGTTGGGAAAAGGGGCTTTTCAAGCAATGTATCCTTTTGTTAGTAAGGGTGGGATTTTTATTTTTATTGCAGTCACTATTTTTCTAACAGCTTTAGTCTTTATTGAAAAAACCTTAGTGGAAATTTTATGCTTAGATTTTTTTAAGTTTAAATTTCAAGAAAAAGAATTTAGTGAAGAAAGTGAAATGCAAGATCTTCGTTTAGAAAAAGTTTTTAAAGATGAGTTGGCCATAGAAGAAAACACTTTAGAATCAGTGGAAGAAAGTGATGATCTGCCATTGATTAAAATGCCTAAGATTGAGCGCCTTTCTTATAAGATGGATATAAATATACCAAAGGTAGAGTCTAATTCAGAGGAAGGTGGGTGGGAGCTTCCTGACTTGGATTTATTGGCAGAAGTTCCACAGGATGAATCATCACAGATAAAAGATGAAGAGATTCAAGAAAAAGCAAGGTTACTGGTGGCTAAATTAGAGCAATTTAATGTAAAGGGACAAATAACAGGGATACACACAGGTCCCACAGTTACTCTTTTTGAGTTTAAACCAAATGTGAATGTTAAAATTTCTAAAATCACAGAGCTTGCAGATGATTTATCCTTAGCCTTAGCAAGTGAGTCTGTTCGTATTATTGCGCCTATTCCTGGAAGAGATGTTGTTGGAATTGAGTCATCAAATGCAGCAAGAGGAATAGTGTACTTAAAAGAGATTCTAGGTTCAGAAGATTTTTGGGATGAGAATTTTAGAATTCCCATGGCCTTAGGAAAAAGGGCTGATGGTCATCCCATGGTTGTGGATTTAAGAAAAATGCCTCACTTATTGGTTGCAGGCTCTACAGGCTCAGGGAAATCAGTTTTTGTTGTTTCAACTATTACAAGTTTATTAATGCGTTACTCTCCTGAAGAGTTGAGGCTTGTTATGGTGGATCCAAAACAAGTTGATTTAGCTGCCTTTGAGGATTTACCACACTTAATTTTGCCTATAATAAAAGATCCTAAAAAAGCAATTTCTTCCCTGCGCTGGGCAATTAGGGAAATGGATAAAAGATATAGGTCCATGGCACAGTTTGGAGCAAGAAATTTAGAAGATTTTAATGAAATGGTTGAGGAACTAGACGACGAAGAGCGCAAAGAGTGTGAAGAGGAAAATCAAAAATTTGAAGAAAAAAAGAAGAAAGCAAAAACATATTATTTTGAAAAGCTTCCTTATATAGTTATAATTATTGAAGAGTTTGGTGACGTAATGGCTGTGGATAAGAATAATGTTGAAGCTGCTGTGGTTAGGCTTGCTCAAATGGCTAGAGCATGTGGAATACATTTAGTTCTTGCAATGCAATCACCAAGAAAAGATGTTGTAACAGGTTTAATAAAGACAAATATTCCAGGGCGTATAAGTTTTAAAGTTGCAAGTAAAACAGACTCAAGAATTATTTTAGATGAGTCTGGTGGGGAGCGACTCCTTGCAAGGGGGGATATGTTGTTTTTAGTTCCAGGGATGTCAAAACCTGTCAGGGCTCATGGCTCCTGGGCTTCAGAGAGTGATGTTTCTAATATAGTTGATCATTGGAAAGAGCAAGGAGAGCCAGAATATCTGGCTGAATTTAAAGATGAGGAGCTTGAGGGGTTAGAGCATGAAATGAATCCAGACACAGATGAGCAGTTGGATGATAGATATGATGAAATTTTAAACTTTGTGTCTACTCAAAAGACAGTGAGTGCATCGTTGTTACAGAGGCGTTTTCGCTTGGGTTATCCTCGTGCAGCGCGTTTAATTGAGGATATGGAGTCTCAAGGTGTTGTGGGGTTGGCTCAGGGTAGTAAGCCGAGAAAGGTTCTCATAGAGCCCTTCTCAGATAAGGGGGTATAAAGTAGAAAGCCTTGACCAGAAGGGTGTTTAGGATGTTTTTATACTAGAGATATGAAATATATATTAATATGCATTTTTATGGCTTGTTTTTTAGGTTGTGGTGTTAAGGGTGCGCCTATGCCAAGAAAAGATGAAGTCTTTATTAAGCCTTCAGAGGTTAAGAAAACTTTGATAAAAACTAAAGATTCAAAACAAGAGCCTGTTTTAAAGAAAGAAAAAAAGTAATGGCTGTAACTGGTGGAATGATTACAGCGCTAATCACCCCATTTCATAGTAATGGTGAGGTTGATTTTACGTCATTAAAACGGCTTGTTAAAAAACAAGTTAAAGATGGTGTTGATGGGTTTGTTGTTTCTGGAACAACAGGTGAAAGCCCTAATTTATCTGAAAAAGAGGTGGAGTTAATTTTTAAAGTTGTTAAAGAAAATAGTCCTAAAAAGTTTCAAATTATTTTAGGGGCTGGGACAAATTCTACTAAAGGCACTGTTGATAAAATAAGAGCCTTTGAGGACTTAGATCCATGTGGTTATTTAATTGTAGTGCCGTATTATAATAAACCAAGCCAAGGGGGAATGGTTGCACACTTTAAGGCTGTTGCAAAAGCTACAGCAAAAGATATAGTTTTATACGATGTTCCTGGAAGGTCAGCCGTGGAGCTAGGTGTTAAAGCCATTGAGGAGCTTTCACAGGTTTTAAATATTGTTGGAATCAAGGACGCAACAGGAAAGCTTTCAAAGTTAAAAAGCTTAAAGGCTTCAGGAAGAATTGAGAAGAATTTTATTTTTATGTCCGGAGACGATGGTTTAACTTGTGAATTTATTAAAGAAGGTGGTCAGGGTGTTATATCAGTCCTATCTCACCTCATTCCAAAAGAGTTTAAAAAATGTATTATGGGAGAGGAGGATTTTTCTAAATATGCAAAACTTTGTGATCTTTTATTTATAGAACCAAATCCAACACCAGTAAAATTTGCATTAAAAAAATTAGGCCTAATTGCCTGTGACAATCCTAGACTGCCACTTTTACCAATTACTCATGAAACTGCATCTAGAGTTCAAGTTGAGCTTAAAGTTTTAGGGGTTTTGTGATGTTAAGAGTAGGGGTTTGTGGTTCGAGTGGTCGCATGGGAGTGGCTATTAAAGAACAAATTAAAAAAGAGAGTGATAGATTTGATTATGTTTTAGGGTTTGCCAATAAAAAACTTGATGAACAAACATTTACGGATTTAAATCACTGGTCTTCAGATTTAATTGATGTTGTTTTAGATTTTTCTTTGCCAGATTCATTTAAAAAAGTTTTTAACTGGTGTTCAAAGTATCAAAAACCATTGGTTAGTGGAACTACAGGCTTTGATGTAAAGGACTATAAGAAAAAAGCAAATTTTTTATTTATGCACGCTAACAATTACAGTCTTGGCGTTGCAGGGCTTATTAAAAGTATTGAGGCTTTTAAAAATATGAGCTTAAATGCTCAGGTTTGGGTTGAAGATTATCATCACTTAAATAAATTAGATTCACCTAGTGGGACTGCTGTTAAAATAAAAAATAAGATTAAAGAGTCTTTTCAAAGGGAGGATGTTGAAATAAATACAGTAAGAGCAGGCTCAATTTTTGGAGTTCATAGTGTTCATATTGTTACAGAGGAAGAGTGGGTCACTTTAACCCATGAGGCTTTAAATAGAAAAGTTTTTGCACAGGGTGCTTTAAATGCCTTAGAGTGGCTTACTAGACAAAAAACTGGGTCCCATGCTTTTGAGGATTTTTTAGGGTTTTAATTGAATATAAAGGAAGGGTATGAAATTTTTTATTGATACGAGTGACATTAAAGAGATTAAAGAAGCAGCGGCTTATGGTTGGATTGATGGTGCAACCACAAATCCAAGCTTAGTGGCTCAATCTGGAAAAGACTTTAAAACTTTAATTGCTGAAATTTGTGATTTTATTAAAGGTCCAGTTTCAGCAGAGGTTTTGGCAATGGATTTAAAGGGAATGATTAAAGAAGGAGAGGAGCTTTGTAAAATTGGAAAAAATGTTGTCATTAAACTCCCCTTAACTCTAGATGGCCTTAAGGCAACAAGGTATTTTTCTCAAAAAGGAGTTCATACAAATGTGACACTGTGCTTTCAACCTCTCCAAGCTTTATTGGCTGCTAAAGCCGGAGCAACCATGATTTCTCCATTTATAGGAAGGCTTGATGATATTGGTGTGTCAGGGAGAGGAGTTGTTGGTGAGATTAAGCAGATTTTTGATAATTATGGATATGAAACACAAATTCTTGGAGCAAGTATTAGGCATCCTACCCATGTTTTAGATGCGGCTTTAATTGGTGCAGACATAGTCACCCTACCATTTAAAACCATTAATCAATTGATTAGGCATCCTTTAACGGATTCAGGCCTTAAAAAGTTTACTAAAGATGGAGCGGCATTAGAAATATGACTATTCGAGTACTCAAAGTAGTCATATTGCTTTCAATACTAGGTTTAAACTCCTGTGTAAGTGTTATGACCAGTAGACTGGTAAATCTTGACTACTCACTTACCTCTATTCAAAAGGGAATTAGAGTAGCTTTGCCTGTGGAGTTTAAAAGAGTATCTCATAATGGTAGGGTTTTTGAAAGTCATCCATTTATAAGAAAGGGAACAAAGCTAAAACACGCGTCTGTTGAATTAGAAAGGGGTCGAGCTATTATTGATATTCGTGGAGTAGCTAGACCTTATACCATTGAGGTTACAATTAAAGTAGAGGAGGCTACAAACCCGAATTCCATTCAAAAAGATTTTGTAGTGGTGGGTTATGATGATGTGGTGGCTAAAATATTTTTGGCTAGGCTTAAGGCTTATCTGCAGAAGTCTAAGAAAAATACCAACGTTATTGACGACTTTAGGGTGTATTAACTAGAATATCCATATGAATGGATATTCGTTTTTTGTGGTTTTAATATTTCTTCTAGGAGTTGTTTCTCCACGTCAAATGGCAAACATTCAAAGATTATTTTTATCAACAGATAGGATAGTTGCAGACAAAACTTCCCCTGCATTCTCCGCAATGGAAGATGCTGTTATAATTAGAGAACTTTTAGATTATAAAAGGCCAAAGAAGGAAAGAAAAATTAATTTAAAGGGAATAAAGCTTTCCTTAAACCAAAGGCCTTTTAAACTAGAAAAAGTAGATTTAAGAGGTGAGCGTATAGAAGTTGCTCACTTTACTAATAAATTCATTGTCAATAAGGGCATAGAGCTAGGGTTAAGTGGTTCAATAACGAAGAATTCCTTTGTTGAAAAAAAGTTTAAAATTAAACCATCTCAGGTAAAAACCCATAGCTTAGCAAGTTCAATGAGTGGTGCTGTGGGTCTTTTAAAAGGGGTTAATCTTAAAAAGTTTTCGGCTAGTAATTCTTCTGCCAAGGTTTTAAAAGATGAGAGGCCTGTTTTAAAGAAAGCAGTGGTGGTAAACCACACTCCTAAGACAATAGCTGGAAATATTTTTTTAAAAGACGGTGGAGATTTTTTTGGTGATGGCTTTTATTATTATATGAATAGAAGTTTAGACGGTAGAATTTATGAAAGTGGTGTTGTTAATGGGGATCAAAACGCATTTAAAATGGAAATTAGTGAAGTTAAAGGGGTGTTGTCTGTAGAGCTGAGGTCAGAACAAGGAGATGTTCTTGCCTATGGTGAGGAAATTTTAAGTGGTAGGGGAAAAGATTTGCAAAATTTAAATATTCAAATTTTTCCTTCACAAAATCTTTTTACAGGAAGGGTTTTAAGCTCGTCTGAATCCATAGGGGGAGAAGAACAGCCTTTACTGCTATCTGAAAAAAAAATAGAAGGAGTTTTAGGTGTTTTACAAGTAGATAAAAAGGGTTATTTTAATCAAGAGATTTTTGAAAAAGGGTCTTCTTTTATTGTAGAAACCAAGTCTAAAAATTATTGGTCAGATTTAAATTTTGGTGTTGCAGGAAGGCCATTATATCCAAGGCTTATTAGAAAAGGAGTTTTTGCAGATTTTGCCAAAACACTGGATCCTTTTGGAGAGGACATAGAAATTTATTCTGCCATTGTGGGAAGTATTACACAAAAAGGCCTTGCCCAGGAAGGTATTAAAATAATACTTTTTAAAAATGAATATCAAAGGCCAATTTATTTTAATTCTAAAGGGTCAGCTAATTCAAGCTTAGTGAAGACTAGTAGAAATGGTGGATTTATTTTCATAAATATTCCTGAGGGAGAGTACTTAGTTCAAGCCATTAGAGGTTCTAAGGTGGTGGCTCAAAAATGGTACCTTGTAAGAGAGGGGCGAATTTCACAAGGACAGCTTAACATTAAATCAAATCCTGTGTTAATAGCCTCAGCGGAAAGTTTTCCTGGAAATAAAAATGAAGAAAACTTTACACTACATGAGATTGGTGTAGATCAAAGCTTTATTTTAAAATCTAATAGTGAGATTCAAGTAAAAACCCTTACAAACCCAGAGCTTTTGTCATTAAGAATGGAAAAATTAAAAGGCTATGCTGACCATATATACTTAACATCTGTTAAAGCTAGAAAAAAAAGGTTTAAAGTTGTTGAAAATCAATGGTTGAACAGATTTTTAAACAATAAACGCTCTAACGCAAATAGGGCCATGGGTTTTGTCATTGGGTTTATTGAGCAAAATGATTTTAAAGTTGTTAGGGAAACAACCACCGTACTGTCTTCAGAGTCTCAAATTTTTTATTTTGACAAGTACGGCGATGCTACACAAAGCGGTCTTGTTGGCGGGGGCTTTATTATTACAGATGTTTTAAAAGGCTTTAAATCCGTAGTGGTTTCTATAAAAGGCAAAGACACATTCTTAAACAAAGTTGTCATGTCTAAGCCGTATTCAATAGCTATATTTTAGTTGTTTAAAAGGCTCTTTTTAGCTTTGTTGATTTCATCTTGATCACCAATTTTGTAGGTGTCCACACTAGAGATGTTGTTTCCATTTTCATCAACACTTTCAACGGTGGCTACAAGATAAGTGTAGAGTTGAAGGTTGTCTGGTGGTGAAAATTCTAAAGAGCCTGAGGTGTTTACAGTTTCTAAAAGCAGTTGAGTTTTTTCCTTCCTATGATTAACAGCAAGAATTTTAACACGTATATTAGTATATTTAGCAGAGTCAATTTTAAAATCAACTTCATTAATGCTCTTAAAAGAAATTGACATAGCGTTTTGAAGCTTTAGAGTGTGATGGTGTTTTAAGTGCTCTTTTTTCATAGAGCAAGATGCAAAAACAAATATACTCAAGAATAAAAATTCATACTTCATTTAAAAACTCTCCTTTGTAAAGTTTGGAAACTCATAATCTATGGAAATGGTGGTTGAAGATGGATTCTGTTCAGGAAGAGTTGAGATTACAACAGCAATCATATAAGTTGCTCCATTAAGGCCACCATGTAAATCTACATCAACATTTTCGTTTATGGGGCCATGGATATAGTCGTTTAAATTTTGATAAGTGCTTTTAAAAATATAGAGTTGAACATGGCCCTCTTTTCCAGTGACATGGCCTGTAGTTGTAGAGGTGACAGAAATAGTTTCAGTAGTTAATGGAGCAACACGTAGAGCGTAGTAATCAATTGAGAGAAGAGGGTGGTTGTTTGGTAGGCTAGGATTTACTCTATATTCATAGGGTCCTTTAAAACTAAAACTTGTTGTCACCCCTGAGCCTAGGCCTTGCCCATACTGAGCGCGAAAAGTATTCACAGGGGTGTCCATGGGTTGAGTCATACGACTGTGGGTGAGAAGGGTATTCCAATGGCTATTGTCTCTAATTGGGGTTAGAAAATCAATAATTTCTAAGAGTAAACCTATAGAGGCTAAGTTAGATTTTTCATGATTGAAATCCGCCTGTGATCCCTTATTGCTAAAGGCTTGCCAAAAATTTGGAAAGTAACCGCTAATATTGTCAAATTCTTCTGGAGCAGTTTCTTCATTTTCAGTATCATGGATATCCCAGAGTAATCTTGCAACAGCAAATTCTCGAAACTCACCCTCCCCTGGATAAACAGGCACATCATAAAGGCCTTCATTTTCAATGGATCTTTTAATATAAAAGCCTGTGGAGCCATCAGAGTTTCCTCGAGTGTCTAAAACCGCAGGAATGTTTGTTATAAATGCTTGATAAAACTGTCCAGCACCTTCTGACCATGCAAGCCTAGGGTCTAAAATTTCATTTCCATTGTGTGAACCACCAGGGGTATGGCTAACGGAAATACTAGATTCTAAAAAATGGAAATATTCATGAAGAATAATAGAATTGTCAAAGTGGTCTGTGTCTGTAAAATCCACATCTCCGTTTAATCCGCCAAGTATAAATATTTTCATTTGAGGCTTTGATAGAAAAGATGTGCCTGATGAGGTTCCAGTGTAAACACCAGGATTAAAGCCTTTTTCCCAATAAATATCAACTTTTGGAATGTTTAAAGGATCAATCCCTTGTTCAGGAACAACACTTGTTTTTAATACATCAAAAGAATTGTGAATTTGATCTAAAATATTAAAAGCTCCACCAACAACAGTCCTATCACCTTCGGCTACAAGGTTTATATTAGATTGGTTGCCATTGGCAGTGAAAAAATGTTGAATTTTATGAAGCTCATTAGTTTCTGGTGCAATGAAAACACTTGCCCTATTAAATGAATTGTTAGAGCGAGCATAAATATTTAAAGATAAAGCCTTGCCACTTTTTGGAACGTTAAAAGAAAAGTTACCACTGCTGTTAGTTTCACCACATTGTAAAATTCTACCACTTGTGTCCACCACTTCATACTGGGCATGTCTAATGGGGCGGGTGTCTTCTGCAATATCTAAAAGCCCCTCATTATCAGGCTCAGTTCCAATGGGTCGGTATTCATATGTGGCTTGTCCAGAGATAAGATAGCTTGAGGTATAAGTAATGGTGTCTTTGCAATAAATTTTTTCTAAAGGACTTACCTGTGTTTCTGTCCATGTTCTATTTATGATGTTTTTGGCAATGGTAGAGTGCTTTTTAGAGTTACAGCCTAGTAAAAAGAATACACTTAAAGTTGTTAGCGTAGTATTGATAATGAGGAATTTATTCATAGGATGGTTTCGGATAAATGTGAGGTTGTCATTAATTAGTTTAGTGTATTAATATGAGATAAAGGGGAGTTTTATGATTTTGAAAGGGGAAAATTCTGAAATTTTTCACAATAAGGAGCGTTATCATATACAGACTGAAAGCTGGGCTCCTTTAGAGCAGGTTTTAGTGGCACAAGTTTTTAAAGGTGGACAGCTTGTTTTTAAAAAAAAGATGACTCTAGAAGATGTGGGAGGGGATTTTAATCATGCTACTCTTTTAAAGGCCCATGAGGGCGTCATTAAAGAGCTTAAAGAGCTATTAATTTAATAAAGAGAGGCTATGAAATACTTTTTTGCTTTTATATTAGGTGTTGTGATGAGCTATTTAGTTTTTGGCCTTTCTTTAGGGCATTCAGAGGGGAGGTATGATAAACTTCGTATTTATACTCAGGTCTTTAATCTGGTTGAAGAACACTATGTTGAAAAATTAAATATTGAAGAGCTTGTGACACTGTCTATTAGGGGCATTTTAGGAAAACTGGATCCATATTCAGGTTATTTGACTAAAAAAAGGTTTAAGCAATTTAAAAATGCAACTGATGGTGGTTTTAGTGGAATAGGTTTTGAGCTAGCTTTTAAAAAAAGAAATTTAGTGGTGGTTAGTGTTGTTGAGGATTCTCCCGCATGGAATGCTGGGATTTTACCCAAAGATCAAATTATAAAAATAAATGATACAAAACTAAACGCTCTAGATTTTATAGAAGCATCACAATTGTTTCCTAAGAAAAATAATAAAAAAGTTAGTTTGACAATAATGCGCCGAGGAAAAGACAAGCCTTTAAAAATAATTGTTAAAAGGCAGAAGCTAAAGATCAATCCAATTAGGAAAGTCTTTAATGAAAAAGGACTGTTGGTTGTTAGAATTACTAGTTTTTCAACAAATACAAAGAAAGAAATACAGAGTCTTTTAGAGCGAGAAAAATTTGATAAATTGTTAATTGACCTTAGAAATAATCCAGGGGGACTTTTAAGTGAAGCCATTGAGGTGGTAGATCTTTTTGTGGAAGAAGGCATTATTGTAATCACTAAATCAAGAAACCCAAAGGATGAAGTAAATTTAGCAAGGAAAAAAAGTACCCTATATCCAAACACTCCTCTTTATGTGTTAGTTGATGATTCAAGTGCAAGTGCCAGTGAAATTGTAGCAAGCTCTTTAAAGGATTTAAAAAGAGCTAAGCTTTTTGGGAAAAAAACTTATGGAAAAGGGTCTGTGCAATCAGTGTTGCCACTTCCTGGAGGCCAGGGAGGGATTAAGCTTACAGTAGCTAGATATTTTACGACTTTAGGTAAGATGATTGATAAAAAAGGTGTCCAGCCAGATTATGTTTATCCTAATAAACAAGAGGACATCTATCCTGTTAAAAATTTTAAGAAAGACAAGGGTCTTCAGTGGGCTATAGGCAAAATCAATAGTTTTTAGTAAAATTGTTACAGATTTTAGGCTAAGATTTTAAAATTGATTTTAAGTCCAGGCTCTTAAACAGCACCTGCTATAAATGTTTTAAAGAGTTATGATGTTTAGAATTATGATTATATTTTTTTAAAGGGCAGGTTCATAGACAGCTTTGCTTTATAAATAAGAACCCTCGTTTTAGACTAGGATAGATGTGGAGCTGGGTTAAATACTTTAGTTTAAAAGGGGGTCTATTTTTTAAACTTGAGGGCAATCTTAGTGAGGTCCTTAGTGTTTAAGGTGAGGGGTTTTTCTTATTAAATTTAATGAATTAAGTAAAATATTCAACTGGCTAAATGCCTTTAGAAGAACTATTATTTAAATACTATAGATCCTAAGGAGAACGCAAATGTCTTTAAAAGCCCCCATTATAGTCACCTCAGCACTTCCATATGCTAACAATTCACTTCACTTAGGTCATATGGTTGAATACTTACAAACAGATTTTTGGGTTAGATATCAAAAGCTAAAAGGTGAAAACTGTATTTATATTTGTGGCGATGACACCCATGGAACTCCAATTATGATCAGTGCTAGAGATAAAAAAATTACTCCAAAGGAGTTGATTCAAAATTGTTTAAAAGAGCATTTAAAAGATTTTAATGATTTTGGTGTAGAGTTTGATCATTACTCATCTACCAATAGTCTTGAGAATGAGAAATTGGTTTCTAAAATTTATTTATCATTAAAAAATAAAGGACACATTACAACAAAAAAAATCAAACAACTTTTTTGTGAGCATGATAAAATGTTTTTACCAGATCGTTTTGTAAGGGGAGTTTGTCCTTCTTGTAAATCAGAAAATCAGTATGGAGATTCTTGTGACGAATGTGGAGCTACTTACGGAGCAAATGAAATCATTAAACCTAAATGCTCAATATGCTTAAGCACACCTACTTTAAAGGATAGTGAGCATGTATTTATAAAACTTTCTAATTTTCAAGATTTTTTAAAAAAATGGGTTCCTAAGCACACCTCAAAGGAAGTTTCTAGTAAGTTAAAGGAGTGGTTTAATGGAGAGCTTAGGGATTGGGACATTTCTAGAGATGATCCATATTTTGGTTTTAAAATTCCAGGTTATAGCAATAAGTATTTTTATGTATGGGTTGATGCGCCAATAGGCTATATAGCAGGAACAAAAGAGTGGTGTGATAAAAATGGTAAGAACTTAGATGACTATTGGAAAAACCCAAACTCTAAGATCTATCACTTTATTGGAAAAGATATTATTTATTTTCACTCATTATTTTGGCCGTCTATATTAAGTTCCACAGATTACACACTGCCTTCTGGAATATTTGTTCATGGTTTTTTAAAAGTAAATGGTAAAAAGATGAGTAAATCAAAAGGTACTTTTATTAAGGCAAGAAAGTATCTTAATGGCATAGACCCTTTGTATTTAAGGTATTACTTTGCTTGTCAACTTAACTCAGGTTTAGGTGATATAGATTTAAATCTAGAGGGTTTTGTTCAAAGAGTGAACTCTGATCTTATAGGGAAAATCACTAATCTTGGTTCAAGGGGAGCTCAAATGCTTGGAAAAAAGTTTAGTGGGGTTATGGGGGAGTTAGATGATGAAGCTAGAAAAGTAGTGGATTTTTCAAAATCTAGAGCTAGTATTGTTTCAAATCATTATGAAAATAGGGATTTTGGCCGTGCTATGAAAGAGATTAGATCCATTGCTCATGAGGCCAATAGATATTTTGATGAAAAACAGCCCTGGAAGATTATTAAAGATGATGCTAATGGAGCTCAAACTGTTCTTACCGGTGTTTTAAATATTTTTAGAGACATAGCAATTTATTTAAGCCCAGTGATACCAGAGTATTCTAAAAAAGTTTCTTTGTTGTTTAAAGAAGAAAAATATCAATGGTCTGATTTAGATAAAGTTTTAGAAAAATATCAAATTGATGAATATAAACATTTAGCAACTCGTTTAAATATAGATGAGGTTAAAAATATTTTACTATAGGACAGAGTATTGTTAAAAATCAATTGGTTCTTTAGCAGAGTCTGTAGGTAAAAAAAAAGAGCTAAAATATCTTTTTTTTATACTTAAGGCTTTTGCCTTTAGTCTGCCTTTTGGAGTGTTTTAAAATTCTAATTAAATTTATGTTTTTTTATTTATGCTGAGCCCAAAAAAAAGCACTCTAAGTTGTTTTTTATTATGGTGCTTTTAGTAAAGCAATTTCTTACCCAATGCAGTAAAATATTTCACACCATTTATCATAAATAAGCTGATAATTTCACTCCTAAGGAGAAGGAATGAAACCTTTAGGGGGAAGGTTAAAAAAACTGAGAATTGATAAAGGGCTTTTTGTAGTTGAGTTTGCAGGAAAAATTTTAGTAAGCTCAAGGACATACAGAGAGTGGGAATACGGAAGAAAAAGAAAAGGAGAGCCGTATATTAAAATAGCAAGTTGTTTTAGAAGAAAAAATTATTCAATTGTTACTTTATTTTTTAAGAACATAATAACATTTTCTTCCATTATTTTAAATTTAAGCTCGTGCTTTTTTTCAGGCGATTCATAATGAGATTGAGTTTGTTTTGGAAGGTTAGAAAGGTAGGCTGTAACATCTGTTTCTTTAGGGAATAGGTTTTCTTTTTGAGCAAGAGCCTCAATTAGAAAAGAAGTTTTAACATTTTTTTCTGCACTGTCTTTATAAGATTTCTCCCATTTTTTATGGTATTCTTCTATACTGACCTCACTCATACCTTGTTCCATAAGTTTTTTTGTTGCTGTTTTTTTAAAGTCTTTGGCTTGTTCCTCGACCATACTAATGGGAATTTGAATTTCATGGATTTTTTCAAAAGCAGCTAAAAGATCATCAGTGAGCTTTTGCTTAATGGACTGTTCTTGTGTTTTTCTTAGATGAGACTCAATTTGCTTTTTAAAGTCTGTTAAAGAATCTAAGTTAGAAATTTCTTTAGCAAAAGCGTCGTTTATCTCAGGAAACTCTTTAGTATTAATAGAGTTTAGAGTTACTTTAAAATCAACGAGAGCTTGTGCTAGGTCATTTTGAAAATAGTCTTTAGGGAATTGAAGAGAGAGAACCTTTACTTCTCCTGTGTTCATGCCAACAATTCCTTCCTCAAAGCCTTTAATAAGGCTTTTACTGCCAAGCTGTAGTAAGAAGTCTTTTGAAGAGCCATTTTTAACAGGAGTGTTGGTAGCGCAAAGAGTTCCCTGGAAATCAATTTTAACCCAATCATTTATTTGTGCAGGCCTATTTGATGTAATAGGTGTTACTTTAGCCTTTGACTCTGCAGCTCTTTTTAAAACTTCGTTTATTTGTGTATCAGTTACGTTAACTTTTTCTTCTGTAACAGAAATTTTAGTAAGGTCGTTTAGTTTAATTTCAGGTTTGACTTCAAATTCTGCAGTAAAAGAAAAACCACCAAGGCTGTTGTTACTGGTTTTTTCATCAACGTTGATCTTAGGCATGAGGATAGGGGTTAGTTTGTGTGTGTCCAATGCATCTAGATAGCTTTTATTAACAAGATTTTCTAAAACATCTTGAGAGATTTTACTGCTGTACATGGCTTTCACTTGGTCAAGGGGGACTTTGCCTTTTCTAAAGCCCTTAAGTGCCACTGTTTTTTGAACTTTTTTAAACTCTTCTTCTAAAGCCGCCGTGACTTCAATTTTATCTAGTTCAACCCTGATAATACGCTTTAATCCAGTATTTTTAATAATTTCTGATTTCATGGCTGTTTATCCTTTTTTATATTATATAAGGGATATAGGGAAAAATTTACTTTCCTGCAACCATTTAGAGCATAAAAAATTCTTATGTTTTTCTTTTTCTTTTTACTAAGATAATTTAAAGCCCATGGGGCTTTATATTTTTTCAGGTAAGGGTGGTGTGGGGAAAACTCATTTATCAACAAGCTTTGCTTTTTATAGGGCAGGGCTTAAAAGAAGGGTTTTGCTTATAGAGTTTTCACAATTTGCCCAATATTCAGAGTATTTTGAGTTAGAAGTGGGTTTTAAGCCTAGGGAGTTTAAAAAGGGTTTATTTATATCTACTTGGACTGGTAGGGACTGTTTGAAAGAATATGCAGCAAAAGTTTTAAGGTCTCAAAGAGCCTCAGATTTTTTTATGACAATGCCACTAATGGAAAAATTAATCAATATTGCTCCAGGCTTAAAAGAGATTTCTGTTTTAGGAAAGCTGACCTCAGACTATCGGAATATAAATTTTACCACAGGTTTTGATGATATTATTTTTGACGCTCCAGCGTCAGGACACTTTGTTTCACTTTTACAGGCACCAAAAGGCCTTCAGGGAATTGTGGGTGTAGGTTCTATGAGTAGGCAAAGTGCGGACATTTTAAACTGCCTTAAAAAAAGTGAGGACATTTTTATTGCCTTAGTTGGAGATGGTTCAGAGTTTTCAAATAAAGAAAATTTAGAAACTAGGAATAAAATTCAAAATATTTTAGGGAATAAGAAAATTATAAGTCTTAATAATTTTTCAAAAAAATTTCCCAGAGTTGATGCCGGTCATTGGGTTGAGAGTGCGAGGGTGATTTCGTCATATTGGAGTGATTTTTTATGGAGTTAGGAAAGAAAAATAAGATTTTTTTAGGAACAGGAGGTGTGGGCAAAACAACTCTTTCAACAATTTATGCCATTAAAATTGCAAAAAAGTATCCAAATAAAACAATAAAGCTTATAACCATAGATCCATCAAAAAGATTAAAAGATAATTTTCAAATGAGGCCTAATGAAAGGAAAAAAAAGATTGATAATCTGGTGATCTCAGTAAGTAGTCGTGCGGATTTAATGAAAACTTTTATATCTGGAGTTTATCAAAATAACGAAAAAGAAATTGAAGAAATTTATGAGAATAAGATTTTTCAAAAACTTATTGCAGGGCTTGCGGTTTCTCAAGAGTTTACATCATTATATGAGCTCCATAAGAACAATGAAAATGATATAGATATATTAATAATAGACACACCACCTTTACAAAACTCAAGCTCATTCTTAAGTGGAGCAAATGAGCTTGAGTTGTTTTTTTCTTTTTCTTTAGCTGAACTGTTTGTTTTTAATAAAAATTTAAATTTTTTGCAAAAAATTTTTTTTAAAGCAAGAAAAAAAGTTTTAACACACTATCAAGCTTAACAGGAAAAAATTTTGTTAGCGAACTTGTTAAATTTTTTATTGTTATTGAAAAATTAAGGCCGCCAATTTTAAAGGTGCTTAAGTCTTCTAAGAAAATTTTAAATACAGAGACAGAAATAATATATGTGTGTAACTATAATGAGCTCTCACTTTCTGGTTTAAAAATCTCTCTTAAGAATCTTAGAAAGCAGGGGCTAGGTGTGCATAAGTGTTTTGTGAATAAATATGAGAAGGAACTAAAAATGAAAATTTTATTAAAATGAGAATGAAGCGAGTAAAAGAGAAAAATAAGGAACTTAGTTTTCATATGGTTGAAAAGTTTTCTTTTGAACCTTTAGATTATAAGGACTTGATGAAAGTTATAGGTTATGTTGAAATTTAAAAAGACTATATTTTTAAAAAAACCACAAACTTTTATAAAAGGCTTAGGGGTGTTCATCCTTGGAGTACGCCATGCCTTTTTAAATAAGAGTCTTTTAGGGTTAGCGCTTATACCGATTTTAGTAGCAATTTTAGGTATATTTTTTGGGTTTAAACCCTTATTTAGATTTTATTTATCTGAAGGTATTGAAATTTTTCTTAATAAGGAGGCTTTTGATTTTTTTGGAGGAGCCATACTTTTTTGGATAAGTGAATTTATCTTTAAAATTCTTGTGGCTTTTTTAACTTTGCTAACTTTTTATATTCTTCTACAGGTTATTTATATTCCAGTTTGCTCATTATTAGCTGAAAGAGTATTGGTGCAAAAAAATATTATTCACCATAAATCAACCATAGAGGCCTTAGCTTTTAATTTAAAGATGTTTAAAATGGGCTTAATAAAGTCTGTAGTATTGATTTTTGCTGGATTTTTCTGCTTTATAAGTTCATTTATTCCAGGTCTAAGTTTTATTCCAATTTACTTTACTTTAATAGTTTTAGCCTACGATAGTTTTGACTATGGCTTAGAGCTTTATGGTTTGAGCCTTAAAGATCGTATATTATTTATAAAAAAAGAATTTATGCTTATTAATGGACATGGAGGAGTTTTATTTTTGCTTAGCTTTATTCCAGGCTTAATATTATTAATTCTTCCATTCTCAGTAATAGGTGCTAGCTTGTTAATAGGAGAATCTAATGGGCCTAAAAGAAAATTTACATAGTGTTTTTTTAAATAAAGAAACTCAAATTCAAGAATGGTTTTTAAAAAAAATAGAATCTAAAGATTACCCTTTTTACTGTAGTTTTGATATTCGTGAGTCAAATAATAAATTAGCACCAGTAGATGCAAATTTATTTCCAGCAGGCTTTAATAATATTTGTGAAGATGATCGCAATACAATGGGTGATTTGTTGAAAAAATGCACAGAGTTTAAAAAACTAGATTTAAAAAATGTAGCGATTTTTTGTGAAGAGCACACAGGTAACCTATATTATTGGGACAATGTGGGAGCTTTAATAAGTCTTTTTAAGGCCGAAGGTGTGACTCCTTTTGTAGTCTTGCCTAGCTTAAATTCAGAAATTAAAACTATTGAATCTGCGTCTGGCATAAAAATTAAGATAAATAAAGTAAAGGTAACAGAAGAAGGAGGGGCTTTAGTAGACGGAACTAGAGTAGATTTTATTGTCATTAACAATGATCTTTCTACAGCGTTTGATTCCTGGATTAAAGATGTGAAAGTGTCACAATTTCCTCCTCTTAAAATGGGTTGGCATAAAAGAAGGAAGCATGCTTTTTTTAAAATTTATAATGAATTGGTGAATGATTTTTCAAAAGTCATAGGGTTAGATCCTTTTCATTTAAGAGTTGAAACTTACAACTATGATAAATTTGATATAGAAGATAAAAAATCTTTAGCTAAGCTTTCAGATGAAATTGTAAGTTTTAAGAATAAGCTTAACAAAGAGTATAAGGAGCATAATGTTAGAGAGGAGCCGTATTTTTTTGTAAAAAACTCTTTTGGAACCTACGGAATAGGTGTTATTGAAGTGAAATCTGCGCAAGATGTTTTAAATTGGAATTATAAAGCTAGAAAAAAAATGAAAGCTACAAAAGGTGGTGGGCGGTTTAATTCAGTTATCATTCAAGAGGGTATACCTACAAGTTTAAAAGTAAATGAGGTGCCAGCAGAAGCAGTGATTTATTTACTCGGCTGTGGGCTTGCTGGTGGATTTTTAAGAACACATGAAAGAAAAAGTGGGCAAGATAGCTTAAATGCTCCAGGTGCTGTGTTTCAAAGAATGTGTTTTTCTGATTATGAGTTTCAAAAAGAAAGTAAAATGTTTGAAAATGTTTACGGTATAATTGCAAGACTTGGTGCCTTGGCGTTGAGTATAGAGATTGAGCAAAGCTAAATTATATGTATCTATTCAGCTTTTCCATTGTTTTAATTGAAATCACATTTGTCTAACAACACATTCACTCTTCTCCTTAGATTTGCAAAAAGGTTTTTTAGTAGGTTTAGACTATCATCTTGGGGATAATTTAAAATTGAGAACAGGCTTTAACTTTATAAAGTTTAACGATGATCTTATAAATTTTAGTTTTGATAGTTGTGGGTGGTTTTTTAATGTAGTTGAGAAATTTTAAGATAGACTTACAAGTAAAGATGATATTTACTTGAGATTAAAAGATATAAGATTTAAGCTAAGCAGTTTATAGTCCACAAGTTTAACTAATTTTTTTATTTAAACCTTTAGTTCGTGCCTTCCTACGACGTGCTGATAATATGGATTATGTTACTACTTGAATTTAAAATTAAATTCTAAATTATAGTTTTAATATAGAAAAATAAAAGCTTTTTTTAGAAATTTAAAATATTTAGTTTTAAAAGTTTAAACGCTAATTTTTAAAATTTTTTTCATAAAATCTTTATTGTTAAAAATAATTTTATTTTGAAATTTAGTTTAAATATATCTAGTATTTTTTTTAAATTTACACCTTTATTTATTATAATGTTACTGTGATTTTAACTTTATTATAATTGAAAGTTTTAAAAAAAATAATATAAACATATACTGTATTTTATTTTTAATGGTTTAAAAAAACTTTATAAACATATTTAGAGTGACTTTTTTCTTAAGATTTTTAATGTTTATTATTTATAATGGTTGCTTAAAGTGAAGAAATTTACTCATTAAACACAACTATTTTACAACATTTTTATGTTACAAATAAGCTTAGATTTAAGTCCTATACTTAAAAATCACTGGATGAAATCAAAAATAACGTGGTTTTAGCTAAAAATAGTAACATAATCCATATTATCAGCACCTTGTTAAAGATAAAAATTAAATAATTTAATAAAAATATAATATTAAGAATTAAGCAAACCATTTAGTTTATTGTAGTTCTCAAATTCTTCATCCGATAAGTATATAACATGAAAGCTTTAACTTTATTTACAGTTTTATTATGGACGTTTTCTTCCTTGGCTGTGCCAAGTTCTTTTGTCTTTCAAGGTCAAATTATAAAACCCAATGGGGAAGCCTTAGAAGATAATAATGTTAACTTTATTCTTAAAATCCTATCTCCCCTAAACCACTGCCTCCTCTATGAAGAAACCTTCACCCTTAATATGACAGACTCAAAGGGAGTGTTTAACCTAAGTGTTGGGTCTGGCACAACCACAGGAAATGGTGGCTTAACAAGTTTATCTAAAGCCCTAGACAATTCCTTAAACAACATCACAGGGCTTAACTGTGACTCTGGTTCTTCATACAGTCCAAGCCTCACTGACACAAGAAAACTTAGAATGACTTTTGATGACGGCAGTGGTCCCCTTACTCTAACAAATGACCACACAATTGAAAGTGTGCCCTATGCTCAGTATGCTCATAAACTTGGCGGAAAAACACTTCATGACTTTATTCAAGTCAACAGTGGTGTGACACAAAGTAATTTAGAAACTGTGTTTGATAACGGTGTAAACCAAAGAGAGCTTATGGCTTTAATTGAGGGCCGTTCTAACCAATACTCTCCATTAAGCACTAGTGGAGCTAGTTCTTTACCTAGCTTTTCAAATCCTCCCCTTAACTCTAAGGCAGGAGATGTTTGGTACAACTCTACAACCAATGAAATCATGTACCACAATGGATCAGTAAACACCGTTGTTGGCCAAGGGAGTGGAACTGTGACCAGTATCACCACAGGAAGTGGTCTAAGTGGTGGAATCATTACAAACAGCGGTACAATTTCAATTGCCACAGGGGGTGTATTAAACAGTCACCTTCAAGGTGGTATCCATGGAAGTAAAATCACAGGAGGAGTTTTACCAGCCTCAGTGGTTCCAACAGGAACTGATGATACAAAGCTTTCTCTTCAAGGGGGAAGTTTATTAGGTGATCTTAACCTTAATGGAAATGAGGTTTTAAACACAGGTCATATTATGCAAAACCCGAGGAGCACAATGACCCTAGGTTCTTATGGGAATTTAGAAGAGGCTAGTCTTTTAGGTTCTTTGAGTGCGGGGAATGCTGGAGCCACTTGGTACAATAGTGATTCTGGGGTGCTTAAATACTGGGACGGTAGTGGTGTAGAAGTGTTAACCACAGTGAGTGTAGGTGTATCAAGTGTTTTAGTGAGTCCCCCGTTAACTTCTTCAGGTGGTAATGATCCAAGAATAGGCATAAGCCTTGGTAGGGGTTTATACAACAAGAGTGGAAGTGTGGAGATAGATTTAGACTCTCTTAGTGGTTTAGACTTTAATGGAAATAGGTTAAGAGTAAAAGCAGGAAGTGGTATAAGACTAACAGGAAGTGGTATAGAGGCAGATACGGGAACGAGTTTAGGTCAGTTAATGAGAGTAGACAGTCTTCCTGTGTGCACAAGTGGGGAAAAGATTCAAAGAAACTCTGGAGCCACAGTGACTTATTCTTGTGTGGCTGATGTAGATGAAGACACAAGTCTTTTAGGAAAATCAGCAGGAGGAGATCTTAGTGGAACTTATCCAAACCCCATTTTAACATCAACAGGGGTGAGTGAGGGAATCTACTTAAAAGTTAGAGTGGACACTAAGGGAAGGGTAAGAGAGGGCTTAAGTTTATTAGAAGGTGATATACCAAATTTAAGTGGAAGTAAAATCACTTCAGGAACCATTGATACAAATAGATTAAACACAGGAACAGGGAGCAATGACCTTGTTAAGCTTGATGGTTTATCAAGGTTACCTAGTGTAGATGGGAGTCAGCTTATAAACTTACCAAGTAGTGCTGACAATATGGGAAATGGTGAGGCTCAAGAGAATATACATCTTAATGGAAATTATTTAAGTGGAGACGGTGATAATGAGGGAATTAGTGTAGATGCATTAGGAAGGGTTGGAGTGGGTAAAAGGAATCCTCAAGCATTATTAGATGTTTCTGGAAAAGTAAGGGTAGAAGAGATTTGTGATGAAAGAGGTGGAAACTGTAAGGATGTGTCAACAGGTTGGGATAGAGGGAGTGTAGGAGCAAACCAAGTGACCAACGTTCCTTTTGGAAATGTTTTAGGCACAGATGTTCAGACTGCTATTAATGAGCTTGATTCTAAAAAAGTTCCAATAACTAGAGAAATTGCAACAGTTTTAAATAGTGGATTAAGTGGAGGAGGGGATTTATCCACCAACAAGAATTTAAGTGTGGATATTCATGGAACTGTAGAAGAGAGTACAGTGAGTGATTTAGACAGTGTTTTAATCCACGATGTATCCCAAAATAGTTTAAAAAAAATAACACAGTCAAATTTTTTAAATGATTATTTTAAAGGATCTTTAGGAACCAGTTTAGGTGATGCAATGGATGCTGGAGGTGTGCCTAGTTGTGGAGTGGATGAGAAGCTTAGAATGAGTCAAGGCCCTGTTTATTTATGGTCATGTGTGGTGGATGAGGACACAAGTCTTTTAGGAAAATCAGCAGGAGGAGACCTTAGGGGAACTTATCCAAACCCGACTTTAGCATCAACAGGGGTGAGTGAGGGAATCTACTTAAAAGTTAGAGTGGACACTAAGGGAAGAGTAACAGAGGGTTTAAGTTTATCAGAAAGTGATATACCAAATTTAAGTGGAAGTAAAATCACTTCAGGAACCATTGATACAAATAGATTAAACACAGGAACAGGGAGTAATGACCTTGTTAAGCTTGATGGTTTATCAAGGTTACCAAGGGTAGATGGGAGTCAGCTTACAAACTTACCAAGTAGTGCTGACAATATGGGAAATGGTGAGGCTCAAGAGAATATACATCTTAATGGAAATTATTTAAGTGGAGATGGTGATAATGAGGGAATTAGTGTAAACAGTGATGGTGATGTTTTTGCTTCTAGAAATATTGCTGCTGTGGGGTCTATTAGTGGATCTAGTGTTGTACTTTCAAATGGAATAAAAATAGGAACAGAGGAAACAACTTGCAATACTTTAAACGAGGGGACTTTAAGGTATAGTGAAAAGAAAATGGAATTTTGTAATGGAAACGTGTGGAGTGTTTTAGGTGTTGATGATCCATGTCTTGATTCTTCCCCCTTGCCAGGTGCTGTGTGTAAAGGTGGAGCAATTTATCTTGGAAGCCTTAGCCCAGGTGCTACCAGTGGTAGTGGAACAGATCACTACATGACCACCCCTGGGGGTTGTGGGGACATTCCATCAGGAAGTGTTTCAGGGGGCTCGGGGTCAAATTCTTATGCATTAAATGATTTTACAGTGACTTGTTCTGGTACTGATAGTTTATTTAAAGATTGGAATAATAATACAAGTAATTGGTATAATATTCCAGGGCTAGCAAATTACACATCAACTTGGGGAATTGGTCATGGTGAAAGTAACATAGATTTAAATTACGGTTCAGCGAATACAGATGTAATTGTTGCCATTACTTTAGAGTCTCAAGGGGGCTATCATGCCGCAGCAAGGTATTGTCATAAGCTTGTTTATGGTGGTTATGATGATTGGCATTTACCTAACCGCTATGAGCTTAATTTAATGTACACAAATCGTTCTGCTCTTCCAGGTTTAAATCAGAGTAGTGTTAGTGGTTATTATTGGTCGTCTACGGAGAACTATAATTACAATGCGTGGATCCAGCGGTTTTCTGATGGCTATCAGAATGGCAACAGTAAGAACACTTCTCGACTTGTTCGTTGTGTACGGAGGTTTTGAGGCCTGAAAGGGCTCATTAGCTCTTTAGCCCTTTAGTTCTTTTATCTTAAGGAGGCTTTAAGCCTCCTTAAGATAAAATTATTTAATTTTAGAGACGCGTTGAGTAAATTAAAAATTATTTACATAGCGATACTTTATGATAAAGAAAGCTGTGGCAAAATATAAACATTTACCAATTTATAAATTAACTTATGAGCTTTTAGGCAGAGTGATAAGGGTAGTGAAAAAATTCCCCAGAGATCATAAACATACTTTAGGTGAAAAAATTAAAGTCGAAATTATAGAAATTGTAGTTTTAGTTTATAGAGCAAATGCTTCACACAGTCGAGTATTAATTATTGAAAAATTAATTGAAAGTTTAGAAGTTGTGGGTTTATTAATGCGTGCTAGTTATGACCTTAGAATCATTTCACAAAAAGATTATGCTAGTCTTATAGAAATGACGGAGTCTATAGGTCGCCAAGCAATGGGCTGGAAAAAATCTGAATTTAAAAAAGAAGGAAAAAACTTAACTGGGGGAGGTAGCCAGAGTTATTTATCTTAAGGGATAAGTAAGTGAGTGACTTTCATCTCGGGATAGACACGGTTGGAATTTATTTTCACCCTATATCTTTGATCAATTGTTAAAATTATTCATTGACCCCATTAGTGTGTCTTTTATAAGGGGTATTTTTGGGATAAGCAGTTGTCTATCGCAAACTCGATGTTTGCCATGAGTCCTTGCTTGGTCGTCTACGGAGAACAATAATAACAATGCGTGGATCCAGCGGTTTTCTGATGGCAATCAGAATAACAACAATAAGAACAATTCTCGACTTGTTCGTTGTGTACGGAAGTGAAGCCTCCTCCAGTTTTTTTTATGAATTTTAATATAAAGGTGAAAACTTTGTGTCAAATATGGAATTAAGTTTTGAAGAAGTAGTTAACCCGAGTTCGAACTTTTTTCAGGACCTAAGTGCTGGATAAATAAAAGATCATCCCAGCCTTTTGTAAGATTTAGTTGTTTTTTACTGATCTGCAAAAAGGAGCCGGGAATGATCGAAGAGAATCAAATTATAGAAGTTTTTACTCTTGTTGACGACTTTATTTTAGGGTTAAACAAAGAACAGTCCAAACTCATACCCAGCAAAAGAAAGAGAGGTTTTCCATCTGCGTTATCTGAGTCTGAAGTCATCACCATCTGTTTATTATTCCAATTTTCCGGCTTCAGAAATTTTAAAGCTTTCTATACAGGTTATGTTCAAAAATTTCTAAAACCTTATTTCCCAAAACTCTTGTCCTACAATAGGTTTGTAGAACTTAAAAAATCTTCAGCACCTCAAATTCTTATTTTTTTACACTCACTTATGCAATCAAATATTTGCACAGGAATATCTGTTGTAGACTCCAGTCCCATTGTTGTTTGTAATAACAAAAGAATCGGTCGTCACAAAACCTTTAAAGGACTTGCAAAACGTGGGAAATCAACAATGGGCTGGTTCTTTGGTTTTAAAGTTCACATAGTAATTTCTCACAAAGGGGAGCTCTTAAGTTTTACCATAACCCCAGGAAATGTTCATGATACAAAGCCTGTAGAGGGTTTAGCTGAGAATATTTTTGGAAAATTGTTTGGAGACAAAGGATATATATCCCAAAAGCTATTTGAAAAATTGATGAGTAAAGGGGTTCAAGTCATAACAAATCTTAAATCCAATATGAAAAATAAGTTTGTTCCTCTTTTTGATAAACTACTCCTGAGGAAAAGGTACATTGTTGAAACTGCTTTTGGGATTTTAAAGGAGGAATTTCATCTTGAACACTCAAGACACCGAAGCCCAAAAAACTTTGTGGTAAATTTACTTTCGGCACTAACGGCGTACTGTTTGCGTCCAAGAAAACCCTCTATTAGACTTCAAGTACTTGAAGAAAGGCTGCTTCAGTAGGTTTAGAAAGTTCGAACTCGGGTTAGTTAAGGCTTACTTTAATTGTCGAAAAAACAAAAGAAATACAGTTCATCAGCTAACGTATGAATTTTGTTTAGAACAAGAATTATTTGATCTTTATCAAGATCTTAAAAAAGGCACCTATAAAATTGGACCAAGTGTAGCTTTTGTTGTGGATCAACCAAAGGTTCGAGAGATTTGGGCTGCAACTTTTAGAGACAGAGTTGTTCATCACATTATTTATAATCGTTTGTCATCGAGTTATTATAAGAGGTTTATTAGAAACTCTTTTGCATGTATTCCAGGAAGAGGAACTCTTGATGGATCAAACCGGTTGATGAAGGGTATGCAGTCAATTACTAAGAATTGGCAGAAGCCCGCTTACTTTTTGTCAGCAGACATTAGAAATTTTTTTGTATCAATTAATAAAAATATTTTATGGAACATTCTAAGTCCAAATATTCAAGAAGAATGGTTAAGAGATTTAACTCATCAGGTTTTATTTCATGATCCAAGACTAGGTTGTATTAAGAAATCTAATGATTTTGCTTTTGCAAGAGTTCCTAAATATAAAAGCCTTTGGAACTGTTGTAAGAATAAAGGCTTGCCCATAGGTAATCTAACGAGCCAGTTTTTTGCAAATGTTTATCTTAATGAACTTGATCAATTTTTTGTTCATCACAAAGGTTTTGGAAAATATTATTTTCGTTATGTAGATGATTTTATTATTTTAAATGAATCTGTGAACCAGCTAAATGAAATGCATAAAGAAGCTGGATTTTTTCTTAAAGAAAAATTAGATTTGGATTTACATCCTTATAAAAAACAAATTGGGCTAGTTGCTCAAGGTGTTTATTTTGTTGGTTATGTTAACAAACCTTATAGAAGATATGTTAGAAAAAGAACAATAAATAAGGCAATGAGTGTTACTCGTCAGTGGAAAAAATCGCTACACCCGTATTCAGAAGAATCTTTAAAAAAGCTACGAGGATCAATAAATGCATATATGGGAATTATGAAATGGGCACATAGCTACAAGGAACGTAAAAAACTTGTTCAAAAAACTACGAATCTTTATGTAAGACCTGAAAATGAAAATTATTTAAAGATTAAGATTTTTTGCTGATGTTACGCACCTAGGCTTAAATAAAGGAGAGTTCCTAAGCTTCACTATGACCCCAGGAAACGTTCATGATACAAAGCCTTTAGAGAATCTTGCAGATGGTTTGTTTGGAAAGCGGAGATAAGGGATATATCTTAAAAGAACCTCTTTAAAAAACTTATGGGCAAAGGTGTTTAAGTTGATTACTCATTTAAAATCAAATATGAAAAATAAGTTTGTACCACTTTTTCATAAACTTTTACTGAGAAAAAGATATATTGTTGAGACTGTTTTTAGAATTTTAAAGGAAGAGTTTCATATTGAACACTCAAGACACCAAAGTCTTAAAAAACTTTATAGTGAATCTTTTCCTGACTTCGACACTCCTGTTAAAAAGCCCCTCTTGAGTTCAAATATACGCACCAGAGAAGGTTAAAAAGTCTAAAACTCGAAATGTAGTGACCCCTTTTTTTTCTTTACAAGTATTTTTAGGCTAGTAATTTTAATAGCCATGTTTATTCGAGAAGTAAAAAAACCAAACGGAAGTGTTTCAATTAGAATAGTTGAATCTACTCGAGTAAAAAATAAAGTTATTCAAAAAGTCATTAGAACTCTGGGACAACACAAGGATGCAAGAGAAATAGCCATTATTAAGAAAGCAGCACAGGACTTAATAATAGAGCTAAAAAACACAAGAAACCCAGCCCTTCCTGGAATGGAAGAAACTGTGCACTCCACGACTTGCACAAAAAAAGCCAGCACAAGAAACCCAGAGCTAGTGGATATAAAGAATCTATCTGAGCAAGGTCGTGTTAACCAAGGCATTCACACAGTTTTAGGCAAAGTTTATAATCAAATGAACTTTAACGATATCATAAAAAACACAAAAAAAGATGATGAGTGGAACTCTATTCTTCAAGATTGTGTTTTAGCAAGAATCTCTAGGCCGCAGAGTAAAAGAAAAACAGCAGATAGCTTAAAAAAAGTTTTCTCAAAACCCCTTCCTCTTCATAAGATATACCGTATGATGGACAGAGTTTTTCTAAACGAAGAAAGACTAAAATCAAAAGTCTTAAATTCCACTCTAAACCTTTTTAATGACCAGGTTGACGTTATGTTCTTTGATGTCACAACGCTATATTTTGAAAGCTTTACTTCAGATGAACTTAGAGCCAATGGTTTTAGTAAGGATGCTAAGTTTAAAGAAACTCAAGTTGTTCTCGCCTTGGTTACAAACTCACAGGGACACCCAGTAACTTATGAGCTTTTTCCTGGCAACACTTATGAGGGCAACACATTAATAGAGATAGTTAAAAACTTAAAAACCCGTTTTAATGTAAATCAAGTTACCCTTGTGGCTGATAGAGGTATGTTTAATGAGGCAAACTTAGTTTTACTAGAAGCTGAAAACATTCATTATATTGTGGGGGCTAAGTTAAAATCTTTACCAAAGAATTTAAAAGAAGAAATCTGTCATAAAAACTTTAAACCCCATGTGGTGAGCAATGAACTGCAGTGGGTTAGAGAGTTTGAGCACAAGAAAAGAAGGCTTGTTGTTGGGTATTCTAATAAAAGAGCTTATAAAGATGCATTTGACCGGGAAAAGATAATTGTTCGTCTTTTAAAGAAAGCCAAAGATGGAAAACTTAAAGCAAGTGACCTTATAACTAATTATGGAACGAAAAAGTACCTTAAGTCTTTTAAGGGGGATGTAGAGGTTGATAAGTGTAAGATTAGTAGAGACGCTCAGTGGGATGGTTTTCATGGTGTCATTACAAATCTTGAAGACAAGTCTGCAGCTGAAGTTTTAGAGCGTTATAGAGGGCTGTGGAAAATAGAACAAGCGTTTAGAATAAGTAAGACAGATTTAAAGATGCGACCTATTTTTCATTGGAAGTCTGAGAGGATTAAGGCTCATATTGGAATTTGTTTTCTAGCATATGCAATTGTTTGTAGAGTAAATAAGCTTATTAAGGAAAACCAATTAGAGTTTAGTTTTTTAGATCTTAAAGAGGAGTTAAATAGAGATGAGTACAGTGTTTTAAAAGACTCTAGTACGGGGCGATTTTATGAGCTTGTATCTAAGACTACTCCTGTTTTAAAGAAAATTTACCAAGTTTTAAACCTTAAGAGAAAGGACTGTATTCGCCTAGTTAAAGAGCAAATGTAGTGACCCCAGCAAAATCTAAGCACTTGATTTTATTAGCTTTATGCGCCGTGTTGTGTCGAAGTCAGGAGTTTCCCACCCACGGTATTTAACAAGGTGTTTTCCACTTGCTTTTAATAACGATTCAAATTCAGTTTTAAAATGATTTAGATCTTCAGGTCTTTTTAAGACCTTTAGGGCAAATATTTTTGTGATTTTAAGACTGGGCTGATATTTTGTAACTTTATAGACTTGGGCATTGAGTCCTTCTCCAAGAAAATCAATAATTTTAAGGGAATTTTTAGCTAAAAACATAGGCGCTTTTAACTGTATGAAGGAAAAAGGTCTATGGAAAAGAATTCAAAAACGTACTATTTAATATGGATTGAGAATTAAAATAGGCTTGTGCTTTTAAAAAGGTGTTTAAGCAGTTTTTAGGCATATAGAGGCTTAAAAGGGCTTTTGGAGGGGGCTGATTTAGAAGCTGTGGAGCATAGATTTTGCACCACTGGTTTAAATTAGTGTATTTTTTATCTAGTTTTTTAGTGGAGTTGATTTCAAGGAGTAAAAAGCAATCTAAGGGCCATTTTTTTTCCTTGAGTTTCATATAACAAGCCATATTGGCTAAAATAGGTAGGCAGAAAAATAAAATACATAGGATGAATAGGGTTTTTTTCAACTAAGCTCCTTTATGAAATTAGAAATCATTGGGTATAAGAAAATAAGAATAAGACTGGGCACTTGAAACAAAAAAAGAGGAATAAGGGATAAAAAGGGTACTTTTTTAGAATGGCGCTCCATTTCAAAGAGGAGTTTATTCTTGGCTTTTAAGTGAAGATTTTCAAGAAGTTTGAGGACAGGAAAGCCACAAAGGCCTTTTTTTATTAAGATTTTTAATTCGTATTCTATGTTTGTGAGGTTTGAGTCACGATTTAAGATGCTAAGGATAAATGGATCGTTCCAGGAGTTTATTCCATATAAAACTGATTTTCCAGATTTTATGGAAAGAATAAGGTGTTGAATAAATCTTATTGTAGAATTTGACATATTAAAATGAAGTGCAAAAGAACAGGGGGCTTAAATTATCTTTAAAAGAAGGGTTATATTCGAAAATTGACCTTAACAATTAATTTTTTTGCTAGAAAAAGCCCTAAGATCATCATGAATAAGCTTATTAACCTGAGTTCGGCGTTACATTCTTTATAAAATAAGTGTTTAAAGTTTTTGACGCCCCTTGCAATCCCAGAAAACAAAAAAAGCCATAAAATCCTTAGTTCAAACAAAAACGCCAATGACGGCAATTTTAAAAAGGAATTTTATGACTCAAGATAAGCTTACCACTGTTTTTTGCGCTGTCGATGATTTTTGTATGCATTATGAAAATGTTTATAAAAAACAAGCCTTAGAAAATCGAAAGCCTTTTAGAGGTACGCCCTCAAATCTAGCAATAAGTGAAGTTATATCAATTTTAATTCTATTTCACCCATGTGGATTTAGAACCTTCAAGCAATTCTATCTACACTTGAGAGCTTATCACAAAGGGGACTTCCCTTATTTGGTAAGCTACACAAGATTTGTAGAGCTTATCCCCTCAGCACTCATACCTCTTTGTTCTTTTTTAAAATCACGGTTTGTAAAGTCAACAGGAATCAATTTTATCGACTCTACACCTCTGAGAGTATGTAGAAATAAACGCATTAAAAGGAATAAAGTTTTCAAAGACATAGCTGCAGTTGGAAAGTCTACAATGGGTTGGTTTTTTGGATTTAAACTTCACATTGTCACCAATGAGTTTGGCCATTTGTTATCTGCACAGATTACAGCTGGCAATGTTGATGACAGAAAACCTGTTCCTAAGTTGGCAGAGGGTTTATGGGGAAAGCTGTTTGCTGATAAAGGTTATATTTCAAAAAAGTTATTTAATGAGCTTTTTGAAAATGGGGTCAAACTGATCACTTCCGTCAGAAAAGGCATGAAGAATAGGTTGATGGAAATGGAGGATAAAATTCTTTTACGAAAGCGCTCAGTTATTGAGACCATAAATGATCAGCTTAAAAATATTTCTCAAGTAGAGCACTCTAGACACCGTAGTCCTACAAACGCCATGGTTAATATAATTGCAGGGCTTGTAGCGTATACATTTCAAGAAAAAAAACCAAGAATCAACTGGAGCGCAGAAGAACAAAAATTGATAAACACCGCTCTGATAGTAGCTTAGATCGCCGAACTCAGGTTATTAAAATAATATTTAAGTGTAAAAAAAATTGATTTTGAAGAAATAAGGATAAAAGTGAAGCGAGCCAAAAGAAAATAAGAGCGCAGGATTGAGTTTTATATTGTATTGAGGAGAGGTTTATTTTTTGTTCCAGTTCAAAGTTGAGTTGAAATTTATATTTAATAAAGCTTAAAAGTTCTTGTTTACCTAAATTTTGTTGTAAAAGTTTGTTTAAATCTTCAGTTAATTCATTAAAAATTGTACAATTTCTCGACTTTAGTTGTTGCACAATGACATTTTTTTTAAAAAAAAGGTTCATGCTCGAATTTGGGGGAAGATTCTTTAAGGCTAGGGTAAAAGAGTTTGTAAAAGACTGTCCTATTTGCAAGTGAATATTGATACATTCTAGTAAAGTAAGGGTTGTTTGGTAAGCTTTAGAACGTCTTTTAAAAACAGTTAAAAAAGAAAATAGGAAAGGGCAAAAGCCTATAAATATAGGAGTGTAGAGAATTATACTCATTAAATAATTGAGTTGATGAAACCTTGAAAGGAGCAAAACTTGAAAAGATAGGAGAGCAAAATTAATTTTAAAGAAAAGGTTTGAATGTGTATGGAAAAAAATATTAAAAATTAAAAATCCGGTATACAAACTTGAGGATAAAGCTAGAAAATAGAGAAAAATCATAAACTTTAGTATGCAAAAAAAGATTTAGTATAAATTTTATATTGACCATTAGAGTCATGAAGTTAGAATTAGAGGTGAAACAAATAAAGCAAACGATGACAATTTAATTAGGAGGACATCATGGCTGCTAAAAAGAAAACAACGAGAAAGAAAGTCGCTAAAAAGAAAACAACGAGAAAAAAGGTTGTTAAAAAGAAAACAACGAGAAAAAAGGTAGCTAAAAAGAAAACAACGAGAAAAAAGGTAGCTAAAAAGAAAACAACGAGAAAAAAGGTAGCTAAAAAGAAAACAACAAGAAAAAAGGTAGCTAAAAAGAAAACAACAAGAAAAAAGGTAGCTAAAAAGAAAACAACAAGAAAAAAAGCTGCTAGAAAAAGAAGATAGTTTATAACTAGCATAGATTGTATGCTTAAAGCTCGGCCATAAGTCCGAGCTTTTTTTATTTTAAAAGCCTTGTTGGTGCCCTGACTAGCTTTTCTTTAATAGACTGATAGCACTTTAGGAGGTATTTTTTCTAAGCAAGTTGTCAGGCTCTGGTTTCACTCATAGTTTAACAATAATTGAATATTTAGCTTTTCTATTTTAAGAAAAGCTTTCATTACAATTTTTTAAAAATTTGGAGAGAAATATGTCTAAAAAGCAATACAGTAGAAAAAAAATATCCATAATAGGTGCAGGCTTTGTGGGTTCAACCTGTGCTCATTGGGCAGCTCAAAAAGAATTAGGTGATGTTGTTTTGTTAGATGTTAATGAAGGCTCAGCTAAGGGAAAGGCTTTAGACTTGTTTGAGGCCTCTCCAGTTAAAGGTTTTGACAGTGAAATTATGGGAACATCCTCATATAAAGATATTAGCGGATCAGATATTGTTATAATTACGGCGGGTATTCCAAGAAAGCCTGGTATGAGTCGAGATGATTTGCTCAAAACTAATGCAGGAATTATGAGATCAGTATGCAATGGGGTTAAAGAGTATGCCCCTAATGCTGTGGTCATTGTTGTTTCAAACCCTTTAGATGCAATGGCTTATGTTGCTAAAAAAACACTAGGTTTTCCAGGGAATAAAGTTATTGGCATGGCGGGTGTTTTAGACAGTGCTAGGTTTAGATCTTTTATTGCAGAAGAAACAGGTTTTTCCGTTAAAGATATCCATGCTTTTGTGTTAGGTGGTCATGGAGACACAATGGTTCCAATGCCTAGACATTGTTCAATTGGTGGAGCTTTTTTAACTGAAATGCTTTCAAAAAAGAAAATTCATGCTCTCACTGAAAGAACAAGAAAAGGTGGGGCTGAAATTGTTGCTCACCTTAAAACAGGCTCAGCCTATTATGCTCCATCGGCTAGTGTTGTTGAAATGGCAGAGGCTATTTTAAAAGATCAAAATAGAATTTTACCATGTGCTGCTTATCTTCAGGGCGAGTATGGTTATAAAGACCTTTTTGTAGGTGTTTTATGTCAGCTTGGGGGAAATGGAATGGAAAAGGTTATTGAAATTACCTTGAATGAGGAGGAAAAAGCTGGTTTAGACAATTCTGTTAGAGCAGTGAGGGGCTTAGTGGCTGACTTAGAGAAACTGGAGTACTGATGAATATTCATGAATATCAAGCAAAACAAATTTTTAAGGACTATAAAATACCTGTTTTAAAAGGCGTAATGGTTGAGTCAATGGGTGAGGTTGGCCAGGCACTAGAAAAATTAGATACAAACCTTTGGGTTGTTAAAGCTCAAATCCATGCAGGTGGTAGGGGCAAAGCTGGAGGTGTTAAACTTGTAAAAACTGCGGATAAGGTGGAGGCAGAGGTTAAAAAACTTTTAGGTAAAACTTTAATCACTCATCAAACTGGTCCTAAGGGAAAAGAAGTTCAAAGAGTTTATATTGAAACAGGTTGTAGCATTAAAAAAGAATACTATGTTGCCTGTTTAGTTGATGGTTCTACAGGTTTGGTTTCATTTATTGGAAGTGAAGAAGGTGGTGTGGACATTGAAGAGGTTTTAGAAAAAAAACCTGAAAAAATAATCTCAATACAAATTCCCTTTGGGGTGGGTTTTACAGCTTTTCAAGCAAGAAATTTAGCTTTTGATATGGGCTTTAAGGGAAAGGTGGCCATTAAGGCGGCCGCAGTTTTTCAAAAACTCTACCAAGTGTTTATAGATAAGGATGCTCAGATGATTGAAGTCAACCCTTTGGTGGAAACACTTGAGGGCGAGGTTTTGGTCTTAGATGCTAAAGTAAGTTTTGATTCAAATGCGTTATATAGGCATCTAGAAATTATGGAGCTAAGAGATCTTTCAGAAGAAGATCCTGCTGAAATTGAGGCTCAAAAATTTGATCTCGCATTTATTAAACTTAATGGAAATATTGGTTGTTTAGTAAATGGGGCTGGCCTTGCAATGTCTACAATGGACATTATTAAACTCCATGGTGAGAGTCCGGCGAATTTTTTAGATGTAGGTGGAGGAGCTGATAGAGAAAAAGTAATGCAAGCTTTTAAAATTATTTTAAAAGATCCTGCTGTTAAAGCAATTTTGGTGAATATTTTTGGTGGAATTATGAAATGTGATATTGTCGCAGAAGGTGTTGTTGCAGCATCTAAAGAGGTTGGTTTAAAAGTTCCTTTAGTTGTACGGCTTGCTGGAACCAATGTTAAAAAAGGTATAGAAATTTTGGAAAACAGTGGTTTAAACATTATGTCAGCGACTAACCTTGAAGACGGGGCTTTAAAAGTTGTGTCGGCAGTGAGGGGAGAAGCTTAATAATGTCAATTTTAGTAGGAAAAGATACGAAAGTAATTTGCCAGGGATTAACGGGTTTTCAAGGCACCTTTCACTCTGAGCAGGCCATGGCTTATGGTACTCAAATGGTTGGTGGCGTGACTCCTGGTAAAGGTGGTCAAACACACATAGGGCTTCGAATCTTTAACACAGTTAAAGAAGCAAAAAGAAAAACAGGGTGCAACACCTCTGTAATTTATGTTCCACCTACTTTTGCAGCTGATGCTATTATGGAAGCAGCTCATGCAGATTTAGATTTAGCAGTTTGCATTACTGAGGGAATTCCTGTGATGGATATGATTACAGTTAAAAACTATCTTAAAGGCAAAAAAACTCGTTTAATCGGTCCAAACTGCCCAGGTGTCATCACTCCTGGTGAGTGTAAAATTGGTATTATGCCTGGGTATATTCATAAACCAGGTTTAATCGGTGTAGTCTCTAAGTCAGGGACACTAACATATGAGGCTGTTGCTCAATTGAGTGAGGCTGGTTTTGGTCAATCCACATGTGTGGGCATTGGTGGAGATCCGGTAAATGGAACAAATTTTATTGATATTTTAGAAATGTTTGAAAAAGATGAAAAAACTAAAGCAGTTGTTATGATTGGTGAAATTGGTGGAACTGCTGAGGAAGAAGCTGCTGCTTGGATTAAAGATAAGTTTACTAAAACTGTGGTTGCCTTTATTGCTGGATCCACAGCACCAAAAGGTAAGCGTATGGGCCATGCTGGAGCAATTGTTAGTGGTGGAAAAGGAACTGCTGAGGCAAAGTTTGAAGCTTTACAAGCTGCTGGTTGCTTTATGACAAGAAGCCCTGCTCAGCTTGGAGCTGTGATGAAGAAAGCATTAAATAAACAATAAAGCCTTTAAGGAGAGTTGAAATGGGAATGGAGAAAACTTTTAGTATAATTAAACCAAACGCTGTTCATAAAAATGTAATTGGTAAGATCATTGCAAAATTTGAAGAAAATGGGTTAAAAATTGCTGGATCTAAGTTAGTTAGGATTTCACGTGAAAAATGCAAAACATTTTATGCTGAGCATAGTGAAAGGCCATTTTTTAATGAACTGGTGGATTTTATGACTTCAGGTCCAGTTATGCTTATGGTTTTATCAGGTGAAAATGCTATTATGAGGAATCGTGAAATTATGGGGGCTACAAACCCAGTAGAAGCTGCTCAGGGCACTTTGAGAAAAGTTTTTGGAGACAGTATGGGTGAGAATGCTGTTCATGGAAGTGATTCTTTGGCAAGCGCGGAAAGAGAAATGGCGCTATTTTTTCATGAAAGCGAAATTGTAAACCCTTAAATTAAGGCTCCACAGGGCTTGTGGTATAAATGAGTGATAAGAGTTTTTTTTAAAACATCATGTATGAGTGATTTGATTGAATATTCTCCTAAAGGTTTGTTAAGATGTAGGGATGAAAGCAGTTTTAATAGTATTATTAGTTTTATCAGGTTGTGTAAGCTCTCAAATAAAAAAAGGTTTTTTAAAGGATGATGTTGATTTAACGAAAGAAAAGTCAGACCTTTATTTTTCCATTGGTAGGAACTATGAAGACCATGAGCGTTTAGAAGACGCTATTAAAAATTATCAAGAAGCAATTAAAATAGATTTTAACAACTCTCAGGCTCATTTTTATTTAGGAAAGCTTTTATTAGAGAAAGGTTTTATACATGAAGGTGTTGCTCAGGTTGAAAAAGCTGTTTTAGTCAATTTAAGATATACAGAAGCAAGGAATTTTTTAGCAAATTTAAATTATACAAAGCTTAAAAATTATAAAAAAGCAAAGGCGTTGGTAGATGAGTCTGTTAAGGACTTAACCTATCAAAATCAGGAAGAGTCTTGGAGTTTAAAGCTTAAATTAGATCATCAGTTCTTGAGTGGAAGGGCTTTAAAGGAAACCCTTCGCAAGACCCTGGCCTTAAAGCCAAAGGTGTGTAAGCACCGCTTAGATATTGCCCACACACTTTATAAAATGTCACTTTATGAAAGCGCTTTAAAATCTGCAAGAATGGTGGATGGGCTGTGTTTTAAATTGAAAGAAAAAAATAAAGCGGCTTTGTTAAAGGGTTTAATTTTTATTAAAAAAAATGACTATCTAGTGGCAGAACAAATTTTAAGAAACATCTCCTTTAAAGATGAAAAATTCCACAAGATGTTAAATAGAGTAAAAACTGCTGTAAGAAAAAAAATTAATTTAGGAATATAATTGTGGAGTCTGAATATGGTAAAAAATTAAAAGATGCTAGGAATAAACAGGGTTTAAAGTTAGAAGATATTTCCTATGATCTTAAGATCAATTTAAAAACTTTAAAAAAAATAGAAGATTCTAAGACAGAAGAACTGCCTAAAGCGCCCTTTACAAAAGGTTTTATTAAAACATATTGTACCCACTTAGGTTTAAAGCCCAATCTTATTATTGAAGAATATGAAAAAACCCTTAATGAGCCTATTGATAAGTTAGAAAAAGGTATTTTAAGAGAAGATGTAAAAATAAAGTCTTTTTTTGCTTTTGATTTTTTTAAAAATAAATTTTTACCAATAGCAATTTTATTAGCAACTATTTTGGGAACAGCAGTGCTTTATTTTCAATTAGGGGATCAGTATTTAAATGCAGCCAGGGTTAAATCTGTCAACTCTCAAGCTGTTTTAGAGTTGAAACAAAAGCAGTCAGAAGAAACTTTAGAGACTAAAGAAGTTAAGAGTATTTTAAAAGCGTCAAAGCTCTTAAGAGCTGTAACAGTTTATGATGATAATGAAGATGAAGGAGTTAAAAAATCTAGACCAGTTGTTTTTAAAAACACATTAATGGTAGAGCCTCTTGTTGAAACAAGGTTGTATATTCAAACAAATTTAGATAGCAAACCTGTAAAGGCATATCTTAAACCAGATAAGAGAAGAATTTTTAAATTTGAAGAGGCAAAAATTAGATTTCTTGATGCTGGAGCGGTTAATTTAATTATAAATGGCAAAGATATTGGCACCCTGGGGGTTTTTGGTGAGGAAAAAACAATTCAGTTTCCTTCAATGAAAGAGCTATGAAGGTCTCATTAATTCTTTTTATACTTGGAGCTTTGTATATTGGCTCTGGAGTTTTTTTTTCAAGAATTAAATACTCAGCATCCACTAAAAATTCTAAAAGAGAGCATAATCATAATTTTTATGATTATGCAGGGGTGTTCAATGTTCATTCTAAAAAAAGTAGTGGCAGTGACAGTGTTTCTGAAATTATAAGTGCAGCAGCTGCAGCAAATTTAGATTTTATAATTTTTAATGAAATTAACCCTATAGATCAGCAACAACCGCCTCCAATTCAATATGGGAACTTAAGTGTTTTTTATGGGTTGGAGTTGAGTTTTTTAAACTCTAGGTTTTTATATTTTACCAGTGAAAAGAGTCCAGTTTTTAGTTCCCATTTAGAGGCGCAGATTTTTTTATCTAATTTTTTAGAAACAGGTGGTGAGGGTATTGTTGTAATATCACACCCTGAAAAGCCAGGTTATGAGTGGGATGAAGATAGAGTTCCTGCATTTATAACAGGTGTTGAGGTTTTAAATTTAAGAGAGGTTTGGCGTAAGTCTTGGGAGAAAAAATTTTTTTTATTCTTAAGTTCGTTAATCTTTTATCCGTTTAATCCGCAATTGTTTTTCCTACATATTTATTTAGATGAAGCCTTGTCAATACAGCTATGGGATAAATGGAACGATAAACAACCTATAATGGGCTATGTAGGCTCAGATGCTTCCTCAAAGTTGCGGTTGACTAAAAAATCGAATTTAAATTTTCCAGGGTATAAGAGTATTTTTCAAATGGCTAAGAATCATATTCTATTAGCTGAAGAGCTTGTGGGTATTGGTGATCAAAAACTTATTGTAGATGCTTTGAGAAAAGGAAGCTCATACTTTTCCATTGATATTTTAGGAGATCCTAAAGGATTTGCTTTTTGGGGGCTTACGAAAAAAGGGCAAAAAGTTTTTATGGGTGAGCAGGTTAAGTTAAAAGACCTTAAAATGGTTTATGTCTCACTTCCTGAATTAAGTGATAAAGTAAAGGTTGAACTTTATCATAATGGGAGTTTAATAAAAACATTTTCTAAATCCTTTCAGTATAGGCCTTTAGAATTGGGGCACTATAGGGTTGTTGTAAAGGCCAATCCATTTTTTCCCTTAATTCGTAATGAAAAGTGGATTTCCTGGATTTTTTCAAACCCTATTTTTATTATGGGATCTTAACTTTAATTTCATCTGAAGTTGGACTACACTGGCAGGAAAGTCGCTCATTATGAGCAAAACCTCTTTCCTGAGCACGCTCCTTTTCTAAAGAAGTTTGAGGGCTGAGCTTGCCCTGGAGTAAAATGACTCGACATGTTGTACAAATTCCTTGGCCATTACAAGAAAAAGGCACTGGGATTTTGTGAGTCGAAGCTCATTGAGTAAAGTTTTGTCCCTTGAGTTCGAAGCTCATTGAGTAAAGTTTTGTCCCTTGAGAACATAAAAATTTGACAGGGTCCGTTATAATACACTACGCATTTAGTCTTCATTATTTATAATTTGTCTCATCTTCTTAGATTGGTTAGTTTCTATTTATGAACTTTATCGCATTTGATTTAGAAACAACAGGAACTTTAGCTGGAATTGATAGAATTGCTGAAATTGGAGCTGTGCGGTTTGTCAACGGAGAGCCTGAGGACATCTATTCTACATTAGTAGATCCATTGATGCAGATGCCTGAGGGAGCGTCAAGAGTAAATGGAATTACTGATGATATGTTAGTTGGAAAGCCAAAGATTAAAGACTGCTTAGAGTCTTTCACACAGTTTTGTGGTCAGGATCCACTAGTAGCTCATAATGCTTCTTTTGATTTTCAATTCTTCTTAAATGATTATAGGAGGTGTAAGTTTTTAGCACCTTCAGGCTATGTATTTGACACCTTAGCATTATCAAAAAGAATTATTCCTGGGCTGAGCAACTATAGACTAGGAACCATTGCCCAACACCTTAAGTTTAAGTTTGGAAAGCTACACAGGGCCCACGAAGATGCAAAGCTTTGTGGCAATGTTTTTGTGGAGTTAATGAATAAAGCCTTGCCCAGTGAATATCTTGATAAAAAAACATTAGAGGGCCTTCAAGGCAAGCCATCATTGAAATTTCCTTACATAGAAGAAAAAAGTGAGCAGTTAACGTTAATTTAAGATTTAAAACTGTGTGCAATGGGCATGTATTTTCCAATGCCATAGGTATTTTTTGATATTCTTAATATAGGTGGGCTCTGCCATCGTTTAAACTCTGATATATAGCTTTTGTTTAAAACCCAGTGGTCTAATTTTGTTTTCGGTGCTTTTCTTTCAATGATTATTTTTTGAATACTTTTATCAAGCTCATTGTAGTTAGGCAAAGAATCTGAATCCTTTTGATTTAAACGAAGTTCAGCAGATGGTGGGCGAGTAAGGATACGGTTTGGAATTACTGGGTGGTGGTTTTTTTTATTAATCCACTGGCAAAATTTAAAAATATCAGTTTTAAAAAGATCTCCAATGGGTAAAATAGCACCACACTGATCCCCATAAAGAGTACTATAGCCAACTGTAAGTTCAGATTTGTTGGAAGTTGCAAGGAGTAAGGAGTTTTCTTTATTGGAAAAAGCCATAAGTACAAGTGCTCTAAGCCTTGCTTGGGTGTTTTCATGCATAAGGTTAAAAGGGGTTTTTCCAAAGTTTTTGTTAAAATCACTAATGAGTTTTAAATAAATTGTGCTCAAGTCATAGCTTAAAAAATGGACTCCAAGGTTTTTAGAGAGTTTTTTTGCAAGGTTAAAACTAAGTTTTGAACTGTAAGGGCATGGGAGTGCCATTGCTGTAATGTTTTCAGGCCCAAGGGCTTTTGCGGCAAGGTAGGCTACAAGTGCAGAGTCAATTCCACCACTTAGGCCTAGGTGAGCTTTTTTAAACCCAGTTTTTAAAAAATAATCCCTAATTCCAAGGGTGAGAGCTTTTTGAATTGATGCAAACTTTGAAAGCTTTGGGGAAATTTGTTTTTTAAAAGTGTGAAGGTGCTGGCTAAAAGCAGGAAGCCTTAGAACCACTTCCCCTTTTGAGCTTATTTGAAAGGATTGGCCATCAAATATGAGCTCATCTTGTGCTCCCATTGAATTTACGTAGGTCATGGGGCAGGAGAATTTTTGAGAAATTTCTTTAAGGAGGAGTTCTCGCTTTTTTTGTTTTCCAATTTCAAAAGGAGATGCGTTTAAACTTATTATATGATCAGGTTTTTTCTTTAAAGCACTGAGTGGGTTTTTGTTGTACTTACTAAGTTTTTTAAACCAAAGGTCTTCGCATATAGTGACAAGAATTTTCTTACCATTGAGTGTGAAAAAGTTATTCCTAAGGCTTCCAGAATGAAAATATCTAGATTCATTAAAAACATCATAGTTTGGCAAAAGGTCTTTGTTAAAATATTTTTTAACAGCACTATTTTGAATAAGTGCAGCAGAATTAAAAAGTTTGTAATCTTCCTCATTAAGACAGCCAATAAGAGCAGTCATGTTTTTAGGGATTTTTTTTGCAATGGCAGCTAAAGTTTTTTTCTGTGCCATTAAAAATTCTGGACGTTTAAGGAGATCGTTTGGTGAGTAGCCCACTAAAGAAAGCTCAGGAAAGACGATAAAATTTGAGCCAGATTCAAAGGCCTTGTTACAATAATTCACTATAGTTTTAGCGTTTAACTCTAAATTTCCAAGGTGAGAGTTTATTTGTGCTATAGCTATGTTCATAGCTTCTTATGCCTTAAGAGGCTTAATCAGTCCAACCCTTTCGTATACTATTAATTTGAGACATTGTGAAAAAACCAAAGAACACAATAATGGTTATTATGATTCCCCACTTTATGATGCCAAGGAAAGAAAACTTTATTCCATCATCCGTTTGAGGATTTTTAAGGGTGTTATTTTTAGATTTTGGAATGGCAAAAGAATCCACAGTGACTTTGTCTTGAATTAAAGAGGGAGGAAGGCTTTTGGCTTGCTTTTTAGGAGGGGCAGAGTTTTTAGCCTCTTTTTCCTTTTCTGATATGAAAAAACTTCCTCCAATACGGTTATTTTTATGAATTCTTCTAATAACAATGGTTTGTTTATGACTATTTTTAAAGCCATTTATGGAAATCTCATTAGAATCTGCTGAGTCTAAATCACCATTAACTTTAATGGCTTTGGGGCCAGATGAGCTTTCAAATTGATCTGAACCGTTTAAAGATCCTGTTGAGTTTGAAGGCTTGTAGGGTGTTTTTGGAGAATTTTTATTCCCACTGTTGGGGGCATTTTTATCCTCACCACTTAAGTCCCTATTTTTATTATTAGAACTTGAGGACGATGACTTAGATGATGATCCACTTTCATTAGCAAAACTCTCTGTAACATTAAATTTTATCTTCACAGCCTCGCTACAAAGGCCAAAGGATTTTGTTGGAAATTGACCAACTCGAAGCATACACCCTACAACTGATAAAATATTATTTTGGATATAGCTTTTAAGTGGCCTCCCAATTCCCTTACTTAAGGCCATAACCATTGCAATAGTAAGAACTAGAATGAGCAGATATTCAACCACTCCCTGACCTGTTTCATTTGAGGTTGAAGTTTTTGAAGTGTTGAGCCGATACAGTCTCTGTATGAGACGAAAGATTGTTATTAGGCAAGAAGAGTTAGTGGTCATAAGGGCTCTTCGGAGTATTATTGCAATTGTTGTAGTTTTTTTGTTTTTTAACGCTAAAGCCAGTGTGGATGTGTTAAAAGTTTATAGGGCAAAAGAGTATGAAAAAGTAATCCATCTCATTGAGGGTAAACTCATTAAGGACAAAAGTGAGCCTACCTATAAGGACTATGTTTTTTTGATCTCTTCATATAAACATTTAGGTGATTTAGATGGTAGAGTTAAAAGCCTAAGAAAAGCTGTTATGAAATTTCCTAAAAAAGGCGCCTTAAAAAGGGAACTTTCAAATGCTTTAGAGGTGCAATCAAATTCTTATTCTAATAACAAATCCTATGATGCACGTAAAAAAGGTTTAAAGCTTGAGGCCATTAAAATTCTTAGTGACCTTTATAAAGAGCATCCAAATAAAGAAAACTTCACAGCCTTAATAAAGTTTTACAATAGAGAGGGTGACTATAATGAGGCCATAGGGTTGTTAGAGCTTTATGGAAGAACTAATTTAAAGGGACGAATTTATTATACATACCTTTGTGAGGCTCAGTATAATTTAGAGCTGTATTCAACAGCTGTACAGACTTGTGGAAAACTTATTTCAAACTTTCCAAGTGCAGAGAAAGGTCATTTTTACTATGGAAAATCCTTAGAAAAGAATGGAGAAGCTGAAGCGGCCTATGAGTTATTTAAAAAAGTATCAGAAAGGTTTCCGGCAAATAATGATATTCAATATGAGGTTGGAAAGACTTTAATTTTAAAAGGGAAAACAACAAAGGGTCTTTATCACTTAGAAAAACACCTTAGTATGGATAGGAGCGATGAAGCCTTAGTTTTAAAAGCTGAAACTTTATTTAGTTTAAAAAAATATGATGAAGCACTGGATGTTTTTATTTCTGCGTGTAAACAGCATAAGGAGCCAAGAAAGCCACTGCTAAATAAAATGAGGAGTGCATTAAAAAGTCTTGATTTTTTTCCAGACTATAAAATTAAATATAAACGTGAGATACAAAAATGTAAATATGTTTATAGACCGTATAAAAAAGCGTTTAAAAATTTTTTAAGCGAGGGCTATACTAAAAATTAACTGCTTAAGCTTAGGTAGTTTTTTAGTTTTTTCGGTATTAAAATAGTTTTTTCTTCATCAGTCCAGATCCAGAAATGAGACACTGAGAGATCAAATATTTTAACATCTTTGTGCAGCACGTTGTTAAGGTAAAGGCAGAAATCTTTAAAATTCTTTAATTGCGAAATCACAATATGATCACTAAGGGTGGGAGGGAATTGACCTAAAAAGTATTTGAAAAAGTCAGGGTGTAGGTCAATACCTTCATGTGAATTTTCATATAAGCCTAAGACTTGTTTTTCAGATTTAAATTTAAAATAACGCCACTCTCCTTCTGGCAAAGAGGATTCAAGTTTTGAGGCTTTTTTAAAGAAATCTACGGAATTTTGTCTTAAAATAATAAGTTTCATAAACTAGTATTTAAATAAACTATGGTAAAAAGCAACTATTTAGGTCACCTGAAAGTATCTAGTTTTCCTATATTTTTTCAATATTAAGCAAAATAGCATCTGTATTACTCAATATTGAGTCATTAGCATTGGAGTGATGAGTGAGTAGAATAAAAAATCCATTTATTCATGGAGCAATTGTAAAAGGGAGCCAGTATTGCTTAAGAAAGGATGTTGAGGCTAGAATTATAACAAAAATTAAAAATAGCCATAAACTCGTTTTAATTGAAGACAGGGGAATAGGTAAAACTTTTATTGCCCATTATGTCGTAGATAAAGAAAAAAGTTTTCCATAAATTAGACATAGATATTTTATACATTGGTAAGCTGCAATTAAGTGTAAGATTTTGAAAAATTTTTTATGTCCCTTTGCTCTTTAAAGTTTAAATCACAGAGTTAAGGTTTTCATTTCCAGCAACACTGCTAAAAGCTAATGTGGTTTTTTTTATAGGTATGTAAGTGAGAGTTAAAACTCCATAAATATTTAGATTGCCATTGTTCAAATGAGAAATTAGATCTTTGTTGGGGTTTAAAATTTGTAGCTTTAAAAGGTTTACTTGCTGTGCACTGAATTTGTGCTCAATGGAGAGTATGAATTTATTAGCCATTTTTTTAGCCTATTGTATTTTTATAAGATTAGTGGGAGTCTTAACTTAAAATAGCATATAAGTGTAAGGTTTAATAAGGGGTTTTAATTGAGGAGATGTAGGGATTTAATTTTAGGCTTGGCGGTGCTTATTTTTTTATTTGGATGTTTGCCAAAAAAAAATGCTATTAAAGACCCTAGTAAGATTAAGGTTTTAAATGGAGATATGGTTTTTTCAGTAGAAGAACTTAAAACTGATCCAGGGAAAAGAGTTTCTTTTAATTTATTTAACGGTTTAAAGAAAGAAAAACTAAGGTTTTACCTTCTTAAAAGTGGTGAAGACCCTATACTGGTTCAACATATTAAGGTTCAGCAGGGGCAGGTTCCTAGGGAGTATTTTCTTTTTGAATCTAAGGACATTAAGCCCAATACAAGCTTAGAGGTTTCCTTTAACGCACCAGTTAAAGAAGGTGTTTATGCATATGTGGGAGTTTCAAACTTTCCTAGAGAAACTATGGTTGGTAGGTTGATAGTTGAAAAAAAAGAACAAAATAAGGACAAGGAGTTAGACTAATATGGATTCAGAAAAAAATCTTCAAGGAGAGAAAAAAAATAAGTGGTATAAAGAGCTTCATTGGCAGATTGCAGTTGGAATGCTTTTGGGCGTACTTGTGGGGGTTTTGTTTAAAGACAGTCAAATAGCATCAAATATCATGCTTCCCACAGTTGATTTAGGGGGGAAGATTTTTTTAAGGCTTTTAAAAATGGTGGTGCTGCCTCTTGTAATTGCCTCACTTCTTTTAGGAGTTTTAGGGGTTGGAAGTTCTAAAGACCTTTCTCGAATTGGAAGCAAAACTTTAATCTACTATATTTTTACAAGTATAATTGCCATTACAGTGGGTTTGATTTTTGTAAATTTAATTTCTCCAGGGACAAAGGTAGATTTGGATTTAGGAGGCATGGCAACAAAAACCATTTCTACACCAAGTTCGTTGTCAGAAATTTTTATACGTATGGTTCCAGAAAACCCAATTGGCTCCATGGCAGCTGTTCCTTTTGATATGCTGGGTGTTTTGTTTTTTACTATTCTGTTTGGAGTTTTTGCTCTTCAAGTTGTTCCGGAAAAAAGAAGACCAATGGTTGATTTTGCAGATTCGTTAAATGAAATCATGCTTAAAATGGTTCATGGAGTTTTAACAGTTGCTCCAATAGGGGTGTTTTGTTTAGTAGCAAAGCTCATTTTAGAGGTTGGCGTTCAGGTGTTTGGCTCTCTTGCTTGGTATTTAGTGACTGTAATGCTTGCTTTAGGAGTTCATTTTTTTGTAGTTGTTCCACTTTTGTATTTTTTATTAAGAAAAGAGAATCCTATTAAGTATATGCGGCAAATGTCTCCAGCTTTACTCACAGCGTTTTCATCTGCCTCAAGTGCAGCAACATTGTCTCTTACAATGAAGTGTTCGCAAAAGAATAAAAAGGTTTCACCAAAGGTTTCAAGTATTGTCTTGCCACTAGGGGCCACTATCAATATGGATGGTACAGCCTTATATGAAGGTGTTGCAGTTTTATTTATAGCCCAGGTGATGAATGTTGATTTGTCATTTTTTCAACAGTTTTTAGTACTGATCACAGCGCTATTAGCTTCAGTGGGGGCGGCAGGAATTCCCCATGCAGGGCTTGCTATGATGGTAGTGATTTTAGAAACAGTGGGCTTACCATTAGAGGCTACGGGTTTGATCCTGGCTGTAGATAGAGTTGTAGATATGGGAAGAACAGCAGTAAACGTATGGTCTGACTCTGTTGGAGCTGCAATTGTTGAAAAAATGACCTAGCAAATGGGTTTTTAGGTGGCTTTACCACTTTTTCTAGCTATGTAGGTTTTATAGGGAGTCAGGTGTTTACACTTTCACGGCAGTTATATATTTTCTTTTCAGTAATGTATTAGGTTTTTTTTGTTATCTAGTAGGTATAAAGTTCATTAAAACTGTAAAATATTTCACTCTAATGAAAATATTTTTATTTTAGATGACAAGAATTGCTATTTTTTAAAATCTAGGGTAAGACTCCTTTGGGTGAGGATAATATGGACGTTACACAAATTCAAACTGAAGATACTGTAGAGACAGCTTCTCAGGAAGTAGACTTGGATGAAATAGAAAATATACTGGACTTAAAAGAGGTTGAGTATCCCCAGTTTACATTGGCTAAGAATAAGGCCAGATTTTTGAGAATGCTTACGTGGTATAAAAATAAAAGAGAATGGCTTGATGTTGCTCCCATGAGTGGTGTCAATAGGCTGTTTAAACACCAGACTAAAGAGCTTGAAGGTATTAGAGCTAATAAGCTTGATTATGAAATGGAGCTTCAGGCTGGAACGTTAACCCCTAGCCAAAGATCCTATAAGAAAGATGAGCTTAAAATGTGTAAGGTTCAGGAGAAAATGGCTGTTCAGCTCATTACTAAAATGCAGATTAAGATTAAATCAGGGAGAAGGTAGAACTAAGTCTATGAAAAACTCTTTTTGGAGAGAGTTTTAAGGCTATTTTGTTGCCGATATGTTGCAAATATGTTGCAAAATAAGCTATTTCACTCATATTTTAGGCCTTAGAACCATTTTAGCAAGTTGAAAACTTAAAAAAACTTATCTTAATTTATTTCTGAACCGATATAAAATATGTTCAACATATTAAACTGTGTGGGGGAGATATTTAAATGTCCAGATCAAAAGTACTCGTTATTTCTGACGATCAAGAGGTGATACAGAAGGCAAGAAATTTTGCATATAGTATGGGTGTTAATTTAGAAATTTATTCTATTTTTCAATGGAAGGAAAAAGAAAGAAAAAAGGCTTTTGATTCTTCAGTGCAAATGCTTAGCTCCAATGGTTCGAAAAACATTATACCTTTTCCAAAGACTCAAGGGAAAGGCTCCGTGCAAACTATGAACGAGTTAGAGGGCATAGCCATTGTAAATGCCATACATCAATACGAGGGGAATTTAACTGAGGCAGCAAGAGCTTTAGGTATTGGAAGAGCTACTTTATATAGGAAGGTTAAGCAGTATAATATTGATATTTCTGTGGTTAGAAGAAAGAGAGCGGCATAAAGGTTTAGTATATTATGAAAAAACACTTAAAAAGCTTGTAGTTAAATCTATGGAGGTTTTTTTTCTATGAAACTCTACGTGCTTTGGATGCTCTTAGTTGCTTTAGTTTTTTTTTTATTCAAAGAGACAAAGGTCTTAAGGCTGGTCACATAAAAATGTGTGAAAGAATTAAAGAAGATTTTGTAGTGAAAATTAATGATGATGAGCTTAAGGAGTGTAAGAGTATTTATAGTAGATCAAGCTCTTTTAAGACATGGAAGACCAATACAAACTCATGGTTTAAAAGGTGGCGATGGTCACATTTAGCGGTCTATAGTCCCCTGGAATCAAATGAAATTTGGAATTCTAAAGTAGAACATATAGGTGTTAAACTTAAATATTTTAAAGGTAAATATCTTGTATATCGAGCTCATCCAGATTCAGTTTTTAAAAGAGGCGATGTTTTTATTAAAGTAAATAGAGAAAAAAATCTTTCCCATCATCGTATTTTATACTCTGGTGGAGACTATGTAATAGAGCGCAAAGGGAAAGTGAAAAGTTTTAAAGTAAAAGTTCAAAAGTACACATGGAATGATAAGGTTAAGGTTGTGGGCAATATTATTAGAGTTTTGTCTTTTCGGGGAGAATTTTTTGACAATAAGGCCATTTTAGATGTGATGAATAGAGCAAGTAAAATTAAAGATGATAAGATATATATTGATCTTAGGGATAATTATGGTGGAAATATTGCAGCAGGTTTAAGGTTTTTATCAATGTTTTTGTGTAAAGAAACAGTAGTAGGAGAGTTTACCATTCCAAGTAAAAAAGGGCTTGGGAGATCGGATTATCCATTGTCAGTAAAACAGTCTGTTCAAGTTGCTCACCTTAAAAAGCACGGGAAAGTTTTTTTAAGAGTTCCTAAAACAAACTATTGTATAAGTAAAAAAATCTTTGTACTGGTAAACTCTTTAACTTCTTCTACTGCAGAACTTGTTGCCCAAGCATTTATAGATACCAATAGAGGAAGAGTAATAGGAGAGAAGACTTCAGGTAAGATGGTGCTTTCAAGTTGGGAGCAAGTGTCTAATTTTCCAAAGGGGTTTTATTTTTCATATCCTTATGCTCTTTACAAAAGTCTATCTGGTGCTTACATAGAAGAAAAAGGTGTTTTCCCAGATATATACAAAACCTATTCCTTTGATTTAGAGAGAATGGGTAAGGATAGCTTTATAAATTAAACTTATATTACGCCAATTAAAAAAAATAATTTCCTAAATTTAAGCCTAAGAATGAGTGCATTTTGGATATTTTTATCTTAATCACAGAATGTATTTTAAGGTCAGAATAAGATTCAACAATGTGGTCATAGTTTTTAAAGTTTGTATTTGATAACTTAATTTTTCTAAGTGTATGCTGGAAGCTTTTATCAATTTGAACCTACGAGGTCAGGAGACATAGCCAAAGAGCTTGTGGGCGAATGTAAGGCCTGAGGGTGGTTTACACAAGGCTATAAGTTACTCTATGAAGCATTGGGATGGGCTTACAGAGTTTTTAAAAGATCCTAAAATTCCGCTTACAAACAATGATGCTGAAAGGGCTATGAGGCAAAGTGTTATGGGAAGGAAAAACTTTTATGGATCACGCTCTATTAATGGTGGAGATTTAGCATCAATTATGCACACCATTGTAGAGTCTTGTAAAAAAGTGGAGCTTGACCCTAAAGCTTATATTTTAATGGCCGTGAAGATGAAGGCTAAAGACAAAACCATAAAAGCTCCCACTCCACTAAGTAGATTAGAAACACAACCACTGCCTAGGAAATAGTTAAGGCAGTTAGGCTTTCTAAAGAATTAAATAGTGTGAGTAAAGCCTCACAAATAACAAAAATTTCTAGGCAAAAAATATATCGAGTAAAAAAAGTTATAGAGACTAGGGGAGAGTTTTATTTTATTAAAACGTTTAAAGCTGAGTTTTATTCTAAAAATAAAAAAATGATGACAGATGAAAAACTTGTTGTTAATTTTTCTATACAGAATCCTCATCTTGGAGAAGCTCAAGTTTCAAAATTTATAAAAAAATATTTCTCCCTAAACTTAAGTAGGGGAAAGATTAGATATATATGGGCGAGGAACAACCTTGAAACTATTGCATTAAGAACCAGGGAAAAGCATGGGCCCACAAAAGGCAGTTTAAAGGCTTGTATAGGTTGCTGGTTAAGTTAAGTGTTTTTTTTAACCCATCAATACTGACATAATCCCTTGGCAGTTAAAGTGACAGTTTCCCTTGGTAATGACAGGAGGTCCAAATGACAGGTATACCACCAGTTCGAATCTACTTTGCCTTCATTGGAAACGTATTATTCTTCGCAGTCTGGCAGCCTGTAACTGGTGCTACGCCCGCCACCTGGGTTCTGAATAAAGGTGCCTCGTTCTTTCAGTTCTTGAATATCACGAAGTGCCGTATCATTTGAACACTTGGCCAGCTTTGCGTATTTTGAGGTGTTCATAAAGCCCTCAAAATCATCCTCAAGCATACGGTTAATGATCAATCGTTGCCGATCATTGACAGGCTTTTGATTGATCATATCCCAGAGCTGTACCTTGAACAGAACATTGCCAAGCGTCGTTTCCCCATTACTGATTGCCCGGCCAAGGCTGTCCAAGAACCATGACAGCCAGTCTGTTATATCAGGGTTAGCGCGTTGTTGATTCTCAAGCTGATCGTAATATTGTTTGCGTTCGGCTTCGATTTGGGACGAAAGACTGTAAAAACGGTCTGGCGTACCATCTGCACGAGCGAGCGCCATGTCACTAATGGCCCGGGCAATCCGTCCATTCCCATCTTCAAACGGATGGATTGTCACAAACCACAAGTGGGCTATGCCTGCTCTGATAACAGGGTCAGTGTCATCTTCTCCTGCCAGCCACGCTAGAAATGCATCCATTTCCTTTTTAAGGCGCTCTGCACTTGGGGCTTCAAAGTGAATCTTTTCTTTGCCAATAGGACCGGAAACAACCTGCATGGGGCCAGCGTCAACAGTGCGCCAGCCACCAACGGTGATTTTGTGCATGCCGCTTCGTCCTGTTGGGAACAATGCAGCATGCCAGTCAAACAAACGATCTTTTGTCAGTGGCTTTGAGAATTGTTGTGTGGCATCTAGCATCATCTCCACAATACCTTCAACGTCGCGGCTTGCAGGGATAAGCCCAGCAATATCGATTCCGAGCCTACGAGCAATGGAAGATCGAACCTCCTCTGGGTTTAGATTCTCACCTTCAATGGCCGATGATTTAACCACGTCATTGGTTAGCGTGCTAAGAGAAGCTTCACATTTAAGTTCAAAGCCAAACCCCTCCATGCGCCCCAGCAAACGACCTTGGCGATGACGTATATCAGCTAGCTTGGACACAAGGGTTTTTGCATCCCATGTAAAGCTTGGCCAGTTTTGATGTTCATGAATCCACATATTAATCACCGCATTATTTAAGGTGATTATAGACTCTATTCACCGCAAGATCAAGATAAATCGCCGCAAAACATGCGGTGATTTAGGCTGCTATTCACTGTCCGTCTTGACACATAGTTTACATTTTATACTGGAGACATGGTTTACACTTTCCTAGAAAGTAGGCACTTAAAGTGTCATGAACCAAAGTTAATATTTAACTCGAGCTCAGACTTTTCTAAGGACCTAAGTTTTGAATAAATATTGTTAAGACTGTTTTTGAAATTTTAAAGGAAGAGTTTCATGTTGAACACTCCAGACACCGAAGTCTTAAAAAACTTTATAGTGAATCTTTTATGAGCATCAACTGGGTATTGTCTGAGCCCTTTTAAACCGTTAATACCCCATGAAAATAGAATGTTGAACCAGATTTAAAAAGTTCGAACTCAGTTAAAATACAATACAATAATTTAACGCTGTGTGAGCGTCAGTTTCCCTTGGTAATGACAATTACCCCCTAATATTAGATGTTTAGGAATACAACTTGACAAAGTACGCCAAATGACGTAGTTTATATATAGGAATTAGGATGATTGATAAAAAAATTATTTAGGTTCATGGGTAGTTAAGTTGACTTTGAAGGGAGTTAACTTATTATTATCACTGTGAAAAATAGGTATTTTGCTCGTTCAAGAATTTCAGAGGCTAAATTCAGGGAGATTATCAAGCTTTTTGCCAGTGATTTAACAACTCGGTTCACCGTTATCTAGAAGGGTGTGATCCATGCCAACAAGCCTAAAGTCCTGAAAAAGATAAACAAGCTCCCTCCACACAATTAAAATTTGGTTACTAAATAAACTAAATTGTCGGAGGATTAAATGGAGCTATTTGAAAAGTTAATCGTAAAATCACTAGGTCTTCAAGGTGTAAAATTAGAAAACTGGGAGGCTTGTGATAAAGAGTTAAAACTAGTCCTTTACGCAAAACAAGATCGTGAAAATGTAGGCTGTAATCAATGTGGCTGCCAAATATCTCATGTCCATGAGTGGAAGCTTCGAAAAATTAAAGCTTCTCCAATAGGCTCATATGAAGAGGTGTGGATTTACTTAAAACAGCTTCGAGGGCACTGCTTAATGTGTGATGATAAAGTCAGATCAGCTGGTGTTGATTTTACTCACCCTAATTTTGAAAACTTAACTTACTCACTTGTAGAAAAAGCAGGACGTCTTTGTGAAGAGATGACTTGTGAGTCAGTTGCTAGAATTTTAAGAATGAACCCCAAGACTGTGTGGAATTTGGATCAGTACCGGATGAAGCAAATAAAACCTCTTTTAAGCTATGCTGAAAGAAAGTTAGATTTAGAGCAGATGTCATCTGATGAGGTGCACTTTAGAACTATTTTTGGAAAGAAGTCTTGTGACAAGAATACGATTAAGTTCATCACAAATTTAGTCTGTACGAAGATGAGAAAGGTGCTCTCAAATGCAATGGGCAGAAAGGGTTCAAGCTTACTTAATTGTTTAAAGGTATTAACAAAAGAGCAGCTAGATAAGATCAAGTTTTTTGCAGTTGATATGCATGATGCTTTTATTGAGGCTGTGATAGGTAAATGTGAGAATGCTAAGGTCTGTGTTGATAGGTTCCATGTTGCAGAAGGGCTAAATAATTTTTTTGATGATGTGAGAAAATTTGAGTTTAAAAAAGCTAAAGAAAATGAAGATAAGTTTTTAATGGATGTGCTAGCACCTCATAAAAGATATATTTTAGTGGAGCGTGAGAAGAATTTATCTAAAGGAGATTTTACTAAATTAGAGAGGCTTTTAGATGTGAATAAGAACATTTTTAAAGCTTCAGTTTTAGTTGAGCACTTCCATAAAGTTTTAGATCAAAAGAATGTAAAAGACTTTAGAAAAGCTCTGGTTCTTTGGTACCGATATGCAAGAGAGTCAAAATTAAAGCCCTTTTTGAAATTTGCAAAAACCTTAAGAAAGTACAGAGGTTACATTGAAGGATATATTATGTCTGGGCTCACAACAGCAGTAAGTGAAGGCTTAAACAACAAGATTAAAGTGCTTAGAAGGATGGGCTATGGTTACACAAACCCAGAGTCATTTATGCACAAAATACTGCAGCGATGTGGACTTTTAAACTCAAATTACATCAATACTTCAAGTTGGTACTGGCCACCTCAAATGAGATTGGCACAAACTACACCCTTCTAGATAACGGAGAGGCTAACAACTCAACAGATTTCAGAATTAACAAAGCTTAACAGAAAAACTATAGGAAATATTTTAAAAAAAGTACGATCAAAAATAGTTGAGCAATGCGAACAAGAAAGCCTTTTTGACTCTGGTGAAATAGAACTGGATGAAAGTTATTTTGGAGCAAGGAGAGTTAGAGGTCTTCGCGGAAGAGGAGCTAGAGGTAAAACCATTGTCTTTGGGCTTAAAAAAAGAAATGGTAAGGTTTATACTCAGATTATTAAAAACTGCTCTAAAAACGAGATTCTCCCTCTTATACGGGCTAAAATAAGCAAGGAGTCTACAGTTTATACAGATGGCTTTAGGACGTATGATGGTCTTGTGGATATGGGTTATAAAAAACACTACAGAGTTCATCATGGAAAAAATGAATTTTCAAAAGCTGAAGGAAAAGTTAAAAACCATATTAATGGAATAGAGAATTTTTGGGGCTTAGCCAAAGTAAGACTTTCTAAATTTAGAGGAATGCATAAGAATACTTTTTATTTGCATTTAAAGGAGTGTGAGTTTAGGTTCAATCACAGAAATGAAGACCTCTATAGATTAATTCTTTCTATGCTGCGTCGTAACCCTCTTAACTACCCATGAACCATTATTTATTATGCAACAGAGAACGGAGGCTCACCTTTCAAGGATTGGCTAAAAAAAACTTGATAAGTTAACGAGAGTTATTGTTCTTCGCTTTATACAAAGAGTCGCAACTGGTGGAGCTAAAAAGTCCATAAAAGTTTTAAAAGATGGCGTTTTTGAAATTAAAATTACTCACGGTTCAGGCTATAGAATTTACTTTGCTGAGGAAGGTGACGAGATCATCATACTTCTAATTGGTGGCGATAAAAAAACTCAAGCCCGTGACATTGAAAAAGCAAAAGAATACTGGAGGAACTATGGCAAATAGACATAAAGACTTTAACGAATTAGTCGCTCAAGAGTTTGAAGATTTAGAATTTTCTCAACTCTATATTACTAATTTGATTAACAATGAAGGGCTTACTCTTGAGGAAGCGTTGAGAGAGTCTATTAAGTCAATGGGACTTCAGGCCTTTGCAAAAAAAGCAGAAATCTCAATTTCTTATGTCTCTGATTTTGTTAACCAAAGACGCAACTGGAGTACAGACAATTTACTTAAATATATTCAACAAGTGTTTCATTTAAAAATCAAAATGGTTGTAGAGTCACCCAAAGGTGAAGTTGCATAGTACAAAACATATTAATTTTTTATGCATTTTTTTGGAGTAAGTAAGAGTACTTTTTATTATTTAAATAATAAAAAAAGCTCAAAGTCGTTTCAAAGAAAAACAAAAATAAAGGAAAGAATTAAGAGCATTTTTCAATCATGGTATAAAACTTATGGTTCACCACGTATTTATGAGGAGTTAAAAGATAAAGAGATTTTCGTGAGTGAGAATACAGTTGCAAAATACATGAAGGAGTTGGGCTTAGATGCCTACAATAGATATTCTTGTAATTTGATTCCATGAGTGAGTTTAGGAAAACAAAGAGTTGAGGTGTGCTGAATATTTTTTAAGTTTCACAAACCTATTGTAGGACAAGAGTTTTTGGAAATAAGGTTTTAGAAATTTTTGAACATAGCCTATATAAAAAGCTTTAAAATTTCTAATTTATGGCATTCCCTGTTCTTGAACTTGGTGGAACCTTTCCTTTATTCTCCAGCAACTACTTCTTATAACTTTCTAAAAGTGGCCTCTCATCAGATTTTTGAGCCTTATACCTTTCTTCATTTGTAAAATTTCTTTCTCTATAAAACTCTTCTAATTTATAAATTCTCTTAAAAAACAACAAACCCTCTGCTGCTAAATTTGATTTCCCCTCACTTAAATCCATGGCCTTTTTAAACCCTCTCCTCCCATGGATCATACAACCTAATCTCAAAACTAGATCCTTTTCAAGGACATCACAACACCTGTCCTCGTCTCCTTATAAAACCCCTCCATAGGCTTACCTTTAAACCTTTAATTCTTATTTAAAACACCACAGTAGCCTTTTAAAGTAAATTTTAAAAGTTTGAACTTAAGGTTAGCGGTTGCTATTTAAAATTTTAGTTTTTTGTGATTTTGCAAATTTATCTAAAGCGTTAGAAAGTCTTTTAGAGCTAATGCTTAGCATTCTAATAGCTAATAAAGCTGCATTTTCATAGCTGTCAATTGCAACTGTAGCTACAGGAACTCCTTTTGGCATTTGTAAGATGGAGAGAAAAGAGTCTAGACCATTTAAGCTTGTAATGTTAATGGGAACACCAATTACTGGAAGCGTTGTGTAGGCCGCAACCATACCGGGTAAGTGAGCTGCGCCACCTGCACCAGCAATAATAATTTTAAGCCCATTTTTTTTAGCATTTCTAGCATATGAAGCCATGAAATCAGGAGTTCTATGGGCAGACACAGTTTTCACCTCGTAGGGGACTTTAAAATCATCTAAAAAGGAGAAAGCTTTCTTCATAACAGGAAGATCACTAGTGCTTCCCATAATAATTCCAACTACTGGTTTACTCATAGTTTTTGTCCTTTTACTGCTTTAAGGGCTAAGTTTAAAGCTTTATTAGGTGTATTGTCTAGAACAGTTAAATGGCCCATTTTTCTTCCTGGTTTATTGTCAAGCTTGCCGTACCAATGAAGGCTTCCTACATTCACAGTTTGAAGTTTTGGCTTTTTATGAGTGCTGCCAATGAGATTGACCATTGAAAAAGCTTTTTGTGGTTTGATTTTAGAAGGAAGTTTTTGGTTTAGTATTGAGAGTATATGCACATCAAACTGTGAAAGTGGTAAAGCTTCAATGGAGTAGTGGGCTGAGTTGTGAACTCTTGGAGCGACCTCATTAACGAGAAGTTTTCCAGATGTAGTTTCAAAAAGTTCAAAAGCAATAATTCCTGTATAATCTAAGTGTGTAAGAAATTTCTTAATTTTTAAGATAAGAGAGTCTAATTTTTTATTTTTTACAGGCCCTTTCACCCATAAGCACTTTGAATCTTTTTGAAAAGTTTCAACAAGGGGAAGAAGGGTGAAGTTTTTATCTTTGGTCCGTGCAATGCTAAAGGCTAGTTCTCTTTTAAAAGGGATAAAATCTTCTTTAATCCAATGAGATGTGTTTTGCTCTTTTGATATAAAATTATTATAAGAGTTTTTATCTTTACACACGACAGTACCATAACCATCATAACCAAAAAGGCGTTTTTTTAAAACCACAGGGTTTTTAAAAAAAGTGTTTTCATTCAGTTTTATGAACTTTGATGTGGGAATTTTAAATTTTTCTAGTAATGTTTTTTGGCTTAAGCGGTCCCTTAGAAGCATCATACTTTTAGAGTTTAGTGAATGAGTTTTAAGCTTAATCTGGCTCAGTTCTATAAATTCATTTTCAAAAATAACAGCGTTTAAATTTTTAGCCCAAATTTCAATTTTTTTATAATTAGTAAATTCACCCTTTGTATGAAAAGACGTAATTATAGCAGCAGGGTCTGATGTGCTCTCAGAATAAATATGAGCAGTGGCTCCCATTTTTTGAGCTGATTGTGCAAGCATTTTTGCTAGCTGTCCTCCGCCAATGATTCCTATGGATTTTGCATTAATAAAACTCATTTTATCAACCTAATAAAGAGAGGAGACTTGTCAAATTAAATCTTTTATACTTTGCGTAGTTTTTATGATGGGGCTTAAATTTAATTAAAGTTTTTCAGATGCATTTAATGCAGAAAGCTCTGAAAATCCACCAATAAAAACATCATCAATAAAAATTTGTGGCACAGTTTTTTGGCCAGTGCGTTCACGAAGCTTTATGAGTTCACTGTCTTTACCATCTAAGGCATGTTCAGTGAACTTTATCCCGTTTTCAGTAAGAAGATTTTTAGCTCTTATACAGTATGGGCAGTGGCCCCAAGTGTAAATTTCAATTTTTCTAGACATGGGAAAAACCTCCTTAATCTAATTCTTAGATCATATAAAGTATGAAAAGACTAAGTTATAACAATAGGGGCTTAGACTTGTCTTATGTAAGACTAAACTTCAATTAAGCTATGTCAATGGAAAAAAAATTTTGTGATTTAAACAAAATATTAAAAAAAATAGAAGGTAAACTTGACTAAGCATTTTAACAAATTTGTATTAAGTGGTGGGATTAAACCTAAATAAATTCAACTCATTACTGAATATAAAGATTATTTTATAGCAGTCACTATTTAAAAAAAATTAAATGTAGTGGCCAATGGTATAAGAGTGTGCATTTAAATATGCACTACATCAATTTCTAATTCATGGGTTAGGGTCTCTTCGATTTCTGATTTTTTTCCGTATAGGTGGGATAAACCTCCAAGGAAAATGGATTTAAAATTTACAGTTTTTCTTAGAGTTTGTAGTCCTTCTGTAAGGCTTCCAGGTAGAATTTTAACTCTTAAAACCATATCAACATCTTTATAGATTGGAACAATTTGTTGAGAAACAACTCGTTGTAAGAGCTCATAAAAATATCCTTTAGGGTCTTGGCCGTTTTCAGCATGGAAAATAACAAGCTCAAAGGGCTCAGGTCTTTGAACTGTGTTGTTTTGAATATGTTTGATAGAGGCGTTGATAAGTCTTCTTGCGCCAGTACCACCAGTGCAGAGAATATATTTTTTAAGGTCTTTAGGAAGGTTAGTTTGTTTAGCAAATTTACCAGTTCCAAGTCTTAAATCAGATCTTGTTTCAAGTCTGTTTTCCAAAATTCCCCAGCGATAAAAGGCCATAACTAAAAGTATCATGGCTAAGAGTTGAATGAGCATAGACCTTGCCTCACCGTTTGAGTGTAGGAATAAGGTGAGCTGAGCAAAAAGAAGAACACACCCTGAGAGAAGAGGGATAACAGGGATGCTGTTTTTTTTTGTTACAAAAAGCCAAGAACTTAAAAAATTACGTGGAGTATCTTTTCTTAAAGGCCTGTTTCTTAAAAGAACAACGCCTACACAAAAACTCACCATAACGCCAAGGAAGGCGATCTCATAAACCTTTGCTAAAATTCCAACTTCTCCAGCAACAAGGGCACACATCATAAGGGCAATAACCATAAAAGGTACTGCAATAAGAGGGTAACCTTGAAGTTGAGGGTACTTATGAGCTACTCGTGTAAGCATGAACCTTGGCAGATTTCCTTGTTTTGCCATTGTAGTAGATAAACCAATAAAGCCTACAAATGCAGTGTTGGTTGCAGCAAATAAAGTTAAGGTAGCGTCAATTACAATAACAGTTAGTAAAAAGCGTCCACCAAGTTTATTGCTTAAAATTGAAAGTAAGGCGTCTGTATTTTTCATAACCTCATCTTGAGAAAGAAGTGCTAAGCAGAGAAAAGAAATTGCCGGAGCTGTTAGAGAAACTAAAATTATAACAGTTTTATAAAGTTTTCTAACAGTCTCTAGTGCAGGTCCTTCAAGCTCTTCAACAATTTGTGCAGCAGACTCAAAACCTGTAATTCCTAAAAACCCTGCAGCAAAGCCATACATAAGAAGATTAAAAGAAAGGTGACCGCTTGGTGTTTTAAACTCTGTAAAGCCTGAAAGATCAATACCTCCCCAGTTCCAAATTAAAAACCCAAGGCCCCAAAGAGATATTATGATAAGAAGAGCAAAGTGAAATGCTGCAATAACAGTGACAAGTTTTGCAGGTTCTTTCATTCCTTTGATATTTAATAAAGCGAAAAAAATTATTGGAATAAAAGCAAGTAAAACTACGGTTGAGTTAGACAGTCCATGCTTCCACATGGAAGAAAGATAATGAGCTCCTGATAATGAGCTTACGGCAGCTGTTGCAAGATATGAGACAACAGTGAGTGCTCCAGCAAGTACAGCAGCCTGCCTTCCTAAAGAGCGAAGTATCATAGAATATGCTCCACCATTGTATGGGGAAAGTGCTAAACCTTCCTCATAAGTTTTTTTAAAAGCCCACATCATAAGGCAAACAGCAAGAATTATTAAGGGAGCAAGGTAGCCAACAATAGGAAATAAAATTCCTGTTCCATAAAAAACAGACGTTCCAATATCTGCACCAACTACACCTGCTGCAATTATCCAGTTTAAGCTTGATTTCTGGCTTTCCAATACTGACCCCCTGTATTTTATTACCCTACTGTGAATAAATGAATGGAGAAAAGAAGAATTGCCTTTTATGTGGTGCTGCAAGGGATAAAAAAACTAAATTATTTTTAGATTGCTTAAGATGTGGACTCTTTAAGAAGGGTTTTGTATTTTTTAATTTCTTCTGTATGAAAGCAAGTTGATTTTAAATAAAGTTTTTAAAGCACTGTGTTTTTGCATAAGTTTTCCGGACTTTAGCAACTTTTATCACCGGTTTTTCTTACTAGCAACCAATTTTGTTTGAATAAAAATTTTAAAAAAAGTGTCTTAACATAAGCCTTTTCATTGTTTTAATTGGAATCACATTTGTCTAACAACCCATTCATTCTTCTCCTTGGGCCTTAAGCTTTGAAACTGTTTATTTTTTTTAAAAAATGAACAGTTATCACCACAAAGTCCTCTATGTGGGTGAGGGGTTTAGTAGGAATAGCTTTATTTAATTATGACCTATGTCTAAAGGCTCACCTGGAATAAATAGGCTTTTAAGAGGTTACACAGGAGTGATACAAGGAGATGAGCACTCATGTTGTAATAAAATAGAAAAAGAAATCTCTTTACGCCTAGGGTGTATGATCCATGGACGGCGTAGGTTTAAGGAAGCTTATGATTTGTCAGAAAAAAAATCAGAACTTGCCCTTGAAGGTTTAAGTTTTTTAAAAAACCTCTACAAATATGAAGAAAGTTATAAAAACTTAAACTTAAGTTCTTATGAAAGATTTAAGAAAAGGAAGCTTGATCACAAGGCACTTTTAAAGACTTATAAAAAATGGTTGTTAGAGAATAAAAACAAAGTGCCTCCTAAATCAAAAATAGGAAATGCTATAAACTATAGTCTAACTTATTGGGAGCATCTGACAGGTTACTTAAAAGATGGAAAATACGAAATAGACAATGGCTTTGTGGAAAGGCAGATTAAGCAATTTGCCTTGGGGCGTAAGAACTGGCTCTTTAGCACAAGCCCTCAAGGTGCCAAAGCTTCGTCAATACTCTATTCACTTTTAGTGACTATAAAGCTGAATAAAAAAGACCTCTATAAAACTTTGGTTAAAATTTTATACCAACTCTTAAAAATCAAGATCCCAAAAGACTGGGAGGCTTTAGCAGATTTAATTTTGCATTCATAGGGGGGGCGGTTTTAAGCTGACTTTTACCCACAAATAGGTCTAGGTTTTATAATTTTAAAATCAAAATAATATTAAACTCCAAATTGATTTTAAGAATTGGAGTTTTTGTGAATATTAAAAATGAATTTAAAAATCCTCAACTTGGTGATAAAGGACTTAACCACAGACTTGAATACCTTGCTGAGGCTTTCAGTAAAAATAATGGTGAGTCTATCTCTTTTTCATGCCAAGATTGGAAATCTTCTAAGGCGGCTTATAGATTCTTTGATAATGACAACTTTCAGGCTGAAGAAATTCTCAAACCTCACATAAAACAAACGCTCAACAGAATGAATGCTCTAGATGAAAATGATATGTCTTTAATTTTACATGACTCAAGTGAAATAACTTTCTCAAAAAATAAAGTCTTTCAAGGCAACGCAGGATACTTAGAGTCCTACATAGATCATCGAAATGGTAAAGAGTACGATACACCAGGTTTAATGATATATTCATCTCTTGCTCTATGAAGTAAAAGGGGAGTTCCTTTAGGTTTAGTGAATGAAAAAATGTGGTCTCGTGATTCTAAAAACAGAAGAAAAATAAGAAAAGCTGGAAAGAACTTTACCAGAGTCCCTGTTCAAGAAAAAGAAAGTTTTAGTTGGATTGAGGGGGTGAACTCAGTTGTTGCTGAATTTCAAGCTGAAAAGCAAGTGCACATTTGTGACCGAGGTGCGGATATGTATGAGTTATTTTTTAATTGTATCAGTTTTGGTACAAACTTTTTAATTCGTGGAGTTCATGATAGGTGTACATCAAGGAAGAGAAAGTGAACTGGTATAAACTTCGTTGGAATATAGAAGTGTATTTTAAGACGTTAAAATCAGGTTTTAGTGTAGAGAAAAGTCGTTTAAGGAGTTTAGAGAGGATCAAAAAGTATGTAGCGTTTACGAGTGTTTTAGCTTGGCGAATATTTTGGATTTCAAAGATTTCTAGAGTTGATTGCGAAGTAAATGCAGATCACTGTTTTACAAAAGAGGAACAAGTTTTGTTATCAAAATTAGAAGAGCAGTCAGGCAGGTTATGAGGAGCAAATGATAGCTTGGCAAAATTTGTAAAATCGTTTGCAAGACTAGGAGGTTATTTAGCAAGGAACTCTGACCCACCTCCAGGCCAACAAGTTCTGTGGAGGGCGATGATAAAATTTAATGATATTAAAACAGGTAATAACTTATGATTTGTGGGTAAAAGTCAGGGTTTTAAGGCGCTTACTAATAATCATCAAAAGAAGCAACTACTGCTGCTCCTTTGATGACAAATTAATTGCTATAGGAAGAGGTCTGCCATTGATTTATGAAAACAGTTTATGTTGATTTTCTGAGCTTGATCCATTAATACTACAAACCTATCATCTACACCACCAGCTATAGAAGAATTGGATAGAGGGTTGGTTTTTATTAGAGACCAGTTAACCCTACTTACGTGAATTATTAACATTTTTTTATCTTTAGAAGGTACTCCATTAAGAAGTGATACTGAAATAGCAATAGAATCATCTAATTTTTTCCAGTCTTCATCTAGAAATAGTCCAATGTCGCCAACGTTAACAGTTTTAATTACTTTTTTATCTTTTATAAAAAGAATTTGTCCACCTTGTTCGTTTGCGAGCACTTCGCCTGTAAATATATCAGTCCTTTCAGAATCGATTATACACATATAGTCTGACTCACCTTCAACAGTGATTTGGTTTTTGGTAGCAAATGCTGATACTGAAAAAACTATTCCAATGAGAGTTATTAGTATTTTAGTTTTGATATTCATTTTTGCTTCTCCTTATTAAGTTTTGGCCATAAAGCGTAATTGCAATGTCTTGTGGCATTCACATTCCAGTAAAATGAAATAGAGTCAAGTTTTTAAAATTAAACATGGCGTTAAACCCTCAATACCTTTGTATATAAGGCTTATAAGAGAGGTCTAGGTTAGAATCAAACTCCATAAAAACCTGTTTAAACTGGTTAAACAATAGCCTTATGATGAACAAGTAGCTCTTTATTTTTTAGTGCCTTAATAATGGGTCAGTGGATCTAAAAACCGTAATAGTTATAACCTAAATCTTTGTCTTAAAGCTTAAGTTTATTTAGCCTTTTGTTAATTTCTAAGGGTTTAAGTTTACTGACCTATATCATGGAAAATAAATATGAATATTACATATATTTTCAGTCTAAGCCATTGACATAAGCGTGTTAATTTGTGAAAACACATATCTTTGCAGTTAGAGCAACCTGTTTTAAGGGTGTTTTTCATTAATTGAGCACCAACTAATTTAGGACTCTAAGTGCGATTTTTTTTGCTCTAAGCTTACTTAATTTGAGTAAAATGGAAGTAGCCATGCACTAGGATAACTACCTAGACCAATATTCTTTTGAAGATTCAAAGCACTGATGCCAGTTTTTTGTGAAGTGAACCACCAAATTGCATAGAACCAAGTTTTTAAGGGAAGCCTCCTTCATTGAAAAATAGTTTCTTTTTTTACTGAGTTTTTGAATCTACAAGATTGGCAGCGGCGAAGGCCTGATGACTTTTTCCAAAAATCATCATAACCACAGGCCTGGCAGTGAAAGCCTTTACTCCAACGGACCTCTTCTAAAAAGTTTAAGCAATCATCCTCACTAGTGAAGATCTTATCAAATTCTTAAAGGTTTTTAGGAAATCTTAAGTCTCATATATTAGATTTGAACTTCAAGGCCAGTCAAGTGTATACTCAGGTAAAATATTTTTGAGTAAATTATAGAATTGAATTTTAAAACATACAGGCAAAGTTTTTATTTTTTTAATCAATAAAGGTTCGTGTTGTTTCCATTCTTTTAACTTTCTTGCCAGCTTCTGGAATGAAAGATTCCACTTCACGCCAAAACACAACAAGCTTAGGGTTGTTTTTTATACTTGATAACTTTTCACAATGGTTGTTGAAGCTGTTTTTTGAATTTTAAAAAAAAATCTCATGGCTTAAAGCTAAGGGGAAGAACTGTTGTTTTTATAAATCTATCTAATAATGAGAATTTAAAGGTACGGTGGGTGTATAAATACAGTGGTATTTAACGCTTTTTTCTTTAGTAAAAAAGCTATTAAACTTATCATTAAAAAGTGTCAATTTGAGATTAAGCGTCATAAAAGTGGTTTATGTTGTATTAAAATACAAAAAAATTTTAAAGGTTTTAAAACTAACTAATAGTCTAGTTTAAGAGGGGGGTTTTTTTTATAAACTTAAGTCTTAAAAATGCCATCTTTAGTCATAAAAACTAAGGCAAATATGAACTTATATATATATAGAGCCGATAAGGCTACTAGGTAAAGTGTAAAAAAGCAGGTTATATTTGGATTTTATTCGGTACATTTATACAGGGGTATTTTTATTAGCATTCAATGTTGGTAGTGGTGTTGCTGTTGCACAGACTTGTTCGGATTTGACTCCAAATATTTATCAACCAAATCAGGTGATTATAAACTTAGATGCAAATGTATTAGATTCTATTTTTGATGGAAGTGGTAACAATGCAAACAGTAGTAACTTTTCAGGTGAGGTTCAAAGGTGGAAAAACGCTGAAGATCTAAATAATGGGCCTGAATTAACTGCTCCATCCCTTAATGCAAGGCCTAGCTTTGTACAGGGAGAAAACTCTGGTGGGCGAGTGGTCAACTATCTAAGTGCTGATGGTATTGATGACTCTCTTGAGTATTCAGCAGGTTTACAGAATAAAAGCTTTACAGTTTATTTTGCGTTAGAGTCACTTTTAGACCCACAAGATGATCAGAGTCACCAGGCTTTTATGAGTGCGGGAGTAAGTAATACTGATGTTGGGTCCTGGCAGTTTGATCTGTCTCAAGCAGGTCCTAATCAAAACAATTGTGATGAGGTAAATCAATTTTCTTGGCTCATGAGAGACGGGGCTGGTGCATATCGTCTTTGTGGTCGAACTCTTGATAACAAGCGTCACTCTTTTTATTTAACCTACGATGCCTCAGCTAAAGAAGCAAAATTTTTTGTAGACGGAATTCTTTATGATTCAAGAAATGTCAATGATCAACTCGATATTGACAATGTAAAATTGTGGGTAAATAGGAATAACCGTAGTTACCAGAAAGGTTTTATATATGAATTTGGAATGCTTAACTTTGCTGAAACGGATTTTTCAAGACTAGCTAATTACTTAAATTGTAAGTGGGATACTGTAAATGATGATATGGATCTTGATATTACAATTACCCCATCACTTGTGGCGCCTAACTTAGGTGAGACTGTTGTTTATACTGTGAATGTTCATAATAGAGGGCCCAATGGAGCATCAGGTATAGGTGTTTCATCTATTGTACCAAGTGGTTTAACTTATGTTCCTGGAAGCATTAGCGGTGGTGAGGGTAGAGATGATTCTGATCCCTCGGGTGGTTTAAACTGGAGTATAGGTCCTCTTTTAGAGGGCGAGAGTGCGGTTCTGACTTTTGAGGCCATGGTAAATATAGGAACAGAGGGGCGGTTGATCACATCTAGTGCAGAGATTACAGAGTATATTGGTTTAGATGTGGATATGACTAATAATATAGGTACGGGGCAAATAAGAGTTCAAGGTGTTGATTTACATGTTGTAAAAACAGTGAACACAGTTGCTCCAGGATTAGGTCAGAAAGTTGATTATACCATTACAGTTTCGAATTTAGGTGTAGACCCTGCTACAGGAGTTGAATTAACAGATGTTTTGGATTCGAGATTAAATTATGCTGCAGCTTCCGCAAGTGGTGGAGCTTCATTAGATGACAGTGATCCAGGGGGGACAGGGATTGTTTGGACATTAGGAACTGTTGGCCCTAATGAAGTAGTAACATTACATTTTTCAGCAATGCCAAATGTATCTGAAACAATTCCAAACTCAGCAGAAATAACAGCTGTGGATCAACCTGAGAGTGATGTATCTAATAACACAGGTTTAGTGAGTATTATTGTAGCTGCCGCTGATTTAGATATTGATATTCAAGCAGATAAAGCAGTGGCAAATGAAGGTGATATGATCACCCTTACAATTAGTGTGGAAAATGTTAGTGCTCAAGTGCTTAATAGTGCTGAAATAAGATCCATCGTGCCAATTGGATTAAGTTATGTTTTATCTAGTGCTTCAGGTCCGGGTGTTACTGTAGATGATGCTGATCCAAAGGGTGATGGGATTAAATTTCTTATAGATGATATTAATCCGAATTCAACTGTAGAAATAACTTATGAAGTTAGAGCAAATCAAGGAACTGCTTTAAACTACGGAAATAGAACCATAGAAGGGTTTTTACAGGAAAGTACTCCAATAGATGAAAACACTGTTAATAACTCTTCAGATGTTACAATTACAATTATTAATTTTGATGCAGGCATTACAAAAACAGTTACTCCTCTAACAGTTTTAGAAGGTGGGACGGCCTCTTATACTCTTACGGTAAATAATGCACAAGAAAACACATTAAATACTATTTTAGTAAGAGACGTTATACCAAATGGTGTAACGTATATACCAGGTTCGTGGAGCTCAAGTATTCCAGGCACTACTGTGGATGAATCTTCTCCCGCAGGAACGGGTTTAGAATTTACTATTCCACAATTAAGGCCTGCTAGTGAAGGGCCTTTAAATCAAGCCACTATTACGTTTGATGTCACTGTGGATCTTGGAGCTGAAAGTTTAATAGATATTGAAAACACGGCAAGTATTGTTTCTTTAGTGGAAAACGATACAAACATTGCAAATGACACCTCATCAATTTCTATAACTCCAAGTGCTTTTGACATAGGTATTTTACAGGAGGTGTCTGCAAATACCCTAGAAGAGGGGCAGAAAGTAACAGTAACTTTAAAACTTATGAATCATAATGCCCATGCTCCAGGAACTAATATTGTTGTAAGTAACATAGTTCCTGCAGGCCTAACCTATGTAGCAAATTCAATAAAAGGTGGTCATAGCAATGATGATTCAAGCCCTGACGGAACAGGTTTAACTTGGACAATCAACTCTCTTCTAAGTCTAGTATCTAGCGAAGGACTAAGTTTTCAAGCTACTGTTGATCCAGGGGCTAAGGCCACCTTTGAAACAATTGCAAATATTGCACAGATTCAGTCATTAGATCAAGTTGATTCCGTTACAGAAAATAATAGTGCTGAAGAGATATTAACCATTAAAGGCTTAGATATAAGTTTGGATAAATCTGTAAGCAGTTCAACACCCATAGAAGGTGAAGAGGTTAAATACACAATTACAGTAGCAAACTTAAGTACACAAACTGCAACAAATGTGAAGGTAAGAGACGTAGTTCCAAGTGGCCTAACCTACCTAGAAAATTCAATAGACGGTGGCCATAGCAATGATGCCTCAGATCCTGACGGAACAGGCCTAACTTGGACCATTGGATCTATAGAGGGTGGTAAAAACGTAATATTAAGTTTTAAATCCATAGTGAATCCAGGAGCTCAAGCTTTAGGAACAATTACAAACACTGCAGAATTAGTAAGCCTTAATGAAACTGAAGAGAACTCTACTAATAATATTGATACTGCCAATATAGAAGCAAAAATTTTTGATGTTAGAATTGTTAAAACAGTGAGTGAAAATAATCCTGAAGAAGGTGAAACTGTAAGATACACTGTTACAGTTTCAAACATGTTCATTGGCACCATAGGAACTGGCCTAGTTATTAAAGATATAGTTCCACCAGGTATAACATATGTGCCAAATTCAATTTCAGGTGGCACATCAAGAGATGCCTCAGATCCTGACGGAACAGGCTTAACTTGGACCATTGATTCTATTCCAGGTGGAACAGATATAGATTTAATTTTTGATGGAGTTGTAGATGTTGGAGCAAAAGATGATTATGGAACAGTTACAAATACAGCTCAAATGACTGCTGTTGATCAGGTAGATTCTATATCAGAAAATAATCAAGGGTCAGTAGACATTACAGTAAAGGGAATAGATTTAGCTTTAACTAAAACTGTGAGCAATGTGCTACCAACAGAAGGTGAAGAGGTTGAATACACAATTACAGTAGAAAATTTAAGTACACAGGCTGCAACAAATGTAAAGGTAAGGGACATAGTTCCACAAGGTGTAACATATATGCCAACTTCAATTTCAGGTGGCACATCAAGAGATACTTCAGATCCTGACGGAACAGGCTTAACTTGGACCATTGGATCTATAGAAGGTCTAGGCAGCGTAACATTAAGTTTTAGATCCAGAGTGAATCCAGGAGCTCAAGCTTTAGGAACAATTACAAACACTGCAGAATTAGTAAGTCTTAACGAGACTGAGGAAGATTCGTCAAACAATAATGGAAGTGTAGGGATTACAGCAAAGGGAATAGATTTAGCTTTAACTAAAATTGTAAGTAATGCAGAGCCCATAGAAGGTGAAGAGGTTGAATACACAATTACAGTAGAAAATTTAAGTACACAGGCTGCAACAAATGTAAAGGTAAGGGACGTAGTTCCACAAGGTGTAACATATATGCCAACTTCAATTTCAGGTGGCACATCAAGAGATACTTCAGATCCTGACGGAACAGGCTTAACTTGGACCATTGGATCTATAGAAGGTCTAGGCAGCGTAACATTAAGTTTTAGATCCAGAGTGAATCCAGGGGCTCAAGCTTTAGGAACAATTACAAACACTGCAGAATTAGTAAGTCTTAACGAGACTGAGGAAGATTCTTCAAACAATAATGGAAGTGTAGGGATTACAGCAAAGGGAATAGATTTAGCTTTAACTAAAATTGTAAGTAATGCAGAGCCCATAGAAGGTGAAGAGGTTGAGTACACAATTACAGTAGAAAATTTAAGTACACAGGCTGCAACAAATGTAAAGGTAAGGGACGTAGTTCCACAAGGTGTAACATATATGCCAACTTCAATTTCAGGTGGAACATCAAGAGATACTTCAGATCCTGACGGAACAGGCTTAACTTGGACCATTGGATCTATAGAGGGTGGTGAAGATGTAACATTAAGGTTTAGCTCTAGAGTGAATCCAGGAGCTCAAGCTTTAGGAACAATTACAAACACTGCAGAATTAGTAAGTCTTAACGAGACTGAGGAAGATTCGTCAAACAATAATGGAAGTGTAGGGATTACAGCTGAAACATTTGATGTGGCAATTACAAAAACATCAAGTAAAGGAAGTGTTCAAGAAGGTGAGATATTTACATATACAATAAATGTTAGAAACACGTCTAGTAGAGCAGCTGGAACAAATATAATAATTACAGATATAGTTCCACCAGGTGTAACATATGTGCCAACTTCAATAGACGGTGGAACATTAAGAGACGATTCAAGTCCTGACGGAACAGGCTTAACTTGGACTATTTCAAGCTTAGCAGCAGACTTAGACACTAACCTAACATTTGAGGCAAGGGTGGATTTAGGTGCTCAAGGATCTCATGGGGTGGTGACTAATATGGCAACCATGACGAGTTTGGATCAATTAGATTCAAATGCGTTAAATAATACAGGGGAAGCAGTGGTTACAATAGTAGGTTTAGATTTAAGTATAGTGAAAACTGTGAATAATGAAAATCCAGAAGAAGGTGAAGAGGTTACGTATACATTAGCAGTAGCAAACTCAAGTACACAAGTTGCTACAAATGTAGTGGTAAAAGATATAGTGCCAGCAGGTTTAACTTATGTTGAAGGTTCTATTTCGGGAGGTGACAGCAACAGTGGTTTAGATCCACCAGGTTCTGGGCTTAGGTGGGAAATGAATACAATAACCGGTAACACTACTAAGAATCTGACATTTAGAGCCAAGGTAGATGCTGGTGCTAAAGCGGCCCATGTTAGTATTACAAATATAGGTGAGATTATATCTTTAGATCAGACAGATGACCAAGTGGCTAATAACATGAGTTCATCTGTTATTACAGTAAAGGGAATAGATTTAGCTTTAACTAAAACTGTGAGCAATGTGCTACCAACAGAAGGTGAAGAGGTTGAATACACAATTACAGTAGAAAATTTAAGTACACAGGCTGCAACAAATGTAAAAGTAAGGGACGTAGTTCCACAAGGTGTAACATATATGCCAACTTCAATTTCAGGTGGCACATCAAGAGATACTTCAGATCCTGACGGAACAGGCTTAACTTGGACCATTGGATCTATAGAGGGTGGTGAAGATGTAACATTAAGGTTTAGCTCTAGAGTGAATCCAGGAGCTCAAGCTTTAGGAACAATTACAAACACTGCAGAATTAGTAAGTCTTAACGAGACTGAGGAAGATTCGTCAAACAATAATGGAAGTGTAGGGATTACAGCAAAGGGAATAGATTTAGCTTTAACTAAAATTGTAAGTAATGCAGAGCCCATAGAAGGTGAAGAGGTTGAATACACAATTACAGTAGAAAATTTAAGTACACAGGCTGCAACAAATGTAAAGGTAGGGGACGTAGTTCCACAAGGTGTAACATATATGCCAAATTCAATAGAAGGTGGTGATAGCAATGATGCTTCAGATCCTGACGGAACAGGCTTAACTTGGACTATTGGATCTATAGAGGGTGGTGAAGATGTAACATTAAGTTTTAGATCCAGAGTGAACTCAGGGGCTCAAGCTTTAGGAACAATTACAAACACTGCAGAATTAGTAAATCTTAACGAGACTAGCGAGAATTCTACTAATGATGTTGATACTGCGAGTATAGAAGCAAAAACTTTTGATATTGAAATTACTAAAACAGTTAGTGAAAGTAATCCTGAAGAAGGTGAAGCTATAAAATATACTGTTAGAGTTAGAAACACTGTTATGGGCACTGCGGGAACAGGCTTAGTTATTAAAGATATAGTTCCACCAGGTATAACATATGTGCCAAATTCAATAGAAGGTGGTGATAGCAATGATGCTTCAGATCCTGACGGAACAGGTTTAACTTGGACTATTGGTTCTATTCCAGGTGGAACAAGTCTAGATTTAACTTTTAAGGGAGTTGTGGATGCTGGAGCAAAAGATGATTATGGAACAGTTACAAATATAGCCCAAATGACTGATGTTGATCAGGTAGACTCTACTCCAGAAAATAATCAAGGGTCAGTAGATATTATTATTAAAGGAATAGACTTAAGCATAGTAAAAATTGTGGACAATGAAAACCCAGAAGAAGGGGTAAAGGTCATCTATACAATTACAGTAGAAAACTTAAGTACACAAACTGCAACAAATGTGAAGGTAAGGGACGTAGTTCCACAAGGTGTAACATATATGCCAAATTCAATAGAAGGTGGTGATAGCAATGATGCTTCAGATCCTGACGGAACAGGTTTAACTTGGACTATTGGTTCTATTCCAGGTGGAACAGATATAGGTTTAACTTTTGAGGGAGTTGTGGATGCTGGAGCAAAAGACAATTATGGAACAGTTACCAACACAGTTAATTTAGTATCCTTAGATCAATCTGAAGATAATGTTTCAAACAATACTGGGTCTATAGATATTGTCGTAGAAGGTTTAGATTTAGAAATTAGTAAGGTGGTCAACAACTCAGCTCCATATGAAGGTGAAGAGGTTGAATACACAATTACAGTAGCAAACTTAAGCGCACAGGCTGCAACAAATGTGAAGGTAAGGGACGTAGTTCCACAAGGTGTAACATATATGCCAAATTCAATAGAAGGTGGTGATAGCAATGATGCTTCAGATCCTGACGGAACAGGTTTAACTTGGACTATTGGTTCTATTCCAGGTGGAACAGATATAGAGTTAACTTTTGCTGGAGTTGTGGATGCTGGAGCAAAAGACAATTATGGAACAGTTACCAACACAGTTAATTTAGTATCCTTAGATCAATCACAAAGTGACAGTTCAAATAACACAAGCCAAGCTGTGGTTACAGTTAATGGCCTTGATTTAGAAGTTACCAAAACTGTAGATGATGCTAATCCTATTGAAGGAAGTCAGATAGTTTATACCATTGCTGTTACAAACCGAAGCCCCCAAGATGCAACAAATGTTGTGTTAAAAGATTTAGTGCCAGAAGGTGTAACTTATGTAGGGGCATCAATTTCTGGTGGAGATTTTAATAATGATTTAACTCCAGACTCTAGAGACGGACTGACGTGGACTCACACAAGGCTTTTAGCTGGAGAAACAAAGTCCGTAACATTTGACGCTACAGTAGATATTGGTGCACAAGCAACATACGGAGCAATTGTAAACAGTGCAGAATTTCATTCAGCAGATCAAACAGAAGACAATGAATCTAATAACAGTAGCTCAGCTCTGATTACAGTTAAAGCATTTGATCTAAGTGTTTTAAAAGCTGTGAGTGAGTCTAACCCTGAAGAGGGTGAGGAAATTGAATACACAATTACCGTTACAAATAACATAGATGATGAAGTGGGAACAAATATAGTTATTGGTGATGTAGTTCCAGAGGGGATAACTTATGTGGCTTCTTCCATAAGTGGTGGAAGTGTTCAAAATGACACTACTCCTACCCTAGGAGATGGTCTTTTATGGACTATCAACAACCTTCCTGGAAGGCAGAGTGTAAGTCTTACGTTTAAAGCCACAGTGGATGTGGGTGCAAAAATTAATCATGGGACTATTATAAACACTGCAAATTTGGTTTCCCTTGATCAAGTTGATTCAAATGGAGTTAATAACCAAGGTGTAATAGACATCACTGTACAAGGGCTTGATTTAGCAGTTACAAAAACTGTTGACAATGCAACACCTGTAGAGTTTGAAGTGGTTACCTATACGCTTTCTGTACAGAATCTAAGTAGTCAGCTAGCAACAAATGTTGTGTTAAAAGATATAGTTCCGCCAGGTGTTACCTATGTGGGAGGGACAATAGCGGGGGGAGATGGACGAAATGAACTGAGTCCAGACACAACAGGTTTAACTTGGACAATCAATAGGTTGGTTCCAGATGAGATTGTGAGTGTCATGTTTAATGCACGAGTAGATGTAGGTGCTTATAGTGCACATGGAACAGTTACAAACACAGGCTCACTAGATTCTTTAAATCAATCAGAAGATAATTCTGCTAATAATGTAGGAACGGTAGATATAGTCATTCAGACTTTAGACATTGAAATAGAAAAACAAATATCTAATACAGAGCCCATTGAAGGTGACATTGTTACGTATACTCTTTTAGTTAAAAATTTTAGTGGTGTTACGGCAACACATATCAATATTGCAGATATAGTTCCAGATGGAGTGACCTATGTACCAGGTTCAATTCTAGGGGGAACGTTAAGAGATGATTCAAGCTCTGATGGAACAGGCTTAACTTGGTCAATTGATTCTTTACCAGGTTTAGCTCCAGATAATATAGTGAGCTTAACATTTCAAGGTAAAGTGGATGGAGGTGCTGGGGCATTAGGGTCTGTTGTAAACACCGGTAGAATAACTTTTTTAGATCAAACTGATTCTAATCTAGAAAATAATAGTGATACCGCTAGTTTCTTAGCACGTGGTGTGGATATTGTAATGGATAAGCAAGTTAGTGAAACTATGCCAAATGAAATGCAAGTCATTACGTATTCATTAGTTGTTACAAACTCTGGCCCTGCAGATGCAACAAATGTTGTTGTAAGAGATATATTGCCATCAGGTTTAACTTATCAAACGGGTACTATAGCAGGTGGAGATATAATGAATGAGTCTGATCCAACAGGTGTGGGATTGAATTGGACTATTAATTCATTGCTTAATGGCGAAACTAAAACAATGACTTTTCATGCTCAAGTTGATTCAGGTACAGGTGGAATGAGTATTACAAACATCAGTGATATTTTATCCATTGATCAGACAGAAGAGAATTTAACAAATAATACCGACTCTATCACTGTGGCTGTTACAACAGATTTAGATATTCAAGTAGGAAAAACTTCCAATAAACTAAATTACGAAGAAGGTGAAGAGGTTACATATACAATTACTGTTACAAATCATGGACCATCACGGGCCACTGATTTAGTAATTCAAGATGTTGTTCCTTCAGGTATTATATATACTGGGGCTTCTATGCTTGGAGGGGATAGTCAGATTGAAACTTCTCCTTATGGAACAGGCCTAAGATGGGAAATCAATTCGTTGACTTCAGTGGGTCCATTAAATTCAGTAGATTTAATATTTAAAGGTGTAGTTGATGCTGGCGCGAATTTAAACACGCCCATCACCAATAGTGCTTCATATGTAAATGTTGATCAGACTGAGATAAATCCCATAAACGATGTGGGTATAAGAGATATCAATATTTTAAATAATTTAGACATTTCATTAACTAAAACAGCTTCTAATTTAACACCTAACATAGGTGAAATAGTAACATATACAATTGGTGTTACAAATACAGGCCCAACACAGGCAAGTTCAGTTGTAATCAATGATATTATTCCTGTAGGCCTGTTCTACATAGAAGGAACGGATAGTGGTGCAGACTCAGTAAACAGTAATGACCCATCAGGTACGGGAATTAATTTTACTATTAATACAATCAATTCAGGTGAAACTAAAAACATTACATTTAATGTGTTCACACTAGAGGCCTCTAATTTACACAACCCCATTACAAGTACGGCAGTATTGTCTAGTCTTATCCAAACAGATACAAACAATTCAAATGATTCAGCAAGTGTTGATTTAAATGTAAATTCAGATCTTGATATTGAAATTACAAAAACAGTGAGTGAGGTTCTTCCTTTTGAACTAGAAAACGTAGTTTATACTATTAACGTTAGAAATAATGGACCTGCTGCAGCATCAGATATTGAAATCACTGATTTATTAGACTCTAACTTATCCTATGTTGCAGGCTCAATGGTGGGAGGAGAGGCCCAAGATGATGGAACTCCTAGCTCTGGAAATGGACTAAAGTGGACCATCAATGAGTTGTTAAAAGATGATAGCCTTAATTTGACATTTCAAGCTTCTCCCAAGGTAGGAACTGCAGGAAGGACAATTAGCAATACTGCTAGTTTACTCTCTCTTAATCAGCCAGATATAAATAGTACTAACAATACTTCTTTAGTTAGTCTTAATGTTAGAAATGATGCTGATCTTGAAATTACTCAAGCTGTAACATCAGCAACACCTTCAGAAACAGACAGTTTAACTTACACATTAACTCTTAGAAATAATGGACCAAGTATCTCTAGGAATGTTGTGGTTAATAATTTAGTTCCAGCAGGGTTAACTTATGTAGGAGGTTCAATTAATGGAGGTGACACAAATAATGACCTTACTCCATCTACAGCTTTAGGCCTTTCGTGGACGGCTCATCAAATTCTAAGCGGTGAGGTTATAACTTTAACCTATGGTGTTATAGTAAATCCTGGCTCTGCAGGAGAAGTTATATCAACTGTTTCAGACATTGCATCATTCACAAGTACGGAATCAGATTTTACTAACAATACTTCAACAATAGATGTGACTGTAGACAATAGGTTAGATCTTTTTATTGAAAAACAAGTGAATAATAACACTCCTATAGAATTAGACACACTTTCTTATAGTATTAGTATTAGTAATAAGAGCTTAAAAACAAGGGCTTCAAATATTACTATTACAGACATTATACCAGAAGGTTTGACTTATGTAGGAGGTTCAATTAGTGGAGGCTCTGCAAGTTCTGATGGAGACCCGGCTCAAGGAGGTCTTAACTGGACTATTCTACAGTTAGAGCCACAAGAAAGTGAAACACTAACATTTGAAGTTGTGGTGAATACAAAAACTGCAGGTGATACTATTATAAATACATTAACTGGAATTGCACTAGATCAGGTTGATACAAACACGACTCAGGATGATTTATCTGAAGCGCTCACAGTTCAAAATATTATAGACCTTCAGGTTATAAAGGCTGCAAGCAGTCAAGAACCAGCCTTGTTATCAGAAGTGACATATACTATTACCGTTGAAAATTTTGGACCATCAATTGGTGAAAACATTCAAGTAACAGATGTCGTACCTAATCTAATGGATTATGTTTTGGGTTCTATGACAGGTGCTGATAATCGCAATGAATCCAGTCCTGGAGGGACAGGCCTTGTATGGACAATAAATGAAATTCCAGTAGGGGCTACTAAAACTCTTACATTTAAAGCCACTTCAAGTTTAGGTGCTAAAAACCAAGCCATTACAAACACCGTAAGTTATACGCATTCTTACTTAGAGGTTAACAGTAATGATTTATTAAGTGTCACCATTCATCCAGAAAGTAAGTCAGATGTTCAAATCTCTAAAACAGTAGACAACGCCACGCCAAGTATTGGGGAAACTTTTAAATATATTATAACGGTTACAAACAATGGGCCTATTACAGTTGAAAGTGTTCAGCTTAATGATTTACTTCCTACAGGACTTACATATGTGTCGGATAATTCTTTAGGTGCATACAATTCTGTCACAGGGGACTGGAGAGTGACACCGTTTTTACCAGTGGGAGCATCCATTTCCCTTGAAATTTCTGCTGCTCCACTTCCAGGTACTGGCGGGAGCACAATTACTAATACTGTTACAAATGTTTCTTTAGATGTCATAGATACAGATGAAACAAGTGATGACTATATTGAAGATATAAGAGTTATTGAAAAAACAGATGTTTATATTGATGGTAGAGTTGTGAATTCAAATCCAAATGAAGGTGATGTTGTTACATTTACTTATAATGTAACAAATAATGGCCCAGAAATTGTAACCAATATGACTCTTCAAACAACAGTTCCTGGAGGGCTGACATTTATCCCTGGGACTATGGTGGGAGGAGATAGGGTTGATAACACAGGAGCGATTTTAACTTGGGATGTAAATACTCTTTTAGTGGATGCCACAGAAGTTATAAGTTTTCAGATTCGTGTAGATGCTGGATCTGGGGGAAGCACATTTTTAACAGTTTTAGATATTACAGCAATAGATCAAACAGAAAATAAGCAAACTACAGATAACAATGAGTTGAGTCTAGTTATTAAAAATGAAACTGATATTTTCTTTACTAAAACAGCTAATTCAAATGTTGTTAACGAGGGAGATCAGGTTGTCTTTACAATTGAAGCTACAAATAATGGTCCAACACAAGCTAAAAATGTTGAAATTGATGATGTTTTACCAGCACTCTTTACACTCAATTCTCAGGTTTCAACACAGGGTGTTTATGCTGGATCTAAATGGTCCATAGGTACGTTAAATATGGGGCAAACTGAAACATTAACATTAACTGTTGATGTTAACCCAGGTGCCTCAGGACAAGTTATTGTTAACAGACTTGATAACCAGAGCCAAGACCAAACAGATTTAAATATTGTGGCAGATGATTTAGAGGAAGCCGTATCTGTTGGTATAAACACAGATCTACAGGTATTAGTCACCATTATAGATGACCCAGGTGCTGATGAAATATTAGAAGAGAATCAAGTTTTCACATACCAGATTGAGGTTGTGAACAATGGTCCAAATAAGGCTGAAAATTTATCAATGGATTTTTTTGCACCACCTCAAGTAGATTTTATGAATAATGAAACCGTTGCATCTGCAGGGACTTATTTTTTTCCAACTTGGAGTATTCCTGCTGTTAATTCAGGAAGCAGTGAAACATTAAAAATTAAGTCTAAAGTGAAAAGTGGAGTATTTAATCAAGTTGTAACAGCTCAAGTAATAGGTTTTACACTAGATCAGCTTGACTCTAATCAGAGTGCTGATGATTTAACAGAAGTTTTCACCGTTGATGATAAAGTAGATATACATATTAGTAAAACTGTGGACATTCAAGCGCCACAAGAGGGTGATGAGGTTACATTTTCTGTGCGTGTAGAGAATAAAGGCCCTGCAAAGGCAACAGGGATTCAAATTGAAGATATATTTCCATCAACACTACTTGATTTAGAGTTTTTCTCTGCAACTAAAGGAGCATTTGATGACAACACAATGCTTTGGAATATTAACACCCTCCTTGTTAATGAAATTGTTGTGTTAAACCTTCGATCTCGTGTTGAGTTAGAGGCTGGTGGTGTTGATATTATCAATACTGTTCGATTAAACAGCCTTGATCAAACAGATAGTAACATTACACCAGATGACTTATCAGAAGTTTTAAATGTTGGTAACAATACTAACCTTGAAATTTCTAAAATTGTTTCAAATCGAACTCCAAATGAAGGTGAACTGATTACATACACCATTACAGTTAGAAACAATGGTCCGTCAGGGGCGACTAATTTTGAATTAACAGATGTTTTACCAGAGGGGGTCACATTTGTTGGTGCTCAAACTAACTTAGGAAGTTTTCAAGGTGATGTTTGGACAATAAGGGTCATACCAAATGGATTTATCAGTACTTTAGAGATTGAAGCTAGGGTTGATTATGGTCAAGGTGGGAGTGAAATTAGAAATCAGATTTCATCAGTTGTTTTTGATCAGAATGATTCTATTGGTGATGCTAATGATACTTTATTTGCAGATATTAGAGTGAAACATGAAACAGATCTTCTTGTTACAAAAATTGCAGAGGAGTCTATTTACTCAGAAGGTGATGTGGTTAGATTCACTATCAATGTTACAAATAATGGGCCTGCGTTAGCTGAGAATGTTAGCGTTGAAGATCAAATTCCTTTAGGGCTAACATATTTAACTCACAACGAGTCAAATAACACGGTATACAATACAGGCAATGGAGTTTGGACTCTTGGTGATATTTCTGTAGATGAAAGTAAAACCTTAACAATTGATGCCACAGTGAATGCGGGTACAAAAGGTCAGTCTATTACAAACACAGTAAGCAATATAATTTTAGATGAAGTTGATTTAAATACTTCAAATGATGATTTTGATGAAACTATTCAAATTGTTAATGAACTTGACTTAGTGGTGTCTATTGTTTCAGATGAGGCCTTTGTTGACGAGGGGGCTGATGCAACATTCACCATTGCAGTTTTAAATTTAGGACCAGCAAGAGCAACAAATGTAGATATTTTAACTGCTCTTCCTTCTCAGCTTAACTTTCAATCTTACAATACAACACAAGGGTCTTTTGATAGCAATACCATGATTTGGTCTATACCAACTATAGATAAAAATGAATCCTTTACATTAGAAATTACAGCTAAAGCACTAGAGGGGTCTGGTGGGCAAACGGCAACCACTCAAGCCCAAGTATCGTCTGTAGACCAAGAGGAGCTTGAACCAAGCAATGATGTTGGCACCACGGATGTAGTTATCAATAATCATAATAATTTAATTTTAACTAAAACAGTAAACAACAACGCGCCACTTGAAGGTGAGGTTATTACGTTTACATTAACAGTTCAAAATCAAGGCCCTGCCCAAGCACGAAACCTTGAAATCATAGATGCTATGCCAGCAGGCCTGACATTTACTTCCTCAGCTGGAGCAACACATGGTAGTTATTTAGGAAACAAATGGACCATTGGAAACCTTTCAATAGGTGAAACAGCATCTATTCAAATTCTTGCAACAGTGGAAGCAGAAACAAATGGGCAAATAATCACTAATATTATTACAGGTGTTTTTCAAAGTGGAACAGATACAGATCCTACAGGGGATGATTTAGAAGAAACAATTGTTGTAGATAAGCAAGTGGATCTAATGATTACAAAAACTGTAGACAATTCAAATTCATTTGAAGGGGGTGTGGTTGAATTTACAATTCAAGCAACAAACAATGGACCCATTGGAATTGACAACCTTGTTATTGATGACCCTATGCCTACAGGGCTAACATTTTCATCAACTTCTACGCCAAGCCATGGAACATTTATAAATCCACAATGGACAATTCCACGGCTTAATGTTGGAGAAGTAGCAAGCTTAGAAATTTCAGCAGTTGTTGATGCAGGAACTTCAAATACAAGAATTACCAATGTAATTAGTAATTATACAATGGAGCAGATTGATTCAACTGATACAGATGATCTTGAAGAGTCTGTTAATATTGATAATGGGACTGATCTTGTAGTTACTAAGGTTGTGGACAATCCAACTCCTTATGAGCAGTCTTTAATTAGCTATACAATTATGGCCTACAATAATGGTCCTGCTCGGGCAACAAGCGTTTTAATAGAAGACGTCGTGCCTGCAGGTTTAACTTTAGTAAGCTCTACAGCAAGTCAGGGGATTTACACTGCAAATCTTTGGTCTGTGGGTACCCTTGAAAATAATCAAACAGAAACTCTAACATTAATAGCTTCTGTAGATATTGGTCAATCTGGAAACACTATTGTAAATCGTGTTTCCAACGTAGCCTTGGATCAGATAGATTTAAATCCTGCAGGGGATGATTTAAATGAATCCATTACCATTGAAAATGACTTAGATTTAGATGTTGAGTTGTCAGTTGATAAAACTACAATAGATGAAGGTGAAGAGTTTACATATACAGTTACAGTTAGAAATAACGGGCCAAATCAGGCTTCAAATCTTGAGATTGTAGATCATTGGCCTACACAGTTAGAATTTATTAGTGCAGATTCTTTAAATTTTATAGCCAGTACTAAAACATGGAGTATCGGAGATTTAGCTTCAGGGGAAACTGCTATTTTGAATATTAAAGTTAGGCCTTTTGTGGGAACAGCAGGGCAAACCATATCAAATACAATTTCTTATACTCTAGATCAAATAGACAGCACAGCTGGTGATACTTTATTAGTAGATGTCACTATTAATAGTGATTTAGATCTCGTTATTTCTAAAGTAGTAGATAACTCTAGACCAAATGAAGGTGAAGAGGTTACATTTACTATTGTAGCAGAAAATAAAGGTCCTGCAAGAGCGACAAATCTTTCCATGAAAGATGTGTTGCCAACACAATTTACTTTTGTATCAGCCGTGGCTTCTTCTGGAGGTACGTTTTCTTATCCAGATTGGGTCGTTTCACAGCTTGATGTAGGTGAGGCTGTTGAGCTAAGCATCACTGCTAGAGTGAATTCAGGAGCATCAGGTCAAACTGTAATCAATACTATTTCATCTATAGTTTTAGATCAAATAGATACAAATATTTCACCGGATGATTTGTCTGAGCAGATAGATATTAGAAATGAGTCTGATATTTATGTAACAAAAAATGTAAATATAGGAGTTGTACATGGTGAGAGTGCAACAGCTGTGTTTACTATTACGGTTGAGAATAAAGGTCCGTTGGTGGTCAATAATTTAGAAATTGATGATGATTTAGATGATAGATTTGTATTTATAGGCTCTACGGCTTCAAAGGGAAGTTTTTTAGAGCCTATTTGGTCTGTAGGTTCATTATCAGTTGGTGAGAAGGCGACATTAAACTTAGAGGTTCGTCCTAATGAAAATGCTCAAAACACGAGGATTATAAATAAAATTTCTAGAATAGAGTCAGATAAGTTTGATAATAATATTACTCCAGATGATTTAACAGCTGAGTTGAATATATTAGGCCAGAGTTCGGTAATAATTAAAATTAAAACAGATAAAGATACGGCTTCTATAGGAGATCTACTAGGTGTTGAGCTAGAGTTAGAGAGTTTTGTAACAGATATTTTTGACCCATTAAAAGTAGTGTCTAGTTTGCCCCAGGGTTTATCATATATTAAGGGAACTACAAAAGTATTAAGAGCTGGAGATGATGGTGTTTTTGAAACAGAAGATGACATTTCTTTAAACCTGGATACAGAAGAAATTAATAGTTTAAGTACAAATGAAAAGCTCTTAGTTGATGGAAGAGAGTTAAATTTTTTAATGTCTACAACAAGCTTAGAAAAATACAGAATTACTTTTCAAACTAGAATTGGTTCTTCCATTGTTGGAAATGGGGTGTCCATAGGGGCGTTTGCTGAATTTGAAAATTTTAAAGTTACTTCCCAAGCTCAAGCTCTAGTTGCAATTCAAAAGAGCGTAATTTTTGATATCACCAGTATTATAGGCAAAGTATTTCATGATAGAGATGGTGATGGTTATCAAGATGAATCTATAGTTAGATCTTTAAAAGTTTATGGTGGAACAAGCTTTGATAATGTAAGAGATGCAGACACTATGGTAGATAGAGGAAATGGATTTGAAAAAATCAGTGGGAATATTAAACAAGGTTATAGATTAAAAGCCTTAAGTGGAAGATCATCAAGAAATGATCATGCTAAAACCACATATGTTAAATTAAAGATCCCAATAAAAGAGTCTGTTGAAAAAGATTTAAAGGTTGTTACATCAGAAGGGACGGTTGTTCTTCTTAAGAGCGGTGGTGGAGTTGTTGAGGAATTAAGAGGGCTTTGTCGTAAAGGAATGAGTTCTCAAGATATTGTAGTGTCGCGTACTATTATTGAAGATGAAAAGGGAAAATTTTTACTAGTAACAATTAACAATATGGGTATTGATGAAGAGGGAATTCCAGGGGTTAGAATATATGGAGTCAACGGATTATCTTATGAAACTGATGGATTTGGTAGATTCCATATTCCAGACATTGAATTTAAACATAATAGAGGTCATCACTATATACTAAAAGTAGATCCTGAAACTCTACCTGAGAACTCAACATTCACTACTGAAAACCCAAGGGTTGTAAAAATAACAGGCGGATTATTTACAAAGTTTAATTTTGGAGTGAGGATTCCAATTCTTTCAGAAGGTAAGTTCTTTCAGTCAAAAAAAGTTTCAGAAAGCATTTTGTTTGATGTTTCTAAATCAAACATTAAAGAATCTGAAGTTAATAAGTTTGAAAAATTAACACAAGAATTAAGTGATTTGCCATTAGATTTAAATGATGGAAAAGTCTCTATTCAAGGTTTTGCTGATTTTAGGGGTTTAGCTGAAAAGAATAAAATATTATCCATGAATAGGGCTAAAACTATTATGGGTAAAATACAAAATGTTACTCCTGATTTAAAATTTTTAGTGGACGTAGACAATACAGCTCCCCATGAACAAGATATTGTTAAATTCGTGGCACAGGTTAAAAACAAAGGCTTATCTGATGTGTCTAACTTAGAGATCAGTCTGCCACTACCAGAGCAATTTGAATTGCATGGTGAGATTAAATCAAGTTTAGGAAACTATAACGGCAACAGGTGGTTTATCAAAAGCTTAGAGGGAAAATCAGGGGCAAAATTAGAATTCAATGCTAAAGTTAAAGTCTTAACTAGTAATGAGGAATTCGTACTGCCAGTAGCTCACTATATTTATGAAGGTTTACAAACGCAAAAAGGTGTTAAAGATATTGCTGCAATTGGTAGAATTAAGAATGAGCTAGATTTTAATATTGTTACAAATTTAAATCACACTCAAGTAGATGAACGTGAAAACTTTAATTATGTGGTTACGGGGGTTAACAATGGCCCTGCTGCAGCCACTAAGTTAGTGATAGATCTTATTGAGGGTAAACTTATTAACCAACAGAATATATCTGTATCACATGGTGTGGTTAAAAAGGGCAAATGGATTGTTGGAACATTGATGAGTGGTGAAAAAGCGGTGGCAAAAATAAATGCTAACGCTAAGATAGGATCTGCGAATACACAAATGTTAATAGGGGTAGCAGCTGTATATACAGAACAGGTAGATATAGATAGAACAAAAGATATTGAGACCTTGTTTATTGAAGTTAAGAACAATTTAGATCTTGTAATTGCATCATCATTTAATATTAAGGCAGCTAATGAAGGTGATGAAATTAGATTTTTAGTAAAAGCCTATAATAAAGGACCAATTAAGGCTACTAATGTAGAGATGGCCGTATCATTTGACGAAGAGTTTGAGTTGTTGTCAACAAAACCTACAAAGGGGAGCTTTAAGGACAATATATGGAGCGTTGACTTTATTGATTATGAAAATTCAGAAGAAATTTTGTTTATACTAAAGCCCAAACCTAGATCAGGATCCTTTCTCCTTAGAGGAATGGTTTATGATGTTTCGCTAGATCAAATTGATTTAGAGTTAACAAAAGATATTTTTGAAGATGAAATACAGATTTTAAACAATTCTGATATTATTCTCACAAAAACAGTATCTAATGCTTATCCTGAAGAAGGTGATGAGGTGTTAATAACTTGGAAAATTATAAATAAAGGTCCAGCTGTAGCTCAAGATTTAGTTCTTGAAGATATTATTGACCCATCACTTATTAAATTAGGAGATCTTAAGGTAAATAAAGGAAGTGCTTCTGGTGTAAGGTGGACTATTTTAGAATTATTAAAAGGTGAATCTGCTGAAATGAAAACATTTGTAAAAATTTTAGAAGGAACTGGTGGCGCTACCATTATAGATTCAGTAGAAAAATTTACTCATGAACAAAAAGATTTAGTAAGTAACTCTGTTGATGTGGTTAAAATTAGTGTGGCAAGTAAAACAAATATCATATTAGTAAAAGAGTTTAGTAAGTCTCAGGCTCATGAGGGTGATGAAATTTTAACAAGTATTAGAGTTAAAAATATGGGCCCAGCTATGGCAAACAACATTATAGTCAAAGACACTATTCATAGTAATTTAATTAAACGTAAAGATGTATCCGTATCTAGAAACAGTAATTTTGGTGCTAATTTATGGTTGATTCCAAGTCTTAAGGTTTATGAGAAAGCTGAATTGATATGGGCATCAGAAGTAGCTCCAGGAGCTGGAGGTTTTGTTATTGAGGATAAAATTAACAAAATTAAAATGGAGCAAGATTTTACAATTATCTCTAAAGATTCATTTTCACCTAAGCTTAGAGTGAATAATGAGACTGATCTTTTAACAAAAATCTCTTCTAACGTTAAAAATATTAACTTAGGTGAGGAGTTTGAATTAAGCTATTTTGTGAGTAACCAGGGTCCTGCAATGGCAAAAGACCTTAAATTAAACCCTCGTTTGGACAGGTGTTTAATATTGGTTTCATCTCGTTCAACTACTGGTGATCTTAAGAAAAAAACCCTAAGGGTAGATAAATTAGGTTTTAAAGAATCATTAACAATGACGTTAAGAGTAAAGCCTGCTTATAACTGCAATAAGGACGAACTGGTTAATGTTTTTGATGCTGTAGATATGAAGCAGACTGAGGTTTCTCATAAAGGCAATACGACTACTGTAGCTGTGAAAATAAATAAAGGAGTTGATTATGTGGTCAAAATATCTGGATCTAAAGATAAGTTAGAGGAGGGAGAAGAGGTTGAATTTATCATTTCACAGTCTAACCTAGGTCCAGCATTTGTGAAGAGGTCAGATTTAGATTTTCAAATCAGTCCGTCCTTAGAGTTGATTCAAACAAAACCTACAAAAGGTAGTGTAAAGAATTTAACGTGGGAAGTTAAAAATATTAAGTATAAAGATACTGAAGTTTTAAGGATTAGAGCAAAAGTAAAATTTAAAACCTCTAACACAAAGGCTTTTATTAGAATAAAAAGGCACAAAATTGATAAAGATGATTTAAATACACAGGCTGATATTTATAATAAAGAGTATGTGGTTGAGAATAAATCAGATATTAATATTGAAATTAAAGCTTTAAAGAAAAAAGTAAATACCCCATATGTTACATATAAATATACAATAAGAAACAACGGCCCTGCTGTGGCAACAAATATTGAAATTAAACCGTTATTTGATGAAAAATCATTAAAATCTATAAATAGAAATATTGCAATAGATACAAAATATAGCCCTAGAGGGGTTTGGTTGGTTAAAGAGGTTTTCCCAGGTCAGGCTGTGGATATGGTTTGGGCTTTTGAATTAAACAATTTTACTACTCCAGTGAAGCTTGCAAGCTATACGGATTTTTCAATGAATCAAGTGGATAGTGGACTGACACCAGATGTACAAAAAAGTGTGATAAAAGTTAATAACACTGCTAAAGTAAGGGTGAAAAAATCAGTATCAAGAAAAGATATTTATGAGGGAGAGTTGTTTAATTACATTATTGAAATTCAGAATGTAGGAAAACAGATTGCTTCAAATATTGAAATTAAAGATTATATTGATGAAAAATATTTAAGTGTCATGTCTGCTCCTAAGATTTCTCAAGGAGACTATAGTAATGGAGTTTGGAAACTTAAAAAATTAAGAACTCGTGAGACTGCAAGACTTGTTCTTCCAGTTCAATTTGTTGGTGACATTCAAGAGGATATTAAATTCTCTGATCCAATTGATAGTTTTACTATGGAGCAAAGAAGTTATTATAGTTTAAAGAAGCTTAAGAAATTTAAATATAAAGTAAAGAGCATAACAAGAACGTTAAGTGGGGAATATGATGGAGAAAATAAAGAGGAGAGTAGATAAAAAAGCTTTTGTCTTCTACCTGTTGTTTTTCTCGGTAGGGGTTTCAAATGCAAAGATTGCTCCAGGGAATCTGAAGTTAGATAATGCAAAAGGTCGAGTGCCGGCAGCATTTACAAAGGGTTACCCTAAAGAAACCAATGGAGTGTTTGAAGCACAAGGTTTTGGAGAAGATTATCCTGAACCTGGAAAACTGAGAAGTCCTGCATCTGAAGAAGAAAAAGAGGGTGAAACTCTAGACTCTAAAGATGTGACAACAGTTAAAATAAAAAAAGACTTAGATAATGAACTTCAACTTCAAAGAAGAGTTGATGTTTTTTATGAGGGGAGGGTTCGTTTAAAAAATGGTGCTGCCATATGGGCCACAGAAGATTCTGGGATAACATCTCCAAAGCTAGAAATCACTACTCAAGAAGAAGTGGAGCTTAAATCAGGCAGTCTTAAATTTAAAGTTTATACAAATTACCTGCCGTTTATTAAAAATTGGGAGCTTAAAATATTTAAAAAAGGAAAGCTTAGCTCTCGAATAGATATTCAGACTTTAACGGGAGATTCAAACTCTATTTATGATATAGAGTATAAATTTGATGAAAAAAAATATAATATTGGAGACTCCTTATATTATGAATTTAAAGTTTTTAGTTCAAAGAAAGTTTTTGATATTGTAAGAGTTAAAAAAATCACTTTTATTAAAAAACCTATAAACCAGAACTTAGATGAAAAGGATAGTTTTGTTGAATCTAATGCCATTGCTAAAATTTGGGGCCGTTCTAGCGTTGAAAAACAAAATATTGTAATAAGAGGCAGTCGTTTAAGGCTTGTTGGTAACAATATACCAAAGGATCATTTTATTTCTTATAGAGGTCAGTCTATTCAAGTGGATGAGCAAGGTAAATTTGTTATTGAAGAGCATTTCCCAATAGGAAAACATGAAATTAAAATTGATATTCAAGATAAAATAAACAATGAGATTTTTACTGTACCATTTAGTGTAGATGTTTCTGGAAAATATTTTTTCATGGTTGGGCTTGCAGATATGAGGGTTGGAGAGAATCGCTTAAGTGAGAAAATTGCAGGAATAGCTGGTACAGATAGATATGATGGAAAAGTATTTTTGGATGGTAGATTTGCATATTTTTTAAAAGGAAAAATTAAAGGAAAGTACTTAATCACGTCACAGTTGGATACAACACAAGGAGATGTTAGGGATATTTTTAAAGGGTTACAGCGTAAAAATTCTGAGGCGTTATTTAGAAGATTAGATCCAGACAGATATTACCCTGTATACGGTGACAATTCAACAGCTACTCAAACAGCTCCAACATTAGGAAAATTTTATATAAAAGTTGAAGTGGACAAGTCTTATGCCATGTGGGGTAATGCAAACTCTAATCTAACCAACACTTTATTTTCACAATACAATAGAACTTTATATGGGGGACATATAAAGCACAAATCTAAATCTCAAACAAAATTTGGTGAAGAAAAAACAAAGATTACAGGATTTATTTCTGAACCAGAAACATTTTTTGGTCACAATGAGTTTTTGGGCACAGGCAGTAGATTATATATATTAAAGCACAATGATGTTGTCCAGGGCTCTGAAAAAGCAGTCATTGAGATTAGGTATCGAGACTCAGGGCGCTTAAAAGAGCAGATTGTATTAAAACCTTATGAAGACTACGAATTTGATTATTTAGCAGGAAGGCTTGTTCTTACACAACCCTTAACAACATTTGTAATGCAGTCCTCTGATGAAGTTATAGATCCTAATGGAATAGGAAGTAATAAATATCATTTAATTGTAGATTATGAATATAATGATACAGGAGGCAGTGTAAATACTCATACTTATGGAGGAAGGCTTGAACAATGGGTTGGCGATTATGTTTCTATAGGTGGAACCTATGTCCAGGAAAGTAGGGCTGAGTCGGAATATAACCTTTCAGGTTTAGATGCAACATTAAGACTAGGTAAGGAGAGCTTTGTTAAGGCTGAGACTTCAGAGACAAAAGATATTCAGTCAAGATTCAATTTTATATCAACAGATGGAGGGCTGAGTTTTATTTCAAAGCCTGTGACAGTAGTTCCTCTTAGAGAAGCTAAAGCATGGGGTGTGGAATCACAATTTTTTTTAAATGATTTTGTGGAGTCAAAAACAGAAGGTGTTTTTTCTACATGGTATAGGGACTATGAAGAAGGTTTTTCTACTGCAAGAAGACAGGCGCAAAATGATTTAAAAGAATACGGTTATGATTTTGAAATTGATGTTAATAAAAAGGATATTGTTAAATCTAAAATGGTTTTTTCTAAAGAGATAGGTGTTTTAGATAAAAACACGTTTATAGTTTCTTATGGTAGAAGGCTTAAAGAGGGTGCTGCTACAAGTAGTGTAGAGTATCGTATTGATAGCAGTGAGGCGTTATCCGCACCTAAAAAAGAAGGGCATTTAATTGGGCTAAAGTATAGTCAAAAATTAAAACCTGGTTTGAGTGCTTATGTGAAGGGACAAAGAGTTATTAAGGATAAGGGCAGCTATGGAAAGAATGATCGTGTAGCGCTAGGATCTAAGTTTAAGATTGCTCGTAAATGGGATGGAAATACAGAGTACTCTAATGGAGATAAGGGAGAGGCTGTAGTAGCAGGTCTTGGCTATAATGTAACAGAAAGTCATAAGGTGTATGTTAACTTAGATAAGTCTGTAGATAATTTAAGTGGCCCTGTTGCTAACGGGATTACTCTTGGGCAAAGTAAGAGCTTTAAAAATGGAATAAGAATGACTACAGAAAATCAATTTCAAGAAACAGGAGGTGGTTCTGGAATCAACCAACTATATGGCTTAGATTATAACTTAAATAGGGTGCTATCAATAACATTTTCATATCAAATAGGAGATCTTGAAAACGATTTAACAGGAGATATTACAAGTAAAAATGCTGTAAGCTTGGGGTTTGTTTATACAAAAGATAAAGATATTACAGCATCTTCTAAGGCCTCTTTAGTAAAGAATAGAGGTGTGCAAAATTTGGATCAGTTGTTATTAACAAATTCTTTAAAATTTAAAATGAGTCCATCTAGCACTTGGTTTTTAGAGGCTGATTATTCTCTATCTGAAGATCCAACAGATACGACTCAAGCCTTAGCAAGGTATATAGAGGGTAATTTAGGTTATGCACTCAGACCTGTTGTGAGGGATCGTTGGAATTTTTTTGCTAGATATACGTACCTTTATGATTTAGATTCACAAGCACAAGCTAATGCTCGCAGCAATCAGAAGGTTCATATTGCTTCTATTGAAGGAACATATGATTTAAGTAGGCGCTGGGAACTAGGTGCAAGGCATGCTCAAAAAATTGGTTCTCAAAGAGTCAATAGAAACAGTGGTGTGTGGGTGGATACAACTCTTACATTTGAGCAAATTAGACTACGGTATCATCTTATTAAAAAATGGGATGGTATTTTTGAGTACAGACTTGTTCAGGTTAAAGAGTCAAAAGATTTGCAAAAAGGTTTTTTAGTAGGTTTAGACTATCATCTTGGGGATAATTTTAAATTGGGAACAGGCTTTAACTTTACAAAGTTTAATGATGATCTTATAAATTTTAGTTTTGATAGTTATGGGTGGTTTTTTAATGTAGTTGGAAAATTTTAAGATAGACTTACAAGTAAAGATGATATTCTCTTGAGTTCAAATATAAGCAGGAGAAAAGTGTAAAAAGCCTAAAACCTAAAATGTAGTGTCCCCTTTTCTTGTTTACAAGCCTGTCTAAGCTAGTAATTCTAAGAGCTATGTTTATCCGAGAAATGAAAAAGCCAAATGGAAGTATTTCAATTAGAATAGTTGAATCTGTTCGAGTAAAAAATAAAGTTATCCAAAAAGTCATTAGAACTTTGGGACAACACAAGGGTCCAAGAGAAAAATCAATTTTTAATTGATTTTGAGTATTCATTACCACCATCCTTTGCACAAGTGTATTTTAAGACGTTAAAATCAGGTTTTAGTGTAGAGAAAAGTCGTTTAAGGAGTTTAGAGAGGATCAAAAAGTATGTAGCGTTTACGAGTGTTTTAGCTTGGCGAATATTTTGGATTTCAAAGATTTCTAGAGTTGATTGCGAAGTAAATGCAGATCACTGTTTTACAAAAGAGGAACAAGTTTTGTTATCAAAATTAGAAGAGCAGTCAGGCAGGTTATTAGGAGCAAATGATAGCTTGGCAAAATTTGTAAAATCGTTTGCAAGACTAGGAGGTTATTTAGCAAGGAACTCTGACCCACCTCCAGGCCAACAAGTTCTGTGGAGGGCGATGATAAAATTTAATGATATTAAAACAGGTAATAACTTATGATTTGTGGGTAAAAGTCAGCCTAAAACCGCCCTCCTATGAATTCTTGTCTAGAAAGTTTATAAGGGGCCTCCCTAAACGTAAGCCCTTACTATTCAATGGCAAACCTGCTCATTGCAGGTTTCCAATCTCTTAAGAGCATAGTTTATTTTATAGGATTAATATCCAGGGGAACAGTGTGTAAAAGTAGGTTTTTCAGTACGAGTCCAAGAAGCTAAAGTATTAGCTGAAAAATCATCACAAGAGGTAACATTAGAAACATCCCATGAACTAATGTCTTGATCAAAAGAAGCTGCAGAATAAAACATAGCGTCCATAGAAGTAACGTTAGAAGTGTCCCAGTTAGAGGTGTCAGGGTTTGCTGCATCTGCAGAATAAAACATAGCGTCCATAGAAGTAACGTTAGAAGTGTCCCAGTTAGAGGTGTCAGGGTTTGCTGCATCTGCAGAATAAAACATAGCGTCCATAGAAGTAACGTTAGAAGTGTCCCAGTTAGAGGTGTCAGGGTTTGCTGCATCTGCAGAATAAAACATATAGTTCATATCAGTAACATGAGTAGTTACACCACCATTAACAAGGATTAAGTTGTTTGCGTCATAAAACATCCTATTAAAGCTTTTCCACCCTGTGTCTCCTAGTTCTGTTACTTCAATTATTTGAAGACTGTCTTTAAAACTAAGATATGGGCAGCGTCCAGTGACTGTAACTGTATAAACTCCTTCAGATGAGTAAGTATGATTTTTATCTGAGTCACTTGATGAAGTGACAATTCCTGAATTCCCATCACCCCAATGAACTATAAAATTATATGTATAAGAAGAACTTAAATTAAGGTTTAAATTTAAATCACTGCTATTAATGCTAAATTTAGCTTTAAAAGGAGTTCCTGAAAAATTTTGCACAGCAACAGCAGTGCTTAAATTAGATACATTAGAGAAATTTCCAGCTACATCTTGTGCAACACCAGAAGCAATTCTAATTTGAATATTTCCAGTTTCAGCACTGCAGTTTGAAACTCTAACACTTGGATTAATAGTTGTTCCGTTTGTTACTGAAACTATACAGTTTGTAATAGTTCCAATAAGGCTGACACTACTGTTTTGTAGATTTATACTACTAGGACTTTGGCTTACAGTTATAGGAAAGTCTACAGGGTTTGAACTACTTATTGTTGTAATGGAAGGGTCTCCAATACTAATAGTAGGTGGTTTAATGTCTTTTATTAGATTTAAACCACTTGAGGTTTTAGAGTTTCCACTAGAACTTGTTATAGTAGCAGTGAGTGAAACTGTGCCATCATTTAAGCTTGAAAAATCAATATCACCACTAAAGCTTTGGTTTAAACAGGTGGTTGAGCCTGTGCCCTGTGAGAACATAATGGTTTCACCATTTTCAGAACATGTTCCAGAAACCCTAAAAGCATTTTGGTTGTTAAGGTTAATGTAAGTTCCGTTTGTAGGGCTTGTTATGTTAATTGTTGGAAGCTCTGTGTTTTTAACTAAGTTAAGTGGGTTTGAGGTTTTAGAATTTCCAGCAGTGTTTGTAATAGTAGCGGTAAATGCAACTGTGCCATGAGTTAAGCTTGAAAAATCAATATCACCGCTAAAGCTTGCGTTAGAACAGGTGATTGAGCTTGTCCCATGTGAAAACGTAATAAGTTCACCATTTTCAGAACATGTTCCAGAAACCCTAAAAGCACTTTGGTTGTTAAGGTTAATGTAAGTTCCACTTATGGGGCTTGTTATGTTAATTGTTGGAAGCCCTGTGTTTTTAACTAAATTAAGTGGGTTTGAAGTTTTAGAATTTCCAGCAGTGTTTGTAATAGTAGCGGTAAGTGCAACAGCACCATCAGTTAAGCTTGAAAAATCAATATCACCGCTAAAGCTTGCGTTAGAACAGGTGATTGAGCTTGTCCCATGTGAAAACGTAATAAGTTCACCATTTTCAGAACATGTTCCAGAAACGCTAAAAGCACTTTCATTACTAAGGTTAATGTAAGTTCCACTTATGGGGCTTGTAATATTAATTGCTGGAAGCCCTGTGTTTTTAACTAAATTAAGTGGGTTTGAAGTTTTAGAGTTTCCACTAGAACTTGTTATAGTAGCAGTGAGTGAAACTGTGCCATGAGTTAAGCTTGAAAAATCAATATCACCACTAAAACTTGTGTTAGAACAAGTAATTAAACTTGTCCCATGTGAAAACGTAATAAGTTCACCATTTTCAGAACATGTTCCAGAAACCCTAAAAGCATTTTGGTTGTTAAGGTTAATGTAAGTTCCGCTTGTAGGGTTTGTAATAGAAATTGTTGGAAGATCTGTGTTTTTAACTAAGTTAAGTGGGTTTGAGGTTTTAGAATTTCCAGCAGTGTTTGTAATAGTAGCGGTAAGTGCAACAGCACCATCAGTTAAGCTTGAAAAATCAATATCACCGCTAAAGCTTGTGTTAGAACAGGTGATTGAGCTTGTCCCGTGTGAAAACGTAATAAGTTCACCATTTTCAGAACATGTTCCAGAAACCCTAAAAGCACTTTGGTTGTTAAGGTTAATGTAAGTTCCGCTTGTAGGGTTTGTAATAGAAATTGTTGGAAGCTCTGTGTTTTTAACTAAGTTAAGTGGGTTTGAGGTTTTAGAATTTCCAGCAGTGTTTGTAATAGTAGCGGTAAATGCAACTGTGCCATGAGTTAAGCTTGAAAAATCAATATCACCGCTAAAGCTTGCGTTAGAACAGGTGATTGAGCTTGTCCCATGTGAAAACGTAATAAGTTCACCATTTTCAGAACATGTTCCAGAAACCCTAAAAGCATTTTGGTTGTTAAGGTTAATGTAAGTTCCGCTTGTAGGGTTTGTAATAGAAATTGTTGGAAGCTCTGTGTTTTTAACTAAATTAAGTGGGTTTGAAGTTTTAGAATTTCCACTAGCACTTGTTATAGTAGTAGTGAGTGAAACTGTGCCATCATTTAAGCTTGAAAAATCAATATCACCGCTAAAGCTTGTGTTAGAACAAGTAATTAAACTTGTCCCATGTGAAAACGTAATAAGTTCACCATTTTCAGAACATGTTCCAGAAACCCTAAAAGCACTTTGGTTGTTAAGGTTAATGTAAGTTCCCCTTGTAGGGTTTGTAATAGAAATTGTTGGAAGCTCTGTGTTTTTAACTAAGTTAAGTGGGTTTGAAGTTTTAGAGTTTCCACTAGAACTTGTTATAGTAGCAGTGAGTGAAATTGTACCATCATTTAAGCTTGAAAAATCAATATCACCGCTAAAGCTTGTGTTAGAACAAGTAATTAAACTTGTCCCATGTGAGAATATAACTACCCCCCCCCCCCCCCCCCCCCCCCCCCCAGAACATGTTCCAGAAACTCTAAAAGCACTTTGGTTACTAAGGTTAATATAGGTTCCATCCATAGGGCTTGTAATAGAAATTTTTACTTCAGTTCCTTTAGCTTGCACATTATCAATAAGCATATATGACTCTAAAACAGAGTCATATTTGTACAATATTTTTATACTAGTACACCGTGTCACTAATTTTTAATATTTCTGTATATCTTTTCAAATTTATTTCGAGCCTTTTCTTTGGTAAATTGCCAATTAATTTTTACTTTGTCCTTATTTCTTTTCTTACCCCATGCTTCAACTTCTTTGGTCATAGTCTTCATATCTTTAATCCTCCTATCTAAACATTGTTTAGATAGCGCCGAAAATTCTATCTCCGCCATATTCAACCAACTCGCTTTTTTAGGAGTGTAAACCATATTAAACTTTTTCATAATTTTAAAAGCTTTTTTAGGAGAAAAATTTTCATAAAAAGACGAGGCATTATGAGTATTCAGGTTATCTTGAACCAAAGTTAACTTATCTCCACCTTTGTATTCTTTCATTACTTTTTCAATGAATCTTGCATAATCTTTTTTTGTTCTTCTCTCCCTCACTTCAACAATTCTTTTACCCGTTTTAGGTTCCATGGCTAACAAAACAACACAGGTGCCATTACGCTTATAGTGGTAGTCTTCCCTTTTTTCTTTCCCTACAGATGTGGGAGTAGGCACTAAAATGTTTTCAATAAGCTGACAGGGCCTCTCATCAAAGCATATTAAGGGATTTTTAAGATCATATTCTTTCTCGTAATGATCAAGTACATTCTCCATATCAGCAATAAATTTAGCATCTATTTTGCCCAAACACCATTGCCTTTTAAGGTGAGGTTTTACTTCGTTTTTTTTAAAATTCGACTGATATGTTTGTGAGATATACTTTTGACAATATTAAGCTCAACGGCTTTATCAGCCAATAAACGAAGGTTCCATTTTGCATATCCTTTGGGGGCATCACTACAGGCCAATGCTGTTATTTTAGCCCTTGCTTTACCATTGAATATAGTGGGTTGTCCCGGCCTAGGGGCATCGTAAAGGGCTCGCTCAAGTCCACTCTCAAGATAGCGCTCTTTAATATTTTGAATAGTTTTTTTCGTAGGGCCAAGAGCATCAGAAACAAGACAAGGAGATTTTCCACTATCACTTAAGAGCAGAACCCTAGCCCGAGTAATTTCACGGGCCTTAGCGGTGCCTTTTTTAATGAATTTATTCAACCGGGATTTTTCATTTGTCTTTAGTTTGATTTTAACTTCTTTTTTCATACCGCCCTCCATGGCTTTATAAAATTATAAAATCAAAATCAAAAGATTGCAAAAATTGTTGACCTTTTAAAAATTAGTGACACGGTGTACTAGTACACTGACCATTTAATCTTTTCCCCCATGAGTCATAGAAAAAAAGTATTTTAAGCATATACTGTCAACATGGAAATATTTTTTCTCAAGGATGAGGATCTACTTAAGTTAAAAAAACATGTTCGATCAGGCGCCCCAGGACACGAAGTTATTAGAGCTATGACGCTTATTTTACGCAACAATGGGCAGACTCGAAGTGACGTGGCAAACGTGCTCAACATTACGACAAGAACAGTAACAAATACGTGCAGTAACTACGCTAATTTAGGTTTAGATCGTAGTTTAAAAGATGACCCAAGACCTGGGCAACCAAAGGTGTTTGATGAAAGGGTTAAATCAAACATTGTAGCTCTTGTATGCAGTAATCCTCCAGAAGGGTTTGATCGTTGGACTCTAGAACTTGTTAAAGCACAAGCTGAGGGCAGCGGTATTGTAGGGTCAATTTCAAAAGAAAAAATCAGAATAATCTTACGTGAACACGATGTAAAACCCTGGCAGCAAAGAATGTGGTGTGTTCCTGAGCTTACAGACGAGTATATCCAAAGAATGGAGTCTATATTAGATCTGTATGAAAGAGGCGATAGTGAAGACTACCCTTTAGTTTGCCTTGATGAAAAGCCTATAGTTTTATTTGAAGACAGTCGTGCTCCTGTTTTAATGGAAGCCAGCAGTTCTAAAAAGGTAGACTATGAATACAAGAGAAATGGTACAGCCAATGCCTTTGTGGCAGTTGAGCCCTTCGGTGGCAAATATGTTGTTGAGATTACTCCTAATAGAAAAAGTGTTTTGTTTGCACAAATTTTAAAGAAACTATCTATTAAATATAAAAAAGCAAAAAAAATTAGTTTAGTTATGGACAATTTAAATATTCACACTAAAACATCACTTGTAAGAGAGTATGGGGAAACAGAAGCTCATAGGATATGGAGTCGGTTTGAAATATACTACACTCCAAAGCATGGAAGTTGGCTAAATCAAGCAGAGATTGCTATTGGTATGTATTCTCGACAGTGTTTAGGAAAAACAAGAATTCCATCAATAAAACTTTTAACAAAAAAAACTGAGGCATGGGTTGATTACATTAATAACAAAGCTGTTACCATAGGATGGTTTTTTACAAAAAATGAGGCTCGTGAAAAAATGGGTTACAGGGGAAAAGATTAAATGGTCAGTGTACTAGTATTAAGGGTTTCTTGTTTTGTAGGTGTATAGGTTATTTTTAAAGCGCACTTATGAATACTTTCTAAAGTCTTTTTGCAAGTGCCTAGCTCTAACTTAAAAGGAAAATAGTTTTGGGTATTGATTTCTTTAGAACTAAGTTTAAAGCTTTTAGAGTGAATTTTTAGTGGCGAAACGTTTCTGATTTCGTAATTAAGGCTTTTACTTTCTCCAACAGCAACTTCACCAAAATTAAGACTTGTATTCCCTCTTAAAGTTGGCAGGTCATGAGAAGAAAACTCTACTCCGTCTTTCTCATTGCAGCCAATTAGAGTGAATATAAATAAAAGTGGTATGATTTTATTCATATCTAGCCTTTCGGCACAGTGCTTTAAAAACTTTATATCTATGGGAGTAAAGTGGTTAACTATTTTTTTTGCGTATTAATCTGAGATTAATGGTATTTGAGTGTTTTAATATGAGGCGTAAATATAGTGAGTTTTATTTTAAAAAAAATAAAACTTTGGTTAAGATTTTATACCAACTCTTAAAAATCAAGACCCCAAAAGACTGGGAGGCTCTAAAAGATTTGATTTTGCATTCATAGGGGGGCGCGGTTTTAGGCTGACTTTTACCCACAAATCATAAGTTATTACCTGTTTTAATATCATTAAATTTTATCATGGCCCTCCACAGAACTTGTTGGCCTGGAGGTGGGTCAGAGTTCCTTGCTAAATAACCTCCTAGTCTTGCAAACGATTTTACAAATTTTGCCAAGCTACCATTTGCTCCTAATAACCTGCCTGACTGCTCTTCTAATTTTGATAACAAAACTTGTTCCTCTTTTGTAAAACAGTGATCTGCATTTACTTCGCAATCAACTCTAGAAATCTTTGAAATCCAAAATATTCGCCAAGCTAAAACACTCGTAAACGCTACATACTTTTTGATCCTCTCTAAACTCCTTAAACGACTTTTCTCTACACTAAAACCTGATTTTAACGTCTTAAAATACACTTCTATATTCCAACGAAGTTTATACCAGTTCACTTTCTCTTCCTTGATGTACACCTATCATGAACTCCACGAATTAAAAAGTTTGTACCAAAACTGATACAATTAAAAAATAACTCATACATATCCGCACCTCGGTCACAAATGTGCACTTGCTTTCCAGCTTTTCTTATTTTTCTTCTGTTTTTAGAATCACGAGACCACATTTTTTCATTCACTAAACCTAAAGGAACTCCCCTTTTACTTCATAGAGCAAGAGATGAATATATCATTAAACCTGGTGTATCGTACTCTTTACCATTTCGATGATCTATGTAGGACCCTAAGTATCCTGCGTTGCCTTGAAAGACTTTATTTTTTGAGAAAGTTATTTCACTTGAGTCATGTAAAATTAAAGACATATCATTTTCATCTAGAGCATTCATTCTGTTGAGCGTTTGTTTTATGTGAGGTTTGAGAATTTCTTCAGCCTGAAAGTTGTCATTATCAAAGAATCTATAAGCCGTCTTAGAAGATTTCCAATCTTGGCATGAAAAAGAGATAGACTCACCATTATTTTTACTGAAAGCCTCAGCAAGGTATTCAAGTCTGTGGTTAAGTCCTTTATCACCAAGTTGAGTATTTTTAAATTCATTTTTAATATTCACAAAAACTCCAATTCTTAAAATCAATTTGGAGTTTAATATTATTTTGATTTTAAAATTATAAAACCTAGATCTATTTGTGGGTAAAAGTCAGTGTTTTAGACCGCTTACGTCGCTTTTAATTCAAAAGACTTATCATTAGTGAAAACGAATTCAGCCATGATCTTAGCGCGCCACCGAAAGGACTTAGCTTCATTAAAAACTGTCACCGTAGGTTTGTAAGAGGGCCCGTTTTTTCTTTTTTATTTAATCTAGAGTCTATTTTTTCCAACTAAAACTGTTTAAAGACTTTCCACAAGCAATGAACTCACTGTTAACTTTGTTTGAGTGGCAGGTTAGAGTAACAAGCTTGTTGTTTTTTATACTTATGTATTGCTTAAAGATTTTTTTAGAGCTTTTGTGTAAAGCTTCCACTAAGTATCCATAGGTCATTTCATTAAGTTTAAGAGGGGCTTTTTGAGTCACTTTAAAACCGTAAGAGCTGTAGTCAATTAACCAAGCGTGGACATTTTTTTTTAAAGATTTTTCTTTAAGATTCTTAAATTCACGAATTGTAAAGATTGAATTTTTTGATGGTGATTCAAAAGCTTGTCGAAGGGTTGAGGTGTTTTTTATCGCTAACTTTTGCCACTTTACTTCATTAGAAATTGAGTAATCTTTAAGTTCAATGGAGGCAAGGCTTTGTATGCTTAGGAAAAAGATTAAGAGGTTTAAGGCTTTCATTAAATTAGATGCTTTCATAGAAGTTAGGGTGTTGCCAAATCTTTTCCATGAGAGATGATGGTGTTTTTTGTTTAAGTTGTAGTTTTCCTATTTTTTGGGGCTTTAGTCCAGACTTTGGGTTGTCTACAAACTTAATAAAGAGGTTATGGTTGGTGATGGTGTGGATAAAATCATATTTTTTAGGTTTTATGGTAAGTTTTTTAAAAGAGCCAATGGGAAGCATATTTTTTTTTAAAATAGGTGAGCTCATGTCTTTTGCATTTACCGCATAAAGGGACTTAGAGCCTAAGCAGTTTTTATAAACACTATATTGCCAAAACTCTTTTTGTTTTCTTGGTCTTGGCAGTGGGAGTTTGTTTTGAAGTCCTTTTTTAAATGTTTTACAAGTTTTAGTTAAGGGGCATAGTGAGCAGACTACTTTTTTAGGGGTGCAAATAGTTGAGCCTAAGTCCATAAGAGCAGGGTTGATAATTTCAGGAGGAGCAGTTTGGCAAAGTGTGTCAGAAAACCTTTGAGTAGATTTAAAGAAAGTTTGTTCCCACCACTTTAGTTTTTGTCCTAAAAGCCTATTGTAAACTCGAAGAACATTTCCATCTACAACGCCAACTTTTTCATTAAAGCAAATACTGCTAATGGCCCTGGAGGTGTAGGGCCCTATGCCTGGAAGTGTGAGAAGTTTTTCAGCCGTATTAGGAAGTTTGCCATTAAAATCAGAGTCTATAATTTGTGCGGCTTTAAGAATATTTTTAGCCCTAGAATAGTACCCAAGGCCTGCCCAATACTCATTAATCTCTTCTTGTTTAGCTTTTGCTAGGTCACTTACACAGGGCCATTTTTTTATAAATTTTATAAAATAGGGTTTAACTGCTTGTGTGGTGGTTTGTTGGAGCATAATCTCTGAAATCCAAACTAAATAAGGGTTTTTTTCAGATTTTCTCCAAGGCAAGTCTCTTTTATTAGATTTAAACCATTTTATAAGGTTCTTTGAAATTTCTATGGAGTTTAGGCTTTGATTTGAGTTCATAATAGACCTTATTTTGACTCTCTTTTACCTATGTGTCACACCTTAACCATGTCAAATATGCACTTTTTACCCATTAGTGGTCGTCAGATGCCTCGCTTTGGAGGAATCAAAACTTTTTTTAGGCTTCCTCATATTGAGAAAACAGATGAACTTTTTAAAGATGTAGATATTGCGATTTTTGGAGTTCCTTTTGATGGGGGTGTGTCTTATAGGCCTGGAGCAAGATTTGCACCATCTAAAATTAGAGAAGCTTCTTCCTTGGGCAGAGGCTATCATTTTTCAAGAGACCTTACTATTTTTGATGGTTTAAATGTAGCAGACACAGGGGACTGCTTAGTGGTTCCCATGTCCATTGAAAAAACATATGAGCTTATTAAAGGGTACACGGGAAAACTTTTAGAAAAAAATAAAAAATTTATTTCAATAGGTGGTGACCACTCCACAACCCTTGCTCATTTAAGGGCTTTGAAGGAAAAAAATGGAAAGCCCATATCGCTGCTTCATTTTGATGCTCACTTAGATACATATTCTTCAGCATGGGGGTGTGAGTATCACCATGGTGCTTTTGTAAGGCATGCTGTAAATGAGGGGTTGATTGATTCAAAGACTTCCATTCAAATTGGTATTAGAGGGCCTTTAGCTGGAAAATCTGACTTAGATTTTAATGTCGAGCATGGTCTTTCATATGTTACTGTAGATGATGTTCGTTTAAAAACTTTAAGTGAAGTTTTAAACAGGATACATTCGTGTTTAAAAGAGGAGCCTGTTTTTTTAAGTTTTGATATTGACTGCCTTGATCCTAGTTGTGCACCAGGTACTGGAACTCCTGTTCATGGAGGTCTTACAACATATGAGGTTCAAAAGCTTTTTCAAGGGCTTAGAATTAAAAACTTAGTTGGAGCAGATGTTGTAGAGGTTTGCCCTCCTTACGATACAGCTGAACTTACAGCTTTGGCAGCGGTAGATGTTATGTTTGAAATTTTGTGCTTATATAAAATTGAGATGAATAATGGCAATAAAATTAAATAAAATAAAAGAAAAATTTCATCATGAAAATTGGCCTATTGCAGCTTTTTATGCTCCAGTATTTTTATATTATCTTTATAACTCACTAAAATTTAGAAAATTAACTTATTTTACCACTGTAAACCCAGGCTTAAAAACAGGCGGTATGTGTGGCCCTTCAAAATTTGCATCATTTAAACTTTTTCCTCCAGAACTTATTCCTACTACGATTTTATTAAACAAGGAGCTTTATAGTGAGCAGCAGATTAAAGAGATGTTAAATGAAAAAAGTTTAGAGTTTCCACTAGTGGTAAAGCCAGATGAAGGGGAGCGTGGGTTTCTGGTATCTAAAGTAGATAACTTAAGAGAGTTAGTAGAAGCAATAGGCAATAAGACTTTAAAAATAAACTTTTTAATTCAAGATTTTATTGATGAACCTTTAGAGCTGGGTGTTTTTTTAATAAGGCAGAACCAAGAGTGGAGGGTGTCTTCCATTACATCAAAGGATTTTTTAAGTATTTCAGGCGACGGAGTAAAAACCATTAAAGAGCTTATTGCAGAAAACAAGAGAGCTAAAAAATATTTTAATCCTTTTAAAATGAAATTTGATCTTAAAAAAGTGCTTAAGCTTAATGAGAGGGTTTTGCTTGAACCCATTGGTAACCACTGTAGAGGAACTAAATTTATAAATGATTGTGATAAAATCACTAAAGAAACACATGCGGTTTTTAATAATATTTTAAAAAATGTTAAAGGCATTAATTATTGTAGATTGGATTTAAAATCTTCATCTTGGCAAGCTTTGTATAAGGGTGATTTTAAAATTATGGAAATTAATGGTGCTGCAGCAGAGCCAGGGCATATTTATGACCCTTGTGTGTCTTTAACAAAAGCTTATAAGGATTTATTTTTTCATTGGAGTGAAATGGCTTGTGTGGCTAAAGAGCAGATTTCAAAAGGCGAAAAGGCAGAGAAATTTTTTGACACTGTGAGGTTTATAAGAACTCATATGAAACGAAAAAAAGAACTTCAAAGGGTTAAAGATTTAGTTATTGATGTTATAGGTTGTAAGGGGTTAGACCTTTCTTTGGATCCTGAACTAATTTTAAATAAATTTGTAAAAGAAGAGCTGATTTTAAATCATAAATGTGTAAAAAATATTCATGGTTATGAGAGAACAGTGCTTTTTAAAAATAAAGATGTTGAGCTTGTGTTTTGTCATTGGCGCCAAGGAGATAAAAGTTCTGTCCACTTACACCCAGGTGTGAACTGCTGGTTTAGGTGTTTAAAAGGTGAAATTATTGAACTCAGATCAATGGGAAAAGAACAAAATCTTCTTATTGAAGGAGCTATAGGAAATATTGATGATACAAAGGGCGCTCACCAAATGCTTAATATGTCCAATGAGTGTGCTTACTCTGTTCATATATATAAAGCTAAAAAAGAGAACTTATGAGGGATTTACTCCCCTATATTTTAGAAAAAGCATTGCTTTTAAAGGAAGAGCCCTTAGCAAGGTTAAAATCTCCCAATGAACTTATGGAGTCTTTTGACCTAAGTTTAAAAGATGAAAAATATTTAGGAGATTGTAAAAATCTAGTAGACTCTATTTTAAAAAATTCTGTAAATACTCAAAACCCAAGGTTCTTAAATCAACTCTACGGTGGATCAACTCAAGAATCGTGGGTAGGTGAACTTTTAGTTTCTATTTTAAATACCTCTATGGCCACATATGAAATAGCGCCACTGGCAACTCTTATGGAAAAAGAGTTGATTAAAGGTGTTAATAAAAAAGTGGGCTTTCCTAAAGTTGAAGGGTTGATGGTTCCAGGTGGAAGCTATGCTAATATGCTTGGCCTCCAGTGTGCTAGATATGCTCAGAATGAAAAAATAAAAGAGCAGGGGTTATATGGTTTGCCAAAGTATAAGGTGTTTATTTCAAAGGCAGCTCATTATTCTTTTGAAAAAGCCTTGGGTCTTATGGGGTTGGGGACAAACTCATTAGTTGAGGTAAAAATAGGCCCAGATAAGAAGATGCTTGGTTTAGATTTAGAGTTAAAAATAAATGAGTGTTTAGCTGAAGGTGGAGTGCCTCTTTGTGTTGTTTCAACTGCAGGAACAACTGTTTGGGGTTCATTTGATCCAATTGGAGAAATTGATGAAGTTTGTAAAAAATTTGGAGTTTGGCACCATGTTGATGCTGCCTGGGGTGGTCTGGGCCTTTGGTTTCAGAGAAAAAAAGATCTTTTTAAGGGTCTTAAGGACGTGGATTCTATTACAATTGATTTTCATAAACTTTTTGCATCTACATTAACAAAGGGGCTTTTTTTAACATCACATAAGAATGTCCTTAAAGGAGCCAATTCTGGTGGGGGAACACAATATATTTTTCACAATGCAGATGAAGAAGAAACTTCATACGATATAGGCACATATGCAATTCAGTGTGGTAGAAAAGTAGATTCTTTACCTGTGTGGTTTCAGTGGAAAGTGGGTGGAACTGATCAGTTTAAAAATAAAGCTCTTCACTTAGATAAGCTGGTAAATTGGACTACAGAATATCTTTTAAAAGAGCCTAAAGAATATAAACTACAATTAAGCCCTGAATATATGAACATATGCTTTCAAATACTTCCTAAAGATGACAAACTAGATGTAGGAGAGTTTAACAAAAGAGCTAGAGCGCTTTTATTAAAGCGTGGGAATTTTATGGTGAACTTTTCTAGCACAGAAGAAGATGGTGTTTTTTTTAGATTGGTGTTGAGTCATTGGGGACTTACACAAAATATCCTTAAAGAGTTTTTTATAGAGTTAAAAAGTATTAAAGAGGAGCTTGAGTCTTAGCTCTTATGGGGAGTTTAGGTTGGATTTTTTCCTGAATTAGATCAACAAAGTAATAAAAAAGAAAATCATATTTGTTTAAATTAAAAGGCTTGTAACTGTTGAGCTTAGATTTTTAATGGACTCAACAGTTCCTTGTGCAAAATCATCTTTTCCGCCACCTTTACCACCTAGTTTTTTAATGAGTTCTTTTAAAAAATCGTTAGCACTAAAATGTTTAAGGTCTTTTGTTTTTGAAATAAGAATAGGAAAGCCTTTATCTGTTTTTTTAGCTGTAAAAATACAGATTCCAGGTTTGTTCATCTTATTTCTTGCTCTGTCTGCAGCATCTTGTAAATCATTTCTATCTGAGTCTTTAAGGTGTGAAATACAGACCTCAATGATTCCAAATTTAGAATCAATATTTTCAGCTTGAGAAAGGGCAGTAGAGATTTTAGATTTAATTTTTTTATTTAAGGCTTTAATTTCTTCAGTTAATTTGGATATTTGTTTTATAAGATCTTGGCTTGAGGAGTTTTTATTAAAACCTAAGTGAAGTGCAACATTTTCAAAATCATCAGTTTTTTCATTTAAGTATGAAAAAGCTTTAGCTCCTGTAACCCCCTCAATCCTTCTAATCCCCGAGCTTACTCCAAGTTCGGTTTTAATTTTAAACCCACTTATGTCTTTAGTATTAGAAACATGCGTTCCACCGCAAAGTTCTTTTGAAAATTCACCCATGGTAAGAACTCTTACTTTAGAACTGTACTTTTCTCCAAAGAGTGTTTTAGCCCCAGTTTTTTTAGCCTCATTGATGTTCATAAGCGCTGTCTTGACAGGGTTAGCGCTTTGAATTTCTTTATTAACTAGTTGCTCAATTCTTTTTAAATCATCTTTAGCAACAGGGCCTTTGTGGGAGAAGTCAAATCTTAATTTGTTTTCATTAACTAATGACCCGGCTTGTTGCACATTGTCGCCACAAACTTTAATTAAGGCAGCATGTAGTAGATGAGTTGCAGAGTGGTTTTGTTGAGTTTGGTGTCTTAGGTTTTTATCAACTGAAAGAGAAATTTTATCACCACTTTTAAAACTTCCGTTAGTCATTTTACAAAGATGGACAAAAAGATGATCAAGTGTTTTAACATCTAAAACTTTAGCAATATTTTTCTCATGGGTTAAAAACCCTCTATCTCCAATTTGTCCACCGCCTTCAGCATAAAAAGGGGTAGTGTTAGAAATCAAATAAAAATCTTTAAAACTACTACTAGTAATTTTGCCTTCAGCGACTGTATGCATTTCAAGAATAGTTCCTTTGCCGTGAGTACTTTCATACCCTGTAAATTTAGTGGGCTCTAGGCTATTTAAAGAGGTTTTTATGCTTTCAGGAAAATTAAACGAAATAGTTGCTTTTTTATTTATAGATTTTGCCTGAGTTTTTGCAGAGTGTAATTTTTCTTTAAACTCTTTTTCATTAAGAGTATAGCCTTTTTCAGCTAAAATGATTTTTGTTAAATCCACAGGAAAGCCGAAAGTATCATAAAGTTTAAAAGCACTCTCTCCAGATAAAGTTTTTGACCCCTTTAATGCTGACAGTTCTTTTTCTAAAAGAACTTCACCTTTATCTAGAGTTTTTAAAAATTTAGACTCTTCTTCAGCTATATTGTCTAAAATTATTTTAGAGCGCTCTTTTAGCTCAGGATAGAACTTGTTCATTTGTGTGATCAATTGTTTACAAAGGGTAGGTAAGATTGGGGTGGTGTTAGAAAGCTTGTGATTAAAACGAACTGCACGTCTAAGAATACGCCGAAGGACATAACCACGGCCTTCATTGCTTGGTAGAACACCATCAGCAATTAAAAAAGAAACTGCTCTTGTATGGTCAGCTAAAACCCTTAAAGCCGCTCTACTTGAATGTCTTTCTGGGTCCTCTAGATCATAAGGAGTATTTAAGAGTTTTGAAGCGGTTTCAATAATAGGTAGAAATAAATCTGTTTCATAGTTGCTGTTTTTATTTTGTATGACCATAGAAATACGTTCTAAACCCATTCCTGTATCAATTGATGGTTTTGGCAAGGGTTTTTGCTCACTTTCCTTTTCATTAAACTGCATAAAAACGAGATTCCAAATTTCAATAAAACGATCACCACTTCCACCAACTACGTTTTTAAGCCCTGAACCCATTTTAGGTCCAAAATCATAGAAGATTTCAGAGCAGGGTCCACATGGCCCAACGCTTCCCATTTGCCAGAAGTTATCTTTTTTTCCAAAAGTAGAATAATGATTTTTTGATATTCCAATTTTTTCAAGCCATATTTTTTTAGTTTCATCATCAGTTTCAAATCCTGTGATATAAAGTTTTTTAGGGTTCAGGCAAAGTTCTTTTGTTAAAAAACTCCATGCATAATCAATAGCACGTTCTTTAAAATAATCGCCAAAAGAAAAATTCCCAAGCATTTCAAAAAAAGTATGATGTCTTGCTGTAAAACCTACGTTGTCTAAGTCATTGTGCTTGCCACCAGCACGAATACATTTTTGACAAGTGGTTGCACGTGGAGTCTTAGGAGTTTGAGTGCCAAGGAAAATAGGTTTAAATTGATTCATTCCCGCATTATTAAACATAATCGTTGGATCATCGTGAGGGATTAAAGAAGATGAAGGAAGAATGAGGTGGTCATTTTTCTTAAAATAATTTAAAAAAGAAGACCTAATGTCTGAGCTTTTCATATTTCGTCCCTTAGGATTGGGTGTGTGTTGTTAAAGCCTTTTAAAGTAACACATTTATTGTCTATTATGCTAAATTTTTTACAAAGATGATAGGCTATTTTTTAAGTTTCTCGACTAGGGTTTTGTTTTAAAGGAGGGAGTGCTTTGTCTTAACGGTGTTTAAAGGCTTTAGAATAGTTTTTTTTCTTTGTTTTTAAGGCTTTAAGGCGGTGAGTCTTGGTGGTTAATAAGAGGCTTTTTTCTTTACTTTAAGCTCTAATTAAAAGATATGTTTAAAATATGCAAAGTAAAACTTGGTCAGAAGGTATAGCAACTTTATTTGGTGTGGGGCGTATGAGCAAAGCTCCTGGTACAATGGGGAGTCTTTTGGCCTTTCCAGTGATTTTTTTCATAAGTTATTTACCCCCTTTTTTATATATGAGCTTAGCCATGGGATTAATTATTCTAGCCATAGTTGCGGCGGATAAATATGGCAAGGGTAAGGATTTAAAAGAGATTGTTGCTGATGAGTTTGTAGGCCTTATGGTGACTTTATTCTTGGTTCCTCATAAGTGGTCGTTGTGGATATTAGGTTTTTTGCTTTTTCGATTTTTTGATATTGTAAAGCCTTTTCCCATTTCGTATTTGGATAAAAATGTTAAAGGCGGTTTTGGTATAGTTTTAGATGATCTGGTTGCTGGTTTAGCTGCTAATGCTTGTATTCACTTTATTTGGATTGTTTATGTGGACGCTTATGTTTCTTTTTAACTGATGTTATACAAGGTATAAGCGTTGAAAAGAGCAAAACCTTTTACAATGTGTAAAGGGTCTTTAACTTATCCTTGTATTTATTTTATTATAATTAATAGGTTCTGTCCTAGAAAAGTTGCCAAAATGTGGATACTTAAATTATAAATACGCTCTTAATGATTTTAACTACTTAGCTTAGTGGCAACAAATTAAGGAAAGAGGGCAGTAATCTTTGAGTCCTATATAAATAGTACATGGTTGGAGTCAATTGAGTGACTTGCGCGTTACTGCTATGTATATCCACGAAGATGATGAATAAAAAAGCAACGATTAGATAGAAACCATTATTTTTTAAAGGAGAATACAAATGAAAAAAATTATTAATTGTTTTAACATTATTAGCTTCAATGTCATCCTTTGCTGTACAGCAGTTTGTTGCAGATCAAAGATTTGATAAAGCTGAAGTTAGGAGGGTTTTTAAAAAAGCCTGTGACGGTGGAGATATGATGGGTTGTTTTTAATAACTTGGATATTTTAGAATATAAAGTTTTTTAGATATGAGAAAAAGTATTAATGGTTTAAGCGTAATTGTCAGTGAAGAAATAAAGTTAGGTCATTATTTATATTTACCAATAAACAACTCATATGAAAATACTATATTTTCATAAAACAAGAATAGCAATAGAGGAGGCAGAATGAAAATAAGTATTTTTTCAGCAATAGTATTCTATTTTAGCTATATATTTACTTCTGTGAATGTTATGGCAATGTCCTGTTCTGAATTACTTGAAGACATTTATTTACCATATGAAGTTGAGGCATACGAGAGAAAAGAATTAGCTCCAGGCCATATACATGACAAAATGTTTCATAGACAGCATGATAGAACACTCGTTTTAACTCATGTCCGAGGCTCTGCCGCTAATACCCTCTATAACCATGTAGTTTCTGTTGCAACAACATCTCTAAAAAGTGAGAGTCGTGTTATTACGACTAATACAGCAGTTGAAAGTGATAGCCCTATCTTAATGAAAGATATTCTAGGTTTTGCATATTACACTAAATTAGACTGGGAAAGCTTTATATTTAAGCATAGAGGAAAGATTCGCTTATATGACACTGATTGGAGTGGAGAAAATCTCCTTAAGGAACAATTACTCTTACTTGAAGATTTAAGGCCCGATGAGCAAAAGATTGCTCTAAAAATAAAGAGGGAGACATCAAGGGGATCGAAGCATTATAAAAAGGCCCAAGAACTAGAGGGACATCTAGATATTATCGGAGTCGAGTATGCTATTTTGAAAATCAAACTCAAAAGTGGTGATATTCATTACGCCGAACATACTTCAAATAGGCAGTCATCAATAAATTTTCAAGATATTGTCTCTGCATTATCTGGAGTTGGAAAAAAGAAGAGTTTCTTACCAGATGATATTGAAGAATTACATTTCTTCCACAATCACCCAGGGATAGCTCAGCCTATTTCAAAGCCTGATGTGGGGGTTGCCAAGCAATTTATAAAGATTTTAGGAGACACCAATCATGAGTTTAGTTTTCATATGTATGCGATTAGTTTTAAAAACGAGCTTCGTCCAACACTTATTTTTCATGCTGGATTTCAGTTCTAAAAACTAACTGGCTCACTGGTAGTGTTTTGATTTTGGTGGAAAGTGTAAAAACCAAAGTTGGTCACCAAGTGGGCCTGGGTTTAAATATTTTTATGTTGCATTATATGAGGTGAGTTATGGAGCGTTTGCAAAGAAAAATACAGGGCCCGTTGATTTTTAACTCACAGCTTATTAGACTTGCTATAATCTCTTGGAAAAATAAAACGAAGAACAAAAATTAAACCATTAGTTTTTAATACTCATAAAATCAATTCCAAGATACGCAGTTCTTTCAGAAGGTGATTGAGAAACAATTTGAGAGATTTCATTAATTGCCTTTAAAAGGATAGAATTAATTTTGTCACGGTCATTATAGGAATAACTAATTGGGGCTGTAAAGTTTAAATCCTTGTCATCAATACGTTCTTTTTTTTGCAATTAGATTTTAAATTGTGTGTAATATTAATTTTAAATTGGAGGAAAAATGTTAAAAGAAGAAATTTTTAAACATTTTAAAAAACATAATAAAACTTTATCTCTAGTAGAAAGCTGTACAGGTGGAGGGCTTTGTCGAGATTTTGTTCTTATTCCAGGAGCATCAGGAGTGTTAAGAGGTGGTTTGGTAGCCTATCAGGATTTTAGTAAAAAAAAATGCCTAGGAATAGAACAAAAATTGATTGATGAACAAACTTCCGTTAGTGCTTCTGTGGCATTGGAAATGGCGAAAAAAGGAGCTCTTTTTTTTCAAAGTGACTTTAGTCTATCAACAACGGGTTGGCTTGGGCCAGGGGGAGGAAATAGTGCTGACCCTGTGGGCACAATTTATTTTGCAGTGTGCGGCGAAGGCATTGAACTTGTTGAAAGGCGGACAGTTAAAGAGTGTAATAAGCGTGAGTTACTTATGGAGCTTTCAAATGTTTATGCATGGGAGATGCTTGGAAAAGCTTTAGGTATAAGAGCAGATTAAAATAGAGATTAAAAGATTAAACATAACAACTAAAAAGAGGTCTTGATGAAACAAACTGTAGATACAAACAAAACCAAAGCACTAGACTTGGCATTAACTAATATTGAAAAACAATTCGGTAAAGGCTCCATTATGAAAATGGGTGATGGTGTGTCATTACAAGAAGGTATTGAAGTGATCAGTACAGGAGCTTTAAGTCTTGACATTGCATTAGGGATTGGTGGATTGCCAAAAGGAAGAATTATTGAAATTTATGGGCCTGAAAGTTCAGGCAAAACAACTCTAGCTTTATCCACTATTGCACAAGCTCAAAAAATTGGTGGAACAGTGGCTTTTATTGATGCTGAGCATGCTCTAGACATTACTTATGCAGAAAAACTAGGTTGTAAAATTGATGATATGCTTATCTCCCAGCCGGACACAGGTGAGCAAGCATTAGAAATCACAGAAACTCTTGTAAGATCAGGTGCCATTGATGTCTTAGTTATTGATTCAGTAGCAGCCCTTGTCCCAAGAGCTGAAATTGAAGGAGACATGGGTGACAGTCATATGGGTCTTCAAGCTAGATTGATGTCTCAAGCGTTAAGAAAACTTGCAGGGGTTATTAATAGAAGCAATACAATGGTTGTTTTTATCAATCAGTTGAGAATGAAAATTGGTGTAATGTTTGGAAATCCAGAGACTACAACAGGTGGAAATGCTTTAAAATTTTACTCTTCGGTTAGACTTGATGTGAGAAGAACTGGGGCAATTAAAAATGGTGAGGAAGTTGTTGGAAATAAAACAGCTGTAAAAGTTGTTAAAAATAAACTGTCTCCTCCCTTTGCAAGAGTTGAGTTTGATCTTATGTATGGACAGGGTATTTCTTTAGAAGGTGATATGATTGAGCTTGCAGTTAAGAAAGATATCGTGAATAAAGCAGGTGCTTGGTATTCTTATAAAGGTGCTAAGCTTGGTCAGGGTAAAGAAGCTGCAAAAGCTTTATTAAAGGAAGATATTAAGCTTAGAGACGATATTATGAAAAAAGTTAGAGTTGCCTATGGTATTGCTAAAAAAGGTGATGCAGTGGCTCCTACACCACATGTTGAGGGAAAAATGCCAAAAGCCCAGGCTGGCAAAAAAGAAAAAACATTTAAACCATAGGCCTTTAAATGTTTGCAAAGCTTTTAACAGTATTAGGTTGTGTTTTATTTTTTGGATGCAACACAACTCAAAGCTCTCCTGTTGGAGCTTTCTTTAGTTTCAAAAAAGAAAAGTTTAAATATCTTTCTCCACTAGAGGGTGGAGCTTATAAAACACCGTGTATTCACCTTCCATTTATAGATAAAAATTTTCCTGAATATTTAAACAGTATAATTAGGCTTCATGATCCTAAAGTTGATCTTATTGGAGCGTATAAGATTTCGCGTTTATTGGTAGAGCAAGAGGGAAAGGTAAAAACTCATGTTATAGACACTGGCTCTGTAAAGCTTTGCAGGCTAGGAAATGAGATGGGTTATTCTTTTAAAGCTGTTAACATTGAAAAAAACAAGTAAAATTAAACCCTATAAAAGTTGAATTTAGAAAGTTTAAACTGTTCTTAATAAAGAGATGTCTGATAAAAGTCTAACAATGAGTAATGTTGAATTTAGGTTGCCAATAAGCAGTTTAGTATAAAGAGTAAAAACTGTGGCAGATGTAGGTAGCACTTAGGCACTTATATTTTATTGAACTCTACTACGTGTTATCATATTTAGATTGTCTAAAAAAAGGGGATGAGTAGGTATTTTAATTTATAGTTTGGAATTTAGTCTAGGTAATGTGTTGTTTTAGTGTTTATTTTTAAAGTTATTAGAAGCTTAGATTTAATTTTAAAGGTTTTAAGAAAAGCCTTTAAATATATAGTTGTTGTGATTTTGTTAAAAAAAATACGGCAATGATTCTTTTGAAATTTGATGTGTTTTTAGATTAAAATTCTTACAAGAGCATAATAATTAACAACTTGTTTTTAGTTTGATTTTTTGAAATAATATTTGAGTATGAAGTTTATTTCAATGATTTTATCAAATACAAAGTATACTGTGGTAGTATGTGTTTTGTTCCTATTTTTTGCATTATTTATTAGAGGAAGTTTTTTTAAATATTTAAAAATGAAAACGTATCAAATAAAAATATCTCAAGAGATTAAAGCTGTTGAGATCACTTCTATTGATTTGAAGAAAAAACTTGAAAAAGTAAATGACCCTCATTTTATAGAAAAACAAATCAAAGAAAAATTTGATTTTGTTAAAGAGGGTGATTTGGTTTTTATCTTTTCCAGTCAGCCTGAGGGCGCTTTTTAAAAGATCAAGATTCAGGCGCATTTTAAAAGGAATAGTCTTATTGTAGTTGAGGAGGAGTGCACCAGTACTCAGGTGGCGTGAGAGTTGAGCTGTCCATAGGCAAATAGAGTAAGAATTGTTGTGCGTCAATTTCTTGAAAGTCTTTAATAGTTTAGAACTTAGTGCTTATAATTTTCTTTATGAAAAATAAACTTTATCTTGTTGACGTAAGTTCTATGTTTTTTAGAGCTTTTTTTGCAATTCGTGAACTTAAAAATTCAGAAGGGCTTCCTACTAATGCTCTTTATGGGTTTTTATCCATGACAATAAAGTTGTTAAAAGATTTTCAACCAACTCATATGGTTTATTGTCGAGATAGGAAAGAGCCTTCTTTTAGAAAAGAACTTGATTTGCGTTATAAGGCCAATAGGTCAGATATGCCTGAAGATTTAGTTCTTCAAATGCCATATATTGAAAAACTCATAAATATTTTAGGCATTCCACAAATTGATAAGCTTGGGTATGAAGCTGATGATGTTATAGGTTCTTTAGCACACTGGGGGGTTAAGAGCGGTTTTGAAGTTGTCATAGTAAGTGGTGATAAGGATTTTGCACAGTTGGTTACAGAAAACATCACTATGTTTGATCCCGTGAAGGGAAAAACACTTGATGCTGCTGCTGTTCAAGACAAGTGGGGTGTAACGCCAGAACAGTTTATTGATTACTTAGCTATTGTTGGGGATAGCAGTGATAACATTCAGGGTGTTAAAGGGCTTGGGCCTAAGGGAGCTGAAAGGCTTTTAAATGATTTTAAAAGCCTTGATGGAATTTATAAAAATTTAGATAAAATAAAAGGCGCTGCTTATAAAAAGCTTTTAGAAAATAAGGATGAAGCTTATTTATGTCAAAAGCTAGTACGTATTGTTACAGACCTGGAGCTTTTAAAAGAACCTGATGAAGCAACATTAAAAGAAATTGATCAAATTGATTTGGAGTCTTTTTTAAAAGAGCTTGAGTTTGAGTCGTTTTTAAAAAATTTTAAAAAATCTAATGCAGTTGAAGGTGAAGAGTTTGAAGAGACAGATGAGGCTCCAATTATAGAAATTAAAAAAGCTAAAGATTTAAAAGATTTTTTTCAAGAAAATGAAGAAGTTTTTTATATGGATTCTCATAGAGGTGAGATTTTAGTTTCATCTAAGGGTAAATATTGTGTTCTTCCCTACAAAGTGGAAGATTTGTTAGCAATTGGAAAAATGATTAAAAATTTGAATTTAAAATTTTTAGGTTTTGGACTTAAGAGTTTTTTTAGAAAACTTGGAGTGTCAGATTTAAATATTATAGATGACATTAAACTTATGTGCTACTCTTTAATTTCAAACAACTGGGATTTTAAAAAAGCATACAGTCATTTTTGTAAAGAAGAGCTCTCAGACTTGCTAACTACTGAGGCGTTGCACAAAGCACAGATTAAATTATATAAGAAAGTTTCTACAGATTTGAGTAAAGGCATGCTGAAAATTTATAAGGAAATGGATATTCCTTTAATGAAAATATTGCTGGATATGGAGTTTAAGGGGGTTTTATTAGATCAAGAAATGCTTTTATCCCATAGTGAAGAACTTAAGATAAGAATTTCTAAAATTATAGAAGAGGTCAACATTATGGTTGAAAAACCTTTTAACCTTGCAAGCCCTAAACAGCTTGCAAAAGTTCTTTTTGAAGACCTTGGGCTAACTCCCCTTAAAAAAATTAAAACAGGGTTTTCAACTAATACGGATATTTTAGAAAAGTTAAAAACTCAACATCCAATTTGTGGAAAAATTATTGAGTTTAGAGAATTAAGTAAACTTAAATCTACTTATATAGATGCTATTCCAAAACTTGTGAACACTAAAACTAAAAGAATCCATACAACTTATAAACAAGCGTTAACAACCACAGGGAGACTTTCTAGTGTGAACCCTAACCTTCAAAACATCCCTATTCGTACAGAAGAGGGGAGAAGAATTAGAAAAGCTTTTGTTGCAAAACCTGGTTGTGTTTTAGTATCAGCGGATTACTCTCAAATTGAACTTAGAATTTTGGCTCATATAACAAAAGATAAAGGCCTTATGGAGGCTTTTTTAAACGATCAGGATGTCCATGCAAGGACTGCTGCTGAAGTATTTGGTGTGGCTGTAGATGAGGTTACCACTGAGCAAAGACGCATGGCTAAGGCTGTAAACTTTGGAATTGCCTATGGCCAAGGAGCATATGGTCTTGCTGAAGCCTTAGGTATTTCTAGAAAAGAAGGAAAAAAAATTATTGAAAGCTATTTCTTAAAATTTCCAGGTGTAAAGACCTATATTAAAGAAACTATAGAGACTGCAAAAGAAAATTTTTTTACAGTAACATTATTAGGAAGAAAAAGAGAGCTTAATGAACTAAAGTCATCTAATAAAATGCTTCAAAAATTTGGTGAACGTGCTGCAATTAATGCTCCCATTCAGGGTACGGCCTCAGATATAATTAAACTTGCTATGATTGAAGTGGTTAAAAAAGTAAAATCACCGCTTTTACTTCAGGTCCATGATGAACTTGTTTTTGAGGTTAAGGAAGAGGATTTAAAACTGGAGAAGGCTTTAATTAAAAAAACTATGGAAAAAGTTTACAGGCTTGATGTGCCACTTACTGCAGGAATAAACTCAGGGTATAACTGGAATGATGCGCATTAAAGGTTATAAAAATATCATTTGCATCAATATGTGTATGCTGTGGACCAGAAAGGTACTTCGCATCTTTTTTTATACAAAGCCTATTTTTAATTAAAAAATCTAGAATTTCTTTTATTTTTTTCTTTGAAAATCTTGTTTTTTTAGATAATGCCTCTATTAGGCCATGGGAGAAGTGTGGTGGTGTTCTTCTCAACCCAGAAGTGGAGCAGCCTTAAACTATATCGAGGTAAATAAACTAGGAGTTTAATCCTAAAGGCTGGGGCTTGTTGAATAAAATAAGGTATTCATAAAAGACCGCCTTTAAGATTAAACAGTCTGTAGATATTTTTTAATTTTATCGTGTAGAGTGCTTTTTGCAATTCCTAAGTCTTTTGCAGTCTTTCTTTGATTTCCAGAATTTGCAGCAAGAGTTTGTAAAATCGTTTGTTTTTCAAACTCTTTAACAACAGATTTAGATTTTGGGATTTTAACTTCGCTTTGATAAAACTCACCTAAGAGATTGTCAACATTATCACCTTGAACACCTTTTTGATTGTACATTACAGAGGCTCTTAGCACTAAATTTTTAAGCTCTCTAATGTTTCCATGCCAAGAATGTTCTTTTAACTTTGAAATGGCCTCAGGTGAAAATCTTACTCTATATTGTCTGGCAAAGAAGAAGAGTAAATCTTCAAAATCTTCCATTCTTTCAGATAGACTAGGAGGACTTAGTGTTAAAGCATGAAGTCTGTAAAAAAGATCTTCTCTAAAAGATTTGTCTTCAACTTTTTTAAATAGGTTTTTATGGGTAGATGCTATAATTCGAACATTAGTTTTTATAGTCTTATCACTTCCAACAGGTTGAATCTCTTTATTTTCTAAAGCTCTTAAAAGTTTTGGTTGGAGTGTTAGTGGCAGATCTCCAATTTCATCGAGTAAAAGAGTGCCACCTCGAGCTTGTTGGAAGGCTCCTTTTCGATTTTTTGTAGCGCCTGTAAAGGCCCCTTCAATGTGTCCAAAGAGTTCACTTTCAACTAATTGTTCGTTAAAAGCTGAGCAGTTAATGCTAACAAGCTCTCCATAGGCCCGTGATGAATTAAAATGTAGAGACCTTGCCACAAACTCCTTACCTGTTCCAGAAGGCCCTAGGATAAGCACTGGCATTTCAGAAGCTGCATAAGCAGGGAGCTTTTCTAAATCAGCCTTCCATTTCTTATTTTTAGATTGGTAGAACTCTTTAGGAATTTTAGAATCAAGGTCTAAGCTTTCACGGTACTTAAATACGGAGTTTCCAACTTGAATTTCATCATAAGCTTTTAAAGGGGCTTCTAGGATCTGTTCTCCATTTAAGAAGGTGCCATTTCTACTTTTTAAATCTTTAAGAACGTACTGAGTTCCTTTTTTTTCAATTCTACAGTGCTTTTGAGATGCAAATGAGTCTTGAAAAAAAACAAGATTATTGCAAGGGTGTCGCCCAACAGAGAAAAAATCATTTAATTCAATAATTTGCTCTTCAAACTCTATGAAGTGTTTTTCAGCAGGCTTTTTTTTTGCTTCAATAATCTTGGTACTCATGATTGGCTCCCTTGTGCTTAAGTATTTTTTAAAATTAGAAGTGTGCAAAAATTAGTTGTATCTTAGAATTTGTTTAGTTTATAAGGTGGTCATACAGGTGTCCGGCTTTCGGATCAAATATGAATTAATGGAGTGAAATTTTTTTATGAATAAATACCCTTATTTTATAAAAAGTGCCTTAGAACCAGAGGCTTACCCTGTACATAAAGGGGTAGAGCTTGCTTTTTTAGGGGCTTCAAACTCTGGAAAGTCTACCCTAGTAAACGCTCTTTTAGGAAAGAATCTATGTAAAACAAGCTCTAAACCCGGACACACAAGTCTTTTAAATTTTTTTGGAGTTAAAGAGGGGCTTTATTTTACAGATCTTCCTGGCTACGGGTTTGCTAAAAAATCTAAAAAAGACCAGAGAAAATGGCAAAAAGCCATTGAGCTTTATTTAATAAAATGTGAAAACTTAGCTTTATGCTATGTTTTATTTGATTTAAAAAGAGGTTTTTTAGAAAGTGATTTTAATCTTTTAAAGTGGCTTGAGTATAACGGTGTTCCATATGCGGTGATTGCCACTAAAGTGGATAGACTGAATCAAAAAGAGCAAGCATTGGCCCTAAGAACAGCTAAGGAGGCAGGGCTTAAAGGGGAGTTTTTTAAGACTTCTGGTGTAAAAAAAAAGGGCTTAAAAGAGCTTTGGAGCCATATTAATAGTTTGGTTCATGGGTAGTTAAGAGGGTTACGACGCAGCATAGAAAGAATTAATCTATAGAGGTCTTCATTTCTGTGATTGAACCTAAACTCACACTCCTTTAAATGCAAATAAAAAGTGTTCTTATGCATTCCTCTAAATTTAGAAAGTCTTACTTTGGCTAAGCCCCAAAAATTTTCAATTCCATTAATATGGTTTTTAACTTTTCCTTCAGCTTTTGAAAATTCATTTTTTCCATGATGAACTCTATAGTGTTTTTTATAACCCATATCCACAAGACCATCATACGTCCTAAAGCCATCTGTATAAACTGTAGACTCCTTGCTTATTTTAGCCCGTATAAGAGGGAGAATCTCGTTTTTAGAGCAGTTTTTAATAATCTGAGTATAAACCTTACCATTTCTTTTTTTAAGCCCAAAGACAATGGTTTTACCTCTAGCTCCTCTTCCGCGAAGACCTCTAACTCTCCTTGCTCCAAAATAACTTTCATCCAGTTCTATTTCACCAGAGTCAAAAAGGCTTTCTTGTTCGCATTGCTCAACTATTTTTGATCGTACTTTTTTTAAAATATTTCCTATAGTTTTTCTGTTAAGCTTTGTTAATTCTGAAATCTGTTGAGTTGTTAAATCACTGGCAAAAAGCTTGATAATCTCCCTGAATTTAGCCTCTGAAATTCTTGAACGAGCAAAATACCTATTTTTCACAGTGATAATAATAAGTTAACTCCCTTCAAAGTCAACTTAACTACCCATGAACCATAGTTTTTTAGGGGTTTAAGCTTCTCTTTAAGGGCCATTGGTGTTATCTAGAAGACCCATGAAACACATGGCAATAATTCCAGCACGATTAGAATCACAAAGGTTGCCTAAAAAGCCCCTTCAGTTTATTAAGTCTAAGCCGTTAATTGTCCATGTAGCTGAAGAGGTTGAAAGAACAGGTGTTTTCACACAAGTTTATGTAGCTACAGATTCTAAAAAGGTTTGTGGTTTTTTTAAAGACCATCCAGTGAAGGCTGTTATGACATCAGTTGAGCATCAAAGTGGCACAGATAGAATCAATGAAGCTATTGGTAAAATTGATGAAAATTTTGATACAGTCTTTAATATTCAAGGGGATGAGCCTTTTATTTATAAGGAGGATCTTTTAAATCTTAAAGACTCACTTGAGATGGGGTTAAAAATGATTTCTTTATATGAAGAAATAAAACCCCAAGATATAAATGATGAAAATAAAGTTAAAGTTATTTTAAACAATAAAAGTGAGGCTATTTATTTTAGTAGATTTGGAATTCCTTTTTCCAAAAAAAACCCATTAAAGGATAGAGATTCTCGATTTATAGGTAAACATGTAGGGGTTTACGCCTATGAGAAAAACTTTTTAAGAAGGTTTTGTGCTGAGCCCATGGGGTATCATGAAACTTTTGAAAAGCTTGAGCAGCTAAGGGCGTTACAAATGGGTGAAAAAATAAAAATGATTTTTACAAAAAATAAATATCAAAGTGTAGACACTATGAAAGATTTAAAAAAAGTTAATGAGTTGTTAAAACAAAAAATAAAAGAAGATATAGGATGAAAGATAAAAAAATTATATTTATAACAGGTGGTGTAATCTCCTCTATTGGAAAAGGTTTGACAGCAGCAAGCATAGGGGCGCTTTTACAAGAGCGAGGCGTAAATGTAGGGATTATGAAATGTGATCCATATATTAATATAGACCCAGGAACAATGTCGCCTCTACAGCATGGTGAGGTCTATGTAACAGAAGACGGCGCTGAAACAGACCTTGATCTAGGGCACTATGAAAGATTCACATCAAGTATATTAACTCGTGGACATAGCATCACCACAGGTCAAATTTATCAGAGTGTTATAGCAAGGGAGAGGCGTGGTGATTATCTTGGTAGAACTGTACAGGTTATTCCACATATTACAGATGAAATTAAAAGAAGAATTTTATCTATAACTCATGAGTGTGATGTTCTTATAGTAGAGATTGGAGGAACAATTGGTGATATTGAAGGGCTTCCTTTTATTGAAGCCATTCGTCAAATGAGAGCAGATTTTGGGTTTGAGCATACCATTTTTATACATGTTACGTTTGTTCCTTATATTAAAACAGTTGGAGAGTTAAAAAGTAAACCAACTCAGCACTCAGTTAAGGCTTTAAGAGAAGCTGGGATACAACCTGATATTTTAATTTGTAGAAGTGAGCAAAAACTTCCAGAAGATGTTAAATCAAAAATTGGACTGTTCTGTTCAGTACACCCAAGTCGAGTGATTGGAGCAGAGGACTCAGTAAGTATTTATGATGTTCCATTAAAGCTTCATAGAGAAGGTCTTGATGAAAAAATTTTTAAAAGATTAAAGTTAATAGGACATGAACCAAATCTTAAGAAATGGGAAATTTTTACAGAAACTGTCCACAACCCTCAAACTCAAACAAAAATTGCTCTAGTCGGTAAATATGTAGACTCTAAAGAAAGTTATAAATCTTTGCATGAGGCACTTATTCATGCTGGGGCTGAGATAAAAACTCAAGTTGAAATTGAGTATGTAGACTCTGAAAAATTTGAAAAAAATAACATGAAAGTTTCTCAAACTCTTCAAGGGGTTTCAGGTATTTTAGTTCCAGGTGGTTTTGGAGATAGAGGTGTTGAGGGAAAAATTAAAGCTATTGAATATGCTCGTGAAAATAATATTCCCTTCTTCGGAATATGTTTGGGAATGCAGCTTTCCGTAATTGAATTTGCTAGAAATGTTTGTAATTTTCCTGAAGCAACAAGTTTAGAGTTTGAATCAAAAACTTCAGGAAAGCCTATGGTTATTAATATTATGGAGAATCAGAAGACTTTATTTGAAAAAGGTGGAACCATGAGGCTTGGAGCTTATCCTTGTGATTTAGCAAAGGGAACAAATGCCTATAAAGCATATAAAAGTTTAGAAATTCAAGAAAGGCATAGGCATAGATATGAATTTAATAATGAATTTAAGTCCGTATTTCTTAAAAATGGTGGAGTTTTTTCAGGAATCAATGGTTCTTTAGATTTGGTTGAAATTTTTGAAATACCAGAGCATAAGTGGTTTGTGGGGGTGCAATTTCACCCAGAGTTTAAATCACAACCAAATAACCCTCATCCATTATTTCTAGACTTTATTAAAAATTCTTTAGACCTTGAGAGGCAAGATTATGAAAAAAAGTAGATTAGATGTAGCAATAAATGTTTTAGATATTGAGATCTCTTCTTTAGAGGTTTTAAAAAATAGAATAGATGAAAAATTTAGTCTTGCAGTAGATATTCTTTTAAAGTCAAAAGGTAAAGTTGTTGTCACAGGAATGGGGAAATCTGGAATTATAGGTCAAAAGTTTTCTGCAACATTAAATTCTACAGGAACATCATCATTATTTTTACATCCTGCTGAAAGCTCCCATGGAGATTTAGGAGTGGTTTCTTCAGAAGATGTGGTTGTTGCAATTAGCTACAGTGGCAGCAGCAATGAGCTTAATTCAATTATTGAATATACAAAAAGAAATGGGATTAAACTTATAGGAATAACAGGAAATCTATCTAGTAAATTGTTTAAAAATTCAGATGTTGTTATTGACATATCTGTTGAAAAAGAAGCTTGTCCTTTAAACCTTTCTCCTACAGCTAGCTCTACGGTAACACTTGTAATCTGTGATGCTCTTGCAATGGTTTTATTACATGAAAAAGGCTTTAGAGAAGAGGACTTTGCACAGCTGCATCCAGGTGGAGCCCTTGGAAAAAAGCTTTTAACAAGGGTGAAAGATGTGGTCTCTAAACAACAGTACTTGCCAATGGTTAAAGAGAGTGAATCGGTAAAAAATGTGGTAGATATTATGACAAACAGAGAGGTTAGAGGAATTTGTGGAGTTGTAGATGGTGAGGGCGTACTAGTGGGCTCAATTACAGATGGTGATGTGAGAAGGTGGCTTGGAAGGTTTTTTGAAGAAAAAAAAGGTTTAAATAAGCTAAAAGCATTAGACCTTATGAGCAGTAATCCTAAGGTTATTGATGAAAACGAATTGGCTCAAAAAGCTTTGTATTTAATGGAACAGTTTTCAATTAGTTCGCTTTTTGTAGTACGAGAAGGAGATGGTATGGGCTTTAGTCCTATTGGAATTTTACATATTCAAGATCTTTTAGATGTTAAAATTGCATAAATATTTGTTTTGATGTTCTTTTTGGCTCACCTTTAGGCCACTTTGATCCTGAATTGGTATACACGCTAAGTTTTTTTTGAAAAGCTAATAAGCAGTTATGAAAGTTGAGCCAAATTTAGAAAATATAAAACTTTTTTTAAGTGATGTAGATGGCGTTATGACAGATACGCGTATCTTCTTAGGAGCTCATGGGACTTGGACAAGGCAGTTTTCTGTGTATGATGGTATAGGTTTAAAAAGACTTCAAGAGCGTGGAGTCCAGGTTGGAATTATCACAGCAGCTAAAGCTGAAGACATTAGAAAAAGATTTGAGTTCTTGAAAATAGATTTTTTCTATGAAGGAGCTAAGAATAAAGTTGATCATTTAAATGAAATTATTGAAGAAACAGGGTTGTTGCTAAATGATATAGCATATATTGGAGATGACCTTATGGATCTTCCGGTTATAGAGAGGGTGGGTTTTGGCGTCACAGTTCCCCATGCACTTAAAAACATTAAAGATAAAGCAAGCTATACGACTATAAATCCAGGGGGATTTGGTGCTGTTCGAGAGGTTTGTGAAATGATCATTTCCAATAAGGAAGGTGGGCTGTGATAATGTGTAGAAAGTATATTTTTGTTTTAATAAATCTAGTGTTTGTAAGCTATGCTTTTTCAGAAGTTAAACTAACTTTTCCTGAAGAGGAACTTGCAACAGAATCTGTTTTACCAAAGTTTGAAACGACATTAGCTGTTAGAAACAGAAAAGTTAATCATAAAGGAAAATTTGAAATAAATTTTATGGGGGGAATAGTTGCTTCAGAGCCCATATATGATCCTTTAAGTTTTGGGCTGTCCTTGTCATATCATTTTAACAATATTCAAGGAATTCATATAATGGCTCTAATGTTTAGTGATGGTCTATCTAAGAGCGGTAAAAGTTTGCAAAACGGCAATGTAATCGGAGATTCAGGAAGTAAATCAGGGCAAGAGTTTGATGCTTTAAAAGCACCACATAAGGAATTTATGCTTGCAGCACATTATCAGTATACTTCTTATTATGGAAAAATTTCTTTAACACGTGAGAACATAATGAATCTAACATTATCTGGACTATTTGGTGGGGGATTTTATTCCATGAGCGGTTTAACAGCTCCAGCTGTAAACTTAGGGGTGAGTCAAAGACTTTATTTTAATTCAAGTGTTGCCTTTCGCTTTGATATTTTATTTTCACTATTTTATGGTCCAAATATTACAAGTGCAGGAACTCTTAAACCTAAAGATCCAGTTCCAGATGTTGGAAAATTTGATAAATCAATACAGTTTGATACAAATGTTTACATGGGGGTAAGTATTCTTTTGTAGAATTTAGTGGAATTTATAATAAATACATTAAGAACAAAATTTTGAATATGATCAGAGTTTTAGGAGTCAGAAGTGTTTAAAAATAAAATATTATTTTCTTTATTAGCGTTTAAACTGCTTTCTTTAAATGTTTTTGCTCAATATAGTGAAGAGGGTCAGTACTACGAAGAAGTGAGTGTGGGTTCTAAGAAATTAGCTGAAGATATTTATGATTTAACCACATTAGAAAATTTAAAAGATATTGCTGTGATTCAAAGAAAATTTTTAAAAAAAACAGGAAGGTTTGAGTTTTTTGGAGCTGCAAATATAGTTTTAAACTCACAATACTTTAATCTTTTAGGTTTTAATGTAGCAGGAACATATCATTTTAGTGAAAGGTGGGGCATTGAAGTTCAAGGAATGCTTTTATCAAATTTAGAAAAATCTATTACAGAAGGTCTAAGAATAGACCAAGCTATTAGCACACAGAATATAATCACACCAAAATCTCATTATGGTTTAAATCTACGATGGTCGCCAATTTATGGAAAAATGTCCTTGCGTGAAAAAACAATTAATCCATTTGAAGTTTATTTTACATTAGGATTAGGTGTGACGAACACAGATGATACTCAATCAGTACTTACTATTCATGGGGGGCTTGGGCAGGTGTACCCTCTTTCAAAGGACACAACATTTAGATGGGGCCTTGGTTTAAATAACTTTTTTGCCAATGCAAAGAGTGATTTAAAGGGATCTATTCAAGGGCAAAAAGTCAATGCAAATTTATTTTATTTGTCTGCAGGTATGAGTGTATATTTTCCATTTAGTAGGGAGAGGTGATGAGAGTGAAAATGTGTTTTTTAGTATTGATTTTGATTTTTTTCGGTTCTTCTCCAAGTTTTGCTTCACAAGGGCTTAATAGAGCAAGAAGTTTAAATGATATAGAAAATTATATTGATGCATCAAGAATTTTATATTCTTTATCGAAAAACTCTAAGTATAGAAAAGAGCAAGCTTTTATTGCATATGAAATGGCAAGAAGTTTTGAAGGGTTAGGGCTTAAACAGTCTGCAGTTTTTCAGCTTATTCGGGCTGTAAGGTATGGACAAAATTTAATTCTTGCAAAATCTTTAGAGAAATTATCAAAATTAGCATTTGAAGTTGGAGACAGTATTGGTCTTAACTATGCCCTTTCAAAGATCAATATTAAAAAATTTCCAAAAGGGCAAAAGCCAATCTTGTACTTTAGACTTGGAGAGGCGTATCTTGGTGTGAATAGGTTTAAAAAAGCTATTAAGATTTTTTTAAGAGTTCCTGAAGGTCATTATTTGTATTCTAAATCAAGGTACTTAATGGGTCTTGCTTATTCAGAAGATGGGCAATTAAAGGAGTCTTATAGTGCCTTTACAAAGGCTGCTAACTCAAGAGCTGAAACAGGTATTGTTGATGATGAAAGGGTTGCAGCCTTAATGGGACGGGCAAGGGTTCTTTATCATCTGCAAAGGTGGGAGAGCTCATTAGAAGCATATAGACTTATTCCAAGAGACAGTAAGTACTTTCATGACATGATGTTTGAATCCGCATGGGCTATGCTTAGAGCTGGTAAATTTAGAAGTGCTTTAAGCAACTTTCAATCACTACATTCAGAGTATTATGAGAATTACTTTTATCCAGAAGTAGCGCTACTAAGAGCTATAGTCTATCTATATATCTGTAAAATTGATGAAGTTAATAAAGTGATTAGGTATTATGATAATATATATGGAAAAATGTATATAAAATTATCTAAGTATTTAAAGAAAAATAAGACATCAAGAGGAGATGTTATTGAATTTTTAACTTTACTTAAGAATTTAAATTCTGAAAGTGAAGTGGACAAAGCATCTTATAAGATACCTTATGTAATCTTAAGGGATTTAAATAGGAATTTAAAAATTAAATCTAAAAGTGAATATTATAATAATATTCGAAATGAAATAGCTCGAGTTGATTCCATTGAAGGTTGGAATGGATCACGAATTAGAGCGGTTGTTAAAAATTCATTACTTATAAGAAAAAAAGCTAGTTTAAAAAGATTAGGCAAAGCGTTAAGAAAAGAAATAATTAAGGTTAGAAATGAGCTTGTTGACTTTGGAGATCAGAAAGAATTGATTAAATTTGAACTGATATCATCAGAAAAAGAGCAAGCAAGAAAAAAGCTTGAAAGGCGAGATAGTTTTTCTAAAAGCCAAGACGAGCCTAAAGCTAGTAGGTTTTCTTTTACAAAAAATGGTTATGAGTATTGGCCTTTTCAAGGTGAATATTGGTTAGATGAAATTGGAAATTATCATTACTTGGGGGCAAGTCGCTGTGAGTAAAACATTCGTTGTATTTTTTTTAGTAGGTATTTTTCCTATTAGTATAGGTTTGGCTAAAACAGTTAAAGATATAATTAAAGATATTGAAAAAAAGCAGGGTAAAATTCCTGTATATAAATTAAAAGAGACCCAGAAAAAAAGTCGAATTAAACTTAGAATGGAGCCGGCTAATAAATTTTCAGCTGTTTTTTCTGAAGGAACTGCAGAAAGAAATTTTGAAATAAAACTTAATAAAGAAATTGAACAACTCCACTATTTATCAAAAAAATTAAAAGGTGCTAAGACTAAGCAAAGAATCTGGCTGCGTTTAGCAAAAGCTTATTCTGAAAAGGCAGCGCTTTTGGAAAGAAGAGAGCAAGAAAAATATGATAAAAAATTAAAAACATACTTTGCAGGCTCAGGAGGTAAAAAACCCTTACTAAATCATTCTCAATCCAAAGTGTATAATAAAAAAGCAGTGAATTTATATAAGTACTATATGGAGAATCATCCAAAGGCTTTGGATTTAGATCAGGCTTTGTTTTTTTTAGGATATAATAGTGTCGGCCTTAATAGAACTGACGAAGCTGCTAAATATTATCGAATGCTTTCTAAGAAATTTCCCAACAGTGATTATATTCATGAGGCTAATTTATCCCTAGGAGACTATTATTTTGATAAAGATAGAAAAAGTTTAGCAAAAAAATATTATTCTTTAGTTGCTTCGGATATAAGAAATTCTTTAGGGGCATTGGCATTATATAAGCTTTCTTGGGTAGAAAGAAAAATGGGTAATGATCAAACAGCATTGAAAAATTTGTTAAAAGTTATTAGACTTTCTAAAAATATTAGATTAAGGAATCAAAGAAATATAGCTTTAGCAAGGGAAGCTAAAAAAGATCTTCCCATGTTTTACGTTGAAGCCGGAGATCCTAAAAATGCAGTAGTGTATTTTACAAATATAATGGGAAAAGATGAGGCATCAAAAGCAATAGAAAAACTTGCTTACTATTATGTTGATAAAGGTGATAGGGCAGAGGCTCAATACTTGTTCAATAAGCTTATTAAGATAAATCCACAAAATGATAAAAGCTTTGATTACCAATATTCATTAGTAAATATGCAAGCATCAACAGGTCGTGTTGATTTGTATGAAAAAGAGCTTTACAGATGGATTAAAAGATTTGGACCAAAGTCAAAATGGGCTAAAGTTTCAAGTGACAAACAAAAAGTTCAAGATTCTTTAAAAAAAGCAGAAATTTCTTTAAGAAGTCATGTTTTAAAAATTCATAATCAGTCAAGGCGCTCAAAGAATAGAAATCAAATGCTTAGAGTGGAGCAGGGGTATCAGCTTTATTTAGCGTCTTTTGTAGATACTTTGCATAATCCAGAAATGCAGTTTTATTATGGTGAGCTTTTGTATGAGCTAAAAGCGTATAAAGATGCATACCAAGCATATCAAAAAGTTAGGCCTTCAAAATACACCCAAAAAGCTAATTTAAATTCAGTTTTATCATTAGAGAAAACAATTCCTCAGGATGAAGAGGTTAGAGCTAAGGTTGGAAAATCCACAGAAAAATACCCTCTTAGTAAGAACGAGGACTTATTTATTCAGGCTAGTAAGGCGTATCTTAAGGATATTAAAAATAAAGAGCAAAGAGTTGATATTAAATATAGAATTGCAAGTATTTATTATTCCCATAATTATTTTAGTAAATCAGAGGTGATTTTTAAAGAGATTATTAGAGACTATCCTAGTAGTAAATATTCACGCTACGCTTCAGATTTAATAATAGATTCTTATAAGTTGAGGAAAGATTATGATGGTTTAGCAAAAGCAGGGTCTGAAATTATTAAAATTGGCAATAAAACAGGTGGTGTTCAAACGTCAAAGGTAAAAGCGGTGTTAGAAAAATCAGCCTTTAAGAAAATTGAAAGCCTGGTTACTACAGCCAAATCCATTGAAATAGCAGAAGCCTTTGTGGCGTTTACTAAGACATATCCAAACTCTGTTTTTCAGGATCAAGCGTTTTATAATTCTGGTATTTACTATGAAAAAGCAGGGGAGTTAAAGCGTGCACTTACTGCTTATGAAATGGTGTCAGCCTCCTCAGAGAGTAAAGATTTATACAAGAATGCGCAGAAATTTTCAGCTTTTTTGTGTGAGAAACTTGGTTACCTTATAAAAGCAGCGCGCTTATATGAAGTTATAGCACAATATAATGATGTTTCAGTTAAAGATAAGGCTAAATATCTTATAAATGCATCTATTATAAGAGAAGCCTTTAATGACCCAGTAGGTTTGAAAAAAATCTTTTCAGATCTTAAAAAATATGATGGAAAAAAAAATGTGTATAAATATGATTTTCGTTTAGCAAAAGTATATCAAAGAATTGGAAAATACGAGTCTGCAAAAAATTCTTACATGAAGTTTTTTAATACGGCAAAGGGAGAGCCGTTTCTTCTTATTAAGTCAGCAAGAATTATAGGAGATTATTATCAAAATGCTAAAAATTACGATAAAGCACGTTATTGGTTTAAAGCAGCTACTTCAACATATAAAAAGTTTAAGAATAAGAGTGTAAAGGCAGCAGCATCAGATGTGGCGTACTCAACTTATAGGCTAAGTGATAAATTATTTTATACATATTTAGGCATTAAAATTCCGTTAGATCTAAAAAAACAACAACGTGTCGTTGATCAAAAATTAGATATGGTGAGTAAAATTGAGAAAGAAATGACTGATGTGATTAATTTTGATGATGGTTATACAATTGTTTCAGCATTAAATAGAATGGGGCAGGTACATCAACATTTAACTTTCGCGCTTTTAAACACGCCTCTTCCTAAAGGGTTAACCAGTGAAGAAATTAGTGAGTATAAAAAGCTGTTAAAAGGAACTGTTAAACCATTTAAGGAGAATTCAGTAAAGGCTTATAAGAAAGCCTTGGAAAAAGGCAAAGCTTTGAATGCATATAATAATGACTACTTAACTACACTCTTTGAACTTTCAAAAATTGATAGAAGGTACGCTAATTATAAAGTGCCGTTCTTATCCATGGGCAAACTTATGCAGTATGATAATAGCACAATTTTAAACTATGCAGGGTTTTTAGAGTCTATGAGGAAGCCTGAAAATCTATTTTTAGATGAAATGAGTGTACTGCTGTCAAAGAATTTTGAAGACACAAATGCTTTGTATATGCTTGCCAACTATTATTATAAAAAAGGTTTTTCTGAAGTTTCAGATTTTTTTATGAATAGAACTTCAAAAAAATTTAAGAAAACTGCAGATTACTTTGTAATGAGGGGTTTGAATAAAATGCTTGAAAATAAAAGGCGTGTAGCAATTAAAGAATTCAATGAAGCAATTAAAAAAGACCCAAATAGTTTATTGCCAAGAGCGAACTTATCATCACTTTATGCACAGTTTGGTGGATATGAGGAAGCCTATGAGCTTTTAAAAAATAAATTTTTGAAAGTTAATATGTCTAAAAATATGAAACATATTGTATTGAATAACTATGCATTAGGTTTGGTTTCTAAAAATAAAATTAATGAAGCTGTTAAAAAATTTAAAGTCTCACTTTCTAATAAACCTGATTATATAGAAACAGTTGGAAACTTAGCAATTATTACAAAAGTTATTCAAAAAAATAAAAATGAGGCCGAGCTGTACTTTAGTCAATATAAAAAGCTTGCTAAAGCACAGGTAGATATTGATAGAATATCCTTAATGGAGAATTTGTAAATTGATAAAATTGAAAGTGCTTATTCCCTTAATAATAATGATATTGTTTCATGGTGTTTCTTATGGACAACTAGACTTAGAATCGAAAAGAAAAACAACTAAGCTTGATTTTGAAGATGAGCTTATTGAAGGGAACACGTCATCTCCAGATTTATTGCTTATTTTAAAAAGTAAAAACGCTAGCTATGGTAGATTGTTAAAACTTAGAGATAACTTTTTGCCTGAAATTAACGAAACTAAATATGACATTTTAAAAGGGTCTAAATGAGGGACCTTGTAGTTATTAGGGTGTATAGAGGAGAAAGATTAATTGCTGTAAAGCAGTTTTTATCTCCACAAATAGTAATTGGTCGTCAAAGTGATGCTGGCTTATCTTTAGATGATGAGCTTGTATCCCCTCTTCATGCTATTATAGAGCAAAGAAGTGATGGCTACTACATTTCAGATTTAGGTTCAGAGGGCGGTGTTTTTATTAAGGGGACAAAGGTCTTAGAGGCTCTTGTTGAAGAAGGAAAACCCATTGAAATTGGACCCTACTCTATTAGATTTTATGTGGGTGTTCCTAAGCCCGCCATGGCAGATGATTATAAGAAAGAGGATGATGAGGAGCTTAAAGAGCCTGAAAAAGAAGTTGTAGAAACTAGGGTTAAACAGGCCTTAGAAGATGACCTGCCACCATTACCAACTGTACCAGACAGTATAAACTCCAAGACCCATGATTTAGGAAATAAAGGAACAGATTCAAGTGTTTCTATGAGTGATAATAAAAAGCCCAGTTCAAATATAAATTTAAATCACAGCTTAAGTGTAAATGATGAAAAAGCTGGTGTAAAAATTCAAAGTAGAAATATTAAAGATGCAATAGACGCTCAAAAATTAGAGCCTATTTCTGGAGGGTATATAGCCTCAGTGAGTAACTACCATAGTGTAGATGAAATTATAGACCCTTACTCAAGAGGGCCCACATTAGAAGTTGTTATTGCTTGGAAAGAAAGGGTTTTAAAAACCTATCATTTTTCTAATAAACGTCAAATATTTATGTCTGATTCTGAGAGCGCAGATATACATATGCCTATTTCTAGTAAGAACATGAAATACAAATTAATTTCTTTTTCTGGTGGGTGTATTGTTCATGTAGCAAACTCCATGGAGGGAGAACTTTATTATGATAATAAGCATGAAAACCTTAAAGCTCTAACAACTCAAGGTGCTTTGATTCAATCAAGTCACAGAGGATTGGAGCTTAAGCTTAATCAAGGTCAAATGGTAAAACTTAATTTACTAAGCAATAAAGTGTTTGCATATATAAGATTTGTTGAAGACACTCCAGCTACTGGAAAGATGCCAGTTTTTGATTTTACAACATCTGAAGCTGTGGGCATTTTTATGTCTTTTGCATCAGTTTTAGTTATTGCATTGTACATGCTTTTTTATGTGCCAAGTACATTAGAAAATAATGAAGATTTATTAAAAGATAGGCTTAAAAAAGCGGTCATTACGTTTAATCCTCCTCCTAAAATAAAGATTTCCAAAAAAGTAGTGCCCATTCCAAAGCCTAAAAAACCAAAGGTGAGAAAAATTGTTGAAAAATCTAGAAAAATAAGCAAACCAAAACCAAAGGCTAGAGTGCTTAAAAAAAGCCCTTTAAAGCCAGCAGCTTTAAGTAAAGCAGGTAAGAAGGCTTTAAATATAAAAGTAGTTAAGAAAGATCTTAGAAAAACAGGGCTTCTTTCAGTTTTAAGTGGAGGGGGTAAAAACACAGCTTTAAATAAGGCAACTTCAGGAGTGGGAGCTACAATAGGTGCTGCAGACTCTAAAACAGGTTATCAAGGGCAGCTTTCAGATCAGGTAAGTGATAATACAGGAACAAAGCTTCAAGGTGGTCAAGGTGGTCAGGGTTTAAGGCTTGTGGGCGTTGGTGATTTAAAAACCTCAGGTAGAGGTGGTGGAACAAGTACTTATGGTGTTGGTGAGCTTGGAGGTAAGGGGACGTCTACAATTATAGGCTTGGATGGACTTGGAGAGGAGTTTTCTAGTACTATTGATAAAGAAGCTATTAGGCGGTTGATTCAAAAAAATAAGAATTCTCTTAGAGGTTGTTATGATAGAGCTTTAACTCAGAATGAGAATTTAAGTGGTAAGGTTGTACTTAGTTGGAGAATCACCAATGGGGGAAAAATGATTCAGCCTAAAGTTAAGAGCTCGACTTTAAATGACGCAGAAGTTGAGCAGTGTATAATTAGTAGATTAAGGGTTTTAACATTTCCAGACCCAGGGCCAAATGAAATTGCAGAAGTAGATTACCCATTTGTATTTAGTAGATCAAAGTAGTTAGAATAAATAATTGTTGGAGGGCAGCATGTTTGAGAATTGCACAGAAAGTTATAATTCATGGATAGCGGTACATTTTTGTCAGGGTGGATTTGTAATGCTTTTAATAGGCGTCATTTTTTTACTGACACTATTTTTAATTATTGAAAGGTTTATAGCTCTTTCAAAGCTTGCTGTTAATAAGGCAAGCGTATCCTCTAATATTCGAGGTATGCTTTTGAGAGGAGATGTTAGGCAGGCAATTACTTTTTGTGATAAAACACCTGCTCCGTTAACAAATACAATTCAATCAGGGCTTATTCAGGTTTTAAACAGAAGGCCTGATGAGGAAGTTCAGGTTGCAATGGATGCTTCGGTTTTAAGAGAGACACCAAGGTTAGAAGGCTGGGTAAGCTTTTTAGCTGTTTTTGGCAATGTCGCAGTTTTAGTAGGGCTACTGGGAACAATTATTGGTATGATTAAATCCTTTGGTGGTGTTGCAGCAGCGGATCAGGCTGTAAAAGCACAGATTCTTGCAGAAGGTATTTCTGAAGCTTTAAACTGTACAGCCTTTGGTTTGTTTGTCGCCATTTTAGCAATTGTTACTTATGGGTTTTTTCAAATTAAAATTTCAAGGACTATGAATGATATGCTTGAAATGAGTATGGATATAATGAATTTAGTAACTTCTAATAGAGATAAAATTCAAAGAACTTAATAGGCTTAATTTAAGGAAGAGTAAGAATGGCTCAAATAGACGATGGTAAGGGCAGAAAATCAGTAAATATTGAATTAAATATTGTCCCTGTTATTGATTTAATGAGTGTTTTAATTGTATTTCTACTTATTACGGCGGTTTGGAATCAGATTTCAATGATTCAATTAGGAACTTCTATATATGGTAAAAAAACAAATAGTGAGCAAATTAGTCTACCAAAGGCTACTCTTGTATTAGGGCTTAATATTAAAAGCAATGGCTATACTGTAATCATTGGTAAAACTGTAGTAGCAATTCCATTAAAAGGTAGCGAGTATGATAAATTAGCTTTAAAAAAAGAGCTTTCAAAAGTTAAAGAAAGATATCCTGAAAAAGAAAGTATCTTCTTATCCATTGATGATGACCTTGATTATGAAATGATGGTTTTAGCTATGGATGTTGCAATTGGAGAAGGTTTTCCTAATATTGATATAACTGCAGGCAGTGGTAAACAGGGAATTTAATTATGGCTATTTACGTACCAGGAAAGAGAAGTAAACATGAGAGGTTAAAAGTTGCAGCTAGATCAGCGGTTGCAGTTCTCTCTCTTACAGCAATGGTAGATATGTTTACAGTTTTAGTTGTATTTTTACTTATGAACTATCAATCAACAGGTGAAGTTATTCCTATGAAAAAAAACGTGAACCTTCCACAAGCAAGCGCAGTAGAAGAGCTTGAGCCAGCTAATATTGTTGTAATAGACCTTGAGGGTGTAGAGTTAAACGGTAAGAGGTTTGAAAATTTCAAAGAAATAGAGGCTTCAAAAAACTGGCTTCTTCCAAAATTTAAAAGAGCTATGGAAAGGCAAATTGCTAAGGATAAAAAAGAAAAAAAAGACTCTATAGCTGTTAAGGTTCAAAATGCTGTGAAAAATGCTAAAGACTTAGGTGTTAAAAATGCTTATACTGTTAAAAAAGTTACCATACAAGCAGATAAGAAAATAAATATTCTTTCATTAAAGAAAGTGATGTATACTATTACTGAGGCAGGCGGAGAAGAGATAAATTTTGCAGTTTTAAAGGTTCCCAGCGAATCCACAGTTTTTAAATAAATAAAGCACTACTTTAGTCTGTAAATTAAATTAGAAATAACTAATCTTACGGTCTCCACGGTATATTATACTTATGAAACTACCCGATTTCTTTAAAGAGAGAAAAGCTTTACTTCCCATTCTAGGGGTGTTTTCAATTATTTCATGCTTTATATTTTTTATGGTTTTTAATTTTAGTATTGAAACTTTGAAAAATTCTAGAGAAATAGCTTCAAAAAAGAAAAATGAATCTAATTCTGAAATTAAAAACATAACTATAGCAGAGTTGTCTAAAGTTTTAAATGAAAGACTCGCTAAACACAGTGTAAAACCGACACAAGAAGAGCAGTTTTTATTTGGTTTTTTAAAAGGTAACTATAGCGTTGTTAAAGTTAGAAAAAATATGATATTTGTACGTTTAAAGAGCGGACAGACAGCTTTACCGTTTGTTAAAGAGGCAGAGAAAAAAAAATTAATTCAAAAGTTTAAAAATATATATTTAGGCAAAGAGGTAAGTTTAGCAGATCCCATAGAAAATAGATTTGTAGCTTCAAAACATTTATCTTATTCTCTTATTCAAAACAATACTATTGTAGGAAGATTGAAACTAAAATTCTCTCAAGAGCAAGGACTACTTGAAATTATGACTAGTCTTTTATAGGAATTAAAGAGCATTGGTTAAAACCTAACTTAGGTGTTTGTTCTAAGTTAGGATCCCTCTAAGAGGTCTGGTGAAAATCCTTGTCTAACAAGGTTTTCAGTTATAACACGAGGTTCTAAAAAGTTTTTCAGATAATCAGGTCCTCCTGTTTTGCTGCCTAAGCCGGAAAGTCTATAGCCACCAAAAGGATGTCTATCAACCATTGCACCAGTGATGCCTCTATTTATATATAGGTTTCCACATTCAATTTCTCTGCGAGCTTGTTGAATATGTGATGGCAGTCTAGAAAAAATACCTGAAGCCAATGCGTACTTAGTGTTGTTTACAATTTCAATTGCATGATTAAAATTATTAGCTTTTATAACAGCTAAAATAGGTCCAAAGATTTCTTCTTGGGCAAGGGCACTATTAGAGTCAACATCAAAGAATACATGGGGTTCAATGAAATAGCCAGTATTAGGGCAATTTTGAGCTTTTGTAAAAGCATATTTTTCTTTATTAGTTTTGATAACATTAAGGATTCTATTGTAAGACTCCTGGTCTATAACAGGCCCTAGATAAAATTTTGGATGAGCACTATCTCCAGTGTGAAGACTTTTAACAGCAGATTTTAATCTAGTGGTGAATTTTTCATATATTCCTTCTAAAATAATTACTCTACTTAGAGCCGAGCATTTTTGTCCGGCAAAGGCAAAAGCAGAATAAAGAACAGCTTGTATAGCCTCATCTAAATCAGCATCAGAGTCTATAATTAAAGCATTTTTCCCCCCCATTTCAACAACGCATTTTTTAACATGATGCTGTCCATCTAATGTTTGTGAGGCCTTGTTGATTATATGAAGTCCTACAGCTTTAGAGCCAGTAAAACTAATAACAGAAACTTTAGGGCTTTGAACAATTTTTGCTCCAATATTTTCACCTAAGCCAGGTAAAAAATGACAAGCCTCTTTTGGAATGCCAGAGTTTATGATTATTTTATAAAGTTTTAATGCTGTTAAACTACTTTGTTCAGCAGGTTTTATTAATACGGTGTTTCCTGTAATAAGAGCAGAAACAGTCATTCCACAAAGAATTGCTAAAGGAAAGTTCCATGGAGCAATTACAGAGACTACACCGCGAGCTCTATAGTGGTATAAGCTTTCTTCTCCTGGAGCAGAGCCCACACGAAATGGTCTGCCAAGTTTTTCCATGTCTCGTGCATAGTATCTACAAAAATCAATAGCTTCAGTAACATCTCCATCAGCTTCTTTCCATGGTTTTCCAACTTCAATACTTTGGAGTGAGGCGAGTTCAAACCTATTTTCTTCAAGAAGCTGAGCAACTTTATTGATTAAAGCGCAGCGTTTTGAAACTAAAGTATTTGACCAGGTTTTTTGATAGTTAAAGGCAGTGGTTAAAGCTTGATTAACTTCAGCGTCAGTGGCTTCCAAAATAGTGTAGAGTGTTTGTGTATGGTTGTTTGGATTTATGCGATGAATTGTACTTGTGCCAGATCCTTTCTTGCCATTAATAAAAGCATTAACTTTTAATGGCTTTTGGTTAAATTGAATTTGCCATTTTGTTAGAGCCTCGTGGAACTTAGATCTATTCTTGTTTTGAGTAAAGTCGAGGAGAGGAGCATTTATAAAAGAGTTTTTCTTTTCTTTAAAAAATAAGCCTTCGTCTCCATGAAACTGAGGTGTCGCTAAAATTTTATTATGGTCAGTGTCTTTTTTTATTTTATTTTGTAAAAAAGATTGGTTTGAAGAGTTTTCTAGCAAGCGCCTTACTAAGTAAGCCATTCCAGGAACTAAATCACCTATGGTAGTGTATTCTCGTACTCTATACCCCATTCTAACAAATGATTTCTTAAAGCTGTCAGCCATTCCATAAAGCATTTGAATTTCAAAAGATTTTTCTGGAATATTATTTTTTTTTGCAAAAATGATGGCTTCTGAAAGAGATCGAATATTGTGAGAGCCTAAAGCAGTAAAAACATACTGATGGTTTAAAAGAAGTTGTTTAGCACATTTTTCAAAATTGTAATCAGAGTTTTCTTTATTTGTATAAACAGGAGTAGGCCAGTGATTTTGTTTTGCATGTATGATCTCAAAATCCCAATAAGCACCTTTAACAAGCCTTATTGTAAAAGGAGTTTCTCTTTTTTTAGCAAAGTCTATGAGTGCTAAACAGTCCTCATAACTGTCTCGAAGGTAGGCCTGAATAACAATACCCCAGTGAGGGTATCTTTTAAATTCATCTAGCATTATAATCTCTTTAAAGACTTCAAGGGTAAGTTCTTTATACTCATAATGTTCCATATCTATATTTATGAAAACACCAAGTTCTTGTGCAGTTCTAAAAATTGGTTTTAAGCACTCTACTAAGGTGGTCTTAGTTTCTTCCCAAGCTGGGATTTTAATTTGAGAGTAAAGGGATGAGAGTTTTACAGAAACATTTACTTGTGGAATTTTGCCAAGGTGATTCTCATCAAGTAAGGGGTTGTACTCCCAGTTTTTAGATTCAATATGAAGTGTTTTGATTAACTCTAGGTATCTTTTCTTATACTGCCTAGCTTCAGACTCTGATAGTGTAGCTTCACCTAAAAGATCAGCTGTAAAGGTCCAATTTTTTTTTCTGTTTTCATTTAATTTTTGAATAGCTTTTTCAGGTGTTTCTTCTGTGATAAAGAGTCTAGCCATATCCTTTATGTTTTTATCTACAGACTTTGAAACAAGACTTGGAGCTAGCTGACCAATACTAGTACCAGCTTGAAAAATAGAAGGCACTTTTCCATTTTCATCTTCAAAATATTCTTTAATGTGCTTTAAAATATCATCACCAGAGTTTAAATATGGAAATACATCTACGAACCTAAACATACGAGTTTTAAAGTCAGTGCTTTTCATGGACCAGTCCATGACTTTTAAATACCACCATTTTTTATTTAAAATTGATTTTTTAGAAGAATAAGTCTGACTGTTTTTAAAAATATCCATTCCAAACTTTACAGTGTTAGTATAATCATTGCTCTTAGGCAGAGTTTTAGATTTAAACCACATGGTAGGCTCCTCTTAAATAAACTACTTATTAGTAGTCTATATTTTTAGAAAAAGGGATATTTTAGACGTATTTTTCCTTTGAGTTTGACGCAGAGCTGAAAAGGGTTTTGCCTCCCCCATGGCATTATAAACTTTGAGTTTAATGTAGTTTTTACTTAAAATGTCTTACTTAGAGTGCTTAATTAGGAGTATTTATTAAACACTCTTTAAACATAGGTTTTTACAGAGTTTTGTTCAGGAGTTATTTAGTCTAGTGAGTGCAGTAAGCTAAGCCTATTAAGTTTAATAGAAAAACTAGGGGTATTTTTAAAGCACTTAGAGTAATCAGGTTTTTTCTGACACATTCCATCATGGTTATGGGGGTGTTTATAATGAGAAGAAAACTGAGGCTTTTTTAAAAGCTATTAGGGCTTAAGTTAGGTAAGAAAACTTCATTGGATAAGGTCACTGAGATTTACTTATAAAGTTATTTTAAAGTCTAAATTATCATTAAACAGCATGATCTTAAGTTTTTAAAGGTATATTCTACTGTCCATGGAAAATCTTGAGGGTGAAGCCTTTATTCTTAAAACAATATCTTACTCTGAGTCTGATTTGATTTTATACGCACTATCTAAAGAGAAAGGGGTCCTTCATTTTTTTGTAAAAGGAGCTAAAAATAGTAAAAAACGATTTTCAGGTGGTGCCTTACAGCCTCCCCACTTAATTTATTTTCAAACTTCACCATTGGGTAGAAAACAGTACGATGATGGAGGCTTAATTACTCTTAAAGAAGCAAGTCTTTTAAATGATTTTGTTAAAATTCGTTCAGACTATATTTTTATGGAAACTTTGTTTTCAATGATAAAGGTTGTTTTGTCCTCAGTGACTGGGCACAAAAGCTTATTTAATCACTTTGGGGGGGCCTTAAAGATTTTGCCAACAGTAAAGGATCAGAGAAGGTTTTTCACTCATTTTGTTATTAGGTATTTATACATTGAAGGGGTTCTTCCTTTACAAGCTAAGTTTGTGGATTTTATAAAAACTCCCCTTAGTTGTCATAAAAATTTTTTAAATGTATCAGATGTTCAAAGGAATAGAGAAGTAAGGTTTGCTAAACATTTTTTAAGTGCATACTCTAATAGTAAGGAAAATATCAAGTGGCCAGAGTAAATTCTAATTCTAAAAGCAGAGCTTTATTTTTAGATCGTGATGATACGATAATTATGAATGTTGCGTATATGAGTAAAGTGGAAGATATAAGCTATTTTCCAAATGTTTTTGAAAAATTAAAAGAAATTCAGGATTTGGGTTATAAAATTTTTATTGTTACAAATCAGTCAGGCTTATCTAGAAACCTGATCACTTATAGAGAGTTAGAGGAAATTCACCATAAAATAATAGATGATTTTTCTTTAAAAGGATTAAGGCTTTATAAATACTATATAAGTCCATATAGTCATAAACACCCAAGGCGTAAACCTGGCCCTGAACTCTTACTAGAAGCTGAGCGTGATTTTAACCTTGATTTAAAAAATTCTATTATGATTGGTGATGGTCATAGGGATGTTAATGCTGGTTATAACGCAGGTTTAACCATGTGTTTTAAAGTAAAAAATTTAAATTTTTGGATGAATTTAGATTGTAAAGTGTTTAAAAACTTATATAGTTTTAGTTAACCTGAATTTAAACTTTTCCAAGGACCTAAGTACTGGGCAGATTAAAAATCATCTTAAGCTTTTTAGTAAGATTTAGTTTTTTTTACTCTGATCTGTTTTTTAATGTAGTTGGAAAATTTTAAAATAGACTTACAAGTAAAGATGATATTTACTTGAGATTAAAAGATATGAGATTTAAGTTAAGCAGTTTATAGTCCACAAGTTTAACTAATTTTTTTTTATTTAAACCTTTAGTTCGTGCCTTCCTACGACGTGCTGATAATATGGATTATGTTACTATTTTTAGCTAAAACCACGTTATTTTTGATTTCACCCAGTGATTTTTAAGTATAGGACTTAAATCTAAGCTTATCTGTAACATAAAAATGTTGTAAAATAGTTGTGTTTAATGAGTAAATTTCTTCACTTTAAGCAACCATTATAAATAATAAACATTAAAAATCTTAAGAAAAAAGTCACTCTAAATATGTTTATAAAGTTTTTTTAAACCATTAAAAATAAAATACAGTATATGTTTATATTATTTTTTTTAAAACTTTCAATTATAATAAAGTTAAAATCACAGTAACATTATAATAAATAAAGGTGTAAATTTAAAAAAAATACTAGATATATTTAAACTAAATTTCATAATAAAATTATTTTTAACAATAAAGATTTTATGAAAAAAATTTTAAAAATTAGCGTTTAAATTTTTAAAACTAAATATTTTAAATTTCTAAAAAAAGCTTTTATTTTTCTATATTAAAACTATAATTTAGAATTTAATTTTAAATTCAAGTAGTAACATAATCCATATTATCAGCACCTTGTTAAAGATAAAAATTAAATAATTTAATAAAAATATAATATTAAGAATTAAGCAAACCATTTAGTTTATTGTAGTTCTCAAATTCTTCATCCGATAAGTATATAACATGAAAGCTTTAACTTTATTTACAGTTTTATTATGGACGTTTTCTTCCTTGGCTGTGCCAAGTTCTTTTGTCTTTCAAGGTCAAATTATAAAACCCAATGGGGAAGCCTTAGAAGATAATAATGTTAACTTTATTCTTAAAATCCTATCTCCCCTAAACCACTGCCTCCTCTATGAAGAAACCTTCACCCTTAATATGACAGACTCAAAGGGAGTGTTTAACCTAAGTGTTGGGTCTGGCACAACCACAGGAAATGGTGGCTTAACAAGTTTATCTAAAGCCCTAGACAATTCCTTAAACAACATCACAGGGCTTAACTGTGACTCTGGTTCTTCATACAGTCCAAGCCTCACTGACACAAGAAAACTTAGAATGACTTTTGATGACGGCAGTGGTCCCCTTACTCTAACAAATGACCACACAATTGAAAGTGTGCCCTATGCTCAGTATGCTCATAAACTTGGCGGAAAAACACTTCATGACTTTATTCAAGTCAACAGTGGTGTGACACAAAGTAATTTAGAAACTGTGTTTGATAACGGTGTAAACCAAAGAGAGCTTATGGCTTTAATTGAGGGCCGTTCTAACCAATACTCTCCATTAAGCACTAGTGGAGCTAGTTCTTTACCTAGCTTTTCAAATCCTCCCCTTAACTCTAAGGCAGGAGATGTTTGGTACAACTCTACAACCAATGAAATCATGTACCACAATGGATCAGTAAACACCGTTGTTGGCCAAGGGAGTGGAACTGTGACCAGTATCACCACAGGAAGTGGTCTAAGTGGTGGAATCATTACAAACAGCGGTACAATTTCAATTGCCACAGGGGGTGTATTAAACAGTCACCTTCAAGGTGGTATCCATGGAAGTAAAATCACAGGAGGAGTTTTACCAGCCTCAGTGGTTCCAACAGGAACTGATGATACAAAGCTTTCTCTTCAAGGGGGAAGTTTATTAGGTGATCTTAACCTTAATGGAAATGAGGTTTTAAACACAGGTCATATTATGCAAAACCCGAGGAGCACAATGACCCTAGGTTCTTATGGGAATTTAGAAGAGGCTAGTCTTTTAGGTTCTTTGAGTGCGGGGAATGCTGGAGCCACTTGGTACAATAGTGATTCTGGGGTGCTTAAATACTGGGACGGTAGTGGTGTAGAAGTGTTAACCACAGTGAGTGTAGGTGTATCAAGTGTTTTAGTGAGTCCCCCGTTAACTTCTTCAGGTGGTAATGATCCAAGAATAGGCATAAGCCTTGGTAGGGGTTTATACAACAAGAGTGGAAGTGTGGAGATAGATTTAGACTCTCTTAGTGGTTTAGACTTTAATGGAAATAGGTTAAGAGTAAAAGCAGGAAGTGGTATAAGACTAACAGGAAGTGGTATAGAGGCAGATACGGGAACGAGTTTAGGTCAGTTAATGAGAGTAGACAGTCTTCCTGTGTGCACAAGTGGGGAAAAGATTCAAAGAAACTCTGGAGCCACAGTGACTTATTCTTGTGTGGCTGATGTAGATGAAGACACAAGTCTTTTAGGAAAATCAGCAGGAGGAGATCTTAGTGGAACTTATCCAAACCCCATTTTAACATCAACAGGGGTGAGTGAGGGAATCTACTTAAAAGTTAGAGTGGACACTAAGGGAAGGGTAAGAGAGGGCTTAAGTTTATTAGAAGGTGATATACCAAATTTAAGTGGAAGTAAAATCACTTCAGGAACCATTGATACAAATAGATTAAACACAGGAACAGGGAGCAATGACCTTGTTAAGCTTGATGGTTTATCAAGGTTACCTAGTGTAGATGGGAGTCAGCTTATAAACTTACCAAGTAGTGCTGACAATATGGGAAATGGTGAGGCTCAAGAGAATATACATCTTAATGGAAATTATTTAAGTGGAGACGGTGATAATGAGGGAATTAGTGTAGATGCATTAGGAAGGGTTGGAGTGGGTAAAAGGAATCCTCAAGCATTATTAGATGTTTCTGGAAAAGTAAGGGTAGAAGAGATTTGTGATGAAAGAGGTGGAAACTGTAAGGATGTGTCAACAGGTTGGGATAGAGGGAGTGTAGGAGCAAACCAAGTGACCAACGTTCCTTTTGGAAATGTTTTAGGCACAGATGTTCAGACTGCTATTAATGAGCTTGATTCTAAAAAAGTTCCAATAACTAGAGAAATTGCAACAGTTTTAAATAGTGGATTAAGTGGAGGAGGGGATTTATCCACCAACAAGAATTTAAGTGTGGATATTCATGGAACTGTAGAAGAGAGTACAGTGAGTGATTTAGACAGTGTTTTAATCCACGATGTATCCCAAAATAGTTTAAAAAAAATAACACAGTCAAATTTTTTAAATGATTATTTTAAAGGATCTTTAGGAACCAGTTTAGGTGATGCAATGGATGCTGGAGGTGTGCCTAGTTGTGGAGTGGATGAGAAGCTTAGAATGAGTCAAGGCCCTGTTTATTTATGGTCATGTGTGGTGGATGAGGACACAAGTCTTTTAGGAAAATCAGCAGGAGGAGACCTTAGGGGAACTTATCCAAACCCGACTTTAGCATCAACAGGGGTGAGTGAGGGAATTTATTCAAAAGTTAGAGTGGACCCTAAGGGAAGAGTAACAGAGGGTTTAAGTTTATCAGAAAGTGATATACCAAATTTAAGTGGAAGTAAAATCACTTCAGGAACCATTGATACAAATAGATTAAACACAGGAACAGGGAGTAATGACCTTGTTAAGCTTGATAGCTTATCAAGGTTACCCAGTGTAGATGGGAGTCAGCTTACAAACTTACCAAGTAGTGCTGACAATATGGGAAATGGTGAGGCTCAAGAGAATATACATCTTAATGGAAATTATTTAAGTGGAGATGGTGATAATGAGGGAATTAGTGTAAACAGTGATGGTGATGTTTTTGCTTCTAGAAATATTGCTGCTGTGGGGTCTATTAGTGGATCTAGTGTTGTACTTTCAAATGGAATAAAAATAGGAACAGAGGAAACTTCTTGTAACAGTGTAAACGAGGGAACTTTAAGGTATAGTGAAAAGAAAATGGAGTTTTGTAACGGAAGCGTGTGGAGTGTTTTAGGTGTTGATGATCCATGTCTTGTGTCTTCTTCACTCACCCCCCCCCCCCCCCCCCCTCAGGAACCGTGTGTAAAGGTGGAGCAATTTATCTTGGAAGTCTTAGCCCAGGTGCTACCAGTGGTAGTGGAACAGATCACTACATGACCACCCCTGGGGGTTGTGGGGACATTCCATCAGGAAGTGTTTCAGGGGGCTCAGGGTTAAATTCTTATGCATTAAATGATTTTACAGTGACTTGTTCTGGTACGGATAGTTTATTTAAAGATTGGAATAATAATACAAGTAATTGGTATAATATTCCAGGGCTAGCAAATTACACATCAACTTATGGAATTGGTCATGGTGAAAGTAACATAGATTTAAATTACGGTTCAGCGAATACAGATGTAATTGTTGCTATCACTTTATCGTCTCAAGGGGGCTATCATGCCGCAGCAAGGTATTGTCATAAGCTTGTTTATGGTGGTTATGATGATTGGCATTTACCTAACCGCTATGAGCTTAATTTAATGTACACAAATCGCTCTGCTCTTCCAGGTTTAAATCAGAGTAGTGTTAGTGGTTATTATTGGTCGTCTACGGAGTACCATTATAGTGGCAGTGCGTGGCTCCAGCGGTTTTCTGATGGCTTTCAGACTTACTCCAATAAGGACGATTCTCGACATGTTCGTTGTGTACGGAGGTTTTGAGGCCTGAAAGGGTTTAGATTATAACAAATCTTAAATTCAATATGAAAAATAAATTTATTCCTCTCTTTTATAAGCTGCTTCTAAGGAAAAGATATATTGTTGACACTGTTTTTAGTATTTTAAAAGAAGAGTTTCATCTTAAACATTTAAGGCATCAAGGCCTTAAAAACTTTGTGGTAAATTTACTTTCAGTGCTAACAGCGTACTGTCTACGTCCAACAAAACCTTTTATTAGGCTTAAAGTGCCCCAAGAAAGACTCTTTCACCAGGTTTAAAAAGTTTGAATTCAAGTTAGTTAGTTTTTTATTGAGTAATAAAATTGGTTATAAGCACTGTAAGGAGACTTACTTTGTAGTAAGAAAGCTTTATTTGTTTAAGGGGTGGTGCTTATCAAGAGCCTCACTTATATCTGAAAGTTCAAGGTGAGTATATTTTTCCGTTGTAGATATGTTTTTATGTCCTAAAAGCTCTTGAAGAACTCTTAAGTCACTTCCAGATCTGAGTAGGTGAGTTGCAAAGCTGTGTCTTAAACCATGAGGGCTAATTTTTTTACCAGCAGATAGAAGGCTTCGCTTTACTACCCAGTCATAGACTGACCGTGTACTTAAGGGAGTGTTGCCATATATAAACTTAAAATTTAATGGTGCAAATAATTTAATTTGTTTAATTATAGTATTTGGTATGGCTACTAGGGAGTTTTTTCCACCTTTTTGAAAACTTTTGATTTGGGATTTTTTAAAATTGATATCACTTGTTTTAACGTTGGAGGCTTCTGTCACACGTAAACCTGCTGTATACATTAAAAGATTAACAAGAAGCTCATTTCTGTATTTATTGTTGTTGCCATTAAAGTCTTTAATGAGGCTGCTAAAGTAAATCTCTGTTTCTTCATAACTAAAATATTTGGGAAGTGAGCGGTTGTTTTTTCCTATATAAGGCAGTTTGTAAGTAAAATCTTTATTGCACTCACCGGACTCAAACATCCATTTGAGAAACCCTCTTAAAGTTGTAAGTCTTCGTTCTTTTGATGCTTTTGAAAGTTTTTTAATGCCTTGTGGAAGGTCAGACATTAAAAGATTAATAGACACTTTTGATTCATTTAATCTAGTGAGCTTAAGATTTCCATTTTTACATACATATATTGAAGGAAATTCATGGGCTTTAAATATTTCATTAAGGTCTACTTTTACTCCTTTAAGGCTATTTTTGGAGTAAAATGATAGATTACCTTTGTATTTTAAGTACTTAGATAGATGAAGAGGAGTTATGTCAAAAATTGTCATTAAGGTTATTGTAATATTTTTTTTAAAAATTAGAAAATTTACTTGCTTATTTTTCAAGCATACTGTATAAAAGTTCTAAGACTATTTCATTTAGAAAGAAAAAGTCGGGAAAAAAAGGGGGATCTGTGAGCATATTGCTCACTGGTCCCCCTTTTTTTTTGAAACAACGGGATTTTAACAAGACGCTAAAGGAGCCATTATTATGTCATCAAAAAAACTTCCAGAAGAAGGAAAAAAGTTTATTAAAATGGGTGAAAGTTTTTCAAGAATTCCCCTAGGCCAATCACAACAAATACTTTCGGGTAAGGAAATGATATATAAATCTGACGTTATGATTAAGCTAATGGGTATGGTTAATCGAGTGGCTTCATCTAACGCAACAGTCTTAGTTTTAGGTGAAAGTGGAACAGGTAAAGAGCTAATTGCTCAAGTAATCCATGAAAAATCAACTAGAGCTCATAAGCCATTTGTTGCTATTAACTGTGGAGCTTTAAGGGAAGCCCTTTTAGAGTCAGAGTTATTTGGTCATGAAAAAGGAGCCTTTACAGGTGCTTATGCTCAAAAAATTGGTTTAATTGAAGTAGCTAACGGTGGAACTTTATTTTTAGATGAGATTGGTGAGCTTTCACTTGGTATTCAGTCTAAACTTTTAAGGTTTTTACAAGAAGGTGATATGTATAGAGTTGGTGGTAAAGAAGCTATTAAAGTGGATATTAGATTAATTTCTGCAACAAATAGAAATCTTGAAAAAGGAATTGAAGACGGAGATTTTAGGGAAGATCTTTATTATAGAATCAACACAATTGTTGTAAACTCCCCGCCATTAAGAAAGAGAAAAGAAGATATTAGACCATTAGTTGATTATTTTTTAACTACTGGATTTCATAGATATTTAAATAGGGGTCTAAAGATTTCAGTTGAGGCTTTTGATAAGTTATTAAAATATGATTGGCCGGGTAATATTAGAGAGCTTCAAAATGTTTGTGAAAGATTACAAATATTATCTGAAAATGAACTTATTCAAGTCTCAGATCTTCCTGATTTTATAAAGGCCTCAGAAGGAAAGGTTTTAAATGATGATTATAATGTATCCATAACTCTTCATGAGTTAGAGAGAAGGTATATTTTAAAAGCTTTGAATCATTTTAAGGGTAATAAAACTCAAGCAGCAGGTGCTTTAGGTGTAACAATAAAAACCCTTTATAATAAGCTTCATGAGTATGGTAAGTTTGATCAATTTGCAATTCATTCAAAAACTAACTAAAAAATCATGTAGTCAGTTATGTTTTTAAGGAGGTTTTTTGTAGCGCAGTGCACCTGAACACAGGACCTCTTTTCTTAAGTGATGTAACCTTAGCTCACCATGAAAATGTGTGAGCTTTTTTCTTTTTTAGAACCCAGTTTTGATGAAGAGGTTTTAGACCTTACTGCAGACACACGTAGAGTTAAAAAGGGAAGTGTATTTTTTTTGCTTCCTCGAGCAAACACTAAATTTATTGAGTATTTTGAAAAGTCAAGAAGGGGCTTAGCATTTATTCACAGCTGCCAAGGGTATAAAGATAAAGGAATTTTTGTAGATGATGTTGAAGACTTATACTCTTCATCTTTAAAAGTTTTTTATAAAAAATCTGTGGAAAAATTAAAAGTTTATGGGGTTACAGGTACAAATGGAAAGACAACCACAGTAGTTATGCTTCAGGGTTTACTTGAGCTTTACGGCGTTCCTACTGGTTTATATGGAACTATCCAAAATAGATTTAGGGATAATATTTTACAAACAAATTTAACGTCGCCAGTAGCTGAGGATTTTTATAGATTTAATAATGAAAATTTTAAAAAAGGTATGAAGGCAGTTGTTTGTGAAATCTCATCTCATGCATTAGATCAAAAAAGATTGAGCACTCAGTTTTTACATGGAGCTGCCTTTTTAAATTTTTCACAAGACCATTTAGATTACCATAAAACAATGAAACAGTACTTAGACGCAAAGTTAAAAATAACAACAGATGCATTGAAAAAAAATAGCTTTTTTATACTCTCAAACGAGGTTAAAAAACTTAAGGTTTGGCCACAGTCTTTTATAAAATTAGGTGAAAAATACGATTTTAAAATTTTAAAAAGAAGTACAAATGGAACAAAATTTGTATTTTTTAAAGGGCGTAATAAGTTAGAGGGAGAGATTCCTCTTTTTGGGGATTACAATGTTTCAAACTTTTCTATTGCATTAGCAATGCTTTGTGAACACTTTGGTGAAACTTTTTTCCCCGACAAAAGGGTTTTTAAAGATTTTATTCAGATTCCAGGTAGAATGGAGCGCTTAGACATTAGCACAGATTCATCAGTATTTATAGATTATAGCCATACACCAGATGCTCTTAAAAAAGCCCTTGAAACATTAAATTTGTTTGCAAAAGATAAAAAAATAATTTCTGTGTTTGGTTGTGGTGGGGGTAGAGATAGAGCAAAACGCCCACTTATGGGCAGTATTTCAAAACATTTAGCTGATGTATCAATTATTACAACTGATAATCCTAGAGAAGAGGACCCAGAAGCAATTGTCAATGATATTTTAGAAGGTATAAAGGGTGAGGTCTTTATACACCTTGAAAGAGGGCTTGCTATTCAAAAAGCTTTAGAGCTTGGGATAAAAGAGCCTTGTTATATACTTATTGCAGGGAAGGGGCATGAGAAAACTCAAGAGATAAAAGGTGTAAAAAAACACTTTTCAGACAGTGGAGAAGTGTTAAAGTTTATTAAAAATAATTAAAATAAAGAGAGTCTAGTGAAAGTAAAATTTTTTGAAGAGTATTTTGGAGTTAGTTTTAATTTAGATATTGAAGAGTTTAGTGAAATTTCAACTGATACAAGAAATCTTAAAAAAGGAGCCTTGTTTATTGCGTTGAAAGGTAAAAATTTTGATGGAAATAAGTTTGCAAAAGAAGCTTTTAGTAAAGGTGCTGTGGTTGCACTGGTCTCAGATAAAAGTATAAAGGGAAGAGTTGTTGTTGTTAAGGATAGCCTTAAAAGCTTTCAAAAGCTTTCAAAGGCTTGGCAGGATCAAGTAGCACCTTTGGTTGTTGGAATAACAGGGTCAAATGGAAAAACCACATCTAAATTTTTTACAGCACAGATATTAGAAAGTTTTTTTAAAATTCGTTATTCTCCAAAAAGTTTTAACAATAGGCTTGGTGTTCCCATTACACAATCTTTATTAAAAGAGGGTGATCATATTTTAATTGCAGAAATTGGAACCAGTGCACAGGGTGAGATTTTAGAGCTTATGAATTTAGTGCAACCTCATATAGGTGTTGTGACAACAGTGGGGCCTGCTCATTTAAAAGGTTTTGGATCTGTTGATAATGTGGCGTTAGAGAAAAGTAATATCTATAAATATAGTAAAATTAAAAAAGGAATTTTTAATTTAGATAATAAATGGACTAAAGAAATGTTTAAGAATTTTAATGGAGAAAAAATTAGTTTTTCAACTCTAGATCCAAGAGCAAATATTTATTTAAAAGCGGACCAGAAAGAGATTGATGAATTGACCCTGTCAGGACAAATTTTTGGTGAACAGGTTGAGTTCAAATGTAATATTTTTGGAAAACATAATGCTTATAATTTGATGATAGCATTAGCAGTCGGTGTAACTTTAGGTATTAAAACAAAAAAACTTGTTGAAAAGGTGCCAAGTATAAAAACTCCATGGGGAAGGTCTCAAGTTTTAAAAAACTCTTATGGTGGTAAGGTTTTATTTGATGGGTACAATTCAAATCTTCAAAGTATGGAGGTTTTATTTGACAGTATGAAGGATATTATAAGGTTAGGAAAGAGTGTACATTTTATTCTTGGTGAGATGTTAGAGCTTGGAGAGGCAGCATATGAAATGCACAGAGAGCTTGGGAGGAAAGCGGGGGGTTTAAAACCCACTTCAATTTTATTTATAGGCCCATCGTTTAAGCAGTTTGAAGAAGGGGTTAAGGACTCTGGATTTAATAATAACTTAATAATATCAAGTACTTATAATGACTCCCTTGCAATAAACATTAAAACTATGTTAGACCCTAAGGAGACGGTTGTTGTTAAAGGCTCTAGAGGTATGAAGCTTGAGCGTTTTTTTAACTTTCTTGGACTTTAGGTTTTTTAAAAAAGTTTCATTTATTATGTTATTTGGAGAACTTAGTGCTTTATAAATTTTTAATTGAACACTCGTTTGATTTTTCAGGGCTGAATGTTTTTAGATATGTTTCTTTTCGAACGTTTATAACCTTTCTTTCATCTTTTTTAATTTGCTGGCTTTGGGGTCCAGCTTTTATTAGAGAATTGATTAAAAACCAAACTGGTCAGACTATTAGAGAAGATGGACCACAGTCGCATTTAAAAAAGAGTGGAACACCAACAATGGGTGGAAAATTAATCTTAACGGGTATTTTTACGCCGGCTATTCTTTGGATGGACCTTTTAAATCCTTTAGTTCAAGTTTTGCTAGTGATTACGCTTCTTTTTGGCTTAGTTGGGTTTTTTGATGATCATTTAAAGTTAGTTAGAAAAAGCCCTAAAGGTCTTTCTGGAAAGCTAAGGCTCTTAATTGAATTTACAGTGGTAGGTTTTGCGGTTTTGTATTTGTTTTCCACAGGGGCTATAGATGGAACTTTGTACTTCCCATTTTTTAAAAATTTAAGTTTAAGCTTAGGGTGGTTTTATATTCCATTTGCGTGTTTCGTCGTTGTAGGTACAGCTAATGCTGTTAATTTGACAGATGGTCTTGATGGTCTGGCAATTGTTCCAGTAATGGTTGCAGCATGTGCTTTTATGATTTTTTCATATGCAGCAGGGCATGTTACAATAGCAGAGTATTTAATGATTCCAGGGGTTCCAGGAGCTAGTGAACTTGTTCCTGTGTGTGCGGCTGTAGTTGCTTCTGGCATGGCTTTTTTGTGGTTTAATTCATATCCAGCCCAGGTGTTTATGGGGGATGTAGGAAGTTTAAGTCTAGGGGGATTTTTAGGTGCCATGGCAGTTTTAACAAAAAATGAAATTTTAATGATTTTATTGGGTGGGGTTTTTGTAGTAGAGGCGTTGTCTGTTATTACACAGGTGACCTCATTTAAACTTACAGGAAAAAAAATCTTTAAAATGACTCCAATTCATCATCATTTTGAGCTTAAAGGACATGAAGAATCAAAGATTATAGTGCGATTTTGGATTATATCTATATTATTGGCAATTTTAAGTATAGCAACTCTAAAACTAAGGTAGAGACTGAGGTATGAAAAAATGATTATTGAAAAAATGGAAGATTTAAAAGACAAAAAGATACTTATTGTAGGCTTAGGTGTAACTGGGGTTGCTGCCGCTAAGTTTTTAGCTTCTAAGGGAGCAAAGGTTGTTGTTAGTGACCATAAATCAAAGGCTGAGCTTGCAAATTATTTAGAGATTATGGAAGGTGTAAACGTAGAGTATGATCTTGGCGGACATTCTCCGAAATTGTTTTTAGACCAAGATATTGTCATGTTGAGCCCAGGCATTTCATCACAATTAAAAATCTTTGAATATGCTAGACAAAACGGAGTTCATGTTACAGGTGAATTTGAATTTATGACTCAGTTTATTACAAAACCCATTATTGCTCTGACAGGAACAAATGGAAAAACTACGACTATTTCTTTAATTACTGAAATGTTGAAAAAATCAGGTAAGAAAGTTTGGGTGGGGGGAAACTACGGCAAGCCTGTTAGTGATTTTCTTATAAAGGAGGTAGAGACTGATGTTGTAGTTTTAGAAGTTTCAAGCTTTATGCTTGAGCATGTTGTGAACTTTAATCCGCAAAATATTGTTTTCATGAATTTAGCTGAAAATCATTTGGACCGTCATAAAACAATGGAAGAGTATGTATATGCAAAGAGGAAAATGTTTCTTAATACAAATCAGGACACAACAAGTATTTTAAATGCTGATGATAATGCTGTTGTTGAACTTGCAAGAGATCCAGCTGTTCAGCGTGGTAGAATATTTTATTTTTCAAGAAAGTCATCATTAGAGCCACAAATTATGAATATAGGTGGAGCTATTAATATTCGAAATGAAATTAAAGTGAGAACAGGCCCAGATATTGAGGTGTTTTCTGTAGCTAAAGTTAAAATGAAGGGGCGGCATTCAATTGAAAATATTATGGCTGCAATTTTAGCTGTACGTGAACAGGGTGGAACACATGAGGCTATTCAAAAAGTTATTGATACTTATACAGGGCTACACCATAGAATTGAATATGTGCGTCGTGTAGGTGGAGTTTCATTTTACAATGACTCTAAAGCAACAAATGTTCATGCTGTTATTAGAGCTTTAAAATCTTTTGATGAAAATGTAATTTTAATTATGGGCGGCAAAGATACAGCTTTAAATTATATGCCTTTAAAAGATGAGATTAGGAAGAAAGTTAAAACATTAATTTTAGTTGGTGAGGCTAAAGAGCGTATAAATCGAGATATTGGAGACCACTCTGAAACTTTCTTAATAGGCACATTTGATGAAGCTGTTTATTTAGCATATTCAAAGAGTAGAATAGATGATACAGTTTTGTTATCACCAGGAGCATCTAGTTTTGATGTTTTTGATGATTATCGTGAAAGAGGGGATCACTATAAAAATTTGGTAAATTTATTTAATTAAAGTTTATATTTTTTAAGTGATTTTTTTAAATTATTTAACTCGTATTGAAAGTATTATGAAAACTAATTCTATAGTAAATGACTTCTAGATGAATCCTAAAATAGTCAACTTTATTTAAAATGTGAATAAAGAAAAAAACAAGAGTTTTGTATTAAATTAAGTTTGCCTCTGTTTTGTGTGCAGCATAATAATTTTAAATGTATGGAGGCAAATAAAATGAAAAATTTGATACCAGCACTAATTTTATTATTATTTGTGAGCAAAGCTTTCGCAATAAAAATACAAAACCTTAAAGAACAGCTGGATGTTTTGGCTGAAGAATTTCACAATTTAAAATTTGAAAATAAAGCAGATCAAGAGGGATTTAGTATTCAGGATAGAATTAAAAGAAATAAGATTACACAAGGAGGGTATGGAGAATTTATTTATATGGATCCTGAAGGTAAGCTTGAAGATGGAGGGCTAAATTCTAAAAAAGATGCTGTATGGGATGCTCAAAGATTTATTTTATATGTAGGGTATGATTTTTCATCTAAATGGAAGCTTTTTAGTGAGATTGAGATTGAACATGCAAAAGAAATTTATTTAGAACAAGCGTATCTTTCTTATGAGCACTCAAAACAACTTCAATTTAACGTTGGTGTTTTATTGGTTCCCGTGGGGATTACAAACCTTTATCATGAGCCGACAACATTTTTGGCTACACAAAGATCAACTGTTGAAAAAAAAATTATTCCAACTACGTGGAGAGAAAATGGTGTGTCTTTAACTGGGCAATATAAAAATTTAAGATATCAGTTTGGAATATTTAACTCACTCCTTTCTCATGGCTTTACAAGTGATGGTGTGAGAGGAGGTCGTCAAAAAGCAAGTCAAACTGATTCAAGTGGATTGTCCTTTGCACAACAGGTGGATTATTTATTAGATAACTATAGTTTTATGGGGTTTTCTGCTTATCATGGTAATGTGAGTGGTGTGGGTTTGGGTGTGGATCAAACAGTTTGGGATTTACATGGTAGCTTTAAGCATAAAGGCTTTGAAATGAGAGGCTTGTATACAGAGCTTTTTTTAAGTAATGTGGATAATTTAAATATTGAGTTGAATAAAACAAGGTTAGATTCTATAGCCAAGAAAATGTCTGGCTATGCTGTGGAGTTAGGGTACAATATCTTTAAAGGGTTACGAGAAGATCAGCTTATTTTTTTTATAAGGTATGAATCCTTAGACACACAAAAAAACTTAACCCAAGGAGCTGTTAAGGATCTTTCAAAAAATCAACAAAATACTACACTGGGTACTAACTACAAACCTTTAGCAGGTTTAGTTTTTAAAGTAGACTATACAATTGGAAAAAATGAAGCCAAAACAGGTTATAATACTTGGAACTTTGGAGTGGGATGGAATTTTTAATAAGTTTAATATTAGTAACAACAAATGCTATGGCTGGTGATAAGATTATGAGCCATACTTTTTTTGATGCATTTCAAACTTGTAAAATAAAGAAAGAAATACTTTATTTGTCTAAAAAACAAAAAAAAAATCTTCTTAAAAAAAGTAATTTTCGCTCAATACCAGGCGTATTTAAAATGTATAATATATTATGTGGAGGGGTAAAATCAAAAGTTTTTTTATTATCAGATTTAGTTAGAACACATTATCAAAAAGTTTTTATTGTTGTAAAAGATTCTAAGATTAAAAAAATTGAAATATTTGAGTTTAAAGAACCTCAAAAATATAAGGCCCCTAAAAGTTTTGTTGATAAATTTTTAGGAAAGTCAGATTTTTTAAATATAGACGGTTTGACTGGAGCAACATTGACACGGTCCTCTCTTTTAAGGGTATCAAAACTTGCCATAGAGCTTGATAAGTTAGAATGAGTCAGAATGAAAAAAGATTTTTATATTTAGGGCTTGGTTTGTGTTTTTTAACAGGAATGGGAATGTTTCTAGTTGAAAATTTTTTTGAAGTTATGGATGAATTTGGTCAACAAGAGCATTGGCTTATGGATGATTTTAAAATGCTTCATTATATATTTTCGCCACTGCTGGTGGTTTCTTTTGGAGTTTTATGGCAGGGGCATATTTTAAAAGGAATAAGAAATAAAAAGCGAGGAAAAAGGTTATCAGGCTTGTTTATACTCTCTACCATGGTTGTCCTTGTATTGACAGGGCAAACTATGCTTTTTTTGGTAAATCATGATATTAGCTATTGGGTTGGTTGGATTCACTTAGTTACAGGAGTGTTGATTTTTGTGGGCATTTTAAAACATGCATTTAAAAAATATTAGGTTAAAAACTCTCCAAGCTTATTTAATATGTTCCTAGGGATTTCATGTCCACCCTGAAACCAGTTTTCATCTATAATGAGACCATTTTGAGTAAGTTTTTCAGATAGGTCTTTACCGCATTTAAAAGGAAGCACGGGGTCTTGTTTGCCGTGACTTATGAACACTTTTTTAGGGGTATCTGAGTGCTTCCAGTGATTACTATTAAGAGGGGCGCCTGATAGAGCAATGAGTCCTTTATAGCTATTTATATTAGACATAAAAACATTTGAAGCCATCATGGCTCCCTGGCTAAATCCTCCAATGTAAATAAAACCTTTTAAGTTAAGGCTTTTAATGGTGTCTTTAATGGCTTGAAGGCTTTTTTGATAATCTTTAGTATTCATTGAATAAAATTTTTCTAAAGCTTTAGTATTCATATTAGGGCTGAAGCTTGAAAAGGTTAGATTAAACCAAGCTTTTCCCCCAAACATAGCAAGCTCTGGAGGGGCAAGAGGAGCCTCAATAAAATACCAGTTTAAACTAAGTTTTAAAATTTTGGGAACTTCACAAAGTCCCATAAGATCCCTTCCATTTGCACCATAGCCATGAAGCATAACAATAGAAGGGTTGTTGGGGTTGTTTTTAATTTCATATGTTGTGAGCTTAGTGTTCATTGTTTTATCCATTTTGACGATGCTTTTTGGATTCTGTTTTTTAAGGCAATCCAGTTTTTATCCATCCAATTAGGGTTGAAATAAATAGTAATATATTTTGCCTTACCATCAACTTCTCTAAGGTAGGCATAAAAGTTATGAGAGGATTCTTTTGAAGACTCATTTAAGAAAAGTTCAATGGAGTCATTTTTTTTACTAAATTTGTTAAGAGACTGTCGAGAAGAAAAAATATAGACAGGAGTATCAGGTTGATAATGGTTTGCTTCAGATCCTGGCACATGATTTTGTTCTTTGTAAGAAACATTTAAACCTAAAGCTTTCTCAATATCTATGTTGGTAATGTGCCCAGGTCTTAATATGGTTAATGTATCTATGTCTAAGATTGTGGATTCTATTCCAATGTTACAGCGTCCACCGTTTAAAACATCAACCTGTGGAAGTGTTGTTAAGACGTGTTGAGCGCTGGTGGGGCTTACTTTCTTAAATATATTAGCGCTTGGTGCGGCTAAAGGAGACCCAACTCCTTGAATGACTTTTTGAAATAAATCTGATTGAGGAATGCGGATAGCTACGGACTCTAAATCTGATGTTATAAGATTAGAAACAAGGTCTTTGTTTTTTTTAGAAACAAGAGTTAAAGGGCCTGGCCAAAAAGTATGAGCTAGTTTTTTTAAAGTTGGACTTGGATTGTCAAAAAGTTTAAATGCCATTTTGAAATTAGAAGCATGGACAATAAGAGGGTTGGTTAAAGGTCTTTTTTTTATTTCAAAAACCTTTTTAAGGGTATGGAGTTGGTCAATAGGAGAAGCTAATCCATAAACAGTTTCTGTGGGCAGCGCTACTGGAACTCCTGATTTTAAAAGTTCTATGGTTTTTTTTAGAGTAACGAGTCCCATATTATGTGCAATTAATCAGACTTGAATCTTTAAGGCAAGGGTTTATAATTTCTTTATGAAGATACTATGTGTATGTTTAGGAAACATATGTAGAAGCCCAACTGCTGAAGGTATTTTAAAATACATGCTTAAAGGTAAGGGGGAGTTTTTTATAGACTCTGCAGGCACCTCAGGGTGGCATGAAGGTGATCCCCCAGATGGGCGCTCAGTATACCATGCTGGCCTTAGAGGCTATGAGCTTAAGGGAGCCTCAAGGGCTGTAATTGAAAAAGACTTTGAAGATTTTGATGTGATTTTAGCAATGGATCAAAAAAATCAAATTCACCTTAATCAGATGTGCCCTTCACCGCGCTATAAATCTAAAATAAAATTAATTACAGACTATTGTAAATTTCATGAGCAAGATAAAGTAAGTTTAGGCGTTCCAGATCCTTATTATAAAGGTGAAGGTGGCTTTGGAATAGTTTTAGATATTATAGAAGATGCCTGTGCTGTTTTAGTTAATGAATGGACTTCTTTAAAAAAAGAAGAATAGTATAAAAGTTTTATTCAATGTTTTAGTTTTTATCCCCTGACTTGGCCACAACACAGGACATAAAATCAAAAAAAGGAACACTGCATTTTAAGTTTTGTTAACCTCATATGGATGACCACTAGATATAACAACCCTAAAGCTATTGAGTACTTTCTCAGTGAAGAATCTAGCTGCTTAGAGTCTGTAAGTTTAGATACTCAAGACAGTAAGGGCCGGGCAGCTATACTTTTAGCTGAAAAGAAAGGCTGCCCTCGTATTGTACAAATGTTCATTGATTCTGGAGCAAGCATATGTCGCCTGATGACTTACCGAAACGAAAGCCAACAACTTTATTTCAATGACTTTTATCACAATGACGTCGTGATAGGAAGAGATGGTAAGATGCTAAGGCTAAGGGGTCTACCTCCTATGCCAAGAGGACCAACTCCAATTGGCTATTAAAATATAGCCCCTGATGGGAACAAGAAGAAGACAATTCTAATACTTGCTGCAAAAAATCATCAAGCTGATGCTGATGAAACTTTTAGGAACTCTGCCTTGTAGTAAATACTTGGCTTCTTGTTCCTTAATAGCTGAGCCACCTTTTTTTGACTATCAATGTTTTCAACAGAAGAAATATAACCACAATAGTTTTGTGCTATGTTAGAGCAGTTTTTTTATATATGATCAATTTATTGATAAGGTTTTATATACACTCTCCACAAAGAAAAAACCATGGACATAGAACAAAAAAATGGAATACTAGAGCCTATAAATTATTTTGTGTAACTGCAGTTTTAAGGTTTTTTACCTTGCCAGGCTCTTAAAGAGTTTTGAGAAATTATTTATTCGCTCAACTATCTCAGGAAAAAAGTTAAATTTCATTTTAAAGCTTTCTTGTTGCTATTTTTTTTGATATCGGTGTCAAAATTCTAGACGATTTGGAGGTTTTTTTACTTCTTTTCAATTCATCACATTTTTTCAAATTATTCCAAAAATCATGATATTCTTGCTGCAATTATAAACAAGTTCGATGCTTAAACGGAGAATAATCTCCGAAGGATTTCGGACGATACCAAACTTGGAGAAATAAATTATGAAAATTTTTTTTATTACGTTGCTGCTATTATGCTCAGCCTTAGCTTATGGAGCAAAGCTTGAGTGTATTAATAAAGTGAAAAGCGATTATCCATATCCAAATACATCTGAAGCTGCAAAGCTATGTGGGTAAGTCAAGTCTTGCCCTCTCTATAAAAGATCAGGGTTTAGGCAGATTGTAAAATAACTGTTTGGTATGGATATAAGTGGAGTTTAAGAACCCACAACGCTGGAATATTTTTATTCTGATAGAGTATAAATTGAGAGTGTAGATTTTTTACTTTGTCAGGCTTTTAAAGAGTTTTTAGAAATTATTTATTCGCTCAACTATCTCAGGAAAGTCGATGTACGGGTTTCTATTTCCCTGAATTTCTTCAATTTGATTGTTTCGCTCAAACTCTTTTGTATCAACAGGGTCATCAGTGTGCCATTTTTTAAGATAATATTCTTGTATATCACTTATATTATAGCCATAAAATCCTGCAGCATAAAATAATGCTCTTGCAACGTTTCCTCTATGTCCTTGTGGTGGTTGGTATGCTCGCTGTCTAGTGGTTTTTTTAGTTATTGGGTTTATCATGTGACCGATTTTTGAAGCAGTACAGTTAAAAGAAATACTTTTTCCTCTGACTTCACCAAATGGATAGTTCCCTCTCGTACTGTTGGCTCTAGCATCTGTTGGATATAAATGATGGATATCTCCCTTAAAAGGTTCGTATTTAGCACCTTTAGATTGGGGCCATGTGTGCTCAATATTCATTATATTATTTGGTGGAATCTTATTAGGCCCAACATTTAAGCGTATTTTATAATTACAGTAGACATCCTTAACAAAGTATCCTTTTTCATCACTATCTAAATCAATATATTCAAATAGTGCACGTCTTGATCCACGTCTGTACCCAAGAGGTTTAAACCCCTTATGGCTGACATTATCTACAAAATCAATAAGATCTCGGCCTGTAAGCCTTCCACTTGTAAGTTCAGATATTTCTTTAAAATTGTAATATGTGGGGGCATTTGAAAAGGCAGCTTTCGACCATAAGATTAATGTTAGAAGGCTCATTAGTCTCAAAAAAGACTCTCCTTGGTAAACTTACTTGAAATTGTCACATAGAGACTAAATATCTGCAAATTGTTTTTTTGTGCTCAAGGTGTATTTTTATTTTATTGGCTATTTTTAAGTCTAGTAGTAGTGCTTTTTTTAATTTCCTTACTTTGAAAAATACCTGGATGCTTTAAGGGCAAAAAGGGTTTTATTTTTCTTACTGATAAACTTTGTTAACATTTTTTAAGTGTATTAAAAAATTATAAATCATGCTAAAGCTTATTTAACAGATTCTTACAAGCTTTTCTTAGGGACTCTAAAGAGTCAGAGTTGTCAATATAAAAATCTGCTTTTTTTGCCTTTTCACTTAAAGGAAGTTGGTTTGCAATTCTAGCCTCAATTTCTTTATCCGTCCATGAGGGGTTTCTTTCTTGAATACGTTTTAATTGAATTTTACTAAGAGCCCCTATACAGATTGTATAATCAAAATCTTTTTCCATTTTTTTTTCAAATAATAAGGGAACTTCATAGAAACTTAGAGGTATATTTTTTTTTTGAAATTCTTTATATTTTTTTTCAACTTCTAAGCGTACTTTTGGATGCACAACATTCTCTAATAATTTTAAAAGCCTTTTATTAGAAAAGATTTCTTCTGAAATTTTTGACAATGAAAATTTTTTTCGTTTTATATTTAATGCTTCACAGACTCTTAATACAAACTCTTCTTCTTGATATAAAGAATGAACAATGGCATCAGCTGAAACAGTATTAAAGCCTAGTTTTTGAAAAATTTTTAGAGCTGTTGATTTTCCACAGCCTATTCCACCGGTTAGCCCAATCCATTTCATATGCTTAAAGTCTAGTCCTCTAAGTTAAATATGTAAAGCTTACCTTATTTCATCCCGATTAGTTTGGTAGAATGGGCTTAGAAAAAAAACCAGAACTTTTTGGAAAATATTTATTATTAGAAAAACTTGCAATGGGTGGAATGGCTGAAATATTTTTAGCTAAAGCTTCCAGTGTTCAAGGTATTGGTAAGTTTTTAGCAATAAAGCGAATTCTTCCTCAATACTCTTCAAATACAGAGTTTATTAGTATGTTTACTGAAGAAGCTAAAATCTGTGTTAACCTCTCTCATTCAAATATTGCAAGGATTTATGAGTTTGGAGTAGAGAGAGGGCAGTTTTTTATTGTTATGGAGCTTATCGAGGGGAAAAATCTTCGTCAGGTTCTTTCAAGGCTTGGAAAGGAACAGCGCCCTGGCTTTAGTGTAGACCAAGCTGTATATATAATTAAAGAAGTCACTTCAGGTCTTGATAACGCTCATAGACGCCTTGATGAGTCTAGTGGAAAACCACTAAATATAATTCATAGAGATATAAGCCCACAAAACATTATGGTGAGTTTTGAAGGTGAAATTAAACTTGTTGATTTTGGTATTGCTAAAACTGAAGGGAACAGGGAAGAGACTAAAGCTGGAACTTTAAAAGGGAAATTTTCTTATATGTCTCCTGAACAGGCTTCTGGTGAAAAAATTGACTTAAGAACAGATGTTTATTCTTTAGGAATTGTTTTGTGGGAACTTCTTACAAATAAAAGGTTATTTGCTTCTTCTTCTGAAGTAAACACTATTAAGAAAATATGTGAGGGTAAAATACCTTTGATTTCTAAAATAAACCCAAAGGTTCCTAAAGAGTTAGAACTAATTGTAAATAGAGCACTGGCTAAAGATGTTACTAGCAGGTATCAAACCTGTGCTGAGCTTTATAAGGATTTAAATAGATTCTTAAATCGTTTTCATCCAGAGTTTTCATCTCATGATTTTTCTATTTTTGTAAAAAGTCTTTATGCTAATGAAATTCTTGCAAATAGGAAAAAATTTGTTAAATATTCTAAGCTTTCTAAAACCTTTGATTTTTCAAAAAACCGTGTCAACTCTAGTAAGTCTCAAAATTATGCCCATAAGGGTCTTGACTCTTTTGAACCAACTAACGATGAAGGGGAGGTTTCCTTTAATTTTGCTTCATTGCGTGTAGAAAGTAGCATAAACACAAAAAACCCTATAAATAATAAATTAAATGAAAGTAGAGTAAAGCCAATTAATAAGCATGATCTATTTGCTCCTGCAAACTTAGCTATTGTTGGTATTTTTGTTGTTGCAATAGCTTTGATAGCTTCTCAACTTATGCCTTCTGAATATGCCCTACAACAGCTTTCTATTGAAAACCCTGAGTTAATTTTGGATTTAAATACACATCATATCATTGTGTCCAGCAACCCATCTGGTGCTGAAATTTACGTTAATACTAAAAATACAGGGCAACTTACTCCTGGTAGAGTTGTCGTTCCTGCTAAAGATCAGTTTCTTATTGGTTTGAGAAAAGACGGTTTTTTAAACTATACATCAAGAATGACTTCACGTGGAAATGCAACTAAAGAAGGGTTTACATTACAAAAAATCAATATTGGGTATTTAGATATTACTACAAAATACGCAGACACTATTATTTATATAAATGGAAGAAAACTTAGAGAAAAAACTCCTATAAAAAATTATAGGGTTCCTTCATCAAGAACACTTACTATTAGGGCTGTTGATATGCTTAGAAAGCTTTATGTTGAAAAAATTATTGTAGTTAAAACAGATAAAAAAACCTCTCTACACTTGGATCCGTTTAGACCTCTTTAAATTTCGAATTAAATTCCATTCTTCTAAAACCCCTGTAGGCACATGTGGTAAAAGATTACTTTTTTTAGGAGGGTTTAAATAAGTTGCTTTTACACCATCAAACCCTTTAAAGCTAATTTTATCATCGTTAAAAGACTTTATAAAATTAGGTGTCAAATAAGTTTTTCCTCCCCCTAAAGGGATATCTATTGAATATGTAGGCATTGCTAAACCCGAACTGTGCCCCCAAAGCTCTTTTTGAATATTTAAAGATTCTTGAATAGAGGTTTGTAAGTGTGTTGTGCCTGGAGAAGGATCACACTGAAACATATAGTATGGAAACACTTTACAAGAAATTAGCTCTCTAGAAAGTTTATAAACTAAAGCTGCACTGTTGTTTACTCCATTTAAAAGAACCATTTGGTTAAAAATTTGAACCCCACCTTCTGTAAAATTTCTTAAATAGGCTTTTGTAAGTTTAGAAATTTCTTGATGATGATTAAAATGACTCATTAAGATAATAGGGGTTTCTTTTTTAAAAACTTTTAAAAGGCCTTTGTCTAAACGCATGGGACATGCTGCGGGCATTCTAGACCCTACACGAATAAGTTCAACATGTTTAATCTCATTTAAATCTGTTAAGATTCTATCCAGTTTAAGGTTAGATAATGTTAACGGATCTCCACCACTTAAAATAACTTCTTTTATTCCTTTGTTTTTCTTTATGTAATTTAAGGCTTCTTGATATTCATCCTTAGTAGGAAATACCTTTCCACCACCTGTAAAATATTTTCGTGTACAGTACCTACAATAAATTCCACAATAATCTGTAATAAGAAACAATACTCTATCTGAGTACCTATGAATGATTCGTTCACAAGGTTTATTCTTATTTTCACCTAACGGATCATTTTGAGTCATTTTTAAGTTTAAGGTTTCTTCAACTCTTGGAAGAATCATCCTTCTAATAGGGTCTAATAGATTATTCTTATTAGCTAGTGAGGTGTAGTAGGGTGTAGATTGAATATTAAATATCACGGATCCTTGGGTAAATCCTTTTTTTTCTTCTACAGTAAGATTAAAGATTTTTGAAAAAGCTTGCTTTGTTTTTAAAGAGTTTTTAAGCTGTTCGTTCCAATTAAACCAATCCCACTTTGAAGACTGATTATCTTTTAATGTAGTTGTCAAACTTTTAAACACTAAAACCTCCGTTTTCCTTGTAGATGCTAAATAGACTTGGCCTGGATATTGTATAGCTTATGTCACAGATTAGTATCTTAGGGGGATTTAATGCAGGTAGCAAATATCAGAAATATATCAATTAGTTTTTGTTTGGGTATTTTTTCATTTCATATGTATATGGTAAGCACTTACGACACAAATTATCTTCAGTCTAGTATATCCAAAGCTTCTTATCGCAGTATTGCAGCAGAGCCAGTAACATGTGCATTTTCAACGCTATCTATAGAAAGCTTTACAAGCTCTTCTCATAGTCCATCTAATTGTGAAAAAATCCTTACCCTTAAAGTGATTCCTGAAACTAAGGATGTAGCCATAAGATTATATGCTAAATTAGGAAAGAATTACTTAGTGCATCCTGCCTCAGGTGAAGATATGATCCTTGTTTCTGGTGTTGAAACTGGAGACGAGACCATTGCTACTCTTAGTCAAATTCCTGAAGTAAAAATGCAAGCTCAAGGAATACTTGATGATAAACTCCCAAGTTTAATTGAACAGCTTTCAGCAGTAAGCAAAGATGCTGTAGTTTCTTCAGATAATAGCGTTACCACTGTAGAGGAAAGCAGTTTTATTCTAGCCTCAACTGATGATGTGGCAGCAAATACCTCCTCGTTTAATGAAGTCTCCTTTGTTATAAATACTGATGATAAGGATAAGATTAAAGAAATATTTTTAAAAACAGACCGTTTTACTAAAGAAAATAACCGTTGTTTACTTTCTGCTAATGGTGTTGAAATACTTGGTGAAGTTAGAGGTGAGCTAAAAGAAGTTTTTGATATCGATAGAGAAATTAAAAGCTTTAAATCTAATATTCGTAATCAAGAAATTAAAAATCTTAGTCAAGAAAAAGTCGAACAAATTCTTGATTTAGATGAATCTCTTAGCGAGATTAACGGTGAAAGAAACAGTTCTAACTCAGCAGCAGCTAAACTTTCTTGTTTTAGTAAAAGAGCTATGAAAGGCACAGCGGATGAACAGTATATTTCATATATGAAAAATATCCGTCCTTTTTTAGCAGGGGCACTTGACGGCTCTAATAGCTCTGAAGATTCAGCTATGCTATTAAATGCTATTAATACAGATAGTTCATTTGAAAATTTAAGAAACTCTAATGAAAATATTAAAAGTATGTTTCAAGTTGAGAATTTGGCCGCTTCAACAGTTCTTGCTTGTAGCTCACAAGCAGATAGAACCCTGTGTACTCAGGGAATAAAAGCAGATATTGCAAAGTTAGAAGCTGTACAAGCACAGGATCACAGCAACGTTATTTTAAATGACTCCATAGTTATTTATAAAGAATGGTTAAGTAAGCTTACTGTGGCAAATGAAGTAATAGAAGGTGAAAGTGCCATTGATAAAATTTTAGGAAATACGGATCATAAACTTTCTGTGGAGCCTGTAGTTTCTACAGGTGGTCAGGTTAAACTTTTAGAAGCAGCAAAAAGAGCCAATGAAAGGCTACGCAATATGGTAAAGGAGCCACAACGTGGAGCAAGTGCTCGATCACGAGTAATCACACCATATCAGGGAGCTATACCCATGCTTGATGATCAAGTGATTTATAATGAATCAAGGAGCCTTAAATAAAATTTATTAAAAGTAGCATTAGTTAAAACTAATGCTACTGGCGAGGGTTAGGGTGTATATATTTTACACCATATTAAGAATGTAATCTTAGAACCTGACGCCTAAGCTTGTAATAACTCCAAAGCTTGTATTTGTTTTTAAAGAACCTGCACCCCTAAAGGCACCTCCAGGCATAAAAAACCCTAAAGTTGTTTTATAAGTAATATTTTGTGTTGGATTATGTATTAGTGTGAAATCAACTTCAGACCCTAAAAATGCAGAGACTTTTCCTACTCCTAAAATTTGAGTTTCATTTAGCCAGGCCATTACAAGGGTTGAGCCTAAACTCCATTTATTGCTTAGCAGATAACTTGCTGTAGGGGCTAAGTATAGAGCGTTTGAAATGCTTTCTGTATCGACAACTAAATCTGGGCTGTAGTCAGTTGGCAGTAGACCTGCGCGTTTTCCACGGTTGTTAGTTCCTAGGAGATCAAGGTTTGATTCTCCTAAGGGGTGATTAAAAAGGATCATTCCTAAGTTGTAGTTTCTATGCATTGCAACAGAGGAAAAAGAAGAAGTGTTATTAGGGTTATCACCTTGAGCGTAACCAAACTTACCTAAAAGTTTCCAATTGTTCATATTCAACTCTATTTCTCCAGCAAAGCCAAAACCGTTTAAAGATACTCCACTTCCAACTTTTCCACCTTGTAAAAGGGCTTCAAATCCATATCGAATATTTTTTTTCTGTTTATTATAAAAAATACTATACATTTTGGGTGTAGCCGCTCCACTAACACCTTGAACAGGGTTTAATGTGTTTTGTACAGAAGGCACATGTCTTTGTAAGTACATAAAACCTAAGTCTAAACCGGTATCTTTAACTCTAAAGTTAAATTTTAAACCAAATTCTGTAGTCTGCGATCCAGTGCGTATAGCAGAAGTCATAAAGTTAAGCATTGGAGTAAATCTTAATGGTCCAAGGGTAAAATCATAAGAAACACCATCTCTATTTGTAAGCCAGTGATCAAAGGTATTGTAGCCTGCACTGTAGAAGGCCCCATAACCAAACTCTAAAGGTTGTCTGCCAAGTCTTAGTTCACCATTTGTATGAGAATATTTTAAATACGCTTCATTTATATCAACGCCTCTAGGTTTTTGAATTTGTCTTTGTAAAAAAGGCTGTGAAACATCTGATGAGTAAGTACTTTTATTCGAGGAAAGTCCACCACCAAGAGTGTGTCCTACTCTTGAAGAAGGGGGTATTGAGTTCACCCCATTGATAGTGTCTAAAGCTCCATGAACACTTAGCCCTTCAAATAAAATAATTTCAGGTCGTAAAAGAAGGTGGTGATTAATATATGCTTTAGTTCCATCTGTAGAGTTGCCAAGATCAACTTTGTTTAAATAGTTTCCCTCAGCGCTATAGTTACCCTCCCAATAAAAATCAAAAGCTTGAGCTGTTATTGGTAATAAAAAGAGTACTATAATTAATCTTTTAAAACTCCGCACTTTAAAGTCCTTTTCTTTGTAGTTCTTGTTTATAAAACCTTTCATAAAGAATTTCCCACTCCATAGAGCCTTCATCAATATTTTTTTTTTGGTTTGTAAGTTGTCTTCGAGCTAACGAATCCACTTCATTATGTATTTTAATAAATTCATTCATTCCAACCTTTACTCTCTTTAAAAGCTGTAGTTCGTCTGTATTTGCAACTAGGTTTTTTTCCTTTAAAGCTTCTTTAATAATATGAGTCAAATGACTGGCTCTATTTTCTGATATCATTTCACTTCCCCTTTATATTTAATTTTAAAGTATAAAACCACGTTGTTGAGCCAGCTTTTTCTTTAAAAGTGGAAACATTTTATAACGTTGAAAAGAATTTGGATTTTGCTGTTCAAGTGTGTCCATCATGGCGTTTACAGCCTCGTCTAAATCTTTTTCTTCTTTTATATTTTGTTTTAAAACTTGTATAATAACTGATTTAAACTTTTCTTTATCATCATTAACAGTTATATTAGGGACATTACAGAGAGCTTTAAAAATCTCAATTGCTATTTTATTCATTTGATTGGGAGATAGCTTCATAGCTTTCAACTAAACGAAGGGTTAAAAAATATGTCAAGAAAGTCTTTAAAACAGCGCTTAAAGTTATTTCTAGCCTTTTTTTTAATTTTCATTAGTATTTTTTTGTTTTGGGCAAGTATTGAAATTATTGAGCTTAAAAAATCAACATCAATTGGTTGGTTTGACCCTCCCACTAAATTTTATACGGCTCCTCTTTCATTTAAAAAAATGCAAGCTATTAGTGCAACTTTTTTAGCCTCTTATTTAGTTCAATCAGGCTTTAAAGAGCGAGGCCTTAATGAGTCTTTAGGCCGCGAAGAGTTTACTTTTTTGCCTGAAAACCTTTGTAGCCAACGTTTAGGCAAAAATACTCTTCCTGATACACAAACCTGCTTTCTTATTGTAAACAAAGATAATGAAGAGATTTTAATTGAAAACTCCTCATCTAAAATTCTTAAAATATCTAAAATTATAAACCATAAGGCCATTGCTGTAGATGAGTTTTTTGCTCCTCCAATATTATTTGCTCAAATGTCCCAAGATAAGCATATTTTAAGAACCCATGTGAAGCTTTCTCATATACCTCGCTATTGTCTTGATGGGATTTTGGCCATTGAAGATGATGGTTTTTTACAACACAGTGGTGTAAGTATACGAGGGATTTTAAGAGCTGTTATAACAAACTTTAAAACTGGTCGCTTTAGCCAAGGTGGAAGCACTTTAACCCAGCAGCTTGTTAAAAATAAATTTCTAACAAGTAAAAAAACCCTTCAAAGAAAAATTCGTGAAGCATGGTTATCCATTTTACTAGAACTTGTTTTAACAAAAGACCAAATACTTGAGTCTTATCTTAATTATATTTACTGGGGGCAAAGTGGGCCTTATGCTATTCATGGTATTCAAGAGGCCTCCCAGTATTATTTTAGAAAAAATGTTTCTGATTTAAACCTTTCTGAGTGTGCACTGTTAATTGGGGCTGTTAAAGGTCCTAGTGTCTATGGTCCACATCAAAAAAAATCTAAACTTCGTTATAAAGAAGTCTTAAACCGTATGCTTGAACTAAATTTAATTTCAGACAGTGAAAAAACCCAAGCTTTAAACTTCACTTTTTCAATTAAAGCCTTTCAATCTAAGAAAAATGTTCAAGCTCTTTACTACGTAAACGCAGTTTTAAATGAGTTGAAGAATTTAGATCTTAATCCTGATGGAGCGTCTATTTTTACAGAAATGGATTTTTTTGCACAAAAAGAAATGGAGGCTGCTGTGGACACTCATTTAAAAGGAAAGTCACAAGGTTTTCAAGGAAGTGTTCTTATCGCCAATAATTTTAGAAATTCTGTAATTGCTTTAACTAGTGGACTTAGTAAAAGTTTAAACTTTAATTCAGCTGTATATGGAAAAAGACAAATCGGCTCTACAGCAAAACCTTTTGTTTATCTGACTGCGTTAGAGCAAGAAGACCCTTTTCTTAATCCCATAACTGAAATTTCAAATAAATTATTTACCTATAAATATGAAGGTCAGTCTTGGACTCCTAAAAATTATTCATCAAAAAATCAGTCTGACTTTGTTCCAATGTACTTAGCACTTTCAAAGTCTATAAATATTCCCACTGTTAGAATGATGTCGACATTTGGTTATAAAAAGATATATAAGAATCTTTTAAAATACGGTTTTAAAAGTTTTTCTCCTGTTACTCCAAGCTTAGCGCTGGGATCTTTTGAAGCTTCCCCTTTAGAGCTTTTAGGCGCTTATATTAATTTAAGTACTGATAGTTTAGATGTGTTTACTCAAAGGCCTAGATTCATAGAAAAAGTTTTAGACAGTAACCAAAGCACTGTTTATTTAAGAAAAGTGTTTAAGGCTTTAAAAAAACCTATGACCACTTCAAAACGCATGCTCTTAGAAATGATGAAAAACACTATGACAATTGGAACTGCTAAAAGCTCAGTGGCTTTAAATCTTAAAGGTGTTTATGGTGGCAAAACGGGGACTACAAATAGTCATGAAGATGGGTGGTTTGTTAGTGTTTCACCGGAGTACTCTTATGTTGTCTGGGTTGGCAGGGCACCTTATTTAACTGATAAAGGTTTAAAAATTACAGGAGCCTTAGCAGCTTTGCCTATTTGGATGAGGGTTGTAAAGCGTTTAGAGCCTATTAGTAGGTATTCTGAATATGATTGGCCTTATGACATTAAAAATTTAAAACCCATGGAAGTTTTCTTTGGTTCTGACACTGCTAAAGTCCTTTTAAGAACACAATATTAGTGGTTAAACTTGTTTTTTAAGCTTTAGCTTTATTTTAAGAAATTTATTTTTTAGAACAAGTAAAAGAGAGTCTGGTTGTATCAAGTTTATCTTCATCTGAATAAAGAGCAGACTCAATGAACATTTTAATAGTCTCATTGTTTTTAGAAATCTTGCTAAGGGTGAAGGTGTATTCACCTAGTGTTTTTTCACCATCATTGGCATTAAGGAGGTAGTCTATTTTTAAAATGTTTTTTGATCGCTCAATTTTAAGCCAACTATGGATTTCCAAAGGCCCTGGCTTAAGAACCCAAAGGTTAAGGTCATTAGGGTGCCAAGTTAGATAAAGATCCCATGCCTCTGAGTATTCTTTAATAAAAAGGCTTTGTTCAGATAACTTAATTTCTAAGTTTTTGTGGTTGCTGTTTTTGCAGTTGTAAGTTCCATTCTCAATAGCGTTAGCTGTGGCTGATAAAAGTGAAGTAAAAAATAAAAAAACAGTAGCAAGTTTCATAATAACCCCCTTTATAGGTTATGCTTTAATGGGTTCACCTTTTATAAGTCAAGGTATGGTGAATATAACTGAGTATTTTTTTAGAATTTGATATTTTTTGAAACAATTTCATAAAGGTTTTAAAGTGATGCAATATGGAGAAAAGCCTGGTACTATTCTGTTCGTAAAGATAAGGAAATAACAAACAACGGTTACATTAAGTGGTCCATATCTTAAATAAATAAATCAAGGAGGTTTTTTTATGAAAACATTAATTTTAATAATAGGGCTTTTACTGCCATTTATAGGTTTTGCTAGTTTCGCTGAGGATCCATGTCTTGTTTCTTCTCCCACCCCAGGAACTGTGTGTGAGGGTGGAGCAATTTATCTTGGAAGCCTTAGCCCTGGTGCCATTCACTATATGACCACCCCGGGGGGTTGTGGAGATATTCCATCAGAAAGTATTTCAGAAGGTTCGGGGTATAAATCTTATGCAGAAAATGATTTTACAGTGACTTGTTCTGGTACTGATAGTTTACGTAAAAATTATCGCTCAGCAACAAATTATTGTTATAAGCTTGTTTATGGTGGTTATGATAATTGGTATTTACCTAACCATTATGAGCTTAATTTAATGTACGCAAATCGCTCTGCTCTTCCAGGTTTAGCTCAGGGTTGGTATCGATCGTCTACGGAGGCCATCATTCTCAATGCGCGTCTCCAGCGGTTTTCTGATGGCGATCAGAAGTTCCGCCATAAGGACCACCCTTGGCTTGTTCGTTGTGTACGGCGGTTTTGAGGCTTAAAAGGGGCTCAGCAGCCCTTTAGTTCTTTTATTCTTAAGGAAGCTTTAAGCCTCCTTAAGATAAACTATTTAACCCGAGCTCGGACTTTTCTAAGGACCTAAGTTTTGAATAAATATTGTTGAGACTGTTTTGAGAATTTTAAAGGAAGAGTTTCACATTGAACACTCCAGACACCGAGATTTTAAAAACTTTATAGTGAATCTTTTATCAGCATTAACTAGGTATTGCCTGCGTCCTTTTAAACCGTTAATACGTGCCATGAAAATAGAATGTTAAACCAGATTTAAAAAATCTGAACTCGGCGTTATAGTATTTTCCTTATCATAGGCTTAGTTTGTATTGAGAATAGTTTTAAGAAAGCCTTTGTTTCAGGGTATTTGGACTTGTTTTAAATGGCTTGTGCTTAGTGAATATTTTTATAAGATATACCGTATGATGGACAGATTTTTTTTAAACGAAGAAAGACTAAAATCAAAAGTCTTAAATTCCACGTTAAACCTTTTTCATAACCAGGTTGACGTTATGTTCTTTGATCTCACGATTTTATATATAGTCTAGGTTGATTAAAAAAATCTTATGCTTAAACCTGGTCAAAGTTGGGAAATATTTTTATTTCCTTTTTGATAGTCTATTTTTTTGATATTTTTTGAAACAATTTCATAAAGGTTTTAAAGTGATGCAATATGGAGAAAAGCCTGGTACTATTCTGTTCGTAAAGATAAGGAAATAACAAACAACGGTTACATTAAGTGGTCCATATCTTAAATAAATAAATCAAGGAGGTTTTTTTATGAAAACATTAATTTTAATAATAGGGCTTTTACTGCCATTTATAGGTTTTGCTAGTTTCGCTGAGGATCCATGTCTTGTTTCTTCTCCCACCCCAGGAACTGTGTGTGAGGGTGGAGCAATTTATCTTGGAAGCCTTAGCCCTGGTGCCATCAGTGGAAGTGGAACGGATCACTATATGACCACCCCGGGGGGTTGTGGAGATATTCCATTAGGAAGTGTTTCAGGGGGTTCGGGGACAAACTCTTATGCATTAAATGATTTTACAGTGACTTGTTCTGGTACTGATAGTCTAGTTAAAACTTGGGGTAATCGTTTGACGGGTTGGTATGATATCCCGGGATTACAAAATCATAGATCAGCCCTTGGAACTGGTTATGGTTTAAGGAATACAGACTTAAACTACGGCTCAGTTAATACTGATATAATTGCTACTATCACTTCGTCATCTCAAGGGGGTTATCACGCCGCAGCAAGGTACTGTCATAAGCTTGTTTATGGTGGTTATGATGATTGGCATTTACCTAACCGCTATGAGCTTAATTTAATGTATACAAACCGCTCTGCTATTCCAGGTTTAAATCTCCGTGGTGATTTGTATTGTTCTTCTACGGAGGGCGCCAGTATTAGTGTGTGGGCCCAGCGGTTCTCCGATGGCGCTCAGTCTGGCAGCTACAAGGGCGACCATTGGTTGATCCGGTGTGTGCGACGGTTTTGAGGCGGCTTGAAAGAGAGGGTTTGTTACTCAACGCGTCTCTAAAATAACTCAAGAGAGCTAAATTAAAAATTATTTACTCAGCAAGATTTTATGGTAAAGAAAGTGACAGCAAAATAATGCACATTCTTTCATAAGGCTTTTTAAGATAAATTTAAAAATTTCCTTCATGCTCCAACAACTTCCTGTGCTCCATAAATACCATAAATAGGCTTTGGTCTCCTTAATATTTTTAGCTAGCTCTTATACTTTAAAACACTGAGCGCTTAAGGTGAGCACTTTAAAAAAAACTTAGAAATTAGAGACAGTCCTGTTTTTTGATGATATTACCTTTTATTGAGTTTTAAAGATGATCGTCGACACTTTAGAGTGTGGGAGGAAAGTCCGGACTTCGTAGAGCAGTGCAAAGGGTAATGCCCTTCCACCGTAAGGTGAGGACTAGTGGAACAGAAAGAATATCCGCGGCTATGATCCAGGATGCTGAGAAAGAGAGGCCCCTGAGGAGCTGAGCGGAGTGAAAACAGCTAAACTTCTGCACGAAGCAAAATCAAATAGGAAAGCGTTTGAGTGCTGCTCGCATGAAGCTTTTGGGTAGGTTGCTTGAGGCCTGGAGTAATCCAAGCCCTAGAGGAATGATCGTCACTAAGTGGTAAAAAATTATTTACCTGCTGCTTAGACAGAATCCGGCTTATTGAAAACTCAAGGTTTTTTTACGTATTTTAAATGAGGGTAGATATGTTAGTATTAGGTTTAGATTTAGAAACTTCTGGATTAGATAAGAAGGAATGTGATATTTTAGAATTTGGAGCTGCTCTCTGGAGTGTTAAAGAGAAAAGGCCTGTTTGTCTTTTTTCAAAATTCAATAGAGATTTTAAATCAGAGATTCCTTTGGAAATTGAAAATTTAATTGGCCTAAAGGCTGCTGAAATTCGTAAATGGGGGAAACCTCTTCGTGAGTGCCTTGAAGAGCTTTCTAGCCTTATAGAAGCTGCTGATTATATCATTGCTCACAATGGAACAAGTTTTGATAAGCCTTTTTTAGAGGATGCGTATAAATCTATTGGTTTTAAAATGCCTGAAACAAAATGGATTGATACCCAAACCGACCTTCCTTTTCCAGACAGTGTAGGAACAAGAAAACTTTCTTATCTTGCGTGTGAGCATGGTTTTATAAATCCGTTTCCCCATAGGGCCATTACTGATGTTTTAACAACTCTTAAGCTTATGGCTCAATACGATTTTGAAGCTGTCATGGCCATTGCAAACACTCCACTTGTTCAGGTAGTTGCTCAAGTAAGCTATGATGAAAGACACAAACCTCGTCAAGCAGGGTTTAGATGGGATAGTCAAAGAAAATTCTGGTATTTAGATATCAGGCAAGCACTGATTCCAGCAAGAGACTTTAATTTTAATTATTATATTAATGATAATGATTAATATATTAAGGCTTTAGGTTATTGAAATTTGAATATCTAGATGATTTTTCTTTAGGCGTTTGATTTTGTAAGATTAAAGGACATTTTATTTGTACTTTCAAAAATTTTGTCCGCAGAACCTTCAACAAAACCCTGGTATAGTTCACCTGAGTTTGTTTTATATCTTTTTGCAAACTCATAATAACAAGAAGGGATTTTTTTAACACCGTCTGTGAATTCAACCTCTAGTTCACTAGCTATAGTAGAGGACTGTTCTAAATAGACATCCTTAGACCCTTTAATCTTTCCACCATTTGAGTTTAAGGTGTAACCTGAGTCTTCTAAAAACTGGTTAAGGTCCTTAAGGTCTTTAAAACTCCTAAGTTTATTAACATTGATTGTAAAGTGATTTGCGCAGTAGCCAAAAGCTGTTAACCATGCAGCATACTCACTTTCCATATAAAGTTTTTCATATGATTTATAATCAATTTTCCAAAGTCTTCCACATGTTAGCACATCCTCGCCTAAAGGAAGAGCGGCCCCTTTAAGTATATTTTTATAAAGCTTTTGTGAATCTTTTGACAATTTTTCTAGTAAGAGTTCACTTATAAAAACTTTAGGAAGATTTTTGTTTTTATGTTCTAAATGCACAGCGTAGAGTTTTTTTGCTTTAAAGTTATATTCACTGCATATCTTATAACCTTGATCTATAAAAGGTTTTTTTAGCTTATTAATACCAAAACCTGGAATATTTACAGATCTGTAGGCCACGTGATCATTTACAATTTTATTTTCTTTTGCCTCTAATAGATCATGTATTTTTCTTGCCTGTGGGTTTAAATTTGAATATTGATTCCAAATTTTTTCAAACAATTTTTCTAAGCTCATATAGCCTCTGTGTGTCTAAGAGTTACAGTGAAGTCCTACGTTCTTTAAACCTTTAATAAATTTACTAAAACCATCTGTTTGCTGGTCTAACAATTCATTGGTCATATCATTGGAAATGATTCCCTTTGAAGAAATAGTTTCCCATACATTTTGTATAAAAACACGTTCAGGGAAAATAAATGCATTTCTATACCCAAACACTTGTTGTAGGTGTTCTACAGGCCTTAGGCCCCCAAACATTCCACCAAGGCCAACAAAGCAAACAGGTCTTTTTTCAAGGGATTTTGGGTAGTCCCAGTAATCTATAAATAGCTTAACCACACCTGGAAAAGATCCGTTGTACTCAGGGCAAACAATATAAATTCCATCAGCCTTATTGATTTTTTGAATCATTGGCTTCATGGAGGCTGGCACATTATCTACGCCATACAGATTATGCTCAAGTTCACCCCATGAAATTTTAGATAAATTCATAGTTTCAGATGCTATATTTAATTTTTGAAATCTTTTTTGTACATTTTCAGCCAATAAACTTGAGCAAGAGTCTTTTCTATTGGTTGCAACAATAATTTGAATCATGGAAGCCTCCTATTCCAATTAAAAGTTTAATCTAGTTATAAATATTGGAGAAGGACGCACTTAGTCGTAAGTCATCTTAAAAACTAATTGAAATAAAAAACTGACTTTCTGTTTTAAGCCCATTTTTAACCCAGTTATTAAAAATAAACCTATAACCTAGGCCCATGCCTCCCATAGAATGAAACTTCAAACCCCCTTCAAGTATGGGAGAGCTGTAGTTGTTATTCATGTACCGGTATCCTGGAGCAAAATATGAGCTTAAAAAACGCCTCACTACAACCAATGTAAAAGGAGTGAGCATTTGAATACCCCAATACTGTTTCTTATTCACAAACCTTGCAAAAACTGCTCCTTGTAAGCTTAAGGTTTGAGAAGGTCTATAGCTAGTAGCAATCTCAGATTCTATATATTTTTGATCATCTAAACTAGACACCAACTTCATAACACCAGATGTTATACGAATAGAAGAATCAAACTTTCCTTGGGCCAATGGGCTTATAAACAATAAGGTAGCTATGGTAAAATATTTTCTCATTGGTTTAAAGTCTTAATAATTTTATTTTTTATCAACAACATTTCCTCTTTGCTTCGTTGTTTTTCATTGATAAAATTAAAGTCTTCAGGCTTCCAAAGAGGAATTAAATGAATATGTGTGTGGTGAACTTCAAACCCTTGAATACAGACACCCACACGGACACAATTTGTTGTTATTTTTATAGCTTTTGATATTTTTTTAGAAATATTAAACATGTGTTCATACTCCTCCCTTTCAACATCAAAGAAGTGATTCACTTCGGTTTTAGGAACGACCAAGCAATGCCCTAGGTTGATTTGCCTAAGAGCTAAAAAACATAAGACTTTATTGTCTTCATAAACTTTATATGAAGGAAGTTTACCATTGATTATCTTTGTAAAAACTGAACTCATATAAGACCTCTTAGCCTATTGTGATTTTTATAGTATAGTTTTTAACTTTATTAAACCTTATTGGAGATAAATTTTTTTTACTAAGTTCTACAATCCTGCGTTAAATGAGTTTAAAGGAAGTGGTTATTTTTATTGTTAGGAAAATAGCTTAAATTTAAAAGTCCTTGCTTAATCTATTTTAAGTTCTACTAATTGTGGGTTATGATCACTCCCAGAGCTTTGAAAGCATTGCTTTTCGTTTACCTTAAGCCCTCTAATAAAAATATGATCTAGTGGTTTGCCTAAAAAGCGCTTTACACAATTAAGGGAAAACAAAACCTGATTCATATTCAACTCACTGGTTATTTGTTTAATATATGAGAGTCTTTTAGAGCTCCATGTATTAAAATCTCCAGCCCAAATAATAGGTCCAGAATGGGATTTAAGGGCGTCTGCTAATATTTTTATTTGTGTTTTAAAAGCAGTGAGCCCTCCAAAGTTTATGCCGTGAGTATTTACGACTAAAAGCTTTTGTTGGTTTGAGGTTGTATAATAAGTGATTAAACTAGCTTTAGGAGTGCCAACTATAAATTCTCTATGGGGGGTATGATAGGTTTTAGGGAAAGTTCCATAAGAATCGCTAATATTGAGGACACCTGCTTTGGTGTTGTCATTAATTAAGCGATATGAAATACCCATTATAATATCTTGATTAAGGCTTTCTATAAGTTTTTTATTTTTTTTAGTGCTTAAATATTCTTGTAATAGGATTAGGTTAGCCTGGGAATACTTTGACCACTCTTTAGGAAAAGAATCTTTTGTTCCTTTATATATATTCCACACCAGTAGGGTGAAAGGATTGGGTAAATTTTTATAAAATGCATTCTTTTTTATATATAAAGGCTCGCTGTTTCCTTTTAAGGAGTAAAAAGAAAAGCCAGGAGTATAGGAGCTTAAAATTAAAAATAAAATTAAAAATTTAAAAATATGAAGCCCCCTTTCATATACAAATAGTAGGGTTTTTTAAATCCTAGCTAGGTTGAATGCTGCGGAATTTAACCTGTTTTTTAATCTTTAAGCAAATGATTTTTTCTAAATTTTTATAAATAAAGCTGTTTCTTACCTTTTTAAAAGCAAAGAGCATTTAAATGCCTTGTGCGTTATTTAAATGAGAAATTTAAGCACTAGTAAAATTTAATTAAGCTTAAAAGAGTTTATAATTTCTAAAATTTTATTAAAAACTGTATATTTATTCAGCTAGAAGAAATCTTGCTTTTTTAAACACACAAAAACTTATGTTTTTTAGGTGAGGTTTTAAATATGGTCATGGTCTTAACAATACTAGGGCGTGTCCTCAATGATTTTATCTAGAGGCAAAATTGCTGCAACATGAAGCATGGCTAAGAAATTCTTAGTTGTTTTTTCATACCCAGTTGCAATTCTTCTGTATTTTTTAAGTTTGCAAAATAACCGTTCAATGATATTCCCATCTTTATAAGTAATTTCATGGTATTTAACTTTACAATTTGATTTGGGTGGAACAACAACTTTAGCACCCATTTTAAGCTCTACTTTTTTTAAAAAAGTGTTTTTGTCATAAGCCCTATGAGCCAATACATAGTCTTAAAGCCATCAACTAGGTTTTTAGCTTTAGTGGAGTCGTGTTGTTAGAAATACATAGGAACACCTTATGTTAATTAAGGACTCGCCCTAATTAAAGTTTTTTGAATATGTTTTTATTTAAAAATAAAAGAGGCTTAAAAAAAGTCTTTTTCATGTGGTGTGCCAATAAACCCTAAAGAGGTTTATGGATTAAATTTGATTTAAGTTGTCTAAGGCTTTGTTATTCTAAAGTTATTTTAACGTCTAAATTTATTAACTTTTTTAGATCGCTTTTTGTTTCGTTATTGTGAAGTGTTTTTATTAAAGTCACCTTTTTGGTATTGTTGTCATCTGCACTTTGTAGAGGAAGGTAGCCAAGGCCACATAAGAAAAAAATTATAGGTCGAAGTATGTTAAAAGATAGTTTTGTGTTCATAATTAACTATCGGGAGAAATCACGAAGAGCTTTTTAGTAAATTAAGAGAAATCTATAAAATTCTTCAAATTTCAATTAAGTTGAAACATAATTTAAGAAAATTTGTCTAAATTCATGGGAATAGTTTTTATAGTGTTGCAGAATAAGGGTCTAGTTGACTCATATTGATCCAAAATTAATATTGCTAAAATAAGTTAACATGGATGAAAGAGGGGTCTTTAGTTGTTTTTTTTTGAGACAGTTAGAGGAGTTTATTCAAATATGAAGGAGTTTGAAAAACTAAGTCCTTTTTTTCCATAGAAAGCTTAGTTACATCACCAGCTTTTAGGTTGCCTATTTTAAGACTTCCAATTGAAGTTCTACGAAGCCTTATGACATCATAGCCTAACTTACTCATCATCTTTCTGATGAGGCGGTTACGCCCTTCAACAACAGTGATTTTAAGCCACGTGTGTGACCCTGTTAAAGATTTTTTAATAGTCTTAACTTCAATGGCGTAGGCTTTGCCGCCAGGGATAGTGACACCCTTAGTTAGTTTATTAAAATCTTTTTCTAAGACTTTTCCTTCAACTTTTATTTCATAAGTTTTAGGAACATTTTTACTCGGGTGGAGAACATTTTGTGCAAACTCACCATCATTGGTTAAAATTAAAAGTCCTTCACTTTGCCAATCAAGTCTTCCTATTGGGAAAAGGTTTTCTTTTTTATATTTTTTAGGAATAAAATCTTTAATAGTCGGTCGATCTAAAGGGTCAGATAGTGTGGTGAGAACATTTCTGGGCTTATATGCCACAAGGTAGGTGTGTTCTTTTAATATTTTCACAGGCTTGCCTTTAAACAAGACATTATCAATTGATGGAGTTATTTTGTATCCCATGGTAAGAGTTTTTTTGCCATTAACAGTAACAAGGCCTTCTTTAATATACTCATCAGCTTTTCTACGGCTTGAGATTCCGCATAAAGCAAGAAATCTGTTAAGCCTAATTTCATGGGGAGTTTTTTCCCATGAGACTCTTTTTTTTGGGGTTGTTATTTTTTTAAAGCGTGTAGTCTTTTTTGAAACTCTGGCCATTCTTCAAATCCTGTTAATGTTAAATCATGTCTAATTTTTCCACTAGAATCAATAAATAAGACCGTGGGCAAGCCAAGAACTTTAAAGAATTGAAGTTCTTTTTCTTGTTTTTGATTTGGTTTAGTTGCATCAAACTTTAAAAGCCTGATGTTTCTAGTTTCTTTTTTAAAACTAGGTGTAGAGAAAGTGCGTTCATCTAACTTATGACAAGCAGCACACCAGTCTGCTCTAAAATCAATAACAATTGGTTTTTTTTGTTTTTTTGCATTATTAAAAAGTTCTTTTGAGTAGGGAGTCCAAAGAGTAGAGGTTTTTTTTTGTGTGTGTGAGTGTGAGTTTTTTAAAAATGTAAGATGAGGTTTTATGAAAAGAAGAGCTCCTAAGAGAATTAAGAACGCTAAAATGTATTTTATATAGTTTAACCATTTTCCAGATTTTAATCGAGACTGAATTTCTCCATAGAAAGTTCCAATAAGAATAAAAAGTGTTCCAAGGCCCATTCCAAATACGAACAGTGTTATAAATCCAAAACTAGGGTTTCCTGTTTGAGCAACGTAGGCAAGAACCGCTACTACGGCAGGTCCAACACAAGGGCTTGCAATAAGGCCTGCCACAGCTCCTGCTAAGAAAGCCCCCATTAAGCCTTTGTGTTTAATTTTAGTAAAATGCTTTTCTATTAATCTAGGGGCTTTAATGGTAAAAAACCCTGCCATACAAAGGGCTGTAAAAACATAAAATATAAAAATCCCCCATACAATATAAGGATTTGTTAAAGCCTGGCCTATAAAGCCACCAGTCATAGCAGCTAGGACACCGACTAAAGCATAGGTTATGGAAAGGCCTAATGCATATGTAAGGCCAATTAAAAAACCTTTAGCCCTACTGGAGGTGGCGCTAAAACCCAAAATGCCCATGGTTATGGGGATCATGGGAAGGACACAGGGGGTAAAGGCTGTAAGCAATCCAAATAAATAAATAGAAAGCAAAAGCAGCCATAAAGGTATGTTGCTTATATTTTTAAAAAGATTTTTAAAAAAAGCCTTTAAAGGTTTTTTTGTAGAGCTTTTAACAATTGGGAAGCTCACATTAAAAGCCATATTTTGTGGAAGCAGGCAGTGACTTACTGTGCAGGCCTGATATGTTAACATAAGTTTATAAGTACCTGACAGTGTTTTTGGTGAAGAGAGGAAAAACTTCATTATAGCATTGTCTTTTATAATAAGGCGTTTTTTTCCATTTTTAAACTTATCTATGTGAGGGTAGAGAGGAGATAGGTTAGGTTTTGAAATTTTTAAAAAAGGTTTGTCTAAAGAATGCACTTTAAAAACGCTGTTATATGCTTTGTAATTTTTTGCTAGATTTAAGTGAAGAGTGATGAAGGTCTTTTTATTTGAAGAGCCTTTTAAAACACTTGTTAATACCTTTTCAATACTTAAAGGGTTTTTATTAATAGGTTGCTTTTTAGGCTTAAATAAGTCTTTAGAAAGTAGTGGCATACTTAAGAAGAAAAAGAGAAAAAATATGATGTATTTCATTATGCTGTTATATTACAGTTAAAATACTAAATATTCTATTTATCATCTTAAAAAAGCTAGTATTTGGGTAATTATTATGGAGGTTCTTATGAAAGGTCATAAATTTATAGCTATGGACTTGGAAACAACAGGAAAATACCCTTTAAGTAGTGAAATTTGTGAAATAGCCATGATTAAATTTGATGACACAGGTGTTTTAAATGATTTTGAGTCTTTAATCTGCCCTCAAAAAAACATGGGAAAAGAAGCTCAGGCTGTTCATGGCCTATCACTAGAGTCTTTAAAAAACGCTCCTAGCATAAGAAATGTCTTACCTGAAGTCCTTGAGTTTATTGGTGAGGCCTCGCTTCTTGGACACAACTTGTCATTTGATTTGGGGTTTTTGGCTGTTGAGCTTGATAAGTATTTTAATGAGCCCTGGTGGTTGGAGAGTTTTAGAGTGCCAAATTTTTGTACGGGTTTAATGTCTCTTCAAAAACATCCCGAACTCATCACCCATAGGTTAAAGTATTTAACACAATATTTTAAGGTTAAAACTAGTCCAAACCACAGAGCCTTGCAGGATGCCCAGGCTTGTATGGAAGTTTTTCTTAAGCTTACAGAAGGCATGGCTAGTTTAAAAGACCTTGTGGCCATGCAAAAAGATGAGCTTTTATTTAAAAGCTTTTCCATAAGAGCCTTAGTTGAAGAAAATCCAAAATTTCAACATATGGTTAATGCCTGTAATGTTGAGGAAGATTTTGAGTTGATGTATTCAAAAGGGTCAAAGAAAAACCAGTGGAGAAAGCTCATGGCAAAAGGCTTGGTCATGAAGACTCAAGGTTTAGGTTTTGTTGTTGGTGTTGATGACAATGATATTCAAACTAAAAGATTTATGTTAAAAAAGATTTTAGACAGTCGACCTGTGTGTTCTCCTGTAACTAGCACTTAAGACTCTTTATGAGAATTTGTAATTAAAAAAACATATTTAATAAAGCTGTTGATAAAAACAAAGGGTTTTTTCTAGCCCTACTAGACTGTGATTTTTTAACTCTGAGGAAAAATCACAATAATTATAATTATATTTTAAGTTGATTTAGTTTAGTGCTTATTGATCTTGTAAGACCATGGACCAAAACCCTGTTTAATAAAGAGTAAAAAAGTCCGAAATAGTGATGTGAAAAAACGAGAATGGTTTTATGCCATAGTGCCTTTATTTATAGTTTGGGGATTAGATCAGCTTACAAAATTATGGGCTGTTAAGTTCACACTTTCTGGATCAACTTGGTATTTCTGGGGCGGAATTGTAATGCACCGTAATTCAGGGACAATGCTTGGGATGTTTTCAGATTTGCCGCCGCTTTTAAGAGTGGTTTCCCTAGCAACTAGTGGTGTGTTTTTAGTTTTTATATATGCAATAATTCAGTTTTTTTTGCCAAATAATGTCATGAAACTTCGAGTGGGATTAAGTGTTTTACTAGGTGGAATTTTAGGTAATGTTACAGATAGAATTTTATATGGTTCTATTGTTGATTTTATTGTTCTTGGGGGTAACGGTAAATTGTCTCCAGTGTTTAATGTTGCAGATGCTCTTCAGTGGTTAGGCTATGGACTTATTGTTTATATGATCTTATTTAAAGGGCATTTAATTTGGCATGAAGGGAATAAAAGAAATAAGCTTTGGATTGATTCTAAATATCAATTAAAATATTCTGTTATTTTATCCTCAGTGAGCATTTGGTTTTCTATTGTTTTTGGTGTTTATGCTTATACTTTTATAAAGGTGATGATTAATGATTTTATGGTTAATGGTTTAATGAACAGCTCTAAATATTTGGTTCCTTTTGTGGTGGTTCTTGTTATTTTATCATTGTTATTTAGTTTTTCTTTATTTTTAATTGGAAGACATTTGTCCCATAGATCAGCAGGTCCCATTCATGGTTTTAAAAGGTATGTACTAGATATAAGAAAAGGGGCTTCTTATACTTTTAAACTTAGGGAAAGTGATGAATTTAAAGACTTAGAAGATATTGCAGAGATTTTAAAAGAGGATATTTTAGAACTTAAAGATTTTCAAAAAAAACAAAAGTTGCTTTAAGGTGAGTGACTGTTATTTCTTTTATTTTTAGTGATTTTTTTCCTATCAAAATAAGAAAAAAACATTTCTTTAAAAACACTAAGTTAAAAATAAAGCTAAAAACCCACACTTATTACGCCTTAATATCATCTTAAGAAAATCACTTAATTTACTCAAGTTTTTAAGCCCTTTATCCGATACATAGAGTATAAAATATAAGAATTTATATAGGATATAACATGAAAGCTTTAACTTTATTTACAGTTTTATTATGGACGTTTTCTTCCTTGGCTGTGCCAAGGTCTTTTGTCTTTCAAGGTCAAATTATAAAGCCCAATGGAGAAGCCCTAGAAGACAATAATGTTAACTTTATTCTTAAAATCCTATCTCCCCTAAACCACTGCCTCCTCTATGAAGAAACCTTCACCCTTAATATGACAGACTCAAAGGGAGTGTTTAACCTAAGTGTTGGGTCTGGCACAACCACAGGAAATGGTGGCTTAACAAGTTTATCTAAAGCCCTAGACAATTCCTTAAACAACATCACAGGGCTTAACTGTGACTCTGGTTCCTCATACAGTCCAAGCCTCACTGACACAAGAAAACTTAGAATGACTTTTGATGACGGCAGTGGCCCCCTTACTCTAACAAATGACCACACAATTGAAAGTGTGCCCTATGCTCAGTACGCTCATAAACTTGGCGGAAAAACACTTCATGACTTTATTCAAGTCAACAGTGGTGTGACACAAAGTAATTTAGAAACTGTGTTTGATAACGGTGTAAACCAAAGAGAGTTTATGGCTTTAATTGAGGGCCGTTCTAACCAATACTCTCCATTAAGCACTAGTGGAGCTAGTTCTTTACCTAGCTTTTCAAATCCTCCCCTTAACTCTAAGGCAGGAGATGTTTGGTACAACTCTACAACCAATGAAATCATGTACCACAATGGATCAGTAAACACCGTTGTTGGCCAAGGGAGTGGAACTGTGACCAGTATCACCACAGGAAGTGGTCTAAGTGGTGGAATCATTACAAATAGCGGTACAATTTCAATTGCCACAGGGGGTGTATTAAACAGTCACCTTCAAGGTGGTATCCATGGAAGTAAAATCACAGGAGGAGTTTTACCAGCCTCAGTGGTTCCAACAGGAACTGATGATACAAAGCTTTCTCTTCAAGGGGGAAGTTTATTAGGTGATCTTAACCTTAATGGAAATGAGGTTTTAAACACAGGTCATATTATGCAAAACCCGAGGAGCACAATGACCCTAGGTTCTTATGGGAATTTAGAAGAGGCTAGTCTTTTAGGTTCTTTGAGTGCGGGGAATGCTGGAGCCACTTGGTACAATAGTGATTCTAGGGTGCTTAAGTACTGGGACGGTAGTGGTGTAGAAGTTTTAACCACAGTGAGTGTAGGTGTATCAAGTGTTTTAGTGAGTCCCCCGTTAACTTCTTCAGGTGGTAATGATCCAAGACTAGGCATAAGCCTTGGTAGGGGTTTATACAACAAGAGTGGAAGTGTGGAGATAGATTTAGACTCTCTTAGTGGTTTAGACTTTAATGGAAATAGGTTAAGAGTAAAAGCAGGGAGTGGTTTAAGACTAACAGGAAGTGGTTTAGAGGCAGATACGGGAACGAGTTTAGGTCAGTTAATGAGAGTAGACAGTCTTCCTGTGTGCACAAGTGGAGAAAAGATTCAAAGAAACTCTGGAGCCACAGTGACTTATTCTTGTGTGGCTGATGTAGATGAAGACACAAGTCTTTTAGGAAAATCAGCAGGAGGAGATCTTAGTGGAACTTATCCAAACCCCATTTTAACATCAACAGGGGTGAGTGAGGGAATTTATTCAAAAGTTAGAGTGGACACTAAGGGAAGGGTAAGAGAGGGCTTAAGTTTATTAGAAGGTGATATACCAAATTTAAGTGGAAGTAAAATCACTTCAGGAACCATTGATACAAATAGATTAAACACAGGAACAGGGAGCAATGATCTTGTTAAGCTTGATGGTTTATCAAGGTTACCAAGTGTAGATGGGAGTCAGCTTATAAACTTACCAAGTAGTGCTGACAATATGGGAAATGGTGAGGCTCAAGAGAATATACATCTTAATGAGCATTATTTAAGTGGAGACGGTGATAATGAGGGAATTAGTGTAAACAGTGATGGCGATGTTTTTGCTTCTAGAGATATTTCTGCGTCTAGAAATATTGCTGCTGTAGGGTCTATTAGTGGATCTAGTGTTGTGCTTTTAAATGGAATAAAAATTGGAACAGAGGCAACTCCTTGTAGCAGTGTAAATGAGGGAACTTTAAGGTATAGTAGTGTAGAAAAGAAAATGGAGTTTTGTAATGGAACAGTGTGGAGTGTTTTAGGTGCTGAGCCTGATCTATGTGGTTCTATCTTTTTGCCGGGTACTGTGTGTAAAGGTGGAGCAATTTATCTTGGAAGTCTTAGCTCTGGTGCTACCAGTGGTAACGGAATAGATCACTATATGACCACCCCTAGTGGTTGTGGAGATATTCCATCAGGAAGTGTTTCGGGAGGTTCGGGGGAGACTTCTTATGCATTAAATGATTTTACAGTGACTTGTTCTGGTATTGATAGTTTACTTAAAAGTTGGAGTGATAGTTGGTATGATATTCCAGGATTAGAAAACTACACATCAACTTATGGAACTGGTCATGGTTTAACTAATAAAGATGTAAATTACGGTTCAGCGAATACAGATGTAATTGTTGCTATCACTTCATCGTCTCAAGGGGGTTATCATGCCGCAGCAAGGTATTGTCATAAGCTTGTTTATGGTGGTTATGATGATTGGCATTTACCTAATCGTTATGAGCTTAATTTAATGTACACAAATCGCTCTGCTCTTCCAGGTTTAGTTCAGAGTAGTAGTGGTTATTATTGGTCGTCTACGGAGAACGATAATAACGATGTGTGGGTTCAGCGGTTCTTTGATGGCTATCAGGTTAGCGGCTATAAGACCATTTCTCGACTTGTTCGTTGTGTGCGGCGGTTTTGAGGCTTAAAAGGGTTTATGGGATAAAATTATTTAATTTTAGAGACGCGCTGAGTAAATTAAAAATTATTTACATAGGTAGGGAAGAAGACAGGACGGAGTGGAGTTTTGAAATAAATTCCTTTTTTTTATTTCATTTATAAAAAAGTAAGTCTTTTTGAAGTTTCTAAAAGGCGTTTAATTTTAAAATTATTTAGTTTTAAAATTGTTTTAGATAAGAAATCACTGTCTTTTGAAGAACTAAAAACTGCACTTACGGCAATTAGTGAGTTATCTAGTATTTTTATATTTTTGTTTTTTAGAAAAATATCTTTATGTGCTGAATTTGTGTTGATTAAAAATCTTGAATCATTGTTATTGTAAGCTGAGGCTAGAGCTTTAAAATCTAAGTCAGGAAGCTCATTGTTGAAAAATAAAAGAGCTTTAGGTGTTTTTAGGTTTTTGATTTTAAGAGCTAAGACATGGAGCTTAAGCTTTTGCCACTGAATTTTAAAATTTTCATTTATGGTTTTTATCGAATATTTTTTGTAAAATAAAGGGCAACTCTTCGTCTAAAATCATTGGGAACGCGAATTCTGTGGGAGGATATCTCTTTAGGAATAAGGGCTCGTTTTAATTCAGGATTGAGTTTTTTTATTTCTAGTGGTGAAATGTCTAGCTGCTGTGCAATTTGTATAAGGTCAGTGCCGCCTGGAACAAACTGGTAGGTGTAAGAGTAGGGTTTTAGGGAGCGAGTTATGTTAAAGCCGTAGTGCTTAGGGTTTTTAGCAATAAGTGTAGCGGCTAAGAACTTAGGAATATATTCCTTAGTTTCTTTAGGAAAGCCTTTTTTTTCAGATAGGGACCAAAAATTACGAGTTTTGTGTTTTTGCATAAGCTTTTTAAGCCTATTTTCTCCCATATTGTACGCTGATAAAGCCAGGTGCCAGCTGTTAAACATACCATATAAAGCACTAAGGTAGCGCCCAGCAGCCCAAGTGCTTTTAATAAGGTCTCTTCGCTCATCAAGCCACCAGTTTATATGGAGTCCATACTGCAATGCTGTAGGCTTCATAAATTGCCAGTACCCAGTGGCCTTTGCTGAGCTTACAGCCTTGGGATTTAACCCACTTTCAATAATTGCCAGATATGCTAGGTCAGTAGGTAGTCCTTGTTTTTTTAAAAGTAATTTTATTTTTGGGAGTTTTTTCTTGGATTTTACTAACCAATTGTTAAAATAAGCATCATCGTTTTTTTGAAATATTTTAATCCACCTTAAAACTTTTGGGTTTTGAGAAGGTTTTATAGCTCCATAACATGGGGCTGCGCAGCATATTGTAAAAAAGACTGTAGTCAGATGTTTTCTCATTTGGTTTAACTCTATCCTTATTTGTGGTAATGGGTCTATTTTTTTTAAAAACTCCATCTAAACACAATCCTTTAGTATAAGGTTGCTTTAGTTGTGGAAGAAAGAGGAGGGTATTTTGATAGAGTTTTTCATATTTAACTACTCGATTAAAGTCTGGGAAGCCTTAGCTGTTTTAGGTGTGCTCCTTTCTGTGGTGGAGATTTTTGCTCCAGGTTTTATTTTACTGCCCATTGGTTTAGCGTTTATAGCAGCCGCTGTTGCAGCAATTTTTCTTACTACACCTTTGGCCATTTTAATTTCCCTTGCAATAAGCCTAGCTTTTTTAATTTGGCTTTTTCAATTTCAATTAAAATTCACCACTAAGCGCTCCTCTGCTGTTGATACAAATGTGGAGGGAATGAAGGGTCAGCAAGTTCTTGTTACTGAAAAAATTAAAGGTTCAGATTTTGGAGAGGCTAAGCTTTATGGAGATAGGTGGAGAGTGTACTCAATTTCTAAAAGAAATTATGAAGTTGGAGAGCGTGCTTTGGTTATAAAGGTAGATGGAAATAAATTAGCATTAGAATAGGAATTTAAATATAAGGAGATAATGATGAGTATAGGGGTTTTATTAACAGTTGCATTGATTGTATTTGGTTTGTTCACAATTTCTGCAGGGGTTAAGGTTATTCGCCAGAGTGAATGTATGATTATTGAAAGCCTAGGGAGTTATAGTAGAACTTTAAAAAACGGCTTAAATTTCTTAATTCCATTTGTTGATAAGCCAAGGGATATGTACTGGATTGATCAAGCTGGTATATTTTCAACAACGAGAATTGATCTTAGAGAAACTGTTTTAGATGTGCCCCAGCAAGCAGTTATTACAAGAGACAATGTTACTATTGATATTGATGCTCTTTTATATATTCAAGTTATGGACCCTTTAAAGGCAACATATGAAATTGCAAACTTGCCAATTGCAGTTAGCCAGCTTGCTCAAACATCTTTAAGAAATGTTATTGGTGAAATGGATCTAGATGAAACCCTAGCTTCAAGGGATATTATCAATACAAAGCTAAAAGAAATTTTAGATGAGGCCACAGATAAATGGGGAACAAAGGTGAACAGAGTTGAGCTTAAAAATATCAATCCACCAAAAGATATTCAAAATGCCATGGAAAAACAAATGCAAGCAGAGCGTGAAAGAAGAGCTAAAGTTCTTGAAGCTGAAGGAGATAAACAGTCTAGAATTCAGAGGTCTGAAGGTATTCGTCAGGAACAAATCAATATTTCTGAAGGTGATAAGGAGGCTAGAGTTCGTATAGCGGAAGGTGAAGCTGAAGCCATTAAAAGTGTTGCCACAGCTAAAAAAACAGCCATAGAAGAAATTAAATTAGTAGTAGGAAATCCCGAACTTGCAGCTCAGTTTTTAATAGCTACTAACTATCTAGAGGAATTTGGAAAATTTACTCAAAAAGAAGGTGATAAGGTGTTTATTCCCTATGAGGCCTCAACATCACTTGGAGCTTTAGGGTCCATTAAGGAGCTTTTAAATAAGTGAGTTTAAAAGAACCAACACTTTTACAGGTGCTTAGATGTAAAAAATCTAGGAAAAAAGGAGAGGTTATAACTCCCTATGTAGAGTCTAAGGAGGAAAAGGTGTTAAGGCTAAAAGCCTTATTTGAGCAAGGTCTTTATAATCCTCGCTGTGAAGACATTGCAGAGGCTATTATGAGTAAATTGGATATGAAAAAAGGGGAGAAATCTAGAAAATAGTGCTTTAAATGCTATAATTAATACAATTGTTTAGAAGTATTATAATATTAGACTTTTATTTTTAAATTTTTTGACATAAGTGTGACTTTTTCATAGAAGTGTTTAGAGTTTCGTGGAGGAGCAATATGTTAGTCCTTGCTAGGAAGGTTGGGGAAAGTGTGAAGATTGGTGATGATATCTTTATTCGAGTTATTCAAGTTAAAGGTAAGCAAGTTAGAATTGGGATTGAAGCCCCAAAAGAAAAACGTGTCCTAAGAGGAGAGTTGAATAACAGCAATGACAAAACTATAGCGTCTTCCTCTACTGAGCTAAAAACTCAAGCAACAGCAGACCTTGTATGAGTTTTCATGGGTGCTCCTTATGTCAAGCTGAGTTTAAATAAAGTTCTTCAGGAAAATAGTGAAGAGATTTCTTGTGATTTATTTAAACTCGGTGCTCTGGGCGTGGTAGAAAAATTAGACTTTACTCAAACAAGTAAAAAATATGAACCTAAAATTATTTCACATAAATGGACAGCCCTTGAGGCTTTTTTTTTATTAAAAGACAAGGAAAAGGTTCAAACTCATCTTCAAGAGTATAACAAATTAGAAGCTACCCTTTTACTAGAACCACATAAAGACTGGCTAATGGAATGGAAAAAACACTATAAACCTTTTTGTGTTATTGGAAACCTATGGGTTTATCCTTCATGGGAAAAAGAAAATATTAAAAATAATGAAGAAGTGATTTTAGTTGATCCAGGTTTAGCATTTGGTACGGGGACCCATCCTACAACAAAACTGTGTTTAATAGCCTTATTAGAAAGTCTTAATTTTAAGAATCATGGCTTAAGCACTGCTTTAGATATGGGGTCTGGAACAGGAATACTCTCCTCTCTTATGTTTAAACGAGGTGTTTTAAAAGTTACAGCTTGTGAAATAGATGAAATGGCAAGGAAAAAGTGCCAAGAAAATCTTAAACTTAACAATTGCTCTAAAGTTTTAGTGGTGGCTCCAGAGTTTTTGAACACACAAGTTTATGATTTAGTTGTCGCTAATATTATTGATGGGGTTTTGTTAGAAATTAAAAAAGATTTGATTGCTAGAACAAAGAAAAAACTTATTCTCTCAGGTATTTTATTAGAAAATGAAGAAAATATATTAAACGAATTTTTAAAAGAAAAAGAACTTAAGCTTTTTAAAAGAACTTTAAAAGATCAATGGGTTTGCCTAGAGTTTATTAAAAATGCGTAGATATATTTTAAATCAACAAATATCAGTTGGTGATTTTGTCACTATTAAAGAAGCTTTATTCAAGCATATTTTTAAGGTTTGTAGAAGAGATGAGGGGGATAGTTTTGAGCTTTTATCTAAAGGCTTTGCTTATTTAGTTGAAGTTAAGCTTATTCAAAAAAGCTTTGCAAAAGTTTTTGTTAAATCAAAGAGAAAAATCACTAAAATAAAAAAACCATACATTCACTTAGTCCTTGCTCATCCACGTCCTGTTGTTTTTGAAAGTGTCGTCCAGAAAGCTGTAGAGCTTGGAGTTAAAAGTATTTACCCCATAACCACTGAGAAATCATTTTTTAAAAACGTTGAAAAGCTAAAGTTAAAAGAAAATAGAATTCAAACAATAATCACACAGGCTATGCAGCAGACTGGTCGGTGTGAAGATTTAAAAGTGTATCAGACATCTGATTTAAAATCTTTTTTAAAAGAGTTTAAGCTTTCTTTTCATAGTGGCAAAGCTAAAGGCTTTATATTCTATGAAGCACTAGAGACGAATAAACCACTGGAGCTTAATTTTAAAGAAGAAGGTGAGCAGCAGGGGTGTGAGAATATTTTTATTCTTATTGGTGGTGAGGGAGGTTTTTTAGCAAAAGAGGTTTTTAGTGCTGTCTTAGTGGGTTTTCAGGCTCTTTTCTTAGGTCAGCAAGTTTTAAGGGTTGAAACCGCTTGCGTGGCTGGTATATCCATTTTAAAATCTAAATTTAAAATCTGGTAAAGATGTTTGGCAATTAAGGAAAGATTATTATGGATAAGAAGAATAGTTCTAATTGTGGAGATAAAGTATTAAATATCTTAGATGATGATCAGGGGAGTTCTTTAAAAATCAAACCACTAACTAAAGGCTTGGGGTTTAAAGATAGAGTCTTTACTAAGGCTGATGCCATTAAGATAAATCATGAAGACACAGTCCATTCAGATGCTGGTACTTTGGATATTGGACATAAAGAGTTTGATCATGGGGTTTTAAATATAGAAAACAATGGTGAACTAAGACTTCAAACCTGTGAAGCCGTACAGCCTATTTTATTTCATTCAGGTCATGACGGGTTAGTTAAAAAAACTGCTAAAAAATCAAATGAATCTTTATTTGGAGCGCTTATTGATATTTTTTTAATTTTGGCGGGAACCATTTTAACAGTAGCTATTTTAACAGAATTCACAAAATATTTTTTTGATTTTGAGAAAATTATAATGTTAAACGCCTTTGAATTTGGAAAAGTTTTTGTGGTCTTTGGAGCATATTTTTTATTATATAAAATCTTTGCAAGGGTATTTTTTGGAAAAACCTTAGGTGAGTGGTCAAGTAGAAATCAGTTAGGTCTATTTACTCAACGGTTTAAAGCAGGCTATCCAATAAAAGTCTTGGCTCGTGAAGTAGCTTGTTTGATTACGGGTGTGTTTTTATTTCCACTATTGTCCTCAATATTTAAAAAAGATATGGGCTATTATGTTTCAGGACTGCAAACATATGTAGAGCATAAGAATTAATTTTTTATGGTAGAGAAAGAAAAAGTGGTTTTTACTAATGGTTGTTTTGATCTTCTTCATGTTGGCCATATTAGATGCTTGCAACAAGCAAGAAAGCTTGGATCAAAATTAGTTGTGGGTTTAAATTCAGATGAAAGCATTAAAAGGGTAAAAGGTAAGAAAAGACCTATTGTTTCTGAGAACAATAGGCTAGAGGTTCTTTTAGCCCTTTCTTGTGTTGATAAAGTTTATCTTTTTAATGAAGATACTCCGCTTAATTTAATATTAAAAGTTCATCCAGATATTTTGGTAAAAGGTGGGGATTATAAAATCTCTGATATCGTTGGAGCAAAGGAGGTTTTGTCTTGGGGTGGGGAAGTTAAGACTCTTAATTTTCATAAAGGGTTTTCTTCAACAGATGTAATAAAGAAGCTTAAAGCTTAAAGCTTAAAGATATGGAAGATTCAGATTTATAAGCATCTAAAAAGCTGTAAGTTGCCGTTAAGCGGATATTAGAAGGTTTAAAAGCAAGCTTTATAACTCCAGAAGTTGATATGAAACTAGCCTTATGAGCATTGTTAGACATTAGAGTGTTGTTACTAAGGAATTGTTTTTCATAGATTCCTGTGACAAAGTCAGTTCTTAACCCTAGGCCTAGATAAAAAAAACTGATCTTTCGGAAAGTAACAATACTTAATCCTGATGAGCTTAGGTTTAATCTGTCATTTAAATTGTAATTTGATATAAAAATTTCAGGCTTGATATAAAATGAACCAAGCTTAGCTGAATGATTAAGATTAAAGGCATATCCAGATAAAAGCTGACTTTCAATGGGTAAGATAAAAGTAAAACCTACATCAAGATTCCAATAAAGTCCTTTTTTTATTGAAGCCATGGGCTCAAAAATACTTTTATTCGATATAGCCCCAATATCATTAATATTGTTTAGTCTAAGATCTTGATAAACTGTGGTTATTTCTATTTCAAAATCTTGTCCAAGAGCAAATGGTGAATTTGAAGCGTTTAAAGAAAGTAGCCCTAAAAACTTTTTACTAATATGTTTAACTTGATTTGTAGAAATACCAGTAGGAACTGCGTCTGCAAAGCTTAAGTGAGGAGTCATAAGGAATATAAGAAACACTATTTTCATTTACTTTAAGCTAGCTTTAATTTATAGAAACTTCAATACTTGGATTAGAAATATTAAATAAAGTTGTGCTGATAGATTCTTGTAGAGTCAATAAGGCTTCATTATTAGCTATACCTGAATCAATAGCATTTAAAACAGAAAGTTGATAGATTTCAATAAACTCGTCATTATCATTTTGCCTAGGATCCCAAGACAAAACCAAGTCATTTAATAAACCTGCAGAGTATTCAATGTGCTCTAAGGGCAGAGTTTTGTTAGAAAAAGTTTTTGCGATGGTGGTGGCTAAGGAGTGTTTTAGAAACTGTGTACGTAAAAAATTATCATATAGAGCAAAGTCTTTGTCTTCTTGAATAAATAAAAACTTTAAAAGTGTTGTGTATGCAGTTATTAATTTATTAGAGTTATTTTGTGTTTTTAAAATTGTTTTTAAAGCCTGATCAAACTCTTGAAATTTTTCGTTTACTAAAAGGTTATTAAAATAAGACACAGAAAAATCTTGAAAATTCTTAACTTTTGAATCTAAAGGTTTTGAATTAAATATTTCAGTGCTGTCTTCTTCTTCTTCTTCTTCGTTCTCTTCTTTATTAGATGAGGTTTTTATTTCCTCGTTAAAGTTAATCTCTTTCCTTTGGTTAATAGAGCTAAAAGAAATAAAGGGTTTAAAAGAATCACTTTTAGCATTTAAAATAGAAGCAGGTAATTTGCTTTTTGTTTTAGAGAAAGCTTTTTTTGTTGTTTTTTTATTAGTGTGGTTCTCAGCTTTTTTTTCTGTTTCCTTGGCAACCTTTTTTTTCTTATTTTTTTTTACATTCTTGTCAGAGGCTTGTTTTTTACCTTTACTTTTTAAAGGTTTAAAAGTTTTTGTGTCTGAGCCCTTTGTTGTTCCAAGATTTTTAACCTCATTAGCGAATTTCTTAGAGAAGTTAACTTTAGCTAAACGATTTTTATAGGCGTTAATTAAAGCAAGAGGGTGTTTGTTTTTAGTAGCTTTAGTGCCTTGGTTTAAGCTTGTATTATGGAAGCTAGAAGTTTGACTGTTTGTAAAGTTTTCATGGTTGCTGACTTGAAACTTCAAGCTTGTTTTCATAAACATTAAAGAACTTATGGCTAAAATAGGTAGTATATAAATAAGATTTTTTTTAATCATAAAGCCCCCACTTTAAAGTATCTTCTTACCCTAAAGAGAGCATAATCTGTGCCAAAGGAGGGATATTTTTTCTTATCTAAGGTACTGCCTTTAGAGTCAAAAAGATGAATGTAGGAGAGAAAACTGTATTGTAATGAGACAAGGCTAGTCTGTTGAACTTTTGACCAGTTGTTATAAACTATTATAATTTTTAAGAATTATAGTTAAGTTAACATGAGCGCTAGACTTAGTGATGCAAGCCAAATTATTGGCTAACAGTTTATATTAATCATCATCTATAATATTCATTGTGAGTCATCTTATGGGGGTTTAATTGGAAGAGAAAATACTTGGTTTTGTTGCTCAAAGAAATAAAATTTTAGAAGAAATTGTTCATGTGAATGCCTTAGCTATTTCAAAATTTAAACACCTTGATGCCATTGATATAAAGCACTTTTTTTTAACACGAAAGTATATGATTGAGGCTTTAATAGAATCAGAGGATAAAATCATTACATACTCTATGATGGATTGGGCGACCTTTAGTTTAGATAGAAGCTATCGTAGTGAATATCTTGCTTTAAGTAAGGAAAAAGATAACTACATAACAACAATAATCAATCAGGATAAAGCATTGAGTCTTTTAGTTGAAAAAGAGGTCTTAGCAAAAATCTCGTGAAGTTGTGCACGCCATGTAAAAATTTTGTAAATGAAAGTGTTTTTTTTGAAAATATAAAAGAAAAAATGGAATTATATGATTATGTTTTATTAGATAAAGATGAAGAATTCTATAGTTCCCTTGGAAAAATTAAAAAAGTTTTTTGGGGCAATATGAATACCTTAGACTCCTTTGATTCATTTAATTTCTTTTTTTCAGAAAATGAATCCCTTAATGAAATTAAAAAAGTTTTAGAACACAACTTTAAGCTTAATGAGATAGATCAAAATAAATCGGCAATGAGCACAATAGAAAATCAGCTTCAGAATAAAGTTAAATTAACATCGTTATTGGAAGAAGAATTAAGTGTTCATAAAAAAGAGTTTGCTAATGTTAAAGGACTTGGTGAGTATGTTATACGTTTATTGGGTGTAAACACTATTGAGCAGCTTGTGTATGAAACGGAAAATTTAAGACTTTTAAAGCAAAAAGGTATAAAGGTATCATTAATGTATATTGATGCTAAAGAGGTGTTTTTATGTACAAAAAATACTGCTAGAAAAATTAAGGGTATAAAAGATATTAGAAATTGGGCTACACTTATACAAGATAGGAAAAAACTTGCAAACTTACTATCAAGACCAGTTTTAAATCATTTTAAAATTTATTCACAGCCTTTAGATACAGGAGATAATCTATACGCTCTTTTTGAATCTCAAGAAGAGTTTTTAGAAAAAGACTATTTTTTAACTATGTTAAAGAAACTTCTTTTTACAAATTTTGTTCGAGTTCTTCAAAGTGAGCGGTTGTCTAAAAATTCATACCTTCTTTTACAAGCATTTAAACAAATCCAAAGCACCTCTCTTTTAATCAGTTCTGATTTTACGGTTCTTTTCTCAAATCATAAGGATAGTTTTAATTTAAAATGTTATAAATATATGTTTAATAAGGATGCTCCATGTAAGGGCTGTCCTATTATAAATGGCAATGAAGGAGAGTCTTTTGGTAGAGAAGTTATTCTATCAGATGACAGGTATGTGGTGCACTCTTCTAAGGTGAAGAATTTAAGCAATAGTTTTTATCTTCACATCTATGAAACTGAAGAAAATTCTAAAAAAAGAGAGTCCATAAAGATTCAAAGAGGTAAGCTTCAAAGCTTAGGGCTTGTTACTCAAACTTTAATTCATGAACTTAACAACCCTTTAACTGGAATATTAGAGCTTTCTTATGATATGAGTAGTGATTTTGAGGGGCAAATAAGTAAGGATTTTTTAGAAATTTCATCTGCAGCAAGAAGGTGCCTTTCCATTATTGAGGACTTAAAAAAGTTTTCCTCTAAAAAAATTGAATTTTCTAAAGTTAATTTCTCAGAGGTTGTAAAAAGCTCACTGGTATTAACAAAAGTGCTAACAAGAGGCACACTGGTTTCTATGAATTTAGATGAAGATATTTGGATTTCTGGATCCAGTACCCTTTTGAGTCAGCTGATTTTTAATGTTATTAAAAATTCTGTTGAGGCTATGGATGGGGAGGGAGCTATTACAATTTCTCTTAAAAAAAACCTCAATGAGGCTGTATTGTTGTTTGAAGACACAGGGCCAGGGGTTCCTGATGATATGAACGATGTTTCTTTATTTGGAACTAAGAATAAGGAAAAAGGTAGCGGGTTTGGCTTATTCTTGGTAAATGAGTTTATAAAGTTGCATAAAGGATGCCTTTCTTTTGGAAATTTGCCGAATAAGGGGGCCTATTTTAGTGTTAACATTCCACTTATGTAGAATTGGAGAATCTGTGTGAAAGCTTTAGTTGTAGAGGATGAGCCTGCAATTTCTAGAATTTTAATGAAAAAGTTAAAACAAATAGGATTTGAATGTGTAGCAACTAAGAGCGTTATTGAAACTAAAGAGATTTTAAAGAATCAGAAAATAGATGTTGTTTTTCTAGATTATGTTTTAGTAGATGGAAGTTCAAAAGAACTTGCTGTTGGAGGGTATCTTGATGATGTTCCTCACCTTTATCTTATGTCTGCGTTTATGGATGATCTTGAAAAAAGTGCTTTTTCAAAGCTTAATGCCATTTTTTTAAAAAAGCCATTTAAAGACCTTTCTAGAGTTTTATCTAAAATGGAGGGCTTGTTGTGAGAATTATTTCTGGAAAATGGGGAGGCCGAAAGCTTGTAAAATTTATGTCAAATGAGATTCGTCCTACAACAGATAGGGTAAAGGAAACAATATTTAATATTGTAGGACCTGATATTATAGGGGCCAAAGTATTAGATTTATTTACAGGTACGGGGAGTCTAAGTTTTGAAGCCATCTCTAGAGGTGCTAAAGTGGTTTTGTCTGTGGACAGTGGAGATGATTCAAGAAAAATTTTTTTAAAAAATAAGGCACTTTTATGTGCAGGTGATGATTCCATATATAAATCAGAAGATGTTTTTTTATTTTTAACTAAGGTTGAAGAGAGTTTTGATTATATTTTAATTGATCCGCCTTTTGTTAAAAAAATTGGTGTTAAAGTCTTAAAGGCTTTGGCTGAATCAAAAGCTTTTCATAAAGACTCTTGGGTTTTTATTGAATATGCTAAGGGTGAGGAGACCGTGGATGAGTGGGAGAGTTTAATTGTGAAAAAGACAAGAGTCTATGGAGATAAATCTTTATATACTTATGTAGTAAAAAATATGTAAAGGAGGGCTTATGAAAAGAGGAGTGTACCCTGGAAGTTTTGACCCATTAACAAATGGTCACATTGATATAATAGAGCGTGGGCATAAATTTTTTGATAAATTGTATATACTTGTGGCTAAACCATTTGATAAGGTTCCATTGTTTACAGTTAAAGAGCGTGTTAAATTCATTCAAGAGGCTGTAGCTAACCTTAGTCTTTTAAATAGAGATAGAATTCATGTCATAGGGTGGCCAGGTTTAACTATAGATTTTGTAAAAGAGTATAAAGTAAACTGTATTCTTCGTGGAGTGCGCTCTTTTATTGATTTTAGTAGAGAGCAAACGCTGGCCAATGTGAATTATGAATTGTCTTCTCATTGTGAAACTTTATTGTTGTGTTGTAGACCTGAATTTGGGAATCTGTCGTCAAAGCTAGTTAAGGAAATTGTAATGCATAAAGGAAGTGTTTTAAAATTTGTTCCTAAACATATTGAAGAGGCATTGGTGTTGAAAATGGAAAAACTAAGGAGTGATAAAAAGTGAGATTGTCAAAAAGATCTGATGAAATTAAAGATTCACCAACATTAGCATTGGCGGCAAAGGCCATTGAGCTTAAAGCTAAAGGTGTTGATGTGGTGTCTTTGTCCGTGGGAGAGCCTGACTGGGAGACATTTAGAGTGTGTACGCTTGCTGGTCTTAAGGCCATTGCAGATGGCAAGACTAAGTACACTTCATCATCAGGTGCTGTAGAACTTAAGAATGCTTTGGCTGATAAATTTTCAAAACGTTATGGTTTTAAGCTTAGTAATAAAAACATTGTCATCACTCCGGGAGCTAAATATGCAATTCAACAAGCCCTATGGGGCTTGTTGAATCCAGGGGATAAGGTTGGGATTTTTGTTCCTTTTTGGGCAAGTTATACTACAATGGTTAAAATTGCTAATGCAACTTCTGAGTTGATTTTTTTAAATGCTGATTTTTCTCTTTCAGAAACTAATCTTAAAAAAGCTTTGGCTTCTGGGGTTAAAGTTTTATTGATAAATTCGCCTAATAATCCTTCTGGTCATATATTTAGTAAAAAAGATTATAAAGTTTTAGTAGACTGTTTGAAACTATATCCTGATGTTCAAATTATTTTAGACGATATTTATGCTGATCTTTATTGGGGTCAGGAAAGTGAGTGCCCTCATTTATTTGATGTGGACCCATCTTTTTTTAAAAGAACAGTGGTTATTAATGGGGCTTCAAAAGCGTATTCTATGACAGGGTGGCGAATTGGTTGGGCCATTGGTGGAGTTGATATTATAGGAGCAATTTCAAGGTATCAGAGTCAAACAACAGGTTGTCCCAACGCAATGGCACAGTTTGCCACAGAAGCAGGCGTGAGGGGAGCTCAAGGGGATATAGAAAAATCTGTTGCAATACTTAAGGCTCGTGGAGAAAAAGGTTATAACCTCTTACTCTCAATTAAAGGTGTAAGACTACAAAAGCCTAAAGCCGCGTTTTACTTTTGGGTGAATATATTAGATATTTTAGAGAAGTTTAAAATGACAGATTCAGAGTTTTGTAGTCGTCTTTTAGAAAAAAAAGCAGTTGTTCTTGTCCCAGGTTTTGAATTTGGTTGTGCTGGTTTTGTGAGAATGAGTTTTGCTGTAAGTGAAGATGTTTTTACAAAAGGTGTAGTAAGGATTAAAGAATTTATTAAAGAACTGGCCTAGGCTTAGGCTTTAAAGTGTTTCATAATTTATCTATGAATAATTTAACTCATAAAATAATTAACGAGCCTGTAAAGGGGTTTATATTAGATTTTTTAAATAGAGGTGATGAGGTTACTTTAGTGTTGATTGTCTTTTTAGTGGTACTTGTAATCCAGTTTGTATTGGTTTTAATATTGTATAAGGCTAATAAAGCTTCTGTGGTGAAAATAAAAAGCTTAGAAGGCTTGTTTAAGGCTACAGCGGATAAAGCTTTATCTATTAAAAAAAGAGCAGATGTTGTGACATATCAAGATATTGTTGCTCGCTTAAAGAAAGGTGAAAAAGCATTTCAAATCGCACAGGAAGTAAACATAAATCTTAATGAACTTGAGGCTTTAGAAAGAGTCTTAAAAGCAATTAAATAGTCTCTAGATTGGCGTTGCTGTGTATGAAGCCTTCTTACTTTGTGATTTTAATTTTGTAGAGCTTATGAGTGTGAGAGTTTCTTAGCACCTCCTGACTTCGACACAACACGGCGCATAAAGCTAATAAAATCAAGCACTTAGTTTTTGCTGGGGTCACTACATTTGCTCTTTAACTAGGCGAATACAGTCCTTTCTCTTAAGGTTTAAAACTTGGTAAATTTTCTTTAAAACAGGAGTAGTCTTAGATACAAGCTCATAAAATCGCCCCGTACTAGAGTCTTTTAAAACACTGTACTCATCTCTATTTAACTCCTCTTTAAGATCTAAAAAACTAAACTCTAATTGGTTTTCCTTAATAAGCTTATTTACTCTACAAACAATTGCATATGCTAGAAAACAAATTCCAATATGAGCCTTAATCCTCTTAGACTTCCAATGAAAAATAGGTCGCATCTTTAAATCTGTCTTATTTATTCTAAACGCTTGTTCTATTTTCCACAGCCCTCTATAACGCTCTAAAACTTCAGCTGCAGACTTGTCTTCAAGATTTGTAATGACACCATGAAAACCATCCCACTGAGCGTCTCTACTAATCTTACACTTATCAACCTCTACATCCCCCTTAAAAGACTTAAGGTACTTTTTCGTTCCATAATTAGTTATTACCTGAATTCCCTAATTTTTGAACTATGCCTTGAGACAATAATCTAGTGAAGTTGTATTTCAGACCTTTTAGATCTTTGATGTTGTATCTTTTCACTTAAACATAGTACAATTTTGTACTATGTCGAAAAGAATTTATGAAGAAAATAGAGGCGGACAAATCTATATCCATGAAATTGAAAGCTACTGGTGCAAAATCAAAAAAGCACCTCGACAGAAAAGAACATATTTAGGGAAAAAAGATCTCACCACAGGTATGCTTATTACCAAAAAAAATAAAGGCACAGCTCACATACCCTCCGGGTCAAAAATTTTTGGATCAATCTATTTTCTAGAAAATATTTCTGTAGCTGTAGGCTTAAAAGATATTTTAAAAAAAATTTTTCCTAAGCAGTTTGAGCAAATTCTCCATTTGTCTTATTTTAAAATCTTAAGAAAAGAAGCTTATTACCTTTACCCCTATTGGCACAATGAAGCTTACGTATCAAACAAGACACAGCAAAGCTCTCAAGAGCTGAGTGATTTTCTTTTAAATCTAGGAGTTGATGAAAAATCAGTCGAATTTTTTTTTAAACATTGGATAGAAAAAAATCAAAGTAGTGGTGCCGTGATGTTTGATATTACCTCATTATCTTCTTATGGAGTTGAGAATGAGTTTTTAGAAAAAGGTTATAACAGAGATGGAGACGTGTTAAAACAAATAAATCTAGGCGTAATAAGTAAAAACTTTAAAGATAAGTCAGGTCACTTACCATTGGCTTATAGGATATATCCTGGAAGTATTACAGATGTAACAACTTTAAAAAATATATCAAACTTTATAGAGTCATACGATCTTAAAACAGAAACCTTCATTATGGACAAGGGGTTTTATAGCCAACAAAACATTAAAGAAATGAGCATGAACAAGCTGAATTTTCTGGTTCCCATGAGTTTTGCAACAAAACAGTCAAAAGAAATTTTATCTAAGATAAAGAAAAGAATCTTTAATCCTGACAAGGTATTTAAATTCAATGATCTTGTATATTCCCATTGTGTAAAAAGAATTGAAACAGGGGGAGTTAAATGTGAGGCGCATATTTTTTTAGATAAGTTACTCCGGTCAAGACAAGAGATCACATTTATGAATAAAATATTTGAAATTGAGGAGAATTTTGAGAAGAGGAATTTTAAAGATCAAGAGGAGGCTGTCTCTTTTTTTGAAGGTGGGCTTAGTTCAAAAAAGAAATTTTTTAAAATTTCCTTGCGAACGATTAAATTGGAGAGGCAAAATGAGGAGATCAATAAAGAATGTGAACGATTTGGGTTTATGATTCTTCTATCTAACGAGACAGGTATGACAGCAAAAGAAACTTTGGGTTTATATAGAAGCAAAGATAGAGTTGAAAAAGTATTTTACTCTTTAAAACATGATATAAATGAATCTCGTAACAGAGTGCATACACTGGAGAATGTTAGAGGGAGTATGTTTATAAGTTTTATAGCTTTGATTTTAATATCGTTAATTGACCACACAATGAGAGATAAAAACCTTTATAAAAAAATGAGTAAAATAGAATTATATAAAATACTTGAAAGACTGAAGGTTTATAAGCTGGCAAATAATCAAAAAGTTTTAGGTGAAATATCGAAGAAGCAAAAGGATATATTTTTAGCTTTTAAGATGGCTTCACCCACAAAAATCCCCGGCCATTAGTCCTGGAAACATAGTTCAAAAATTAGGGAATTCAGGTTATTAGCCTAAAAATACTTGTAAAGAAAAAAAAGGGGTCACTACATTTTGAGTTTTAGACTTTTTAACCTTCTCTGGTGCGTATATTTGAACTCAAGAGGGGTTTTTTAACAGGAGTGTCGAAGTCAGGAAATAACATGAAGTTCGTTCTTTTTAAACTAAAATATTACTTCTGAACGAAACTCCAGTTTAATAAATTATCCTTATCAGAAAAGACACTAAGGGTTTTACTCTGGTTAATTATTTTTCAAGTTTCACTCGAAATTTTGATGATTAGCAATTTTTCTTAAAACGAGTCTTCGACGATACATAAATGTCATTTAAGAAAATTTGGCTTCGCCCCTTCCAAGGAAACAAGGGTAAAAGAGCTTAGTAACCCGAGTTCGGACTTTCTAAACCTACTGAAGCAGCCTTTCTTCAAGTACTTGAAGTCTAATAGAGGGTTTTCTTGGACGCAAACAGTACGCCGTTAGTGCCGAAAGTAAATTTACCACAAAGTTTTTTGGGCTTCGGTGTCTTGAGTGTTCAAGATGAAATTCCTCCTTTAAAATCCCAAAAGCAGTTTCAACAATGTACCTTTTCCTCAGGAGTAGTTTATCAAAAAGAGGAACAAACTTATTTTTCATATTGGATTTAAGATTTGTTATGACTTGAACCCCTTTACTCATCAATTTTTCAAATAGCTTTTGGGATATATATCCTTTGTCTCCAAACAATTTTCCAAAAATATTCTCAGCTAAACCCTCTACAGGCTTTGTATCATGAACATTTCCTGGGGTTATGGTAAAACTTAAGAGCTCCCCTTTGTGAGAAATTACTATGTGAACTTTAAAACCAAAGAACCAGCCCATTGTTGATTTCCCACGTTTTGCAAGTCCTTTAAAGGTTTTGTGACGACCGATTCTTTTGTTATTACAAACAACAATGGGACTGGAGTCTACAACAGATATTCCTGTGCAAATATTTGATTGCATAAGTGAGTGTAAAAAAATAAGAATTTGAGGTGCTGAAGATTTTTTAAGTTCTACAAACCTATTGTAGGACAAGAGTTTTGGGAAATAAGGTTTTAGAAATTTTTGAACATAACCTGTATAGAAAGCTTTAAAATTTCTGAAGCCGGAAAATTGGAATAATAAACAGATGGTGATGACTTCAGACTCAGATAACGCAGATGGAAAACCTCTCTTTCTTTTGCTGGGTATGAGTTTGGACTGTTCTTTGTTTAACCCTAAAATAAAGTCGTCAACAAGAGTAAAAACTTCTATAATTTGATTTTCTTCGATCATTCCCGGCTCCTTTTTGCAGATCAGTAAAAAACAACTAAATCTTACAAAAGGCTGGGATGATCTTTTATTTATCCAGCACTTAGGTCCTGAAAAAAGTTCGAACTCGGGTTTAGTAATACTAATGGGCAGTCCTCACAAGGCGGAACCCCATAATATTAAGATTATTGCCGCGATTCTCAGGCCTCCTGACGAAACGCATCGCCGATCGCACGCCCCGAGCGCCGTTGTCCCAGCTACCGCCACGAATCACGCGGGCCAAGCCACCTTTTGGTCCCTGCGGATCAACACCCCCTGATAACTGACTTTGATACCAATCCTTCACCCAAACCCACATATTACCATTAATGTCATAAATGGGTTTGCCCATATAAAAAACAGGCTTTTTTGAACCTACAGGCTCTGGAGCATTAGATTCATAAACAGCATACTGGCTTAAATCACTTTCCTTGTTACCAAAAGAATACTCACCTTTTGCCACTCCTCCTTTTTGTGCCACAAAATCCCATTGGGCTTCTGTAGGAAGATCATACACTTTACCCTTTTTATGCCCCGGAAAATAGGTTTCTAAAGTTTGTTGTATAAGGGGATCTCCTTTTTGGGAAAGCTCATTTAAGCCCTTTATCCATAGACTAACATCTGTAAAAGAAACATCTGCTATTGGAAGATTTCCATTTTTGGAGGTAGAGGTAATACCTTCCATAAGGTCTTTATACTCAATTTGCCTATCGTTATTTTGTATATTCTGATTTGCTATTAACTCAGCAACCTGTTTATAAGTGTCTTTTGTTATATGCGTAGACATAAACTCAAAAGGATTAGAAATTGTTGTAAGCACACTCAAATCTTTTTCTCCCATTTTAAATGAACCCGGCTCAATCCTTACAAAATCTATAATAGGAGTTCCTTCTGAATAATCTTCTGTTTTTTGATTTGCATTACGTTCTTTGATTTCAATTGGACGTACCTGAATATCAAGTCTTGCCCGGCCAATGGCATTAGCAATCTCGACTTCACCACTAAGCATTAATTGCTCTATCTCGTTAAAACCTAGCTTGTTTTTAACACTCAAATCAAAATCACGGTTTTGAGTTAGCCAGTCAATTAGCTCAGATTGTTTATAATAAGCCGCTAACTGCATAGCTGAAACATCACTTTCGTTTCTATGATTGATTGAGATTAAACCTGTTTGGGTAAGGTCTTGGAGTTTTGATCGATCTCCTTTTTCAATAGATTTCGACCATTTATTCCTTAACTCTAGGGCAAAACTTCTTTTTCTTGCGTCAGACGATCTGTGCCAACCCATAATTTGATTTCTTACCCCTTCAAATTGAGATTTTAAATAAGAATAGGACTGAAGGTTTTCAGCATTTAAAATTATCTCAAAAATGGCTTGCTCTTTAAGCTGGGCTGAGGAAGAAGAGCTTGTCACAACTCTTTCTAGAAGCGTGAGAAATTCATTACGACTTAAAATACTATTTGTATCTAAAACCTTCAAAATAGGCCCCACAACCTCTATAAACTTTAAAACACCTGCCGAATCAGGACTGTCTTTTAGAGGCTCTACCTTAGAATACACATTTCTTGAGACACTTTTGATCGTCTCTTCAGACAAAAGCTTTGAAACGCTGCTATCTTGAAAAGCTCTCAATACATGTATCAGCTTCTTGTAATCGTTTGCAGATTTTGAGTTCATTAATTTTTCAAGTTCTTCATTAATACGAGAAACGTTTAGTCTTCTCTTTAGTTTTTCCAATAACGCCAAATCAGTTTTATCTACCTGAAAATCCTTAGATGTTCCTGCAAGATTAATCAAATCATTGATGCCAAAGTTGAGTGATTCTTGGATGACTCTTAAGGCTTTTTTATTATGAAAAATTACCAAATTCCCATTTTGAATAAACTCAGTTCCCTCACGTGCCATCGGGTCCACATTAAACCGTATGGTCAGCCCTGTACCTTTCGCACTTGCCCTGCCTATCTGAGTGTAAAATCCATCACCACGGGCCGCAGCTTCACCAACAGCATTTTTTCGTGATATAAGTACATTGGGCTCCCCACTGTGAGATCTAGTTATAGACTCATAAGCCAAAAAATCACTCGTCTCATGGGCCACAATATCCACACCTAACTCTTTGGCTGTTTTGCCTGCACCCTGTCCTACTTCTTTTGATCTTAGAGGTTCTTTGTTCAACCACCATGCAAAAGATCCCTGATCGTTTTTATCCCCCATCTGGGTGAGCTTTTGCCTAAGACCAAGACTGTCTAGCTTGTTCATAGCATATTCAATGTTCACGGCATGCATAATAAGCTTTTGAGCTGTTTGTTGTAACTTTCTCTGGGCCACTCGATTCATGAGTTTAGAGGGGTTAAAGCGATCAATGATGTCCTTTAGCTTTTTTTCTGCATTTTTAGAAATCTTAAGCTCATACTGGAAGGCCTTTACTAAAAGCCTTAGGACTGAAATAATTTCCGGGTTCTCCCCCTTGGCCGCTCTTGAAGTTGTAAAATGCTCTGAACTTCTAAAGTAAGAGATCTCATTATTTAAAGTATCTCGCAAAAAAGTGCTTTCTTTGTTATCCCAGTTCTTTAAATCTCTAATAACTGGTTCTGAATTCTTTGTTATTTCTACCATGCCTAAAGAGTTAGAATCAGTGTTCTGATTATTAAAATCTTTATCATTTAAAAGAGCTTCTTTATAGCCTATTTGTCCTGGCTCACCCATTCTATGCTCTAAAGACCTCACTTCCCAGCCTGTTTTAGAGCCTAGAAAATGAGGGTATTTCTCAGCGATGATCTGCTGAAACTGCCTAGCAATATCAGGTGTAGCATCCACAACGATGTCTAAATCCTGCGTGCTTCTAAAAATATTAGTAAAATCCCAGTCGAAACGATCTTTTTGGAGTTTCATAAGACCTTTTTCTCTGGCCAAAGACCACTTGGCATAATGTAAAAAACTCGATGCAGTTCCACCAAACAACCAAACTCTAACCCCTAAACGCTCAGCCTCGAGACGAAGATACTCAAACTCTGGAGTTTTCATCAAATTAATAGAAACATAATCTACTAATTCACTCTGAGAGATTTGGCTTGTTAATTGGGAGCTTTGCTTAATCCCTGATTTAAGCTTATGGGAATCAGAGAGTAGATCAGCACAAGTATTCCCATAAGAAGTTGATGAATAAACAAACAACCCCAGCAGCAGTGCAACTTGAAAAGAGGACTTTAACCTTTTTCTGTATATATGCATATTCTAAATACTCCTAATTTCTTTAAAGCAATTGTCTACATGCACGACTTGCATTAACCACTTTATCTGAGCCTAGATCTTGTACAAGGCGAGGTAAACTTCCCCTTTGATCCTCAACCATGTCTCGAATTTCATTAAAACGACTCTCTACTATATTACCCTGACTTCGACACAACACGGCGCATAAAGCTAATAAAATCAAGTGCTTAGATTTTGCTCCTGACTTCGACACTCCTGTTAAAAAACCCCTCTTGAGTTCAAATATACGCACCAGAGAAGGTTAAAAAGTCTAAAACTCGAAATGTAGTGACCCCTTTTTTTTCTTTACAAGTGTTTCTGAACCAGTAATTTTAGCAGCTATGTTTATTCGAGAAGTAAAAAAAATAAATGAAAGTATTTATAATTGGGATGTTAGAGATAGCTTTATAAGCCAGCTTTTAAAGGCTTTTAACACATTTTAATTCCTAATTATATGGGAGTAGTTTTAGATCGCTTACACTAGTTCTGAAAAGAAGCTGAGAAGTAACAAATTTTTCAATTTGAAAATAGGTGAAAATAAACTTGAGATAAGTAAAGTTATATTAAAAATAAAGAAATCTACATAATCTTTATCTCTGTTTGTAATATACATGTATTAAGAGCTTTAAATATATCAGAGTTTTCAAGAATTGAACCCCAAATATTGCTTTTGCAATCTGAAAGATTTACTTTCAAAGGGTTGTGTCCACCATCTTTAACAGTGATAAATATTCGTTTTAAAGAAATTATTTGTTTATTAAAATGATATCTAGCCCACTTTATTGGTGTTGCAACATCTTTTGTTCCAGAAAAATAATAAATCTTAGAACGAATAGGCCAATTAGCAACATCGACAGGTTGTGAAAAAGGAACATCAGCACAATTGTCATCTTTTGAAAAATCTCTTACTAGATACCCGTTTTCAAGAATTGTTGCGAAATCTTTGTCATAAATTTCAGAGCAAGCTATTAACTTATATAATCTGTATTCGTCTTCATTGGGGCCTTGACTTAAATCTTTGACTAATTTTTTTAGTATGTCTTGTTGCTCTTTGGAAGATGAAAGTAAGTTTAGTAGAGACTTTAAAGATATATCATTGTTTGGTGTTTTTCCAAAATTAAGCAAGCTTTTGATAAAAAGAGCCCATCTTGTCGAATCTATGCCAAATGGCAATTTAACGTTCGATAAGATATTTAATGAAGTAGAATTGAGGTGTTTTTTCACCTCTTCCCAACGTCGTGAATAATTTTTTTCAATTTGAAGATGCGATTCAGCTTTCCCTACTACCCCTTCAAGAACTATCGCTTTTGGAGCGGCAATATTTAATTGTTCTATTTCAAAAGCTACTTTAGTTGCAAGAACAGTACCATAAGAAACTCCGTAAAGAATATAATTTTTAAGATTCAGTTCTTTAATGATTTCAATAATATCGAGTGATAGAGTCTGAGTGTTAATAGCTGAGTCAGGGATTTTACCAAAAAATCTGTTACATTTAACTCCACGAGGATCTGTTTGGATAAAACCATGTGAGTCATTATGACGTGGATCATCCAGAGAAATAGATGATTGCCCTGGACCTCCTGGAAGAAATATAATAACTGGGGCTGTTGAGTTTTTACTGCGTAGATATCTATACTTGTATTCAAATGTTCCTAAATTCATATTTGTCGTTGATATTGGTCTCGTAATTGTATTGATATGATTTTCTTCTGAACAGAGAGAAGATAAACTTTCATTTGCAGATATATTAATGCTAAAAGAAATAATAAAAAATAAGAACATTACCTTATGCATTTTAAATCCCTTTCTACATACCGCTTAGATTTAGTGCCAAACTTTTCTTCTTTAAAAAGTTTTACAATTTTTTTTAAATATTCATTTTCTTAAGTTAAAAAATTAACGTTGTTTTTTAACTCAACAATGTTCTCTTCCATTGCAAAATGTTATCAAATTACATAATTAAAGTCTACTTCTTTAAACCTTGTCCAGTTACTTAATCCTTTAAGTAGTAATTCTAAATCCTTAGCTTCTACTTTAATGGTATCTTTTTTAAGTTTTTTTTAGGCCAGGAAAACTTTATGCCCTCTAAACCTTTAAGCCATAATGAAAAACCACTTTTATCAAAATACAGTATTTTCATATGAGTTCATCGTTTATTGGTAAATATAAATAATGACCTAGATTGTAAATCTAACTTCATTTCTTCACTGACAATTACACTTAAACCATTAATGCTTTTTCCCATATCTAAAAAACTTTTGTAGATAACTATTCTTTCAAAATCATAAATAAAGCTCATTTTTTAGCTAGTAAGTTATTTAAAAACTCTCCAAGACGAACAGGATCATGCTCAAATCTGATATCTTTTGTTTTTTGATATGGGTTATATACTCATCACGTATTGAATTAAATTTTGCCATTAATGCATCTCCTTTAGGTAAGGAGCCTACTTTAACAAATTTATGATTTTAAACAAAGAATGGGGCTGATGAAGAGCTTACTTTCCAGAACCCATATAAGGAAGTTGCTTTGGGCACTCTTTTTTAGCATCCTTAATTATTTTCCTGTAAGCAGTTAGCCTTTTCTTTTGAAGATTCTGAGAAAGTGACCCCCATACTCTTTTGTTAGATCTTTTGTTTTTACTAAAAATCTCTTCATTGATTTAGCCCACTTTTAATCTTTAAAATCAATCACTCATTGGAGTTTTCGCAAATGATGAACATTGCAAAGAGCGTGCTTCTTTGTTGCTCTAAAATAAGGCTTTCAATGATTGTGAACTAAAACTTCAGAATAATTCTTATCTAGTACGCCCATATCATAAATTGCCTCTTGCCCACGCTTTTCGTGAGCAAAAAACAGCGTTGTTTTTGGTGTGCACAACATATGCATCCAGTGGTTCTTGTTTTTAATCTTAATTTTTGTCTTGTCAGTATTGGCTACTTCTCAACCTTTTAAAATTTTCTTTGTTTCTTCCTCATAAAATGAGCATGGAACCACCTAAAGGGAAAGTGGCTTAATGAATTGTTATTATGTGTAGAAGCATTGAGGAATTAGCCCAATAATTTAACCAATAAAATTAAAATTATTGAAAACTTATTTTGTTGAATTTTGTACAAAACTTCTTAAGTAGAATTTAACTAGATGGTCTGGGTTTGCAGGTTTTTTATCGCTTACCCATTTAATTTCATTAAAAGCTCCCCATGCTGCCTCAAGAGTTCCATCTGGAACAGTCTTAGGGCTTGGTTGAGAGGAGTCTGATGTTAAAAACGGTGAAGACATGTGGTGAAATGTAATTTGAATTTTTCCAGGGTGAAGCATATTGAAAACAAGTTTATAACCGTTTCTAAAAATCATAAAATCACCATGAGTTTTTGCAATTCCATAAATTTTAATGGCTCCATTTGAATTTCCTCTTAACTGATTAAAAATATCAGAGTTTTTTATAAACTGAGATTTTAAATTTTTTAAAAATTCAATGGAAGAAGATAAAATAATATGATCTTGGTTTATAACGGGAGAAAAATCAATAAGCCCTGATGTTTCCATTTGCTGTTCATTGCGAATGAGTTCTTGTATCCATTCAATGTTTTGCTCTATTTTCATTAAGTCCCCTTCCCATTTTGGTCAATCATGGTTAAATCATTTAATTATGCTGCCTTAAAGTCAAGAGCGGTAAAGGTTTAATTGGTTAAGCTAAGACCTATAAAAAATTCAGGTGGATTAGAATAAACACTAGAGTTTAAAAATTTATATGCTCCAATTTGTAAGCTTATAGGAAGGTGGTAGAGGAGCTTTCCTTCAAAGATGAGCTCACCTCCGGCAGAATATAGTGGAGTTGAGTGGTCAATAGGGCTATTGTTTATAAAGTTAGCACCCTTTACAAAGCCGTAGTCAGCAGTAAGTGCTCCAGTGATGCGGTTGAAAAAACCAGGCAAAAGTCCAGGGCCCCAATTGATGTTTAAAATAGGAAAACGGTATTCAAAATGTGTAATTGTAAAAGACTTGGTTGCAAATATGGCACCTGTGGGAAGTCCTCTTAAGGCAAAGGATTCAGGTGAAGTGTATCTATAGGGTTGGTTTAAAGAGTTTGATGCAAAAACAAATGGAAGGGTTTTATTGTTTATCTTAGTATGAAGGCCAAAAATCAACCGATGGGTTTTAATTAAAGGGGATCTAGTAAAAAGTTTTAAGCTAAGGCTTCCTTGAGTGTAGTCAAAGTGTGTTGCTTTTGAAATGTGGTGCTTGAGTCCAAGATTTAAGGTGTAGCCTTTTTGGGGAGCAAGTTCTCTAGGGCGTAAAATGGAGTTATTGTAAAAAAGGTTTAAAGATAAGCCAAGGCGTTTAATCTTGTTATTTGTTCCAATCTCTGTAGAGTTCCAAAAAGTATTTAGAAATAAATTTAATTTTTTGTCAAAACCACTTTGAAAGTTGTAGGCTGTTCCAAGTTCTGCAAAAGTTGATTCTCTAAACAAATTTAAGGAAAGAGGTTTACTCAACAAACCTGCTGAAAATAAAATAGGTAACTTAAAGTGGCGAGAAGTATAGTTTAGGCTTGTGGAGGTTTTTTTTATAATGGTGTCAGTGGAAACGTCTAAAGAGTATGAGTTAAGTCCAAGGGGGTCTTGGCTGCCAACATTAATGCCGTATAAGAATTCTCCAGAAAACCCATAAGGGCTTACTGTGGCGGTGGGGATAATATAGTGGGGTTTGAGTTGAGAAAAAGAGGAGTAAGGAGAGTATTTTAGATTTGATTTTTCAGAGAAAGAAAAAGATTGAGATTCGTTTAGAATGTCTATGGGTTTTTCATTGCTTTTTAGGCTATTTAAATCACTAGAGAAAATATGAGGCCCGTTTGATAAAATTCGAGAAGATAAAATATCATTTTCACCTTTAAAGTTTAAAGAAATTATACCTGAATGGATTTGTGTGCTTTTTTTAAGGTTAATATTTTTAAGGTGTTTTATTCCTTTAGATTCATATAGGACATAAAAAGTATGGTTATTTTTTTCAAGGCCAATAAGGTGATCTACTGAAAAAAGACGGGTTTGATTTAGTGTATTGATGTTTATAGAGATTAGGATTTCTTTAGCATGGGGTTTTTTTAATGCGAACAAAACTGTTGATTTATTTTTAATTCTTGGTAGGGAAAGGCGTTTTTGTCCAGAGGTTTTAAAAATTTGTGTGGCTTGGTTAAGTTTCTTTAAAGCTCCAAAATAAAGAGATTGCTCATTTATTTTGCTATCAATAAAGGTTATGTTGTCATTTTCAGAAATATCAAAGCCTTGAATGTTTTGGTTTTTGCTTAAGCAGGTGGTTTTTTTAGTTTTAAGGTTAAATTTAAATAGTGAGTAAATTTGATGGTCTTGGTTTTTAAGGTTGAGGCTTAAGTAGTAAATATTTTTCTTATGAACCTGAAAATCTAAGATACTATGAGCTGTAAATAAAACCTTAGGTTTGTTTTTTTCATCTTGATTAATGAGTTCATCGAAAAGATAAGCGTCTTTTCTGACAAAATAAAGACTGTTTGTGGTTTTATCCCATTTTGGAAGCCGTCCAAGAAAGGTGTGTTTTAAAGGGGTTGTTTTTTTATCTTTTCCAAAAAGAAGTTTCCAAGAGGAGTAAAGGCTTTTTCCGCTACTTTTTTTGTAACCCCCATTAATAAGGTATGGAAAGCGGCCGGAAAAAATTTCATGAGCTCTAGCAGCATCTTTAATACTTGCAAATGACTCTTGGTTAAGCCAGCCTCCATAGATATAAGGAGTTGATCCAAAGGGGTATAGGTTAGAGGAGCTTTCGTTTGCAATGGAAATGTTTGAACCTTTAAGCTCATCTTTTAAAGCTTTATAAGAGGCGGTTCGTAGCCTTCCACCTTGTGAAAGGTGTGTTTCAGTGAAGATAGCAATACCTTCCTGGTACCATGTGGGCATAAAGTATCCTGGAGCTATGGTGCTTCCAAAGATCCAGCGAAGAGGTGTGAATAGGTTTTTTGTGTTGTGGAAGCTTAAAATATGTGTGTATTCATGTACTAAGAGTTCATATATCCAGTCTTTATATTGCCCAACAGCTGAGCTTGAATTTGGAGTCACAGGCTGGAGGGTGATAATTGGGTAGGGGAAAAAGGTTGCACTTGCGTTTGAAAAGCCTTTTGTGTGATCAATTATAATAAAGGTATTTTTAGGGTGTTTACTTGAGAATTGTTTTAAGGCTGTAAATGCTTCCTCAGCTTTTTGGGCAACAAGGTTACCATAAGTAGAATAGTTTTTATCTACGACCACAGTGAAGTGCTTAGACTTAATTTTAGTCCAGTTGTACTTATAGGGTAAGAGTGCGTTTGCTTTTATGGAAAAGCTTGCTAGAATAGTAAGCGATAAAATTTTTAAGAGAAATGAATGGTACAGTTTCATGGTTTTAGGTTCCTATCATTTGACTTGGGTTGTGAAAGACTTAGAATTATTGTATATGACAATGGGAGAAAAAGTATATGAGAAAAAAAGTCTATCTAGTGTTTTGTGTAGTTTTGTTTCTAGGCTTAACAAATTGTGCTAGCAGAAAGAAAAACAGTGACGAAAAGGGAATAGCTATTCTTCAACCTGATACAGGTTCAAAAGAAGGTGGGCAATTATTAGGTGGTGTATCAAAGGATGGTAGTGTTCTGGATAGAACAGGTGTTGTAGATCCAGGCCTAAGTTTAACCGTTGCAGGTAGTGATACAGGAGGGTTTGAAGGTTTGTATACAGTCAATTTTGAATATGACAGGGCAAGCTTAACTGATGAATCAAGAGCATTGTTGGCGAGCAATGTGGATTGGATTAAAGTGAACACCAGTAAGATTGTTCAGCTTGAAGGCCACTGTGATGAAAGAGGTTCTACAGAATATAACCTTGCACTTGGTGATAGAAGAGCAAGGTCAGTGAAAGAGTACTTAACATCCTTAGGCATTGATCCTCGTAGATTGATTGTTATTAGTTATGGTAAAGAAAAACTTTTATCTGTGGGTGACTCTGAATCAGATCATTTTAAAAACAGAAGAGTGAATTTTTTACCTATTGATCAGTAAACATGGTAAGGCCTGAGTTTAGTATTGAATTTAACAAGGGCTTAAAAAAGACTTTTGTCCTATGCTTTTTTTTAATAAGTGTTTTTTTAACAGCTTGTGCAGGTCGGCCACCGTTAATTGAGCAAGCAAAAGCTGTGGAGGCATTAAAATATGCAAAAAAAAATTATGCAGCAAAATATGCAAAGGCATACTATCATAAAGGGAATGACTATTTAAAAAAAGCACACCAATATTATGAGAACAGGGTGTATTCAAAAGCTAAGCAAGCATATGATAGAGCCAGACTTTACTTTGAAAAATCTGAAATTAAAGCTCGTATTTTTCAGATTAAAAGGGGAGGAGAGTTTTGAGGGTTTTATTAGTAATTTTACTTGTGTCTACACTCTTTGGTTGTGTGAGTTTAAAAATTCGAAACGATAAAAATAAAGTAAAAACAGAGTCCACACTGGTTTTACAACTTAGACAGCAGATTGCAGATTTAAGGGCAAAGAACTTAAAGTATGAGGAGCAATTTAGAATAGGTAGTGGAAAGATTGAGGAGCTTGAAATTATTAATAGACGTTTTCAAGAGAGTAGTCAAAAAAGACTTGGTGAAGAAAGCCAACAACTTCAGGCTTATAAGGACTCAGTGTCTGAATTGGTTGCAGAAAAGAAAAAATTAGATATTGAGGTTTTAAGGCTTAGAGAGGAAAATAAAAAAGTAAGAATAGCCATTGTAGCTGCTAGAAAAACTGCAAAACAACATTTAAACGAGGGTGATAAATACTTTGATGATAAAAAGTGGTTTAAGGCTGCGTCAGAATTTCAGTTATACCGGGATAAAGTGTCATCTAAAAAAAGTGAAAGTTACGCTCTTATAACCTATAAGATAGGAGTCTGTTTTCAAGAGCTTGGTATGGAAAAAGAAGCTAAGACTTTTTATAAATCAGTGGTTTCAAATTATAAAAAATTTAAAGCTGCTAAATATGCAGAATACAGACTAGCTAATTTAAAATAGATTTGAAAAATAGTAATAAATTTATTTTAGGAATTGAAACCACCTGTGATGATACTTCTGTTGGGTTGGTTCAAGTTAATGGGGAGGTTATTGCCCTTAACAAATGGGCTAATGATGATGACCATATACCTTTTGGCGGAATTATTCCAGAGAGAGCTTCTAGGAATCATTTAAAGGTTTTAGTTCCTCTTATAGAGAAAATTTTAAACAATAATAATGTAAAAGGTAAGGACTTATACGGTATTGCTGTAGCTAACCGCCCAGGGCTACAGGGATCTTTAATTGTAGGAGTGGTTACAGCTCAAACATTGGGGTTAATATTTAAAACTCCAGTTATTGGAATCAATCATTTAGAGGGGCATATGCAGTCACCGTGGTTAGTAGATAAGGGGGAAGAGGTAAAGTTAGAACCTTACCCACAAGTGTCTTTAATTGTAAGCGGGGGCCATACACAACTTATTTATAGTGAAAAATTTGGATCTTATAGAATTTTAGGAAAAACTAGGGATGATGCTGTTGGTGAAGCCATTGATAAGTTTGCAAATGTTATAGGTTTAGGCTTTCCTGGTGGGCCTAAGGTTGATAAGGCAGCACAAAAAGGAAAAAACGATTTTTATGTGTTCCCTTGCCCTATGATGAAAGAACCAAACTATGACTTTAGTTTTTCAGGTTTAAAGGCTGCAGGTATTAGATTGGTTGAAAAAATGAATTTTAAAAAAGAAGTTTTTTCCAAAGAGGTTGTTAACAATTTAGCAGCTTCATATTTAAAAAGTGCAGTGGATGTGTTAATCTATAAACTTGAGAGGTCTTTGCTTGAATATAAGCCTAAGGTTTTTACAATTGTTGGTGGAGTGAGTGCAAACTCATTACTTAGGAGTAGAGCCGTTGACCTTTCAGATAAACTTAAGGTTCCATTAGAGCTTGCAAAGCTTAAGTATTGTACTGATAACGGTGCAATGATTGCTTTGTCAGGAGCTAAGAGGTTAGAGGGTAGCTTTAAGATTGAGAAAAATCTTCAAATATATGCTCGCTCACAACCAGAGGATTTTTCATGAAGGTTGGAGAGGTAAAGGCGCTTTTAGAGGAACTTGATATAAAGCCATTAAAGTCTTTAGGGCAGAATTTTTTAGTGGATGAGTCTATTATACAAAAAATTTGTAGTTATAAGAATCTAAATGATTTTAATAAAATTATTGAAATAGGACCAGGCCTAGGGAGTTTGACTAATAAGTTTAAAGATTTTAAAAAAAAAGTTTCTTTAGTAGAGCTTGACAAAGCCCTTTCAAACTACTGGATAAGCAAGGGGTATGATGTTCACTGTACAGATGCTTTAAAATTTAATTGGAGGAGTGTTGGTGTAAATGAGATTTTAATCTCTAACTTGCCATATCAAATTTCCTCACGGTTATTAATTGAGCTTTTTTGTATAGAATCTTCGTTTAAAGAAATGATTTTAATGTTTCAAAAAGAGGTGGGGAATAGAATTAGTGCTCAACCAGAGGATAAAAAAGAGTACGGACTTCTTTCAATTGTTTGTCAACTTGGGTGGAGAGTTCAAACGGTGACTAAAGTTTCAAGTAAGTGTTTTTACCCTTCTCCAGAAGTTGAAAGTGTAGTACTCTCGTTTTCTAAGAAACCTTTAAAAGAACTTAAGAATAAAAAAGCTTTTGTGAACCATTTAAAACTGCTTTTTGGGGCAAGACGGAAAAAAATGAAGAGTGTTTTTAAAAACTATAAAGTAAAGTGGCCTGAGGAGTTAAAGCATTATTTAGAAAAACGTCCTGATCAAATCAATGCCCATGAGCATTTTATGCTATATCAATTTGTTGAGACAGATAATGCCTAGGGGAAAAAAAGGAGTTTCATCTTTTTTAATTCAAAATAAAAAAGCCAGGTACAACTATGAGATTATAGAAACCATTGAGGCTGGTATTAGCCTTAAAGGGAGTGAAGTTAAAGCCTTAAGACAGAGAAAAGGAGAGCTTTTAGAAGCTTTTTTTATCTTTAGAAAAATGGAGTTGTATTTACAAAATGCACACATACCAGAGTATACCAATGGTGGGTATGCAAACCATAAACCCTTAAGGCTTAGAAAGATTCTTTTACACCGCAAAGAAATTGATCGTATGTTTAGTCATGTAAAGGAAAGAGGAATTAGTTTAGTTCCTATGAAAATGTATGTTAAAGCAGGAAAAATTAAACTTCTTGTTGGTTTAGGTAAAGGTAAGAATAAAGAGGATAAGAGACAAGCTTCTCGTGAAAAAGATGATAGAAAACAAATTAGAAAGCACTTAAGTTAAGGTTCATGGGTAGTTAAGAGGGTTACGACGCAGCATAGAAAGAATTAATCTATAGAGGTCTTCATTTCTGTGATTGAACCTAAACTCACACTCCTTTAAATGCAAATAAAAAGTATTCTTATGCATTCCTCTAAATTTAGAAAGTCTTACTTTGGCTAAGCCCCAAAAATTCTCTATTCCATTAATATGGTTTTTAACTTTTCCTTCAGCTTTTGAAAATTCATTTTTTCCATGATGAACTCTGTAGTGTTTTTTATAACCCATATCCACAAGACCATCATACGTCCTAAAGCCATCTGTATAAACTGTAGACTCCTTGCTTATTTTAGCCCGTATAAGAGGGAGAATCTCGTTTTTAGAGCAGTTTTTAATAATCTGAGTATAAACCTTACCATTTCTTTTTTTAAGCCCAAAGACAATGGTTTTACCTCTAGCTCCTCTTCCGCGAAGACCTCTAACTCTCCTTGCTCCAAAATAACTTTCATCCAGTTCTATTTCACCAGAGTCAAAAAGGCTTTCTTGTTCGCATTGCTCAACTATTTTTGATCGTACTTTTTTTAAAATATTTCCTATAGTTTTTCTGTTAAGCTTTGTTAATTCTGAAATCTGTTGAGTTGTTAAATCACTGGCAAAAAGCTTGATAATCTCCCTGAATTTAGCCTCTGAAATTCTTGAACGAGCAAAATACCTATTTTTCACAGTGATAATAATAAGTTAACTCCCTTCAAAGTCAACTTAACTACCCATGAACCTAAGTTAATTTAAGTATAGAGGTGTTCTCACTAACATATAAGGTCTTTACTAGAATTTAAAGTTTAAAAAAAAATCAAGTTAGTGATCAAAATGATAAAGACAATGATCTAACAGTGATTAAAGGCTCTAATAAAAAAGCAGAGGGAGATGTTATTATTGTTTCTGGGGTGGTTAGCGATGGGGAGTGTCGCCTTGTTCAAAATGCTTTGGTTGAAATTTGGCAAGCGTGTTCAAGTGGTAAATATAATCATCCAGGTGACCCTAATCTTGCAAAACTAGATCCAAATTTTCAATACTGGGGGCGGTCTATTACAAACTCAAAAGGAGAATACAGTTTTAAAACCATTAGACCAGGTCAGTATGAAGCAACAAGTAGTTGGATAAGACCTTCTCATATTCATTTAAAGGTTCATAAAAGAGGGTATGAGGAACTAACAACTCAAATGTATTTTAAAGATGACCCCCATAATATGGGAGATAGAATTCTTCAATCATTGAATAGCGAAGAGAGGAAAAGAGTTGTTGTAAATTTTAAGAAACCAACAGATCAATTTGGCAATGTTAGGGACACTCCTAAAGTAGGGCAGTTTAATATTACAATTAAGAATTTATGATTGAAAGAAAGGGGAAGGAGAAGAGGTAGAGATGAAGGTGGTAAGTCGCGTATCAGTGTTCAAGTGAGTAAATCCGTGGAGAAGTAGTTGATATCCAGGCGTGGGATAGGTTTTTAGAGTTCTTTTTTTCATCGTTCAGACTGGGCAAGTAAACGTTTCGTATCTAGGAAATATTATATCCGTATAAACAGGAGTATTGAATTGATCAGGATAGAGTTTTTTTAAAACTTATAATAGATCTGGGTTTGAAGGGTTAAGAGCTTTTCCATATCCGTAATGTTATTATCAGTAAAATCTCTTAAAAAATTGCCCATGGTTTGGGGTAAGGACTATGTAACCTTTCATAGCTTTTCAGACTTTAGTTTAAAAAAATTTCTGTAATTCATCAATAAAACTCTGGTAAGCCTCTTCACAGCTAGGAGCATTTTTTATTCCTGAAGCGATACTTGGCCACCCACTTTTCAGTAGGCTCAAATCTATTTCCCTTAAAAACTCTATCAGATTATTTGGAAGAGTTGTTTTTCTGTATTCAAAAGAAGCATGAAGTGCCTTTTTTAAAGTGGCACCATCTGCCTTGGGTAGAAAATATGCTAAATCAAAAATATCTTTAGAGCGAGAATTATTTTCTCCTCGATCCACCAATGCATGAATCTTTTCTGCAATCATGGTTTCAATGGGATAAACAAACCAGCTAAGGTCATTTTTTCCAATTAATTCAGGAGTACTCTTTTTTATTGGCTTTGGAGTGACAGGGTCACCAATGCCAAGGTCAAAATGAATAATTTGTGCTCGTTTAATATTTGTTAACACCTGGCCAATTCCTGCCCGAAAAACCTGACGTATGCCACCGTACTCACCTTGAGTTTGGAGATCAATTTGCTTCTCAAAGCAAAACCATACGGCATCGCTTAGATCTTTTTCTGCGGCCAACCTTGTTTGTTCCAAAGCGCTTTGAATGTTTGACTTCACTAAAAGAGCATCAAGGTCAATTGTGTACCTGTTTGAGTTATAAATGCGAAGTCCTACATATCCACCTTTAAAAACAAGAGAGTTAAAAAGTTTTTTATCAGTAATTAAACGTGCAAGTAATCTTTCCAAGAGAAAATTAGTGGCAACAATTTGATAACTTAAGTTTTTCTTTTGAGCTAGATTGGAGAGTCTTTGCTTTATTGATGTTGTTTGATCTTTTAACTTCATTAAACAATGGCTTCCCAATATTTTTTCAGCACGGTTTTCATTTCTAGTTTTTTTGCCATTTTTCCAAGTTTTGATTCGGTTGTAAGGGCTTCTTCAAAAGCCTTGCGGGTAGCGGCAATTACAATTCGTGGCCCTATTTTGGTGGCGAATTTCATTGCCTCAAGCAAGGCTCGCTCAATATTAGTTATCCTAAAATATTTTTTATTATCAATACCAAATTCTAGAGTAGTGTTTGTTCTTAGGCATTTATATTTACATTCAGAGCTTTGGTCTTTGCGTGAAGAGGGAACAACCATCCATATCTGCTGGGGGATTTGCTCGATTAACTGATAATGGAAAAGAGCGGAAAGTCCACCCACAGCAGACTGGGGGCCAAAGTGGTTACATGCTATGGCAAAGTCTAACTCTTCAGGGTCGATAGTAAATTCTGAGTGAATATATAGGCCACGATTAATTCGTTTTATTCGTCCCTCGGTTGCCCACCTAGAAAGTGTGGGCTGTGAGATTTTGAGTTTTCCTAGGGCTTCTTTGGTGCTAAAAATACCAAGTGACTTTAGCTGATTATAAATACTGTTGTTTAATCGTCTCATGCATTCTAGTATGAATGAAAAAAGACAAAAATCAAGAAAAATGTCTTTTTTCATTCATTAAAATTTTTATCTAAAACAAAGTTGTGTTGTGGAGACAGCACGTCTCCTTGGTGCACCCGGCATGGTGTTTTCACTAGGGAGGTGAAATGTAAGTTATAAATCCTTTACGGACTCGTTCAGAGGAACTGTTAGCTAGACCGCAAGGGTATTAATCGTGAGGTGATGTCTGAAGGAAGTCGAAAGCAAAGTACTGACCTGATGTATAAGAACCACATATAAGGTATTTTTGTTGAGTGAGCAGGTTAATAACTGTAAAGCTCAATACTGATAGGGAACCAACATGGGCGTAGATGTGGCGCAGAAATTGTCACTTTAATTGTAGAAATAGGCGGTTTTAATGGTTAAGTCCAATATATTTAGTTTTAGGGCTGGCCTTCTAATTGCTATATTGTTGCTGGTATTAAATTTTTAAAGGAGCGTATGTTATGGAAAAAAAATATACTATGGTAACTTTAATGATAATGTTATTTTTGGTTTTAAATATCGGCTGTAAAGGTGAATTACAATCTCGTACAGACAGTAAGACTTTGGTTCTGAAAGGTATGATTGCTAATGATAGAAAAGATAGCTTTAGAGAAACTTTAAAAACCCTTACTGACATTGCAGATAAAAGAGTTGAGGCGTTAGCTCAGAGAAAAATTCTTCAAGAAGCTTTAGATTCTGAAAGTAATACTATAATTTCTCATAGCATAAGTTCTAAGATGAGTGCTTTAGACGAAAAAATTAGTAATTTTGATGAACAGGTAGATTTAAATGAAAAGCTTCTTGTGGTTAAAGGAGAAATTTTTGAAGAGCTTAGAGATTCTTTAACTGAAGAGGAAAAAATAAGTCTTAGAGAAATTGAAGTTAAACAACATCAAACATCTTATTATAATGATCATGTTGAAGGTGATCTTAGGCGTAGATTGACTATTGTGTATGAGGGCCAAGTAGAGACTATTGCTAATCAGGTAGACATGATTAACAACCTTAAGGCTAAAATAGATGTAAAATCTAATGAATTAGAAGCTATGGAGGAAATCGATTCTGAAAAAACAGAGGGCTTAAAGAATGAGATTTTAGAATTAGAGAATAAACTAATTGAAGCTGTAAGGCAGCAGTCACTGTTAACGTTAATTAAGGATAATCTAGTAGAAGAGATTAGAAGTCTATAATTGGAGAAGAAAATAATAGATAAAATGCTTTTCAACTCCTTAGTATATTTTATATAATAGGTGTATGGAAGACTTTCTTAATAAAAATTTTTTAAATAAAGAATGGTTGAGTGTTTTAGAAGATGAATTTAAAAAGCAATATTTTAAAAATTTAGAGTTTTTTTTAAAAGAAAACTCTAAAGAAAAAAAAATTTTTCCAAATTTTAAAAACTGTTTTTTAGCATTCAACAAAACCCCTCTTTCAAAAGTTAAAGTGGTGATACTTGGGCAGGATCCTTATCATGGAGAGGGTCAGGCAAACGGTTTAAGTTTTTCTGTTTCTAAAGGGGTTGGTATACCGCCATCTCTTAGAAATATTTTTAAAGAATTATTAGCGACATTTCCAAAGGAAAATTTTTTAAGTGGAGATTTAAGTCCATGGGCGGAACAAGGAGTTTTTCTTTTAAATAGTGTGCTGACTGTTGAAGAATCTAAGGCTGCATCACATAGAAATAAAGGGTGGGAGCTTTTTACAGACTATGTACTTAAGGTTTTAAATAAACAAGAGCAACCTATTGTGTTTATGTTATGGGGAGCTTATGCCCAGAAAAAAGCTTTTTTTTTGAGCAACGAAAAGCACTTAGTACTTTCTGCTCCACACCCATCGCCACTGTCTGCTCATAGAGGATTTTTAGGATGTGGTCATTTTAAAGCAGCCCATATTTTTTTTAAAGAAAATAATTTAAGGACTGTTAAATGGGGTCTTTAAGGCTCTACTCTTTGAACTTTTGCCTTAATTAAGATAAACCAGAAATATGAAATTTATAGGTTTTTATAGGGCATGGCATGAGTTTTTTCAAAAAAAACGTAAAAAGATATATAAAAAAGCTTTAAATTTTTCCCAAGAAGAAATGCTGTTTTTATCAAGAGCGCGTTTAAATTTTTTTCAAGTGATGAGACAAAAGGTAGTCGGCTATGTTGTACAAATCATAGGGGTAGAGTTTTTTTATCAAGTAAGGCTTAACCCATGGAAATAACAGGTCCTTTTAGGGAAAAAATTTATTTTAAAGAAAAAATAATAAAATCTCTTTTTAAAAAAAAAAATTACTATTTTTTTATAGATTCTTTTTTTAAATCCCATAAAATTTTTAAAAATTGTGAAAATGTAATGTTCTTAAAATCTGAAGAAGGTATTAAGAGTCTAGTAACTTTCAATAAGCTTATGGAGTGGTTGCTTAAGAACAGAGCTAATAAGAGTTCAACATTTGTTGCCATAGGTGGGGGCAGTATTGGAGACAGCATAGGTTTTTTAGCCTCTGTATATTTAAGAGGTGTAGAGTTTATACAAGTTCCAACTACATGGCTTGCAGCAATAGACTCCTCAATAGGTGGTAAAACAGCTTTAAACTATGGAGGTTATAAGAATCAAATTGGGACTATCTACCCACCAAAAGAAATTTATTTTTTTTTAGAGTTACTCAATACTGCAAAAATTAAAGATTCAGAAGGTGAGATTATAAAAACATTATTCCTTAATGTTAATAAAATATGGTCTAAAAAGATTTTATCCAAGTGGAGCAAAGATAAAATAAATTTTAAAGATTTACCTTTGTTTATATCATATAAGACTTCAATTGTTAAAAAGGATGTAAGAGATATAAAGGATATTAGAGCTGTTCTTAATTTAGGTCATACCATAGGCCATGTACTAGAGTTAATGTGTGGTTTTTCTCATAGTGATGCTGTTAAAAAGGGCTTGTTGTTTTCTATAAGGTGGAGTTATAAAAGAAAATACCTTTCTTTAAGGAATATGAACTGTTTTTTAAATCTTTTAGACCACAAGCTGCCCAGGGTGAGTGATGAAAAGCTTTTTAAGGCCTTATTAAAAGATAAAAAATCTAAAGGTAATATAGTTAATTTTATTTTTTTAAGAAACAATGGACCTTTTTTAAAAAAAGTTAAAATTTTTGATTTAATTAAAGAATATAAAAGGCAAATAGAAAATGAATGTTAAAGTGAGGCTTCCTTCTTCAAAATCTATTGTAAATAGGTACTTGATTCTTAAAGAAGGTTTTCCAAATTTTGCTTTAAAATGGAATTCTAAAGCAAAAGATGTTATCTACCTTAAAAACGCATTAGGGTCTTATAAGACATCAACTAAAATATATATTGGTGAAGGGGGAGCAACACTTAGATTTTTAGCATTATTTCTTTCTTCAAAGAAAGGTTCGTGGGTTTTAACAGGGGCAGTAACACTGTTTAAAAGGCCCCAGGATGAACTGGTCAATACTATAAACGCTTTAGGAGCAAGTGCTTACTTATCAGAGAATAGTCTTATTCTTTCCTCTAATGGGTGGAGTAAAGAAGCAGTTAAAATTTCAGCTTTGAAAACAACTCAAGTTTTAACAGGGTTGGTTTTAGCAGCACTAGCATCGAAAAATAAATTAGATATTGAAATTAAAGAAAAGGGTTTAAATTCAGGTTATTTTCTGCTTACAAAATTTTTTTTAGAATCTCTGGGTTTTAAAATATCATTTAATGAAAATTTAATTAGAGTGCCGGCAGATCAAAAATTAAAGGAGGATTTAAATTTTCAGAATTTAGAATCAGATTGGTCTTCGGCTGCGTTTATTTATGTTATGGCATCTATAATAGGAAAAGCTCAAATTCAAGGTCTTATGACTAAAAGCTTTCAGCCAGATGCAAGAATTTTAGAAATTTTAAAGTCTGCAGGAGTGTTGGTCTCTTCCTTTACTGTGGAGAAGCCTGTTAAAAATTTTTTTATATACACACCAATAAGTGTTAACTTGCAGGCTTGCCCTGATTTGTTTCCTGTTCTAAGTGTTTTCTCATGTTTTTGTTCTGGTGAATCTATTTTATTTGGAGCTCCTCAATTGGCTTTTAAAGAATCAAATAGAATAAATCGTATTCATGAACTTTTGCTCAAATGTGGTTATAAATCAAGTTGCCAAGAAGGTGGAATTCGAATTCAAGGCAGAGGTTTTAACTTGTTAGAGCATAAAAAGTTTAGCTTTGATGTTTCTAGTGATCATAGAATCTTTATGGCTTGTGAAATTTTAAAAAAGTTTGGGTATCAAATAGACATTATAGGTGGGGAGTCTATTGAAAAGAGTTTTCCTGAGTATCTTGAAATGAAGGTTTAATGATGTATTTTTTAATTGGTCACAGGGGAGTTGGAAAAACAACCTTGTTAAAAGATTTGAATGGAGGAGTTGATTTGGATGCGGAGGTTTTAAAAACATACGACATTCACAAACTCTTTGAAGAAGAGCAAGAAGAAAAATTTAGAAATATTGAAAGGCAGGTTTTAAAAGAAATTTTAAAAAAACCTGAGCCTAAGTTTATTGTTTTAGGGGCCGGGTTTGAAATTCATAAATTTAATTTTCCTAAAAACTCTAAAATAATTTGGATTCAAAAAAAATCTGATGAAACTGGACGTATATTTTTAGATCGCCCAAGGCTGGATAAAAATAAAACTCAAAATGAGGAATTTAATTATAGAAAAAGAAAAAGAGATAAGATTTATAAAAAATATGCTCACATTGGAATTGAAATTGAAGAGGGTGTAGATCATGCTAAAACAGTGAAAAATTTTCTTAAAAAAAATAAAATTAAAACCCCCCATGGGTTTTGTACCATTAGGACTAAGTCTGAACTTGATTTTATGGCTGGTAAGGTGGAGCTTCGAACTGATTTTTTTAAAGAAAGAGAGATTGAAGGTTTTTTACAAGAAAAGTGTAGAGGTGAGATTTTAATTGCCCTAAGAGTAAAGCCAACAGATGCTTTTTTAAAAAACTTATCTACATATAAAAATATTCTTATAGATGTTCCTTTTGAGTATATGAAAAAAGGGTATTTAGAAAAATTAAATAATAAAAATATATTTATTTCAGAACATAATTTGATTTCTTTAGCAAAAATTAAAGAAATTAATAAAAAAGGTTTTCATGTAAAATGGGCGCCGCAAATAAAGAACTTTAAAGAGTTAATGAAATACCATAAAATCACTGAAAGTATGGACGTCAGTTTTCTTCCAAGGTCTGTGGGTCATTTAAATGGAAGGTGGAGTTGGTATCGGCAACTGACCTTTTTTAAAAATAAAATTACATTTTTTAGGTATGGGCTTAATGGTTATTTAGATCAACCAAGTTTTTATGAGCTAGATTCTTTAAATTCTAAAGAATTTTTAAACGGTGGTGTTGTTGGTGAGGATGTGAGTTTGTCACATTCTCCTGCGTATCATAGAGCCTTTTTTAAGGAAAAGTTTAAAGGAACGTATGTTTGTATTTCGCTTTATAAGGATGAGTTTTTAAAAGAAAATCTAGATTTTATAAAATCATTGGGTGTTAAATTTTTATCAGTAACATCACCTTTTAAAGAAAAACTTGGAGAATTATCAGGGTATTTAAAGGTGGCAAATACACTTTATATCAATGAAAACTTAAAGGTGTGGGACACGGATGCTTCATCTATTTCTTTTTTAAAAGAAGAGCTTTTTAAAGTTAAGTCAGTATTGATTTGGGGAGCTGGCACTATGGGGGTTAAAATTTTTAAAAAAATTGGAAAAAAAGCTGTTCTCCAATCAGTTCGTGACTATAAGGATGGAACTTTAAAAGATAGAAGCTTTGAAGTTTTGATCTGGTCGGCAGGAGCTGAATGTGTAATTAGACCAAAGTTAAAAGTTCCCCCTAAAGTGATTTATGATTTAGAATATAAGGATCATTCTCAAGCTAAAGCTGTTGCTTTGCTGTGGGGTTGTGATTATATTTCAGGAAGGGATTTTTTTCTAACTCAAGCTAAAGCACAACAAGAGTTTTGGTTAAATTGTGTAGAAGGAAGAATTAAATGAGCAATACATATGGATACTTATTTAAAATGACAAGCTTTGGTGAAAGCCATGGGAAAGGCTTAGGTGTTGTTATTGATGGCATGCCTTCAGGTGTTTTAGTAGATGAGGGGATTTTTATAGACTTTTTAAAAAGAAGAAGACCTGGCGGTGAATTCGTGTCTTCAAGGAAAGAGTTAGATGAGCCTCAAATATTAAGTGGTGTTGTTGAGGGTAAAACATTAGGAACTCCCATTTCATGTATTTTTAAAAATATAGATGCTAGATCTAAAGATTATAAAAATTTAGAGCCACGTAGAGGGCATGGGGATGTTGTTTGGACAGAAAAATACGAACATGTTGATTTAAGGGGTGGAGGTAGAAGCTCTGGAAGAGAAACTCTTGCTAGAGTTGTGGCAGGAGCCTTTGGAAAAATGGCTTTGATAACAGAGTTTCCTGATATGGAAGTTAAAGCTGTGACAAGGTCTATTTTTAATTTTAAAGATGATAAGTATTTAGATCAAGATTTTTTTAAAATTCATAAAACAAATCTAGGCTTCTTATCAGAGGAGATATCTATTAAGGCAGGTAAAAGTCTTTTAAAAGCTAAAAAAGAAGGTCAAAGTTATGGTGGTAGGGTTGAAGTGAGAGTTAAAAACCCAGTGCCTTCATTGGGGCAACCTATATATGGAAAAATTAAATCAAAGCTTGCAGAGGCAGTTCTTTCTATTGGAGCAGTTAAGAGTTTTTCTTTAGGGGATGATGTGGATTTTTCCACATGTGGGGGGCGAGAGTTTCATGTTATGCCAAAGTCTGTTTATGGAGGAGTATTAGGGGGAATAACCACAGGTGACACCATACAGTTTTTTGTGGATATTAAGCCCACATCATCTATTCTTAATGTGGCTAAGCTAGGTAGACATGATCCATGCCTTGTTCCAAGAGTATTAGTAGTCTTAGAGTCTATGGTATGGGTTGTATTAATGGATTTATGGCTACAAAGAAAAGCTGAAATGAATTAAAGGGAGTGAGGGTGAGAGGTAAAAGGTTTTTAGGGTTGGTGATGATCGGTACCTTTTTTATTGGCTGTAGTACATTACAAAGAAATAAAAATAAATTTTTAAAGCATCCACTGGGTATTGTTCAAGGAACTACAGACTCAACACAAACATTTATATCAATTCTTTCTAAAAAAGAACAAGGCGATTTAAAATTTTTTATATCTAAGAATGAATCTTTTCAAAAACCTACTCAGATTTTTAGTCATCTTAAAAAAATTTCTCCAAACGGTAGACGAGTTATTCAAAGAATCCATATTAAGAACCTTAAAAGTTTGACAAAATATAAACTGCTCATAAAAGCAAAAGGAAAAATTATTGATGAAAGAAGCTTTCAGGCATTGAATTTAAAGAAAGAAAGCATTCGTATTGGTGTGGCCTCATGTATGGATGATAGAATTTCTTCAGCTAATGAAATGTGGGAATCTTATTTGAATAAATTTTTAGATATAAATTTTTTTATTGGTGATAATGTATATGCTGATAGACTTGATAATGGGTTTGTAAAAACAGCCAATGAAAAACAGTTATGGAAAAGGTATATTCAAACTTGGGATAGACTTTATTTTTATCATTCACCAAACCTGAGCCCTACATATTATCTTTGGGATGATCATGACTATGGTGAAAATAATGGGGATGCTAGTTATATACATAAAAAAATTTCTGCAGATATTTTTTGGATATTTAACCCTAACGAAGAAATTATAAAGGTGTATGAAAAAACCTTTGGAGCTGGTTCAATACTAAATGTATTTAATCAAAAGTTTTTGTTTGTGGATGGGCGATTTTTTAGAGAAAACCAAAAAGGTGTTCACTGGGGGCGTAATCAAAAAAAGAAGATATTAGATGAGATTAGAGTAAGTACAGCAAGAATTAATTGGGTGATTCAAGGTGATCAGTTTTTTGGTGCCTACCATCCATTTGAATCCTTTGAAAGAGACAATCCTAAAGAATTTAAAAGCATATTAAAGAGTTTAAAGAAAACAAATAAGAAAATTGTTTTTATAAGTGGAGATAGACATTTAACTGAGGTTATGAAAATTGAAAAAAAAGCTCTTGGTTACAAAACTTTTGAAATTACTTCTAGTGGAATTCATGCAAAGGTTTTTCCAAAATCTTTTTTAAAATTTCCAAATCCAAGGGGAAAACTAGGTAAATCAGGGGTCTATAACTATACAGTCATAAAGCTTTATGGTGATAAAGAAAAACAGTTTAAGGTGACCTCTTATGGAGCTAAAAATCAGGTGCACTATACTAAAGAACTATCATTATAAGCTTTTTTTAAAGAGCTTGTTGCCAAAGTCTGTTTAAAATAAGAAAAGAGAGTGTAATATGGTGTTATTAATGAATACGCGCCTTTTTAATAAGAGTTGAATTTTATCTTTTGCAGTAGGGTTTATTAGATATAACTGTTCGAATTTTTTCTACATCTTTAGCTTTAGCAAGGGTTTTTTTATTATTAAGATATGTTCTAGATAATTTTGCTCGATCTCTCCAATATTCAAAACGAAGAGGGGACCAAAATGCGGCTACACCCTTCCAGCGTACTCGAGTAAGATCAGCAGTTTTTCCATTAAATAAACTTCCTACATGATCAGTGTCATTTCTTAGCACCTTATCTCTCTTAATAAGAAGGTTCATTATTTTAACAGTACAGGTTAAATTGATTAATGGGTTTTTTAGGGAGGCTAGAGAAGAAACCTCATTGCAACCATAAGCTTTGGCTACTTTTTTATCATAACTAAGCTGCATAAGTCCAACAGAGTATCCTTTTGACTGAACAGGTTTAAAATTTGCTTCATTGGCAACAGCATTAATACGAAATCCACTTTCTCTTTGAGCGATCTCTGCAATAAGAGCTGTGTAAAATTCAAGCCTTTCTCGAGTGTTCATATTGTTATAGTTGGGGCAAATATTTCCTGTAGCAGTTAAATTTGCTGAATCTCGGGTGTCTAATAAAAAATGTCCATGATCGTTTAAAGCTTTTTGAGTGATGGCGGTAAAGTTGTATTTAAGGTGGTCACGGCTTGAGTCCCACGCATATTGGTGGGTGAGCCCAGACTGACTTATTAAGATAATAGCTATTATTTTTATTAAAAAATTTCTCATATTTTTACAACCATTTGTTATAAAGGGTAGAAGCAATATAGAGGCCAACTATTTTTAGCTTAAATTATAAAAGAAACCTATTATAAGAAGACCCTGGACCAATAGTTTTCCTAAGGTGACAAATTTTGTTAGACAGGTGTGTGAAATTAGATTTGTGAACTGAGGAATAAACCTCTTTTCATCTATTGTATGAAATCTATAGGGTTTAGAGCTGTCGTATATATAGTTTAAATAAGTGTAAAACATAGTAAAAACAGTAATTTATATGATTAATTTTAAGGTGGCACTAAGCTTGCTTTGAACTTAAGTATGGAAAACATTATTAAAGCGACTCAAAAAACTACACTAATAATATTCATAATGGCCTTTTTCTTTACTTCTGGCTGTTCTTTAATTTCAAGCCCAGATCCTCAACCATCATGTAATTTTGTTCAGAACAAGGATTTACAAAGAGTGTCTTGGAAGGCTGATCTTCCACTTAAATTTAGAGTTCATAAGGATGTACCAAAAGAGGCTTATATATCATTGCTTAAAGCAGCAGCTCAATGGAATCACATTTCAACTAAGAAGGTTATTGAAATTGTTAAGTGGGATTTTAAAGAAAGTCATAAGAAGGGTCATTTAGATGGGGTTTCTACGATTTATTGGCTTGATACATGGGAATCTTACCGCTCTTCTGAGCAGGCAAGAACAACAATTATATGGGTTGGAGATAAGATTAAAGGTGCCGATATTAGGATTAATTCCAAAGATTTTCAGTTTAGTTATGAGGCTGAAAGCTTTAATAGTCAGAAGGTAGATTTTGTTTCTTTAATGGTTCATGAAATGGGCCACGCTTTAGGTTTTGCTCACTCCCATGAAAGAAAATCAGTAATGTATCCACGCTTATCTAAAGGATATGACAGGAGAAAGGTTAAGGCTTTGTCTGATTTAAAGTCTTATAGATGTGAATATGGTGATAACATTATAAAACCAGCTGTTTTAGCAGCTGCATTAAGTAGTGATGAGGAAGAAGTGATGTCTGAGGACAGTGGGACTTTAACGCAAATAGATGAAGAAGAGGGTGGGGCTGTAGATTTAACAAAGATTTCGCCTATATAGAAATTAGTATTTAAGAGGATTTAATTTTATTTTTCTTGGGCTACAAAGCAAAAAAGGTTTAACTGGTAACACAATGAGTAGAATAGAGGAAACATTACAAAAGGCTACCTTAGGTGAAGTGCCTTTGGAGACTTCTGTCCAAGATTCAAGACAAGAAACTGAAAGTATAAAAGAGCTTTCAGCCTTACAAGACTTGTCTTTTAAAATTGAGCTGTGTTTAAAAAAGCAGCATCGAGTTCAATTTATTACAAAAGAAATCTCTGAAATTATTAAAAAATCATATTAAAACATACAAGGACTGCTGGTGCTTTCTTTAAAAAGGTGACTTAGACTTTATGGCGTAACTTTTCTAGAAATTAGTGGCTAGTTTTATTTAGTAGGCTTTTAATGAAATTTAATAGAGGATTTTTTTAAAGCATTTTCTAAAATATTAAAATAAACCTTAATTAAGAGTTCTTTATCTAGTGCTGTTAATTTATGCAAAAACTTTTTTTTAGCAGGAAGTGTTTTTTGTTTCACAAACTTTAGAAAAATCTTTTCAACCTGTGCTCTGTTTTCATATTTAAACTCAGAAATTCCGTTTAAAGGTGTTCCTAAGGCATGTTTAATGTCTTGCTTATTAAAAGCAAAATGAAAGCCTTTTAAGGAATGACTTAATAGGTGCTCAATACCGCTTAAATTTTCTTCAACTTGCTCCAAAGTGTTCTCCAACATCTTGTCAAAAAAATCACTAACATTACCATGAGTGGATGTATTTTAAACATACATGAGTAAATTCATCAGCTCTCTTATATTTCATTTGAATTTTATGCTATGATCAAGGGAAATATGTTGAAGGTCTAGGTGGATAAACTAAATTACTCAAATAGGCTAATGAAAATGGAGCTGTGGTCTTGAAAAATACTAAAAAAAACAACAAACAAAAGAGTACGGGTATTATTGTTAATACAGTTGATGAACTGGTCATTGATCCAGATAAAAATTGGAAGTTTAAATCTGAAGATGAACTCTATGATTTTTTTAAAAAAGACATTCAGCTTTTAGAAAAATATTTTAAAAAATATATTGATGTGGCCTTAGAGTCTAAAAAACAAACACTTGAATTCACCTTGGATTATCCAGATGAAGTTTGGGAAAGAACAGATTTGTTTAAAGGAAAGCGGCCGCTTCATGTTTTTATAAAAAAGTTTGAAAAAACTAAAGAAGTAGCTTTTTGTCATTTATTTGAGCTTGAGCCTGTTTTTATTTATTCTCATATTACTGTTCCAATAGAACAGGATTTAAAAGAGCTGCAGTTTGAATATTTAGTTAGAAATTCTAATATGAAAGAAATATTTAAAGGAGCTTTTGAAGGGGATTCTTTATATGAGGGTGATAAACTTGCTGTAGGTTTGTATAAAGCCATGCTTATTTTAAGATCTGAAAATGACTTTAAAGAAGAAGAGTTTGTGGATTTTGTAGAGGTTAGAGAAGAAACAATAGAAGATGGAGATGAAATCTGGAGATCTATGGATTCTTATGGAAATTTTTTGGTGCATTTTATTAAAGAATATGAATCTAAGAACTCAAAAGCAAGCTTTCATTATATTGCTACAACTATTGAAGATGAAATGTCAGATAGTAATGTGTTGTTGTTTTCATTTCCAACAAGAGATAAGGCCTTGTTGGATAGGTTTCGTGCTGGTGAAAATCTTCAGGCAGATGAAGTGATTCAAGAAGGTAGTCATTGAGAAAAGCTTACGTATTAATTATTTTTTTTATGCTGTACTCTTCATGTTCAGCACTTCCTTTAAAAAAAAATAATGATGTATTTTCTGAAAATATAGAGCTTTCCTTGATTGCTGGAAATCTTAATATTGATAAATATAAAACAAGTTCTTATATCAAAGTTTATGCTCTAGGAAAGGGAAAAAGCTTAAAGCTCATAGAGAAAAAATCTGAGTTTTCAGAGTTTAATTTAAATAGAGAGACTGTTTTTGTAGGAGATAGTGGAGAAGTGAAGTTTAACTATTGGGTTACTGAGCTTCAGGGTGATATAGATTTAACCAATATGGGGCTTCCTCCACAGGGGAAAGCTTTAACAAAAACTGTTAATAAAAAAGCTAAAATTTTAGATGTTAGGGGATTTCCTGAGGGGACAGTTTTTTACCTTCCTAAAATCGTTTTGCCAAAAACTAAAGTAAAACCTGGAGACAGTTGGGTCTATAATAAGAAGTGGAGTAGTCTTAAAACAGGCTGGCCTTTTAAAGTGGATTTAAAATTCAAGCTAAAATCATGGTTTTTTTGTGGTGGGCTTAAATGTGCTTATATTACTTATACAGGCAGGGTAAGTTTACCTGAAGATAGCCTTTTTAAAAAAGCTGTATTAGAAAGTAAAGTTAAAGGGGAATTCATTTATGCTCCCATAGGGCATCAGTTTATTTGGTCGCACTCTAATTCTGTAGAAACTTTTTTAAGTGAGAGTAAGAAAGTTGAAGTAAAATCTTGTATGGCATCTTTTCAAGTTTTTCCAGATAAAGAAGCTAGGGTTTTTTCAAATAAATTTAGGAAATTGTGTAATTAAATTACAGGCAAGCCTTTGATTTAATAACCTAAATTTCTAGGCGGTAGTTGTGTCTATAAGCTTTAAAGGAGTATTTATCCCTTCATGGGGGTGCTCAAAATTATAGATTTTTAAAATCTCTCTTGTTAAGTTACAACATTTTTTCTTAGAGGCCTTGTGGTTTCTTGTTTTAGTGTTAAATCCATCCGCTCATGTCTGTCATTTTGTTGGGACTTGTTAGGTCCTTAGAAAAGTCCGAGCTTGGGTTAAATAGTTTATCTTAAGGAGGCTTAAAGCTTCCTTAAGAATAAAAGAACTAAAGGGCTGCTGAGCCCCTTTTAAGCCTCAAAACCGCCGTACACAACGAACAAGCCAAGGATGGTCCTTATGGCGGAACTTCTGATCGTCATCAGAAAACCGCTGGAGACGCGCATTGAGAATGATGGCCTCCGTAGACGACCGATACCAACCCTGAGCTAAACCTGGAAGAGCAGAGCGATTTGCGTACATTAAATTAAGCTCATAATGGCTAGGTAAATACCAATTATCATAACCACCATAAACAAGCTTATAACAATAATTTGTTGCTGAGCGATAATTTTTACGTAAACTATCAGTACCAGAACAAGTCACTGTAAAATCATTTTCTGCATAAGATTTATACCCCGAACCTTCTGAAATACTTTCTGATGGAATATCTCCATGAAAATAGAATGTTAAACCAGATTTAAAAAGTCCGAACTCGGGTTATTTATTTCAAAACATATTCACCATACAGATAGGGAGTTATAGAGTGCTATTTTTATTTTTTTTGTTCTTAAGAAATTTATATTTTAGGGATAAACACTTCATCACCTGATTGAGTCATAATCTCATACCCAGTGTCTGTAATAAGTATTGTATGTTCAAATTGAGCTGATGGTGTTCCATCTTGTGTTAAATAGTATTGAATTTCAGAGTTTGGAATGTTATAGTTGTCAAAAGGTAGAGAGTTCATATTCACCATAGGCTCAACTGTTACACACGTCCAAGGTTGAAACCTTTCACCCTTGCCTTTTTTTCCATGGGATGGAACAAAGGGTTCTGTATGAAAAACTGTTCCAATTCCATGGCCACCAATATTTTTTACAGCAGCGTAGCCATGTTTAGTAATATATTTACCTACTGCAAAACCCACATCACCAGTTCTTTTATTTGGGCCAAGTTCTAAAATACCTTTATGCATAGCTTTGTAAGCTGTATACACTAGTTTTTTGTTTTCCGTAGTCACCTCACCAACATAAAATGTTGTAGATGTGTCGCCGTGGTAACCATTGACAATTGATGTGACATCAACATTTATAATATCACCATTCTTAAGAATTGTTTCATCGGGAAGACCATGGCAAATACAGTTATTTACCGATGTGCAGGTAGACTTGGGGAAGCCTTTATAACCTAAAGGTGCTGGTGTTGCTCCATTAGATAGCGTATAGTCATGAACAAGTTGATCCACCTCATTAGTTGTTATTCCAGGTTTAATATAAGGTTTCACATATTTAAGTGTTTCTGCAGCAAGCTTACCTGCCTTCCTCATGCCATTTACAAAAGATAATTTTCCTATTTCCATAAACTGTTTTTTATGGCTAGAAAGCTTTTTGGTCAATACTCAAATTTAATTTTTTTAGCTTGCTTATAATTGCTTTGAATAAAAAAAAGCCCGCGTTTAGCAGGCCTTCATAATATATTTAAGTACCTAAAGAACTTAAGATAGGTGCTTAGAGAGCAGTTTTTGCATTTCAAACATACTTACTACAGGTTTGCCGAAAACAGCTTTTAGCTTAGAGTCTGCAACAATATTTCGTTTATTCTTAGGGTCTTGAAGATTGAGTTTCTTAATGTATACCCAGAGTTTTTTAACGACTTCTGTTCTTGGCAAAGGCTTGTTTCCAAGGACTGCAGCAAGGTTGCTGCTTAAGGTTAGTGGCTTCATAAAAGCTGGATTAGCTTTTCTTTTTGTTTTCTTTTTAGCTACTTTTTTTGTGGTTTTCTTTTTAGCTACTTTTTTTGTAGTTTTCTTTTTAGCTGCTTTTCTTGTAGTTTTCTTTTTAGCTGCTTTTCTTGTGGTTTTCTTTTTAGCTACTTTTCTTGTGGTTTTCTTTTTAGCTACTTTTCTTGTGGTTTTCTTTTTAGCTGCTTTTCTTGTGGTTTTCTTTTTAGCTGCTTTTCTTGTGGTTTTCTTTTTAGCTGCTTTTCTTGTGGTTTTCTTTTTAGCTGCTTTTCTTGTGGTTTTTTTCTTTGCTGCCATGGTAATTTTTCCTCCTTGTATTATTCAAAATTACGACATCTAAAATACTGGCAGTAAGAATATGATTAAGCAAGTAGGAAATTCATCTTTTATTGTGTACTTTCTCCCACAGACTTAGTTAAGTTTTAGGTATTGGATTTTTTTAGGTTGAATTGTCTCAACTCCTTTTCTTTTCTTATAGTCTTCTTCATATTCAGAGTAAGGGCCTTGAAAGCATTCTATATGAGAATTTCCTTCAAAAGCCATAGTATGAGTACAGATTCTATCAAGAAACCAGCGGTCATGGGAAATTACTATAGCACTACCACCAAAAGTCATGAGTGCACTTTCTAAGGCTCTCATGGTATTTACATCTAAATCGTTTGTTGGCTCGTCTAAAAGAATTAGATTTGCTCCTTGTGATAGCAACATTGCAAGTTGAACCCTGTTTCTTTCTCCCCCGGACAGAGTTTCTATGTTTTTTTGCTGATCTCCTCCAGTGAAGTTAAATTTAGAGACATAAGCACGAGAATTCATTTCTTGATCACCTACTTGCATAACTGTATTTCCCCCTGAGATTTGCTCCCAAACAGTTTTTTTAGGGTCTAAATCCTTTCTAGACTGGTCTATATAGGCCATTTTAACGGTACTACCAATTTTAAATTCACCGCTATCTGGAGCTTCAATTCCAGCCATCATTTTAAATAATGTAGTTTTGCCGCCACCGTTTGGCCCGATAATTCCAACAATTGCTCCTCTGGGAACTTCAAAAGAAAAATTTGTAAACAAGATTTTTTTATCAAAAGCTTTTGAAATATTTTTAGCCTCAATAACTAGTTCACCTAAACGAGGTCCAGGAGGGATGTATATTTGAAGGTCTTCAAGTTTTTCTTTACTGGGTTCTTTTAAAAGCTCTTCATATTGAGAGATTCTAGCCTTGGCCTTTTTATGGCGCCCTTTAGGGGTCATCTTCATCCATTCAAGCTCTTTTTCTAGGAGCTTTTGCTTGCGGTTTTCACCTTTTTCTTCTTGCTCTAGTCTTTTGCTTTTTTGCTCAAGCCATGAAGAATAGTTTCCCTCCCATGGAATTCCTTGACCTCGATCAAGCTCTAAAATCCACCCTGCAACGTTGTCTAAAAAATATCTATCATGGGTAACAGCAATAACAGTACCTCGAAATTTTGCTAAATAGTGTTCAAGCCAAGCTACAGATTCTGTATCTAAATGATTGGTAGGTTCATCGAGCAATAAAATATCTGGTTCAGATAATAAAAGCTTTGCTAAGGCCACACGTCTTTTTTCACCGCCAGAAAGGTTTTTAATACTCTCATTTTCAGGGGGGCACCTTAGGGCCTCCATGGCTACATTGATTTTTTGGTCAATTTCCCATCCATTTTGAGCTTCAATTTTTTCTTGTATGTCGCCCTGTTTGTTAGCAAGTTTATTCATATGAAGTTCTGAAATATCAGGGTCACACATATCCATACTAATTTTTTCAAACTCTTTAAGGAGAAGTGTGAGTTCTCCTATTCCGTCTAAAATATTTTCTTTAACTGTTTTTTCAGAGTTTAAGCCAGGTTCTTGTTCTAAATAGCCTAGTTTAAAATCCCTAGCAGGAAAAGACTCACCTAAAAACTCCTTATCTCTTCCTGCTATAATATTTAGTAAAGAACTTTTTCCAGCTCCATTTAACCCTAAGACGCCAATTTTAGCGCCATAAAAATATGATAAGTAAATATTTTTTAAAACATACTGGTTAGGTGGATACACCTTACTTACATTTTTCATTGTGTATATAATTTTTTCAGTCATAACCTTTCTCCCACTCCAAATATATTATTTTATGGAGCCTCTTAATAAATATTTCTAAATCACTTACGGTATAGATAATTATTAAAATTATCTATATTTTCTTTTGATTTTTAAAGAAAACTGAAGTTTTTTTTCATAAAAGTTGAGTTAAAGCAAAGGTATATGAATCATGTCTTTAGGGAATCTAATAAGTTTAACGGTACGAGAAATTTCAGAAAGTTGTGGATTGAGAAAAGAAACATAGTGGCGTAACCTTTTGGTTTTGACAAAAACCCTGCTCAAAATGAGCCTACAAAGGAGAGCCGCTATGTTAAAATTAGTAACCGATGAGTCGTTAAAATGCAATCTCGATGAGATAGTTCGTTTAGGTGCGAAGAAGATGTTAATGGAGGCTCTTCAGGCTGAAGTTGACGAGGTTATTTCGACGTATAAAAACGAGGTAGATGAGAGTGGTAATGGCTAAAAAACTCTTTATTCTTCAACGTTTTTTTTAGAGAAATATTAAAGGCACTCTAACATACTACTTAAATTAATTTTCTAGCTTCTAGATATGTTTGAAAGGAATATGTAAAAAACAAATAGTTAAAAACTAGGCGTTATTATTTTTTGCACACTTTAGGAAAAATGTGTTTATATTAAGTTATTGTAATAACTATGGTTTTTTATTTAATTCACATTTTAAAAAAGCTATAAAAAAACAAAAAGAAAAGCATTTTTTTTAGGTTACCCCATTGACTTAAATTAAAACTGGGCATAAAACCACACGTTAGCTTAATGCAATTGGTTCTTTGAAAATTGAATAGTTTTTGGTTTTTTGGCTCTTAATTAGTAGTTTAGGTGGAGTTTTTTTAATTTCACTAAAGGCTGTTGATTAGAACTAAAATTTTTTTTGAAATTCGTTTTATATAATAAATGATATGATACAGATTTAAACTGAAGAGTTTGATTCTGGCTCAGAACAAACGCTGGCGGCGTGCCTAATACATGCAAGTCGAACGAAGAAATCTCTTCGGAGAGAGTAAGAGTGGCGCTCGGGTGAGTAACGCGTGGATAATCTGCCCAGGAGTGGGGAATAACCTATCGAAAGGTAGGCTAATACCGCATAAGACCACAGAAGTTGAGGCTTCAGTGGTTAAAGATTTATCGCTCCTGGATGAGTCCGCGTAAGATTAGCTTGTTGGTGGGGTAATGGCTCACCAAGGCTGCGATCTTTAACTGGTTTGAGAGGATGATCAGTCACACTGGAACTGAGACACGGTCCAGACTCCTACGGGAGGCAGCAGTAGGGAATATTGCGCAATGGGGGAAACCCTGACGCAGCGACGCCGCGTGTGTGATGAAGGCTTTAGGGTCGTAAAGCACTGTCGTAAGAGAATAACACAATGAAGGTATCTTACAAGAAAGGACCGGCTAACTTCGTGCCAGCAGCCGCGGTAATACGAGGGGTCCTAGCGTTGTTCGGAATCATTGGGCGTAAAGCGGGTGTAGGCGGAAATATAGGTCAGAAGTGAAAGTCCCGGGCTTAACCCGGGAAGTGCTTTTGAAACCCTATTTCTTGAGTGCAGAAGAGGAGAGTGGAATTCCAGGTGTAGTGGTGAAATACGTAGATATCTGGAGGAACATCGGTGGCGAAGGCGGCTCTCTGGTCTGTTACTGACGCTCAGACCCGAAAGCGTGGGGAGCAAACGGGATTAGATACCCCGGTAGTCCACGCTGTAAACGATGGACACTTGGTGTTGGAGGTATTGACCCCTTCAGTACCGTAGCTAACGTGTTAAGTGTCCCGCCTGGGGAGTACGGTCGCAAGATTAAAACTCAAAGAAATTGACGGGGGCCCGCACAAGCGGTGGAGCATGTGGTTTAATTCGATGCAACGCGAAAAACCTTACCTAGGTTTGACATATACAGGAATTATCCAGAAATGGATAAGCTTTCGGGTCTGTATACAGGTGCTGCATGGCTGTCGTCAGCTCGTGTCGTGAGATGTTGGGTTAAGTCCCGCAACGAGCGCAACCCCTATCTTTAGTTGCCAGCATTTAGTTGGGCACTCTAGAGAGACTGCCGACGTTAAGTCGGAGGAGGGTGGGGATGACGTCAAGTCCTCATGGCCCTTATACCTAGGGCTACACACGTGCTACAATGGTAGGTACAGAGGGTTGCTAACTCGCAAGAGCATGCTAATCTCTTAAAGCCTATCAAAGTTCGGATCGAAGTCTGCAACTCGACTTCGTGAAGTTGGAATCGCTAGTAATCGCGGATCAGAACGTCGCGGTGAATACGTTCCCGGGCCTTGTACACACCGCCCGTCACACCATGAAAGTTGGTTGTACCAGAAGCCGTTAAGCTAACTTCGGAGGCAGGCGTCCAAGGTATGATTGATGATTGGGGTGAAGTCGTAACAAGGTAGCCGTAGGGGAACCTGCGGCTGGATCACCTCCTTTCTAAGGATGATAAATAAGAAACTTTAGGTTTCTTCATCTTAAGGTCAATCCAAAAAACACAAAAACTATTCAACTTTGAGAGAGTGACTATTTGGGCCTGTAGCTCAGTTGGTTAGAGCACACGCTTGATAAGCGTGGGGTCGGAAGTTCAAGTCTTCCCAGGCCCACCAACTGAGAGATGAATCCAAAAGATATGCTTTTTAAATAAGCGCACCCTAGAGGGGTTAGTTCTTTGACAATTAGGTAAATTATTAATACATCAGTTTAATTTTTTAAAAACACAGAGTAAAACATCATAATGTTTTTTCGAATTTCTAAATGAGTTAAACTGGGTGCTAAATAGTATAGATACATTGGAAATTATATTATAATTTATAATATTCAAAAATATAAAGTAAGACATTTCAAAAGTTGCAAAACTTGATGAATTCAAGTGATTCTTAACAGGCTTTAACATCAATGATTTAAAGTTATTAAGAGCTTGTGGTGGATGCCTTGGCACTGGAAAGCGATGAAGGACGTGGTAAGCTGCGATAAGCTTCGGATAGTGGCACACACACTATTACCCGGAGATTTCCGAATGGGGAAACCTACCCATATATTGGGTATTTTAAAATGAATACATAGTTTTAAAAGGCAAACGAGGGGAAGTGAAACATCTTAGTACCCTCAGGAAAAGAAATCAAAAGAGATTTCCTTAGTAGCGGCGAGCGAACAGGAAAGAGCCTAAACCTAATTCATTTATTTGGATTAGGGGTCGTGGGACCTTAATGTGAGACTTAAGTTGTTAGTAGAATCTGTTGGAAAGCAGAACCAAAGAAGGTGATAGTCCTGTAAACGAAAACTACGAGAGCTCTAGAGGTATCCCGAGTACCACCGGACACGAGAAATCCGTTGGGAATCTAGGGGGACCACCCTCTAAGGCTAAATATTCTCCAGTGACCGATAGTGAACTAGTACCGTGAGGGAAAGGTGAAAAGAAGCCCGGGAGGGGAGTGAAACAGAATCTGAAACCGCAAGCTTACAAGCAGTGGGAGCACTATTTAAAATGGTGTGACCGCGTACCTTTTGCATAATGAGTCAGCGAGTTATCTTTACAGGCAAGATTAAGCCAAGAGGTGTAGTCGTAGCGAAAGCGAGTCTTAATAGGGCGTTAGTCTGTGGGGATAGACCCGAAACCCGGTGATCTATCCATGGCCAGGGTGAAGCGAAGGTAACACTTCGTGGAGGCCCGAACTATTGCGAGTTGAAAATCGCTTAGATGAGCTGTGGATGGGGGTGAAAGGCCAATCAAACTGGGTGATAGCTGGTTCTCCCCGAAATATATTTAGGTATAGCCTCGAGTAAAATTTATCGCGGAGGTAGAGCACTGAATGGGCTAGGGGTCTTTACCAGATTACCAAACCTAATCAAACTCCGAATGCCGCAGATAATTACCTCGGGAGACAGACTATGGGTGATAAGGTCCATAGTCGAAAGGGAAAGAGCCCAGATCGACATCTAAGGTCCCAAAATGTATGCTAAGTGGAAAACGCTGTGAAGCTACTGAGACAACCAGGAGGTTGGCTTAGAAGCAGCAATCCTTTAAAGAAAGCGTAATAGCTCACTGGTCTAGTGGCTTTGCGCGGAAGATTTAACGGGGCTCAAGCATACTACCGAAGATTCGACTTTAGGGGTTTTTAATCCCTAAGGGGTAGGGGAGCGTTCTTATTGGGCTGAAGCTTGAGCGTGAGCACAAGTGGACTGATAAGAAGTGATCATGCTGACACAAGTAGCGTTTAAGGCAGGTGAAAAACCTGCCCGCCGAAAACTCAAGGGTTCCTGGGCCACGATAATCGTCCCAGGGTTAGTCAGGACCTAAGGCGAGGCCAAATGGCGTAGTCGATGGACATGCGGTTAATATTCCGCAACTATTTTTTGCTTTAGCTAAGGAGTGACGAACTAGGTAGAGTCAGGTGCATAATTGGTTTGCATGGGTGTATGTAGGTGGTGGTCTAGGCAAATCCTTGCCACTTAACACTAAGGTACACTGGAAGGGATTTATCCCAAACTGACTGGAGCCATGGTTCCAAGAAAAGCTTCGTAGTGTGGTAAAAAATACCTGTACCGTAAACCGACTCAGGTGAGTAGGATGAATATTCTAAGGCGATTGGGTTAAACCAGGTTAAGGAACTCGGCAACTTAACACCGTAACTTTGGGAGAAGGTGTGCCCTTGAGAGTGAAGCCCCTGCGGGTGGAGCTTTTAAGGGTCGCAGTGAAATGGGAGTAGCGACTGTTTATCAAAAACACAGGGCTGTGCAAAGTCTCAAGACGACGTATACAGCCTGACGCCTGCCCGGTGCTGGAAGGTTAAAAGGATTTGTTAGCCGCAAGGCGAAGCTGAGAATTGAAGCCCCAGTAAACGGCGGCCGTAACTATAACGGTCCTAAGGTAGCGAAATTCCTTGTCGGGTAAGTTCCGACCTGCACGAATGGCGTAACGACTTCTCCGGTGTCTCAACTTGGTGCCCAGCGAAACTGAATTGCCGGTGAAAATGCCGGCTACCCGCAGAAAGACGGAAAGACCCCGTGAACCTTTACTGCAACTTGGCAGCGGTTTTTGAGTCAGTATGTGTAGGATAGGTGGGAGCCTTTGAAGCTTGGACGCTAGTTCAGGTGGAGGCATCCTTGAAATACCACCCTTACTGTCTTAGAAACCTAACCTGCGCCCGTTATCCGGGCGAGGGACACTGTCTGGTGGGCAGTTTGACTGGGGCGGTCGCCTCCTAAAAAGTAACGGAGGCGTGCGAAGGTTCCCTCAGCTTGATTGGAAACCAAGCGTCGAGTGCATTGGCATAAGGGAGCTTGACTGCAAGACCTACAAGTCGAGCAGGTGCGAAAGCAGGTCAAAGTGATCCGGTGGTCCCGCGTGGAAGGGCCATCGCTCAACGGATAAAAGGTACTCCGGGGATAACAGGCTGATACCCCCCAAGAGTTCACATCGACGGGGGTGTTTGGCACCTCGATGTCGGCTCATCTCATCCTGGGGCTGGAGCAGGTCCCAAGGGTTTGGCTGTTCGCCAATTAAAGAGGTACGCGAGCTGGGTTCAGAACGTCGTGAGACAGTTTGGTCCTCATCTTCTGTGGGCGTAGGAAAATTGAGCAGAGCTGTTCCTAGTACGAGAGGACCGGGATGGACAAACCTCTGGTGTTTCTGTTGTCGCGCCAGCGGCATTGCAGAGTAGCTATGTTTGGAAAGGATAACCGCTGAAAGCATCTAAGCGGGAAGCCAACTGCAAGATTAATTTTCCCTGGGGCTTAGGCCCCCTAAAGACTCCTTGGAGACTACAAGGTTGATAGGCTAGAGGTGTAAGTGCAGTAATGTACTCAGCTTACTAGTACTAATTAGTCGTGAGACTTTATTATTCAGATTTTTTAAATGTTTGGGCTTGTTAAGAATGACTTGAGTTTAAGATATTTTTTGTTCACTTTTGCAAATGACTCGTATCTACTTGAAAGCAGGTTTAACCATAGAAAGGAATTTTTAAAAATTGTGATGTTCGTGGAATTAAACTAAGTATATTGTTTACCTAATTATTTTTGTTGGTGTCGATAGCAGTGGGGGTACACCTGAACCCATTCCGAACTCAGAAGTTAAGTCCGCTAGCGGCAATGGTATTGCAGAGTAGTCTGTGAGAGAGTAGCACGATGCCAACTTTTTTTTAGCCTAGTAAGGGAAACCTTTCTAGGCTTTTTTTATTTGTTAATTTAAAATATTTTTTGGAAGAGTAATTGTTCTAGAATACTCCCAAAACATTTCTCTACTGTGCTTATCTATTAAATTGTATTGGACAATGAGCTTATTAGTGTTGTCTAGCTCAGAATAATGAGACATAAAGCTTATTTCTAGTAAGTTTTTTCCATTTTTACTAAATTTAAATGGTGCTCTAAGCTTATCAAAGTGCTTATGAAGATTTTGGTCTAATAAGAAAAGGTGAATTTTATTTAGAGAGGTAATCTTACTATGAAAAAGGTTTTTATCACGCATTTTCTTAATATCATCTTCCCATAGGGTTTGAAGTCTGCTCCCATGTTCTTTTATACCTATAAAGGCAAGGCTGTTTATGCTCCTACTTGATAAAATTAAATCACCATACTTAAGCCATAATCCTAAAGCTAGCAATGAAGCTATAATTAGAAAAAGACTTAGGTGCCTTTGATTTAAGGTGCTTTTATTCATTTAAACCCGTCGGATGAAAAAAATTCAAACTAAAGACAAAGTTCGGCCCTTGAATAAAAACTACTCACTTTTTGAAAAAATTTCATGTTTAAAAGTCAATAAAAACAAGCACTTAAGATTTTTTAAAGTGGTACATTTCTTGGAATATCCTAAATAAGGAGTAATTATGGTGTATTTAAATAAGATGATAAAAATAAAGTTAGCACTTATGGTCTTAAGTGGCTTTACCGCTTGTTCAGATACGGAGTTTACAAAAACAGATGTGTCTCGCCAAGCATATACCGTATATGTAGGGCAGGTTGAGATTTTATTTGTTATGGATAACTCAGGCTCAATGTCAGTAGAACAGGCAAAGATGGCACAAGGCTTTCCAAACTTAGTACAAGGACTAGACCTTGCTGGTTTAGATTATAGAATAGGTATAATCACTACAGATGTTTCATCAGAAACAAGAAAACTTGTTAATAATGGTAGACTTCAAAATGGTAACTTCTTACAATTTCCAAACGGTGAGTACTATTTAACGCCTCAAACTAAAAATATAGAGACAGAGTTTTTAAGCACAATTAAAAGGCCTGAAACCTTAGTTTGTGAACAGAGCAACTATGACGAGGACCGCTGCCCTTCAACTGATGAAAGAGGCATTTATGCAGCCTATTTAGCTGTAGATGGAAATAAACAAAACTTTTTTAGAAAAAATGGTCACCTGGCTATTGTCTTTTTGTCAGATGAAGATGTTAGAGGCTATGGAAATTCTGTAGACAATTTATATCCATATAGAAGACCAGAGGCCTTAGACTATCCAGAAAACTTGCTTTCAGCTATTAATACAAGGTTAGGCAGAAACACAGATGTCAGTGCCCATGCAATTGTTACAGATACAAAGTCTTGTAGGGCCGCTCAAAGGCAACAGGGTGGAAATAGAAACATTCATGGAGTTATAGGGCGTTTTTATATGGCTATGACAAATCCAAATGGTCCATCGTTAATCAATAGTGCTTCTGGTAGAACCATGGGCTCTTATGCTCAAGGTCAGTTAGTTCCAGGTACAATAGGTAGTATTTGCTCTAATGATTATGTAAGTGAGTTAGGAAGCATTAAAAATGTTTTGTCTAAAGCAAAATCTAGTGAACGATTAAGGTGTAAACTTATTGATCCAGAGTCTTTAGATGTAAGGATTGATAGTGATTATTCTTGGACTTTATCTGAAAATCTAGATGAGATCATATTCAACCCACCCCTGCCACCAGGAAAGTCATTTCAAATAGGTTATGAGTGTCCCTAGGCCGCTATTACTTCATCTTTTAGATGATATGAGTTGAGCATATAACCTTTTCCGTAAATATTAATAAGTGAACCAGATAAGGGTGGGATTAGTTTTTTTAATTTTGAAATATGTGCGTCTATTGAGCGATGGGAAATAGCACGGCCTTCCCAGATGTGCTCTTGTAGCCATTCACGAGACAAAAGCTCATCGGTTTTTGAAACAAAAGAAAGCAAGAGTTTAAATTGAGTTGGAGTAACCTTAACCCCTGCACCTTGGTAATGGACAAGGTAATCTTTTGGGAAAATCTCAATCTCACCAAGCTGAATTCGTGCTTTTGAATTTTTTCTATTTTCTGGATTTTTTCTTTCCTCCACCTGACTTGTTCTTTCTAAACGTTTTTTTAAGGCAAAACAAGAAAGTATAAGGTGTTGAGGGTGAGCTACTTTGTCTATGAACATGTCGCTATGATTTTTAAACGCAGCCTCTATGTTGGTTTTTATATTGTCTCCTGTACTGATAATGCCAATGTTATAACCAAAGGATTTTCTTAAAGTATGTATGGAACTAGAAAGAGGAGATGTAATATCTAAAAGAATAAGCTTTATATCAGCTTCTCTTATTAGAAAGAAAGCAACTTGCTCAGAATTTGCTCTTTGGATATCAAAGTGCACTTCTAATTCAAGAGTATGTTCACTAAGAAAGTGATTGTTGTACGAAATAAATAAGACCTTAACTTTGTCATCCCACATCACAAGCACCATCGACATTAATCTAAAATATATTAAGCTTAATTTAATAACATTGAATTGAGTCATTATTAATGACATTAAAATGTTTCAATACGATACAAAAACATGGTGTTAAAACTATGGCTTTTCGGCTGAACAACCTATTATTAAAGGATTAAAAGGCTTTATAGCATTTTGTAGATAAAACTACTTGGGTTAAAATCTGGTCTATATATGAGACACTAAGAGGTAGAGTGGCAGGCTTTTTGATGTGGGTGGGCCTCATTTTGAGGTAAATTATAGGCTAATAAAAGTAACAAGTCAAAATGTATATATATCATGGATATTATATCACAAATGAGGTAAGATAAAATGGTGATTAGTAGTACAAATGTAAAGAAAATTTTTAAGGAACTCGATCAAGCAATGGCTGAGAAAGACCGCAAGGAGAAGCTTGTCATTTTTGGCAGCGCAGCCCTTCTTTCTCAAGGAATGAACCTTGGACACCGTTTAACTCATGATGTGGATGTCGTAAAGCCCACTTTCGATAACGAGATGTGGGTTATTAGTGCGGAAGCTGGTGAAAAGTTTGGTCTAACAATGGGATGGCTTAATACGGCTGGTAATGTTTTTTCAAAAAACTTTCCAGAAGGTTGGGAAGTAGAACTTTAGAGGTATTTAAGGGCAAAGCATTAACTGTCAAAAGTTTAGGTCGAATTGATATGATTTGCACAAAGTTTAATGCTTATTGTGATCGTGCGCGTGATACAGACGAAATTGATATGCTTAGCCTTTCTCCAAGTAAAGAAGAAATGGAAAAAGCTAAAGATTGGGTTATTAGTCTTAACAAGAACCATAAAGATCTTGTTATAGAGTCAGCCCAAGAAATTTTAAGTTTAGTAGAAAAAAGGAGAGATAAAAGCCGTGGCCGTTAGAGAGTACGTAGATGTCATTCCAGGGTTATGGTCTATGGGGGCCGATTATATCTATGATGGATCAGTGTCTTTACAAGACCTTGATCCTGAGATGACGGTATTGCGTACTCTTAAGCATTATTGGACAGCCAATGATGTGTTTTTTATGCTCTTTGCTCTTTTAAAGTTTCGTATTGGCTCTTTCATTCATGTTGAAAGACTTGTTAGGCTTTCAAAAACTGGTTTTTTAAGTAACGACGAATTAATTCTTTTAATGGCAGTAAGTAAAAAACTTGTGGAAGGCGGGGATCATCGTTTTAAGGCTGTATATAAGCATCTTTATAAAAAAGGTATGAAATTGCAAACTCTTCCAAGACTTCACGGTAGAAAGAGTCTTGTGAAGGCTCATGGTGCTGAAGAGAGTCTTCTAGAGTTTGGAGCAGAGGTTAGAAAATTTGAAGTTGATGACAGAAAGTTACATGTACTAAGCCGAATTGTGGAAAGAAATAGTTGGCTCAAATTAAGGGCTTTAATGGGAGTCAATTATAGGGCTGATGTGACTTTTTTAAAGTGTACAGGGCAAGCAGAAAAGCCAGCTCAGGTGGCTCAAATTTTGGGTTGCGACTCATCCACAGCAAGTAAGAATCTCAAGTATATTGATGAGTTTAAAAATTTAAAGAAAATACTGAGCGTCAGTTAGGCTTGTCTTGATTTCTAGGAAGGAAACAAGATATGTTAAAAGAAGTTTCAGGAAAAAACGAAGGCGCTAAAGGCATTAAAAATATAGAAAAAAAGAAGGATTTTAGGCTCTTTGATAATAGAATATGGAATATAAAAGATGTGTCTGATTATATACAGGGGGACTTCCCCAAAGAAATAGGACACTTTTTCCTATGGGGGGTTGTGTTTAATTGCATATTCTTTAGGGTTTTGATAATCAAGGGAAGAATGTCTTCTTTTCTTGTTATGTTCATGGCATTTGTTACGATTATTTTTTACCTTCTTTTCGTTTGTTAAACCTAAGCCCACGTACACTTAAAAATTTCCCCAAAACCTTCATAGCCCCTTGAGTCTTAGAGGTCTATGAGCTAGTTTTTAAGTGCTTATAGGGACTCTTGATAAGCGATGACCTGTGGGACATAACTAAAAGAAACTAAAAGGTCGCGTCTCCTATGTTCTTTCGCCGGTTGAGCTTTAATTTAATCCAACTCCTCATTTATTTTTTTAAATGTGTTAAAACTGGGTTTAAACCCTATGAGTTTTTTTAGCTATGACCGTGATACTGGCTTGCCCATTCAAATTACACCTAAAGTCGTTGCACTCGGCAGCAAGCCAACAAACTATGATTTACAAATGAGTGATCATTGGGATCCTGTAACAGATTTATCAATTTTAAGAGACTGGGATCTTGTCTACATTAAAATTCCAGAGTTAAAAGAAACACCTTCACTCAAGGCGGCATCAAATATTAGTATAGGTGATGAAGCATATTCTATTGGTTATCCGTTAAAATTTTCAGACGATTTCCCTTTACCTTCATTTGGCTATGGAAATATTAGTTTCGTACATGAAAATCATATTGAAGGAGATTTTTTATTCTTAGTCGGAATGAGTGGTGGTCCTATTTTAAATAAATCTGGCCAGTTAACCTAAATGCGACAAAAATTTAAGCTGCCTTTAGATGCTTTTGAATTTTTTGGTAAAGGTGCTCTCTTTGAGTATTCTGATTGATTCTTAAAATTTTAGCACCTGAAGAGTTTAGAATTCTGCCAGCAGTTGCAATCATCTCAAACCGCAGTGTTTTTAAAGACTGAGCAGAAAAAATATTTGTCCTTTTTGCAGTTTTTTTCCTAGCTTCTGTTAAACTTGAATCAATTTGAAAATTGCGAACTAAATTGTAAGCCAAGAGTGAAATGTTTTGATGAGCAGAGTTGCCTTGATAGGATCTGGTTGGCACCACATCAAATGCAAACTCACCCTTTAGTTCTGAAATCTGATGCTCCATTGCACACCTGCCATTGAAAAAATCTAAAACCTTATCCGCACAGATGTCTTTATTTGAAGTGATGACTGAGTACTCATAAACACCATCATCTGGAGTAAACAAATCTAACTGGTGGCCTGACTTTGGAATCTTGTCAGAGATTTTTGATCTGAAAAAATAAAGCGGTATAGTGATACCCCATGCAGGAACTTCAATCTCCTTGTAAAACCAAGCCAGCTTTGAATTTGAGTGATTCCATCTAATGCGACTGTTGATCATGTCTTTTAACCCTAGCCATCTCCACATCGGAACCTTCATCGCAAACTCTATTTTTGATGAAAGTAAATACTTTAAAATGTCCTCTTTAAAAAATGCTGAATCCATACGGGTCTCAAGTCTAACTTTTCCAAGTTTAGATTCGACCTCACTAACAGATGCTTTGATGGTTTCCAAAGCGCCTGATTTTCCATCATGAACATTGCCTGGACGATTTTTGACTTTTAAAAAATGTCCAGTTTGAGCAATATAGCAAAGAAGTGGAAAGTAACTTTTTGAGTATCGTCTCTTTGGATTGTAGCCTCTAAAAGCCCATTCAACTTGATTGCCACAGCTTAGAACAGTGCCGTCAAAATCTAGAGTTACAGTTTTTAGGTCAAGCTCTCCAACTTTTTCTAAGGCCATATCTGAATTTAACTTTACTAAGGCTTGGAGCGAATCATTTGTAAACTGACCTAGCCATCTGCTGACAGTTCGATCTGATGGTAAAGTCTTAAGCCCACAAAGCCTTTTAACAAGAGGGTCATCGCCAATAAAGCCTATATGTCGCAGGCGCTTACCGCCTGTAAGCCACAGTGCAATAAAAACTAAAACATAGTGAACAACACTGTAGTCTCCGCCAAAGTCAAAACCGCGAAAGGCAGATCTGATGCGGGAATTAAGGTTTATGAGGTGAAAGTATTTTCTGAAAAGTTCAAGCCCTGAGTAAGACGTAATGCTCTGCTTAGCAAACTCAATTTGTAAATCGGATTTGACGACGCTTAAAATATCTTGTCTTCTATATCTCATTGAAATGGCCTTTGGTTACAATGTTTTTTGTTTTTAGTAACTCAATGAAACCAAGTTGCCTTAGGTCTTTCAATCTTTTTCTTCTTTAAAACCCTTTAAATTTTTGTCGCATTTAGGCTAATTATGGAACGAAAAAGTACCTTAAGTCTTTTAAGGGGGATGTAGAGGTTGATAAGTGTAAGATTAGTAGAGACGCTCAGTGGGATGGTTTTCATGGTGTCATTACAAATCTTGAAGACAAGTCTGCAGCTGAAGTTTTAGAGCGTTATAGAGGGCTGTGGAAAATAGAACAAGCGTTTAGAATAAATAAGACAGACTTAAAGATGCGACCTATTTTTCATTGGAAGTCTGAGAGGATTAAGGCTCATATTGGAATTTGTTTTCTAGCATATGCAATTGTTTGTAGAGTAAATAAGCTTATTAAGGAAAACCAATTAGAGTTTAGTTTTTTAGATCTTAAAGAGGAGTTAAATAGAGATGAGTACAGTGTTTTAAAAGACTCTAGTACGGGGCGATTTTATGAGCTTGTATCTAAGACTACTCCTGTTTTAAAGAAAATTTACCAAGTTTTAAACCTTAAGGGAAAGGACTGTATTCGCCTAGTTAAAGAGCAAATGTAGTGACCCCAGCAAAATCTAAGTGCTTGATTTTATTAGCTTTATACGCCGTATTGTGTCGAAGTCAGGATAAATGATAATAGCTCTTTTCACACTCACGTTTTATTTTGCGCTGTTAAAGATAACAAGGTTTGTGACAGAGGATTAAAAGAAAATAGACTTTTATAATCCTTATTTTTTTTCCTCCTCTGCCTAATCTTGAGAAAGAAACAAAAGTTGTACTCCCATGCTAATAACCGTATCTGTTTCATTTAAACCAGTACAATATTTGTTTAATAACTCTTCTCTAAAAGTTTTTATTTCCTCTCTAATTTTAGGGAAATTTTCTTTTTTAGTTCCTATTATAATAGAGCTTACAGAACGCTTTTCATAAATTTCAGATTCTAAAGATGCCTTAGCCAATTCTAAAAGTTCACGATGAATACTATTAACAACGGTATAATTAAGATTTGAATCAGTAAATCCCACACGATTTTTTGTCTGAACAAGTTTTCCTTCTTTACACGTGACCATTCCTAAGATTTTAAGATCGTTGAGAGCTTTTTTTGCTTGTTTCTTAGTAACCTTATTTTTTAGTTTCTGAGTGATCCAATTTTCATCTTGAGAAAAATTTTTAAGACCAATGAGTTCTCTAATGGCAACATAATACCAATTTGAAAAATAACGATATTGGCTAGATAAGATCTCGTAGGTTTGAGAGTATCCGCGCATGGATTTTTCTAACCTTAAATAAGCTTCTTTTTTTTCTTCTTCAGTTGTAGCCTGGTTGTAGGCCACTAAGTTTTCAAAGTGAATTCTTTCACGCTCTGAAAGCTTAAGAGCTTTGGCAAAGCCTCTAACTCCTTTAACCCCAAGGTTTCGCTTTCCTTTAACAATAAGGCCAAAGTAGCCTCGGCTATTTCCTGCAAAGCCTGCTTGACGACAAAAAGCAGTAGCTGAGTATGCGGTATTTTTTTTCTGAAGAGTTTTTAAAGAATCAGCTAAAAAAAGACGATAATCACTATACTGATAAATTGATTTTTTAAAATCACCTGGATAAGGCTGTTTTTTATCCCTGTCTAAAGTTTTTATGGTTTCCATAAGCGCTTTTCCCCATGGTACTCTAAGTTAATTGTAATGAAACAAAGCTTTACCATGACTGATGGTGGTTTCAAGCCTTTCTTCTAAAAAAAGCGATGACAGCAGTCAGCTTATAATTTTTTCATAGTATGAGCTTGCAGTGTTTTCTAAGGCGTGGTTTTAGTTTAAAAAGGCCTTATATTTCACCCTCGCCTTATACAATCATACTTTTAAGCATCCAAGAGATTTTTTCATGGTACTCAATTCTCGTACCAAGAAGACTATTGGTTCCCTCATCATTTGCACCTTCAAGCTTAGGTAAAATTGTTTTTGCTGTTCTTGCTACTTGTTCATGATCTTTGAGTAGATTTTCAACCATGTTATTGGCAGAAGTTTTTAAAGAAACATCCTCTTTAACTGAGCTTAATTTAGTAAATTCTTCATAGGAACCAGGAGCCTTAACATCAAGAGCACGAATTCTTTCTGCAATTTCATCTATAGCTAAGGCAAGGTCATTGTAATGTTGTTCAAACATGAGATGTAAAGTTTGAAACATTGGTCCTGTTACATTCCAATGGTACTTATGTGTTTTTAAGTAAAGAGTATATGATTCAGCAAGAAGAACAGATAAGGATTTAGCTATTTCCCTTCTTTGCCCTTCATCAATGCCTGTATTTAAACTCACATAACCTTCTTTGTTTTAGATTCCATATTTTTTACTAACATATAGTTATATAAAAATCCAAATTTTTTATATTTTTTATTGGCCTTATAAAATTTACCTATATTTTCCACATAAATTAAACGTGTTCTTAATCTCTATTAAGGTGAACTCTACAGGACTGATATATTCGAGCAAAGGCTGCTTTGTTAACACTGCACTAAGCCCCTGAACCCGTTGAAAAACAAAAATTTGTAATTGACTGTGGGGCATGTTTTTTTTTGAGCACTTACCTAAAGGTCTTGTCCACATATTGAGAACCTTTGTGCTAAAGGAGAAATTACCTTGGCTATAACTACGATAGCTTCCCAGGTACTTTTCTTAAAAAAATAAATTTTATTTTATCGGGCCTTGAATATTTTATATTTATAAGTTTTATTTAATCTTCATAGGAGTAATTATATAATGTTTATTGTGCGTGCTTTTTTTATATTTTGTTTTATCACCCCCCAATTCCTAAAGGCTCAAGTCAGCTCTTTTTCTCAAGGAAGCTCATCTAGATCAAACCCCAATATTAGCATCAATGTGCTAACCTTAGGGAGGGCTGGAAATAATGGAGGAAGTGCACTATCTAAAAACCCAAATGGATTTCAGCTTCAAGAAGTTGAGGTAAGATTTACTTCAAATATTGACAGTTATTTTATGGGCAATGTGGTCCTTGCCATTGAAAAAGAAGAGGAGGAGTTTAAGGTTGAGCCTGAGGAAGTTTTTATTGAAACACTTTTCTTACCTTCTTTTACAATCAAGGCTGGAAAATTCTATGCCCTTTTAGGACGCCACAATCACCTTCACACGCACTCATTTCCTTTTATTGATAAACCTTTTATAAATGAAATTCTCTTAGGAGAAGAGGGGTTAAATGAAGGCGGGCTAGCCCTGTCTTACTTGGTTCCAACTCCTTGGTACTTTGAAATAGTTGGACAAGGGTTTTCAGCAACTAATGAAGTTCTTTTTAACAGTGCGAGCAAAAATGATATTACAGGAGTTTTATTTATAAAAAACCTCTGGGATTTAAATGACACCTCAACATTTGAGTTTAATCTAGCTTATGGAAATGGAAAAAACTCATTTAATGGGACAACTCAACTGTATAGCGCCTCTGCAACCTATAAGTGGCGCCCCATTGAAAAATCCACCCACCATAGTTTCTCCTGGACCACTGAGTTCTTACAATCCCACAGGGAAAAGGCTACAGAGAATAAAGAAATTGGTGGCATGAGTTTTTGGGTACAGTGGCAATTTGCAAGACAGTGGTGGCTGCAGGGGCGAGGTGAGTACCTTGGGCTACCAAAACCAGATGCTGGTGCAATAACAAAGTACTCAGCCCTTATAGGGTTTGTTCTAACTGAATACTCAGCCTTAAGGCTTCAATACGATAATATTAATCAAAATTCTGAAGGTGAAAATGAGCACAGGGTGTCCTTACAACTAAATGTTAGCTTAGGAACACATCCAGCACATGATTACTAATAAAATAAATATGAGAAGAATTGTTGTTTTTTTACTAACACCATTATTCATCCCCATAGCAGCCTTTACTAAATTAAATGTACTCACTACCACTACCACCTTAAAATCCATTGCAAAGAGTATTGGTGGTCAGTATGTTAAAGTTAATTCAATTACAAAAGGACCACAAGATCCTCATTTTGTAGAAGCAAAGCCCTCATATATGGTGAAAGCTAGACAAGCTGATTTAATCATTGCAGTTGGTCTGGATCTAGAAATTGGATGGCTGCCCAATATTATTCGAGGCTCAAGAAACCCTAAAATTAAGGATAAAAACTCTGGCTACTTTCAAGCTAGTCATTTCATCACTCCCATTCAAGTACAAGATGGCCCAGTTGATCGTTCTAAAGGCGATATTCATGGACTTGGAAACCCTCATTTTACACTTGACCCCATTCGTGCCGTTAAAATTGCTAACGCCCTTTCTAAAAGATTTTCGAAGCTAGACCCTGATAATAAAATCCATTATAAAAAAAATGCAGAAATTTTTGAAAAAAAAATCAATGAAAAACTTTTAAATTGGCAAGAAAGAATTAAAAAAGCAGGGATAAAAAAAGTTGTCACTTATCATAAAACACTTAGCTATTTTCTTCACCGTTTTGATTTAAAGTTGTTAGGAGAAATTGAACCTAAACCAGGGATACCGCCTACTGTAAAATATATTCTTTCTCTTATGAAAACTATTAAAAAAGAAAAGATCTCTTGTGTCTTAGTTGAAAGTTTTTTTGAAACAAATACTGCTGAAAGAATAAAAAAAAATATTCCTATTGAAATTAAAGTCATACCAACTCAAGTCAACGCAACAAAACAATCCACAAACTATGAAGCATTAATTGAATCCATAGTCACCTCAATTGAAAACTGCAAGGTGAAAAAACAAACCATGGACAATTTATGAATGATATTATTTTATTTCTAGCCCCTCCTTTTACCATGTGCCTTATCTTAATGGGCATTCATTGTTACCTAGGGCTTCACGTCCTTGCAAGGGGTGTGGTTTTTGTTGACCTTGCCTTAGCTCAAGTTGCTGCCTTTGGGAGCACAATTGCTTTTTTATTTGAATTTGAGCACTCCGATAAAATGACATATTTTATTTCATTAACGGCAACCATAATTGCTGCGTTGTTTCTCTCTCTTGCTAACCTTTATCGAAATAGATTTTCTCAAGAAGCTATAATAGGAATTTTATACGCCTGCTCCACAGCTGCTATTATTTTAACTGTTGATAAAATGAGTCATGGGACTGAACATATAAAATATGCGTTAGTAGGCCAACTGCTCTGGGTAACTTGGAGCGATGTTTTAAGGGTAGCTGTTATTTATAGTGTTGTTTCTGCTATTCATTATATCTTAAGAAAGCAACTCATAGAGAGTTCATTTGGAGAAAACTCTCATTGGAAATGGGACTTTATTTTTTATGCCTTGTTTGGTGTGGTGATTACAAGTTCAGTTCATGTGGCTGGAGTGTTGTTGGTGTTTTCCTTTCTCATTGTTCCTGCTGTCTTGAGCTCAATTTTTTGTAAAAGACTTTTTCATAGGCTTTTATTAGGCTGGAGCGTGGGTTTTGTTTTAAGTATTTTAGGAATGTTTCTTTCTTATTGGCTTGATCTTCCAGCAGGCGCTTTAATTGTGGTTGTGTTTACCTTAATTCCTATTTTAGTGGTTTTAAGTATGAAAACTATTAAAGCACTTTAAAAAAACCTTGTGGTTTAATTTAACCCAGGCTCCAGTTCTAATATAAAATTGATACTTATAAAAAAAACTTAGTCAATCATTAGCTAGATTGTTCATGTAAAGCTTTTAAAAAAGCTCAAACTAAGGGCACTAGACGTTTATTGTAATTTAGTGCACTTTAACTTCACTCATTTAAGGTGAATTTGGGGAGTTGAGAGGTTTAATTTAAATTATTAATATAATATTTTAAGTTTCTAAGGGAGAGGGGTAAATATGGCGAGATTTTTTAAAATTATAATATTAGGAAGTATTTTGCACATGAGCGCTGCTCAAGGAGCTTTTTTTTCAACAAAAGATTTTAACGTTGCTCTTGGTGTTCAAGGAAATTCGCTATTATATAAGCGAGGTATTGTTACTTATGAAGGTTATCAGATAGTGCCTATTTATACAGTTGAATTGTTTAACCCAAAGCTTTCCATGGCAGGAGGGGCTCTTTATTATAAGCATGAGTTAAGTAAAAACCTATTACTACGAACACGTCTTAACTTTGATTCAACTTTAGATGAGCCGTTATATAAAACTTTAGAAGATGAAGGAGCAAGAATTCGCCGTGAAAGTACAACAGAGCTAGATGTTTACTTAGAGTATACAGTTATAAATGATAGTTTTTTTAGATTCTTAATAAGCCAAGACGTAGTGGCTCATAAAGGTCATTATTTTGAATTACGTGGAAGATTAGCGCTTCTAGATTTATATAAAAAAACTTTACAAAAGCCTCTTATTCAATTAGGGATTTTTTCATCCATTGGATACGGTAGCAGTGAACACAATGGTTACCTTTATGGAAGTGGTGCCCATACATCAGGTTTTAACAACTTAGAATACGGTATATCAATAACAAGTCCAAAAGTAATAGAGCAATTTTGGCCAACATTTAAAATCACACGTTTTCATGTGTTAGGAGATAACAACAAAGAGGGCTCTTATGTTCAAGAAACTAAGGGATGGAGTGTTGAGGCTCTTATGGCTTTTAGGGTTTGGTAACTTTGACTCTAAAGGATTTTTTTGATGAGTTAGTAGGTTATGGTCTTCACTGTATGAACAGGCTTACCTTTAAAAAGACTAAGCATAAAAAAATAAATGCTTTAAAAGAAAAAAACCTCTATGATTAGAAAGTTTAATCATCATGTTTAGTAGCACACCCTGGGTTTTATTTTTCTCAACATTTGCTAGCGAAGATTTAGCCTTTATTTACGGCTTATTTAGTGTGCAGGGTCAATCTTTACACCCTTTTCACTTTATAATTTTTTACTCCCTTGGGGTTCTTGTGGGAGATATTATGCTTTATGGTTTAGGAAAAAGTGCTTACAAATTATCTAAGACAAAACACTTTTCTTTTATTCATAAATATATTCAAAAAACTCAAAGAAAAACAAAATTTAATATTGGACAGTATACAGCTTTTGATCAGTTTTTAGCTTTTACACGGTTCATACCAGGCTCTAGAATTCCAACATATACCTACTGTGGAATTTCAGGCTATCCATTCTCTAAATTTTTTACAATTTTACTTATAAGCAGTCTACTTTATTCTAGCGCTGGTTTATTTATTACAAAAATATTTTATTTAGGCATTGAAGATGAAGCACTATGGAAAACAAAATTATTAATTGCTTTTTTATCAGTGTTTTTAACTATTTTATTTTTAAATATTTCCATTAGAATATTAAAATTTAAAATAGCTTATGGGGAAATAATTCGTCCTTTAAGAATATGCTTATTTCGATATTGTAAATTAGAATTTTGGCCAACTTTTATATTATATGCCCCTCTTGCTCCATATTTTATATATCTATTTTTAAAATATGGAGGTGTTAAAACAGTGTTGTCGTCAAACCCATCTATAAAGATGAGTGGGCTTATTGGCGAATTAAAATCTGATATTGATGTGTTTTTATCAAAATACATTAATAATCAGCGTATGAAAGTATTTAAACTTCATGAAAGCACTCTAACTTTTATTAAGAATATTATGAGTAAAAATAACTTATCCTTTCCCGTTGTCATGAAGCCAGATAGTGGAATGCGTGGAATAGATGTTAGAATTATAAACACAGAAGATGATTTAAAAAAAGTTTTAAGCAAAACTAAGAAAAAACAAATTCTACAAGAATTTTGTGATTTTGAAAATGAATGGGGAGTGTATTACTATCGTCTTCCAAATACTAAGAGTGGAAAGGTGTTCTCAGTCACTATTAAGGAAAAGCCTGTAGTAATTGGAGATGGTAGGCTGTCTTTATTTGAACTGGTTTTATGCGATAAACGCCTCTCGCCACGATTTGATCTTATTTTTAAAGAGTGTAGTCTATCACCTCATTACATTCCTAAAATCAATGAAAAAATTCAACTTGTTCATAAAGGAAACCACTCTAAGGGTTGTATTTTTTTAGATGGTTCAAAGTGGTTAAAAAGTTATCAACTCAAAGCTGTTAAAAAGGTTTTAGATGAGTTAGAGGGGTTTTATATTGGTCGTGTAGATATTAAATTTCGTGATTTAGAGTCTTTGTCTTTTGGAGAATTTAAAATTATAGAAATTAATGGTGCTGGGGCAGAGTCTTCAAACTTTTATGATCCAAAATTTTCTATAAAAGAAGCTTATAAAATTATTAAAAAACAATGGACCATTGTTTTTCAAATAGGTCACATGAATCGTAAACTGGGAAGGGAAACAAAAGATTCAATTTGGAGTTTATTTTCTGAAATAATTCGATATAAAAAATTGAAAACATAAAAGGTGCTTTAGTCTAATCCTCGCCTTTTGTGTAGTTGTGTATATTATGTTTTTTTCAATATTCCTTTATGTAGAGAAAAGGTTATGGTAGTCATTAAATAAAAAATAAAACTAAAAAAAAGGAGATTTAAAATGAAAATACTAACAGTTATAATGGTGTCTTTTGTATTGACAACAGCTTTTGCTAAAGGTGCTAAATACAATGTGGATAAAAGTTTATTTATTGGAGGGTATGACCCTGTAGCGTACATTGTAAGCAATAAAGCTATAAAAGGAAAAGAAAGCATACAACACGTATATAATGGAATAAAAATTCAGTTTAGTTCAGAAGAGAATAAAAAAAAATTTATAAAAGATCCTGAAAAAATGTTACCAGCTTATAACGGATGGTGTGCTTATGCTATGTCTAAAAAAGGCACATTAGTTGAAGTTGATCCTAAATCTTTTAAAGTTATCCAAGGTAAAACATATCTTTTTTATGACAGCACATGGGCCGATACTTTAAAAAAATGGAATAAAAAAAACAATGATACAGTACAGGTTAAGCAAGCTAATATAAATTGGAAAAAAAATTATTTAGAATAAGGAATTTAAAATGACACTAACATGGCATAAAGTTGCTAAGGTTAATGAGCTTACGGAAGGTCGTGTAACAACAGTGACCATTGGGACTAAAAACATTGTTCTAACAAAGTATAAGGGTATTTATGGGGCATTAGATAACGCCTGCCCTCATCAGGGTGGACCTTTAGGAGAAGGGTCCATTGAAAATGGTTTTTTGCGTTGCCCGTGGCATGGTTGGGATTTTTGTCCTCACTCAGGCAAGCCTCCAGGGGGCTATGACGATGGTGTGGCAACTTACCCTGTAGAAGAAAGAAGCGATGGTGTTTATGTTCAGATAGAATCTATAAAAAATAATGAGATTACAGTGAGTGATAAAATGGTGGAGACCATGATTAATTGGGGTGTAGACACTGTTTTTGGAATGGTTGGACACTCTAACCTAGGCTTTGCTAACGCCCTTAGGAAGCAAGAAGAGCTTGGAAAACTACGTTTTTTTGGAATTCGTCATGAAGGAGCAGCAGCCTTTGCCTGCTCTGGTTATGCTAAAACAATAGAAAAACCGGCCGCTTGCTTTACCATTGCCGGCCCTGGAGCCACTAATTTATTAACAGGTTTGTGGGACGCAAAAGTTGATAGAGCCCCTGTTTTAGCTCTAACAGGACAGGTAAACACTCAAGTACTTGGACCAGGGGCTTTTCAAGAAATTGATTTAATGTCTGCCTTTGATGCTGTCACTAAGTTTAGTCAAACTGTATTGAGCGAGTCTGATCAAGTGGAGTTAATGAGCCTAGCTGTTAAAAATGCTATTGTTTATAGAGATGTTGCCCATTTAATTTTACCGGATGAAGTCCAAGTTTTGCCTGGAACAAAAGCAATGAAAGCTGGAAACTCTTTAGGCCGACTAGCTGATATGAAAATAAGACCATCACTTCAAGCTTTAGATGCTGCAGCAAAAGGAATTTCTAAAAGTAAAAGGCCTGTGATTATTGTTGGGTATGGAGCTAGAAAGTCCATGGGTGATATTATTAAATATGCTCAAGCATTAAACGCTCCTGTTATAACAACCTTTAAAGGCAAGGGGCAAATTTCAGACACTCACCCCTTAGCTGGCGGTGTTCTCGGGCGGAGTGGAACACCTGTGGCCAGTTGGTTTATGAACGAATCTGATTTATTAATTGTTTTTGGAGCCTCGTTCTCCAATCATACAGGAATCACCCCTAAAAAACCCATTGTTCAAATTGATTTTGATCCCATTCAAATTGGAAAATTTCATCCAGTAAGTATGCCTGTCTTAGGCGATGTTGGAGTTGTTGCAAGATTACTCCTTGAAAAAATAAATATTAAAACCACAAAGACGTCAATGGATGTTAGAAATGAAATAGCAAAGCGCTGGTCTATTTGGAGAAAAGAAAAGTTGTCTCGCACAAAGGATGATTTTAATAAAGGAATTGGTTCTGCAGCAATATTTTCTATACTTGAAGAGGTCATTCCTGGTGATGCTGTTATTCCTGTAGATGTAGGCAACAATACCTACTCATTTGGGAGGTACTTTGAGTGTAAAGATCAAAAGATTTTAATGTCTGGCTATTTAGGGTCCATTGGGTTTTCTTTTCCTGCTGCTATGGGCGCTTGGGCTGGAGTTAAAGGAGAAAGAAAAGTTGTTTCCATTAGCGGCGATGGTGGTTTTGGACAATATATGAATGAGTTTACCACTGCTGTTAAATATGGCATGGACATCACTCATGTTTTATTAAATAATTCAGAACTTGGTAAAATTTCAAAAGAACAACTTTCTGGAAAATGGCAGGTTTGGCAAACTTCTTTGCACAATCCAAATTTTGCAAAATATGCTCAAAACTGCGGTGGTTTAGGAATTCAGGTTAATAAAATTATAGAGCTTAAGGCTGCCTTAAAGAAAGCCATTGCTCATAAGAAAGGGCCCTCTCTTGTTGAAATTATTACCGACGCAAAACTCATATAGGAGGTCTTATGTCAAAAGTCATGGCAGAAAATATAGTTTTATTAGTAGGCTTATATATTCTAATAGGTCTTGTTTATTCAGTATATTTTTTTAAAATACGAATTTCAAAAATTGATCCAGTTTTTACTAAAGCAAAGTGGAGTGTAAAATTTTTAATGGTGCCGGCTACAATAATGCTCTGGCCACTCATTGCTAGTTGTGGAGAAAAAAAATGATTAAAAAACAACGAAGAGTTCATTTATATATTTGGCTATTTATATTTCCAGCATTAATAATTTTATTTTACTTTACTCAAACTAACCGACAACCAGATATCAATAAAAACTTTAGCAATAAAGGGCACCATCATGAGCGTTGATTATAAAAGAGTACAGTGGACAGAGCATAAGAAGTGGTATGATCTTATCTGTGTAGCTTTTTTCTTTTTACTATTCTTGTGCTTTTTAATTACGAGTTTAATTTCTTTTAATAAGCCCAGTGAGTTTAGTTTAATGACCCTTCTTATACGTGGGTTTGGTTTATGTGCTATTACATTTATACATATTATATTAGCAATTGGTCCTTTGGCGCGCATAGATAAAAGATTTTTACCCCTACTTTATAATCGACGTCACCTAGGTGTTATGACATTTTTTATAGCGCTTTTACATGTGTTTTTGGTGATGTTATTTTATCATGGTTTTGGAGTAATGAACCCATTAGTATCCCTTTTAATTGGAAATACAGAATATAAGTCTTTATCAGCCTTTCCCTTTGAACTATTTGGGTTAGGGGCTTTTTTTATTTTATTTGCCCTTGCTTCTACAAGTCATGATTTCTGGCAAAAGTTTTTTGGCAAAATCTTTTGGAAATCAATGCATATGTTTATTTACTTAGCCTATTTTTTAATAGTAGCTCATGTTCTTCTTGGAGTTTATCAATCCGAACAAAGCCTTGCTTACACATTCCTTATAGTTTTGGGTTTTTTGAGCATAAGTGGATTACACATAATTGCAGGAATTAAAGCCTACAAACTTGATACTGTAAGTGTGTCAGAATTAAACTGGGTTAAAGTTGCAAAAATTAATGAATTTATTCAAAACAGGGCTAAGGTTATCACCACAGGGGGTGGAAAAAGTGTAGCAGTGTTTAAACATAAAAAAGGCTTTAGTGCTGTAACAAATGTATGTGCCCATCAAGGTGGTCCTCTTGGTGAAGGTAAAATTATTGATGATTGTATCACTTGTCCATGGCATGGGTGGCAGTACACGGTTGAAAATGGCCAAAGCCCTCCTCCTTTTAAAGAAAAAGTAGTTACATATGAAACTAAAATAACTGATGATTATGTTTACGTCTCTACTCAGGCACAAGCTCCAGGAACCTTTGTAACACCATCAAAAAGTGGAGAATTAAATGAAGAACCATGAATTTTATGTTGGTTATTTTCCAATACCAAAAACTTATAAGAAATTTTTACTTGTTACTGTAAGTATAATAGGTGTTTTTTTTATTCTATTGGGTGTTTTAGTTGCAAGAGAGCAGGTTCAGCCTAAAAATGGAACTGGCTGGAGTCCTAACGCAAATGGGGCCATTGTTGTTCAAGGTGTAATATCAAAATTTCCCTATGATTTACTACGCTTTAAAGAATCAAAAAAAAGCCCTGTTCAAACTGCAATACTAACATCCATGACTAAAACATCTATTCAAAATCGTATAAAAGGAAAATACAATCAGGCCTTAGATTTAAAGGGTGTTATGATTCGTCAACATGGTCGGTTTGTTTTCTCAGTATTAGATGGTGAAGAAAACATTAAGACTTCAAATTTTAACCCTTTAGATTTTTATCCTTTAAAAACTGAAAATATAGGGACTGTTCACCTAAAGGGAGAAATTGTTGATCCAAAATGCTATATAGGAGCAATGAAGCCTGGAGGGGGTAAGGTTCATAAATCTTGCGCTGTTTTATGTATACGTGGCGGAATTCCTCCTATGTTTGTAACAAGAAATAAGCTATCTAATGAAACCTATTATTTATTAACTGATAAAAACGGTGGTCCACTGGTAGAAGATATTGTTGCTTATGTTGGTGATCCAATTTCAATTACAGGGTTTGTTAAGAAACATGATGATATGCTGTTTCTGCGTTTAGATGTGGAGTCAATAAAAAGATTATAAAAGGTGCTTATTATGAAAAAAATTAAAATATTTGAATTAAGTGAATTAATTGATCGTAAGCCAAGTTATAAATTAATAGCTGGTGTTGACCTAGTTGTAATTCGTTACGGTGATGAGGTTTCAGTAATGTATGGGCGGTGTTTGCACCGTGGTGCCTTAATGTCTGATGGACATGTTCATGGAAACAATCTTATTTGTGGTCTTCATGGTTGGGACTATCGTTTAGATACAGGTGTAAGTGAGTATAATAATAAAGAAGCTTTGAAAAAATTTAGCTCTTGGATTGAAGATGGTGCGGTTTTTCTTAATGTGGATGAAGTGAGTGAGTGGGCTAAAAATCATCCACAGCCATTTAATCGTGAAGAGTACCTTGGTTTATACCAAGATGTTCATGGAACAAAAGAAGAGCCGGCCAATGATTTAATTCAACATCTTGCAAAACATGGTTTAAAAAAAGTAGGCCACCATGGTCCAACTGGTGCCATGGGAGTTGAACAATCAAACCTTCCTCATTGGGATAAAATACAAATTACCACAGCTCAGTTAAAGCGCTTCCCATTACTAGATAATGAGCTTGTTCAAAGTGATGTTGTCATTGGCCCTAAAGCCCGTAAACCTTTACATCTTAAAATTCCGCTGTTTGTTTCAGATATGAGTTTTGGTGCTTTATCAGAAGAAGCTAAAATAGCTCTTGCAAAAGGGGCTGAATTAGCAGGGACTGGAATTTGTAGTGGAGAAGGGGGAATGTTGCCAGAAGAACAGGCCTCTAACTCAAGGTATTTTTACGAGCTAGCATCAGGGCGATTTGGTTATGACATTAAAAAAGCTAAACTTTGCCAAGCTTTTCACTTTAAAGGTGGACAAGGGGCAAAAACTGGAACAGGAGGGCATTTACCAGGAAATAAAGTTAGTAAAAAAATTGCTTCTGTTCGAGGTTTACAGGAAGGAGAAGCTGCAATATCACCAAGTCGATTTTGTGATTGGAACAGTCTTGATGATATAAAAAAATTTGCAAATACAGTACGCCAAGCTACAGGGGGAATACCCATAGGGTATAAACTTTCCGCTCAAAGAGTAGAGGAGGATATTGCTGCAGCTCTTCATATTGGAGTGGACTATGTAATTCTTGATGGACGGGGAGGTGGCACGGGAGCTGCACCGTTAATTTTTAGAGATCATATTTCTGTTCCAACCATACCAGCTTTAGCTCGAGCTCGGCGCTATTTAGATGCTCAAAAGGCATCTCATGTAAGTTTAATAGTTACAGGAGGACTTCGTGTGGCACCAGATTTTATTAAAGCCTTAGCCCTTGGGGCAGATGCCATTGCCCTGTCTAATTCAGCACTTCAAGCAATTGGCTGCTTAGGTATGAGGGCTTGTCATACAAACAATTGCCCAGTGGGTATTGCAACTCAAAAAAAAGATTTACGTCGTCGATTAATTATTGATGAGTCTGCAAAACGACTCCACAGTTTCTTTCATGCTTCAACAGAATTAATGCAAGTAATGGCTCGTGCTTGTGGACACAATCATTTGTCAAAATTTAATTTAAAAGACTTAGTAACTCTTAATCGTTCTATGTCAGAACTTAGTGGTGTTCATTTTGCAGGAGATTCAATTTTTTAATATTTCACTCGAGTTTGGACGTTTTAAATCTGTTATTAATGTTGACAAAACATTCATCACAAAGTTTTTTGGATTTACGTTAAAAAATTAATTACCTAACTGACATAATTTTTTTTATAGACTATTTTTAAAATTTAGGAGTTAAATCAAGCTATGGATATTTTAACTAGGCGAGCGCAGCCCTTTGGTTTAAAGTTTAAAACTTGGTAACTTTTTTTAAAATAGGAATATTTTTATGATTCACCTTGTGGTCAGGAGAATTTAGACTTTTTAAAAAACTTTTAAGTGATCAAAAACCACTTTCTAAGCTACGCTTAGAGCATATCCCAACTATAGCTAATTCCTGTTTTCATCAAGTCAATAAAATCTTGCCCGTTTAAATATAAATCCCCTGAAATCTCTAAGCCTAAAGATGGAGGAAGAATTCCTTCTTTTAGTAATAAAAAACTTAAAATTGCTCGAGCCCCACGACCATTGCCATCAGTAAGAGGGTGTAAGGTTATGAGATCTTTATAAAAGAAAACAGCCTTTATGAAGGCGGGCTGTGTACTTTCATTGTATAAATGTACAAGATTTCTTACTTCCTCAACTATTTCTTTTCCCGGTTCTTTATATTTTAGATGACTTACTGCTATTGAGGTGGGAGATGTACGAAAAATATTTTTAGGTAGTTTTAAATATGGCAGCTTAAAAAAATGCTGTAGCTCACTTAATGTAAATAACCAATAGTTGCCGAATTCTTGCCCCCGGGCCATATTTCATGTTTTTTAGTATGGGTTCTGTAGCCATGTGGCAGATGCCTTTTATTAGATGTTTGACTCGCCAGTAAAAGAAACTCATTAACAAGTTCTTTTGTTAAGGGTAATGATTTTTGAGCTGAACTTATGGCCATGTTTTGTAGGGCTTGCCAGTTTTTGTATTCGCTTTGTTTAAGCAATGAACTCAGTTTTGTATTTTTAACCAATCCGAAATGAAAACTAGAAGTTAGTATATTAAGAACTTTTTTGATATTTTCTCTTGTTAGCTCTATCTTTTTATTTTGAACATATTTATATTCATACTTTTAAAATTTTCTCTAGAAACACCACGTGGCCCTGCTGCAAACCATACAAGGGATCTATCTTTTTTATTAAATAAGCCGCCATAATTTGAAAAAAACTGACCAGCTACTTTTCTTTGAATTTGCATATTTAATATTTCTAATTCAAAAGCAGTAAGAGATTTTATGATTGAATCTTTTTCTTCTTTAAGAGCTTCTTTTAATTGTTTAACTTTTCTTTCAGAAAGCTTTCCTGTAGAATCTAGCCACCTTAACTTAAATACTCTGCTGTATGCTTCAATGTAATTTTTTAATAACAATTGTTTTTTTAATAATTTTATTTTTTTTATAAAAGGCTGCTACTTTTTTAAAAATTTTATTAACATCTAAACGATTCTTTTTAAAAATTTCAAAATCAAATAGAATTTCTTTAAGCTCTGTAATAATGACATTAAATATTTCTTTATTGCCGTTAAGGGATAATAGTAATGCTTCTTGTTTATGTGAATTTCTTATGGTGTCTGGATTAAAATATTGAACAATTGCTTGAGCAAGCAGCTTTTTTTTAATCTGACCTGGAAATTGTTTTTCTATATTGTTTATTAGCTCCCATGCTCTAGGAGATACTTTTGCTCCAATATCTAAATATCCCTGTATACTTTTTAGGGCTGATCCACCTAACCAACTTGTCATCTCTTTTCTCCTAATTAAGGCAAATCTTAATAACGGAGCAAAAATTATACCATTAGACTAAGTAATTGTAATTATTAAGCTAATAAAACTCATTGCTGCTTCTTCGCCCTCTAAGCTCTATTCTATTAAATCAAAGCTATGTAGACTACACCGTGTTCCCAGTAATAAATAAATTTCAGTATAAAAAAGCAGTCTAAATTTTTTACACTACTATTTTACTTTATAGGTTTAAAGAATTAACTGTGGTAGCAATGGGCCTTTATATAGGGAGCAGCTTTAGATCAATTAAATTATGGGTATAGGTATTATGAACAAAGTATTTTGGCATTTTATAGGGTTTATATTCTTATCAGTTTTAGGAGTTGAATGTAAAGCCCTAGCTCGTCCTACCTGGGCAAGTAATATTCATATCTTGACAAAGCAACTAGATAAGATGAACCCTCAAAGCCGTTTTATATTAGAAAGAAATTTAGCTAAACTCTTTCAAACTGCAATCCATGAGCTTGATGAATTTTTACCTTTATCAATAAAGAAAAAGCTAACACTCCAAAAACTTATTATTCAAGTCCATTTTAATGAGGAAGAACACGGCCTCTTTATTGGTGGAAAAAAGCGATCAAAAATCCTATTTAATATAAGCTCTCTTCTTCAAAATGATGGAAAGTCTCTTTTTTTCCATGAATTTTTTCACTTTATTCATCACCTTTATCGCCCCCATGAAGAGGCCTGGCTTAAAGAAGGTATGGCAAGGCTTTTTGAGTACTATTTAACTAACCGTGTTCACTGGAAATCCATTCAAGCCTTTAGTAAAAGTCACAGCCGCCCCCTAGTAGTTTCTTATGATCCCTTTAATATAAACCTTACAGATTATGGCCAGAGCTTTCTTTTTCTTTATTACCTTCAAGAAAAGTGTGGCAAAGCTCCTCTTTTCTGGAAGCTCACCCAGTCAATGAAAAATCAAACAGGTGCAGAGCTTGTCCACATTTTAATTAAAAAATATAGAATTTGTCAGGGTTTCCATCAAATTTATCGTGATTTTATGATTGCTAGAGCTCACAATCAAATTTCTTTTACCCCAGGGCAAAAGTTGACATCCCACTATCAACTCTTTCCCACCACAAGCTCTCTTATGCCTATTTTTTCTTTAAAAGAGGAGGGTCTTTTAGAAAAACTCAACGCTCTTCACCAAGGAACAGCACTTCTTGTAAAGTCTTCTAATACTCAAAAAACCAGAGGCCTTCCCCCTCATTTTGAAATTCTTTTCTTAGAAAAATCCTTTCCTTTTAAAGTGATGAATAAGCGACCAGAAGATATTTATAATTTTTACACTCTTTTTCTATACCCTTATTAAATTTTTTATATACTGATGACTAGAGTCATCTGTTTTTTTATAAATTTCTTGCTTGTGCTCAAAGGCTCAGCTAGAAGCAAGCCCCTAAGTACTAAAGGTTTAAAAAAACGGTTGTTATTTTATAGTACAAGAACACAGCCACTATTTACTTTCTCAAGTTGAGAAATGGAGGAAAAAATGAAAATTATACTGTTATCTGGATTACTACTGTTTTCAATAACTAGCTTCTGTGAAGAATTAGGCATTAATGATTTAAGAAAAGCGTCTAATAAAGAAACGACCCTTATATTTCCTCATGCCAGTGAAGACTTACTATCATCAAGCCTACAAGCTTTTGGAGGCACTAATATTGGAGGGGGTGATATAGGCAGTGAGTTTCTAGCTGAATGGTGTCACAATCAAATAGAAAAGCTTTATGCCTTTAAGCAAAGAGCTTACTTAAAACTTAATGCCTCAGGGAATTATTACAAGGCTAACAAGATTCTTTTAAATGGTTTAATTGCTGGAGCTCAATCTTCAAAGGGCAATCAAAGTTTTACTAACCGTGCTTTAGTGAGAGGAGTTGAACTTTTTACCATCCTTGAGGCACAAGACATTACTAAATCAAAACGTGAAAAAAGAAACATCAACCGTATAATGAATGAATACTATTCTTTTATTACTCAGATCTCTCTTACGTTAGATGTTAAAGAATATATTCCGTTTAAAAAAGCACATGAAGAAAACTCCCTTAAATCCTTTGATGGAAAAAGGTTTGAAAAAAAGATTGTTGAATATGCGGCTGCTCAATTAAAGTGGTTTTTAGACACCTTTACCTTTACTCGTGGTTTAGAGTTTATGGCTATAGGAAAAACATCTAATTTTCTTAAAGCTACTGAAATCACCTTAGAAGGGGTAAAAAGTGATGTGGTAGATTCTCTTTTTAAGTATCGCTTAAACTGCTCTCTTCAAAAAATAACAGTTCTTTTTGACATTGTTGTACAATATAACCTTGGCAATGAAGAGCTTTTTGACAATGACCGTGTTGCTGAAAACTATGTTATTGCTCAAATAAAGGAAATACATAATTCGATAACATTTAACGAAAATTGCTTTTAAAAAAAATTAACTTGGAGGAATATATGAAAAAACAAATTGGATTATTTTTAGCGCTACTAATTTTATCAAGTGTTGGAGCTGCTGATCTTAAAGAAGGAGCCTTTACTGGTAAGTTTAGCGACTCTAAGGAAATCACCATGGTTCTAAAAGAAGTTCCTGGTAGAAAAGGCTCTTTCTTTGGTCTTTTTATAAAAGATAAAAAAGTAGGTATTTACTTACTGGATTCTTTACAAGAAGCAACCTACACCATGACGCCTCTTCAAGCTATTGGTGATGGAGAAATTGGTATTCAAAACGATGATCCTAGCCTTGTTCTCCAAATTATCTCTAATGAAATAAAAATTACGTCCTCTCAATCGGGTAATCAGATTGGTTTTAAGGAGTATATGATATTTTCCTTAAAGAAGTATTCTGATAAATGGCAATGGAGCACTGCTGTTGAGGGGCACTACGGTAAGGCTCTTTCCATTGGCAGGTTTAATGCTCTTGAAAGTGAAAGCCTAGCAGTTTTTACGAGTACAAAACTCAATGGTAGTTTTGCCCTTAAAGAAAAACTTTCTAAAATATATACTCTTAACCCTGATACTAGATTAGGTGCTCAAGAAACAAAAGGCCCACGAGCTATTGGGGTTTTTCTTAAAGAAAAGAGTAGAGGTTCTAGTAAAAAAGTTATCTTTTATCTTATCCGCCCTGGACATGATCAAGATGCTTTTATATTTAGGCTTGGTAAAAAAAGAGGGCGTAGTTACTTTAGTAATAAAAACGTTAACAATTATGGAGGTAGCAAATGAAAATTTTTTTAAGTCTTATATCAATTAGTTTTTTTACTTTAGGGTCTAGCCTTGCAAATAGTGAAATTACTTTAGATCTTGGTGGTCAAGATGTGGCACTATCAGAGGGAACTGAGCGTTACCTTTCTCCTGAGCAAATGAAAGAGTTTTTACCTTGGGCAAACACGAGCCAAATCTTTTTAAAAAATCTTCTTGAATACAGTAAGGACCTTCCTAAAAAACGCAGAGAAAAACACCTTCTTCTAGGAATTAAGGAGGGTGTTCTTGCTTCAGCACCTAAGAATAGTGAGCTTCTTATGAGGTATGTTCTTAACCGTGGGGTTTTAGTTCATCAAACGCTAGTTTCAGAGACTGATGCAAACCTAGTGCGAAGTATGAATACACGAATAAGAGTTCTTGAGCAAAGTATAGTTAAGGCACTTGAATACTATGAATCTGATTTAAGTCGTTTACAGGCTCAAGAAGAAAGAAGGCCCATTCCTTTTGCTGAGTTTGGAAAGGAGTATTATAAATTTTTATTTGAGATTTCTAAATCAATTTTTGATGCTTCAGCCCAGTATGAGGTTTCTAAAATGAGCTTAGAATTTTTACAATGGGATTTATATAGAGATTTAGAAGTTAAAGCTTATAATCCTAACATAGTAATAATTAATAACCTGCTTAAGTTGCTTCCTACCAACACAGAAGCCATGAGTGACCAAGATTTCATTGTAGAGACTAGGCAAATAAGACGTAGTTTTAGGACGGTAAAAGATGCACCTGATTTCCAAGATGATTTGTATGGTAGTAATGACAGTTTTATCGTGTCAATTGAGATAGACAAGAGCAGCAGCTTTTTAGTTGAGGCTAGATCTTTAAAAGACCTTGTGACCAAGTGCCGTTCTAAAGTAAATTCTATTTTTGAAGGGAGTTCTTCTTACATCGCTGTTGGTGTCAATAAGATGAAGCCAGTAGAAGCCTATAATATGTATGATTGGTGGGAAACTCCAGACGAAAAATGTGGAGTAGTTCAGGCACTTGCTGTTAGCAGTGCTTTTGGGGGTGGTGTTAAACTTTCAAAATATAGATATGCTTTATTTGCCCATGCTTCTCCTGGGGACTTTATAACATTTGCTGAAGGTAATAATATTGATAGCCTTACAAGATCATGTATTAATAACCTTAAAAAGATGAACCTAGAAAAGGTGAGCAGCAAAAGATGGAATATTAAATCCATCCGTGTTAGTCTCAATAATGGGGAATTTGCATTTAAAACTAATGATAGTTATGATCATGTGTGGAGAACTGAAAATCAGATATGTTCAACTGCAGTGAGTATGGTTTTTTGAGATGGATGCTTGGGGAGTTTAAACGTAAGTTTTGCTATACTAAGCTTCCGTCTTGTAAGAACACTACACTAATGATTTTTAATTTAAGTTTAACAAAAATTTAAGTTTTATATTTTGAAAGACAAAAAGAGGAGATAAAAAATGAAAATAGCTTTAAGCCTAAACCTTATTTTAATTAGTTTTTTTACCTTAGATCGTAGTAATCAAGATATGGTACTATCAGAGGGAACTGAGCGTTACCTTTTTCCTGAGTAAATTAAAGAACTTTTATTTTAGATAAAAAATAGTCAAACCTTTTTAAAAAAAAATCATATTTCTTACAACACAAATCAACCGATGACTAAGGTCATCGGTTTCTTTTTAAACCCCTTGCTTATTATTAAAAGCTTCATTAAAAAAGTTTTAATGTATCAACAAAAACGTTGAACAAAAGGAGAATAAAATGAAACTTATCACTTTATCACTGCTACTATTTGTAGCTGTTAATTCTAACGTTTCTTATGGGAGCAATTATAAGCAGTCCATTCAGTCCTGGTGCCAGGATCAGCTAAGAGTTCTTAAGCGTGCACACTATAAAGCAGAAAAGCATATGGATTATGGTCGCTATGAATTAGCAAGTAATTCTTTAATACAAGGTCTTCAAAACTCTTTAGAAAATATAGAGCCTTACTACAATTCAACTTTTACCAGTAAAGCTATTCAGCGAGGACTTAAGTTAGCTCAAAAAATTGTTGAACAAAGAGAGGAAAATCAACTCTACCAAAGAACACTGAATTATTTTCTTTTTGAATACTATGAATTTATTTCTTTTGCTTCTAAAAAACTTGATTTAAAGTTTGCTCAGAGTCGAAACTGTCATTTTTGTGGACTTTTTGGAAACTCTAGATTTGAAAAAAACTATGTTAAGTTTGCTAAATGGCAATTAAAAATGGTTATGGATAGACTCGCTACAAAGAGTGTAGAAGGAAACATAACTCATTACTACCCTTTAGGCGTTCCTAATGTTTTTCTTTCTGTTTTTGGTGAAACCACTGGTTTTATAATTAAAGACTTAGAAGATTCTGTTTTTGCCACTCAACTAGCATGTACCATTGACGAGCTTTATTATGTCGGTGATCGAATAAAGAATTACTCGTCAGATTTTTTCAACTATTATGAGGCTGTTCAATTTGCTGGTCACAGTGCAGATAAAATTTTAAATGAGTTTAACTGCTCTTCTCGCTTTCCAGGGAAAAGATCATCTGAGCGAACAACCTTTGATGCTCTTAGTGGCAGTTCCTTAACTCTTTACTCAGGAACAACTAAAACAGTTTATTTAGATGAGTTTACTGCAATGAAAAAACTCATTATTAGCGCTGAAGGTGTTGGTGAAGATGCTATGTTTAATGTTGTTGTTAATGGTGAAGTTAAAGGAACTATTTATGTTCCTGGTCGTGATCCTAGTTATCACGTAACCATTGAAGACTCGGCTTCTCAAATTGAATTGGTTTCACTATATGGTAAAGCTAGAATCAGTCGTATTTTAGTAACCATTTACCCTTCCTACTAATTTTCTTAAGCCACATCTTGATTAAGGTGCGGCTTTTTCTTAAAAGTTTAATAAATTATTTAAAATCAGCCGCTCTAAAATAACCTTATTCATGGGGCTAAATTTATTCAAACAAGAAAGTTCAAAAGCCACTATGAAATCAAAAAGATTAAGGGCCTTTCGTGATAACAGTTTCTTGAAACAAGTCTTGAAATTAGACTGAATTGAGTGCGTCGGCCGTGCAAATTAAGGAAAGAGGGGTCTAGTCGTCTATTTTTTTTGACACCTTTTTGAAATCTTTTCATTATTGGTTTTTTTCATTTAAATAAAAACAAGGGGGTGATATTAGCTCAGTTGTGAAAACGAAAATAAAACAACTGACTTTGGAGTAGGTAAAAATATGAAAAGCTTAATAACAAAAGTATTAATCTTAATGTCAATGACATTTGAGTCTTTAGCATTAACAGCAGGTAGCGTAACTTTTGTCGATAAAGACTCTTATAATCATAAGGGGCTTATTAGTGGCGTTCGAGTTAATTACCTGGAAGATGGGAATGTCAGTTTTAATTACTGCAAATATTTAAATAATAATGAAGGTAATTTAGAAACTGCTTGTTCAATACCTATTGGAAGTCCAAAAGGATATACAGAATTGTATGCGAAGAGACAACTATTTGATCATAAAAGAGATATGGTCGAGTTTTTCAAATCGATTATTGTTATGGGCACAGTTGTCACAGCTTCCATAGCAGGGATAGTTCTATTAAGGTCTTTTCCAAATCCACCAGCTATTCAAAAAAGCCATGTATGGACTGCAGGTGTACTAACTACCCTTTTAGGAGGGAAGATGTGGCTTGATGGTGGAGGAGAGATAGAAGAGAACCTTAAAGGTCACTTACAAGCTTTTAAACCCTCTAATCATGAAGAACTTACCTAAATGCGACAAAAATTTAAAGGGTTTTAAAGAAGAAAAAGATTGAAAGACCTAAGGCAACTTGGTTTCATTGAGTTACTAAAAACAAAAAACATTGTAACCAAAGGCCATTTCAATGAGATATAGAAGACAAGATATTTTAAGCGTCGTCAAATCCGATTTACAAATTGAGTTTGCTAAGCAGAGCATTACGTCTTACTCAGGGCTTGAACTTTTCAGAAAATACTTTCACCTCATAAACCTTAATTCCCGCATCAGATCTGCCTTTCGCGGTTTTGACTTTGGCGGAGACTACAGTGTTGTTCACTATGTTTTAGTTTTTATTGCACTGTGGCTTACAGGCGGTAAGCGCCTGCGACATATAGGCTTTATTGGCGATGACCCTCTTGTTAAAAGGCTTTGTGGGCTTAAGACTTTACCATCAGATCGAACTGTCAGCAGATGGCTAGGTCAGTTTACAAATGATTCGCTCCAAGCCTTAGTAAAGTTAAATTCAGATATGGCCTTAGAAAAAGTTGGAGAGCTTGACCTAAAAACTGTAACTCTAGATTTTGACGGCACTGTTCTAAGCTGTGGCAATCAAGTTGAATGGGCTTTTAGAGGCTACAATCCAAAGAGACGATACTCAAAAAGTTACTTTCCACTTCTTTGCTATATTGCTCAAACTGGACATTTTTTAAAAGTCAAAAATCGTCCAGGCAATGTTCATGATGGAAAATCAGGCGCTTTGGAAACCATCAAAGCATCTGTTAGTGAGGTCGAATCTAAACTTGGAAAAGTTAGACTTGAGACCCGTATGGATTCAGCATTTTTTAAAGAGGACATTTTAAAGTATTTACTTTCATCAAAAATAGAGTTTGCGATGAAGGTTCCGATGTGGAGATGGCTAGGGTTAAAAGACATGATCAACAGTCGCATTAGATGGAATCACTCAAATTCAAAGCTGGCTTGGTTTTACAAGGAGATTGAAGTTCCTGCATGGGGTATCACTATACCGCTTTATTTTTTCAGATCAAAAATCTCTGACAAGATTCCAAAGTCAGGCCACCAGTTAGATTTGTTTACTCCAGATGATGGTGTTTATGAGTACTCAGTCATCACTTCAAATAAAGACATCTGTGCGGATAAGGTTTTAGATTTTTTCAATGGCAGGTGTGCAATGGAGCATCAGATTTCAGAACTAAAGGGTGAGTTTGCATTTGATGTGGTGCCAACCAGATCCTATCAAGGCAACTCTGCTCATCAAAACATTTCACTCTTGGCTTACAATTTAGTTCGCAATTTTCAAATTGATTCAAGTTTAACAGAAGCTAGGAAAAAAACTGCAAAAAGGACAAATATTTTTTCTGCTCAGTCTTTAAAAACACTGCGGTTTGAGATGATTGCAACTGCTGGCAGAATTCTAAACTCTTCAGGTGCTAAAATTTTAAGAATCAATCAGAATACTCAAAGAGAGCACCTTTACCAAAAAATTCAAAAGCATCTAAAGGCAGCTTAAATTTTTGTCGCATTTAGGCTTATTATACTAGTTAAGCACTTCGATGCTGACAAGTTAGCAGACAAGCTTTCTAGAGAGCTTTGAGAACCGCATATTCATTAAAGTGCGGCTTTTTCCTTAAAAGCTCAATAAATTATTTAAAATCAGCCGCTTTAAAAATAACCTCCAATTTCTATTGTCGTAGAATAAGTACTAAACAACCTTAGAGTAAAATTCTTTAAAAATTTTTATTTAAAAAACAATTTTAATTTCGATTTAAGATTCCAAATAAACAGGGTTGTTTTCATAAAGTTCAGATTTTTTAGAGTAACAATCTGCTATTAAAGCTGTGTGGTCTAACCTTTTTTCAGCAAGTTTTCTATGGGGTAAAAAGTTTTCAACAAGGTCCCAAAACTCTTTAGAGTGATTTTGATGCTTTAAATGAGCAAGCTCATGAACTATGACATAGTCTTGTATAGCATCATCAAAAGCTATTAAACGCCAATTTAAATTTATAACTCCAACAGAGCTGCAACTGCCCCATCTTAATTTTTGATTCCTATAAGCAATAGTTTTTGGAAAAAGCCCCATCTCCTTAGCCCAATAAGAGACTTTTTTATTTAAAACCTGAGTAGCTTTAAGTTTAAAAAAATGTAAAAATTTTTCATGTAGTTTTTTATGAAAGTCTTTTAAATCATAATCATGCCAAGCTAGGGGATAAGAGTATTTAAAAGAATTTTTTATAAACTTAATCTGTGCTTTTTTAATAGAACTTGGAGAAAAGATGAGACTAAGTTTTTTACCATTAAAGAAAAAAGTTTCTCCAGATTTCCAAAGTTTTTGTGGAAAACGTCCTCGAATTAAACTATTTTTAACCATTTGCTTTTGTATCCAAGGCTCATGTGGTTTTAAAAGATTTCTAATCTGAAGATCATTTATAGATTTATTAGCTAGAACTTGAAGCTCTCCACGTAAATTAACGCTAAAACGAACACCCCTAAGCCTAGGCTTTCTAAGTATTTGACTGGGGTAGGAGTGGTTTTCTATAAAAAAAGGACGAGTTAAAGAGGTTTTGCTTAAACCTCCAGCAGCTTTATTTGTGAAAATAGGCTTCTTAAAATCCATAAGTTTAAAAAGCTCTAGTTGTATGCCATTAAATAAACTCATTAAGAAAGTATAATGCAAGGCTCTTATACTTGTCCAAAGGCTTTAGCTGTTTTAGCTTACAAAACGTCAGGTCCTATACAATGGCGTGCTTTGCCAACCCCGTCAGATTCGAAAGAAAGCAGCGGCCGTAAGGTGCACATGTGATATGGGTAACCTGGCACTTTTTTTGTCTAAACCTTCATTAAAACTTTCCTAGTTAGAGGGGGAAAATGTCATATCAAGTAATAGCTCGTAAATGGAGGCCACAATCTTTTGCTAATTTAAAAGGCCAGTCTTCAATAAGACAAACACTCATTAATGCTATTACAAGAGACCGCCTACACCATGCTTTGCTTTTTACAGGTCCTCGTGGTACAGGCAAAACTTCTACAGCAAGAATTGTTGCAAAAATTTTAAGATGTACAAATTTAAAGAAAGATCAAACCCCATGTGATGTTTGTCAAGATTGTATTGAGATCTGTATAAGCAAAAGCCTTGATGTTTTAGAAATTGATGGAGCTTCAAATAACGGTGTAGACTCAATTAGAGAGCTTCGCGACCAAGTAAATTTTAATCCATCATCAGGAACAAAAAAAATATACATAATAGATGAAGTCCACATGCTTTCAGGAAGTGCCTTTAATGCACTTTTAAAAACTTTAGAAGAACCTCCTTTAGGGGTGTACTTTATAATGGCAACAACAGAAGCCCAGAAGCTTCCTAAAACAATTCTTTCTCGTTGCCAAAGGTATGATTTTAAACCTGTACCCTTGCTTGAAGTAGTGCAACTTTTAAAAACAATTTGTGATTCTGAAAAAGTGGAGTATGAAGAAGATGCCTTATTTTTAATTGCTCAAATGGGCGAGGGTAGCATTAGAGACTCTTTAAGTTTTTTAGACCAATGTATTGCATTTTCTACAGGTAAGCTTATTAAAGATTCTATTGCAAAAACCCTTGGTATAACAGATATTAATCACTTTAAAAGTAGTTTAGAGGCATTGATTAGTAAAGATGCCTTGAAGTTAATTAAAGAACTTAAGAGCATTAAAAATTTTAATCTAGATCCTCAAACATATTTAGAAGAACTTGTGGTTCACATTAAGAATTTAATTTTATTTAAAATTAATGAAGTCGAGCTTAAAAAATCAGAAGACTACTCTGAGGCTGAAAAAGATATTTATTCAAAACTTGCACCTACAGTAAATCTTGAAGACTTGTATATTCTTTTTGATATATGCTTTAAAGGAACAGTTCAGCTTGTAAAAGCCTTTAACCCCAATGTACTTTTAGAAATAACACTTTTAAAAGCAGGCACATCGCCCTACTATAATGATCTTTTAGGCGTAGGTGGTGTTGGTGAATCAGTGGTTAAAACACCGTCTACACCAGTTTTAGAGTATAAAAGGCCTCAGGCTCTTGAGTACAAGGAATCAGCTAGAAAGGCTAAGGCCGTGGTGTCAGCATTAAAAGTCTCAAATAAAAGACCTGAAAATAAGCCTAATCATTGGGAAAGCTTTGTTTCAAACTTAAAAATGAAAAACCCTGTAATAGGATCAAAGCTTGAGCTTTGTCAGTACAGTTATGATAAAGAAGCTAAGGTTTTAAGTCTTTTTGTAGATGAGAGGAATGCTTTTTTAAAAGAACAAGTGAGCAGTGAGGATTTTTTACATTTTGTTCAAGAGGATCTGATCTTATGCTGGGGGGCTGGAAACACAGTAGAGTACAACATAAAAAAACCTCAAGGAGTAGAGCTTAAACCAAGTGTTCAAGCTGTTAAAAAAAAAAATCATGATGAAAAACTTGAGAAAATAAAAAAAAAGATTGAGAATCATTCTGTAATTAAAGCAATGCAAGCAAAGTATAAAATTAAAATTAAAGATATTAAAGAACGCAAATAATAAAGGAGTACAATATGAAGGGGTTTGGTCCTGGTGGAATGCAAAATTTAATGAAACAAGCTAATCAAATGCAGAATAGAGTGAAAAAGGTTCAAGAAGACTTTGTTTCTAAAAGCTTTACTGGTTCAGCTGGTGGTGGTGCAGTTAAGGTTGTAGTTACTGGTGAGTACTTTATATCTTCAACAGATGTTGCACCTGAGGTTTTAAAAAGTAGTGACAAAGAGATGTTAGCAGAAATGATTCAGCTTGCAGTTAATGATGCCATTAAGGTAGCAAAGGATGCTTATAAGGTTGAAATGGAGGCTGTAACAGGCAGCGCTAATATTCCAGGAATGTTTTAACTATGCTTTTAAAAATTCCCTCCATAGATCGTTTAGCTCATGAGCTTTCAAAGCTGCCAGGCATTGGTATTAAAACAGCACAGCGCTTAGCTTTAAGTATTATTAAAAAAAATAAGCAAGAGGTTGAGTCCTTAAGACAGGCCTTAGAAGATGTGAAAAAAAAAATTAAAAAGTGTAGTGAATGTTTTTGTTATACAGAAAATGAAGGTATTTGCGCTTTTTGTTCAGATGTAAAAAGACAACAAAATCCTATTATATGTGTGGTTAAAAGTCCTACAGACATTGCAAAAATTGAAAGCTCTGGTGCTTTTAAAGGTAGATACCATGTTCTTCATGGTTCTATTGCACCTTTAGATGGAGTAGGCCCTGAAGATTTAACAATTACTCAGCTTATCAATAAAATTTCTAAAATAAGTGAAAGTGGTTTAATAGAGGTTGTTATTGCACTTGATGCCGATATGGAAGGAGACACTACGTCTCTTTATATTAAAAAAGTTTTAAGTGATTACAACGTCCAAGTTACAAGATTAGCCCATGGTGTGCCCATGGGCTCTTATATTGATTTTGTAGATGGAAGAACCTTAAGTAAAGCTTTAGAGAATAGAGTAGAGCTTTAGGGTGTCTTTTATTAATTATAATAAAAAAGAGATTCACTGTAAGATTGTTTACTATGGTCCTTCTTTGGGAGGTAAAACAACAAACATGCAGTGGATTTATAAGCAGCTCCAAGATCTACAAAAATCAGAGCTTTTTACACTTCCAACAGATACAGAAAGAACTCTTTTCTTTGACTTTCTTCCTTTAGAAGTGGGTAAGATCAACGACTATAATGTGAGATTTCATCTTTATACAGTTCCTGGTCAAGTTGTGTATGAAGCCAGTAGAAGGTTGATTTTAAAAGGATTAGATGGGATTATTTTTGTGGCAGATTCACAAAAAGAGCGTCTTGAAGAGAATAAGCGTTCTTTTAAAGGGTTAAAATCTAATTTAGAGAGGCAGGGTTATAATTATAAAAATCTTCCTTTAGTGATTCAGTACAATAAGCAAGATCTTTTAAATGCTATGCCACTAAAAGATTTAAGATTGGAGTTAAATGAAGATATTTTTTCTGATTTTCAAGCTCAAGCTCATGAGGGCATAGGAGTTTTTGAATCACTGAAAGAAATTTCTAAACAAATTATTGCAGCCTTAAAAAGTGGCAAAGCAAACTAGCTTTTTATTAACCAATACTTATGGGGGAGAGGGTTTTTATGAAAATAAATAGACTAAAAATCAAAAACACATTAAAAAGGTTAGTTTCTCAAGCCAGGCTATGTAATTTCATGAAGAGAACAAAAATTTATTTAAAGCAAAACACCATGGACAGACTCATTAACTAAAGAGGTTTTTATGAAGGCTTCAAACATACGCTTAAAAACTTCCCTAGGAGAAATCTTTTTATCTTCTGACTGGTCTAGTGAACAAAAAGATCATAGAAAAAAAATTCGTGCACAGCTTTACAAAAAAACTAAGAACATTTCTTTTTTAAATTTAGAAACGCTTCCTAAATTGGATAATTTTTTTTTCTCCATAAGTCATTGTAAATCATTAGGTGGGTATGCAGTTTATTTTAAAAAAAAAATGGGGTTTGACATTGAAGAAAAAAAAAGGATTACACCTAAGGTAATTAGCAGAATTTCTACGAAAAAAGATCGATTATTTTTTAATAAAGGGAATGAAGAGTTTTTATGGGTTATAAAAGAGGCGGCTTTTAAGTTTATATCCCATAAAAAAATTGTAATGTCTGAGATGCAAATTAATACCTTAAGTAAAACTAGTGAAGGGTCGTACTTAGGAACATTGTGTGTAAGAGGGGCTTGTGTTGATTTTTTATGTGGTGAGATTGGTGAATCTTGTATTTTTTCTTTAGCAGCGAGTGGTTCTTAAAATGGAGGATAAAATTTTTATTTGCCAATCTTGTCAAGTACGGCTTAAAAAAGTAAAAGATTTTAAAGGTCTGGGTTTTTATTGGGGTTTAGAGTCTTTTAAAGAGCTTAAACTTAAATTTTTTAGAGTTTTTAATAAAAAACCTTTGAAAAAAATCGTTTTAACTTCTTGTCTTGGGTACTGTCCAGAGGAAAAAATCTCTTTTCAAGAAACTAAAAATGGTGTTTTACAAAAAGAGCAAGCATATTCTTTTGACTTAGATAGAGAAAATATTTTTAAGTTATTTTTTCGTTAAAAATAAAGGAGTTTTATACAGAAAGCTAGATTTTAGCTTTCTGTACTTTTTTTTAAAGGTATGAGCTTAAAAATTATATTTTCAAATTCAAAGCTAAAACCAATAAGAAAACTTATAAAAACCAAGAAGCTGAGAGCTAAAAGAAGAAATTAAAGCTCTTTATATAGATGATGGCTCAATGAAACTTTAAAAATTAAGCTAATTAAAAAAGTTTCATGAAGTGAGCTTTAATTTTAACTATAAAATAAACATAAAATCAAAAACTATCTCTTGAAAGCCATGCTCTTTTATGGTTAAAAATTGATATAAGGGGGTTTATGTGGATATAAATCAACAAACAGAATTAAGGATAAAAAATATTAATACTAAGGCTTGGGAAAACCCGTGTGGCTTAGATGGGTGTGAATTCGTTGAGTTTGCAGGGGCTGATACGAAAATTCTCCATGAAACTTTTAAAAACCTAGGGTTTGTTTTAACTGGAAAGCATAAGGAAAAAAATATTTATTTTTATAACCATGGAGCTGTGAAGTTTATTATTAATGAAGAGGTCAATAGTTTTGCTAAAGATTTTAAGGATGAGCATGGAGCTTCAGCTTGTGCCATGGGTTTAAGAACTTTAGATGCTCAGAAAGCATATGAAGAGGCTATTAGGAGAGGAGCAACTCCATATGTTAATAGAAAAGATATAAGCAAATTTAATGCTATTTATGGAATTGGTAAGTCACTAATTTATTTTATTGATTATAAAGATGATATAAATCCTTTTTATAACGATTTTGATTTTAATGGTGCTGACTCTAAAGGGTTTGGAGCTAGTTATATTGACCATTTAACGAATAATGTGCCTGTTTCTGAAATGCAAAAATGGTGTGATTTTTATTCAAACATTTTTAATTTTAAAGAAACTAGGTTTTTTAATATTAAGGGTACGTTAACAGGCTTGATTTCTAAAGTTATGAGTTCACCATGTCAAAAACTTGCTATTCCAATTAATGAACCAACAGATCCAAGGTCTCAAATTCAAGAATATATTAATGAGTACAAAGGATCAGGTATCCAACACATTGCTTTAGGAACAAATGATATTATTAAAACTGTTGCTAAAATGAGAGAATCAGGCATTGATTTTTTAGAAGTGCCTGACACATATTATGATATGCTAAAAACACGCTTACCCCAGGTAACAGAAGATGTTAGTAAATTAAAAGAACTTAAGATCTTAGTAGATGGTGATGAAAAAGGTTATTTATTACAGATTTTTACTAAAAACTTATTCGGTCCAATTTTTATTGAAATTATACAGAGAAAAAAACATAACGGTTTTGGTGAAGGAAATTTTCAAGCTTTATTTAATGCCATTGAAAGAGATCAAAAAGAAAGAGGATTTTTATAAGTATGCACCACTACTCTCAAGGTCGACACACAAAACAAGCTCACAAAGGAATTCCTCAAGGGGAGTTTGAAGAAGAACAAGGGCTTTTAGGTTTTTTTGGTAGAGTGTCTCACCTTTTAAAGCCAAAACCCTCAACAAGGTGGGTAGATATTAAAGGGCCACTAAGGCCCCATATGTTTGATCTTGTTAAACTCCATGATTCTGGAAAATTCATTAAGCTTTTGTTTAATGAGCAAATTGAAATTTCGTTATTTTTAATTTCCCCTAAAGATCCAAACAATCAAACCTCTTATAGAAATGCTGACGGTGATTTACTCTATTTTTGCCATTTTGGTGAAGGAGAGCTTCTTACTGAATATGGATCTCTTACATATAATAAAGGAACCTACATTGTTATTCCAAAGTCCTTAGGGCATACGTTTCTTCCTAAGAATGATTCTAAATTTTTTGTTGTGGAAAATAAGAACAGTCATTTTAATGAGCCTTATCGTGGAATGGTTGGAAGAAATGCAGTATATGATACACAAGCTTTAGTGAAACCAAACCTAGACAAACTTCATCAAACCTTAAGTTCCCTTGATTATGAAATTTGTAAAATAATTGTGAAGAAAATGGGTAAGGAAACTACGTTTATTTATGAAGAAAGTGTCTATGACACTTTAGGTTGGAAGGGGGATCTATACCCATACACTCTTCATGTTAATGACCTTATGCCGTTAATGAGCCATAGAGCACATTTACCACCCTCAGCGCACACAACTTTTGTGGCTAAAGATTTTGTAGTCTGTACTTTTCTACCAAGACCTTTAGAGTCTGACAAAGATGCCTTAAAGGTTCCTTTTTATCATCAAAACATTGATTATGATGAAGTTTTATTTTATCACGATGGAGATTTTTTCAGTCGTGATAATTTACATGCTGGAATGATGAGCCTTCATCCATCAGGGTTTCCCCATGGTCCTCATCCTAAAGCTATTAAGAGTATCAATACAAAAACAGAAACCAATGAATACGCTGTAATGATTGATACACGAATGCCATTAAAAATTTCCAATGAAATTTCTAAGGTAGAGCTTAATGAGTATTGGAAATCATGGATGTCTAAGTAAAGTAAAATGCTCACACCCATTAATTGCCAAGTTGGTGATCATATGAGTTTAGACGAAGGTTTAAAGCTTTCTTTACAACTTGCAGCTCAAGGCATGGGCTTAGTTGAGCCAAACCCTTCTGTAGGCTCAGTTCTTCTTAATGAAAAAACCAATAAGCTTATTTCTTTTGGGTATCATCAAAAATATGGTGAAGCACATGCTGAAGTAAATTGTTTAAAAAATATTAACTCAGCAAAGGGTTTAACATTAATTGTAACTTTACAGCCTTGCTCACATTATGGAAAAACACCTCCATGTGTGGATTTAATTCTTGAAAAAAAACCTGAAAAACTCATATATATTGCAAAAGACCCAAATCCCTTAGTGTCAAGAAAAAGTCTTTTAAAAATTAAAGAAGCTGGAGTTCAAGTTGTTCAGGCTGATAATAAATATTTTAAATTAAACAGGATATTAAATCATAAGTTTTTTTATACTTTTGAAAACAAAAAAACATATATTCATTTAAAGTGGGCTGAAAGTGCAGATAAAAAAACTGCGGTAAAAGAGGGAAGCCCTTGGATCACCAGTTTGCAATCTCAAGAACACTCGCACTATCTTCGGGCTCAAAGTCAGGCAGTTTTAATTGGTAGGCGAACACTAGAGTTAGATGATCCAAGCTTAAATGTTAGAAAAAAAGGCTACGAAAAACCACTTAAAGTCATTATTTTTGATCCAAACCTTAAAAGCTTATTAAATATTAAAAATAAAAAAATTTTAAGTGTTCGGAATAAAAAAGATATTATCTTTCTTTGTAAAAAATCCCCTCCAAAAACCTTTGAGTATTCATTTTTAAAACTACATATGAATTTAAAAGGAGACTGGGATTTACAAAGGCTTTCAAAAGATTTTTATAAAGAATATGATTTTCAATCAGTTTTTGTTGAAGGTGGCGCGTTTACAATTTCTCAATTTATAAAACAAAAAGTCTTTAATAGAATTTCAGTTTATAAATCTCAAAAAGAATTAAAAAAAAGAGGGCGCTTGTCTATTAAGCACCCTGAGGGAGGAAAAAATTTTACTCAAATAAATACTGATTTTTTAAAAAATAATCTAAATTTTATGCCTTATACGTCAAATTCAACTCATGGTGATGAGTTTATTGATAAATTTTTTAATTAAATAGCTAAAAAGAAAAAGATTTTAATTTATAAAATCCATTTGTATATAATAGCCTAGCTTCTAATTAAAAATAAAAACCTTAAACTTATAAAATGGCCTTGTGCAAAATATTTAAGCCTGCAGTTATTAAAAACTATGTTGGTCTCTATATAGAAACTCTTTTTTTAAACTTGAAAGCCAACTTTCAACATATGCATTATCATAGCAATTCCCTTAGAAGCTGTTTGAAAAGTTTAAATTCTCCTGACCATGAGATGAATCATAGAAATATAAATCATAGCTTCACTTGATTCTGCCAGCCTTTTATAATCTTTAGAATGCCTTCTATAATTTCCTAGCCATGCAAAAGTTCGTTCAACAATCCAACGTTTTTTAACAACCTTAAATCCTGGATCCTTGTCGGTTCGTAAAACCACCTCAAGGGTACGGCTGAAAAGAGTTTTAGCAAAGTGAATGAAGTCCCCACGGTAACCGCCATCTACCTAAATCAATTTTAAACTTGAAAACCTTGAAATGATATTTTGTAAAACTAAAATCCCACCATCTCTATCTTGAATGTCAGCTGCATGTACAACCACTGTCATTATGAACCCCAAAGTATCCACTAGAATGTGGCGTTTGCGGCCAACCACCTTTTTCCCACCATCGTAGCCCTTTATTCCTCCCACAGAAGTAGTCTTCACAGACTGAGAGTCCATGCACGCCCCTGAGGGTGTTGAATTTCTTCCCTCTTTTTTCCTCAAGTACTTGCTCAATTGGGAGTTGATTTTTTTCCCAGGCCCCTGAAAGACGCCAACTTCTAAAATACGAATATACTGTTTGCCACGGTGGGTAGTCCTTTGGCAGCCACCTCCACGGACAGCTTGTTTTGTTGATATAAAATATTGCGTTCATTATTTCTCTAAGATCAACTTCTCTTGGTTGACCTCCAGATTTTGCTTTTGGTAAATATTTTTTGAGCTGTTCCCACTGAGTATCTGTTAAATCGCTTCCGTAACCTTTTTTAATAGACATTTTTACCTCTTCCTTGAAGTTCTTGCCTTATTAAATCAAGTCAAATTAGACTTTTCAAACAGCTTCTTACTCTTTTATCAAAAATGGTTTATTTTTGTTCTTCGTTTTAAATTTCTTAGGGATTATAAGAAATTTGAGAAGATATGAGTTGAAAAACAAGTAAACTTTGTATTTTCTTTTTATGGCTTCAAGACTTATTTTAAAAAGTGGGGAATTTTAAATATAAAAAAAGGCAGCTTTGAGGTCGCCTTTTTCTCATTTTTTAACTCAACTGAACGGATCAGTTTTCAGAAGCTAGTTTTTTTTGCATGAATTTGATGGAGAGGCTCCTCGTAAATTACCTGAAGCAATTAAACCTGTATGTGTCTCATAAGCATAATCACCAATAAAACCATGATGTAAAATATATCTTTTAGAATAAACTCTACATTCTTTTTTCATTTGGCGAAAGGCTTTGGTTTTACTTCCTCCCTCCCCCCAAATAGGGTGAGCAATATACTTAGCTCTTGTATAAATACGATAATAAAATGTTCCACCTCGATCAACATTCACATCATCGAGTCCACCGCAGAATGCCTCGCAATAGTAACTTGCAAAAGAAGTTTGTGAAAATATGAGAAGTGTTACTCCTACCTTTCATAACTGTTGTTTTTTATTTCTTTGTTTTTACAGTAATCTACCCCTGTCTCTCTGTGCTCCAGCGTCAATTAACATTTTTGCAATTTCATCGTGGTTCTCCACTAAAGCCAATATAAGAGCTGTGTTTTTATATTTATTTTGAATATTCAGATCAGCCCCAGCGTCAATTAACGCTTTTACAATTTTAGTGTGACCCTTCCATGAAGCCCGTATAAGAGCTGTGTTTTTATCTTTATCTTGAATATTTACATCAGCCCCAGCGTCAATTAACGCTTTTGCAAGTTGAGTGTAGCCCCCCCATGAAGCCAATATAAGAGCTGTGTTTTTATCTTTACCTTGAATATTTACATCAGCCCCAGCGTCAATTAACGCTTTTGCAAGTTGAGTGTGACCCTTCCATGAAGCCAATATAAAAGCTGTGTTTTTATATTTATTTTGAATATTCAGATCAGCCCCAGCGTCAATTAACGCTTTTACAATTTTAGTGTGACCCTTCAATGAAGCCAATATCCCCCGGTTTTTGGATAGTTGGGACCTGAGAGAAAAATTAATTATTTAAAATTCAGTTTAACTTTTGAAATCCACTTTATTTAAACAATATCAGGGGCTTAAAAAGGAAAACACATGAAAAACAATAACCTCAATAAAACTTATAATGAAAACTTTAAACTCAACGCTGTGAAAAAATTACTCGCTGACAAAAAAGGACTCACTTACACCGCTAGTAAACTTAACATTGCCTCTTCAACCCTCTATGGATGGAAGAAAAAATATGCTAATTTAAATTCTATGACCCACAGCAACAGCAATAAAAAACTCTCTCTTGAAGACAAACTTAACTTTATTAAAAAAACTCAATCTTTAAATGAAAACGAACTTGGAAAATTTCTTAGAGAAAATGGACTTAACTCTTCAGACCTTATTAATTTTGAAAAAGAATTACTTGGACAAAATCCTGTTGGAAGACCTTCACTTGATCCTGAAATTAAAACTTTAAGGAAAGATAAAATAAACTTAGAAAGATCTTTAAATCGAGCTGAAAAAGCTCTAGCTGAACAGTCTGCTAGAATCATCTTGTTAAAAAAAAGCCACGAGATCTGGGGGGTCAAAGAGGACGAAGATTAAGTCCTGATGACAAAGAAGTTTGTCTTGAATTAATTAACACCTCTTCTAAAAATGGCTGTAGACTTAAACTTGCCTGCAGCGATTTAGAAATTGATATTAAAACTTTCAACCGCTGGAAACTTTCTTTAACTGATAAAAGAAAAGGACCCTTATCGCCTCCAAAAAATAAATTAAGTGATAAAGAAAAAGATGAGATCATTAACACCTGTACTTTAAAAAAGTATGTTGATGACTCTCCTCATGTGATAGTTTCAAAACTTGCAGATGATGGAGTTTATTTAGCAAGTGAATCAAGTTTTTATAAAGTTTTAAAAGAGAATAAACTTTTAGTTCATAGAGGAAGAACAAAACCAAAAACTAAACAAAAGCCAAAAGGAATGACTGCAACGGAAGTGAATCAAGTTTATTCTTGGGATATTACTTATTTAAAAACTTCGGTGCGGGGTCGGTTTTATTATTTATATATGTTTATGGATGTGTTTAGTAGAAAGATTGTAGGTTATAAAGTACACGTTAGAGAAAGTATGGATTTATCATCAGAGTTAATTAAAAAGATTTGTGAGAGAGAAAAAATAAAAAGAAATGAGCTAGTATTACATTCAGATAATGGCGGCTCAATGAAGGGAGCAACGATGCTAGCAACACTTGATTGGTTGGGAGTTTCAAGTTCATTTAGTAGGCCGAGTGTAAGTAATGACAATGCCTATTCAGAAAGTTTATTTAAGACGTTAAAGTATGTGCCGGATTATCCAGAGTTTTTTAAAAGCATAGGTGATGCAAGAGACTGGGTTGATAGTTTTGTTAATTGGTACAATGAAGAGCATCGTCACAGTGGAATAAAGTTTGTGACGCCATCAGAGCGTCATTTAGGAAAAGATAAAGAGATATTAGAAAAGCGTAAGGAAGTTTATGAAGCAGCAAGAAGGTTAAAGCCAGAGCGCTGGAGTGGCAGAGGAATTAGGAATTGGGAGCGAGAGAATGTGGTGTATTTAAATTGTTTGCCAAGTGAAAAAGTAGTTGTTATGAAGAATGTGGTTTAACTGAATTAAATTTCCCTTCAGGTCCCAACTATCCAAAAATTTTCCGATATAAGAGCTGTGTCTTTATATTTATTTTGAATATTTACATCAGCCCCAGCGTCAATTAACGCTTTTGCAAGTTGAGTGTAGCCATGCCTTGAAGCCCATATAAGAGCTGTATATTTCTCTTCATCTTGAATATTCAGATCAGCCCCAGCGTCAATTAACGCTTTTGCAAGTTGAGTGTAGCCACGCTTTGAAACCCGTATAAGAGCTGTTTTGCCATTAATATCAGGATCAGTACTATCAATACTAAAGATATTGCTGCAATTAGTTTGTTCACTGAAAAATAATTCAAGGCCTTTTATATTATTGCGAGTAATGGAATCTATTAAAATATTCCTACATTCTGTAATTTTATCTGCATCTACTTCAGGTATATGAGCAAAACCTTGTGTAGCTCCAAAAAAAATAATCATACCAAGAGTTAAAAACTGTTTCATGTGACCTCCTAAAGTCTAGTTTAGTTGCCTATGTTCATTAGACTTTTGGAGCAGAATAAACAAGCAGAAATATAGTTAATATAAATTTTACAAAAAATATTTAAAACTATTAAAAACCTGAGTTCGGCGTTACATTCTTTATAAAATAAGTGTTTAAAGTTTTTGACGCCCCTTGCAATCCCAGAAAACAAAAAAAGCCATAAAATCCTTAGTTCAAACAAAAACGCCAATGACGGCAATTTTAAAAAGGAATTTTATGACTCAAGATAAGCTTACCACTGTTTTTTGCGCTGTCGATGATTTTTGTATGCATTATGAAAATGTTTATAAAAAACAAGCCTTAGAAAATCGAAAGCCTTTTAGAGGTACGCCCTCAAATCTAGCAATAAGTGAAGTTATATCAATTTTAATTCTATTTCACCCATGTGGATTTAGAACCTTCAAGCAATTCTATCTACACTTGAGAGCTTATCACAAAGGGGACTTCCCTTATTTGGTAAGCTACACAAGATTTGTAGAGCTTATCCCCTCAGCACTCATACCTCTTTGTTCTTTTTTAAAATCACGGTTTGTAAAGTCAACAGGAATCAATTTTATCGACTCTACACCTCTGAGAGTATGTAGAAATAAACGCATTAAAAGGAATAAAGTTTTCAAAGACATAGCTGCAGTTGGAAAGTCTACAATGGGTTGGTTTTTTGGATTTAAACTTCACATTGTCACCAATGAGTTTGGCCATTTGTTATCTGCACAGATTACAGCTGGCAATGTTGATGACAGAAAACCTGTTCCTAAGTTGGCAGAGGGTTTATGGGGAAAGCTGTTTGCTGATAAAGGTTATATTTCAAAAAAGTTATTTAATGAGCTTTTTGAAAATGGGGTCAAACTGATCACTTCCGTCAGAAAAGGCATGAAGAATAGGTTGATGGAAATGGAGGATAAAATTCTTTTACGAAAGCGCTCAGTTATTGAGACCATAAATGATCAGCTTAAAAATATTTCTCAAGTAGAGCACTCTAGACACCGTAGTCCTACAAACGCCATGGTTAATATAATTGCAGGGCTTGTAGCGTATACATTTCAAGAAAAAAAACCAAGAATCAACTGGAGCGCAGAAGAACAAAAATTGATAAACACCGCTCTGATAGTAGCTTAGATCGCCGAACTCAGGTTAAAAGGTTTGCTTTTTTTCCTTAATTTGTTGCCACTAGGCTAAGTAGTTAAAATCATTAAGAGCCTATTTATAATTCAAATACCCACATTTTATAAAATTTTTAATGCAAGATGCTGCATATCTTTGTAAGGAGATGAAGGCATTATTATCACTTTAGGATTAGTTTTTTCAATTCAATCATATGTTTGGTTGGTTTTCTTCAGCAAGGTATACTCTCCTAGGAGCTAAAAAAAATCATCACTTAAGGTCGCAATTTGAAGCAGATAAAACACAAACTTTAAAAGATCTTAGGTTGGGAGAGGGCTTGTATCTAAGACTACTCCTGTTTTAAAGAAAATTTACCAAGTTTTAAACCTTAAGGGAAAGGACTGTATTCACCTAGTTAAAGAGCAAATGTAGTGACCCCAGCAAAATCTAAGCACTTGATTTTATTAGCTTTATGCGCCGTGTTGTGTCGAAGTCAGGAACAAGTAAACTTTGTATTTTCTTTTTATGGCTTCAAGACTTATTTTAAAAAGTGGGGAATTTTAAATATAAAAAAAGGCAGCTTTGAGGTCGCCTTTTTCTCATTTTTTAACTCAACTGAACGGATCAGTTTTCAGAAGCTAGTTTTTTTTGCATGAATTTGATGGAGAGGTTCCTCGTAAATTACCTGAAGCAATTAAACCTGTATGTGTCTCATAAGCATAATCACCAATAAAACCATGATGTAAAATATATCTTTTAGAATAAACTCTACATTCTTTTTTCATTTGGCGAAAGGCTTTGGTTTTACTTCCTCCCTCCCCCCAAATAGGGTGAGCAATATACTTAGCTCTTGTATAAATACGATAATAAAATGTTCCACCTCGATCAACATTCACATCATCGAGTCCACCGCAGAATGCCTCGCAATAGTAACTTGCAAAAGAAGTTTGTGAAAATATGAGAAGTGTTACTTCTACCTTTCATAACTGTTGTTTTTTATGGGTAGATTACTGTAAAAACAAAGCCCCTGTCTCTCTGTGCTCCAGCATCAATTAACATTTTTGCAATTTCATCGTGGTTCTCCACTAAAGCCCATGCAAGAGCTGTTTTTTTATCTTTACCTTGAATATTTACATCAGCCCCAGCGTCAATTAACGCTTTTGCAATTTTAGTGTAGCCATGCTTTGAAGCCCGTATAAGAGCTGTGTTTTTATCTTTATCTTGAATATTTACATCAGCCCCAGCGTCAATTAACGCTTTTGCAAGTTGAGTGTGACCCTTCAATGAAGCCCATATAAGAGCTGTTTTTTTATCTTCACCTTGAATATTTACATCAGCCCCAGCGTCAATTAACGCTTTTGCAAGTTGAGTGTGACCCTTCCATGAAGCCAATATAAGAGCTGTGTTTTTATATTTATTTTGAATATTCAGATCAGCCCCAGCGTCAATTAACGCTTTTACAATTTTAGTGTGACCCTTCAATGAAGCCCGTATAAGAGCTGTGTTTTTATCTTTATCTTGAATATTTACATCAGCCCCAGCGTCAATTAACGCTTTTACAATTTTAGTGTGACCCTTCAATGAAGCCCGTATAAGAGCTGTGTTTTTATCTTTATCTTGAATATTTACATCAGCCCCAGCGTCAATTAACGCTTTTACAATTTTAGTGTGACCCTTCAATGAAGCCCGTATAAGAGCTGTGTTTTTATCTTTATCTTGAATATTTACATCAGCCCCAGCGTCAATGGTTCACCGTTATCTAGAAGGGTGTGATCCATGCCAACAAGCCTAAAGTCCTGAAAAAGATAAACAAGCTCCCTCCACACAATTAAAATTTGGTTACTAAATAAACTAAATTGTCGGAGGATTAAATGGAGCTATTTGAAAAGTTAATCGTAAAATCACTAGGTCTTCAAGGTGTAAAATTAGAAAACTGGGAGGCTTGTGATAAAGAGTTAAAACTAGTCCTTTACGCAAAACAAGATCGTGAAAATGTAGGCTGTAATCAATGTGGCTGCCAAATATCTCATGTCCATGAGTGGAAGCTTCGAAAAATTAAAGCTTCTCCAATAGGCTCATATGAAGAGGTGTGGATTTACTTAAAACAGCTTCGAGGGCACTGCTTAATGTGTGATGATAAAGTCAGATCAGCTGGTGTTGATTTTACTCACCCTAATTTTGAAAACTTAACTTACTCACTTGTAGAAAAAGCAGGACGTCTTTGTGAAGAGATGACTTGTGAGTCAGTTGCTAGAATTTTAAGAATGAACCCCAAGACTGTGTGGAATTTGGATCAGTACCGGATGAAGCAAATAAAACCTCTTTTAAGCTATGCTGAAAGAAAGTTAGATTTAGAGCAGATGTCATCTGATGAGGTGCACTTTAGAACTATTTTTGGAAAGAAGTCTTGTGACAAGAATACGATTAAGTTCATCACAAATTTAGTCTGTACGAAGATGAGAAAGGTGCTCTCAAATGCAATGGGCAGAAAGGGTTCAAGCTTACTTAATTGTTTAAAGGTATTAACAAAAGAGCAGCTAGATAAGATCAAGTTTTTTGCAGTTGATATGCATGATGCTTTTATTGAGGCTGTGATAGGTAAATGTGAGAATGCTAAGGTCTGTGTTGATAGGTTCCATGTTGCAGAAGGGCTAAATAATTTTTTTGATGATGTGAGAAAATTTGAGTTTAAAAAAGCTAAAGAAAATGAAGATAAGTTTTTAATGGATGTGCTAGCACCTCATAAAAGATATATTTTAGTGGAGCGTGAGAAGAATTTATCTAAAGGAGATTTTACTAAATTAGAGAGGCTTTTAGATGTGAATAAGAACATTTTTAAAGCTTCAGTTTTAGTTGAGCACTTCCATAAAGTTTTAGATCAAAAGAATGTAAAAGACTTTAGAAAAGCTCTGGTTCTTTGGTACCGATATGCAAGAGAGTCAAAATTAAAGCCCTTTTTGAAATTTGCAAAAACCTTAAGAAAGTACAGAGGTTACATTGAAGGATATATTATGTCTGGGCTCACAACAGCAGTAAGTGAAGGCTTAAACAACAAGATTAAAGTGCTTAGAAGGATGGGCTATGGTTACACAAACCCAGAGTCATTTATGCACAAAATACTGCAGCGATGTGGACTTTTAAACTCAAATTACATCAATACTTCAAGTTGGTACTGGCCACCTCAAATGAGATTGGCACAAACTACACCCTTCTAGATAACGGAGAGGCAGCGTCAATTAACGCTTTTGCAAGTTGAGTGTGACCCTTCCATGAAGCCAATATAAGAGCTGTATATTTCTCTTCATCTTGAATATTTACATCAGCCCCATTTTCAATTAATGCTTTTACAAGTTGAGTGTAGCCACGCTTTGAAACCCGTATAAGAGCTGTTTTGCCATTAATATCAGGATCAGTACTATCAATACTAAAGATATTGCTGCAATTAGTTTGTTCACTGAAAAATAATTCAAGGCCTTTTATATTATTGCGAGTAATGGAATCTGTTAAAATATTCCTACATTCTGTAATTTTATCTGCATCTACTTCAGGTATATGAGCAAAACCTTGTGTAGCTCCAAAAAAAATAATCATACCAAGAGTTAAAAACTGTTTCATGTGACCTCCTAAAGTCTAGTTTAGTTGCCTATGTTCATTAGACTTTTGGAGCAGAATAAACAAGCAGAAGTATAGTTAATATAAATTTTACAAAAAATATTTAAAACTATTAAAAGGTTTGCTTTTTTTCCTTAATTTGTTGCCACTAGGCTAAGTAGTTAAAATCATTAAGAGCCTATTTATAATTCAAATACCCACATTTTATAAAATTTTTAATGCAAGATGCTGCATATCTTTGTAAGGAGATGAAGGCATTATTATCACTTTAGGATTAGTTTTTTCAATTCAATCATATGTTTGGTTGGTTTTCTTCAGCAAGGTATACTCTCCTAGGAGCTAAAAAAAATCATCACTTAAGGTCGCAATTTGAAGCAGATAAAACACAAACTTTAAAAGATCTTAGGTTGGGAGAGGACATTTATTGTATTGTATATGGAGCGCAGCCTGGTAGTTTTCATAAAGCTGGGAATGAGTCAGTATTTAAGTTTAGAAAAATCGGTGGAATTATTTTAGATGATGGAAATCGAGGAATTTTTTCATATGTAATAACGGAAAAAGGATTGTTTGGAGAAGCAGCCTTTGATCATACAGGGCCGTATCATGATTCTATTAACTTTATTTTGACTGTTCGTGTTGCTGAAAGCGGGGATCTTATAGGGGAGTGGGCAGTATCTAGGGCTCTAATCAACGAGAGAAGAGAGGCTATACCATTAGTAAATTCTTCTTACTACGCTGGCGCCTACTTACTTTCCTCATCTAGAAAAAAACTAAATATTTTTTTCTAGATGAGGAGAGCAGCAAGCAAAATTCTAAATGATAATCTAGTTTCTTATTCAAACTAGAAAATAAAAACCTTAAATTTATAAAATGGCCTTGTGTAAAATATTAAACTCTTAAATATAATTTAAAATTACGTTGATTTATAGGCTTTTAAAAAAATTTAACCGCCTATTTTGCTCATGTTTTTTGAAATAATTTCATAAAGTTTTTTTTGTAATGACGAGAGGTAAAAAGTTTGATGTTGTTTGAAACTGTAAAAAAATTAACGACTATAAAAAAACTGCCAATTTAATGAGCAAAGGTTTTTGGAGGATGTAGGTGAAGATATTATTATTAATTTTAGGATTAGTTTTTTCAACAACTGTTCTTGCAGGACATCCGTTACAAGACCCTGTAGTTCATGGCTTAAGGTCGCAATTTGAAGTAGCTCAAACACCAACTTTACAAGATCTTAGATTGGGAGAGGATATTTATTGTATTGTACATGCAGCGCAACTTGATATTTTTGATAAGTTTGAGAACCAGTCAATGTTTAAGTTTAGAAAAGCTCTTGGATTTATTGTAAATGATGGAGTTAGTGCAGTTTCTTCATATGCCATAGGGGAAAAAGGATTGTCTGGAGTGTATACTGATGGAACTTATAATTATATTGGAACTATCCGTGTCGCTGAAAGTGGGGATCTTATAGGGGAGTGGGCAGTGGCCTCTAAGGCTCCAAGCAAAGAGGGGAGAGCAATATCATTAGTAAATTCTTCTTATTACGTCAACGCCTATGCAATCTGTCCACGGGAAGAAAACTAAATGATTTTTTTAGATGAGAGCAATAAGCAAAATTCCATATGCTCGTCTAGCTTCTAAAAAAATAAAGACCTTAAGTTTATAAAATAGGCTGTGTGAAATACTTAAACCCTTAATTATTAGAAACTGTATGGACTTATAGGTTTTTAAAAACTTTTGACCATTACAAGAAATTTAAAAAATTTAAATTTAAGGCTATAGAGTGTTTTCTTGTATTCATTAAAAAACCAATTTCCTAAATGTAATTATTTTTTAACTAATTTTATAGACTGCCTTAAAGCTTTTTGAAAAGTTATAAGTTCTTTTTGACTTGGAAAACCCCTAAGAATCATTCTTTTAATGGTTTTAAAGGCATTAAGTTTTTCTGGGTCTATTTTAAATCCTATGGTTTTAAGCCATAAAAAAAGAGCCTCATCTGGAAAAAACTCTTCATTAAGAGCATGGTTTAAAGCACTCTCATTTTCTTGATTTTTAGAGATTATTTTAAAAACGTCTAAAAAATTATTAAAATACACAGAGTGAGCAATATGTTGAGATAAGAGAGTGGCTTGAGAAAGGTTTAAGCTTTTAAAATCTCCATACAATGGCAGGTGGCAGGAAATGTTCACTGAATCAAGATCCTTTGTAGCTAGACCATGGTCCTCAGGTCCAAGCACTAAAAAAAGTTCTTTTTTAAAGGAAGGAAGTATTTCTTTTTTATCTACAAGTGATTGAAAAAAATTGTTAACCCCAATTTCAAATGGAAAAAGCTTTCGATGCTTACCTGTACGTCTAGTTAGACCTATTCTAAAACTATCTGGATGAGCACTATTAAACTCTTCCCAATTATTGTAAGCAATATGTTCTTTTAATTCTTTTTGAGCTCCAGCAGCCCCCTGTCTTGCAAGCTTATTGATCTGACACTGAGGATCAATTAAAAAAAGCTTACCATAACCCATATTCATTGTAGCTCTTACGGCTTGGCCCACATTGCTAGAGTAAATGGGTCTAACTAAAACTGTATGAATATACAAATTTTGAAAGTTAACCATATTAAGAAATTAGATAAAGGCCTAATTCGATACACTCTTGAGTATCCGCACTTTTAGACATTTTTTTTAAATCTAACAAGTGAGCTCTTAAAGCATCAGAGTTTTGAAGCTCTAAAATTTCAAGACCTGCAAGCCAATGGCTGCTAGAGTGCTTAAAGTAACGAGCTGTAAGTTCGTTTATTTTTTTAAAATTAAAATTGTTTAAGCGCCTAAAGTCTCTAATGTCTTTTAAAAGTTCTTCAGTTTCATTGTTTTTAATGAGGTTTTTAGAAACTTTTTTCGCTGCAAAATCTTCAAACTCAGGGTATTGGGTATAAGAAGATGGGCCACCGTAGACAGAAGTTACTTTTGTTGGCGTACTAAACTCAAAAAAACAGCCCTCTTTAATGAGTTTAATGTTATTTTTTAAACATGGAGGTTTAACCTTTAGAGAAAGAATATTTTCATCTTTGTCTAAAACATAATCTAAAATAATTCCACTATAGGATTCACCATTGGAGGTTTCAACTGTGCAAACTGATTTTGCTTTTTTTGCTTTCTTAAGCCCTTTTTCCCCTCCAAGAACAAAAGCCATGGAAGAGCTCATTTCTTTTAAAGAAGGTATTAAAGATTTAAAACTTTTAGTTACAAAAAGTTGGGGTTGTTGTTCTGTAATATCGTAGGAGAAGTTTAGACAATTTGTATTAAACTCTATGAGCTTAGGCTTAATAAGTGCATTTCGTGCTTCACTAATAGAAGAAAGCAAGCCTGCTCCAAAGAGCTTAGGGGTTAAAAGGTCACCAATTAAGCCATATTCAGCAGTCCACCAGTTCATTCGTCCTAAAAGTTGAGCTTCAGAAACATAAGTCATATTGTTTACAGTTTTATTTAAATGGTCTTCAGCTTCTTTAACTTCCTGTGCCCTACTTTCATGTGTTTCTTTTAAATCACTAAGGTCTCTAATGGCCTCATATAGTGCTATGTCTTCAGAACTTATAATTGCTTTTTGTGCAATGCCTGCATAAGCATCAAGGTAATTTGTAAAGTCTTTATCAATAAGTATGGGAGCGTGCCCTGCAGCTTCATGAACAATATCTGGTGCTGGAGTATATAAAATATGTTCAATGGATCTCATTTCACAAGCAATGGGTAATATTTTATGGGCTTGAAAAGACATAAATGCCACTGGAGGAATAAACCCGCTTACAGGAACAGCTCTCCATCCAAAACTACCTAGCATTTCATCCATTTTTGATATGTCAGGAATGGTATCAATACAAATGCCTGTTTTTTTAAGTCCTTGGGTATAAGAAGAGTGGGCATGGTCTTTTAAATAGTGAAAAAGTTGTCTCATAATAAAACGCCAAACAGCTTGATCTTCAAAAGTATAGAGCGAGTAATCTTGCTCAATGGTGTATCTTAGTAGATAGCTTGGAATTTCTCTCATAAGCTACCTTTACTTTGAGAAGCGTTTAAATGCAATATTAACCATGAGCAGGAATTTAAACTGATTTTAAGCTACAACTCATCGCGATAAAGATCTTTAATTACAGTGATCCAAGAGCTATTTTTTAAATAGCCATAGTCTATGGAGGAGTTAAGTTTTTTTTGTTTTTCAAGTTCAGATTTTGAATCAGCAATGAGGTCTACAATATGTAAAATAGCTGCTGTTGTGAGCCTAATTTTTGCATCTCCTGAGTACTTGAACTTAAATTTTATATGGTTTTCTAAGTCTTCAACCTGCTTTATGAAATTAAAGACTTCTAAAGTATCGATGTTTTTATTATGGGTAAAACTAGTAAATTCAGTTTTAAATTTATCAAGATCAGATTCTTTAGAAATATTTTTCAGATCAGATAACATATGATTTACATTAAAAACAGGCCAAGCGTTTAAGCCATCAGGGGAAGGGATAATTTTAGAGGCTTTTTTCTGTTTGAGTTTTAAAAAAGACTCATAAAGTGCACAAGATTTTTCACTATGCCAAGAAAAAGCCCCCTTAATTTTTGATTTAGAAAGCCCAAGGTCCTTTAAAAAATATGAAACTTCTTTTTTAAAAACTTTCTCACTAAAACTTTTAACAAACACATTGTTTTTAAAAGTATTGAGAGTCTTTTTTTCAGAAGTTTGAACAAAATCAACAAGTTGAGAAAAAATTTGAACAGTGAGCTGGGTTTTTTTAATTTGCTCATCTAAGTTTGTAGAGTAACGCCCCCCATCATCATATCTATACTTATTATGATGTGCACCAAAGTGCCGAACGCTTCCGTAATCAATTATACCTCCATCAACAAGAATATTATCACCATCCCAGTCAAGCCATAGGAAAACTTCAAGGTACTTACTTTTGGCGCATAGAGTTATAAAATTTTGAGCAAAATACTCTAAATACTTATCGTAACAATTTTTATCCTGAGTATTAAAATTTATTTTTTTATTTTTAAAATCTCTATTGATAACATGGTCTAAAAGAATTTTAGATCCATGGTGATCGTTTAGCTTTAAGTATCTAAAAAGGTGAGCTGGTCTGATCAAGTTTTCAGATGCTCTAACACAAACACCATAACCATTTCCAATATCAATACCTGCAATAATACGTTCAGTTGAAAAACCCATTTTATAAAAGCGCTCACTCATTATAATAGAGGCATAAATTTCTTTTAATTCAGAAAGTCCACAAGAGTAACCATATTCAGTGGTTCCTGTAGGTAAAGGTTTGCCTGCATCAACTATTCCAGGTGCTAAAGAAGTCACCCCTGTTCCTCGTGAACTTATATCCCAAATTGTTCCCTTACTTAAGATAGTTCCATTCCAAATGGCTCTACCATCTCCAGAGGTTTTTCCTAGAGTGTTTTTATGTTGAAGCTGTAAGTACCTTGTTGCAAAACAAAAATAAGGTTTAACATCTTTTGAACTAATACTTGTATGGTTTAAGCGGTCATAATCATTTATAATTTGTAAGTTAAACAGCTCAAGAATTTCTTTTTTTAAAAGGTTTAAATCTTTTAAAGAAAAATCTTTATCAAGTATTCCTAGTGTAGAACAAAGATTTTCGTTTAAATAAAAAACCTTACCTTTTGAATTAGACTTTACAGAATAAGGAAGACACATTTCAGGAATTTTAGAAAACAGCTCATGTGTACAGATTTTCTCAAATAGACTTGTGGAGTCTATATTTTCTTTTACTTTTTTTGATGAACTGCTTTTTTTATTTGCGCCCATAATTGTATTATCGGAATAAAGCTTTAAAAAAGTTAAGCTTATATAGACATATGTCTTGGAAAATCAACTTTTAACTAGGCGGTCTATTTGAGCAATATTTGATACAAATTCATCAATTTTTGAAAATGCTAAAGCACAAGGGCCATCACACTTTGCCTCATGGGGGTTAAGGTGGGCTTCAACAAAAACACCAGTAAGGCCTAACGCTGCTCCAGACCGTGCAAAAGGGATGCAGAACTCACGTCGTCCATGTGCGGCATCACCTTGCCCTCCTGGAATTTGTAAGGAATGTGTCACATCAAAAGTAACTAAAAGGTTGTTTTTTTTCATTTCAAGTATTCCCAACATATCAACAATTAAATTGTTATAACCAAAACAACTTCCTCTCTCACAAAAAAGAACCTTAGAGTTTCCATTTTCTTCACATTTTTCCTTAATGTTTTTCATCTCCCAAGGTGATAAAAACTGAGCTTTTTTAATATGAAGTATCTTATTAGTTTTAGCTCCTCCACGTACAAGATCAGTTTGTCGAGATAAAAACGCTGGAACTTGTAAAATATCAATAACCTCACTTAAAAAAGCTGCTTGCTTAGGCTCATGATAGTCTGTGATTACAGGCACATGGAAGTTTTTTTTAATATCCTCAAATATCCTAAGCCCTTCTTCTAAACCAGGGCCTCTAAATGAATGGATAGAAGATCGATTTGCTTTATCAAAAGAAGCTTTAAAAACATAAGGAAGTTTATTTTTTTCACATGATTTTTTAAAAATTTCACAAGCTTTAAACGCAAGGTCTCTACTTTCTAAAACGTTTATTCCACCAATAATAACACAAGGCTTATTGTAGCCAAACTCAATATTAAATCCATCAATTTTAATAGTTTCCACTTTAAGTAATTCCTTTTAAAAAACATCCTAGTCTACCCATTTGATAAGTGCAAATCCACCACCAAAACTAAAAAAATTTGTAAGTTGTCCTTGATAAACACGAGCTATAATCTTTTGGACGCCGCTTTCAGAGAAAAACGCTCGAATATCAAATTTCCACTGTTTATTATTATTTTGAATTTTACCTGGAGGGTGAAACTCTTGGGCAAGGTATTCATTGTTAAAAGTGTCAAATTTTTTACGACTAACAGATTTTCCTGAATAAACCCCTTTGCTCCCAAATGAAGAAAAAGGCTTAAAAAACAATTCTCTTCGCCTCACCCAAAGGTCTGCTTTGTTTTCATCAGTGAGTTTTAAAGTTTTAAGACTGGCTTTTTTTAGTAAATTGAATTTTTCCCTATTCAGCACATTATTTTGCTGAGAGTTAAATTTTTTATTTGCTAAATTTTCATATGAAAATGGTGATGTGGAAAGGTGAATTTTATTAGCCTCCCATAAAGTTCTAAGAGCTAAATTTTTTTTCAAATAAAAATCAGTGTCTCTATTATATAAATAAAGAGGTTTATTATCCATAAAAACTTTTGATGTTTTAATAATCTTAGCTTCAACACCATGGCGTTTAAAAAAATCTTGAAACATTAAAAATTCAGCAAACATTTTTTCTGTTTCAGGAGATTTATCTACAATAAGAACATCTTTAAAAGAAGGGTTTTTAAAAACGATTTTAAATGATTTTAAAATATCATCTTCAAATGCTTTTGCCTCTTCTTGATTTTTTAACAGTAAATTTGATAGCAAAAACCCTGAAGCGTTAGTATTGGCTTCAATGATTTTTAAGGTGTTTAAAGAATAATGAAAATCTAAGCTATTTAACACAGAATGACTCCAAGGTTTTGGTGCTATTTCCTTTTTGTACGCTATAAAGTTTTCTGTGATCTGATGAATTTCTTTTTCAAGCTTTTTAGGAAGGTTTACTACAAAAGAACAAAGTGCATTTTTTACAGTCAAAAAAACGACATCATCTAAAGAAGGGTAAAGGTGTAAAATATTATTTTGTCCAGTTTGCAACGCAAGATTCACCAGTTTGAAGTGCATCTAAGACCCTTAAAATCTCAGAAATATTTCTTCCTACACTAAAATTATGACAAAGACTATACTCCACTCGTCCCTCTGGATTGATGAAAAAAGTTCCTCTTAACGAAGCCCCTGAGTTTTCATCTAAAACACCATAATCTCTTGATATTCTTTTTGTAATATCAGAAACCATTGTAAAATCAACACTTTCTAAATCAGTTTTTATCCAAGCTTCATGTGAGTAAGTGCTATCAACACTAACAGTTAGCAAGTCACAGTTTCTATTTTTAAACTCTTTAATAAAAACTTGAAGTGCTTTTAATTCTGTTAAGCATACAAAGGTAAAATCTAAAGGGTAAAAGAAAAGCAATACCCATTTTCCACGAGTGGCCTCAAGGCTTATAGTTGAGTGCTTTTTATCTGATGTAAAAGCAGGCGAATCAAATAAAGGTGCCATGTGATTGATTAAATTCATAAAACTTTCCTTTTTATCCTTAATTTGTTAACTATCTTAATATGAAGCTAATATCTTGGAATGTAAACGGAATAAGAGCGTGTTTTAAGCATGGCTTAAGAAAATTCCTCCTTACACAAAAACCTGATATTTTTTGTATTCAAGAAACCAAGGCTCATCCTGAGCAGTTAGGGCTTGAAAAATTTGAAGATCTTTTTGAGCATAGATTTTGGTCATCATCTCAAATTAAAAAAGGTTACTCTGGAACATGTACGTTTTTAAAAACACAAAACCCCTTGGCTGTTGAGTATGGCATCGGCATTAAAGAATTTGATGAAGAAGGGCGCTTTGTAGTGACTCAACATCCAGAGTTTACACTCTATAATGTTTACTTTCCAAACGGTGCTATGAATGAAATAAGGCATAAGTTTAAACAAGATTTTTTAAAAAAATTCACCAATCACTTAAAAGAGCAAATTAAGTTGGGAGAAGAAATTATCTTAGTGGGGGATTATAATATTGCTCGTTTAGAGTTTGATGTTCATGACCCCCTACGGTTAAAGGAAACGAGCGGTTTTTTACCAGAAGAGAAAAAATGGTTTAATGAAAGTTTTTTACCTACAGGGTTTGTGGATTTATTTAGACATTTTTATCCTGAGGAGAAAAATAAGTACACCTGGTGGTCTTACAGGCAGAGAGCAAGAAACAACAATCGAGGTTGGAGAATTGATTATATCTGCATAACAAAAGGACTTCTTCCCCATGTTAAGGAAATGAAACATTTAGACCAACAAGAAGGCTCTGATCATTGCCCATTGATGGTTGAGTTTGATTTTAAAAGTGAGTAAGGCAAAGTCTTTTTAAAAACTTATATATGTAAAGCCAAGATAAAATATAAACAAAACAAGGGCCCAAATTTTAATAAAATATTTGTTTGAAAAAAACATCAAAGGGGCTAAACCAAATAAAGTGAGTCCCAATAATGCGGGAGCACTAAAATAAGCCATGCTTTTTGATATTTTAAATGGAAAAAGTATTGAGACCCCTCCAAGAACAGCAAAGACATTTAAAGCGTTTGAACCCACGATGTTTCCAAAAGCTAGAGAAATTTCTCGTCTAAACCCAGCAACAATAGTGGTCACTAATTCTGGAAGCCCTGTGCCTGCAGCAAGAATAACAGCACCAGTAAAGCCTTTTGAAAGATTAAAAATAGACACAAGCTGTAGACTTGCTTTTATTGTTAAATTAGAGCCAAGATAAAGCATAGCACTGCCAATAAAAACCCAGAAAAAACTAAAAGTTAAATTGATATTCTTAAGGGTGCTTAAAGAATCATGGCTACTTTTTTCATCTTTTTGCCTAACCATAAGATATAAGAAAATAGGAAGAGGTATAAGAAATAAAAAACCCTCAAGCTTTGAAAAAAAAAGGTCATTGCCAAAAATCACAACTAAAATACTTGGAAGAAGAAGAAAAATAATATTTTGCCAAGATTTTTCAGAAGGAGAAAGTACAAATGGAAAAATTAAGCATGTTCCCATGACAAGGCTTGAGTTAAAAATATTTGAGCCAATTACATTTCCTCCAGCAAGGACCCCTTCCCCAACAGAAGCACTGTAAAAGCTTGTAAAAAACTCAGGTGCTGAGGTTCCAAAGCCTAGAAGAACTGTGCCTATTAAGACTTTTGAAAAGCTAAATTTTTCAGCAATTTCAATGGCGCCCTTAATTAGATTATGAGCTCCAAAGGCCATAAGTATAAAGCCTGAAAGTAAAAAAACACATGGTATAAGTGAAGAGCCCATGGGTTTAAAGCTAGTTAAAAAAGATCTTAAACACCAGGGTAACTAGGCTTAAGTAGTAAAAAAACAGCTTTATAAACATTTTTTATGCCAAGGAAAAAAAGGTTTTGAATATATTACAAGTATTTTGGTTGCTTTTTAGCAACAATTCGTGGGAGTTTATTGAAGTCCCAAAGTGGCACCATGGACGGGCCATGAAGGACACTAAAAACCTTAAGAGCTCGAAAAGAGATTTAAGGAAAGTAAAACTTATCCACTTAAAGGGGGAGGGAGCTTAAGATGAGTGAAGTAAGGAAAAAACTCATAGAAGAATGCCGCAATTTACTTTTAAACGCAAAGCAAGATATTCTTAACAGAGTGCAGACTACAAAAGAAAACCTTAATACCGCAGTTGAAAAAGGCGGAGATGAAGGGGATCAAACAGTTCGAGCTCTTGCTGAATCGGAAATGCTTGGAATGCACGATCGTTTAAGAAGGCAGCTTCTTGAAGTAGAGTATGCTCTTGTAAGAATTGAAGTTGGATCATTTGGTCTTTGTGAAGAAACCGAAGAGCCCATAGAGCCAGAAAGACTTAGAGCCATTCCATGGACGCGTCTTAGCATAGAGGGTGCTGAAATCAGAGAAAGCCTTAAAAAAAGATTTGCTGGAAGGTAGATGGAAAAAAATTAAAGGCGTTTTCCTAGTAGGAAATATAAAAGAGGGCTAAATATTAAAGCTTTTTTGTTTAAAAAAGGCCTTTAAAACTAGAAAAGTGAGCTTTTAAGTAAGTTAGGAAAAAAACCCTTAAGAAAGGGTTTTTTAAATTTTAATCTATAAAAAATAGCTATAAAAGTCTTACTCTCTTATAATATATTCTTATTAAATTGTTTCCCCGTATTTAAGCAGTGATTTTTAATTCTTTAATCTTGGCTAAGGGCCCAACAACACTACTCACTTTTTAAGAATATATGCTTCCATTTTTTAGAACCCAATGCGTATTTATACATTGCCTCCCAAGCTTTATGGTGAGCTTTTCCATGATCACTATGTTTTATTTTTTTTGATCTATAATAAGGGTGTTTTTTTAATTTTTTAAGGTTCATAAAGCGTCCATTTATAATGGCATTTGAGCCTCCTAAAACATCTTTAACATAAACCCTAATTTGAACACTTGATTTTTCCGTAATATCATAAAAATCGGTTTTAAATGATTTTGTATCTTCATCTGTTTGCAAAAAGTAAAAATTTTTTTCCACAGCTCTTTGTTTTAAGTCTTTATAAAATTCCACGGCAGTTTTACTTGAGGCTAGAACAATTGTATCCACACCATTTTGAATTTTATCACAATTAAGTCTCCTGTGCTGTGCACTGGCACAGCCTGTGAGAAACACGACTAATAAGGCTATTTTTATCATATTTTTTCCTCTTCTAAACATCGGAAAGAACATAAAAAATCAATACTGGCCTTAAGGGAAATTTAGTTTTTACATTGAATCAACTCAAAATGAATCACATGAAAGTATCATGAAATTAAAAGCTTAACTCTTAAATTTTAGATATAATCACTTATGGCGCCATTGTACATAAAAGCTCTTTAAATAAAGGGGCCCATGACTAAAAACTTGTAAAAGCATGTTTTAAGATAAGTTTTTTAACCCTAGCTTGGTGTGTACTGTGGGGCAGCGCTATTATCTACTCTAATAATAGGCTTTAGAAAACAATAAATTAGTGTTTTTTAAAAAATTTTGCCCTTAAAGCCTAAAGTTTTTTTCTCATTTACCGATGGGGCTTTTAGGGGGCTAGAGGGAAATTTATGAAAACTGCATTACAAAAAATATATACTCTTCTTCCTTTAGTACTCATTACGTTATTCTTTCAAAATTGTGGGAACAAAAACAGTTCCAGAGTCAATACAAATGAACATGCCTTGTATGATGGAATCTCAAATATAAACAGTTTCAAAGATTAAAGGCCTTGGCTTTGTCTACCCAGTAGATAAAGCTAGACCCTTTAGGCCTAGTGTGCTCAAATTATCACGTGGGTGTAAAATCGTTATTACTTTTATCACTACTGTGTTTTACTTTAGCCAATGCTGAGGTCACCATCAGACAAGTTAGTGGGGCCTCAAGAATTATCGGCATAAACCCTCCAACAGAAGCATGGGGTGTTTTCGTAGGAACTTATAGGATTAGTGAGACTAGTCCTTATAATAATTGTCCATTTTCCCTATTAGATGATGCTGCCAACGGAACAACTGGAACACCTGATCCCAATAACCCTAGTGTTGCAACTTTTCACGGTTGTCATGAAGGCAGAGTAAACGGCGACTCTGTTATATCAATTCAATTTACAGAAAGCGAGGAAATTTCAAACCTAAGGGCTTACGCTGTGATCAGCCCTCCTTCTGGAAGCACCAGTGCTGCAATTAAAAAAGTTGGCGAAAGTTTAAATACTGTTTCAGGTCCTAATCAAACTGCAACTGTTACCTTCACATGGAGAGAGCTTTGCCAACAAATCAAAACAGACCCCTCAATATCTACAGCTTTCATAGAAGCTACTCAGACTTGTCAAGCAAACGGCTCTTTAACTGTTGCTGTTGGCTTTGGAACTTCTTATACAGATCTAATCTCAACAAAGTCTGTTACTTTTAACTTATATTCTCCAAACCCTGCTCTTGGAATTATAGTAAAGCCTACTGTCTGTGGAAACCCTGTAGGTGATGAATTTGGCTTTTGTGATTTGGCTGTTTTTCCTGGGGATCAAAGCGGCTACCTTTATGAAGGTGTGGACACTACTCATCAAAATAAGCTTCATCGAACAAGCTTTTCTATTAATGCTTTTGATGCTTACGGAAACAGTCTAACTCTTACAAATAAAGTTGAAGGCATGAGAATTTTTATTTCACCGACTAGTTTCATAGATGCTCAGCCTAATGTTCCCTCTACCAGTATCCATGACTTCACTATTTCAAGTGTCTCTTTAAATACGGCTTCTTTTGAAAATAATAAATTTGGCGGACTTAAGAACAGCACGGCCCAAAACCCTGTATCTTACTATGTTAGAGCTTCTACTATAGATTCAAGCGGCACCATCTCTCAATTAATGGGTGATGACTACTGCCCTGGAGGAGTCTGTGATGATTTTAAAATTTCTCCAAGTCAAGTTGCAGGAATTATCTCTGAAAACTCGTGCTTTATAACCACCGCAACTTATGGCTCTAATGAAGCATACCAGGTTAAATTTTTTAAAGCCTTTAGAAAGAAATTTTTACTCACAAACAGCTTTGGTCGTAAAATTATTCTTTTTTACAATACCTATGGCCCCATGGGAGCCCATTGGATTCAAGCAAACCCATCAGCACAAAAATATATTCGCGTAATTCTTTACCCTTTTTACGCCTTTGCGTATTTAAGTCTTCGCTTTAGTATTTTTCTAGCAGTCTTAATTTATTTAAGCCTAAGTCTTTTGCTCTTTATCTTGATAAAGCACAAAATTTTTAATAAAATATAAATACCTATGAAACCATTTTTGCTTATTACTTTTTTTATTTTTAACACTCACCTAGCTTTTGGTAGGGATATTGTTGAAGCTAATAAAGATGATTTCTCAATGGGAATAGGCAATAACAATGAACTTCAATTACAAAAGTCTACGGACACACTCCTTGGTATAAACACCACTCCTGGGAAAAAAATATTAAAGCTAAACCCTCAAACCATCGTTGCTAACAATGAAAAATACATCTATCATCCTAATCAAGAAAAGGGTCTTTATAAAATCAATCGTGAAAACGAATACCATTACACGTATAAAAAATCCCCTCTTAATGGCTTTATTCACATAAAAGGTGGGAGCCTTGACCTAAGAAACTTTCCTAGTAAAAACTCTCAAACAAAATTTAATGATCTTTATAATTCAAACTCTATAACAACGGTTTATTTTGAGTATGAGTGGCAGCCTTTTAAAAAACACCGTTCTTTAAGCTTAAACACTGGACTTGGCATTTCATACGCTCAAGGACAGGGGCGCTTTATTGGTGTAGAAAACATCAATATCAACCTTAAGGCTCAAGAAGAGTACACCTTTATACTTTTCCCCATGAGTGTAGGCTTAATTTACAAGTTTAAGTTTATAAGTGATCAATTGTTTCTTCCTTTCGCAGCTGGGGCTTTTGATTACAATTTAGCAACTGAATTTAGAAGTGGCCTTAAAGCTTTTAAATACGCTGGAATACTTGGAGCTCACTGGGGAGGAGGTGTTTTGTTGAATTTAGGCTGGTTTGAAAAAGATTCTGCATTAGAGCTTGATAAAGAGTTTGGGGTCAATAACATCTACATTTCTTTAGAGGGGCGACAAGTTATAAGTTTTTATGATGATACAGATATTAATGGTTTTATATTTCTTGCAGGATTAAGCTTTGAGTACTAAATAAAACTTCATGGTACGAATGAGACTTCATATTTCATATGATGGCACTAGCTATCTAGGCTGGCAAAAACAAACCAAACAAGAAGGCCTTACCATTCAAGGAGAGCTTGAAAAGGCTATAAAAAGTCTTACAGGAGAAACCTCTCTAACAACTGGTGCAGGAAGAACTGACGCAGGAGCTCACGCCGATGATCAAGTGGTTCATTTTGATATTAAAAACAATCTTAATGGCTTGGATTGGGTTAGAGGTTTAAATAGATTCTTACCAAGCTCAATAAGAGTCCAAACAGCGTTTTATGCCCCTAAAGATTTTCATGCTTTACATGACAGCATTTCAAAAACTTATATTTATAGTCTTCAAGACGGCCCTTGTAAAAACCCCTTAACTTCAAAGTATTCCCATTGGATTTCAAGCTCTGTAAATGTAAGCTATTTAAACAAGCTTAGTTGTTGCCTCGTTGGTAAGCACGACTTTAAATCTTTTCAAACAGGAGGAACTTTTGTAGCTACAACCATTCGAGAGATTCATCAAATTAAATGGATTCGAACTTCTCAAGCAAGCCTTGAGGCACATATTTCAGGAAATGGGTTTTTAAAACAGATGGTTCGCAATATAATTGGAACTCTTTTACATCAGTGTTGGCTTAAAGCCTTATCTGAGGAACAAATTAAAGGGATTTTAGAGAAAAAAGACCGGTCCAAAGCTTTTGGTACAGCTCCAGCCCATGGGCTCCGCCTCCATAAAGTTAAATACCCTGCAGAACTTGACAAAAAGTGCATCAAGCCATAAATCATGGATGGAGTTTCACTTTAAATAAATTTAAACCTAAAGCACATATTTAAACATTATGATTACAATGGACAGGAACCTATGAAAACTTGGAATGCCAAACCAAATGAAATAAACAGAAAGTGGTGGATTGTTGATGCCACAGGAAAGACTTTAGGTAGACTTTCAACTCAAATAGCACAAACTCTTAGGGGAAAGAATAAGCCAGAATTTACACCACATGTAGATACAGGGGATTTTGTTGTGGTTATCAATTCTAGTAAAATTAAAATTAAAGGAAATAAGGCTGAACAAAAAGCTTATTTTAGACACACAGGGTACTTTGGTGGAATTAAAGAAACTTCTTATAAAGAAATGCTTCAAGCTCATCCTGATCGAGTTATTACAAACGCTGTTAAGGGTATGCTTCCAAAAAACATTCTTTCTTCAAAAATCATCAAAAAATTAAAAGTTTATGCTGATTCTAAGCATCCACACTCAGCTCAAAAACCTGAACTGCTTACACTTAAGGAGCTTTAATTTATGTCCAACGTTTTTTATGCAACCGGGAGAAGAAAAACTAGTGCTGCAAGAGTTTTCTTAAAAGAAGGAACTGGAAAAATTATTATTAACAATAAAAAATTAGAAAACTATGTGGTTGACCCAGTCAAAAGACAACTTGTCCTTCAGCCATTTGAAGTGACTAGCACTAAAGGTCAATTTGATGCTTTTATAACTGTTAAAGGTGGTGGACTTACTGGGCAAGCTGGTGCAATAAGACACGGTATATCACGAGCACTTTCTGGAGCAGATGAAGCTCATAGGCCACCTCTTAAAGCTGTTGGGCTTCTTACTCGTGACCCAAGAATGGTGGAAAGAAAAAAATATGGCTTACATAAAGCAAGAAAAGCTACTCAGTTTTCAAAGCGCTAATACTTACATTTTTAAAAAACTTATTTTCAAATTGTTATAGAGAAAAAATATTTACTAAAAAAGCCATAGGAGTAAAAAATGATTAATGTAATAAAAATAGCAGTAACTACAATATTACTTTTTACTGGATGTACTAAAAACAAAACCTTTAGAGAACTGATTTTTACAATTGGTACAGGTGGAACCCAGGCAACCTATTATCCTGTGGGAGGTGTCATTGCAAACGCAATTTCTAATCCCTCTGGCTCTCGTCTCTGTAAAGATGGCGGTTCTTGTGGTGTCCCTGACTTAATTGCAGCAGCAGTATCCTCCCGTGGTTCAGTGGATAATATCAATGCTATTACCTCAGGCCTTCGTAACTCAGGCTTTGCACAGTCAGATGTGACCTTTTGGGCTTACACAGGAACTGGGACAATGGAAGGTCAACCCCCTGCCACAAGTCTACGAGCCATTGCTTCCCTATTTCCAGAACATATTCACCTTATTGCTCTTGGTAGTAGTAGCGATATTAATTCAGTTGCTGATCTTGCAGGTAAGCGTGTATCCTTAGATGAGCCAGGTTCAGGAACCTATGTCGATGCCAACCTTATTCTTAAAGCAAACAATCTCACAGAGGGCAGTTTTACCGCTAAAACTCTAAACTCTGCTGATGCAATTCGGGCTCTAATAAGCGATGAAATTGATGCCTTCTTTTTTGTTGGTGGCTATCCAATTAATGCAATTACAGAGCTTGCATCAGCCAATACAATTAAACTTATTCCCATTGATGGTTCAGGAGCCCAAGCACTAATTGATGAGTATGGTTTCTTCTCCATCTCTAGTATACCAGAGAACACTTATAGTGGGGTGAGCACTGCTACCCCTACTGTTGCCGTTGGTGCACAATGGATCACAAGCGATAAAGAACCTGAAGAGCTTATCTACAATATTACTAAGGCTCTGTGGCACAGTAATACCCGTTTGCTTTTAGACGCTGGTCATACTAAGGGTAAGTCAATCACTATTGAAACTGCGTTAGAAGGCATCTCTATTCCTCTACACCCAGGGGCAAAAAAGTTTTATCTTGAAGTAGGGGAATTGACCCAATAACCCACTCTCTAAGGTAGTGAGTAAATACTTATTAACAAGGGCAATTTTTCTTTAAAAAAAAGAAATCTTGTGGGTTAAGCAGCTTAGTTTGATAAAATGTATTTTTCTGGATTTACAGGAACTCCATTTAAGCGAACTTCATAATGTAAATGAGGACCAGAAGACCTTCCTGTATTCCCCACCTCTGCAATCTTATCCCATCTAGAAATTTTTTGTCCTGTCTTAACATGTAACCTTGATGTGTGTGCAAAACGAGTGACTAAACCATAACCATGATCAATAGAAACAATTTTACCATAACCGCCCTCTCTACCTGCAAAAGAAACTATTCCATCTGCAGGAGCATAAATGGGTGCTCCTATGTTAGCAGCAAAATCTAAGCCTTTATGAAATTTTCTATTTTTAGTAAATGGGTCTATTCTATAACCAAAGCCTGAAGACAGCCAGCCACCTGTAGGCCGTACACTTGGCGTTGCCCCTAGTAAATCCCTTTGTGATGCAATTCTTTCAAATAAAAGTGTTATTTCTCTTTCCACTCTTTTTGCCTTAATAAAAGTTTTCTCAAAACTTAATGTAAGGTCAGCTTTGTCCAAAGGGTTCATAAATGAATAAGTTGTTTTACTTGTTTTAAAAACCGGAAACCACAGCTTTCCTCTTTTTTTCTCTAAAACCTTGCTGTCTAGGTTTTCAATGATTAAACTAGAAGGGCTTCGCTCATGAGCTTCTTTAATCAAGGGCATTCCTAGACTTAACTCAAGTTGCTTTTCATTTTCCTCACCTGTTGCAGTAATGGCTTGGAGTTTTCTTGAAAATCTATTGATTTTCTCTAAGTTAACCTGAACAACCTCTATTTTCTCAGCATAGCTCTTCACCTGACTCTTTAAATCTTCATTTTGAGCTTTTATAAATTTACCTCTAGACTCTTTAATAAGTAACTGAGAGTAGTCAAAAACTACAAAACTTAAAAGCCCACCTACAAGAAACCCCACCCCCATGAAAAAAGACAGCCACGTCTTAGAAAATGTCAATGAACGTGTGTTTAACTTATTATTTGATGTGATTACTACTGTAATTTGCTCTTGGGACATGTGCTTTTACCTTGACAAATCATGGTTCAACCTCAACAAAAAGGCAAGTCACATTGTCATCGCCCCCATTATTATTAGCTTCTAAGATAGCATCATCTACAAAATTATCTGTTGATCTAGCCAAAAGGCGCTCCTGAATCCAGCTCCCTTTAACCAGGCCATGAAGTCCATCAGAGCAAAGCATATATTTCTCACCCACTTCAAGTTTCCTATAAAAAATATCTACATTGACCTCTAAGGCAAAGCCAATACTTCTTGTAATAATATTTTTGCCCGAAATATTCTCTAAATTCGCCTCTTGAATAAAACCCGCTCTTAACTGCTCATTTACCCAAGAATGATCCTCAGTGATTTGCCATAAAGAGCCGTTTTTGAAAACATAGGCCCTAGAATCCCCAACATTTGCAATGTATGCGACTTTTTTATAAATAAAAAGAGCTACTATGGTAGTTCCCATATCATGGAGGTCATTTTTACCAGGCTTATTGGCCTCTAAGTAAACAGATTTTGTTGCCTCTTCAAAGCTACTTTTTAAAAGCTCCATTGGATTATGAACATCTGAAAGCAGTCCTTCTGTCACCACTCGCTGGACCTCTTGGCAAGCTAGGCGAGAAGCCACTTCACCCCCCTTATGCCCACCTATGCCATCTGCCACAATAAAGAGCTTGTTTTTTGAGTCAATTAAGACCCTGTCTTCGTTAGTTTTTCTCTTTCGACCGATATCAGTTTTTCCAGATACTTTTAAATGCATAGTGTAAAGATTAAAAGAATATTGTAACCTTTCCAAGGAAGAAAAACTCGCCTTTAAAAGAGTTCTATTATATCCGATACTATAGATGATGAAAAAAGATGCCAAAAAACTATTTTTATTGATACTAGCTTCCATAGCTCTACATTTAAGCGCTTTTTACACCCTTGTTTTTCTAAGTGATTTTATTTTCTATAAAGAAATAAACAGGCGTCTTAACCATAAAATTGTAGATAAAACCAAAGATCTTTCAACACAAATTCAGCTTGTAGACATGGATAAAAAACAAGTTGTAGATCAAAATAAAGACCCCATTGACAACACCTCTCCTCCAAAGAATACGAACTTTTTAAGTATCAACAATCAAACTGTGAAAAAAGAAACTAAAGCTCGTCACAATGGGGCCTTTCAAAATAGTAGGCAACGACCTGCAAGTGCGTCATTAAAAAGTGCTGCCTTAATGATTTCAGCAGAAGAACTCTTATTAAATTCAACTTTTTTAGAAGAAAAAGATGTCACTAAAAAAGATTTTGGGCTAAAAGGGCTTAAAAGCTCATTAAACAAAAACACCATTGCACAGCACAGAATGAAATTTATAAGAAAAATCTCTTCTCAAGACACCACCAAAGCTCTACAAGCTAGTGGCCCAAGTCAGACCGATGATTTTTTAGAAGATGTTAAAGAGGCTGAATTTACTTTTTTAAATACTCGTAGAACGCAATATTTTTCTTTTTATTCTAGAATTAAAAATCAGCTAAGAAGTCATTGGACCCCGCTAATACGTGAGGAGGTCTCGCTTATTTATACAACTAAACAAAAGCTTTCCTCCATTGGTAAAAAGAAAACTTCTGTTCAAATTACTCTTGATAAAAATGGTTACCTAGAAGAAATCGCTCTCTTAAAAACTTCTGGAAACAAGGCTATTGATACAGCAGCCATTCAAGCCCTTCGATTAGCAGCCCCCTTTCCAAACCCACCAAAGGGAATGCTTGAAAAAGATAAGAAAATTCGCATTTTTTGGGATTTTGTGCTAGAAACATAGGCTATGTTTAAAGCTCATATAACCTTTTTTATATGTTTTAAAAACAAATACAAAGATTGACTTCACCACCACTTACCGTTTGGATACTTTTTTGCTGCTGAAAAACATGGAGAATATAACATGGTAAAGCTAGATTTTAAAAACTTAGAGTCTGTTCTTAAAAGAGTTCATTACCTTACAAATCAAATGATTTTTATGGCCAATAATGACCGTAAAAAATCTAAAGGTGACCCTAAAGTCGGTGGTCACTCTTCTGGTAGTTCAAGTGCTCTTCATATTATGGGGGCTTTACATCTTTATATAAAATCTGGTTTCGACCACATCGCCAATAAACCCCACGCTTCTCCAGTAGACCATTCATTTAACTACCTTTTGGGTTTATTCTTAAAAAATGACCTAAGTAAAATGTCTATTAACGACTGCAATATTGCCATGTCAAATCTTAGAGCTTTTTCAAAAAATCAAGACCCCGTTTTTCAATCTTATCACTCTATGTTTGACCCTGATCATCATAACTTTTTTCCCTCAGGAACTGTTGGAATACCTCCGGTAAATGCTGGCTATTTAGCTCTTGCTTACAGGTACGCAAAAAATCATGGTTATAATGTACCTGATGCACATTTTTGGTCCTTGATTGGAGATGCTGAGTTTAGGGAAGGTTCTTTGTTTGAGGCCGTTCCTGATTTTGCAGAAAGAGAGCTTGGGAACTTAACTTGGATTGTTGACTACAATAGGCAAAGTCTTGACGGCCATCGAATAGTTAACAAAGAAGTCCTTGGTGGAACAGACGCAGTTCGTATTTCACAGACAATGGCTGCTAACGGCTGGGAGGTGATTAACCTTCAACATGGCACTCATAGGCTAAATCTTTTTAAAACAAAAAGTGGAGAATTGTTTAAAGAATTTTTACAAGATTTGTTAGATGATTATTCCTTACAGTCTTTACTTTTAATTAAAGAACCTAAAAAGCTTGTTTCAAGTTTAGAAAAAGATTTTCCAAAACTTAAGCCTTTTTTAAAAGACAAAAATCCTAAACTTATTTGGAAAGCTCTTCGTTCCTTTGGTGGCCATGATTTAAAGCAACTTATTAATGCTATGTTAAAATCAAAAATATCTACAAACCGGCCAACTATAATTATTGCACACACTCTTAAAGGCTGGGGACTAGAGATGCAAGGGGCAGCGGGAAACCATTCAGCACTTCCATCAAGAGAGGAAATCAAAACCCTTCGTATGAATACAGGGCTAAAACAAGATGAGCTTTTTAAAAAATTTATAGAAAGCTCTCCTGAAGGAAATTTCTTAAAGAAAAGAAGTGACCAGCTTTATTGGGGTATTAAAAAACAACATGAAATTAAAGAAGCCAATGCTTTAAGGTTTAGAAAAGAAATTGGTGAAAACCTTCCCCACTCTTTAAACATCAACCTCAAGATGGCAAGTTATCCTCACACACAATGGATGCTTGGGCAGCTCACCTCAAAACTTACAAGAATTGCAAACACTCCTAAAAAAGATTTAAATGATTCAGAAAAACTTTGGAAAGCCGCATCTGAGTTAATGGTTTCTATGGCACCCGATGTTGGAACTAGTACAAACCTAAACCCTTTAATGAATGGTAAAGTTTTTGAAGCCTCACATGTAACAGATAAAGAAACTGACTATGGTGTGAAAGATCAAAAGTCTCCTGATTTAATTCCGGGGCAAGATACATCAGACAGATTTTTAAGATTTGAAATTGCTGAAGCCAATGTTATGTCATGCCAAGGTTCTTTTGGAAAAATGCGAGATATTCTAGGGGTTCCATTAATACCTTTAATGACTGTTTATGATTTTTTCTTAAAACGTGCACACGATCAGTTTTTTTATAATCTTTATTGGAAATCTAGTTTTATAGCTGTTGGAACGCCTTCTGGAGTTACACTTTCTACTGAAGGTGCACAGCACGGGTGGAAATCTGATTTTCAAATTCCAAATCAAATCACATGGGAGCCCTTCTTCTGCCAAGAGCTTGATTGGATTTTTTGTCATTCACTTAAAGAACATTTTAACAACACAAACCATGAACAAACCGGTGTTCTTATTAGAGGTGTTACAAGGGGAGCTGAACAAAAAGATTTTCTTAAATACCTTAAGAAACAAAAAAGATTTAAAACCCATGAGAGCGAAGAATTAAACTTTAAAGACTCTGGAATCAAAGGTGGTGTAGATGAAGCTAGCGTTTCAACATTACCTGAAACTGAAATATTTAAGGTTTTAAGAAAAGAAGTTTTAGCAGGAGCATACAAATTAATAGATTATAGTGGTTATAGGGGTTATGAACCAGGAGACAACGTGGTAAATATATTTTCTCTAGGCTCTTTAACAACTGAGGCTATTAAAGCCTCTAATGAACTCCTTAAAAAAGGTATTTATGCAAACGTTATTGTCACTACAAACACGGACTTGCTCCTAGGAAATCTTGCGCACAAAAATAATTATTATTATCTAAAACAGTATCTTAAAATCAATGGTGATCTTCACTTAACTTTAAAAAATTCAAGCCTTAAAGATCACGACGCTTCTACACTTTCTGGAAGACGTGTTCCAATGGTGAGTGTCCATGATGGTGAACCTGGTTTATTAGATAATTTAGGTTCTATTGTGGGTGTTAAGCATGAAGCTCTTGCAGTGAGAAAACACTCTAAATGTGGTCGACCTGATGATATTTATGCTTACCATGGGATTAACTCTGACTCAGTTGTTAATGCTTGTGGAAAAATTCTTGAGGAAACAGCATTAGAAGATGTGAAAGTTTCTAATGAGATTTTAAAAACATTAAAAGCATCTAGTGACACAAGTACTCAAGAGGATTGGAAAAACTTGTAGCAAAATAACACATATGAAAGTTCGTTTTAGGTTAATGGCGGACCCTGTGCCAGGATTATCGAACTTTCTTTATCCAAAATCCACATTTAAACCTATGTATTTTCAGGCAGTTACAAGCTCAGTGACTTTAATAGGGAGTCATAGTGATGACTCCCGGTTTGACTCCCTAAAATTCAAAGTAACTCCCCCTTGACTCCCTATCTTGTTCCTTGAATCAAGCGTTAGTTCGTTGAGGTTCACATCTACACTAACCGAGTATTAATCTTATTAAGTACCCTGCAAACCTTCTTAAACTCTTTGATGTCGTCTTCTCTCATCTTCATATTTGTAGGAGTAAGCAGTAGAAGTGGATCTACTTTTCCTGACTTCGACACTCCTGTTAAAAAGCCCCTCTTGAGTTCAAATATACGCACCAGAGAAGGTTAAAAAGTCTAAAACTCGAAATGTAGTGACCCCTTTTTTTTCTTTACAAGTATTTTTAGGCTAGTAATTTTAATAGCCATGTTTATTCGAGAAGTAAAAAAACCAAACGGAAGTGTTTCAATTAGAATAGTTGAATCTACTCGAGTAAAAAATAAAGTTATTCAAAAAGTCATTAGAACTCTGGGACAACACAAGGATGCAAGAGAAATAGCCATTATTAAGAAAGCAGCACAGGACTTAATAATAGAGCTAAAAAACACAAGAAACCCAGCCCTTCCTGGAATGGAAGAAACTGTGCACTCCACGACTTGCACAAAAAAAGCCAGCACAAGAAACCCAGAGCTAGTGGATATAAAGAATCTATCTGAGCAAGGTCGTGTTAACCAAGGCATTCACACAGTTTTAGGCAAAGTTTATAATCAAATGAACTTTAACGATATCATAAAAAACACAAAAAAAGATGATGAGTGGAACTCTATTCTTCAAGATTGTGTTTTAGCAAGAATCTCTAGGCCGCAGAGTAAAAGAAAAACAGCAGATAGCTTAAAAAAAGTTTTCTCAAAACCCCTTCCTCTTCATAAGATATACCGTATGATGGACAGAGTTTTTCTAAACGAAGAAAGACTAAAATCAAAAGTCTTAAATTCCACTCTAAACCTTTTTAATGACCAGGTTGACGTTATGTTCTTTGATGTCACAACGCTATATTTTGAAAGCTTTACTTCAGATGAACTTAGAGCCAATGGTTTTAGTAAGGATGCTAAGTTTAAAGAAACTCAAGTTGTTCTCGCCTTGGTTACAAACTCACAGGGACACCCAGTAACTTATGAGCTTTTTCCTGGCAACACTTATGAGGGCAACACATTAATAGAGATAGTTAAAAACTTAAAAACCCGTTTTAATGTAAATCAAGTTACCCTTGTGGCTGATAGAGGTATGTTTAATGAGGCAAACTTAGTTTTACTAGAAGCTGAAAACATTCATTATATTGTGGGGGCTAAGTTAAAATCTTTACCAAAGAATTTAAAAGAAGAAATCTGTCATAAAAACTTTAAACCCCATGTGGTGAGCAATGAACTGCAGTGGGTTAGAGAGTTTGAGCACAAGAAAAGAAGGCTTGTTGTTGGGTATTCTAATAAAAGAGCTTATAAAGATGCATTTGACCGGGAAAAGATAATTGTTCGTCTTTTAAAGAAAGCCAAAGATGGAAAACTTAAAGCAAGTGACCTTATAACTAATTATGGAACGAAAAAGTACCTTAAGTCTTTTAAGGGGGATGTAGAGGTTGATAAGTGTAAGATTAGTAGAGACGCTCAGTGGGATGGTTTTCATGGTGTCATTACAAATCTTGAAGACAAGTCTGCAGCTGAAGTTTTAGAGCGTTATAGAGGGCTGTGGAAAATAGAACAAGCGTTTAGAATAAGTAAGACAGATTTAAAGATGCGACCTATTTTTCATTGGAAGTCTGAGAGGATTAAGGCTCATATTGGAATTTGTTTTCTAGCATATGCAATTGTTTGTAGAGTAAATAAGCTTATTAAGGAAAACCAATTAGAGTTTAGTTTTTTAGATCTTAAAGAGGAGTTAAATAGAGATGAGTACAGTGTTTTAAAAGACTCTAGTACGGGGCGATTTTATGAGCTTGTATCTAAGACTACTCCTGTTTTAAAGAAAATTTACCAAGTTTTAAACCTTAAGAGAAAGGACTGTATTCGCCTAGTTAAAGAGCAAATGTAGTGACCCCAGCAAAATCTAAGCACTTGATTTTATTAGCTTTATGCGCCGTGTTGTGTCGAAGTCAGGAGGAAACAGCATTAGAAGATGTGAAAGTTTCTAATGAGATTTTAAAAACATTAAAAGCATCTAGTGACACAAGTACTCAAGAGGATTGGAAAAACTTGTAGCAAAATAACACATATGAAAGTTCGTTTTAGGTTAATGGCGGACCCTGTGCCAGGATTATCGAACTTTCTTTATCCAAAATCCACATTTAAACCTATGTATTTTCAGGCAGTTACAAGCTCAGTGACTTTAATAGGGAGTCATAGTGATGACTCCCGGTTTGACTCCCTAAAATTCAAAGTAACTCCCCCTTGACTCCCTATCTTGTTCCTTGAATCAAGCGTTAGTTCGTTGAGGTTCACATCTACACTAACCGAGTATTAATCTTATTAAGTACCCTGCAAACCTTCTTAAACTCTTTGATGTCGTCTTCTCTCATCTTCATATTTGTAGGAGTAAGCAGTAGAAGTGGATCTACTTTTAAGTATTTGGCAAGTGTGCAGATTGTAGATAATCTGATGTCATTCACATTTTGATTCTCTATCTCATTAATGGTGGATATGGATACACCTGATTTCTTACCAAGCTGATTCTGAGAAAGATCCATCTCTTCACGGCAATGCTTCAACATTTGCCCTACATTCTTTACCAACAAAGCAAGGGACTTATCCCCATACTTCTTTTTAACCCTAGGCATACCCATTCCTCTTTCGATATAAACAAAATATTATCTTCAAGAAGAATGGTTGGTTATTTCTATAGGTCGTAAATATTATATGATTAGAAGAATGACTGTAGCGTCTTTCGATCTCCTACTAGACGCCACAGCCCAAATGATCTTCGTCTGACACTAGATATAGTATCAGCGCTGGATGATGACCTGGACATAGCCTATGCACGCAAGTGTAATCCTTAGACGACACTTTCTGGCCTTTTTATTATCTATGTACTCACAAGGCGGAACCCCAGATTATTGTTGCGATTCTCAGGCCTCCTGTTGTTACGATTCGCCGACCGCACGTTCTGAGCGTTGTTGTTCCAGCTACCGCCACGTATCACGCGGTTCGAGCCACTTGAAGCGGTCATCACGCCATTTTTAATGATTTTTCAAATATATGGTTTCTTGCTCCTTTTGAATTTACATGGTTTATATGCCCTATAATGCTATTTAAAGACAAAATAAGGTGTTTTTGAGGTATTTTGCCATCAAGATATAATTGCTCTTTTTTCCGTATTTTCTTTCTTGTTCTGATCAAATTCTCGCGTTTGATTCTGATGACGGATGGAAAGACTCTAAATCCTAAAAATGGGATTCCTTCTGACACTGGAGCTATTATCGTCACTTTGTCTTTTAATTGAAGTTTTAGGTGATTATGGGTGAATTGCTCAATTTCCGATAACAGCTTGTGGAGTTCTTTTTTATCATCTGAAAATGATATGAAATCATCCATATATCTCACATAACCTTTTATACGACATTTTTCCTTAATAAAATGATCTAGGTGATCTAAATAGAAATTAGCAAAATGCTGGCTTGTCAGATTGCCAATAGGAAGCCCTTTACCTGGGGGATTTCCCTCAACGTGGTGATTTATTATTATGTTGAGTAAATTTAGAAGTTTGGGGTCTTTTATGAGCCTTGATAGCTGATTTAAGATCTAAAAAACTAAACTCTAATTGGTTTTCCTTAATAAGCTTATTTACTCTACAAACAATTGCATATGCTAGAAAACAAATTCCAATATGAGCCTTAATCCTCTCAGACTTCCAATGAAAAATAGGTCGCATCTTTAAGTCTGTCTTATTTATTCTAAACGCTTGTTCTATTTTCCACAGCCCTCTATAACGCTCTAAAACTTCAGCTGCAGACTTGTCTTCAAGATTTGTAATGACACCATGAAAACCATCCCACTGAGCGTCTCTACTAATCTTACACTTATCAACCTCTACATCCCCCTTAAAAGACTTAAGGTACTTTTTCGTTCCATAATTAGTTATTAGCCTAAAAATACTTGTAAAGAAAAAAAAAGGGGTCACTACATTTTGAGTTTTAGACTTTTTAACCTTCTCTGGTGCGTATATTTGAACTCAAGAGGGGTTTTTTAACAGGAGTGTCGAAGTCAGGAAATAACATGAAGTTCGTTCTTTTTAAACTAAAATATTACTTCTGAACGAAACTCCAGTTTAATAAATTATCCTTATCAGAAAAGACACTAAGGGTTTTACTCTGGTTAATTATTTTTCAAGTTTCACTCGAAATTTTGATGATTAGCAATTTTTCTTAAAACGAGTCTTCGACGATACATAAATGTCATTTAAGAAAATTTGGCTTCGCCCCTTCCAAGGAAACAAGGGTAAAAGAGCTTAGTAATACTAATGGGCAGTCCTCACAAGGCGGAACCCCAGAAAATAGCCGCGATCCTCAGGCCCCCCGAATTTACGATCCGCCGACCGCACGAACTGAGCGCGGCTGTCCCAGCTACCGCCACGGAACACGCGGAACAAGCCACCTTTTGGTCCCTGCGGATCAACACCCCCTGATAACTGACTTTGATACCAATCCTTCACCCAAACCCCCATATTACCATTAATGTCATAAATGGGTTTGCCCATATAAAAAACAGGCTTTTTTGAACCTACAGGCTCTGGAGCATTAGATTCATAAACAGCATACTGGCTTAAATCACTTTCCTTGTTACCAAAAGAATACTTACCCCCCGGTTTTTGGATAGTTGGGACCTGAGAGAAAAATTAATTATTTAAAATTCAGTTTAACTTTTGAAATCCACTTTATTTAAACAATATCAGGGGCTTAAAAAGGAAAACACATGAAAAACAATAACCTCAATAAAACTTATAATGAAAACTTTAAACTCAACGCTGTGAAAAAATTACTCGCTGACAAAAAAGGACTCACTTACACCGCTAGTAAACTTAACATTGCCTCTTCAACCCTCTATGGATGGAAGAAAAAATATGCTAATTTAAATTCTATGACCCACAGCAACAGCAATAAAAAACTCTCTCTTGAAGACAAACTTAACTTTATTAAAAAAACTCAATCTTTAAATGAAAACGAACTTGGAAAATTTCTTAGAGAAAATGGACTTAACTCTTCAGACCTTATTAATTTTGAAAAAGAATTACTTGGACAAAATCCTGTTGGAAGACCTTCACTTGATCCTGAAATTAAAACTTTAAGGAAAGATAAAATAAACTTAGAAAGATCTTTAAATCGAGCTGAAAAAGCTCTAGCTGAACAGTCTGCTAGAATCATCTTGTTAAAAAAAAGCCACGAGATCTGGGGGGTCAAAGAGGACGAAGATTAAGTCCTGATGACAAAGAAGTTTGTCTTGAATTGATTAACACCTCTTCTAAAAATGGCTGTAGACTTAAACTTGCCTGCAGCGATTTAGAAATTGATATTAAAACTTTCAACCGCTGGAAACTTTCTTTAACTGATAAAAGAAAAGGACCCTTATCGCCTCCAAAAAATAAATTAAGTGATAAAGAAAAAGATGAGATCATTAACACCTGTACTTTAAAAAAGTATGTTGATGACTCTCCTCATGTGATAGTTTCAAAACTTGCAGATGATGGAGTTTATTTAGCAAGTGAATCAAGTTTTTATAAAGTTTTAAAAGAGAATAAACTTTTAGTTCATAGAGGAAGAACAAAACCAAAAACTAAACAAAAGCCAAAAGGAATGACTGCAACGGAAGTGAATCAAGTTTATTCTTGGGATATTACTTATTTAAAAACTTCGGTGCGGGGTCGGTTTTATTATTTATATATGTTTATGGATGTGTTTAGTAGAAAGATTGTAGGTTATAAAGTACACGTTAGAGAAAGTATGGATTTATCATCAGAGTTAATTAAAAAGATTTGTGAGAGAGAAAAAATAAAAAGAAATGAGCTAGTATTACATTCAGATAATGGCGGCTCAATGAAGGGAGCAACGATGCTAGCAACACTTGATTGGTTGGGAGTTTCAAGTTCATTTAGTAGGCCGAGTGTAAGTAATGACAATGCCTATTCAGAAAGTTTATTTAAGACGTTAAAGTATGTGCCGGATTATCCAGAGTTTTTTAAAAGCATAGGTGATGCAAGAGACTGGGTTGATAGTTTTGTTAATTGGTACAATGAAGAGCATCGTCACAGTGGAATAAAGTTTGTGACGCCATCAGAGCGTCATTTAGGAAAAGATAAAGAGATATTAGAAAAGCGTAAGGAAGTTTATGAAGCAGCAAGAAGGTTAAAGCCAGAGCGCTGGAGTGGCAGAGGAATTAGGAATTGGGAGCGAGAGAATGTGGTGTATTTAAATTGTTTGCCAAGTGAAAAAGTAGTTGTTATGAAGAATGTGGTTTAACTGAATTAAATTTCCCTTCAGGTCCCAACTATCCAAAAATTTTCCGTTACCTTTTGCCACTCCTCCTTTTTGTGCCACAAAATCCCATTGGGCTTCTGTAGGAAGATCATACACTTTACCCTTTTTATGCCCCGGAAAATAGGTTTCTAAAGTTTGTTGTATAAGGGGATCTCCTTTTTGGGAAAGCTCATTTAAGCCCTTTATCCATAGACTAACATCTATAAAAGAAACATCTGCTATTGGAAGATTTTCATCTTTGGAGGTAGAGGTAATACCTTCCATAAGGTCTTTATACTCAATTTGCCTATCGTTATTTTGTATATTCTGATTTGCTATTAACTCAGCAACCTGTTTATAAGTGTCTTTTGTTATATGCGTAGACATAAACTCAAAAGGATTAGAAATTGTTGTAAGCACACTCAAATCTTTTTCTCCCATTTTAAATGAACCCGGCTCAATCCTTACAAAATCTATAATAGGAGTTCCTTCTGAATAATCTTCTGTTTTTTGATTTGCATTACGTTCTTTGATTTCAATTGGACGTACCTGAATATCAAGTCTTGCCCGGCCAATGGCATTAGCAATCTCGACTTCACCACTAAGCATTAATTGCTCTATCTCGTTAAAACCTAGCTTGTTTTTAACACTCAAATCAAAATCACGGTTTTGAGTTAGCCAGTCAATTAGCTCAGATTGTTTATAATAAGCCGCTAACTGCATAGCTGAAACATCACTTTCGTTTCTATAATTGATTGAGATTAAACCTGTTTGGGTAAGGTCTTGGAGTTTTGATCGATCTCCTTTTTCAATAGATTTCGACCATTTATTGCCCAACTCTAGGGCAAAACTTCTTTTTCTTGCGTCAGACGATCTGTGCCAACCCTTAATTTGATTTCTTACCCCTTCAAATTGAGATTTTAAATAAGAATAGGACTGAAGGTTTTCAGCATTTAAAATTATCTCAAAAATGGCTTGCTCTTTAAGCTGGGCTGAGGAAGAAGAGCTTGTCACAACTCTTTCTAGAAGCGTGAGAAATTCATTACGACTTAAAATACTATTTGTATCTAAAACCTTCAAAATAGGCCCCACAACCTCTATAAACTTTAAAACACCTGCCGAATCAGGACTGTCTTTTAGAGGCTCTACCTTAGAATACACATTTCTTGAGACACTTTTGATCGTCTCTTCAGACAAAAGCTTTGAAACGCTGCTATCTTGAAAAGCTCTCAATACATGTATCAGCTTCTTGTAATCGTTTGCAGATTTTGAGTTCATTAATTTTTCAAGTTCTTCATTAATACGAGAAACGTTTAGTCTTCTCTTTAGTTTTTCCAATAACGCCAAATCAGTTTTATCTACCTGAAAATCCTTAGATGTTCCTGCAAGATTAATCAAATCATTGATGCCAAAGTTGAGTGATTCTTGGATGACTCTTAAGGCTTTTTTATTATGAAAAATTACCAAATTCCCATTTTGAATAAACTCCTGACTTCGACACAACACGGCGCATAAAGCTAATAAAATCAAGTGCTTAGATTTTGCTGGGGTCACTACATTTGCTCTTTAACTAGGCGAATACAGTCCTTTCTCTTAAGGTTTAAAACTTGGTAAATTTTCTTTAAAACAGGAGTAGTCTTAGATACAAGCTCATAAAATCGCCCCGTACTAGAGTCTTTTAAAACACTGTACTCATCTCTATTTAACTCCTCTTTAAGATCTAAAAAACTAAACTCTAATTGGTTTTCCTTAATAAGCTTATTTACTCTACAAACAATTGCATATGCTAGAAAACAAATTCCAATATGAGCCTTAATCCTCTCAGACTTCCAATGAAAAATAGGTCGCATCTTTAAATCTGTCTTACTTATTCTAAACGCTTGTTCTATTTTCCACAGCCCTCTATAACGCTCTAAAACTTCAGCTGCAGACTTGTCTTCAAGATTTGTAATGACACCATGAAAACCATCCCACTGAGCGTCTCTACTAATCTTACACTTATCAACCTCTACATCCCCCTTAAAAGACTTAAGGTACTTTTTCGTTCCATAATTAGTTATAAGGTCACTTGCTTTAAGTTTTCCATCTTTGGCTTTCTTTAAAAGACGAACAATTATCTTTTCCCGGTCAAATGCATCTTTATAAGCTCTTTTATTAGAATACCCAACAACAAGCCTTCTTTTCTTGTGCTCAAACTCTCTAACCCACTGCAGTTCATTGCTCACCACATGGGGTTTAAAGTTTTTATGACAGATTTCTTCTTTTAAATTCTTTGGTAAAGATTTTAACTTAGCCCCCACAATATAATGAATGTTTTCAGCTTCTAGTAAAACTAAGTTTGCCTCATTAAACATACCTCTATCAGCCACAAGGGTAACTTGATTTACATTAAAACGGGTTTTTAAGTTTTTAACTATCTCTATTAATGTGTTGCCCTCATAAGTGTTGCCAGGAAAAAGCTCATAAGTTACTGGGTGTCCCTGTGAGTTTGTAACCAAGGCGAGAACAACTTGAGTTTCTTTAAACTTAGCATCCTTACTAAAACCATTGGCTCTAAGTTCATCTGAAGTAAAGCTTTCAAAATATAGCGTTGTGACATCAAAGAACATAACGTCAACCTGGTCATTAAAAAGGTTTAGAGTGGAATTTAAGACTTTTGATTTTAGTCTTTCTTCGTTTAGAAAAACTCTGTCCATCATACGGTATATCTTATGAAGAGGAAGGGGTTTTGAGAAAACTTTTTTTAAGCTATCTGCTGTTTTTCTTTTACTCTGCGGCCTAGAGATTCTTGCTAAAACACAATCTTGAAGAATAGAGTTCCACTCATCATCTTTTTTTGTGTTTTTTATGATATCGTTAAAGTTCATTTGATTATAAACTTTGCCTAAAACTGTGTGAATGCCTTGGTTAACACGACCTTGCTCAGATAGATTCTTTATATCCACTAGCTCTGGGTTTCTTGTGCTGGCTTTTTTTGTGCAAGTCGTGGAGTGCACAGTTTCTTCCATTCCAGGAAGGGCTGGGTTTCTTGTGTTTTTTAGCTCTATTATTAAGTCCTGTGCTGCTTTCTTAATAATGGCTATTTCTCTTGCATCCTTGTGTTGTCCCAGAGTTCTAATGACTTTTTGAATAACTTTATTTTTTACTCGAGTAGATTCAACTATTCTAATTGAAACACTTCCGTTTGGTTTTTTTACTTCTCGAATAAACATGGCTATTAAAATTACTAGCCTAAAAATACTTGTAAAGAAAAAAAAGGGGTCACTACATTTCGAGTTTTAGACTTTTTAACCTTCTCTGGTGCGTATATTTGAACTCAAGAGGGGCTTTTTAACAGGAGTGTCGAAGTCAGGAGTTTTATCTACCTGAAAATCCTTAGATGTTCCTGCAAGATTAATCAAATCATTGATGCCAAAGTTGAGTGATTCTTGGATGACTCTTAAGGCTTTTTTATTATGAAAAATTACCAAATTCCCATTTTGAATAAACTCAGTTCCCTCACGTGCCATCGGGTCCACATTAAACCGTATGGTCAGCCCTGTACCTTTCGCACCTGCCTTGCCTATCTGAGTGTAAAATCCATCACCACGGGCCGCAGCTTCACCAACAGCATTTGTTCGTGATATAAGTACATTGGGCTCCCCACTGTGAGATCTAGTTATAGACTCATAAGCCAAAAAATCACTCGTCTCATGGGCCACAATATCCACACCTAACTCTTTGGCTGTTTTGCCTGCACCCTGTCCTACTTCTTTTGATCTTAGAGGTTCTTTGTTCAACCACCATGCAAAAGATCCCTGATCGTTTTTATCCCCCATCTGGGTGAGCTTTTGTCTAAGACCAAGACTGTCTAGCTTGTTCATAGCATATTCAATGTTCACGGCATGCATAATAAGCTTTTGAGCTGTTTGTTGTAACTTTCTCTGGGCCACTCGATTCATGAGTTCAGAGGGGTTAAAGCGATCAATGATGTCCTTTAGCTTTTTTTCTGCATTTTTAGAAATCTTAAGCTCATACTGGAAGGCCTTTACTAAAAGCCTTAGGACTGAAATAATTTCCGGGTTCTCCCCCTTGGCCGCTCTTGAAGTTGTAAAATGCTCTGAACTTCTAAAGTAAGAGATCTCATTATTTAAAGTATCTCGCAAAAAAGTGTTTTCTTTGTTATCCCAGTTCTTTAAATCTCTAATAACTGGTTCTGAATTCTTTGTTATTTCTACCATGCCTAAAGAGTTAGAATCAGTGTTCTGATTATTAAAATCTTTATCATTTAAAAGAGCTTCTTTATAGCCTATTTGTCCTGGCTCACCCATTCTATGCTCTAAAGACCTCACTTCCCAGCCTGTTTTAGAGCCTAGAAAATGAGGGTATTTCTCAGCGATGATCTGCTGAAATTGCCTAGCAATATCAGGTGTAGCATCCACAACGATGTCTAAATCCTGCGTGCTTCTAAAAATATTAGTAAAATCCCAGTCGAAACGATCTTTTTGGAGTTTCATAAGACCTTTTTCTCTGGCCAAAGACCACTTGGCATAATGTAAAAAACTCGATGCAGTTCCACCAAATAACCAAACTCTAACCCCTAAACGCTCAGCCTCGAGACGAAGATACTCAAACTCTGGAGTTTTCATCAAATTAATAGAAACATAATCTACTAATTCACTCTGAGAGATTTGGCTTGTTAATTGGGAGCTTTGCTTAATCCCTGATTTAAGCTTATGGGAATCAGAGAGTAGATCAGCACAAGTATTCCCATAAGAAGTTGATGAATAAACAAACAACCCCAGCAGCAGTGCAACTTGAAAAGAGGACTTTAACCTTTTTCTGTATATATGCATATTCTAAATACTCCTAATTTCTTTAAAGCAATTGCCTACATGCACGACTTGCATTAACCACTTTATCCGAGCCTAGACCTTGTACAAGGCGAGGTAAACTTCCCCTTTGATCCTCAACCATGTCTCGAATTTCATTAAAACGACTCTCTACTATATTACCTTTGGCAAACAACTCTCCAGTTATAGATCGAACTAAGTTCCAATTAGTTCTTAATGTTTCTCTGGCCTCTGCCTCAGCTAATTGAAATAGACGATCCATTTCCAATTGAAATTTTCTTGTATTTATTGAATTCATCCGAGGCTTACCCTTTTCATCCACCTGCACAGCAGCCATATCTTTGCCAAGTCCATGTTTAAGAATGTAATCTGTCGCTAGTTTTCTTGCTTTTTCAAGGTCATTAGACCAACCAGCTCCGGGTTGAAAACCGGCCATTTTCTCAGCCACAGAACCACCAAATAGTCTCGCAATGCGAGCAATCACTGTTTTTTCAGTTAATTCTCTTGTTGCCCCCTCTAATTGTTCATAACGAGCATATCCAAGGTAGCCATCTTGACCAACAACTGTTATCATTGCTAGCTTCTCACCTGTTTGACGAGGATTGTTAGCCACAGCATGACCTGCCTCATGATAAGCCGTTCTTAAAACCTCTTTTTTACTTTGCAAGTTGATTTTGGCTGCAAACTCAGTCACATCTATTTGCACCTTTTGCTCTCCAGCCTCAGCATAAAGAACGACCTGCCTTTTGGGGTCTGACAGCTTAACATAGGTTCGATCAGGTAGGTTATCAGTCAAAGACAGTTTTACCGGTTTTCCTTTAAGACCTTCGGTTCCGCCAAATTTAATCACGAGCTGAGCAATCGTGGACTTTATTCTATTTTCAACTAAATTGCGAATGGAGCGAGCCCCCTGAGACTGAGTAAAAAACTTCTCAGTCACATTACGAATGAAACTTTCATCAATTTGGATTTCAATACCCTTTTCTCGTAAATCTTTTAATTGTCCCTCTAACAACTTTCTAGTAATTTGATCCACCTCTGATTTTAAAAGAGGCTTCATCAAAATAATATCTGCCATACGCCCTAAAAAAGCCTCAGGGACTCCTGCTTCACGAAGCATTCTTCTTACCTTCTCTGTGTCTTTATTCTCTTTCCAGGTAGCCAATCTTAAGTCATCAGCAGACATTCCCTGGAGTAACTTTTCTAAATCATTTCCGGTATTGATGATCGTGTATTTAGATAAACTATATTTTTTCTCAGTTGCTGGAGATCTCCAAGTTCCCTCCTCAAAAATAGAATAGAGCTTTTTAAATAAGGCTTCTTTCTGTGCGGGATCTTTACCACCCATATTAGAGATCTCATCTAAAACAATCACTCCGCCATGAGGGTTTTCCATTAAAAACCGTTCAAAAACCCTTTCTTCTTGAGAACCTACATGACCAGCAGGAGAGCCGAAGATATTATTGAACTCGCCCTCATAAATAATCTTACCCATATTCAAAACTAAAACACGGTTTTCTGACCTATAAAGAGCCTTAGCTAAAGCTTTGGCCGTCTCAGTTTTACCTGTACCTGTTGTCCCGACAGTGAAAAAGCTTAAAGGACGCTGACCATCTGTCACTTGATGAGCAATCACCGCATCTTTAATGCGTGTTACCATTTCCTCTTGCCCAATAATTTTTTGTTTTAGTTCTTGATCTAGCTGGCTAAGGCGACGAAGTAAGTCTGAATCATTTAATAAATCTTTTTTAGCCTTTGACGGAATCTCTATTTCACTTTGCCCTGAAGTCCCTACAACCTGAATCTTTGGCTGTCCTTTAGATAGATTAACTTTTATTTCAATACTGTTATTACTTTCTACATTAAACTTAGATAAATACTCATTTATAGCTTTTTCTACCAGGTCCACCGTCTTTTTCTCTACGGGCCTAGCTCCAAGTCCCTTTTCATAGGAACCTTCTGCGATTTTATCAGTGACGCTTCTATCAATAGATATTTTAATTCTTAAGTCCTCTGACATACGACGAATCAATTTGTTTGCTTTTTGGCTAGCAATGGTTTTCACTTTCTCCAACGTCATTGGCTCTGCCGCTGTAAAACGATTAATACGAGCTAGTATGGGATCAGGAATTCTAAAAGTATCTTTTCCAGAAGTGGCCTCAGTAAATACTTCCTTTAACCTCTCCTCTGTCAGTGATCTTAAGTGCTCTTCATACTCAGCACGAGTCCAGTCCTCAATGGTTTTTGGAAACAGAACCTTATCTCCACGATTCGAGGTCAATATGATCAGATGACGACTCAAAATACGTTCAATGCCATCTCCACCAGTCGCTCGCCCTGTATCCATAAGCTCCATCATTTTTTCCCAAAAATCTGTATGGGCTCTTTCCACCTCATTAATTAAAATAATTCCACCAAGCTTTCCCTTTCCTGGATCATCAAGATAATCAAATAACATTCCTGCTGTTTTATCTGAACTTAAGACTCCATTTGGAGCACCAAAGAACGTATTTAAACTCAAACCACCCGTTTTAAACTGATTAGCATCAACCTCTAAAAAAGCTCCCTCTTGCCCAAAAACTTTCTTCGCAAGCTCTCGCCCAAGTAAAGATTTCCCCACTCCTGTTGGTCCTAGGTTTAAAACGCTGCGAACACCTTTGCCATTATTACTTAAAAGGTTTGTCCACTCTTGTACGATGTCACCGATCATACGTTCTTGACCTAAAACCTGACGATTTAAGTGTTCAGTCAAACTAATTTTATACTTAGTCAACGCTTTGCGATCCAAGGGGTTTACAGGGTAACCTAGACGATCTTGTATAAAACCGTAAACTCTAGCTTCGGTCATTTCTGATGCTGTATTGCCCCTAGCTAAGGATGTCGCAATATCTGTTAGCATCTTAGCTGAGCCATCAACTAAAGAGGTATCTGGGTAAACTTTACTCGCATTACCAACAATAACATCAATAGCTCTATCAGGGATAGTCATGCTATAACGTTTCTCAATCCTTTCTTTTTCAGAAGCGACGATAATTTGCTTCACTTCTTCAGCAGATTGCTCACTAACACCTATTGTCTGAAACCTTCTTTGGATAGCAGGGTTATCTTTAAAAGCGTTTTGATACTCTGCCCCTGTTGAGGCTCCTACGAGCTTAATCGACTTTGTTCTCGAATCAAGAAACGGCTTTAAGGCCTCTATTTGCCCTTTGCCTAATGTATGAATCTCATCCATAAATAAAATAATCTTAACTCCCAGCTCTTTTTCAACAGCTAAAATGGCTTCTAAATACTGCTCAATAGCTGCCGCCTGAGCATTGGCTTGATCTGATTGGGCTAGCCTGGAAATACGGGCAGGAGAAGTCTCTATCATAAAAGCCTTACCAAGCTCTTGACCAAAAATTGGATGACTTGGCAGTTCTCTTTCAATGATTTTTCGAGCCACTTTCTGGGCAATAGTTGTTTTCCCTGCTCCCCTTGGACCGACGAGAATAGGATTACGCCCTTTTTCTCTAATAAGAATGTCAATGACCCTATCACTTTCTTTATCACGACCAAAAATTTCAAATTGCTCGTTTTTACTCAGTTGTCTTACAAGTTCATCACCAAGAAACTCACTTGTTCCAGTGAAAATAATATTTAAAACTTCCCTTGGGATTTGTGAATTCTCTAGTTGTGGCCTTAATAAAGCATGATCACCAATCTTATCTTGAATTTTTGGTAAAGTCTTTTGAGCCGATTGATCTCTTGTTCCTGCATTTTGAATAGCCTGATCTAAGTTAGAAAGTATGTAAGTGTAAGCCCCACTTTTACCTGAAATAGCCTGCTTAATCTCATTTAAACTATTAATGTCATTATATGTCGCCACCTGCATTAGGGATTGAACGGCGTTACCTATTACATAGGTGTTGGGGTTATTTGTTTTAAGTTGGGATTTAATGGCTTCCACCAAACCGTGAGCCACTTCGATATAATCATAACTACCCAACTGCTCAGCAGCAGAACTAGCCTCACGAGGGTTACTACTGCCAAGATTATTTAAAAGCTCTCTCACCTCTGTGGTTTCTGAACTATCAGCAAAAACCTGAAAAGAAACGGATGTAAAAGCTGCCAATACAAATGCAGCAAAAATCCACCTCTTAATACTCATTAATGACCACCCTGATAACTTATAATATTTCCTTATAGGGTAAAAAGTAGAGCTGTGTTTATAAATTTTACAGTGTGACACTAATGAGCCTCGCTTTCACAATAAAGGTGCTATGTTTCAGAGAAGTTTCATGCTTCATTGAGAAATAAAGCAATATACATACCACTGTATATAGGTCTGGATTGTCTCAATATGAAACATACTTTTTGGGAATATTAAGAAGCCTATTTGATAGCGCTGAGAATTTTATATAGACCTATTTTAAAAATAAGAATCTCTTGGATGCTCTGCCCTAAAAAGAGATTCACAATTGATCAAGTATCATGGGATAGCAAGGATTTTTGGAATGAAAGATTTAAGAAGCTCTACCGAGCTTTCTTCGTTTCTTAGATCAATCTGGTAGTTCAAGACACTCAAGATGAACTGCAAGTCGATACTTCTATCACAAGCAGTTGAAGCATGTGTAATTATGAGGAGCTCAAATTCTTCCAGATTCAAAATTTGATGGTAAGGCTGCTTTGAACATAAACTGCATCGAACTTTTCCAAAAGAGGAAAAGTATATGAAATTACTGAGGAAAAATTACGATCTACCTATTGAAAAATTGAATGGCGGAGAGAGGGGGATTCGAACCCCCGAGGCGTTATTAACGCCTATACGCTTTCCAAGCGCACGCCTTCAGCCACTCGGCCACCTCTCCATTTTATATTTTTCTAATATAATTAAATATTTAAAAATGTCTATGGTTTTTCATAATTGTTTGTTTTAAGGGTTAGCACCTACTTAAGTTTTTTTATAGAGCTTATTTTTTAAATTTTAAAAGCCATAATAGCTTATTATAGACCCCCGGTTTTTGGATAGTTGGGACCTGAGAGAAAAATTAATTATTTAAAATTCAGTTTAACTTTTGAAATCCACTTTATTTAAACAATATCAGGGGCTTAAAAAGGAAAACACATGAAAAACAATAACCTCAATAAAACTTATAATGAAAACTTTAAACTCAACGCTGTGAAAAAATTACTCGCTGACAAAAAAGGACTCACTTACACCGCTAGTAAACTTAACATTGCCTCTTCAACCCTCTATGGATGGAAGAAAAAATATGCTAATTTAAATTCTATGACCCACAGCAACAGCAATAAAAAACTCTCTCTTGAAGACAAACTTAACTTTATTAAAAAAACTCAATCTTTAAATGAAAACGAACTTGGAAAATTTCTTAGAGAAAATGGACTTAACTCTTCAGACCTTATTAATTTTGAAAAAGAATTACTTGGACAAAATCCTGTTGGAAGACCTTCACTTGATCCTGAAATTAAAACTTTAAGGAAAGATAAAATAAACTTAGAAAGATCTTTAAATCGAGCTGAAAAAGCTCTAGCTGAACAGTCTGCTAGAATCATCTTGTTAAAAAAAAGCCACGAGATCTGGGGGGTCAAAGAGGACGAAGATTAAGTCCTGATGACAAAGAAGTTTGTCTTGAATTAATTAACACCTCTTCTAAAAATGGCTGTAGACTTAAACTTGCCTGCAGCGATTTAGAAATTGATATTAAAACTTTCAACCGCTGGAAACTTTCTTTAACTGATAAAAGAAAAGGACCCTTATCGCCTCCAAAAAATAAATTAAGTGATAAAGAAAAAGATGAGATCATTAACACCTGTACTTTAAAAAAGTATGTTGATGACTCTCCTCATGTGATAGTTTCAAAACTTGCAGATGATGGAGTTTATTTAGCAAGTGAATCAAGTTTTTATAAAGTTTTAAAAGAGAATAAACTTTTAGTTCATAGAGGAAGAACAAAACCAAAAACTAAACAAAAGCCAAAAGGAATGACTGCAACGGAAGTGAATCAAGTTTATTCTTGGGATATTACTTATTTAAAAACTTCGGTGCGGGGTCGGTTTTATTATTTATATATGTTTATGGATGTGTTTAGTAGAAAGATTGTAGGTTATAAAGTACACGTTAGAGAAAGTATGGATTTATCATCAGAGTTAATTAAAAAGATTTGTGAGAGAGAAAAAATAAAAAGAAATGAGCTAGTATTACATTCAGATAATGGCGGCTCAATGAAGGGAGCAACGATGCTAGCAACACTTGATTGGTTGGGAGTTTCAAGTTCATTTAGTAGGCCGAGTGTAAGTAATGACAATGCCTATTCAGAAAGTTTATTTAAGACGTTAAAGTATGTGCCGGATTATCCAGAGTTTTTTAAAAGCATAGGTGATGCAAGAGACTGGGTTGATAGTTTTGTTAATTGGTACAATGAAGAGCATCGTCACAGTGGAATAAAGTTTGTGACGCCATCAGAGCGTCATTTAGGAAAAGATAAAGAGATATTAGAAAAGCGTAAGGAAGTTTATGAAGCAGCAAGAAGGTTAAAGCCAGAGCGCTGGAGTGGCAGAGGAATTAGGAATTGGGAGCGAGAGAATGTGGTGTATTTAAATTGTTTGCCAAGTGAAAAAGTAGTTGTTATGAAGAATGTGGTTTAACTGAATTAAATTTCCCTTCAGGTCCCAACTATCCAAAAATTTTCCGTAGACACTGTTATTTAAAAATAATTTTAAGTGGCGTTGTTCCACGGTACATATCAAGTTTGTGTTGAAAAATTTATTTTAAAACCCGTTTTTACAAGTTTTTAGTGCTGAGACCCTTTTGTTTAAAAGGTTTTTGTGTGGAACAACGTCATTTTAAATAGCTTTATTTAAGTTTAAATAAAGCTATTTAATTAGATATCCAAAGGGACTATTTTTAGTAATTTTTTTCTTACCACTTTTGTATCAAAATAAGAAAAAAACATTTCTTTAAAAACACTAAGTTAAAAATAAAGCTAAAAACCCACACTTATTACGCCTTAATATTAAATTAAGAAAAACACTTAATTTCCTTTAGTTTTTAAGCCCTTTATCCGATACATAGAGTATAAAATATAAGAATTTATATAGGATATAACATGAAAGCTTTAACTTTATTTACAGTTTTATTATGGACGTTTTCTTCCTTGGCTGTGCCAAGGTCTTTTGTCTTTCAAGGTCAAATTATAAAGCCCAATGGAGAAGCCTTAGAAGATAATAATGTTAACTTTATTCTTAAAATCCTATCTCCCCTAAACCACTGCCTCCTCTATGAAGAAACCTTCACCCTTAATATGACAGACTCAAAGGGAGTGTTTAACCTAAGTGTAGGGTCTGGCACAACCACAGGAAATGGTGGCTTAACAAGTTTATCTAAAGCCCTAGACAATTCCTTAAACAACATCACAGGGCTTAACTGTGACTCTGGTTCCTCATACAGTCCAAGCCTCACTGACACAAGAAAACTTAGAATGACTTTTGATGACGGCAGTGGTCCCCTTACTCTAACAAATGACCACACAATTGAAAGTGTGCCCTATGCTCAGTATGCTCATAAACTTGGCGGAAAAACACTTCATGACTTTATTCAAGTCAACAGTGGTGTGACACAAAGTAATTTAGAAACTGTGTTTGATAACGGTGTAAACCAAAGAGAGCTTATGGCTTTAATTGAGGGCCGTTCTAACCAATACTCTCCATTAAGCACTAGTGGAGCTAGTTCTTTACCTAGCTTTTCAAATCCTCCCCTTAACTCTAAGGCAGGAGATGTTTGGTACAACTCTACAACCAATGAAATCATGTACCACAATGGATCAGTAAACACCGTTGTTGGCCAAGGGAGTGGAACTGTGACCAGTATCACCACAGGAAGTGGTCTAAGTGGTGGAATCATTACAAACAGCGGTACAATTTCAATTGCCACAGGGGGTGTATTAAACAGTCACCTTCAAGGTGGTATCCATGGAAGTAAAATCACAGGAGGAGTTTTACCAGCCTCAGTGGTTCCAACAGGAACTGATGATACAAAGCTTTCTCTTCAAGGGGGAAGTTTATTAGGTGATCTTAACCTTAATGGAAATGAGGTTTTAAACACAGGTCATATTATGCAAAACCCGAGGAGCACAATGACCCTAGGTTCTTATGGGAATTTAGAAGAGGCTAGTCTTTTAGGTTCTTTGAGTGCGGGGAATGCTGGAGCCACTTGGTACAATAGTGATTCTGGGGTGCTTAAATACTGGGACGGTAGTGGTGTAGAAGTGTTAACCACAGTGAGTGTAGGTGTATCAAGTGTTTTAGTGAGTCCCCCGTTAACTTCTTCAGGTGGTAATGATCCAAGACTAGGCATAAGCCTTGGTAGGGGTTTATACAACAAGAGTGGAAGTGTGGAGATAGATTTAGACTCTCTTAGTGGTTTAGACTTTAATGGAAATAGGTTAAGAGTAAAAGCAGGGAGTGGTTTAAGACTAACAGGAAGTGGTTTAGAGGCAGATACGGGAACGAGTTTAGGTCAGTTAATGAGAGTAGACAGTCTTCCTGTGTGCACAAGTGGGGAAAAGATTCAAAGAAACTCTGGAGCCACAGTGACTTATTCTTGTGTGGCTGATGTAGATGAAGACACAAGTCTTTTAGGAAAATCAGCAGGAGGAGATCTTAGTGGAACTTATCCAAACCCCATTTTAACATCAACAGGGGTGAGTGAGGGAATCTACTTAAAAGTTAGAGTGGACACTAAGGGAAGGGTAAGAGAGGGCTTAAGTTTATTAGAAGGTGATATACCAAATTTAAGTGGAAGTAAAATCACTTCAGGAACCATTGATACAAATAGATTAAACACAGGAACAGGGAGCAATGACCTTGTTAAGCTTGATGGTTTATCAAGGTTACCTAGTGTAGATGGGAGTCAGCTTATAAACTTACCAAGTAGTGCTGACAATATGGGAAATGGTGAGGCTCAAGAGAATATACATCTTAATGGAAATTATTTAAGTGGAGACGGTGATAATGAGGGAATTAGTGTAGATGCATTAGGAAGGGTTGGAGTGGGTAAAAGGAATCCTCAAGCATTATTAGATGTTTCTGGAAAAGTAAGGGTAGAAGAGATTTGTGATGAAAGAGGTGGAAACTGTAAGGATGTGTCAACAGGTTGGGATAGAGGGAGTGTAGGAGCAAACCAAGTGACCAACGTTCCTTTTGGAAATGTTTTAGGCACAGATGTTCAGACTGCTATTAATGAGCTTGATTCTAAAAAAGTTCCAATAACTAGAGAAATTGCAACAGTTTTAAATAGTGGATTAAGTGGAGGGGGAGACTTATCCACCAACAAGAATTTAAGTGTGGATATTCATGGAACTGTAGAAGAAAGTATAGTGAGTGGTTTAGACAGTGTTTTAATTCACGATGTGTCCGAAAATAGTTTAAAAAAAATAACACAGTCAAATTTTTTAAATGATTATTTTAAAGGATCTTTAGGAACCAGTTTAGGTGATGTAATGGATGCTGGAGGTGTGCCTAGTTGTGGAGTGAATGAGAAGCTTAGAATGAGTCAAGGCCCTGTTTATTTATGGTCATGTGTGGTGGATGAGGACACAAGTCTTTTAGGAAAATCAGCAGGAGGAGACCTTAGTGGAACTTATCCAAACCCGACTTTAGCATCAACAGGGGTGAGTGAGGGAATTTATTCAAAAGTTAGAGTGGACCCTAAGGGAAGAGTAACAGAGGGTTTAAGTTTATCAGAAAGTGATATACCAAATTTAAGTGGAAGTAAAATCACTTCAGGAACCATTGATACAAATAGATTAAACACAGGAACAGGGAGTAATGACCTTGTTAAGCTTGATAGCTTATCAAGGTTACCCAGTGTAGATGGGAGTCAGCTTACAAACTTACCAAGTAGTGCTGACAATATGGGAAATGGTGAGGCTCAAGAGAATATACATCTTAATGGAAATTATTTAAGTGGAGATGGTGATAATGAGGGAATTAGTGTAAACAGTGATGGTGATGTTTTTGCTTCTAGAAATATTGCTGCTGTGGGGTCTATTAGTGGATCTAGTGCTGTGCTTTCAAATGGAATAAAAATAGGAACAGAGGAAACTTCTTGTAACAGTGTAAACGAGGGAACTTTAAGGTATAGTGAAAAGAAAATGGAGTTTTGTAACGGAAGCGTGTGGAGTGTTTTAGGTGTTGAGCCTGATCCATGTCTTGTGTCTTCTTCACTCACCCCCCCCCCCCCCCCCCCCTCAGGAACCGTGTGTAAAGGTGGAGCAATTTATCTTGGAAGCCTTAGCCCAGGTGCAACCAGTGGTAGTGGAACAGATCACTATATGACCACCCCTGGGGGTTGTGGGGACATTCCATCAGGAAGTGTTTCAGGAGGTTCGGGGGCAAATTCTTATGCATTAAATGATTTTACAGTGACTTGTTCTGGTACTGATAGTTTAGTTAAAAGGTGGAATGGTGGTTCGTCTAATTGGTATGATATTCCAGGATTACAAAACTACACATTAACTTGGGGAACTGGTTATGGTGAAATTAATAAAGATTTAAATTATGGCTCGGCTAATACAGATGTAATTGTTGCTATCACTTCAGGGTCTCAAGGGGGCTATCATGCCGCAGCAAGGTATTGTCATAAGCTTGTTTATGGAGGTTATGATGATTGGCATTTACCTAATCGTTATGAGCTTAATTTAATGTATACAAATCGCTCTGCTCTTCCAGGTTTAGTTCAAAGTGGTAGTGATTACTATTGGTCTTCTACAGAGGGCAACAGTAATATTGCGTGGGCCCAGGGACTCTTAGATGGCTATCAGGCTCTTAGCGGTAAGTCCATCCACCGCTTCGTTCGATGTGTGCGGAGGTTTTGAGTCTTAAAAGGGCTCATGAGCTCTAAAGCTTTTTTAGATAGTAAGAATGCATAATTATTTTGTATTTTTAAAATCTTTATTTTAAATAGTTATAAAATGGCTTGACTCATTTAGACAATTTTTGCAGCCTTATTTATAAGAATGATAGAAGAAAAAATAAGTCAAAAAATAAAGAATAAATTTAAACCTACTGTATTTTTTTTAGAGAATGAGAGTCATATGCACTCGGGTTTGAGAACAGAAAGTCATTTTAAAGTTTATTTAGTATCCAATGAGTTTAGTGGTTTATCTCGAATACAAAGGCAAAGACTTGTTAATGATTTAATGAAAGAGGAGTTTTATAAAGGCCTTCATGGGTTGTCTTTAAGGCTAAGAACAGTAAAGGAGCATGGATTAAAAGGTGTAGGGGATTTTATTAGTCCATCTTGTATTTCTAAAATTTAATAGAAAGATATTTTTCTATTAAATTGCTTTTACTCTAAATTTTTTAATAGCTAAGCTATATTTTTTTTGTAAGATATATTTTAGTTTGGAGGAGAGTCTTTTTCTAAAGCGGTGTAAATTTCTTTATTTCTTAAAACCAACTTAAGGTATTTTCGAGTTTCTCTGTAAGTAATTTCTTCTAGAAAAAGCATCCAGTCACCTTTATAAAAGCGACGCTCCCATTCTTCTACTTTATTTACTGAGGCATTATAAGCAGCAATAGCTAGAGGAAGTTTTTCATCAAAATTTCTTAAATTTTCTTGCAAGAGCCATGCGCCTATGGAGATATTGAAGCTAGGGTTGTATAATTTAAAAGGGTTTATTGCCTGTATAGGGGGGGTATTGGGATCTTTTTTTGTATCATTTAAAAAGCTTACGGCTCTTTTTGGAAGAATTTGCATTAAGCCAAAAGCATCTGCCCAACTTCTTGCATAAGGGTTAAAATTAGATTCTTGTCTTATAACAGACCAAATAAGTTCTTTTTCAATGGAAAATTTTAAACTTGAAGCAAGAACTTCATTTTTAAAACCTCTTGAGAAGAAAAACTCTAAATTTTTAGAGGCATTGATTTTACCAGTTTTTAAATCAAGAGCTAAATCTGCATACATGCCATTTAAAGCCTTTAGCTTTTTCCAGCTTAAGGTTTTCTTAATTTTTTTCGTACTTTCAATATGTTTGATATAAGCTTGAGCCAGTGAGAGTTCTTCTGATTCCATAATGTGAAGTAAATTTTGCTCATGCTTTGCTGATAAAGTTTTTTTAAACTTAAAGATGCTTTGAGTTTTAATTTCAATACCACTGCCTAGGGCTAGGTTACTCCAAAGATAAAAACTCATTGGGTGATATTTGGTGATTAGATCTAGGTATTTATCTTTTTCTTGCTCATTGTCGCTCCAACGATACATCCAGTAGTAGAGTTTAGGCAGAATCTTTTTTTGGTTAACGTTAGAGAGGCTGAGTGTAGCGTGGTGTAGTGCTTGTTTAGGGCCTAAAAGTTTGCTCCCTAACCAAACAAGATTCCAAACTCTATTTTGATACTCAGGGTCGTTTAAAGGTGTTGTTTCTACAGCTTTTTTAAGCCAAACATGAGCTTTTGTAAGTTCACTTAAATCTTCATAGATGCGTCCTTTAACCCAATAATGCTCAGCACATCTTCTTACTGAGCTACAGTGAAATTTAATTAGGGTATTAAGCTTATTTAAGGCAAGGTTTGTGGATTGATATGTCCAAATTCTGCGAATATTTTTTAAAGCTTCAGTAAGATAGAGTTCTTTGTAATAAGAGTTTGATTTATTCTTACGGTATTGTTTATAGATAGAATTTATATATCTTTGTGAATACATTAAATAATCAGCATTTCTATTTATATTTTTTTGAATAGAGATCATAGCTTTTTGGAATTTTAAATTAGAGGGGTTTTTTTTATTTAGAATTTTTAATAAATCTAAAGCACGGTTGTTTTGTCCACGGCGACTTAAATCTTTAACAACAGAGAAATCAGGTTTTTTTAGTCTATTGGGGTTGTGTGAAGGAAATTTAGACCAAAGAGTGCTAAGTTCTTTTTCAGAGGATAAAGAAAGTTGATTCTTAATATCAATGCTTTTTAATAGGTATTTTTCAATTTCTGAGTTTTCTTTTATGTGCGGTAAAAGTTTAGAAATTATTTTCAATTTATTTTCATTGGTTAAAGGAGAGAGTATTCTAAGTTTTGCAATTTCAGAATAGAGCCAGTGCTCAAAAGGGTGCTTCTTAGAAAGATAAACTAGAGATTCTAATGGAAAGCAGGGAAAAGATTGGTATGCTACAATTAATTGATTGGTAGTGGTTTTTTCCTTTGAAATGTCGTTAGAAAAACTGCCCATACAATCTTTAAAAACAAGATATTTTCTTTTTTTATATTTATTTATTCTTGAAGAAAACCCCATGGAAATAATTGCTAATAAAAGTATTAAAAATAATTTTTTCATATTTAAATTACACCACGGGTTTTAATATTATGGTAGTCGTTGAGGGTGTTTAATTAAGGTTTTTTGTTGAAGAGAGTGTTGAGAAAATGATACCTATGATAACAAGCCCTGCCCCAAGGTAGCCTAAAAGTGAAATAGGTTCATGGGGAATAAAAGAGAGTTTGCCTTGGGCAAGAGTAATTATAGTAAGAGTGATAATGGGGTTTAACGTTATGATAATGGAAACTTGAGAGGCTGGAGCAAGTTTTAAAGCTGCTCCCAAACAGCTGTATATGATTGCAGTGTTTATGCCAAGTAAAAATAAGAAGGACCATTGGTATAGGGAAAATTTACTGATTTCAGCTAGATTAAGGTTTAAAGACAATAAAAAGGAGCAGACACAAAAAACTAAAAGATTGAGTTCATTAACAGAGTAACCTTGAGATGATTTTTTTTTCATTACAAGGCCATAAATAGCCCAAGCAAAGGCTGCACAAATAAGCCAAGTATTTGCAGCTAGTAGGTTAGAGGCTTGAATAAAGGCAGCCTGATCTTTAAAGAATAGAAAAAATCCCATAAAAGAGACCGCAATCCAAAATAATTGAAAAGGTTTAACTCCCTCTTTATATATTAAAAACCCCATGAGCATAAGGGTGATGGGTCCTATTTGAATCATTATTTGAGCATTGGACGCACCTGATAAGGCTATACCCTTCATAAAACCTAAGTAGTTAAAAGCAAGGCCCAGGCTGCCAAAGAGTAAAAGTAAAGGGGGGTGTTTAAAAATTCTTAAATTCTTAGGGGCTTTAAATACGCTTATGGAAAGAAGAATAATAAAAGCAAAGATCATTCTAAAAGAAACAATTGTCTCAGAGGTTGTAAATTTTAAAGCGTTTTTTAAAAGTATAGCTAAAAACCCCCAGCAAAAAGCAGTGCACCAAGCATACAATAGACCTTTTGTCCGGGGAGGAAGGTTGTTTAAAAATTGTATCAATTAAAGCTGTCGACGCTGAAGTCTTGCAATACGTTGTTCTAAAGGGGGGTGTGTAGACATGAGTTGGCGCCAGGAGTTTTTCTTAAAAGGTCCTGAAATTTTTAAAGCTGCGGCGGCTTCAGTGTTTTTATTGGGCTTAAGATTAGGGTTATAAACTTGTTGTAGTTTTTTAAGGGAGTTAATCATTTTTTGAGCTCCAGCAAGTCGTGCACCACCATGATCGGCTCTAAACTCTCTATGCCTTGAAAAGGCCCCTGTAACCATGAGACCTAAAAACCCAAGAGCAAAAGCAAAAATATTCATAAGTACTAAGCGCATAAAAAAGCCTCCACGCTCACCATTTCTTGAAAGAAGTGAGGAGGCAATATCTGCAAGAATTCTTGCAGCAATCATAATAAGTGTATTCACAACGCCTTGTAAGAGAACCATAGTAACCATATCGCCATTTTGAATATGTGCTATTTCATGGCTTAAAACACCCTCAACCTCATCTTTAGTCATATTCTCTAAAAGTCCTGTAGAGACAGCCACTAAACTTTTAGATTTTGTTGGGCCTGTAGCAAAAGCATTCAGCTCAGGTTCTTGGTAAATTCCAACTTCCGGCATTTTTTTTATTCCAGCCATTCGAGCATATTCATAAACAGATTGGAGCAACCACTTTTCAGTATTTGATTTTGGATTTAAAGGATCAATTAATTGAATTTTATGGCTCCACTTAGCTGCTTTACGAGACATTAAAAGTGAGATCAGGGCGCCGCCAAACCCAAAAAGAGCGTAGAAAATAATGAGGTTAGTGTAATACCCTGGAGGAATAGGCAAAAGGCTCATGATAAAACTAAATGTTATAAGTAAAACAAAATTAAGCCCCAAAACGTAAACCAGTCGTCTAAACATAACAACCCCCCATTAATTTATGGAGATTACCATTTAAAAGAGAGGAGGCAAGAATTATATGCTTATTGGTTTTAGTTTAGCCTTAAGAAACCATAAGTTTGGAGTTTTTCATGTCCAAGGATATTTTCTGGCCACTTTTTTTTGTTTGAGAAACAAGCGTTTTTGCTATGGGAACCTTGATGTTTTTTAAGATAAATCGCTCAAAAGGGCGGGCTCCCATGCCGTGTTGAAAGCCTGTTTCAAGAATCCATTTGCAAACAGTATTTGTCCATGTAAGAGAGAGGTTTTTATTTTTAAGATCAGTTTTTAACAGATTAAGGTTTTTTTCAATTATTTTTAACAATTCAGAATCTTTTAAATGCTCAAATTTTATGATTGCTGTAAGGCGATTTAAAAACTCAGGGTTAAAAAACTCTTTAATAGCTATGTCTGAAAAGTCATGACTAGGGGCTTGAAAAATTCCCAAAGAACCTTTTTCAGCATCTTTTGCTCCAGAATTAGAAGTCATAATAAGAGTACATTGGTTAAAGTGAGTTTTTTTTCCAATGGAATCAGTGAGTGCTCCAGCATCCATTACTTGTAGCAAAATATTAATTACATCAGGGTGAGCTTTTTCAATTTCATCGAGTAAAAGTATACATTGAGGAGCTTTTGAAACTTCATCAGTGAGCCTTCCGCCATCATCATGGCCTACATAGCCTGGAGGGGCTCCAATGAGTTTAGAAATAGAGTGTTTTTCCATGTACTCAGACATATCAAATTTTATAAGCGAGACGCCAAGGTGATGTGCTAACTGTTTAGCCAACTCTGTTTTTCCAACGCCAGTAGGTCCTGTGAACAAAAAAGATCCTAAAGGCTTGTTTCTATTATTTAAACCTGAATGAGCCACAAGAATATTTGAATTAAGTTGGTCAATGGCATCATTTTGTCCGTATATGTATTTTTCTAGGTTGGTTTTTAAAGAAGAAACAGGGTGTTTAGTGCTTATATCTGTTGTTTTTTTTGATATTTTATAAGCTCTAGATAAAGTTTTTAAGATGCTTTTAGAGTTGACAGCATTATTGTTATTGATAGATTCATGGGCACAGGTTTCATCTAACAAATCAAGTGCTTTATCTGGAAATTTTCTGTCTAAAATATGTTTTTTTGAAAGCGCAACAGTACTTTTCAATGCTTCACTGGTTATGGTGAGTTTGTGAAATTTTTCATAGTCTGACTTTAAGCCTTTAAGAATTTTTAGAGTGTCTTTTTCACAAGGCTCATCTATGAATATGGGTTGAAAGCGTCTTGATAAAGCAGGGTCTTTTGCAAAGTACTTTCTATATTCAGTAAAAGTTGTGGAGCCTACAATTTTTATATGAGAGTCTGTTAGAACAGGCTTTAAAAGTCCTGACATATCAATATTACTGCCAGACGTGCTTCCTGCGCCAAAAATTGTATGAACTTCATCTATGAAAAGAAGAGGGTTTTTAATCTCTGTTAAGCTTTTAAAAAGAGCTTTTAAACGTTCTTCAAAATCTCCACGGTACTTAGCTCCAGCAAGAAGTGAGGAAAGGTCTAGGTTAAAAACAGAAAGATTTTTAAAACGTTTTGGTGCTTTTTTTGTTTCAATAAGTTCAGCTAAGCCTTCCCCTAAAGCAGTTTTTCCAACTCCAGGGTCTCCAACTAAGAGAGGGTTGTTTTTATTTTTTCTAGATAAAACTTCAAGAATTCTTTGGAGTTCAACTTCTCTGCCAATGAGTTTAGTTGTGAGATTATCATTAAACTTTTTGTTTAAATTTTCACAAAATTGACTTAAAGGATTTTTTGATGGAGATGATGAGTATCCATCTTGTAGACTGGAGGAAAGGTGTTCCATGATGATAAGAGGGGAGAGTTGCATTTGTTCTAATATATAAAGAGCGTAAGAATCAGACTCTTCAAAAATAGAGATTATAATGTGAAAACTACTAATGACCTCTTTTCCAGAACTTTGAGATTGCTTTAAAGCCTTATTGATACACCTATGAAGAGTAAGAGTGGGTTCTGGGTTGTAGTTTGAATTTACTTTTGAAAGTTTTGGATGGTTTTTATCAATAAAATCTTTAAGAAGAGTTTTAAATGGAACAGGGTCTATGCTGTTTGTTTTTAAAAAAGCAATGGTGTCAGTAACTTGTAAAGTGCCCCATAAAAAATGCTCTAAAGAGATAAATTCATTCTTAAGTGCTAGAGCATGTTGGGTAGCTTTGTGTAGGCTTTCTTGTAGGCCTTGGTTAAACATTTAGCTCTCCTCCATAATGCATTTTAGAGGAAAGTTGTTTCTTTTTGCTGCCTGGTGAACTAAGTAAATTTTAGTTTCTGCAATTTCTTTTGTAAATACACCAACATTTGCACGACCGTTTTGGTGAACTTCTAACATAAGTTTAAAAGCATTAGAGTTAGATTTGTAGAAAAACTGAGTTAAGATGCTTACAACAAACTCTTGAGTTGTAAAATCATCATTTAAAAGAAAAACAGAGTACAAAGAGGGTTCTTTTGTTGAAATATCAACATCAGGGCTTTGATTTGGGTTGTTTTTTTCATTCATATGCTAACCTTAAGTCTTTGGATGTTTCAAAATGAGACGTTAGATAAAATCTTTCAGGTTTTAGTAAAGATGTAAACCTTTTTTGTAGTCTTTCCGATGGGTAAGAGTTGAATAAATTAAAAAATTAGAAAGCCTAGGGCTTTTAAGGAGAAGGTTAATGAAAAATAAAGCGTTACAAAGAGGTTTTTCTCTTATAGAGTTAATGATGGTTGTTGTGATTATAGGGTTTTTAGCTGGTGTAGGAATTCCTGAGTATCAGAAAGTTTTAATGAAGGCGCGTCAATCAGAAGCAAGGTCATTGCTAAGCGCTATGTACACTGCTCAAAAAGCATTTTATTCTGAGTGGAATCAGTATTACGGGGATTTTAATGCTGTTGGTTATGGTTTAAATGGTGACTTGGGGTATCATGTGGGTTTTGGTTCAGCTGGTTTTTCTGGACCTGTAACACATCCCTCTGCTCTATATAAATCAAGGCCACCTGTTGTTAGGTTAGCCAGTGATTTTTGTCCTGCTAATGGTACAAATGGGTGCACAGTAGTTAAGGCGAAAACACAAGCTACAGTTGCTGCAACAGTAGCTAATGAAAACGATTTTCTTTTTGGCGCAACGTCAAACCTTGATGATGATACGGCTTTAGATAGGTGGAGTATAGATGAGAATAAAGTTTTTCTACAACAAGAAGATGATATAAGTCAGTAATTTATGTTAATTTCTTTAAAGTTTTAAGAATTTAAAATTGTTTTATTATATATGAAAACTTTGTGGCTCTATGGTATAGGGTTCATTAAGACCATAGGCTAAGGGTTAGAGTAAATAAGGTTTTCTTAGAATAATTTTAGACGTTTGTAGGGTGTTTGAATTTTTAAAAGTTATTAAAATAAATTGTGTTATTAAAGCGTATTAAAATATTTTTTGCATTTTTTTTTGGTGTATGGGCATTTTTTTTAAGTCCATCAGGAAATTTAAAAAAAAATACTAAAGTGTTGCCACCTCCAGAGGGTGTAGAGTTTTTTCATTTTGGATTTAAAGACAGTCTTGCTGATCTTTTTTGGTTAAACTTTATTCAAAAAGCATTTGATTGTTCAAAGTATAAAAATTTTGAAAATAAATACTGTTCAAATAGGTGGGGTTACAAAACACTAAATACTGCCAGCATCTTAGCTCCAAAATTTAAGGCTTTATATGAACTCGGAGCTGTACAGTTAACGGTACTGTTAGATGACCATGAGGGGGCAGCAGAGCTTTTTGAAAGAGGGTTGTTTTATATAAAAAATAGTTGGGTTATTAACTATAGGGCGGCATATTTATATTTAGAGGAGCTTAAGGATTTTAAAAGAGCAGGGGAGTTGTTGGAGGAGGCTTCAACCTTAGGTGCTCCGTTTTGGACCAGGTCTTTGGCGTCACGAATGTATAATAGGTCAGGACAATTAGAGCTTAGCTACCGAATTCTTCAAGGCCTTTATCAAGAGGCACCAGATAGCCTTTGGAAAGATGATTTAAGAGGCAGAATGCTTCAAATTGATAAAAAACTAAGAAGTTCAAAGGTATTAGAATAAAAGTATAGTTATAACCTTGACCATGAGGAGTTAATTCTCATATTTAGTTTATGTCTAAACGTGATTTTTATGAAGTTTTAGGTGTAGATCGATCTGCAGAGGCTGATGCTATTAAAAAAGCTTATAGAAAAAAGGCACTTCGGTATCATCCTGACAAAAACCCTGGTGATAAAGTTACTGAGGATAAATTTAAAGAGGCTGCTGAAGCTTATGAAGTTTTAAGCAATTCGGATAAGAAAGCCCGTTATGATCAATATGGTCATGGAGGTGTGGGCAGTGAGGGCTTTTACAATACATCAGATATTTTTGAAAACTTCTCGGATATTTTTGGGGATTTTTTTTCTGGAGGTGGTCGCAGTAGGTCTGGCCCTGCTCAGGCTAGACCAAAGAGAGGGTCTGATTTAAGGTATCATTTAAACATTGATTTTAAGAATTCTTTAGAAGGAATTAAAACTAACATAGAGTATGAGTCTGAAGAAGACTGTGGGCGTTGTTTTGGAAAAGGTGTGGAGCCAGGAAAGCATGTGCAGACTTGTCAAACTTGTGCCGGTTCAGGTCAAGTTGTTCAAAGGCAAGGCCTTTTTACAATGGCAACTACTTGTCCAACTTGTCAGGGCGCGGGGCAAATAGTTAAAGATCCATGTATAAAATGTAATGGAAAAAAAAGAGTTCAAAGGTTTAAAAAATTAGAAGTTAAAGTTCCTGCTGGAGTTGAAGATGGAAATCAACTCAGACTTTCTTCTGAAGGTGATGGTGGTCATTTAGGTGGTGGCAGGGGGGATCTGTATGTATTTATTCGAGTTAGTGAGCATAAAAATTATCATAGAGAAGGTTTAGACCTAGTGGGGAGTGTTGAAATTTCTTATTTGCAGTCTATTTTAGGTGCAGGATTAGAGGTAGCCACTCTTAATGGCACCATTAAAATTGAAATTCCACCAGGAACTCAAAATGCAGATGAGATTCGTGTAAAGAAAGAAGGTTTTGCTTCTTTAAGAGGGCGAGGAAAAGGCAATTTAAGATTTAAGGTGAAAGTTCAAATGCCAACAGCGCCAACAAAGCAAGAGGTCAAGTTGTTAAAAGAGATTGCTAAAGCAAAAGGTGAGAACGTAAATGAAAAATCTAGGTGGTTATTTTAAGGGCCGACCTTGACGGATTACAAATAAAACACAAGCTATGTTGTATATGAAATAGAATTTAGATTTGAGAGGAGAATTAAGATGGGCAAAGTTATTGGAATAGATTTAGGGACAACGAATTCAGTTGTTGCAGTTATGGAAGGGGGGGCGCCTAAGGTTTTAGTAAATGAAGAAGGATCTAGAACAACGCCTTCAATTGTTGCGTTTACAAAAGAGGGTGAAAAGTTGGTAGGTCAGGTTGCTAAAAGGCAAGCTGTTACAAATCCTGAAAATACAATATATTCAGCAAAGAGGTTTATTGGGCGTAAGTATGCTGATTTAAAAAATGAAATTGAGCTCATGCCTTTTAAGGTAGTGGATAAGGGTGATTCTTGCGCTTTTGATATTTCTGGAAAAATGTATTCATCACAAGAGATTGCATCAAGTGTTTTAGGAAAACTTAAAAAGGTTGCTGAAGATTATTTGGGTCAGGAAGTGACAGAGGCTGTTATTACAGTTCCTGCATATTTTAATGATGCTCAAAGACAGGCAACAAAAGATGCAGGTAAAATTGCAGGCCTTGAGGTTAAGCGTATTATCAATGAGCCCACTGCGGCTGCTCTCGCATATGGTTTGGATAAGAAGAAAGATCAAAAAATTGTAATTTATGATCTTGGTGGTGGAACATTTGATGTGTCCATTTTAGAAGTGGGAGGTGATGTAGTCGAAGTTAAAGCTGCCAATGGCAATACTCTTTTAGGTGGTGATAACTTTGATGTTGTTATTCTTGAGTGGTTAGTTAGTGAGTTTAAAAAAGATCAGGGAATAGATTTAAAAAATGATAAAATGGCTTTGCAAAGGTTAAAAGAAACTGCAGAAAAAGCTAAAATTGAGCTTAGTACGGCTTTAGAAACGGATATAAACCTTCCGTTTATTACTGCAGATCAGTCAGGCCCGAAACACTTAAATATGAAACTTTCTCGAGCTAAATTTGATCAATTAACAGCTAGCTTAGTTAAAAAAACTTTGGAACCATGTAAAATTGCTTTAAAAGATTCAGGGCTTAGTTTTTCTGAAATTGATGAAGTTGTGCTGGTTGGAGGGTCTACAAGAATTCCAGCTATTCAAAAAATGGTTAAAGATTTTTTTGGTAGAGAGCTTAATAAGTCTGTAAACCCTGATGAAGTGGTGGCTTTAGGTGCTGCTGTTCAAGGTGGTGTTTTAACAGGTGAGGTAAAAGATGTACTCTTATTGGATGTAACACCATTATCATTGGGTATTGAAACTTTAGGCGGTGTTTTTACAAAACTTATTGAGAAGAATACAACAATTCCCACTAAAAAATCACAAATTTTTTCAACAGCTGCAGACAACCAAACAAATGTTGATGTTCATGTTCTTCAGGGTGAGAGAGAAATGAGTGTGGATAATAAATCCTTAGGGCGCTTTGAGTTAGTGGGTATTCCTTCTGCTCCAAGAGGAGTGCCTCAGATTGAAGTGACATTTGATGTTGATGCTAATGGAATTATAAGTGTTTCAGCTAAGGATAAAGGAACTGGTAAAGAGCAAGCTATTAAAATTACATCTAAGTCCGGTTTATCAGAAGAAGAAATTGCTAAAATGGTTAAAGAAGCAGAGCTTTATGCTGAAGAGGATAAAAAGCGCAAGGATCTTGTGAATACTAGAAACCAACTTGATAGCTTAGTGTATCAGCTTGAAAAGTTGATATCCGAGAACAAAGAAAAGCTTGCATCAGAAGAGATGACTAAAGCAGAGGAGGCTATGGTTACAGCCAAAGAAACTTTGGCAAAAGAAGGTGCTACAGCTGAAGATTATAACGGTGATATTGAAAGATTGACAAATATTAGTCATGGTTTAAGCACTGCTCTTTATGAGAGTCAAAAAGACTCTAAGGGAGCAGCACCAGAGCCAGAAGGTGAGGATACTCCTCCACAACAGGGTAGAGGAAAAGATGATGCTATTGATGCAGATTTTAAAGATGTAAACTAATACTTAAGAGCGTGGTGAGGGGGTTCGTGTTTTACAAAACATCACATGAAAGATTTTTAGGTTTAGCCATTATTTTGTAAGAAAATACCTTCGTCATTAAATGGCACTGTTGCACATGAGGGCTTAGCCTAGACCAACAACTTAAAAATCTTTACCCACCCATTCTAAAATAAATTTGTTTTAATATAACCTGAGTTCGAACTTTTTAAACCTACTGAAGCAGCCTTTCTTCAAGTACTTCAAAGTCTAATAGAGAGTTTTCTTGGACGCAAACAGTACGCCGTTAGTGCCGAGAGTAAATTTACCACAAAGTTTTTTGGGCTTCGGTGTCTTGAGTGCTCAAGGTGAAATTCCTCCTTTAAAATCCCAAAAGCAGTTTCAACAATGTACCTTTTTCTCAGAAGTAGTTTATCAAAAAGAGGAACAAACTTATTTTTCATATTGGATTTAAGATTTGTTATGACTTAAACCCCTTTACTCATCAATTTTTCAAATGGCTTTTGGGATATATATCCTTTGTCTCTAAACAATTTTTCAAAAATATTTTCAACTAAACCCTCTACAGGCTTTGTATCATGGACGTTTCCTGGGGTCATAGTGAAGTTTAGGAGCTCTCCTTTATGAGAAATAATGATATGAACTTTAAAACCAAAGAGAACCAGCCCATTGTTGATTTTTTACGTTTTCAAGGCCCCTTAAAGGTTTTATGGCCACTGATTCTTTTGTTATTACAAACAACAATGGGACTGGAGTCTACAACAGATATTCCTGTGCAAATATTTGATTGCATAAGTGAGTGTAAAAAAATGAAAATTTGAGGTGCTAAAGATTTTTTAAGTTCTACAAACCTATTGTAGGAGAAGAGTTTTGGAAAATAAGGTTTTAGAAATTTTTGAACATAACCTGGTATAGAAAGCTTTAAAATTTCTGAAGCCAGAAAACTGGAACAACAAACAGATGGTGATGACTTCAGATTCAGGTAACCCAGGGGGAAAACCCCTCTTCCTTTTGCTGGGTGTGAGTTTGTGCTGTTCGTAATTTAGTCCTAAAATAAAGTCGTCAACAAGAGTAAAAACTTCTACAATTTGATTCTCTTTGATCATTCCCGGCTCCTTTTTGCAGATCAGTAAAAAACAACTAAATCTTACAAAAGGCTTAAGGTGATTTTTTATTTATCCAGCACTTAGGTTCTGAAAAAAGTTCAAACTCGGGTTATACTAAGGACGATTAGAGTTGAGTCAATTCGCCTTTTGAATGACTTTATTTTTTACTCGAACAGATTCAACTATTCCAATTGAAATACTTGCATTTGGCCATTTTATTTCTCAAATAAACATAAGTGTTAAAGTTACTAGCTTACAAATTCTTGTAAAGAAAAAAAATGAGTCACTACATTTTAGGCTTTAAGTTTTTTAACTTTGTTTGGCCATTATATTTGAACTCAATTGGGATTTTTTTAAAGAGGTGTCGAAATCAGGATAAAATGTAAGCTATGTGTCAGGACGGACATAGGCATGAGACACAAAATTTTCTAACAGTGTTAATCTTGGGTTTTAGACTCTGTGTATAACATCAGCTACTAAAGTCTAAATTCAATTTGAATATTAAAAAACTATTTTTTTTAATTCATATGGTTAGGTAGAGTGTTAGCATTGAGTTTATGCGATATAAAAAAATAAAGGGGTATTCATATGAATAAAATCATTCAATTACTGTTGGTTACAATTACCGTATTGAGTTTAGTTGCTTGTGGAGCTAGTAAGCCTGATCCTGATCTGACTTTTACCCACAAATCATAAGTTATTACCTGTTTTAATATCATTAAATTTTATCATCGCCCTCCACAGAACTTGTTGGCCTGGAGGTGGGTCAGAGTTCCTTGCTAAATAACCTCCTAGTCTTGCAAACGATTTTACAAATTTTGCCAAGCTATCATTTGCTCCTAATAACCTGCCTGACTGCTCTTCTAATTTTGATAACAAAACTTGTTCCTCTTTTGTAAAACAGTGATCTGCATTTACTTCGCAATCAACTCTAGAAATCTTTGAAATCCAAAATATTCGCCAAGCTAAAACACTCGTAAACGCTACATACTTTTTGATCCTCTCTAAACTCCTTAAACGACTTTTCTCTACACTAAAACCTGATTTTAACGTCTTAAAATACACTTCTATATTCCAACGAAGTTTATACCAGTTCACTTTCTCTTCCTTGATGTACACCTATCATGAACTCCACGAATTAAAAAGTTTGTACCAAAACTGATACAATTAAAAAATAACTCATACATATCCGCACCTCGGTCACAAATGTGCACTTGCTTTTCAGCTTTTCTTATTTTTCTTCTGTTTTTAGAATCACGAGACCACATTTTTTCATTCACTAAACCTAAAGGAACTCCCCTTTTACTTCATAGAGCAAGAGATGAATGTATCATTAAACCTGGTGTATCGTACTCTTTACCATTTCGATGATCTATGTAGGACCCTAAGTATCCTGCGTTGCCTTGAAAGACTTTATTTTTTGAGAAAGTTATTTCACTTGAGTCATGTAAAATTAAAGACATATCATTTTCATCTAGAGCATTCATTCTGTTGAGCGTTTGTTTTATGTGAGGTTTGAGAATTTCTTCAGCCTGAAAGTTGTCATTATCAAAGAATCTATAAGCCGCCTTAGAAGATTTCCAATCTTGGCATGAAAAAGAGATAGACTCACCATTATTTTTACTGAAAGCCTCAGCAAGGTATTCAAGTCTGTGGTTAAGTCCTTTATCACCAAGTTGAGGATTTTTAAATTCATTTTTAATATTCACAAAAACTCCAATTCTTAAAATCAATTTGGAGTTTAATATTATTTTGATTTTAAAATTATAAAACCTAGACCTATTTGTGGGTAAAAGTCAGGATCCTGATCCATGTCTTGGCTCTTCCCTCTTACCGGGTATTGTGTGTGAGGGTGGAGCAATTTATCTTGGAAGCCTTAGCCCTGGTGCCACTAGTGGTAGTGGAACAGATCACTATATGACCACCCCTGGGGGTTGTGGAGATATTCCATCAGCAAGTATTTCGGGGGTTTGGGGGTAAACTCTTATGCAGAAAATGATTTTAAAGTGGCTTGTTCTGGTACTACTGATAGTTTACGTAAAGATTGGAATAATAATTCACAGAATTACTACGATATTCCAGAACTAGTAAATTATATATTAACTTCTGGGACTGGTCATGGTGAAATTAATGAAGATTTAAATTATGGTTCGGCTAATACAGATGTAATTGTTGCCATTACTTTATTGTCTCAAAGGGGTTATCATGGAGCAGCAAGGTACTGTGATAAGCTTGTTTATGGTGGTTATGGTGATTGGCATTTACCTAATCGTTATGAGCTTAATTTAATGTACATAAATCGCTCTGCTATTCCAGGTTTAGATCAAAGTGGTAATTGTTATTGGTCTTCTACGGAGGTCAGCAGTTTTAGTACGTGGACCCAGCGGCTCTCTGATGGCGGTCAGCATTATGGCAATAAGATTAGCAACTGGTTAGTGCGCTGTGTGCGGCGGTTTTGAGGCCTGAAGGGCTCATGAGTTCTTTAGCCCTTTAGTTCTTTTATTTTAGAGGCACGCTTTTGAGTAAATGAAAAATTGTTTACTCAGCGATATTTTATGGTAAAGAAAGTTATAGTAAAATATAAACACTTACCAATTTATATAAGCACTGCCGTTATCGAGGCCTGGAGACTGGTTACTTAAGAAGATCAATCTCTGAAACAGCCATGTATCGTTTTAAGGGTATTTTTGGAGGAGCTTTAAGCTCTAGGGAGTTTAAGAGTCAGTTTAATAAAAGCTGCTATTAAATGTAAGATTTTAAACAAATTTTTATGCCCATCTTCTTTGTAAAATTTAAATCACAGAACCAATGGCTTTATGTGCAACAACGCCCCATTAAATTATAGTTTTAATATTCGTAGAGAAAAAGGCTATGGGTTCATCAATACCACAGCCTTAAATTATTGTAAGTTGAATATTTATTTTGTTGAGGTATTAACAACATAAATTTTATAAACCGAACTCCCTATAATGTCGAATGGATTATAAGAGTGACGTATATATAAGTCTTTAACGCCTAGATTTAAATCTTTTGATATAATTGACTCTAAGGATAATAAATTTATTTCTCCATACTTAGTTTTATAAGTTCTTGTTTCGCCTGCAAAAACATGAGAACTCATTAAAATCATTAATAAAATAACTTTCATTTCTATCTTCCTTTGGTGTTAATTTTAAGGTTATTTAAAATTCGCAAGATAATGCAATAAATTCAACATAGTCATCTCGATTAAGCTGATCTTTAAAAACCAACCTATGTTCTTTGAAAAAAGATACGGATTTAATATTTTCAAAGGCATCAACAATATCACTGCCCTGAAAACCTGTAATTGAATCATATCTAGTGTAATAACTTAATCCTATGTACTCTCTATCATATTTAGTAATAGTAGTTATGCCACGGCTGCCATCGTAGTAAGATGCAAAGACTCTTCCATTGTTTTTGTTAATTTGACTCTCTGATAGTTGTATTGATGAATAAACACGGAATTCACCATTTTTAAAATTAGGAAATTTTGTTTCCCATTGTCCATACCGAAGCTCATATAAACCACTTTTTTCCACAATGTCATAGAGCTCCATTGTACATCCGGTCATCTCTTTAACTTTAGGTGTACTGCCAAAATTAGTTGTGTAGACTCGCTTAACAAGTTTATAATCACTTGCATAAGTACCTAATGAGCAGCTTAGCAAAGCCAGTGTGACAAATAAAAACTTAAAATATTTCATAACTTCTCCATTTATACTTTAATGTTATACAAGACTACAGCAAAAACCTTGCCAATTAATATTTGGAACCAAGGTGCTTTAGGTAGCCCGAATTGGAAGTTATGACATCCACAGGTGGCTGCTCAAACTGCGATCTATCCCATGCTCGAGTCCACGAATGGGAGCTTGGAGTTTTAAAAGCACCTCGTTCTTGGAATTTTTACAAGGAAGGGCTGTGAGGTGACATTTTGTGCCCTCTTTCCTTAATTTGTTGCCACTAGACTAAGTAGTTAAAATCGTTAAGAACGTATTTATAATTTAAATACCCATGTCTTGGTAACTTTTTTAGGATAGAACTCATTTTGTTCCCTCTTTTTTCCCTCTCCGTATAGGCACAAAGGTCAGGGTTTAGGTTTTTTAAACAGTTTAGATGCATGTAAGTAGAACTTGGTTTTAAACAGTATATTTTAATGGTTATAAAGGTGAAAGCTAAAAATAAGATTGCAAAAATTCTAACGCCTCTTGGATATGCTAAGTAATTAGGAAGCGCAATTAGGGCTTAGAAACTTAGGTTACAGATGTATTGTTTGGGCTTAGGGGTGAAAATAACTAATTGCTTCGTATTTTATAAAGGCTAAGTGTGGTTTTAATTTTGTTAAAGGTATTTAATTAAAGATCAAAGTGAAGATTTGTTTGGTCTTTTTTAGGTTTTATAAGGCCTTTCTTTTTAATTTTTTCAAGTAAAGTTGTTCTATTAAGGCGTAGCAATAAGGCTGCTTGGTTTTTGTTCCAATTAGTTCTTTCTAATGCTTGTATGATGATTTGATTTTCAAACTCGTTAATCATTGAATTAAAATCTACGCCTCCCTCAGGGAAATGGATGGTTTTAGATTCATTTGAGTGTTTATTTTTAAGATATTGTTTTGGAACATCTTTAGCTTCAATTATTCCAGTAGACTTTATAATAGTTATACGTTCAATGAGGTTTTCAAGCTCTCTGATATTTCCTGGCCAATTGTAAGCCATTAAGTACGCAAAAGCCTCTTTTGAAACGCCTGTAATTGCTCTTTTCTTTTCAAAATTATATTTGCTAATGAAGTGATCAACTAATAAAGGAATATCAGATTTTCGCTCCCTTAATGCAGGTATAGTAAGGGGAATAACGTTTAAGCGATAGTAAAGGTCTTCCCTAAACTTTCCTAAGCGGACGAGTTTTTCAAGATTTTTATGAGTAGCCGCCAGTATACGAGCATTTGTTGGAATATGTTCTTGGCTACCAACGGGTTCATAGGTTTTTTCTTGGAGTACTCTAAGAAGTTTTACTTGAAGTCGAGGACTCATATCGCCAATTTCATCTAGAAAAAGAGTTCCATTTTTAGCTAAGCAAAAGCGCCCTTTTCTATCATCTATGGCCCCCGTAAAGCTTCCTTTCTTATGGCCAAAGAGTTCAGCCTCTAAGAGGCTTTCTGATAGAGATCCACAGTTTACAGCAATAAAAGGTTCACAGGTTCTTAAAGAATTTTGATGAATCATTTTTGCAACGAGTTCTTTTCCCGTCCCACTCTCTCCAGTAATTAAAACTGTTGAATCAGAGTCAGAAACTCTTTTAGCAAGCTTAATAAGGTTTGTGATCTCTAGACTTTTTCCAATAATAGGAGACTCTTTGCTATTTGTTTTAAGGTGTGATTTTAAAGTTTTATTTTCAGCAATTAGAGCTTTATGTGTTAATGCACGATCTACAAGATTTAAAAAAGGCTTAAGTTCAAAAGGTTTTGTGACAAAATGAAAAGCTCCTTTTTTAGAGGCATTCATTGCAATTTCAATGGTTCCAAAGCCAGTTAATATAATTGTTTCAGCTTGTGGATTAGAACTTTGAATAAGAGGCATAAGGTTTAAGCCATCTCCATCAGGGAGCTTTAAATCAATAATTGCTAAATCAATTTTTAATGAGCTTAAGATAAAAGATTTTGCTTCTTGGAAGAGGTGAGAGGTTACAACATGATAACCTTTGGCTGTCAGCTTCTTAAAAAGCACTGAACGAACAGAAGACTCATCTTCAACCAGTAGTATGTGCTTTTTATTTTTCATTCTTCCCCCTGGAAAACCCATGGGTATAGGTATGGATCAACTTATATAGTTTTAGCGTTTATCCTAAAACTGTCAATTTTTAAGACTATAAATTTAGACATGGGTCTCATTGAGCTTGACCTCTGTAGAGAAGTTTAATGTTAGTGTTTGCTCTTGATTTGAGTCTATGAAGTTTTCAAATGAGCCATTTATAGGGGTTATGAAGATAGGTTGAGGTTTAAGCTTGTTTTTTAAGTGTTGAGAGGGGAGGGGTGTTTTTAGAGGTTTTTTTGAACTGAGTATGATTTTTAAAAGGTTTTTTTGGGGAAGGCTTGCGTATAAATATAGGGTTTGAATACTTTCTAAACTAGACCTATTTAGCTTTTTATTAAGATGAGCCACAGCCTCTAAAAGTTTAATGGACAATGTTGAGTCAGGGGATAAAATTTTTTGATCTAGATAATCACCCTTAATGATTTCAAGGATAATGCCTTTAGATAGAAGGTAGGCTTGTGTGAAAATCTTAAGCTGTTTAAAATATTTTAATAGGGTTTGAGGCTTAGATTGTGAACCTGAATGTTTTAGGCGAGTGAAATTTAAAAGTTCGTCTACAATGTTGATGCATTTATTTGTAGACTCCATAAGGACTTTAAGGTCTTGTTTTTCATCAGGTGAAGAAAGGTTTTTATCCTCGTTTAAAAGCTCTAAAAGAATTTTTATTCCACCTAAAGGATTGTTAAGTTCATGAGCAATACTTCCTGAAATAATTCCAAATTCTTCAAGCTTTGCTCTAGTTGCTTTGCTGGACTCACCAAGAGTAGAAACTTCAAAATCACGATAAAAATTTAAGTAGTAGTGGTCATCGTTTACAGGATCAAAAATTTTTTTTGAATTTACTTCTAAAGAATCATTTTTATGCTCCATTAAAAAATTTTCTCCAAGTTTACAGCCTTTACAAGGTTTATTGCGACCAAAAAACTTTTCATAACAAAGAGAGCTTTTGCTTTTTTTTATTTTCTTTGTGTTAAACTTTCCACCATATTCTAGAATTTTAAAATTTTTATTAATAAGTGCAGCTTTAAAAGGAAGTGCTTTAAAGGTGCTTTCCCATTGTAGGTTAGAGTGCTCAATTTCATTTTCTGTAGTTATTTGCTTTAATCTTAGGGAAAGGGCATCGGATATTTTTTGAAGTAAAGGGTTTGTACTTTTTTTAATATAGGTTCCTTTTTTAGAAGCGAAAATAACTCTTCCTTGTGTTTTAGAATTGTAATCTAAATCAAATGATTTTGTTTCAAATTGATTTTGAAATTCTATTGTGGAAAGCTTTGTTAGAATTTCAGATTGAAATATTCTTATATGCACCCAGTCGATATGAAAATGTTTTCTTAAAATTGAAGTGATCTTGCTTTCCATTTCATCAATACTTTTAGAATTGAAAATTGACTCAAGGCAATTGAGATTTAACATTTCATTTAAATGCGAAGATTTAATTTTTTTCTTATTACGAACTAGTTTTTGTTCAAAATTTAATAAGTCTTTTAATTGCGTTTTTTTTTGCTCATAGAAAAAAGCCTTATCATCAGCAATTAATTTTTTAAGACTAGCGTTGTGCTCTTTTTTTCTTAATGTATGAATGGCATGGTTAAGGTGTGAATTATTTAGTTTATTTATATGAATGATATTAGAGGGTAAAAAATTGTTGAAAATAGGAGTCCATAAGTTTAAATCAATGGGTTCATTTTCAATGGGAATTTTTAAATAAATAAAAACACAATTGTTTAAAATATTTTTATCTATTTCTTTTAAGAACATAAAGTTTTCAAGGGTTAGAGCGGTAAGAATCACCTTAGAAGATATAGGTTTAGCTTTGTTTTTAAGAACTTCAAATTTAAGATCTGAACTTAAGTTAACACGTGTGTTTTTGAGTAAATAAAAATCAGATCCCATGGAGTTATTATAGGGTGAATATTGTAGTATTTTAACCACAAGTTGTTTATATCTTGACCTAGTGCGAGTTAAAACCATAATAGGTCTTATGTGTGGAATCGTAGGGTATTTAGGGAATAAGGAAGTTAAAACAGTTCTTTTGCAAGGGCTTAAGGCTTTAGAGTATAGAGGCTATGATAGTGCGGGTGTGTCTATTTTTAATGGCAAGGGTATAGAGCGAATTAGGGCTGCTGGTAAATTAGTGGCGTTAGAGGATAAGCTTTTAAATCACAAGTTTAAAGGAAATCTAGGCATTGGACATACAAGGTGGGCTACCCATGGTAAAGCCACTGAAAGAAATGCTCATCCACATATAGCCAAAAAAGTGAGTCTTGTTCATAACGGCATTATTGAAAACTACCTTGATTTAAAAAAAGAGCTTTTAGCTCAAGGAGCTGTCTTAGGCTCTGATACTGATAGCGAACTTGTAGCTCATTTAATTTCTAGGGAAATAGAGTCAGGACGAAGTCTACAAGACGCCGTATTAAATATAAAACCTAAGCTGAAAGGAGCTTATGCAATTTTAGTGCTTTCCGAACTGGAGCCTGATACAATGGTAGGCTTTAAAGAGGGGCCTCCTCTTTTACTTGGTCGAGATAAAAAAGAAATTATATTTGCAAGTGATGCTTTAGCAATTGTTCCTCATACATTAAACGTTATGTATTTAAATGATGGTGAAGTGGCTGTTGTTAAGGGAGTAGATGTAAATCTTATAGATGATAATAAAGGCTCACAGCTTAAGCAAGAATGGACTACAATTAAGTGGACACCTGATGCTGTAGAAAAAAGTGGATATGAACATTTTATGCTTAAAGAGATTTTTGAACAACCAAACTCTTTAAAAAATGCAATTGCTCCTCATATAAATTTAGAGAAAAAAGAAATTATGTTAGATCCACTAAGTGGTCTAACCCTTAGTTATTTAAAAACAGTTAAAAAAATTTTTGTAGTGGCTTGTGGCACAAGTTATTACGCAGGTCTTTATTCAAAATATATTTTTGAAAAGTATGCTAAAATTCCAGTGGAATTAGATTTTGCCAGTGAGTTTCGGTACAGAGAATTAAGTTTTCTTAAAAGCTCTTTGGTAATTGTGATTTCTCAAAGTGGAGAGACTGCTGATACACTAGCTGCACTAAGACTTACAAAAGAAAAAGGTGTAAAGGTTTTAAGTATTTGTAATACAAAGCTTTCAACAATTGATCGTGAAGCTGATTTTAATTTGTATATGAATTCTGGAATTGAAATTGGTGTGGCCTCTACAAAGGCGTTTACAAGTAGTATGGGCGTTTTAGCTCTTCTTGCTCTTTATGTTGGAAAGTCTAAGGGCTCCTTAGGTGAAGTCACTGAAAGAGAAAATGTTGATGCACTGTTAGGGCTTTCTTTAAAAATGGAATCTGTATTGGCCTTTAGTAAGTTTTTTGAAAAAGCGTCGCTTTCATTTAAGAACTTTAAAGGGTTTTTGTATATGGGGCGAGGGGTTCATTATGCTATTGCTCTTGAAGGTGCTTTGAAAATGAAAGAACTCGCTTATATTCACGCTGAAGGGTATGCTGCAGGTGAAATGAAACATGGCCCTTTAGCATTGATTGATGAGAGTATGTTAATTCTTATGATTTGTCCTAAAGATAGGTTTTATGGAAAAACTTTGAGTAATTTAGAAGAGGCTAGAGCTCGAGGTGGATATATTGTAAGTATTGGAACAGGCAATGACCAAGTGCTTAAAGGGCTTAGTGAGGAGTGCCTTTCTCTTCCTGTAGGCAATGAAATCACTAATCCAATTCTAGAGGCCCTTCCAGTGCAACTTCTTTCCTATCATGTTGCTAAAGCTTTGGGTAATGATGTTGATCAGCCTAGAAATTTAGCAAAATCAGTGACCGTAGAATAATATTTACGTAGCCCCGGTTATAATTTGTAAACTGTGCGTTAAGACGGACAAAATACTTGAAACACATTAAGGCCCACAAGTATCCGGGGTGATCTTTTATTTATACTCAGGTCCTTAGAAAAGTCCGAACTCGGGTTATTAAAAGAAAAAATGCAAAAGTGGTGTGAGATGAGTTTCACCTTTCTTATGTTTATTTTTTAGGGTATATTATAAATCTCATGAAAAAAAACATCCAAAGAAACTCTTCACTAGAAACTGCACTTAATGTTTTACAAAGTGTGTTTCAAAAGAGTAAAGGGTCATTTGCAGGTGAATATCAGAGGCTTAAATTAGAGCAAAATTGGCAAAGCATTGTTGGAAAGGATCTAGCCCCTGAAACTTTTCCTAGAAAACTTTTTAAAACCACTTTGTATATTTCTGCAAAATCATCAGAGGCTCAGTATCACTGCAAATTTTCTCAAGATTTTATCAAAGAGCGCATCAATAAACTTCTAGGCTCTAAAGTGATAGAACATTTAAGTTTTAGCCATGAGTCTAAAAAGAAAAAAAACTATGACTCTAAGTCTAAAAAATTTATTGAAAATATCAGGTAAGCCAAATGAATCGCTTACCTTCCTAGAGAGGCATACGAATACTTTATAATAATTGAGGACACAGGTTATTAGTTTTTAAAGTAAAACCTTTTAAAGGCTTTTGTTTTAAAAAGAATTTATGAGCTTGGCATTATTTTTCTTCAGTTTTTTCTATAGACTTTCTACCCAATGACTTTAAGTAGCTTGAAGTACTTTCTTTTTCTCCTAAAAAATTACTCATTTTATTATAAAGATTTGGATCAGAAATAATTTTTCCTAAAGTTCCTTGGCTAAGATTAATTTTTGTAAGAATTGAATTTAATTGTTTTAAAGAGTTTTGAGCATAGTTTTTTGAATTAATAGAGGCAAGGGTTGTACGAAGTTCTTTTAAGGTAAACTGAAGTTCTTTAGTAGCTCCTTTTAACCCATCCTCTGAGTTTAAGAAAGCAATAAGCTTTTCAAGGTTTTTAAAAACTCCAGAAAGATTTGGAATATTATTAACTTTTTCTTGAACTTTAGCAAAAATATCATCGGAGGGTTTTGTTAAAAGCTCTCCTCCTGGATGGATTGAAGTGCTCTTAGAGGAGCCCCTTGAGAGAAAAATAAAGCGATCGCCAAGGGCCCCTTGTGTTTTTAACTGAGCTATGGAGTCTTTTTTAATAAAAGGAAGGTATGAATTTCTAATGGAGTAGTCTACTCTTAAAGACTTTTTGTTATTGTCATATTCTATGGCTTTAACATTTCCAATTATGATTCCTGAGAATGAAACTGTACTTCCAAACATCAATCCCTGGGTATTATTAAAGTAAGAATGAATGAGGCTTTTTTTAGAAAAAATATTTTCATCTCTGCTTAGAAAGTAGAAGGTTAACCCAAAAAGTAAAATTCCTAAGCTCACAAAGATGCCTGTTTGTACATAGTTTGATTTTTTTGTCATTAGTTTAAATCTCCTGTCATAAATTTGATGATGGGGTGGTTAGTATTTTTTAATTCTTCAGTTGTAGCTTCAATTTCTATTTTTTTATTTTTTAAGAGTAAGATGCGATCACAAACACTAAGGGCTGAGGGCATGTCATGTGTTACAAAAATAGAAGTGTAGCCTAATTTTTTTAATTTTATAATGGTGTTTTGGATTATGAGTGTGTTTTTAGGGTCCAAGCCAGCAGTGGGCTCATCAAATAAAACAACTTCAGGCTCGAGCATTAAAGATCTTGCAAGGCCTACACGTTTTTGCATACCACCTGAAAGTTCTGCTGGGAAAAGCTTTTCTGCATTAGGAAGGTCAAGGTTATTAAGTATTTTTTGAATTCGCTTTTTAATTTCTATTTGGTCAAAATTTAAATGCCTTCTTAAAGGAAAGGCGAGGTTTTCATAAACAGAAAGAGAGTCAAAAAGAGCACCATTTTGAAAAACGTAAGCAATCTCTTTTCTAATATTAAACCAACCTGTTTCAGATAAATTTGAAAGTGACTGTTCTTTATAGGTAATATCGCCTTTATCAGGGCTTTCTAGGCCAATAAGAGTTCTTAAGATAACAGATTTTCCAGACCCGGATCCTCCAAGTAAACCCAGGCATTCACCTTTTTGAAGGCTAAACGTAGTTCCTTGGTGGATTAAGTTATTGCCAAAGCTTTTATGAAAATTTGTAATTTTTAGAATTGGCGCCATGCTTCAAACATCCAGTATAGTTTAGTTAAAAAATAATCAGAAATAAAAATAAGTACTGAGCTGGCAACAACGGCTAATGTGGTTGCTTTTCCAACACCCTTTGTTCCTTCTTTTACATGAAAACCGTAGTAGCAGGCAGGAATACAGACGCAAATAGCAAAGATATACGATTTAAAAAAGCCAGAGCTGAATTCTCTTAGGGTTACAGTGGTAACAACTTTTTGATAAAAGAAATAAGGGTCTAAGCCAAGCTCAATATAACCAATAAGAGCCGATGCAAAAAGAGCTAAAAAACTAGTGATTAATGTTAGAATTGGAAAAGCAATTAGGCACGCTATTAGTCGAGGGGCAATAATTTCTTCAATAGGGGAGCAGCCTAAGGCTTTTATGGCGTCTATTTGTTGAGTGACTTTCATTGAGCCAACTTCAGAAGCGATTCCAGCACCAACCCTTGCTGCACACATTAAAGCTGTAAATACAGGACTTAGTTCCATAAAAATAGCTAGTGACATTACTTTTGGAACGTAGGGTTTCCCACCAAATTGCTCTAAACCAAGGCCAAACTGTAGGGTCATTACAAATCCTGAGCTGAGTGCTGTGATTGCAATTAAAGGAATGGAGTTGATTCCTATTTCTTTGATTTGCTCAAATATTAAATAAGAAGGAGTTTTACCTTGAATTATCTTTTTTAAAGCTTCGTTAAAAAGATAAGAGCACTCGCCTAAAATATCAAAAAAATAAGTAATTTTTATGATTGATCTTTTCAACATATGGTACCCATTAGCGTTTAATTTTAAATGAGGCTAAAAACTGTTCAAATGTATTCTCGGTTTTTAGAAAGTTTTTCAATACTCCAGAGTGTGAGATTAAAAAGAGACACCCATATTTTTTTAATATAATTAGGTCAAACAATGTAGGAATGCCTTCAATTTCAGTTTGAATTTTTTGTCTAAGGGCTTTTCTTGAGTTATATTTAAAGGTTATTAATTTAAATGTTTTGGTGGGGTAGAGCTCATTTTTAATTTTTTGTAAAAAGAGTTCAGTGTTTTCTAAATTTGATGTGCACTCTGACTTGTAAGAAATAATAGAGCCACTTTCTTTATTAATCCATGTGCGGTCAGCACCAAAGTCGGTGGTTTCTAAAAAACCAGGGTTTGGTTGAGAGTATTTTACTTTTTTATAGGATTCTGTTTTTTTTGAACCTAAAGGAATTTGTATGCAGGCAGAGCATAGAAAAATTGTAGAGAGTATTTTAGTAAACTTTAACATAACAGCAAAACTTTAGCTCTAACAATGTTTATTGGCTAGGGAAAATCAAGATTTATAGTGGTTTAAGTTTTTTAAACTAGGGTTTAAATTAAAAAAAACCAGCAGTAAGCTGGCTTTTTTTTTAATTTTTAAAAAAATTGTTTATTTTACAGTTTTTTTAAAGTCAGAACCTGCTCTAAACTTAGGAACCCAAGCAGCTGGAATTTTAATTGCAGCTCCAGTTTGCGGGTTTCTTCCCATTCTAGCCTTTCTTTTGGTTTTTGTGAAAGTTCCAAACCCTACTAGTTTAATATCAGTAGCTTTTTTAACATTTTTTTGAACTGTTCCTATAAAACAATCCAAAAATCTTTCAGTTTCAGCCTTAGTAGTGTGTAGGTCTTTTGCTATTTTTTCTACTAGTTGTGCTTTGTTTAAGCTTTCCATTGTGTCTCCCTTAATGGTTATAGTTTATGTTGTAAACATTACAATTGAAAGCTGGAAAAGGGCTGTGGTCAACCCTTAAAAATATTTTCTCAAATTTTTTTTTGCTTGTATTTATTTTCTGATTAGTTGTTGTCTGCCCAAATCCACACCATTAAAGTTGACGTTTGCACGCATACTAGGAGCATGTTTATTTCCATACTCTTTTTTAACAGTGATTGTTAACCAGCCTTGTGGAGTGTAGGAGTCAATGGTGAGGTCTTTTTGTGAGCAGTCTATATATCCATTAAAAATCATTCTTCTAACAGGGAAGCCTTGTCCGCCTGCATAGGCCCATCCATCACCAGTTGCGTCTATTGCAATGGTTGCAGTATTTGCATAGCCTTTAAAAAAACTAATGGTAATTCCCATGGGTTTTTGACTCCACCATGCGCAGTTTGCAGCTTCATAAGATTTTTCGTACTGATGGTAAGTAGCATTTCCATTGGTGTACGTAACCCAACCATTATAGGATCTACAGTTGGTTTGAGACTCAATAAGATCCCTATAACTGCCTCTATTAAGAACACTTTTCATATATCCATAAAACATATGCTCCTGACGAGTGATGTCAGAGCAGTGGTATGACACATAATTAGGGTTTTGTTCATTATTTTGTCCGTTTGGATTCCAAGGTTTTACGTTATCCGCTGAAGGTGGAAGCGTGGTGACGTCTTTTCTACTAGAATAAGAACTTTTGTCACAAGCTGTAACAAGGATACTTATTGAAACTAGTAATAATGGTATAAAGTGCTTCATAACACCCCCTTTTTTCCATAAAGGTGTTTATTCACAATCTGTGCCATGTATTAAATGCCCCAAGGAGGTGTTTAAGGTAGTTTAGTTGACAGCTTGGAGGGTAATGGTAGTTGATTTTATGTATGATTGATCAAATTTTTTACACAGAAGGGGCGGGCAATAAATTTTTTTTTACTATGTCTGAGAAGTTAAGTTTTTTAGATATGGTTAAAATGGCCAATGAGAAAGGCTTAAGGCCAGATGGTTTTATTTTCTCAAAACGAGTCAATAAAACCCAGCTGACGTTTGATTTTTATAATAACGATGGAAGTAAAGTAGATTTTTGTGGAAATGCATTAAGGGCTGTGGGCGTTTGCTATAATCAAATATCTAGTTGCCGTGGCTTTTATTTAAAAACCAATGTTGGCAATTTAAAAATAGATGTTAGGAATAAGACCTTAGTAGAGGCACAGATGCCAGTTCCAGAATCAAAAGGTGTGGTTAGAGTAGATAAGTATGAGGTTCCATGTGTTTTATCTGGAGTGTTGCATTTGGTTTTTGATGAGAGTCTTTTTGGAATTAAGAGTAGGGAGGAGATGAGGGGTTTTTGTGGAAGAGTTAGGAGAATGGATTTGGGCGAGGCTCAGGCATACAACCTTACATTTTATAAGCCTAGTACCAAGGACCCTATTCACTGTGTGACTTTTGAGAGAGGAGTTGAGGATTTTACGTTAGCTTGTGGATCTGGTGCTTTATCAGTTGCTCAGGTTATGGGCGTAAGTGGGGTAACTTTAAAAATGCCTGGTGGTTTGTTAAAGGTTAGTAGAAGAGGTGGTGAGGTTTTTATGTTAGGTTCTGCTAAAATTATTGGAATTTATTAAAGGCGATATTAATGAGACAGAAATTTGATTTAAAAGTTGTTGAAAAGAAAATAGAGGCTTTAGGTGCTGTGACATTAAAATTATTAGTGCCCCATGAGTTTAAAGATAAGTTTAATCCTAGGGCCGGTCAGTTTGTAGGTGTCATAGCTGTTATTAATGGAGAAGAGGTTCATAGAAGCTATTCTTTATCATCAGATCCTCACAGTGAAACTCTTGAGATTTCAATTAAGAAAATTCCTGGTGGGAAAATGTCTACATATCTTGTTGATGAAGTATTACAAGGTGATATTTTAAAAGTTACCCCGCCAGCCGGTCATTTTTATAAGGAATCTGACCATGAAAGGCATCACGTGATGTTTGCTGCTGGAAGTGGCATAACGCCACTACTTTCAATTATTAAGTATTTAAGAAAAGCTAAACCTAAAGAACAAATTTCCTTATTTTATTGGAATCAAACTACTCAGTCTACAATGTTTTTAAAAGATTTATTGGAGTATAATAAAAATTTGCTTTTTAATTTATTTTTAGCTTTTACAAAAGAAAAGCCTGAAATAGGAGAGGCCTGTTTTTTTTCAAGGTGTGATCAGGCTATGATGAAAGATTGCTTTTATAAGTGGTCGACTTCTATTAATGTGCCAGTGTTTTATCTTTGTGGACCTGAAGAGTTTATGTCAACAATTGAGTTTTTTTTAGGGACAAAAGGTTACAGCTCTTTACAAATTAGAAAAGAAAGCTTTAAAACATTAGATAAAACTATTGTTAATGCCCCCATTAAAAAAGAAAATGAGCCTATTTATATCGGTGATATAAGTACAAAATCTGAAGAGGCCGGTGGAGTTTGTGAGGCTAGACTAGATGGCGAGGTGGTTTTTGTTGAACCCAATGAGGAGGAAACAATTTTAGAGGCTTTTTTAAGAAGTGGAGAGTCTCCTCCTTACTCTTGTATGGAGGGAACTTGTATTGCTTGTCAGTGTAAAGTTTTAGAGGGACTTGTTGCAATGCCTGAAGGGTTTTTTTTATCGGATGAAGATATTGCTGAGGGGCTGGTGCTTTCTTGTCAGGCTCAAATTAAATCTAAAAAAGTAAAGGTAGATTTTGATGATTTTTAAAATAAAATATTACGATTTAGTAAAATCATTTTGTTTTAATACATTCTTTAAGTGATTAAGTTTTTTCATAAAGTAATATTAACTAATTTAAAAACCCTCTTTTAGATGAGTTAAAAAAATGCAAACTATATTTTTAGTACAGTTTGTAAACTCGTTTTTATGAACAGACTAACGTCTGCTTAGTTCTGCCGCCTAATGGTTATAGGTGCTAGTCTATTCTTATATGATAGGGAAGCAAAAAGCATATAGGCAAACTGAAACTGTTCAACCATCAAAACTCACATGGCTTTACTACCTGCTGCTTATAATTGGCTTGTTTCAGGTTTACTCATCAAGTGCAATTTATGCAGCAGAAAAATTTAACAATCCATATTTTTTTGTTCAAAGACAAGGGCTCTTTGTTATATTTGCTGGGTTGATGTTTTTTATTTCAGGTAAGATTTCTCCTAAGAGGTACGTTTTTTTAGGAGGTGTTCTTTTTATTTCATCATTAGTTTTGTTAATACTCACTCATGTTCCAGGTGTGGGCATTACCATTGGTGGAGCAACGCGCTGGATTAATTTATTAAGTGGTTTTCGTATAGAGCCAGGGGAGTTTTATAAAGTAGGGTTTGGTTTTTTTATTTTTTGGCTTTTGTCGCTTAAGGAAAAATATGAAAATATGAGTGTTTGGTGGCCATTTTTTATAATGCTGTTTGTATCTATAGGGTTGTTTTTAAAGCAGCCAGACTTTGGAAGTGTATTCTTACTTATACTTAGTGCGCTAATAGTATTATTTTTATGGATTAGAAGTGTTAAGCCGTTTTTAATTTTAGGGGCTGTTGCAGCTGGAGGGCTTGTTTTTTTCTTAGCTCAAGAGTCTTACCGTATGGATAGATTCTTAACGTTTTTAAATCCATGGAAGGACTCTCAGGGAAAAGGCTTTCAAGCTATTCAGAGTTTTGTAGCTTTTAAAAAAGGTGGTTTTTTTGGTGAAGGGATTGGTATGAGCCAGGCAAAATTCTTTTTTTTACCTGAAGCCCATACTGATTTCACACTTGCTATTTTTGCAGAAGAGATGGGTTTTTTCGGAGTGTTTTTTCTTTTCCTTCTTTTTATGGGAATTGTTTTTATAATATTTAAAATTGCAAAAAATCAAGAGAACGACTTTAAGTGTTTACTTTTAAGTTACTATTTGGGAGGCTTGTTTTTTTTCTATTTTTTTATTAATGCTTGTGTAAATGTAGGCCTGGTTCCAACAAAAGGTTTGCCCTTGCCGTTTCTAAGCTATGGTGGGAGTTCTTTGCTATCAATAACGTTTTTGCTTGGTTGGTTTAGATCACTAGAGAATGATGTTTGAGTTCTAATGACCCGAGCTCAGACTTTTCTAAGGACCTAAGAAACTGTTTGAAAAGTCTTATTTGACTTGATTTATTTGTCAGCATTAACTGGGTATTGTCTGCATCCTTTTAAACCGTTAATACGTGCCATGAAAATAGAATGTTAAACCAGATTTAAAAAGTCTGAGCTCGGGTTAATGGATACTTAAGCCACAGTAAGCACAGTTGTTCCAGTCAGGCTCAAGTTCTCGCTTGCAACTACTACAGAGTGGGTCATCATCATCATGCCAGCGGTCCTCTTTATGAATGATAATTTGCCCAATAATGATTAAAACAGGTATAGTAGTCATTATTTGTTTTACAATGAAAATTACAGAGCCTTCAATATATGCTGTATATGTTAATATTCCAAAGCCTGTAGCAAGTAATAAATGATAAACCATGGACAAATCACGCACTTCTTTATGGACATGAATTTTCCAAATTTGAAACCAGTAACTTATTGAAAGAAGGAAAATTGCACTCCAAGATAAAAATTGAACAAATGAATTGGTATTCTCCATGCCATATTAAAGAATGAATGATCTTTTATGTCCACTTAAATAGCATACAGTGCTATTTAAGTATGCAGCCAAGTTTTTTATTTAATACAAAGGCTTTAATTGTTTTGAGTTTTGTTAAATCATATTCATCAATACTAGTAATAGTATTGATTTAGTATTTAAATATGCAGTTAAGCTCTTTGCCTGGTGATAAGGCTTTAATTGCTTTTGGTTTTATTAAATTGATTAAACCTTTTTCACTAATGTATTTTATAAAAATCACAGTGCTTTGATTTTTGTTTTGAGCCGATGAAGTTGTGTATAGGATTGTATTATCTTTTTTCTCAAGGGTGGCCATTGAAGTGGAGGGAACGAGCACTCCATTTTTAAAAAAAGAAGCCTTAAATTCTGCTTTAAAACTTTTCTTTGAATCAGTTAAAAGCATCACTATTTGCCCTTCCCAGTTGCTGTTTAAAATTATTGAGTAAGCGCAGACTTCTCCTTGAAGAGTAGTGCCTTGAGTTTTAAAAAGGCGTACTGCCTCACCTGCAAATGTGTTTAAGAATATTGTAACGCCTAGTATTAGAGTAATTAGTTTCATGTTTCCACCTTTAATGCTTCAACGTACAAAGGTACCACTAGATTCATATAGTATTCTAGATAAAATAAATATTTTGAATTTTTTTTATAGGTACTGTGTAAATTTTTTTATAAAGGCGGCTTTTTTTCTAAAAAAGCTGGTTCTAACCTAAGTAGTTAAAATTATTGAGAGTGTACTGGTAATTTAAATAAGCACCTTTTTTAAAGGCCTTAAGTCCAAAGTAGACCATGTCGTTATATTCATTATAAGTAAGTTAAAGTTTTTTTATACTAGTGGTTACAGTAATTTTAATAGCCAAATGTGCACTTAAGCTTTTTGTCTGGTGCAATAGCTAGAATCACACGGGGCTTTGATAAGTCAAATTTAATATTATACTTTATACTTATGGCGATTATAGTATCTTGGTCTTCACTAATTGGAACAGCATATAGTAGAGTGTTGTTTAAAGTATTAGCCCAAGCTTCTTTAATAAATGGAACTAGCATATTATTTGTGAAAAGCTTGTCAGTTTTGAATTCAAGTTTAAACTCTACTTCTGGGCCATTTATAAAAAACACTAACTGCCCCTGCCAATCTTTCTTATGAACTACTGAGTAGGTACAAGCTTGTCCTGTAGGAGTGATGCCTTGAGTCTTAAAAAGAGTTTTTGCCTCACCTGCAAATACATTTAAAGATATTCCAAGGCTAAGTATTAAAATAATTAGTTTCATGTTTTCCTCCGCTGTTTTAGCATTATGATTTGTTTTAAACGAAGAGCCGTAGCATTAAATTTACATAAAAAAAATATTTAATAAGTGTTTTGTATTTTTTTCATGCTTATCCGGTTGTTGCACATATAGGATTAGGTTTAGCCAATGAACAAGAAGTGAGTGCAAAGAAAAAGGCGACTTTAAGGCCGCCTTTGCACCATCTCCTAGCCTTGTTAGCTGGGAAGTAATTATTTACCTAGTGGTTTGGATTCAACATATTTCTTCAACTTTGCTAAAAGAAAGTCCCAGCCCTTTTTAAACCCTTCAATTAGCTTTTTTCTTTTACTTAAGTCTTTAATAGACCTCCACCTAGAATGATGAATTTTTAAGACCGTTCCTTTCTCTGCTTTCTCCAGAGAAAATGTACAAACTGTACTTTCAGAAGAATTCCAATATTTCTCTTTCTAAGTGAACTTTATAAATTTTTTTAATTTTAAATCTATTACTTTTCCAGTAGCTAATTGCCCCTCTCCCCAAGGCTCATAAAATTGTCCACCAACATATGGTTCAAGTTTGACCCCCTTATTCCACCATTTGCCCAGCTCATTTTCATCAGTCAATATAAACCAAATCTGCTTCCTATTTCCCTTGAGAACTATTTTTTTATAGACGATTTCTTCGCTTTTAACTTCTGCAAAAGAGGTGCTACTTATAACAAGTAATATCATTAATGAAAATTTGATTAACTTAAAATTTGATAACATTTCTCCCTCTTTCCTTAATTTGTTGCCACTAGGCTAAGTAGTTAAAATCATTGAGAGTGCATTTGTTAATTTAAATATCTGTATTTTTATAAAATTTCTAGAATAGAACCTATGATTTTTAGGCTGTTTGTGGAGGCTTTAGTGATTTTACCCCTGAAACGTTTAAAATACCTGAGAGTACTTTTAATGTTTGAATGAGCACTTTGTGGGGTTTTTTTAGTATTGTTAAAGTTTAATGTGTCTTTAAGACCACCAGTTTGTTTTAAAGGAAGTAATATTAAGTCTTTTTAAAAGGCTATGAGCATCTTTTTTATAGACTTTCACAGAATTTGTGGAGGTTTCCTCTAATAAAATAGAGTCTACATCTATGAAAGTGTTGTCCTTAAAAATGCTTTCAGCTTTTTTAAATAACAAAGAAGCAAGTATTTCAGTTGTGGGGTCTCCAGGGGTTTTTTTGATTCTTAAATTTGGGTCAATAGTGTTTAAAGCTTTAAGTAAAGGGTCTTTTGAGTTTATAAAAAAGAAATGATCAAGCTCTTCATCAATAAAGGTTTTCCAGTGAGGTTTTAAATTTTTAAAATCTTGGGTAAAATTTTTTTCTAAATTGATTGTTGAAGCTTTATGACTTAAGGAAAGTGTGACCCACCAGGAGTGACCGTGAGGTGTAGAGCATTTAGTGCTGGTTTTGATAAATCTATGAGCAGCTTCAAAGCGGTAACGAAATGATAAAATCATTTTAGCACCTCAGTATAAGAACAGGACTGTCCACGAGATTCTGAAACTTCTACTGTATAACTGCTAATTGGATATGTTGAGAATGCTTTTTTAAGCTTTTTTGAAATAAAGCTAGCAAGTGCTTCAATGGTAATGTTTTCAACAGGTAAAAAAGCACAGTCCATTTGTGGAAATGAGTAAATTTTTTCATTAAAGTGAACTTCAGCACTGTCACAAGTTTTAATGATTTTTGTGTAAGGGTTTTCTTTAGCAATTAAGACTTTTTCATCAATTGAGGACAGCAGTTCTTTGATTCTAGTTTTAGGTTCATTTAAATCTACAATGAGGCCATGGGAAAGTTTATTGCAGCCATCAAGGCTTATGGACACGTAATAATTGTGCCCGTGGAGCATTTCAGCAGACTTTGGTGAAAAAGTAGTAAAGTGTGCTCCTGAAAATTTAAAAGATTCTTTTGATAGTTTTAAAGACCACATGAAAAAGGTGTAACATTTTTAATTCTAAGGTCAAACTTAAGACAAAGCTTTAGGGAGATGAGCTAGAAATTTTTGTGGTAAACTTACTTTTAAGGGCCTGGAGTGTAAGTGGATGCCTTAAAAGGCGGTTGTTCTTCCTATGCTCTTTATGATGTTTTTCTGTAGTTTTGGAAAAATAGGGGTTCTTTTAAAGCTCTAAGGCCTTTGTAGCTTTCCTTAGCTTGCCACTAAGTTTTTACCATGTTTTGTGGGTGGAGTGCTCTTTTCTTATTAATTAAAATCTATAAAATCATTTTTAGCAGGCTGTGTTTTTGGGTGTTATGGGTTTTATTTTATGATTTGATAAGTTTGGTATAAACTTTAAAATTAAAGCTTTAAAGCCTTGTAGGCACTGCCTTCTTTGTCTTTTCAACATGAGTTTAGTTTGGTGCTCACTTTTTAAACTGTAAATATTTGGCTATGAGGCTATAAAATATATGGCTTTTTTAAAAATCAAGGCATAGAGTTTTTAGTATGAAGGTTTTATTAACAGGTGCCACGGGTTATGTTGGTGGTCATATTGGAAGAAGATTAGTAGAGCTTGGTCATGAGGTGATTTCTTTAACGAGAAATAAAAATCAAAAAGTTAAATTTAAAACTAAACTAATAGAACTTAAAGAGCTTTCTTTTGAAAAAGGCATAGAGGCGGTTATTCATTTAGCTGGGGCTTCTGTTGCAGATAAAAGGTGGAGTGGTGAATACAAAAGAACGCTTAAAAGTTCTAGAATTGCATTTACACATAAAATTTTAAGAACCCTTGATTATGAAAACTTACAGGTTTTTTTACAAGCTTCAGCCACAGGTTATTATCCAAGTTCTAGGGATAAGGTTTTAAATGAAGATTCTGAAGCTGGGAATGGGTTTTTATCTCAACTGTGTTTTTCTTGGGAAGAGGCTACTTCCCTACTAGATTGTAGAAAAGTCTACTTTAGAATTGGTATGGTTATTGGTTACACTTCCCCAGCCATAAGAAAAATGCGCTCTCTTTTTGAAAAGAAAAAAGGTGCAGTTTTAGGAAAAGGAAATCAGTATATTAGTTGGATTCATATAGATGATTTAGTAGAAATGTTTATAAAGGCTTTAACTGACCATGACTATAAAGGTGTTTATAATGCTGTGGCACCAGTACCTGTAAGGAATAAAGAATTTACAGAGGAAATGGCAATGGCAGTAGGTAAGTCTGTTTTTTTGCCAGCAGTACCCAGTTTTGTTCTTAAAATACTTTATGGAGAGATGTCTCAGATTTTATTAGATTCTCATAGGGTAGAGCCTCGAAATCTTAAGAAAAAAGGTTTTAAGTTTAAACATATTCATATCAAGGATGCTCTTAAAGCTTTAGATATTTAATGAAGTCTAGTGGTTAAGGCTTGTTAAAACCTACACTAAGGTGGCGAAAGCGACAACTTTTAAACAAAGAAAGTGTGCTAAACATATAGGCTATTCATAAAAAGAGACAGCTTTTTTAAGGCTCAGTTTTGATTGTTAAATGAAAATAGGCTATAAAAGCGCTATAACAAACAATTAATTGGGAGCTAAGGTGTGAGTGAGTTTGCAGGTGCTAAAAAAAGCATGGAGATTAATGGTAAAACTTGGGCGTATTTTGACCTTTCAGAAGCATCGAAATTCGGAGATATTTTAAAGCTACCACGATCATTAAAAGTTTTATTAGAAATGTTGTTAAGACATCAAAACCATTTAAGTGTTAGTGACGAGAATATAAAAAACTTAGTATCTTGGGGATCTACAAAGACTTCGACTAAAGAAATTCCATATTTTCCTGCTCGTGTTCTTATGCAAGATTTTACAGGGGTTCCTGCTATTGTTGATCTTGCAGCAATGAGAGACGGAATTAGAAAATTAGGAGCTCCAGCGTTAGCAATAAATCCACAGATTCCAGTAGATCTTGTTATAGACCATTCTATATCAGTAGATTTTTCTGGGAGTGTGAGTTCATTAGATAAAAATATTAGTATGGAGTTTGAAAGAAACAATGAACGTTATGAATTTTTAAAGTGGGGGCAAAAAGCATTTTCTAATTTTAGGGTGATTCCTCCAGGAATGGGTATTTGTCATCAGGTGAATATTGAATTTTTAGCAGATGTTGTTGCAGGGCGTGAATTTAAAGGAGAAGATACGCTTTTTCCTGATACTCTTGTTGGTACAGACTCTCATACAACAATGGTTAATGGCTTATCTGTTCTTGGTTGGGGTGTTGGTGGAATTGAGGCAGAGGCTGCAATGCTTGGGCAACCCATTGCTATTATGATTCCAGAGGTTGTGGGTTTTAAACTTATAGGGGAACTGCCAAAAGGTGCTACGGCCACAGATTTAGTATTGACGGTGACACAAATGCTTAGAGCCCATGGTGTAGTTGGAAAGTTTGTAGAGTTTTTTGGTAATGGCTTAGATAATTTAAGTCTTGCTAATAGAGCAACGCTCTCTAATATGGCTCCAGAGTATGGTGCTACTTGTGGGTTCTTCCCAATAGATGATGAGACTCTTAGCTACTTAAGATTAACTGGAAGAAGTGAGGGCTTGGTACAAAGAGTAGAAAAGTATGCTAAAGTTCAGGGTTTTTGGAGAGATGATACACAGCTTTCTTTCACTGATACATTAGAGCTAAATATGGAAAATGTTCTTCCTTCTTTAGCTGGTCCAAAGCGGCCACAAGATAGAGTTTTATTAAATGAAGCTAAATCATCCTTTGAACATGAACTTGCTACAACTTTTAAATCAGCTAAGACTCTATCAAGTTCAGTTTCTAATACAGATTACTGTATTGATAACGGTGATGTTGTAATTGCAGCAATTACAAGTTGCACAAACACTTCAAATCCTTATGTGATGATTGGAGCTGGACTTCTTGCTCAAAAGGCAGTGGCAAAAGGTTTGGCTGTAAAACCATGGGTTAAAACATCTTTAGCACCAGGGTCACAGGTGGTGTCAGAATATTTGGTTCAAGCAGGTCTTCAAAAAGATTTAGACAGTTTAGGTTTTAACGTTGTTGGATATGGTTGTACAACATGTATTGGAAACTCTGGCCCTTTAGCGGATAATATACAAAAAGCCATTGAAGATAAAGATTTAGTAGTTACGTCGGTTCTTTCTGGAAATAGAAATTTTGAAGGACGTATTAGTCCCTATGTAAAAGCAAACTATTTGGCCTCTCCTCCTTTGGTTGTGGTGTATGCACTTGTTGGATCAATGCTTGTTGATGTGAATAAAGATTCATTAGGTAAAGGCAAAGATGGTAACCATGTGTATTTAGCTGATATTTGGCCAACAAATGAGGAGATTCAAGATGTGGTTTTAAAGGTTATCAGTCCTGCAATATTTAAAGATAAATACTCTAAAGTTTTTGAAGGGAATTTGGCTTGGAAAAATATTAAAATTTTTGAAGAAGAAACTTACAGTTGGAAAGAATCTAGTACTTATATTGCAAACCCTCCATTTTTTAAAGACATGACAATGAATGTTGCTAAGGGTGAAGATATAAAAGAAGCTTCATTACTAGCTCTTTTAGGGGATTCAGTTACAACAGATCATATTTCTCCTGCAGGGCCCATTAAAGTTGATAGTCCAGCTGGATTGCTTCTTACTAATAAGGGCATTAAAAGAAAAGACTTTAACTCTTATGGTTCTCGTAGAGGCAATCATAATGTGATGATGAGGGGGACATTTGCTAACATTAGAATTAAAAATGAAATGGCTCCAGGCACTGAAGGTGGGTTTACAAAATATATTCCCACTGGTGAAACTATGCCAATTTATAATGCTGCAATGAAGTATATAGAGGAAGGCAGGGATTTAGTCATTGTTGCGGGAAAAGAGTATGGAACAGGGTCTTCTCGTGATTGGGCTGCAAAAGGCACTAGTCTTTTAGGTGTAAGAGCTGTTATTGCAGAGAGTTTTGAAAGAATTCATAGGTCAAATTTAGCTGGAATGGGTGTTTTGCCTCTTGAGTTTCAAGGCACTGATTCAAGACAAAGCTTAGATATTAAGGGAGATGAGAAGTTTTCAATTCTAAACCTTGAATCATTAAAACCTCGGCAAGATATTAAGGTGAAAATTACTTACTTAAATGGAGATAGTAAAACCGTTACTACTTCTAGTAGATTAGATACTGTGGATGATGTTTCTAATTACCAAAATGGTGGAATTCTTCAGGCCACGTTAAGAAGACTTGCAGAGTAATGTTTGTTAGTGTTTTTTATTTTTGTTAAATCTATACTTGAAAAATTTGGATGGGATGGCAGGACTCGAACCTGCGAATACCAGAATCAAAATCTGGTGCCTTACCAACTTGGCCACACCCCATTAGTAGAGTTTATTGGATATTAAATTGTCTTAAAGTTCTTAAAAGATCAAGTAGTTAAAATAAGAGAGCAAATATTTTTCATATTAGAGCCTATGCTTGCTCTGTATTCGTTAAAGGTTTTTTTTGTCTAGAGGTGGACTATGCCCTTAAACCCTTCATCTTTAGATTTTTTACTTAAAACTATTCACTGGACAGTGACTTTAATCATAGTGTCTGGGTTTGATACAGATCCATTAGGGCCATCACCGAGTTTGATTTGATCAATATGCTCCATACCTGAAACCACTTCTCCAAAAGCAGTGTATGTATTGTTAAGGTGTGATGCTTCAGCAAGCATAATAAAAAATTGTGAATTTGCAGAGTGAGGGGATGTGGATCTAGCCATGCCTAAAACACCTCGATTAAAAGGAGTTGAAGTAAACTCTGATTCTAGGTTTGGAAGTTTTGAGCCTCCAGTACCGTTTCCGGCAGGGTCTCCAGTCTGTGCCATAAAGCCTTTAATAACTCTATGAAACTTTAAACCATTATAAAAGCCTTCATTAGTAAGGGTTGTTATACGTTGAACATGTTTTGGAGCAAGGTCGGGTCTTAGCTTTATTTTTACAGTACCTGTTTTAAGTGTGATGAGCATTATTTTCTCCTTTTTTTTCTTTTTCGCTTTAATAGTGGCTTTAGCTTCTTCTATTTTTTTTCTATTGTCGTCAATATTTTTAACAATTGGTGTTGTTTCCTTTGTGCCCTTTGAAAGGGTTATTTTTCCAGTCTCTTTTTTTGTACATGATGTAAAGATTAGAAAAAGATTTAAAAACAAAATGAAAAATACTTTCATATTATGAACCTCCTATATTTTATTCATTAATAACACAAGAAAATACAATAACTAAGAAAGATTTCATAGCTTAATAATTAAAAACTAAGCTTCTATTTTGAGTAAAGAAAAGGTTTTTCCTCTTTTAATGCGAATAAAATAAGCTTGATTTTTTTGCGTTAAAACTTTTTTAGCATCTTTTGCTGAAAAAATAGAGTGTCTATTGATTTCATAAATAACATCACCCTCTCTTAAGCCTGCTTCAGATGCTGGAGAGTACCCTAAGACTCGTGAAATGTAAGCATTATGCTTGCCTGTATTTTCAAGGTCATAGAGGGTTTTTGCTTTTAAAGTTATATTTGAAACACTAAAACCATATTTATTAAAAATTTTGTCTTTAGGGTTAGGTTTAGGAAGGGGTTTAGGTGAAACTTTTTTTCTAACAATGTTTTTGTTGCTGTTTCCAATTACAATGGTGATTTTTTTTATTTTTTTTTCGCGCACAACTTGAGCAACAATAGATTTTCCAATGGGGGTTTTGCTAATATATTTTGCTAAATCCGTAGAAGTTTTTATTTTAGCCTTGCCCATTTTTATAATGATATCATAAGGCTTAAGCTTTGCTTTATAGGCAGCTGAGTTTGGAATAACGCTTACAATTATGGCGCCCTCAGTTTGATTAAATCCAAGGCTTGCAGCAAGGCCTTTATTCATTGTTCTCATCTCAACACCTAAAAAACCTCTAGAAACCGTTCCTGTGGATTCAAGTTGTTTAATGATGGTTTTTACTTCATCAATGGGAATGGCAAACCCTATACCTTGTGATCGAAGACTCCCATGAATTGCAGTGTTCACGCCAATAACCTCTCCCTTTACATTAACCAAAGGCCCCCCTGAGTTGCCAGGGTTGATGCTTGCATCGGTTTGAATAAAGGGAAAAAGATTGATTTCATCAAGGTCTCTGCCAATGGCTGAAACAATCCCTTTAGACATGCTGTGGCCATAGCCAAAGGGGTTTCCAAATGCTGCTACCCACTCACCAACTTGTAAAGAGCTACTGGTGCCAAGCTTAACAGTTGGAAGGCTTTTTTTGGTATTAATTTTAATAAGGGCGACATCGGTTTTAGGGTCTTTACCAATGACTCTAGCAGGGTAAGTTTTTTTATCTTTTTCAAAAAGTTGAATGTTAATAATATCGGCATTATCAATAACGTGGCTGTTGGTTAGAATGAGGCCATCTTTTCTAATAATAAACCCTGTGCCTAAGGATTTTTTAGGTTGGTTTTGGTATTTATCTAAAAAGTCTTGTTGACGAAAAAAGTGTTTAAAAAGCTCTTCCATGGGATCGTTGTTAAATCTTGAATGACCTTGTTGTTTCATTCTAAACTTTGGAGTGGTTTCAGTAGAAATATTTACAACGGCTGGATTGACGGCCTTGTTAAGCTCTACAAATAAGTTTGAAGGAAGGGGTTTTTTGCTTTCAACTAAAGGAACATTGTTTTTAGCGTAAACAGATGGTGTTAATAAAGAAAAGCTGTATAGACAGCTACAGGCTAAAAAGAATACTTTTTTCATGGAAACTCTCCCTTAAATGCTTTTATTTTTTTATTTTAATTCAACAAATTTTAATTGAAGGTCTGAAATGATATTTTTTAAAAAACTATTTTCTTCAGCAGACAGGTTATTTTTTGTTTTCTCTTCTAAGGCCTTTAAAAGGTCAATATTAAATCTTGCAACCTCTTTATTAGTATCTACTTTTCCAGTAGAGGGGTCTGGACTTAATCCTAAGGCAATTGTAGCGCTAGAGCCAATGGACATGATTAGGGTTGAAAAGCTTGCTTCCATATTATTTTGTTCACTAGTCATGACATGATTTATAAGGTTGGCTTAAAGCTTAATCAAAACATTTAAAAAAAAGGTTTCAAAAAAGAACCTACAAAGCTTTATCTGTTACAGAAAGAGGGCTTAAAATGGGGTTTTGGTGCTTAACACTAAGGTAGGAGTAGTGTTTAAGGAGTGGTTTTAAGGTGTTTGAGTTTTTCTTTCTTAATAAGTTTAATTTATTTAGGAAAAAAAATAGGGGTTTTCTTGTTATGGCTTTTGGTTCACCGTTAACTGTTTTTATCCCTAGGGCAAAACTCAGGAGAGAATCTATGTGTCGACCAATATTTCCCACGTAGATTAAAAGAGCTACAAAAGGTTCTTTGGTTATAAAGGTGTTTTCTTTGTGAAGAAGGCTTGTGTAGTGGAAAAGATCATGGAGATCTTTTTTAGAGAGCTCTTCTATTAAAGTTTTTGAAGTGATAATTTGAGGAGAGTTTTTGCCTCCAAAGCAGTAAAGTTGTAAATTTTTTGCTAAAGGGTCTAGAAAAATCTCAGGTTTAGAAATATTTAGATTTTTTAAAAAAGCTTGTATAATTTGATCTTGAGTGTAGTGGAGGCATGTATTTTTAATAGGAATTAGGTTTTTAAAACTTTTTTTGATTATTCTCTTAGAGAAAAGTCTAGTCCAGACTATTAAAAGAAGAAAAAATGAGCAGATTATGGAGCTTATAAAGCTTGCTAGGTATAGGGAGGCTCCAAATAGTAAGGTTAAGATGGTGATAAAAAAGATGTTCATAAAGCTCCATAATAAAATTGGCACCGATAAGGGGAGTATGCTGGATTTTTTATAATACTCCTTTTTTAATAGACATGTAAACATAGGCATAAACAATTTAAAATATCAAAGGATAGAGCGTGGAAAGTAATTTTAACGAAATTGTGGCACAGATTAATGCATCTAAAAAAGAGGTTCATAAAGTTATTGTTGGGCAAGAAGAGCTTGTGGATGCTCTTTATATGGGGATTCTAACTGGTGGGCATTTATTGTTAGAAGGGCTTCCTGGATTAGCAAAAACTTTATCGGTGTCAACAGTTGCTCAAACATTATCAGTACAGTTTCAAAGAATTCAGTTTACACCAGATTTATTACCATCTGATTTAATTGGAACTATGATATTTAACCCCTCTAAGAGTGAGTTTGATACTAAAAAAGGGCCTATATTTACAAACTTACTTTTAGCCGATGAAATCAATAGGGCTCCAGCTAAAGTCCAGAGTGCTTTGTTAGAAGCTATGGCAGAAAAACAGGTCACTATTGGGGACACAACCCATAAACTGGATAGGCCGTTTTTAGTTCTAGCAACTCAAAACCCCATTGAGCAGGAGGGAACGTATTCGTTACCTGAGGCTCAGTTAGATAGGTTTATGTTTAAGGTTGTTGTGGGGTACCCTACTAAAAAAGAAGAGTTAGAAATTTTAAAAAACATAGCGCTATCAAAAGAGCAAAAAGTAAATGGTGTTTTAGTGAAAGAGCAGATTGTAAGCTGTCAGAACATACTTGAGAAGATTAAGTTTGATGAGGCTTTGCAACAATTTATAATCAATATTGTGTGGGCAACAAGAAATCCTGGAGAGTGTGGTTTAAATCATTTAGAATCATTTATTAAAATTGGAGGGTCTCCACGGGCAACACTATCTTTAGTTAAGGCAGCAAAGGCCTCGGCTTTATTAGATGGTCGCGACTATGTCACTTCTGAAGATATAAAGAAGGTGGCGGCATTGGTGTTAAGGCATAGACTGATTTTGAGTTTTGAGGCTCATGCAGAGGGTGTCACCTCTGAAGAGATAATTAAAGAAATCCTTGGAGCAGTTGAAATTTAATTAAGTTAGAGTCTAACCTTAAAGAGAAGCCTTAATGGAAAATAAAAATAAAGAAGTCTATGATAAGATTCTAAAAAAAATTAAACGAGTAGAGTTTTGTGTTCGTAAGATTATGAGTGGGGTTTTTTTAGGAGTGAAGAACAGCACCTTTAAAGGTCAGGGGATGACTTTCTCTGATATTCGAGCCTACGCTCCTGGTGATGATATTAGAAATTTTGCATGGCAGGTTATGGCTAAAACAGGGGAGCCTTTTGTTAAAGAGTTTGAGGAGGAAAGAGATCTACAGGTTCATGTTGCCTTAGATGTGGGTCCTTCTATGAAATTCGGGGGTAAGTTTAAATCTAAGACAATGATTCAAGCATACGTGCTAGCTTTTTTAGGGCTTTTGACGGCAAAAAATAGAGATAAATTTGGAGGCATTGTTTTTTCCTCAAGGCAGCTTAAAAGAATTCCTGTTATAGGGGGTGAGGATAATGTGCGAAGAGCGCTGTATTCATATTTTGAGGAGGCGGATAAATATAAAGATGATGAGTCAAATTTAAATATTGCCTTAGAGTATTTTTTAAAGCTTAGGGCTAAAAACTGTATTTGTATTTTAGCAAGTGACTTTTTAAACCCTATGGATAGAAAGCTTTTAGCTAGAGTGAAAAGTAAGCATCAAGTTAAACTAGTGTTTATTAGTGATCCATATGAGAAAAATTTTCCTAAAACAGGACTTTTAAGTACTGTTGATCCAAGGTTTTTAGAGAAAATATTGTGGATAAATGGTGATGAGGCTATGAATGAAAAGCTTTTAAAAGGTTTTGAGAAGAGAAGAAATAATATTGAAAAACTTTGTAAAAGTTTTGGAATTTCTTTTATTGAACAGTCTACTCATGATGAAAATCTAGAGAAGATGACAAAAAATTTGCAGCTTAGGAGTGTGTATGGATAAGGCCAAAGACACGACAGCAAAGGAGGAAGTTCTTCATTGGACGTGTGAACTTAGTCCAACTGATAAAGAGCCTTTAACAGTTGGAGAGGTTAAAACATTAAAGTGTTCTGGTTTTGATTTTGCTCCTATTAAGGAAAAATATTCGGTTAAATTAGAAGATGAGTATGAAAATGCTGTTAAGATATTGTCAATTAAAAAAGACAGTCAATCTCTTAAGGAGTTTGAAGTTACATCTTATATGCCTATTAAAGGTGATGTAAAAATAAAAATCCAATCATCAGGGGAAACAATTTTTGAATCTGTTGTAAAAGGCTTAAACGTAAAATCAAGTATTCAAAACCCTAAGGATCCAAAAACCATCAGCCCACAATTAGGATATTATATTTTACCGGGAGTTTATGAAATTATTTTAATGGGGGCATTTATTGTCGCCTGTTTGATTTTCATGTTTATTAGGTTTAGGAAAAAATTAAAAACTTCTAGAGAGTTTAAAAGGGTCTTGTCACAGGCAAAGTATGCGGATCCATTTATGGATTTTAATGTTGAAATGAGAGATTATATTGGGCAAAAAAATCCATCGGCTTTATTTTTAAAGTTGCTAGATGACAGTTTAAAAAAAGTATTTTTTCGAATTTTTGAATCTGTAGTTTCACTGCAAGATCTAGATGTCCTTGTTAAAAGGCTAAGAGTCCTTGGTTTAGAGGAGCATGAAATAAGAAATTTTTATATTCTTCATGGAGAGTATAAGAAATTTAGAAATTTATATGAATCTAAAAAAAATCAGGCTTTTGAGGAGAAAAAAGAATTTTTAGAGCAAGTTAAAAAAACTATAAATAGTCTTCGTCAGTACGTAGAAGGGGACAGTTGATGTATGTAAATATAGGCTTTGCTTTATTGATCTATATTGTTTGTGCTGTACTGCTGGCTATTGTGTTTGCAGTTTGGAAAAAAAGAAAAGAAAGAGGTTTAGTTTTTCTTGGTGCGAAATTCATTGAGGTAAAAAAAAGGGTTATTTTCTTTAGAATTGTGTTTTCATTGATCACAGTTATTAGTTTTATTTATTTATTTTTAGCTCTTGCTAGGCCTCAGCATAGGGAGCTTGAGCCTAAGGTATCAGAAAAAGGAATTGATATTTTGTTTTCCTTAGACATTTCAGATTCTATGTTAATAGAGGATATGGCCCCCCATGAAAACAGGCTTGAGAGCGCAAAATTTCATATTAAAGAGTTTATGAAAAAAAGACAGTCAGATAGACTGGGTTTAGTTATTTTCTCTGGTGAAGCTTACACAAGAGTTCCATTGACTGTGGATCATAACTTACTTTTTTCAAATTTAGCAGATGTCTCAGTCAGTGAATTTATAAAAAAAGGTACTGCCATTGGAGTGGCCTTAGCTGCTGCTGTGAATAGAGTAAGAGAGAGTAAATCAAAATCAAAAGTTATTGTTCTTCTTACAGATGGTGAGAACAATACAGGGGTTATTGATCCTTTAACAGCCTTGGATTTGACAGTAGACTTGGGTGCTCGGGTGTATACTGTGGGAATAGGTCGTGATGGAAGATCTATGCTACCAGTATTTTCAAAAGATAGGTTTGGTAGAAGAGTTAAATCTTATAGGCCTTTTCCTACAAAAATAAATGAAAAGCTTTTAAGAGAAATTGCCCTTAAAACGGGGGGTCAATTTTATCGTGCATCAGAGGAATCTGATTTAACAAGAATTTTTGATGATATAGATACCATTGAAAAAGTGGATATTAAACTTCCAGATCGATATAAGGTAGTTGAAAAATTTCAATTTCCACTTTTTATTTCTATAATTTGTTTTGCTTTCTTAGCATTAATTGAGCTTTTGTTATTTTGGAGAGGGGTTTAGTCAGTGAAATTTTATTCTCCAGAGTATTTGTTGCTTTTAATTTTACCGGGTTTAATGTTTTTATTGTGGAGGATTTTTCATAAAAAAAGGATTCAAACCATTAAAAACCATTTTTCTACAGAAAATATAGAAGAATTTAAACTTATTAATGAAAAAAGGGATAAGAAAAGATGGGCTTTTAGGGTAAGTTTTTTAATTGGGTATGTTTTTTTAACAATAGCTTTAAGTCGCCCTCAGCTTGGTCAAAAAGAAAAATCAATGTTGATTTCTGAGCATTCTGTTGTGTTTTTAATTGATTTATCTAGATCAATGCTTACTAGAGATATTTTACCATCTAGGTTAGAGATGGTGAAGCAGGAAATCTTTAAATCTTTAAAAATACTTGGAAATTTAAGGGTTGGGCTTGTTGTTTTTGCTGGAAGTGTTGATGTAATATCTCCCATGACATCAGATTTAAAGGCCATTGAAAGTTATGTTGACTCTTTAGGTGTTGATTCAGTGTCTTCTCAGGGAACACGAATTCAAGCTGGACTTGAGGAGTCTAAGAATTTGTTTGAAAGAACACTTAAAAATAATGAAGGAAGCAAGTTGATTGTGCTTTTTTCAGACGGGGAAACACATGAAAAAGAAAGCATTGATTATGCAAAAAAACTTGCACGTCTTGGATATAAAATTATTACAGTGGGTATAGGGACTGAGTCTGGAGGTTATGTTCCTGAAAATGAAACATCGTCTTCATATATTCGTGATAAATCTGGGCAGTTGGTTGTTTCAAAGCCTAATTTTAATTTTTTAAAGAGCCTTGCTCTTACAGCCCAGGGGGCTTTTTATTACTTGTCTCCAATAGACCCTCTTGGCCCTAAAATAAAAAGCAGTCTAGATAAAATTAAAAGTATGGGAGCAGCTAGGAAGAAATTTATTGTGAGAAATGAGGTGTATCAAGGCTTTATTTTATTAGGTTTGTTGTTTTTTGTCTTAGGTTTTGTTGTGGGAAGATTTTAATGGAAAATATACTTTTAAAGTCCACTATGGTGCTTATATTCTTATTAGGAACGGGTTGTGATAAATCCACTTGGTACAACAATGTTGGAATTTTTAAAATGTATACAAAAACCCCCTTAAAAGCTAAGGCTGCCTTTACCAAGGCGTTATTAGAGAACCCTGAAAATGCTATTGCTAGGTATAATCTTTCCATAGGGAATTTGCATTTAGAGCAGTTAAATGATTCTTTAAAGGAGTTAAATGCACTACAAAAAGTTTATGAATCTAATGCAAGGTTTGAAAATTCAAAAGAGTTGTTCAACGTATATTTTGCTAAAGCTTTTTTATTGGGGCTTATACAGGATGTTTCAGAGGCACTAAATACATATCAAAAAGCATTAAGAATAGACCCCTCCTCGTTAAAAGTGAAAAATAACATTGAAATTTTGACTCAAAAAGGGTCTGGCAAAAAAGGTGGAGACTCTAATAAGAAGAAAGAAGGGGAGAAAAAGGGAGGCAATGAGAAAACCCCTGACAAAGAGAAAGGGGAGTCTAACAAATTAGATAAAAACGATAAAATTCAAGGTCAGGATGATTCGTCTTTAAAAAAGAAAAATCTTTCTAAGGCTGAGCTTGAGCAAATTTTAAAAGAGATTAAGGATCAAGAAAGTAAGGTGCGCGCTAAGGAAAATAAGAAGAATAAAAGAAAAAAAGGGGGGGCTAGAAATGAGAAAACTTGGTAGTTGCTTTTTATTTTTTGAACTTTTTTTGTCTGCGTTTGCTTGGAGTAGTTTTAAAGTGGAAACTTCGCTTTCAGACACCAATTTAGAGATTGGGGATCAGGTTACTTATACTATAAAAATAATTTCTGGTGAAAAATTGGTTCGTCCAGGAGCAAAATTTCAGCCTCCTGAAATTCATGGGCTTGATTATATGGGAGTTTCTCAAAGCTCTAGTACGGGGTTGTCCATTAGCAATTTTAAGAAAATAGCTTCTTATAAAATGACCACAGCCATTAGCTATGCTTGTATGAAGGAAGGTAATTTTAAAATTCCATCAATAGATTTAGATTTAAATGGTTTAAAAACTCAAAGTTTAAGCTTTAAAGTGTATAAGAAGTTACCAGTTCATTTAAAGAAACAACAGTCTAGAGTGGCGGGGCGACGTAGGAATCAAATGAAATCATTGCTTGATCAGTTTACGGGAAATAGTGGGTTTTTCGGCCAAACTTCTTCAGAGGAATTTAAGCCTGAATTTTTCACAGAGGTTGAAGTTAATAAAAGTGAAGTTTTTAAAGGAGAGCAGTTGATTGCTACTTGGTATGTATATTTATCAGTAAATACATCTTTAGGTAGTTTTGATACTCTCGAGTTTCCAACGCTTCGAGGCTTTTGGAAGGAGGATGTTAATTTTGCAACAAGGTTTTACTGGAAGCCTGTTGTTAAAAATGGTAAACGTTATATTAGATCTATTTTAAGTTCTTACGCATTAACTCCTTATAACCAAGGGAGTTTAGAAATAGACTCGTTTAAGCTTAGGGCAGTGGTTTTAACAAGTGGGTTTTTTAATAGAAAGAAAAAAGTATTGAGTGCTGTGAGTGCCCCTCTCTTAATAAAAGTTAAGGCTTTGCCAACCCCTATTCCTGAAAGTTATTTTGGTGGAGTCGGTAGGTTTAAAGTTGATAGTGGAAATGTTAATGAAAAAAGAGAAGTTCTTTTTGCAAAATCGTTTATATACACTATAAAAGTTATTGGAGATGAGGCAAATGTAAAATTTATTAAACCGCCTAAAATTGATACCGGAGGTGAGTTTTTAATTTATAATGTAGAAGAAGAATATAAATTTTTTCCTGAAAAAGTGAGTTCATATAAGGACTTTAAATATACTATTGTACCTAAGAAAGTAGGAACTTATAGGCTTCCAGATATTAAAATTAGTTTCTTTCATGGTGACTCAAGTGTATACTATGATGCTTATGTGAAGCTTCCTATTTTTAAAGTTTTACCTAATAAAAATATTAAAAAAATTAAAGACGCTGATTTTGCAAAGAAGGAGGTAAAACAAGGTGCTCACTTAGATGAAAAATTAGAGCCTCAAAGTGGTCGTGCTTATGGGGATTATTTTTTCACACATATACCTTATTTTATTCAGTGCTTATTTTTATTTATTACATTAGGATTGTGCTTTTGGATGTATAAAAAACTTTCTAAAGTTACACTTATACAGGAGAGTTTAATAAAGCGATTGGAGGAAAGAACTCACAGAGCAGCTGAAACTTTTAAAAAAGGTGATGAGAAAAAAGCTCTTAATGAGCTCATAAATATCTACTCTCTTCTTATTGGTGGTGTTTCAGGGAAGCGCTTTGGTGTTGAGGATGTGTTTTCTAGGGCTGCTCAAAATTTACCCCCGAGCCTAAAGTCTAATAGTGAGGCGTTAAAAAACTTAAATGAGACTTTACAAAAATTAAGGTTTGGGTCTGGATTGGAATCTGGAGAAAATCAGGCTAAGTTGCAAAAGTGTTTAAAGCAGTTTACAAAATTATTTTCAGATTTAAAAGACTATTTGCTCTAGGAGGAGTGCTTTTTTTTTCCACACAAGTGTTTTCTTTTCAATTAGATAGTGAGAGCATTGTTACTCAAAGGGATCATTTTTCAAATTTAGAGAAAAAAGCAGCGTTTAAAAAACTTAATGAGTTTATTTCCTTTTGCATTAAGGCAAGGAGTTTAGAGTGCTTAAAACGTGCTCAGGCTATTTATATTAATCCTGAATTTATGTTTTTTAAAAACCTAGTTTCTCAGCTTGTAGTTTCAGCTATTATAAACCAAAAACAGCCTCTTAAAACAATTTCTTTTTTAAATAAAGGTGAACTAAACACCCGTGAGCTTATTAAGATATTTAAAAACTATAAAGTGACTGAAGTAGAGAGTTTTTTTGGTAAAGATTTTTTTATGAAACACAAAGAGGTAGAAGAAATTTTTTTAAAAGAAGTGGGACTTTTATGTAAGTTTTTAAGTAAAAAAGAATTTATTGAGCAAGTTTTAAAAAAGCTTTCACAGGAAGAAGACTTTTTTTCTAAAGATTTTTCAAGTTTTCCCTGCGGTTTAAAGCTTGTTGGAGGATTAAAAGTATTAGATGATGAGATTAAGAAGTTTAAAAAGAAAAGGTCTTTAAAAGAAACATATAAATTTTCGTTTTTAAAAGAAAAAGTATTAAAAGCTGAGTATAAAAGGTTTTCTTTTTATCCTAAGAGGACTTTAGCTTATAGAATAAAAAATATTTGGAAAAACATCTTTACTTCAAAGCCCCCTTTACAAGAAAAAGTTATAAAAAACTTATTCTATAATGGAGAGTATAAACTCTTATCCGGTGGTTATGATGCCTTTGAAAAAGATTTAAAAACTCTAAAACCTGAATCGTTGCAATATGTTGTGAAATCTTTAATTGCGTTAGGAGAGTATGAAAAGGCTTTGAGTGTTAGTGGTGGAATTAAGTTAAGCCCCTTTAAAGCAATTGAAGAAATTAAACTTATGAGAGGGAGTGCTTACTTAAGGTTAGAGCGGTTTGCTCAGGCTGAAGTGGAGTTTAGAGACTTAGTAAAGAATGCTATAAACTTAGAGCTGTCAGGTTTATATTGGCTAAGAGTGTCTTTAAAAAAACAAAAAAAAATGAAAGAATTAAAAAACATTGATAAAAAAATATTAAGATCATATCCGTTTTCATACTATGGTCTTATGGTGGCCTTTAAAACACGTGGAAAATCGTTCTTTAATATATATAAAAAAAATATTTTAATTAAACAAAGTTTTGCTAGCGTTTTTACTCTTGGTGAAGAGGCGAGGTTGAATTTTTACTATGCTTATAAGCATAAGAATTACTTTAAAAAAACGTTTAAAAATATAGAGCCTAAGTTAAATCCACTTCAAAAAGCGTTGTTTGCCCTTGTTTTTAAAAATCTTGATGATCAGTTAGAGGTCATTAGAGGGTTAAATTTAGCGTGGGATTTAGATGGGCAGACTAGAGCTAAGCCGTTTGTCTTAGCGTCTTTTCCTATGTTGTTTCAACTTGAAATTAAAAAAACATTAAAAGGAAAAAAAAATATAGACAGCTCATTGCTTTACTCAATTATAAGGCAGGAGAGTGCGTTTCAAAATTTTGCTCAAAGCTCATCTGGAGCAAGGGGGCTTATGCAGCTCTTGCCCTCAACGGCTAAAGATGTTTCAAAGCAAGTAGGGTATAGGGGGTATGAAAAGGCTAAAGATTTATACAAACCAGATGTGAACATATACCTAGGCGCTACATACATTCAAAGGCTTATTCGAGCAGGGAAGGGTTATGTGCCCTATGCTGTTGCTTCGTATAATGCAGGCCCTGGTAGAATGTATAGGTGGAGTAAGTTTAGATCAGAGATCACAGACCTTAGGCAGGGGCCTAAGGAGGAGGGCTTTAATCCCATAGAGGAGCTTTGGATAGAGGAGCTACCGTGGTCAGAGACTAGGTTTTATACTAAGGCTATTCTTAGAAATATAGGTATTTATTTAGCTTTAAAAAGCAAACAAAATGAGTTTAATTGTTATCCATTTTGGTCCTGTATTGAGAAAAAGCCATAGATTAGTAAAGGTTTAATTTAGAATTTTTATAAAATCCAGGCTTATGGGCTAAGCTAGTTGCCAGGTTTATGTACCTGCTGGTATTCTTTTAGTTAATAGAGAGAGGAAGTATGAATAAAAATCAGATTAGGCTTGTGGTGGTTTTAGCAGCTGGGTTTTTAATGGGCTGTATGCATAAACCTGAGTTGAGAAAAACAGAGGTTAGTAACCAGTTTGAATACCCTGGGTCAGCGTTAGCTTACGGAGTTTTAGTTAAAGACCAGAAAGAAGCTATTCCAAAAGAAATTAAGAATGCCATTGAAGTTGCAAAATTAGAAATGGAGCCGGTTCAAATTCAAAAAAATATGCCTCCTCGGGCAGATGCTCACTATAGAGATGATATTTTTTACGTGAGCCCTTACGGGGAGAGCTTGGTAAAAAAGTGGGAGACTTATTTTACAGGTAGGGGGCGTCGTCATATGGAGCGTTATCTTAAACGCTTACCTAGGTATGAAGCTCTTATGAAAGGTGTTTTAAAAGAAGAGGGTGTTCCTCAAGAGTTGATTTATATTGCGTTAATTGAGTCAGGTTTTAATTCTGTGGCAAAGAGCCATGCAAGTGCTGTTGGTTATTGGCAGTTTATTCGTGGCACAGGCAAGGCCTACGGTTTAAAGCAAAATTGGCTCATTGATGAAAGAAGAGATCCTATTTTATCAACAAGGGCTGCAGCTCAGTATTTTAAAGCCTTGTATCAGGCGTTTGGATCATGGCATTTGGCGATGAGTTCTTATAATGCTGGAGAGCATAGGGTTTTAAGAGCTGTGATGAACAATATGACTAGAGAGTTTTGGCAGCTTCATGAGAAAAAACAGCTTCCTCGTGAAACTCTAGACTATGTTCCTAAATTTATTGCAGCTGCTAAAATAGCAAGCAACCCTAGGAAATATGGCTTTAGCTACATTATAGGGCAAGAGCCATTTTTTTTTGAAGAGATTAAAATTACAAAGGGCATTAGTTTAAGTAAATTTGCTAAAAACTTAGGTGTCCCTTTTAAAGAAATTAAGCGTCTTAACCCAGCATTTAAAACAGATTTTGCGCCCATATATAGAGGTGGAGCAACAACCATAAGAGTTCCCCGTGGTAAAAAAGCCTTAGCTTTAGCTGCGGTTTTTAAAAGCTACTCCACTAAAAAATATTTTGTAGCAGGCGGGGCATCTTACCATAGAGTTAAAAGAGGAGACACTCTTTCAGGTATTGCAAAAAAATATAGAACTCGTGTATCTGCTTTAAAAAACTTAAATGGCCTTACTAGTCAATCTATTATTCGCCCAGGAAGAAAGATTAAGCTTCCTCAAGGTAGGAGAGTAGCTGGGAAATCTGGTAGAAGAAAGGCTAGAGTTTCTTCTAGTGGTTCTTATAAGGTGCGCTCTGGAGACAACCTTTGGGTTATTGGAAAAAAGTTTGGTGTTTCTGTTAGCAATTTAAAAAAATGGAATAATTTATATTTTTCAAAGTTAAAAGTAGGTCAAATCCTACGTGTGGCTAAAAATCCAAGGCAATCTAAAGTTTACTATGTTCAAAGAGGTGACAACCTAACAACCATAGCTAGAAAGCATAAAGTTACTCTATCTAATCTTTTAAGGCAAAACAGCCTAACAACCCGTTCTATTTTAGTTGTGGGTAAAAGGTTGGTTATCCCAGCACCTTAGGAAAAAAGCTTTGAAAGTTTGTTTAGTGACTCTTGGGCTTTAGTTTTTGTTTTTATATAGCTGCTATATGGAATTCCAGCCTCAGCACTCATTCCTATTTTAGGGTCAAAAGGAATTTTAAACAAATAAGGTACAGCGTAGTTTTGGGTAAGTTCATTGATTTTGCCTTCAGGGAAGAGTCTTAAGCTTTCACCATTAGGACTCTCAAATTCTGACATATTTTCAATTAAGCATTTAACAGGTGCTCCAATTTGCTTAAACATCATAATTGCTTTTTTAACTTCGGTTAAAGCAAGAGATTGTGGTGTAGACACAACTACGGCGCTATGAATTGGAGTTTTTTGCCCAAGGGTTAGAGCTATATCTCCAGTTCCAGGAGGCAAATCAACAATAAGATAATCAAGCTCTCCCCAATGAACATCATGAAGAAACTGATCCAACGCTTTAAAAAGCATAGGTCCTCTCCAGATAACAGGCTGGTCTTCGTCTATTAAAAACCCCATACTCATTAACTTCACACCAAAACGAAGAAAAGGCTTTATTTTTCCAGCCTCAGTCATATGAGGCCTTTGCTCTAAACATCCAAAAAGAGAGGGCAGGCTTGGGCCGTAAATATCACCATCTAACAGGCCCACAGAAAAGTTTTTTTGTGCAAGTGTGACAGCAAGGTTTGAGCTTATAGTGCTTTTTCCAACACCGCCTTTTCCAGATCCAACGGCAATAACTTTTCTTATTCCAGGAATTTTTCTTTGTTGGTCAAAAGGGTTCATAAGGCTCCAATAGTTGTGAGTCAAAAGTACAGTCATTTGGTAGCGTATTGTCCTAGAAAATACAATCTGATATTGTTATAGGGTGCCAGAGCAATTAAAAATTGGATTTTATATTACTCTTACTTTAGTGTGCTTTCTTTTGTATAAAAAAAAGAAGCTTCGCCCAACTCAGTTAAATTTAAATGGTTTTAAAAATGGATTTAAAAAAAAAATGGTTTCTGGTATTCGCAAGGTTGTAGCGGAGGTGGTTGAGGAGGCTCCTGAATGTAATAGGACTAGTGTATTTACCTATGAAGGGGAAAGGTATGATGCTTTAAAAGTATTTAATTTGCCTTTGGGGGCGAGTTTATTAGAAATTAAAAGTGCTTACGCATATAAAGTTAAAGAAGATTTAGAAAATAAAAGTTTTTATACCAAGGCTTATGAACATTTAATTAGAAAATAAAACATCTTTTCTTGGTGGTGTCCATGGAGAGGAGAGAATAGGGCAGTCTTCCTTAGCGCTTAGGTTTAAATGAGCAAAGCCCTTTTTTGATCTAATAGAGTACCTTAAATCATGTAAAGTTTTTTTAAAAAAGAATGGAACTCTTGCGTAGGTGAACCAGGCGGCTGTTTTGCAATTTAAAGAGTAGGCGTTTTTTAAGGTTTGAATAGGCTGAGTGTATAGGCCGTTATACTTAATATGGTCAGTATTTTTTAATTTTAGATTTGGTAAAACCCCATCACGGCTTTTTAATAGAGGGCAGGATTTTAAAAAAAATTTTAAAGGAGAGTAGACTCCTGAGTAAACACGGTACTGGCTTTTATTTATAAAAGTTCCTAGAAAACGCCAACACATAAAATTTGATGGAAGTGGGGACGTTTTAATGTCTATAAGCTTATAGCCTTTGGCAAGCTTAGAGAGGGAGAGTTTTAAGTTAGTTTTAGTGTGTGTACTTTGTAGGGCAAAAATACATATAATTAAAAGAGAAAAAATGAGTCCTTCTTTAGCAATTCTTAAAAGAGTTTTATTTTTTAAATAGAAAAATAAAAATATTGAAAATAAAGATACAAAAAAAGTATTTATCCAGCTGCTAAAACCAATAACACTAAAAATCAGAGGTGAAAATAAAGAAAACCCTAAGAAAAAATATTTAAAGTAACCTCTTTTAATAATATGAAACAAAGAGGTGGCCACAGTGATCCATAAAAGAGGTTCAATAATGTAGAGTGCGTCGCCATAAAACCACTCATTGTTTATGGGCCAAAAGGGGTGAACACCATATGAGTTCATAAAGTCTAAACCAATATGTGAGAGGAGCCCAAACGAAATCACTAGGGTTATAGAGGGTAAGGTCTTTAGAGAGAATGATTTTTTAAAAATAAATTTAAAAATTAGAAAAATAAAAAGAAATTCTATAAGAACTCCTAAAACAGTGTGTGTATATCCTCTGTGGTTTATTAGGTATCCTAATGATGAGGAATCGACTAATTGTAGCAGGAGGTCAAAATCTGGAAAATTGCTGGAAAAAGCTGATAGAATATGTAGGTTTCTTCTAAGCTTAGGGTTGTCTCCAGATTTTTTTCTAATTGTTTGGTAGACGGCTTCAGTGAATAAACCGCCTATGGCTGTGTGGGTGATGTTATCCATTTTTTGCCTTTGTAATAAAAGATATGTAGGGCGATAAGAAAATTGTCATAAAAACAGTGAGGAGTTTAAATAAAATAGGAGTTTTTATAATCAAAAAATTTTTTGTATTTAAAAACTGTATTTTCAAAATAAAACTCCTTATTTATGGGTGACCACTTCATTAGGTTGTAGAAATTAAATTTAAATGTAGTGACTTAGGCTTGAGTGTGCAACTTCTAAAAAAAGCTGACAGCTAGATGCTCTAAGAGTTAAAAAATAGAGGTTCACTGTAAAGTGTTTTTTTAAACTTCCCATTTAAGACTTTAGTCTTAAAAAGTTTAAATTCTAAGTGTAAGTCTTATAGAATATTTAAGGTAATTCTAGGGCCTAGTTTTTAGAAAGAATTCTTGCTAGGTCTAGTTACTGTTGTTATGACCCATATACTACAGCTTAAGGTCTAGGAGTCTATAATGGTGCATTTCAATCGTTCAATCGTTATTATTTTCAATTGTCGTAGTAAGTTTAGTAAGCTGTAGTAGTTTTAAAAAAAAGCAAACTGCCGTTAATGTTGGTGGTGACCATAGTGCAATTTCTGCTCTTAAAAATCTTATTCAAACAGCCAAAGGTGGTCTAGGAGCAAGAAGTATTGCTCAAAAGTTAAAAAACCTAACTCCTGCTACAGTTGATGTAAATACAGGGAAAGTGATTTCTTTTAAACCAGGGAGAGGTATTATTGGATGGGGAACAGAAGGGGAGGTTCCTTTCTATAGCGTGAGCTTAAGTAAAGATGGAAACATGCTGGCTGTTGGAGTACCTCGTGAGTCCAACAGTGCAAGTGGTGTTAATGCAAGTCGGGATAAGGATTTCGCAGCCAAGGGGTCAGGTGCTGTGTATGTGTTTACTCGTAAAGATGGAGTTTGGGTACAGCAAGATTATGTTAAGGCTAACGATATAAATGATCTTCAGGGTTTAACTGTGAGTTTAAGTGGTGATGGAAACACCTTGGCTAGTAGCCGGGTTAATCAGCCAATATTAAAAAAGAAACAACATCAAAAATAGAATTTGTTCCAAAGCAATGTATGAGGTGGTTTCAGTAGAGAAACATCCTTTGGAATATAAAAACTAAGTCTTTGTAAAGCCTTTTATGGGAGAACTGAGAGGCTTAAAGACCCTATAGAAGTCTTAAGGTGGGGCCCTTTATTTATCCAGGTCCAAGAAAAAGTCTTTATTGAGGTTATCTAATTGTATTAAGCTTTGTAGGTTTTAGCAGTTTAAAAAAAATGCAAACAGCCACAGGTGGCTTAGAAATAAGAAGCATGATTTATGAGTTAGATGACTAAGTGGCTGCTAGGTTTTTTTATCTTTAGCAAAACTTGTTTGAGTGTATTTAAACTTGTATTTTTAAATTTCAACGTCAAGATTAATTTAAAGTTTTTTTACTACCTTAGTCAGTACTGCTCTTAGGCTTTAAACATTTTAGACCTTAAGCCTTAGAGCACGTCTAACTTACCATAGGCCTTAAATTTTTATGAAAGTCTAGTTTTAGTATTGAGTGTTTGGTAGAAAAAAACTTTAAAGATAAAATTTTTTTTAAGATATTAGAGGTGAGTCGTTTTAGTTTTATTGTTACTAAATCTAGGCTTAAGAGTTTACCCTAGTATGAATTAAAAATTCAAGGGAGATGATATGAAAAATTTATTTTTACTCGCTTTTACGATTCTTAACCTTATGGGTTGTAGTAATGGAACTACTAAAGCTTTAAATGATGGCCCTTCAACTATTCAGGATCCTGTAACTAGAGAAGATTTGACTTTAAATGATCTACTTCTTATAACAGAATTTAACGCAGAAAATTATGAAGTAAGTGGTAACTGTGATGATTTTTCTGGATATGTTACAGTTACAGTTGGAACAGTGACCGAGTTAACCCCGTGTTTTCTAGGTGAGTATTTGGCAGTTTTAGATATAAGCTCTTTAGAGGGTACTTTAATACCAGTTACTGTAAAGCAGATCATTGGAAACTCTGTTAGCAAAACCCTTATAAATGATCAGGTTGCAATAGCTAGAGCGCCAACAATAGTAGATCAGAGTTTAACTAATGGATTAAGTATAGAGGTATTGGTAACGTGTGCTGAAGTTGGAGAAGTGGTGACTTTTGAAAATAGTTCTTTAGAGCCAAACTTACAAACCTATACTTGTGTTGGAACTACACCAGTAAGGGTAGAATTAAACTTCTTAGTAGGGCAGGAAACTTCAGATCCAAATTTGGTTATGGTAAGCTCTGTAGATATAAATGGAAACGAAACAGAGGAAAGCACTGAATTTAACTTACCAATAGATAATGTGGCCCCAAGAGTAGCTGTTCAAGCACTCTCAAGGGTAAGTAGTAGTGATCGTAATCAAAGGACTTTTAGTATAACTGTAGAGGATGAAAATGAGCGCTATCCTTTTACGGTGACATCTGACTCAGGAACAGTAAGTTCTGATCCATGTCTTCAAAGTCCATGTGACGTCATTGTAACGGGAGCAGACGTAGGGACGTTAACTTTAACAGTAGACGCAGGTGCAGTTACAGATGCAGCTCAAAACTTTAATGTAGGAGCTGTAAGTGCTAGGGTGCCAGTTTGTTCAACAGGCTTTGTACTTGTTCCACCATTAGATGGGTATACGAGTGATAATTTTTGCGTGATGAAATATGAGGCAAAAGATGATGGATCTAGTGGGGTTGTTTCAAGAGCCAGTGGTGTACCTCGTATACAAAACTCTCGTGATGATGCTATTAAAGAATGCCAGGGAATAGGGGAAGGCTATGACCTTATTACCAACGATGAATGGCAAACTTTAGCAAGAAATATTGAGCTTGTAGAAGACAATTGGTCTGAAACAATAGGTACTTTCTTAAGTACAGGTCACACAGATATGGGCCCTTTTGAGGCTTTAGAGGCCAGTAACGATGACGATATGGGTTGTATTAATACAGGGCAAACTTGTGACAGTAGTACTTGGCATGGACAAAGGCGAACACACACGTTATCTAATGGAGAAGTTGTTTGGGATATGTCTGGAAATTATAGTGAATGGGTTAAAGATGACAATACAGTCAATTATGGTAGCAATATAACAGCAATGCATCTACTTACAAGGGAATCACATACAGTTTCAGGAAGCCTTAGTGGTGGACTAACAACTACTTCTAGGGTTGCTAAAGATCAGTTTGGTTCTACTCTGGACTACACAGATTCAGAAAGGTTTCCAGTTAATACGGGGGGTTTCGGTTTTGGTAATTTTAATCCTACTGATTCTAATGGTGATACTTTTAGTCAGATTACTCGTGGTAGTTCGTCTTTGACGGGCAATATTAACTCAGGGATATTTAGTACCAAATTGGATGGACCAGCTATTGTACCCGGTGTTTCTGGAATTGCAGTTCGTTGTGTTTATCGTTTATCTTCTGTAAATTAAAAAAAAGACTTGTTCAATGGTAGCTTAAAAGGAAAACTATTTTTACTGAATCAGTTTTTATTTTACGTAGAGTATTTATGAGAACACAAAACTTTTTTTCACATTGTTTTAGGTTATGGCGTGAGCAAAAGCACATTGTAAAGAATACAAAAATAGGTGGAGATAATATTAGAGATTGTTAATAATTCATCGAGCTTTTCATAATGATAACCAGATAAAGGCAAGACTAGTTATGCCGTTATAGTCCTACCAAGTTGACCATGCCAAACTGCAATGCTTTTAAAGTGCTTAAGTCTTGTAAAAATATTCTTAATTAAAGGTTTGTCTTTATAAAGATACCAGCTTTTAGAAGAAGAAAAATACAATATAAAGTTTTAGGCAGTTTTAAATAAAAAAAACAAAGTAAGCTACTTGTATAAGCTTTAGTCATGGTTGTTTTTAAGAAATCATTTAAGTAAAGCATTTTAATGAAAGAAATAAAGAGATCTTCGTTGCTCAAGGCTTAAAATAGTGAGAAAAGACTTATAAAGCAAATGATGTTTGGAGGGCTGTTTTGGCTGTGCCTACTTTTAGTTCATATGAAAAACTATCTGAAATTGTTTCTCTTTGTAAGTTAAGGGGTTTTATCTTTCAAAGTAGTGAAATTTATGGAGGTTTAAATTCTTGCTGGGATTATGGTCCCTTAGGTGTTCAGCTTAAAAGAAATGTAAAACAGCTTTGGTGGAGCCAAATGACCCATAGAATGGATATTGTTGGATTAGATGCCTCAATTTTAATGCACCCAACAACTTGGAAAGCCTCTGGTCATGCTCAAGGGTTTACGGACCCTTTAGTGGACTGTAAATCATGTAAAGCAAGGTTTAGGCAAGATCATGCTTTAAAAAATCATGAGGGGCTAAATACTTGTCCCTCGTGTGGTCTTACAGATCTTACTGAAAAAAGAGATTTTAATTTAATGTTTAAAACAAGTATGGGGCCTGTTGCCAGTGAGGGTTTAGAGGTTTATTTAAGGCCAGAAACAGCTCAAGGTATTTTTGTAAATTTTGATAATGTGAGGGCTTCTAGTAGAAAAAAACTTCCATTTGGAATAGCACAAATTGGTAAATCATTTAGGAATGAAATTACTCCAGGAAACTTTGTATTTAGAACCCGTGAGTTTGAACAAATGGAGATGCAATATTTTGTAAGCCCCGGTGAAGACGAGAAGTGGTTTGATTTTTGGAAGCGAGAAAGGTTTGGTTTTCTTATTCATAATGTAGGTTTAAGAAAAGAAAATATTCGATGGGCTGAGCATGGTTCTAATGAGCTTGCTCATTATGCTAAAGCCGCATTTGATATAGAGTTTAAATTTCCTTTTGGTTGGGGTGAATTAGAAGGTGTTCATAATAGGTCTGATTTTGATTTAAAACAACACCAAGAGTTTTCAGGTAAAAGCTTAGAGTATTTTGATGAAGCAAGTAAGGAAAAATACACTCCCTTTGTTATTGAAACGGCTATTGGTGCTGACCGCTTAACATTAGCTGTTTTATGCGACTCTATGGTTAAAGAGGTGAATACAGAGGGCAATGAGGTTCGAAATCTTTTTAAGATCAACCCTGTTTTAGCCCCTTATAAAGCAGCGCTCTTGCCACTTTCAAAAAAAGAACCATTGCAAAAAACGGCCCATAGAATTTTTAAAGAGCTGAGCGGTGTTTGGTCAATTGATTATGATGAATCTGGGAGTATTGGAAAGCGTTATAGGAGACAAGATGAAATCGGCACACCATTTTGTATTACAGTAGATTTTGATACTGAAAAAGATCAAAAAGTAACAGTAAGGCATAGAGACACCATGGTTCAGGAGCGTGTGAGTATGGATAGATTAGAAGAGTTTTTGTTTAAGGGTGTTAAGTCATTTGATGAGTTTGGAGGGAATTAATGAATCTAGCAACTGTAGAAAAAAGTGCTCAAAAGTATTTGTATTTTTTTTCTAAGGATGAAATTGAAGGGGATATAAAGTTAAAGAGTCTTTTAGGTGGTAAAGGTGCAAACCTTGCTCAGATGTCGAGCCTAGGTATTCCTGTGCCTCCAGGTTTTACCCTGTCTACTAAGCTGTGTGCTAAATTCCAGGAAGAAGGGAGGCTTGATGAACTTGTACGGGGTCAGATTAGAGCTGGTGTTGAAAAAATTGAAACTCATGTGGGCAAGAATTTTGGAGACCCACTAAATCCATTGTTGGTAAGTGTGCGGTCGGGAGCCCCTGTAAGTATGCCTGGAATGATGGATACCATTTTAAACTTAGGCCTTAATGAAAGCACCACAGAGGGTTTGGCAAAGAAATCTAACAACCCAAGGTTTGCTTATGATTCTTATAGAAGGTTTATTCAAATGTATGCAAGTGTTGTCATGAAGGCTAACCATTCTCTTTTAGAAGTTTATTTAGAGGATTTAAAATCTGATAAAGGCTATGTTGCTGATACAGAACTCACAGTAAAAGATTTAAAATCATTAATAGTTCGTTATAAAGGGGAAGTCTTACGGAGCACAGGTGCAAGTTTTCCAGAAGATCCGTGGGACCAGTTGTGGGGCGCTATTGGAGCTGTTTTTAAAAGTTGGAACACTTCAAGAGCAATAACTTATAGGGATTTAAATGGAATTGATGCCTCCATGGGAACTGCTGTAAATGTTCAAGCAATGGTTTTTGGAAATCTTGGTGACACAAGCGCAACAGGGGTTGCTTTTACCAGAGACCCGTCCACAGGTGAGAAAACTTTTTATGGAGAGTATTTGCAAAACGCACAGGGTGAAGATGTTGTTGCGGGTTTAAGAACACCTCAACCTATTAGTAGTATAGAGGCTCAAAATAATGAGCAAATTAGTTTAGAAGTATTGATGCCTGAAGTATATTTGGAGTTAGAAAAGGTTTATAAAAAATTAGAGCATCATTACAAAGATATGCAGGATATTGAGTTTACAATTGAAGACGGCCGCTTATGGATGCTTCAAACAAGAACGGGGAAAAGAACTACAAAAGCAGCATTTAAAATTGGCCTAGATATGCTTAAAGAAGGCTTAATAAGTGAGACTGAGCTTTTAAAAAGGCTTGATCCAGCAAGTTTAGATCAATTGCTACACCCAAGGCTGGACTCTGATGCCCCTAAAACCCTTATTGCAAAAGGCCTTCCTGCCAGCCCTGGTGGAGTTTGTGGTAAAGTAGTTTTTACTAGTGGAGAGGCTGTTTTATTAAAAGCAAAGGGTGAGAAAACTATTTTAGTAAGACCTGAGACTTCTCCTGATGATATTGAAGGGATGGTAGCGGCTGAAGGAGTGTTGACCACTCGTGGTGGAATGACTTCACATGCTGCAGTTGTAGCTCGTGGCATGGGTAAGTGCTGTGTTGCTGGTTGTGAGGAGATGACGGTGAATCTTAAGAAAGAAGAGATCACCTGTGCTGGTTATGTGGTTACAAAGCATGAGTATATTACTTTAGATGGCTCAACGGGGGAAGTTTATTTAGGAGAAGTGGCCACAAAAGAGCCTGAGTTAGGTGAGGACTTTCATAGAGTCATGGCCATTACAGATAAGTATAGGCGTATGAAAATCAGGGCCAACGCTGACAATCCCCATGATGCAAGTATTGCAAGAAGGTTTGGTGCCCAAGGTATTGGTCTTTGTCGAACGGAGCATATGTTTTTTGGAGAGGATAGGATTGATGCTGTAAGAGAGATGATTTTATCTGAAGATGGTTTTCAAAGAAAAAGTGCGCTGGCTAAACTTAAACCCTATCAAAAAGAAGATTTTATTGGGATATTTAAAGAAATGAAAGGACTTCCTGTAACAATTCGGTTATTGGATCCACCGCTCCATGAGTTTTTACCCCATACTCAAGAAGATATTGCTGAGTTAGCATCAAAACTTAAAATACAAACACAAAAGATTTTTCGCCGTGTGGAAAGCTTAAAGGAGTTTAACCCCATGCTTGGTCATAGGGGGTGTAGGCTTGGAGTCACTTATCCAGAAATTTATGAGATGCAAGTTGAAGCCGTTGCTGAGGCAGCATTAGAGGTTTGTAATGAATTTCCTGTGGAGGTTGAGATTATGATTCCGTTAATATCAACTTGTGGAGAGCTTAAAAGGCTTAGAACCTTAACCCAGTCTACTTTTAATAGACTGACTAAAGGTGCCGAGCAGGGAGATAAAATCTCATACACCGTTGGCACAATGATTGAGCTTCCTCGTGCAGCATTAATAGCAGATGAGGTTGCAAAACATGCAGATTTTTTTAGTTTTGGAACAAATGACCTTACACAAACAACTTTAGGGATATCAAGAGATGATTCGAGTAAATTTATGCCTGTTTATTTGGCAGATGGACTGTTTAATCACGACCCCTTTGTATCAATTGATATAAAAGGGGTTGGCAAATTGGTGTCTCTTGGGGTTGAATTAGGTAGGTCGCAAAATCCTGGGCTTAAGCTTGGTGTTTGTGGTGAACATGGGGGAGATCCTAAGAGTATAGAGTTTTTAGAAACCATTGGTTTAGATTATGTAAGTTGCTCTCCATACCGTGTGCCAATAGCAAGGCTTGCGGCTGCTAGAGCAGCGTTAGAGGTTAAGAAAAATTAGCTTTAAGAGACTCTTCTCCTTGCTTTAGCAAAATGAAAAGCCGGGGCTTTTAAAGGGCTGGTTTTGTGGTTTGTATAGGAGCGTGAAGGAAGTGGATAAGTGAGAATTAAAAAACTAGAGCTTCAAGGGTTTAAGTCTTTTAGAGATAAAACGGTGATCACATTTGATGAAGGAATCACAGGCATAGTGGGTCCTAATGGTTGTGGTAAATCAAATATTGTTGACGCTTTAGTTTGGGTCATGGGTGAGATGTCTGCAAAACATTTAAGAGGCTCTAAAATGGAAGATGTGATTTTTGCAGGCTCTGAAGGTTATGCTCCAACTGGAATGGCTGAGGTTTCATTAATTTTAGAAAATGACGGAGGGTTTTTTCCAGCTAAATACTTAAATTGCTCTGAAGTTATGGTGACTCGTCGGCTTTATCGTGATGGAGAGTCTGAGTACCTTATTAATAAAGAGGCGAGTAGACTTAGAGATATTCAAGAAATTTTTATGGATACAGGGGTTGGATCAAAAGGCTTTAGTATTATTGAGCAAGGGCAAATTGGAAAGATTATTGTATCAAAACCTTCTGAAAAAAAGTCTTTGATTGACGAAGCTGCAGGGATTACAAAATTTAAAGCAAGAAAAAAAGAGTCAGAAAGAAAACTCAAAGCCACTGATGAAAACCTTTTAAGGCTTGCAGATATTATTAGAGAGTTAAAGAGGCAGCTTAGTTCACTAGAGCGTCAGGCTCAAAAAGCTGAGCACTATAAAAAGCTTAAAGATGAACTAAGGGAAAAAGAACTCTGGCTTGCTGCTTGTGAAGTGAATGATCATCAGGGAACCTTTGCAGATGTTGAGTCAAAAATTGAAGAGCTGACTCAAAAGGAGAGTTTTTTTCAAATACAAGTGCAAAAGCTTCAATCAGATATTGAAGTTAAAAGAGTGGATTTTATCAAAGGGGAAAAAGAATTAGAAGTTGAACAAACTGAATTTAAGGTTTTGTCTGAAAAAGTACAAGGGTCAGAAAATGAAATTAAAGAGCTTGGATTCGAAATTGAGCAAATAAGGCGTAGTAAGCAGATTAAAGGCTCCATTCATGAGAAAAATCAAGTGCGCCTTAAGGTTATTCAAAGTGAAAAAAATGAACTTAAAGATAAGTATTCTTATATTCAAGGCGAGTTTAAAGTTATTGATGAGGAGTATCTAACCTTAGATGGGCAGTTTCAAGGGCATCAGCTAAAAATTAATGAAAGAGAAGAGAGTTTAACTAACTCTAGAACAGCTCAGTTAAAACTCCATGAAGAAACCGCTCATCTTAAGGCAACTTTAGAGGGTTTAAAGGAGAGAATTTCTTTACTTAATGAGACACTGGTGTCTAAAAGTCAGGTGAAACAAAAAGTTAAAGTTAAGAATGAAGAATTTTTTAAAAGATTTAATAAACTTAGCAAAGACTATGAAAAAGAAAAACAAATGAAGTTAGAGGTTTTCAAAGACACACAGGCTTTAACTGAGGGTTTAAATACTTTAAAAGCTATACATGAAAACCTTATTGAAAAAAGAAACGAAGAAAATCAAGGGTTTAGTATGGCTCACTCTAAGCTTGCAAGTTTAAGGGAGCTTCAGGAGCAATTTGAGGGTTATCAAGAAGGCTTAAGAAATCTTTTTCTTGCTCAAAGGGATGGGGCTATAACTAGCCCAGGTGCTCCGCTTTCTGATTTAATAAGCCCTCCACAAGGCTATGAGCAAGCCATTGAGGCTTGCTTAGCTGATGGCCTTCAAGGCTTATTCGGTGCAGAGAGTGTGAGTGCTTTGACTCACACCACTGAGTATTTGAATTTAGACAGTAAAGGAAGGGTTCAGTTTTTTGTAAATGAACTTTTACATATTGGAGAAAAACCCTTTGGAGTGAAAAGCCTTTCTGATTATGCTACTACAGGGTTAAAAGGGGTTAAAGAAATCTTAAGCTGTGTTTATCTTGTGGAGGATAAGGTTTCGGCAATAAAGCTTTTAAAAAATCATCAAGGCTTTTGTATTACCAAATCTGGAGAGATGTTGAACTCATTAGGTCAATATTTTTCAGGTAAAACAGGTAGTGGAGCAGGTTTGCTTCAGAGGAAAAAAAATATTCAAGATTTAACTAAAGAAGTTTCAAAGAGACAAACTGTTTTAGACAGTCTTGAAAAAGAATTTAACAAGAATAAGAAACAACTTGATCAAATGTTAAAAGAACTTGAAGAGTCAAAGCTTAAAGATAACGAGCAAGAGCTTAAAGTTTTTGAACTTAAAAAAGATATAGAAAGGGTTGAGTATGAAAAAACTAAAATTGAATCTGAAGTTAAAAAGGTTACTCTTGTTGTCATAGAAACTGAAGAAAAGTTAGAAAAGTCTTTAAAAACTCAAGAAGAGCAGCTTTTTTTAATTAGAGACTTAGAGGTTAAAAAAACTGAGAAAGAGTCATGTTCTTTAAAGATTAAAGAAGACTTAGAGAAGTTAAAAACTGAGTATTCTAGTTTACAAGCTGAAGTTACAGATAAAAAAATTAAGCATGTTTCATATAAATCAGAGCTAGAATCTTTACAGCAAAGGTTAAAAGTCTTAACTTTAGATGAAGAAAATCTTTTAAATGACATTGGAAATTTAGAAGAAGAATCAAAGGAATCTTTAAGCTTTATTTCTTCATACTCTGCTAACCTAGAAGTTAAAAAAAACAAATTAGAAAAAGATATTCAGCTTTGTAAAGAATTAGAATCTAGTCTTTCTAAAATGAAAAATAAATACGAGCTTTTAACAGCTGCAGAACGCAAGCTTAGTCAAAAAGTTACAGAATGCACTCTAGAAAAATCAAAAATAAAGTCAAAACTCTCAGAGTTTCAGGTGAAATCTGAACAAATTAAGCTAGGTCTTCAATCTAAAGTTGATCAGATGTTTGATAAATATAACGTTGATCTTACAGAAAACACTTCAGAGTATATCCTAGCTTATACTAAAGACCAATATGATGAAGTAAAAAAAGGAATTGCTCATTTAAAAAACAAAGTAAGTGATGTAGGTGAAGTTAATTTATCAGCTATTAGTGAGTTTGATGCAATCCAAGAAAGGTATGATTTTTTAAGTGAACAGCAATCTGATTTGCTAGAAGCTAAAAGCCAATTAGAAAAAGTTATTTCTAGAATTGATAGAATTTGCGCTAAAAGATTTAAGGATACTTTTCAAGCTGTGAATGAAAGATTTAAAAAAGTTTTTCCTGTGTTGTTTGGTGGTGGAGAGGCTCAACTTATTTTAGTTGAAAAAGAGGGTGATGATCAAGAGCCAGGGATTGATATTGAAGCAAAGCCTCCAGGCAAGAAAACTCAAAATGTTTCACTTCTTTCTGGTGGAGAAAAAGCGCTTACTGCCGTGTCCCTTATCTTCTCGATTTTTTTAGTAAAACCGTCTCCGTACTGTTTACTTGATGAGGTTGATGCTCCTTTAGATGATATCAATGTTTTTAGGTTCAATGACCTGGTAAAAGAAATGGCTAAAAGATCACAAATTATTTTAGTAACACACAATAAAAACACCATGGCTGTGAACAATAAACTTTATGGTGTGACTCAAGAGGAAAAAGGTGTGTCTAAAATGGTTTCTGTGGATTTAGAGGGTAATTTTTTTAAAGAAACCGTTGCAACAGCTTAGGGTTTTAAAAAAAATTTGTTTAAACTTCTTTCTAATTTAAAAGTTAAAAAAAACCAGTTGATACTACTGGTTTAATAAAGCTTTTTTAAATTGATAATTGTAAGCCCTTTAAGATAAAGAGCTTACTTTTTTAAAAGAAATATTTACTATGGGCTATGGGGCAGGTATGGGAACCCGAAGAAATTTTTTCGATGATATATGTCAGCTAAATGTGAAAGCACAGGGGTATATCTAGATCCAATTGTTGGATCATTGATAAAATCAGAAAAAATATCTTCTACAACAGAATTAGAGTCTAATTCAACGCCTCCATTGAGGAGTTCGTTGAGGCTAGAAATAGGAAGTAGTGGACTTAAACTTGAACTTTCGTGTGCAAAACCTATGTAAAGAGCTCCATCACTGGCAATATGAAACGGATAAGCCTCACCCGTCGCCTTATGAGTGTAATATGAAGTATTATTACCAAAGCTCGACTCAGCAAAAACAACTATTGTACTACTAAGGACCTTCTCCATGGTAGGTGTCTCACATGTGATCCCTGAATAAAAAGTATTAAGGTGGTTAACCCTTCCGTTATTTCTTATGTCTAAACTACGCTTTACACTAGTGTTATTCATTAGTATTGCGCATTCACCTTCATAAAGGTTATGTGGAAGGTCAGCAGCTGGGTGATCTGTAAGGTCATCTTGATTATCTCCGCCTTGAGAGTTTGATCCATTTGAGGAGTTATCTAGGAGACTATCTGCCCCCCCCCTTGAGGGTTTGATCTGTCTGATCCACTTGAATCACCTAATAAAGTGTCTGACTTATCTAAACTTGTTGATGTACGCTTCCCTTGAGAAGAGTGTTCAACATTCTGACAAGCTGTAAAACTAAATAATAAACATACTGGTAATATAGATTTTGATTTCATATTCATTTTATTCTCCTTGTTTTTTTTGGTTCTAATTCACATATCGATTAAAACTTAATTAACTTTAGGACAAAAGTCTTAAAAATTTCTCAACTCAAAATAACAAAGGTTTCAGGTTTTTAAAGTGTTGCACTCTGTTGCTCTTTGTCTTAGATCAAGACAATTTTAAATTTATTCTCTTTTTAAAACAGTCTTATAAAAACTAAATTTTTTGTTTTTAAAGAAAAGGTTTTAGGTTTTCTTTTAAAGTTTAAGTTTAGAGAAGAGCGTGTTAGAAAAGTTTTATTTTAAGTTCCTTTTCTTAATTACTATTAAAGATAGTATCGTATTTTTAAAAACTGCAAAGGAGGAATGTGTCTAATGTCTTTTGTACCTTCACAGGTGTTATTTAACAACTTATTAAGTTAGGTTTAAAATTATTAAGCCATAGGTATTTATATAAAGAAACCATGGGACCAGTAAGAACACCATGGCTTTGAGCAATAAACTTTATACTCTAACTAAAAATACTAGGTAAAATAGCCAAAGTAGAGTTAAATTCATAGTTGGGGGGTGAGCGTATAGAAAGAAGGCCAAGACCATTTATTTGTACTAGAATTCCAACGTAATATTGAAGGTATAGGCCTATATCTAATTCCAATTGTTGGATCATTGATAAAATCAGAAAAAATATCTTCTACAACAGAATTAGAGTCTAATTTAACGCCAATACTATCATTATAGGTATTATGGCCTATATAAAGAGCACCATTATTATCAATATGAAAGGGAAGAGCGTAGCTATTTGAGGCAATAAAATAGGAGGTATTATTACCAAAGTCTCTATGGGCCCTGTATGCTCCTATTATCCTATGTCTACTGAAAGGGCCATAATGACGTTGACCATTAAAAGCACTATTAACATAACCATTAGTATCTCTACATCCAGTTTCCTTGTACGTGAAGAGGGTACGAACATATATGTTTTCGGTATCACGTTTGATAACTTCATTGACATCCCCGTTTATGCCTAAAAGATACTTTATACTTATAATATTTTGGTTTTGAAGTGTCTGGGGAGAAGTTAGCTCTAGACAGTCAGTTTCATACCAACCGGCTGGAAGATCAAGATTTGGTTGATTTATAAGGTCACCTTGATTATCTCCGCCTTGAGAGTTTGATCCATTTGAGGAGTTATCTAGGAGACTATCTGCCCTCTCCCCCCCCCCCCCCTTGAGGGTTTGATCTGTCTGATCCACTTGAATCACCTAATAAAGTGTCTGACTTATCTAAACTTGTTAATGTACGTTTCCCTTGAGAAGAGTGTTCAACATTCTGACAAGCTGTAAAACTAAATAATAAACATACTGGTAATATAGATTTTGATTTCATATTCATTTTATTCTCCTTGTTTTTTTTGGTTCTAATTCACATATCGATTAAAACTTAGTTAACTTTAGGACAAAAGTCTTAAAAATTTCTCAACTCAAAATAACAAAGGTTTCAGGTTTTTAAAGTGTTGCACTCTGTTGCTCTTTGTCTTAGATCAAGACAATTCTAGATTTATTATCTTTTTTAAAACAGTTTTATAAAACCTTAAAAAAAACTAAATTTGTTTTTTTAAGGTACTTTTTTTAATGTTAGTTTTATATGGATTTTTATAAACAGACTTTGAAAGTAAAAAAAAGAAAGCTTAGAGAGTTTCTTAATATTGCCACATCTTTTCATGTGGGCAATATTAAGGTTTTTTTTATATAAGTTTGAACTTTTTATTTTTTAGTCTCAATGAGAACCTAGTTAATTAAATAAGAGATCTTTTAACAAATTTTTAGCTACATTTGTTCTTCTACTTGTTTGTTTAGACTTTGATGCTTTAATAATTTTTATGAGATTATCTTTGTTAAAATCACTATTAATCCTTGCTTGGTTTTTAGCAATATAGTTAGTAAGGAAAGAATCATATAAACTGTTTTTAGATGCGTCTGGGTTTTCTAAAATTATTCGAATTGCTTTAAGAGCAAAAGGGTTTCCTTGGGACAACTCAAGAAGCGACTCAAGGTCAGAGGAGGAGTGGTCCATTTCTTGACTAAATGATTGTCCCTCATACAACCTATCGACAATGGACTCTAAAATTTTAATCTCTTCACTTTCTAAATTAACGCTATGTAGTATATATTTTAGAGTGAATTCCTCAGCACCAGGTAAAAATCCATCATCATCATTAAACGCCAAAAAAGCTTTTTTGTATAAATTTGACTTTTCTGGTTCTATTGCCCCTTTGTATTTATGAATATCTCTTAGTGCTTCATATTCAAAGAGGTCATTTTGATAGCCGCCGTTGTCGTATAAGAAAGTCATCAGGTCTAACTTTTCTAAGTTACATTTATCATTAATGGCAAATTTTCGCAATTCTCTAGTTATTATATCTTTACCTTGGATTTTAGTACTAGTACACCGTGTCACTAATTTTTAAAAGGTCAACAATTTTTGCAATCTTTTGATTTTGATTTTATAATTTTATAAAGCCATGGAGGGCGGTATGAAAAAAGAAGTTAAAATCAAACTAAAGACAAATGAAAAATCCCGGTTGAATAAATTCATTAAAAAAGGCACCGCTAAGGCCCGTGAAATTACTCGGGCTAGGGTTCTGCTCTTAAGTGATAGTGGAAAATCTCCTTGTCTTGTTTCTGATGCTCTTGGCCCTACGAAAAAAACTATTCAAAATATTAAAGAGCGCTATCTTGAGAGTGGACTTGAGCGAGCCCTTTACGATGCCCCTAGGCCGGGACAACCCACTATATTCAATGGTAAAGCAAGGGCTAAAATAACAGCATTGGCCTGTAGTGATGCCCCCAAAGGATATGCAAAATGGAACCTTCGTTTATTGGCTGATAAAGCCGTTGAGCTTAATATTGTCAAAAGTATATCTCACAAACATATCAGTCGAATTTTAAAAAAAACGAAGTAAAACCTCACCTTAAAAGGCAATGGTGTTTGGGCAAAATAGATGCTAAATTTATTGCTGATATGGAGAATGTACTTGATCATTACGAGAAAGAATATGATCTTAAAAATCCCTTAATATGCTTTGATGAGAGGCCCTGTCAGCTTATTGAAAACATTTTAGTGCCTACTCCCACATCTGTAGGGAAAGAAAAAAGGGAAGACTACCACTATAAGCGTAATGGCACCTGTGTTGTTTTGTTAGCCATGGAACCTAAAACGGGTAAAAGAATTGTTGAAGTGAGGGAGAGAAGAACAAAAAAAGATTATGCAAGATTCATTGAAAAAGTAATGAAAGAATACAAAGGTGGAGATAAGTTAACTTTGGTTCAAGATAACCTGAATACTCATAATGCCTCGTCTTTTTATGAAAATTTTTCTCCTAAAAAAGCTTTTAAAATTATGAAAAAGTTTAATATGGTTTACACTCCTAAAAAAGCGAGTTGGTTGAATATGGCGGAGATAGAATTTTCGGCGCTATCTAAACAATGTTTAGATAGGAGGATTAAAGATATGAAGACTATGACCAAAGAAGTTGAAGCATGGGGTAAGAAAAGAAATAAGGACAAAGTAAAAATTAATTGGCAATTTACCAAAGAAAAGGCTCGAAATAAATTTGAAAAGATATACAGAAATATTAAAAATTAGTGACACGGTGTACTAGTACACTGACCATTTAATCTTTTCCCCCATGAGTCATAGAAAAAAAGTATTTTAAGCATATACTGTCAACATGGAAATATTTTTTCTCAAGGATGAGGATCTACTTAAGTTAAAAAAACATGTTCGATCAGGCGCCCAGGACACGAAGTTATTAGAGCTATGACGCTTATTTTACGCAACAATGGGCAGACTCGAAGTGACGTGGCAAACGTGCTCAACATTACGACAAGAACAGTAACAAATACGTGCAGTAACTACGCTAATTTAGGTTTAGATCGTAGTTTAAAAGATGACCCAAGACCTGGGCAACCAAAGGTGTTTGATGAAAGGGTTAAATCAAACATTGTAGCTCTTGTATGCAGTAATCCTCCAGAAGGGTT
>CBDBGT010000006.1:0-7259 GCA_965205365.1 Bdellovibrionales bacterium
GTACTGCAGCTGTTCTAGCTCAGCATCAGCTCACTAAAGAGTCTTCCATTCTCAGCTGCACTGGCAAGCTAGATTTACTTTTCTTTCATTAATTTTTTTTTTGTTTGTTTGTTTTTTGTTTGCATTTTTATCAACCATTTAAAAAAAGGGAGGCAGCGTCGTGGGTGGATACAATGTCGACCTTTTACCTACTTTACAAACACAATTTGCATAAAAGAAAGACTTTAGTTTATCTCTAACTTTTTAGTTGGACATTTTAAAGAAATTTGAAGGCCTTCTGCACCCTGGACCATGTAGGGAGCAGAATGAAATTTAATTCACTGTCCCAAGACCCACAGTTCAAAAGTTTTTCTTGACAGTTATGCAGGCACATAGGCACGGAGTTTGCTAAAATAATATACAACCAGAGGCCAGTTTGCAGCTTCACTTGCAATGATCAAGGCACTTTGTCCAACAAATAAATCCTAGATATTATTGAAAAGGGCATTAGAAGAGTTTCAAGTTAATTCTTCTGCTTGGCAGTGATCAAATTTGTTTGGATAAAAGACTTCCACAACAGTGCTTCCACCAAGCACAAATTTGAGGCTGCAGCAGCTGTTTTCTGCCCCCAACCCCCTTTGTGTGAAGATTGAAGAATTGTTCTTGGTGGTACTTTGTCCAACAAACATTATCCTAGACATTATTAAATAGGGAATTAGAGGAGCTTAAGTTAACTCTTCTGCTTGGCAGTGAATGAAATTGTCTGGATAAATGATTTCCACAACCGGTTCAGCAATTGTGAATGTCTCCAGTTGCTTTGTTTCAGTTTTAGATTTCTAATGTCTCCAGCTCGATACACTGCTCATGATGGTGTAGGAATTAAAATTAAAAAAAAAAAAAAAAAAAAAAAAAAAAAAAAAAAAAAAAAAAAAATTATTGTTGTTTTTTCTAGTATTTTCAAATTCCTGGTCTAATTTGTGTGTATGAAAGGACATTTTCTTCCATAATACCCCCATGCATTCATTCATAGGAGAGGTCACTGTCCACACTGCTTCCTACCCCTCTTCCCCATTTCTTACACCCTGGTTGTGGTTGGTTTGTTTGTTTTTTAGTAGTTGCACAGCTAGAGGCCCATTTACAGCTTGGATTGCTATGTTCAAGACACATTATCCAACAAACATTACCCTAGACATTATTGAAAAGGGCACTGGAAAAGTTTCAAGTAAATTTTTCTGCTTTGCAGTGTGTTTGCATTTGTTGGATAAATCACTTCCTCAGCAATTATGAATGTCTCCAGTTTGCTTTGTTTCAGTTATTGATTTTCTAATGTCTCCAGCCCTGGACACTGCTCATGACGGTGTAGGGTTTTTTCTTAAATTTGTTGTTGTTTTAAAAATAAAAAAAATTTCAAATTCTTGGTCTAATTGGTGTGTAGGAAGGGACATTTTCTTCAATAATACCCCCATGCATTCATCATGGGAGAGGTCACTGTCCATACTGCTTCCTACCCCCATTTCCCATGCCCTGGTTGTTGTTTCTTTCTTTCTTCTTCTTCTTTTTTTATTTATTTATTTATTTTTTTTATTTTTATTTTTTTAGTAGAGGCCCATTTGCAGCTTTGCATGCTATGTTCAAGACACATTATCCAACAAACATTATCCAAGACATTATTGAAAAGGGCATTGGAAGAGTTTCAAGTCTTCTGTTTGGCAGTGATTAGATAAATCACTTCCACAACAGTACTGTTTCAGCAATATGAATATTCCCAATTTGCTTTGTTTCATTTATTGATTTTCTACTGTATTCAGCCCTAAACACTGTTCATGATGGTGTAGGGTGGTTTTTTGTTGGTTTTTTCCAAATATTTTCAAATTTCTGGTCTAATTTGTGTCCAGTAATGGATATTTTTTAAATAATACCCCAATGCATAATCAAGGGAGGGGTCACTGCCCACATACCTCCCCATCCCCCATCCCCACGCCAGGTTGTTGTTTGCTTGTTAGTTGTTGTGTTCTCCAGTGTACTTTGACCTAATTTCTGGACAGCCATAAATGGGTGTAGTTACATCCTTAACATAGTTACTTCCAATATTTTTCATTCATTATTTTTAAATTTGTTATTTTATATGGAGTCAGTGTAGTTATATACACCCCTCATAACTACATTTTTCATTTATTATTATTTTTTAAATTTATTTATTATTTAATTCTTATAAATATTATCACTGGTTTAAAATAAATTTATTGGTGGTAATGATCTAACACTATTCTGGTCAACATTCTATGAATTGGTGGAGAAAGACATTTCAAATTATTTTTTTATCTTTCATCTTTTAAATAGGACTATTTTTTTAAAATTTTCAAGTATATTCTGCCAACTTCATAATTTGACATTAATTTTAGACATGCCCATAACACAGAATTGGGGTTTGTAACTTGAGTTACTTAGCTGTTTTAGCTAAGCTTCAGCTCACTAAAGAGTCTTCCATTCTCAGTGGCACTGGCAAGCTAGATTTACTTTTCTTTCATTAAATTTTTTTTTTTCATTTTTTTTTCATTTTTATCAGCCATTTTAAAAAAGGGAGTGTGGGTGGATACAACGTTGACCATTTACCTACTTTAAGAACACAATTTGCCTAAAAGAAAGACTAGTTTTCCTCTAACTTTTTAGTTGGACATTTTAAAGAAATTCTAAGGCCTTCTGCACCCCTAGGACCATGTAGGGAGCAGATGAAGTTTAATTCGATGTCCCAAGACCCACAGTTCAAAAGTTTTTCTTGACAGTTAGGCAGGCAGGCAGGCAGGCAGGCAGGCAGGCAGGCAGGCAGGCAGGCAGGCAGGCAGGCAGGGAGTTAGTGAAAATAATATATAAAGATATTACACTTTGAATTCGAATTGGTCAAGTACCAAACACGTCACAGCCTTACATACAGAATAATCACTTACCTAGTACAGTTGGTGTGAAGGTTTGTATTTCAGGATTAGTAGTCACTAAGCCATCCACACAGGTAATTGTACTTCCATTCAATGCATCAAAAACTTTCATACGTATTGAAGTTTTTACCCAATCTGGATCGACTTGGACCACATAAAATCGAAAAAGTCCGAAATTATGTGACGAAGAGGATCGAGTAAGATGATAACCATTTAAGTGGCCTGGAACATACCACAGATGAATACTTGATGCTACTGTACAAGTCAAGGTGATTCTCTCTCCCACACAGAAAGTAGCTGTACTGGAATTAACGCCATTTAATTGTAGCTGCAGAAAAGCAGCCCAACCTAATGCACAAAAAGGAACATTAAATCAATAACCACAATACATAACATTAATTAGTGTTTTTTCCACCATCATCATCACTGTAGCAAGTGAATGAGTAGATTACATTATTATATGTAACCATCATGTGATAAGGAACAGAGTCTCAGTCTTATTATAGTTATATATTCAGCCAATTTTCTATTGGAAGGAGATCAGGAGAGAGGGTGGAAAATGTTTCGTGTTGATATGGTGACAGCTGGGGAGCAGGTTTGAATATACACATTCCCCTGTCAGATCCAGGTCACACACGCCAGTCATAAGCCATAGAGTTAAATTTCAAGAGACTCAGTAATCTTCCAGACTGCACTTTTTACTTTGTTACTTCTCAATTAGAGATTTGAGATGAGTTACTTAGTATCTTATTTGCTAAGTTGATATTCTATTAGTAAATTAGTGACATGAGAAGGCAGTATCATGTGTACACACGCAGATATACACTTGCAGTTGGTGATTATATATCATCTCTCCTCTCCTCTCCTCTCCCACTTCTCATTCCTTCCCTTTGTACTCTCCATTGTGTCATTCCTCCCCATCTTCTCTCCTGCACTTCTCTCCTAGTCTAGTCAAAATTGGTTTAACCCACCACAAGTTACAAGAGCATATTTTCCTTCACAATTCACTTTAGATATGTTCCTAGAACAAAATATTAAAAATGTACCTGAATTTAAGTAGGGAAGATGCCAAATTCGGATAAATAAAAAATGGCTGCCAAAATTCCAAATACAACTTTTTGCCCAAAAATCAAATACTAAGCAATCCTTTAATAATATTAATTTCAAACCAGGATCCTTTTAGAATGAACCAAATTAACTTGGACATATTTTGTTTACATAAATCCATTATAGCTGCCCAACTCCTTGGTAATGGCTCTTAATATAACATAAACATTTTTGCATTTATATAATTGTTCCTTTTTTATTGTTTTTTTTTTGGTTGTGAGTTAGCTTTGTTGGGGAGCTCTCATTCTTTTGGTGCAATCATTGATCAATACTGTATAAATTAAGTATACGGCTTCCAATTGGACAGCCAAAAAAAAATTTTTTTTTTAATTTTTTTTTTTAATCGTCCACAGAATTACAATAGTATATATCATTTTTTTTGGGGCCATTTTGTTTGATGATTAAAGGAAAAATCTTTGTGATCATTAGTTGACATATTGGAATACATGCCCCATCATTCTCTGCATGCATGAAAACAGTCAAGATCTGCCTTTGGACAGGGGCACCTCAATGTTAAGGAGCCTGTTTTGCAGCAGCATTTGATGACTTTCAGTAGGTGGATGTAAGTTTGTTCATCCATGTTTGTACTCTGTGGTAAGACCTGAAATTGTGGTACTTGGCAGTTGCAGATGTTAGAGGAAATGTCTGAAGCTGAACACTGTAAGTGATGAAGCCTTAGTGGAACTTTTGCAGCCTCAATTGGTACGTTCAGCATTCTCCAAATGTCCTTTTCAGGTGGTTTTGCATGAAAGTGTTCCGGAATGCATTTGATTTGACCGTGTTCAAGTTCTTTTTTCGGTGCAGTGTGTACAGGCGTTTATTCTACAACCATAATGTCCCAGAATTTTGCTAAGCTGTTTGATCAAAAATTATTTTTATGTCCTTGATATTTGAAAGAAAAGCATCTCTCCTCACATGCATGATAGTTGGTCCTGTAGAAGTGTACCTTATCTATTTCCCCTCTGGTTCCCCTGTTAGTGTATATTGTGCTTAATGGCCTGTTCTCACATCCATCAAACACAACAACCATATTTTGGATAGTGCTCCTTCACATAGCTTGCATACCTCAGGCAGATGCTTTCCTATGTGCTTCCTTTCTGCCATGGAATTAGATGGAGTGATGAACCACCATCAATATCATATCATGCACACAGTTTCTGGTGGGCATGGAACAACATGAAATATGAGTATCCATTTGGCACCTGCTAATGCTGGCCTATTTGCAGCTCTCAATACATTTTTCATGTTATATATATATATATAGCAGGAGGGGATATAGCTTGGCTGCTTGTACTGAAATATTCTGTAGACCTATTCAGTGACAAGTCAATCTCTGGAAGAGCAGTTGGAATCGCTATATCTTGATGGAATGCTTTGAGGCTATTGTCACTATCTGATCCATTTCTTTGAGGAATGTGCCCACCATCATGTGTCTACTATTGTAATCTCAACCATATTTTCATTGTCAGCTTTGACTCTGACCTCAGCCGTGACACCTGTGCTAATGTTGGATCACCACTGAAGGGGTTACTATCAGTCAGAGAAGACACAAGTATTTGAGTGTCAACCAGGTCCCTCCCTGTCTCTCATACATAGTATTTAGTATTTAGTTAGGAAATACTCATGTAATATTTTTTTAACTGTAAAAATATTACATATGGGTGGTATCAACATGTGTCCTATTACCACTACTACTCTGGAGCCATAAATAACGTTGAAATTCATCCTCCTTTGTTTTAACAGTGCAGCTGTTCAAACTATGCTTAGTTCCAAGAAGAAAGTCTATAAATGATAAATTATTTAACAAGCTCCATATTTTTAAAACAATTTTTAATTTTTTTCTTAAAAAATATATATTTAAAAAATAGAACATAGTGTTTAACCAACAGCAGCTTGGTATAGTCAAGGGTTGGTCAAAGACTTCACAGATTTTAATTCACATGATCACTACAACATTACCAATTATTGATATTATGCAGCGTTTCACTGCATATACGTGATTTTGTCATTGCTAAGTAATATGGCAGCCATTTTATGTTTATGCAAATTAGACATCTTCCCCCTACCTAGGCCACTATTAACAAATTGTTTGTTTCCTATAACCCTACCAACCCACTTCCTCCCCTTTTATTCAACACACAAAACTATACTGACCCAACACTTCAAACAAACAAGACAATATTTCAGATTAAAAAAAAGAAAGAAGTTTGGCACAAAAAACAGGTAAAGATTGGTTGCAAAAGCGATAGCTACAACCTTTTCCAGATTAAAAAACAAACAAACAAAAACGTACCTTTTGTTTTATAAGCTACAAATATGTCTCCTGAAAAAGCTATAGCTCTCAGTTCGTAGGGTCACAGTATTTTTATATGACACAACCCGACCAACCCACATACTCAGCACACCCACGTTTATGGGAAACAAACAATTAATTCATAGTGGCCTTATATTCAGGTGCACTTTTAATACGCTGGTTTTTTTTCAACATATTTAAAACAAATAGTGAAGGAAAAAGATCTGTTGCAATTTATGGTGGGTTGCACCCTAAAATCTCTTACATTGACTAGACTATCCCCCAAGACTCTCCCCATTGTCATTTCCTTTGGAAGGTGGCAAGCATATCTAAAGGAGGCTGACCTCTGCAGTGCAGAGTGGTATAATTCACGTGAGCTTTGAGTTGTGCTATACTTACAACTTTGAAGCTACAACTATTTGATCTATACCCATAGAAATAAAATATCAACCTGTCCGTGTTGTCTGTCTGTCTGTCTGTCAGTCTGTGTTGTTTGTCCATCTGTCTATCAGTCTACCTGTCTGTGTTGTCATCTGTCTTTCCATCAGTCCATCTGTCTGTCAATCTATCTGACTTTGAAAATTTAATAGGTTTCCACAACAGATAATTTTTCAGGATTCAGTGAAGAGAAATAATGTCAAAATGTAGCAAGTGCTAAGTGTTTAGCAGAGTAACCACCACTATAATTTTGGCAAAGGGTATACATTTTGGTTTTTTTAGGACTGGTAATAATAGTAATTGGCAAATAGTTGGCCTACAGGTAGTTTTCCAGTCAATCTTCGGCCTCCAGTTCAGTTTAAAAAAAAGTTTTACACGGGGGGGGGGGGGGAGGGAGGGGTTGTGAGGCATTTTATAATAAATATTATGAATATACTTCTAGTAATTAGCATCCCTTTGAATTTGTGTGCAATCAGATTACAGTGTGGCCTATAAACACAACTCCCTCT
>CBDBGT010000007.1:0-68857 GCA_965205365.1 Bdellovibrionales bacterium
AATTTAAATCGCAGAACCTGTGGCTTCATGTGCAACAATGCCATGTGTATATAGATTTTCTTTCTTATGTTTATGAATTTTATGTAGGTTGTATTAAGAAAGGTTGCAATAATACTAGAAAAATACAGTATGTTGAATTATACAAAATCGACTCTTCACGGTTAAGGGGGGAGTGAAGATCTTGGGTTAGGTATAGATATCTTTAGTGGGAAAATAAATGGATTTTTCCGCAGGGTATATACCAGAAACTTTATAAATATTTATCCATAGCAATTAAAGACAGATTCTTTAAAAGCTCTTTTGTATCCATAAAATAGTTTGGATAACTTAGTTTGAGTTTTTTAATGTCTCCAGAGTTTACCAGAACGACATTCATGCTGTTGTCACCTAAATACTTTTTTTCAAGTTGCATATAGGCTTTAGAGGCTTGTTCGATTTTATTTACAGGAAAGCTCTCTATTTTAATAAGGTTTGTTTTAGAATTTAGGGAAATTAGATTGTAGTTACCGGTTCTTCCACCAGAGAATTTAAGAGGTTCAAGTTTATATAAGCCAGTGTAGACGCTAAGTTGTTCTATAACCTGAAGCTCATGAATGAGTTTTTTGGCACGTGTTAATAAGCTTTTTTTAGAAAATCTTTGATGAGACTTCATAAGGGGTGTTTTTTCTTTAAGAGCAAAGATAGAGCTGACTAAGCTGAAAAGTTTAAACCATTTTTTTTCACCATGCCCAGATTTAAAAGAGCTTTCCTGTAGAGTTCCAAAAACCTCAACACCTGTAGCCCAAATGTGTTGTAGGTATGAGCGCATTTGAATTTCTAAAAATATGCTAGGTGTTTTAGTAAGCTTATAGACTAGATGAACACCTCTATAGCCATCGGCTTTGGGTTTTTCAATATAATCATCTAGTGAAAAAAGTTCGTGTTTGGTTCTTGATGATCTATAGAGGTTGGTTAGGGAGTAGACATTTTCTGTATTGTCTAAAATGGCTCTCAGGCCTCCAATATCCTGCATTGTAGAGAGCCTCATGGTTTTGTGAACTTGCAGTTTTAAAACTATTGAGGGAGTTCTTTTAAGGCGCTGGGCTACGATGAACTCTTTATTTGGACTGATCTTTTGTGCTCGAGTTTTTAACGTTTTTGTAAAAGAGTTTAAAGGAGCTGCGTGATAGACTCTCCATAAGGAAAGTGTTTTAAGGGCCTCGCTATAGTTTTTGTCAAAAGCATTGTTAAAGAGTGTTTCTCCGGCTTTATCAACCTTGGTCTTGCTGGGAGATTTCTTGCTTGTTTTTTCCAAAAAAACCACCTTTTTATCAGTTAAAATACTATAAGTACCTGAAATTGTGTTTATAGTAGATATTTTTACATACTTTTCCTATGTGTTCAAACAGTAGGAAGGCTTTGCTGATAAGAGTGTTAATCTTGATGTATTTTCCCTTTTTTTATATGGAAAGTAAGCTTGTTAAAGTTACACAGGGTTTGCCACAAGCTTTTTTATAGTCTTCACAGAAAGCAGCAGACCGTAAGAAGTTAGTATCTCCTCGATGGTTATTAGAAAAAACTTTCTTACGTTCACCACTTCCGCTGTTATGAATACCGACTAAATAAAATTTATTATTTTTTTTAAAAATATAAGGGCTTGAGGATACTCCATTTTCTGATGGACATGAATTTGTTACAGAATAATCGTAACCCCCTCCAATTTCACATGGTACATTGACTTTTTGAGGGACATTAAAAATTTTAGCTAAATCTCCACTCTTAAAACGCTCATCAAACTCACCCTCCTCATTGATTACAGGAGTTTTAGCTTTTTCATCCCACCAAAAACGTGTTTTTCCTCTATAAAGGTAAATATCAATTCCTCCACTATTAGAAGCTTGTTGAATTTCTTTAAGAGAGGCTGACACTGGAGTAACATAGTGTTTAGAATTGTAATTAAACCCTTTAGAATTTGCATACTTTTTTGCTTCTGATGGTTTTACTTTTATTATTAAATAGTCAGCAGGGTGCTCATTCCAAGCACTGTGTTCACTTAATCTTTTTCCAAAATATTCAAAGTTTATAGACTCTCCGTTTAAGTATTTTCTTTTAATCATAGGAAAAGGGTAAATTCTAATTCTATTTCCCTTCTTACTTGCTAAAAACTTTTTTAAAGCTTCTCCTGTATAAGATAAAACATCCTCAGTAATTGCTCCATGTGCTACAGTTACAAAAACCCCAGGACAAATTTGAGTAGTTACTATACGCCCTTGTGTACTGGACAATATATAAAGTGCTTTAGCTGCATTGTCAGTTGCATTAGACATGGAATTGTCTCTATCCATAAACCATGCAGCATTTATTGATCTAAAACACGCCATTTCAATTCCATCTTCATTACCAGACTCAAGAGCACTTCTACACAAATTCTTTTGAAAATATGTCATTCCATAAAATAGAGAGCCTGAGATGTTTTCATCTAACAAAGCCTCTTTTAAAAGAGCTTTATCTTCTATTAAAGATGTTAAATTTCTAGCTATATTTTTACTTTTTATTTTTTTTAAAGTATTTTTATTTTTTATTTTATCTTGAGAGTGAGCTTGTTTAAAATCTTTGTTATTAATACGTAAAGTGCTTTCTTCTTTTTTTATACTCTTTTTTTTAAGTAAAGACTCTTTAGCACCTTTACTGTCTAAAGCCGCTACTTTTAATGAACCCTTAGGATTTAATTTATTAACTAAAGCCTCATCCTTAGAACAATGAGTAGATTTTTTACTTTGTAAATGATCATTCGCTTCTTTTATAAAGCTTATATAAGATATAAGCTTTTGTGTAATATCTAAAACATTTTCTTCTTTACAAAGAGAAAATGTCTTTTCTGCCATTTTCTCACAACTTGTAAAAAAACTTAAAGCTTTAGTAAGCTGTCTTTTATCACATGAAGAAGACTTTAAGCTACTTTCTTGTAGCTCTTTTACTTTAGCCATATTACACAGTCCACTGCTGTTTATTTTATCAAAAGACACTGAGCAAGATTCAGCACCTGCTACAGACGTAGTAAATAAAAATATTAACGATATAAAATTAAATAATGTTGTGAGCATCTGTGTAAATGTAGTCTTTTTTTAAAAGCTTTACAAAAGTTTCTAATATTCACCTAGACTTAAGCAACAGTAAAATATTAAATTATTTTACCAGCCATACTGAGTCTTTATTTTATCAAAATCATAGGAAGATGCTTTCTCCGGCATATATGTTCGATACCCATAATTTATTTGCTTAAAAATATCTGCTGTCATATCTGGATTTATATCAGTGATAATTTTTCCACTTGGAAGAACCATCAATGTTTTACCTCTTTTCCTTGCCTCTACTGCTAAATTTCTTGCTAACCTTCTTCTTTCTGTTTGCTCAGCTAAATCTATGGGTACGAATTTACCATCTATAAAAATAAGTGGAATGTCTTTTCCTAATTTATCTTGAGCTTTATTTAATCTTTCAGTAAGGCGCTTTCTACCATATATAGCACGGTCCTTTTTATCTATAAATATCTTAGGATTAGAAAAATAAGGCTTTAGGTTTTTATATCCATTAAAAAACTTTCGTGCATCAAAATCTATACGATAACGTTCTTTTTCTAGCTTGCTCATCTTTTTATCACTATCCCTTAATTCTTTAAAAATAAGAGCTTGTATGGCCTTTAAAGCAGGAATCTCTTTTAAAACTTTCTTCCTACCATAGTTTTGAGAAGCAGGGAGTCTAGAATCAAAGATTTTTGAAACAGTGGGTTGATTTGATTTCTTATAGCCAGAACTACTCTCTTTAAACTCACTATTTAAATTATTTGTTCCACTCAAGCTTCTTACAGACTCTCCTCCAGCATAGCTATTGTTATAGTCTGTTTCTACTCCACGGCCTTCGCCTAACTCACCACTTAAACCTTTTTCTCCTCCTCTTTCTACAACCTCTTTTGCAAGCTCTTTTAAAACCTCTTCACCACTTGACAATGTATGTGAATCTTCTTTTTTAGGCCCCTCGCCAAAGGCAACTATACATTTAGCTGCCTCATTTTGTATTCTGCCAAGCTCAGTTTCTAACAACTGAGAACGCCTTATTACACGATTATTTATAGCTTCCACTTCATTAGTCTTATGATAGTTTTTATCAATTTTTTGAGTATACTTTACTGAAGTCTCTTTAAAAACCTCTGTCGCTCCAGACCCAAACGTAGCAGAACCAACACCAGTTTCAGTAACATCTAAAGAACAACTTCCAAAAAAGTTTACATAAGACCCTAAACACTTATTTACAAGGGCTGTATCAATTTCTAGATTTCGTTCAGCCTCTTGTTTTGCTCGCCTACATAACTCACTTGCTCTTCCACTTACTCTATTGCCATTAGATTGAGGAGGAGAAGGGGTTCTTGAACATTCAAGTTTATAAGTCTTGTAGGCCTCATTACAACTTATAATTGCATTGTATTTTGCTTGATTTAAACGAGTTTTTAAATTCTCTTCTGCTAACTGATTAGCTTTAAATAAAGCTTTTTGAGTATTTTGATAAATTACATATTTTAAAAAACATGTTAAATAAGGACACGAAGATTCGTTAGCAAAAGCATTTTCTTCAGTACACCACTCAGCATCGCCTTCATCATCTAAACGCTCACAGTTTTCTTGATTTTGCCTACTACAAATATTATTTACTTCATCAGGTAAAGTATTTAAAGGAACTTTTTTTGTGTGATCACTTTTACAAGCACAAGACATTCTTCCACCTTCTGAAGAAAGACTACCAATAGTACCATGAGGACATTGTGGCATTTTACAATGCCACTGCCCTGGAGGTCTTAGTGCTTGAGTCACTTCGCCTCCACGTTCTTTACAGGCTTTCTTTTCCCCAGGCGCTACACAAATATTATTTATATCAATGGGTGAAGCATGAAAAGGAACAGGTTTATTACTATCGTTTTCACAGAAACAAAACATCACCCCGTTTAAACCATTAGTAGTACCAGCAGGGCATTGGCGTAGTGGCATTTTACAATACCACCGTCCTGGAGGTCCTGGTGCTTGAGTCAGTTCACCTCCATGTACATCACAAGCTCTTTTGTCTCCTGGGCTAAACCCTAAATAATCTGTACCACTATTTTCAAAACTACTAAAACTTGTTTGTCCTATGGAGCGTTGACGTTTTTCATCATAAGTTAAACCAGGAACCTCTAAGCTTTCTCCTCTAGTGCTTTGTAAATTATGAGAAATTTCTTTATCTGTATTTGGAGGAGGCGCTGCAAATCCAGTCTGAAAAGACGTTAAATAAATCAAGAGCAAAAGCCCAATAAAATTTTTTATCATGGAGCCTTATCGGTAAAAAATTAAACAAATTTAGTATTTTGTTTAATTAATATTTAGATTATTAATAATTAATAATTTTGTTTTTAAAAAAGTGTCTTATAATAATACAATTATAAAACTTAAACTTAAAGGCCATTTAAAAAAAACCTTGCTTAACTAAAGTATCCGCCACTGCTCTACTAACCTGAGTTCGGCGTTACATTCTTTATAAAATAAGTGTTTAAAGTTTTTGACGCCCTTTGCAATCCCAGAAAACAAAAAAAGCCATAAAATCCTTAGTTCAAACAAAAACGCCAATGACGGCAATTTTAAAAAGGAATTTTATGACTCAAGATAAGCTTACCACTGTTTTTTGCGCTGTCGATGATTTTTGTATGCATTATGAAAATGTTTATAAAAAACAAGCCTTAGAAAATCGAAAGCCTTTTAGAGGTACGCCCTCAAATCTAGCAATAAGTGAAGTTATATCAATTTTAATTCTATTTCACCCATCTGGATTTAGAACCTTCAAGCAATTCTATCTACACTTGAGAGTTTATCACAAAGGGGACTTCCCTTATTTGGTGAGCTACACAAGATTTGTAGAGCTTATCCCCTCAGCACTCATACCTCTTTGTTCTTTTTTAAAATCACGGTTTGTAAAGTCAACAGGAATCAATTTTATCGACTCTACACCTCTGAGAGTATGTAGAAATAAACGCATTAAAAGGAATAAAGTTTTCAAAGACATAGCTGCAGTTGGAAAGTCTACAATGGGTTGGTTTTTTGGATTTAAACTTCACATTGTCACCAATGAGTTTGGCCATTTGTTATCTGCACAGATTACAGCTGGCAATGTTGATGACAGAAAACCTGTTCCTAAGTTGGCAGAGGGTTTATGGGGAAAGCTGTTTGCTGATAAAGGTTATATTTCAAAAAAGTTATTTAATGAGCTTTTTGAAAATGGGGTCAAACTGATCACTTCCGTCAGAAAAGGCATGAAGAATAGGTTGATGGAAATGGAGGATAAAATTCTTTTACGAAAGCGCTCAGTTATTGAGACCATAAATGATCAGCTTAAAAATATTTCTCAAGTAGAGCACTCTAGACACCGTAGTCCTACAAACGCCATGGTTAATATAATTGCAGGGCTTGTAGCGTATACATTTCAAGAAAAAAAACCAAGAATCAACTGGAGCGCAGAAGAACAAAAATTGATAAACACCGCTCTGATAGTAGCTTAGATCGCCGAACTCAGGTTACTAATACAACTTTTTAGTAACACTTTAATGAAAACTTTGTGTTTAAAAAAAAATTATTTTCTAAACTAAAGGCTTTAAGAAAATAGAGTCTTAAATGATTTTTGAAAAAAAAATTTAATGAAAAAAAAGCCTAAACTTAATCTTTTTAGACCTAAACCAGGACTAAAGGTTAAATTTAAAAAGTATTTAGGTTTCAGAGCCTATCCAATGGGACAAAACTAGCTTTAAATCTTTATGTCCATTGCCATCAACAGTAATATTAAGAATACCACCAAATTCTAAAAATGAGACAAACTTCATAAGTTCCAGTTTATCCGATATTTAGTTTCTAGGGTGATACCAGAGAATTGATTACGATTTAGAGATCATAGTTTAAAAGCAGTAAGATGTTTTGTGTATCTATTCATAAAAGCTATTTAAACCGATTTAACTTTAAAAGACCCTTGATAAATATCATTAAGCTCTTCCTTAAACTTTTTTAAACACAAGGTTATAAAAGCCACAGGATCAACGTTTAAATCTTTAAGTCCAATTGCTGCTACTGGGGCTCCTTTAGAATCCACATTTACACCAAAATGAATTAAACTCGACAATGAGCTTACTGTTGCAATGGAGACGTTAAGTTTTTTACCGTCACAATAAACATCATCACCTTTTCTTAAAAAACTCTTATTTGTAAGTGAGACTAAAATATCAATTACTATTTCTGCCATTATTCTTTGAACACAAATACCAAAAAAAATATCTTTATGAAAAAATTCACATAGAAAATGAACCATTTTTTTTGATTTTATAAAATCATTTTTCAAACGGTCTTTAGCATCAACTAAATCATCTGTTTTAACATCACAAGGCCCTATCCACGATAAAACCCCATCACCTTTTAAGCCATACTCATATAAAAACAGTGATCTTAATTGTGGCCCTGTATAGGCAAGCTCTTGAGTTAAAAATTTAGTACTAATCATAGCCCACTTTCTTTTCTTGCACGCAAATATCTTTTACAAGATTCACAAACTCCACAAATCTCTTCCCTGTTTGTATAACAGGGCCATAATTTTTGAAAATTTATATCAAGCTTCTTACCAAGCTTCACAATATCAACTTTTCTAAGACCCACTATTGGACTCACCACTCTAACAAGACCTCTTGTGGAAGACTCTAAGGCTTTATTCGTGTCATTAATAAAATCTTTAGAATTATCTGAAAATGTCTGAGCCTCTTCTAAATTAAAACCTAAAACAATATGGTTAATTTTCTTAGCTTCAGCAATTGATGCTGCGGCATTAATGAAAAGACCATTTCTATTAGGAACCCATACAGCTTTTGCCGTATTTTTTAAAGCCTCCACACTGTTCATGTCTACAGTATCCCCTTGTGGAATTAAATTCTCAGCTTTATTTAGCGCTGAACTAGACACTTTTCCTAAAAACTCTAAATTAATTTCTAAAAAACTTGCTCCAACTAAACCTGCAAAGTACCTAGATGCTTTTCTTTCTTTTTCCAATGCTTTTTGACCGTAATTAAAAAACACAGCATCAATTGATTTGTATTCTCTTTCCGCCCATAAAAGCGACACCGTAGAGTCTAGTCCACCACTTAAACAGATTAGAGCTTTCATTAAACTTCACCCTCAAAATTCAGCCCACCACTAACCTCAACCTCATGGATTAAAAGCTGTAGTGTTTCTATGTTTTGAAAAAAATTAATATTCGGATTTACATAAAAATTAAACTTATAGTTTACATAGTTTTTAGACTCTATCATTAAGGCCACTTCATGATCTTTTTGCGGTGAGAACCACAGCACATCAAAGGTTTTTCCTTTTTTATCAGACACTAAGATTTTATAGTGTTTATCTTTTAGTTTTCTAACCAAGACTATTTCAAGATCTAAGATTTTAAAAATAGGCTGTTCAAAACCAATGCCAAAGGGCTCTAAATACCTTAACCAGTTTAAAAAACTCTGATTAAGCTCTCCTAAATAAACTTCACAATCATACTCAACCCCAAACCCAGTGTTAACTTCTTTTGTAAAAAAACTCTCCAAATACATACTCAGTTCATTCTTAAACTGAGTAGCCTTTATAAGCTCAAGTTCAAAACCTGCTGCTTGAGCATGACCACCAAATTGAATTAAACTTGGACAAGAAAACATCATCTCTTTTAACGACAACTCTGTGTTACCCGGAAGCCTTGCACTCCCAACAACCTGTCCATTCTTTAAAATATTTCCTATAAAAGCTGGAACACCATATTCTTCAACTAGTCTTGTTGCAATAAGCCCTCGTACTCCTGGATGAATATCTTTTGAAACAAAAAAGCAAAGATTTTTAGGAGGGTGTTTTTTAAAATAATCAGTGGCTTTTTTAAGATCCTCTTTTAAAGACTGCACTCTTTTTTCATTAACTAAAAAAGCTTTTGATACTAGCTTTTCAGCCTCTTGTTTATTTTCTTCAATTAAAATGGCTGTTGGCCTTAGCTCTGTATCTAAACGCGATAATGCATTTAACTTTGGAGCAATTTTAAAACCAATATCACTTGAGTTAATGTGCTTTCCTACTAGTTCACACCTAGCTTTTAAAGCCTGTAACCCTGGCCTTAAGCTAGTAGAAAACCTTTTAAGCCCTTTTTTAACCAACACTCTATTTTCTTTAATTAACGGCACCATATCCGTAAGGGTTCCAATAACAAATAAATCCAATAACGAGTCTAAACTAAACCCTGGTTTAATCCTTTCATTTAAATTTTTTAAATGCTTGGCAAAACCATAAACCAGATAAAAAGCAACCCCTGCACCACACAAATGCCCAAGACCAGATGTGCATTCTTTTGTATTGGGGTTAACAATAGTAAGTGCTTGTGGAAGTGTGGCGTCGGGTAAATGGTGATCTGTTAAAATAACATCAACACCCTGTTCTTTAGAGTACAGACAAGTTTCATGGGAGGTTATACCCACATCCACAGTTATAATGAGGCTCACGCCTTTTTCTTTAAGGCTGTCCACCCCTGCCTTATGAAATCCATACCCTTGTGTTAGACGCCTTGGTTGATATATTTGAATGTTCTTAAAACCAAGTTGCCCAAGGCCGTCAAATAAAATCGCTGCCGCCGAAGAACCATCTAAATCATAATCACAATAAACCCCTAGACTTTCATTATCCTTATAAGCCTTAAAAAGCCTTGCACAAGCCTTATCCATACCATTTAAAACAAATGGTGATTTAATATCTGTCATAGATGGGTTTAAAAACTCAAGTTGATCTTCTTGATTTAAAAAACCCTTGGCTTTTAAAAGCCTAGATATAAGCTCAGGAATATAGGTTCCAGTTGATCTATGTGTTTGCATATTCTGCTCAACCTGTTTTTTCAACTGTTGCCTCTCCTAAAGATATTAACCTTTAGATGAAATTAATTTATCAAAGAAAATAGTTAGCGGTGAAGCTACGTAAATTGAACTATAGGTTCCCACAACAACACCAATGGCTAATGTAAACGCTAAATCTTTAATGACGCCAGTTCCTACAAAATACAAACACCCAATGGCAATTAACGTGGTGACAGATGTTAATACTGTTCTAGATAAAACATCGTTAATGGACCTATTTACTATGAGCTCCAAGGTTTTTTGCTTAAAGCGTGGAATATTCTCCCTAACCCTATCAAAGTTCACAATGGTGTCATTTAAGGAGTAGCCAATAATAGTTAAAATGGCCGCTAAAGTTTGAACATTCACTTCTTTACCTAAAAAAGAAAATATTCCTAATGTAATAATAGCATCATGAAACAAGCAAATCACAGCACCTGGGGCAAACTGATAATCAAACCTAAAGCCCACATAAATAAGAATCATAATTAGAGAGTAAAAAATAGCAAGCATTCCATTTGCTCTAAGTTCAGCACCAATTTGTGGACCAACAGAGTTTACTCTTCTTAATTCTACTCCATTATATTTTTCCTTTAAACCTGTGGTAATTTTTTTAACAGCCTTATTAACCAAAGCTGTTGTCTTAGCTTGTGTTGCTCCTTTAACGGACTCTGTTCTAATCAAAAACTCATTGTCCTTTCCAAAAGATTGGACTGAAGCTTTCTCAAGCCCTAAACTCTTTACTAAGCTCCTAATATCATCAGCTTTAACCTCTCCACTAAACTTCACCTGAACTTCAGTTCCACCGGAAAAATCAATTCCGTAATTAAAATTCTTTGTAAAAATTAAACCCAATGAAATAAGAACCAGTACTAAAGAAACTCCTCCAAAAATTGGAGCACTTCTCACAAATTCTATTTTCCCTCTATCTAAATCTCTTCTCATTTTAATATACCTCTTTTTAACCTTATGATCTTTTATTAGAAGGAAACAAACCTGTAAAACCGTTTAAAACCAATACATCAACAACTGTTCTTGTTAAGAAAATCGCTGTAAACATGGAGGTCACAACACCCCAAACCAGAGTCACAGCAAAACCTTTAATTGGACCTGTTCCATAAAACATAAGCACTAAACAAACCGCAGCAGTTGTAATGTTGGCATCAAAAATTGCTGAAAAAGCCTGGCTAAAACCCTCCCTAACCCCAGCTCTTAAACCACTTCCTTTAAAAAGCTCTTCTTTAATACGCTCAAAAATAATAACATTTGCATCAACCGCCATACCCACTGTTAAAACAATTCCAGCAATACCGGGAAGAGTTAATGTAGCCCCTAAAGATGTTAAAATCGTTAAAATTAAAAAAATATTCATGGCCAAAGCAAAACCTGCAACAGCCCCTGCTAACCTATACCAACCTATCATAAAGATTAAAACACAGAGCAAGCCTAAAATCCCTGCTTTCTTACCTGCTTGGATACTATCTGCACCCAGTGTTGGCCCAACAGTTCTTTCCTCTAACTGTTCTAAAGCAGCCGGCAACGCTCCTGCTCTTAAGACATTTGTTAAAAACTCAGCTTCCTGCTGTATTTCCTGGCCTGTACCCAATGTAATTATACCACCTTCTCTTAAACGACTTCCTATATTAGGAGCTGACATAACAACTTTATCTAAAATAATGGCCATTGGTTTATCTACATTGTCACCAGTAAGTTTTGCAAATTCAGCTCGCCCTTCACTTGCAACAGAGAAATTTACAACTGGTTGACCATATTCACCTACACCAACAAAGGCATCTGCAATTTTATCCCCTGAAAACACCACGTCGTTTTTAACAAGCATTGGGCTTTTGCCATCAGTGATTTCCATGACACTGCCTAATTTTTGAAAAACTAATTCCGTTTGAGCTGGAAGCTTTCCTTTTAAATCCTGATTAAGTCTTCTAACATAATCAATATACTTTAGCCCGCCCTCTTTCTTAGTTCCAACTGTATAACCACCAGCAGCCTCAGCTTCTTTAACTAACGTATTAAGCTGTGCAACAGTCATCTCACTTGACACAATCATCTTCTCTAAACGTGCAGCTCTATTAATAAGATCTTTTGCTTGCTGATAATCTTCTTCGTTAATACCTGGAAGTTGAACAACAATTCTTTCAGTTCCCTGAGCTGCAATGTATGGTTCAGAAACACCAAAAGAATCAATACGATTTCTAATAACCTCAATTGCTTGAACAACAATTTGCTTTTTAGTTGAATTTATATAGGTTTCAAAATATTGAAATGTACTAGCTTCACTAGTGCTTGGTACCTTCTGTAATACACCTGCGTAATACTGATTCACATATGAGTTTATGATACTTAAATTACCAGTAAGTTTAATTTTTGGATTCTTTTCATCTTTTTTAAATGAAATAGCACTAACCGCTCCTGGGTTTTTGTTGTTGATCTCTTCTTTTAAAAGATCTCCAAGGCGATTTAGTTTTTCTCCAATAACACCTGGAGTGTCCACGCCTAAAACTAAATGCAGCCCGCCCTGAATATCTAATCCGTAAACTAGAGATTGAGTGGGTAGCCACGCCGGCGCTTTGTCTTTAGAAACAAGATTCGGTGCAAAAACATATGCCGACACTAATATAATTGTTACAATAATTCCCATTCGTGTTTTAAGGCTTTTTATCATTTTTTTCTCCAAAAGGACTTGTTCATCTTAGCTAGTTACTTTTTTTTAAACTCTTATAAAAATTTACTTACCTGTGTCTTCAGCAGCACTACTCATTATATGAGACTTCATAACTTTAAAACGTGTATCTTCTGACACCTTTAAATCTACAAATCTTTCTCCAACCCCTACAATGGTGCCGAAGATCCCCCCTGCGGTCAAAACCTGATCACCCTTCTTTAAAGACTTTAAAAAATCCTTAGCCTCTTTTGCTTTTCTAGCCTGGGGTCGCAAAATTAAAAAATAAAAAACTAAGAACATTAGCGCAAAAGGAACCAACCCCATCCAACCCGGACCCTTACTAGCTTGTTGACCTACAGCCTCTTGTGCTTGAGCCACATTGATAAAAAAATTAATAAAATAAAACATACACAACTCCTAACTTCTTCATATTTTTATTATAAAAACCGACACCTTAAAGCCATACAATGAATTTTTATATTTTATAAGCTAACAACTTGCGTTACTTTTTGAGTATAATACTCAACCCACCTGCCCTCTAATATAGCCCTTCGACACTGAGCTAACAGTTCTAGATAAAAGTGTAAGTTGTGTATAGTTAATAATTGTGCAGAAAGAACTTCTCCACAAATAAAAAGGTGTCTTAAGTAACTTCTACTATGATTTTGGCATGTGTAGCATTCACAATTTTCATCAAGTGGCCTAGAGTCTTCCTTGTTTTCAGACCTTTTAATATTCATCTCCCCATTATGCATAAAAACTTTACCGTTTCTTGCAACTCTGGTGGGCATGACACAGTCAAACATATCAATCCCTGCATTAATTGAATGCAAAAGATCAATGGGCTTTCCCACCCCCATTAAGTACCTTGGTTTATTTTCAGGCATTTTAGGTGCTGTCTTTAAAAGCACTTCATACATACGCTCCATGGGCTCTCCAACAGAAAATCCACCAAGAGCATAACCAGGTAGATTAAACGAAGTAACTTGTTGTAAAGCTTGAAGTCTATGGGGAACACTTAAACCCCCTTGTATAATTCCAAAAAGAAGAGAGTCTTTTCTTCTCATCTCCTCCTTACAAACCTTAAGCCACCTATAAGTGCGCCCCATGGCACTCTCTAACTCCTTTTTAGTACACGGGTATGGGGGACACTCATCAAAAGCCATAATAATATCAGACCCTAGGTTCATTTGAATCTTCATACTTTCCTTAGGGCCAATAAAACACTTTCCTCCATCAATATGACTTTTAAATGCAACACCTTCTTCTGAAACTTTTCTCAATGCTGCTAATGAAAAAACTTGAAAGCCACCACTGTCTGTTAAAATAGGCTTATCCCACCCCATAAACTTATGAAGTCCACCCATTTTTTTTATAAGATCATCCCCTGGACGCAAATGAAGATGATAAGTGTTTCCTAAAATAACTTGTGAGCCAACATCCTTTAAGCCTTCATTGGTCATAGCCTTAACTGTGCCACAGGTTCCAACGGGCATAAAAATTGGAGTTTGAATATCACCGTGTGCTGTTGTTAGGATTGCCGCCCTTGCACTTGCACTAGTAGCTTCGAGTTTAAAATTACCAATTTTCCCTTTAACGTTTTTAGCTATTTTTTCCATATACTTAAATCTCCATAGGAAAAAAGCCTAAACTTGTTCTTTACAGCAAAGTTGTAGGCAAGTTTCGTATCTTTAACACCATAAAAAGCCATTACCAACGCTAAGAGAGAAGACCCTGGTTGATGAAAATTTGTAAAAAGCCCTGACACCCATTTAAATTCATAGCCTGGAGTTATAAAAAGCTCCGTCTCCCCAGCTTCATCACCATTATCCATGGAGCAAGACTCAACAGCTCTTAATGCCGTGGTCCCTAAAGCCCAAATTTTTTTTTTATTCTTTTTAGCATGAATAAGAGCTTTTTTTGTTCTTCCAGAAACAAAAAAACTCTCCTTATGAAGCCTTCCTTCTTTAATGTTTTTCTCCTCTAAAGGTAAAAAAGTTCCTAAGCCCACATCTAAACTCACCTCTTCAACAACAACTCCTCTTCTTTGAAGGCCAACTAAGTCTTTTTTTGAAAAGTGTAGACTTGCAGTAGGTGCTGCTAGTGAATTTTCATTCTTCTTCCAATGAAGCTGATACCAATTTTTATCGCCCTTAACAACATGACGTGAATCTCTTAGTTTTTGAATATAAGGAGGAATTGCAAATTCACCATGTTGAGCAAAATATCTTAAGCCTAAATCTTGATCTAATCTAATTAATTGAGGCCGTGCTTTTTTTAAAAGCTCTCCTTCTACACCACCGGGTAAATTAAACCTCTGCCCTACTCTAAATTTTGCAGATTTAAATAAAACTTCCCATTCATATTTAGACCTTTTATTTAAAAATAAAAACTCTAAATCTTTAGAAAAAACACGACACGCCTTAACACCAGAATTATTAATAATAATCAGCTCCCCTGGCTGAATACAGTTAAAAGCGGCACAAAACTCAATCTCAACTGGGTTCGCCCTATTCATCAATAAGACACGACAAGGCTCTTTAGGTTGTAATGCTATAAGCTTTTCTGGGTATGTGTATTGTAAGTCTTCTATATTCATAAAACTGTCATAAACTTAAGCTGTTTTCATAGCAAGAAAAGTAAGGCTTATAACTTTTTTTCTTATACCATGAAAACCGGTACTGGAAACAAAATAAGTTTAAAAGAGTTTTTTTATAACTTTTGAAAAAAAGGCTTCCAACTCTATTGTAACAAACAAGCCCACCATTTATAATAGACCCAATATACTAAAGCCATTGTGCGCCAGTGGCGGAATTGGTAGACGCGCCGGCTTGAGGGGCCGGTCTTGGAAACGAGGTGGAGGTTCAAATCCTCTCTGGCGCACCATATTTACACTTAAGTAGTTGTAGTCATTGAATATAATGTATGTAGTTCCCACTAAATTCCCACTAGATTTAAAAAGTTTCATAAAACTCCTTCATCCAGTGTTTTTTTGATTTTTCAGTCACATGAACATAGGTCTTCTCAAAGATCTTCAAGGACATATCTAAAATTGCGCATGAGACTGCTGGCTGGGACAGAGAACAGATAGAAAAATATCGAACTCTTGTGCAAGATTTTGAAGCGTTCTTAAACAAACATAAAGATGAAATAATAGCACTCAAAATTTACTATAACGAGCCTCATAGAAGAAAAAACGTAACTTACGGTATGATTAAAAAAGTTTATAATAAACTAAAACAGAGCCAGCCCAATATAGCTCTTGCAAGAGTTTTTGAAGCGTATGCAAACCTAGAAAATAAAAAGCTTAAACCCCCTATAAGTGAATTGACAGCTCTTGTTGCTCTTATCCGTAAAATCTGTGGTATTGACTCTAAACTCACTCTTTACTCTAAAACTGTTCATTTAAATTTTCAAAAATGGATGTTTAAAAAACATGAGAGCGGAAGCCAAAAATTTACAGAAGAGCAAATGAAGTGACTTAGAATGATAAAAGAACATATTGCAAGTTCTTTCCACATAGAAGAAGATGACCTTGATCAAGCTCCATTTGATGCAAAAGGTGGCTTAGGAAGAATGGATCAGCTTTTTGGAAACAAAATGGATGAAGTTATTAAAGAAATAAATGAGGCACTATCCGCATGACAGAAAAGCAAATTAAAGACATCATTTCAACTGGCGAAGGGTACCACATAGAATTCAAACAAGCTTTGAACAAAGATTTTATTGAGGGAGTCTGTGCATTTGCTAATTCATCGGGTGGAAATATATTGATAGGTGTTGCTGATGATGGAAAGGTAATAGGCACTGACACCAGTAATAAAAAGCGATCTAAAATCCAAGATTCGTTGAGCAAACTAGAACCTAAATTAGACACCAAAATTGAAATTAAAAAAAATCTTATAGTAATTCATGTTCCTGAAGGTAAAGAAAAACCTTACGGATGTCCCAAAGGGTTTTTTATAAGAATAGGGGCAAATTCTCAAAAAATGACAAGAAATGAGATTATCAATTTTTTTCAAAAAGAGGGTCGCATTCGTTTTGAAAAGTTAATCAATGAAAAATCCAATTTTAAAAATGACTTTGATCAAAAAGCTTTTAAACACTTTTTAAAAATTTCAGGTATTAACTTAAGCATTAAACAAGAAATGCTTTTACAAAATCTTGATTGCTTAACATCTGACAAAAAATTTACAAACTTGGGAGTTTTATTTTTTTCTAAAGATATAGATTTTATTATGAATTATGCCCGTGTTGATTGCATTTTATTCAGAGGAACAAATAAAGTTAAAATTTTGAATAGAAAACAATATAAAGGGAATATCATTGATAATATTGAAGATGCTTTGGCTTTTGTTCAGAAGCACACGGATACAGAGTATGTTATTACTGGCAAGCCTCGTAGGGAAGAAATTTCTGATTACCCTGAAACAGCCTTAAGGGAAGCAATTGTCAATGCAGTTTGCCATAGAGATTATTTTACAAAAGAAGTTCCTGTATCAGTGGAAGTTTTTTCTGATAGAGTGGAGATTCAAAACCCAGGAAGTTTACCAAAAGGATTTGATCCTAAAAAATTTGGAACACAGAGCTTTCCTCGCAACCCTCTTATTGCATCTATGTTACATAGAGCCAATTATATAGAACAAGCAGGAACAGGGATAAGCCGTATCAAAGAGGCTGTTGCAAACCATAAAAAGAAAGTGAAACTTAATATTGAATATAGTGATGACAGCCTCTTTTATAATATCATTTTCAAAAAAGAGAGATTAGAAGAAGCTACCCAGAAAACTACCCAGAAAACTACCCAGAAAACTACCCAGAAAATTTTGAGTCTCATTAAGCAAAATCCTTATATTACAAGACAAGAGATAGCAAAAGAGATAGGAACTATTACTTCTGACGGCATCAAATATCATTTAGAGCAATTAAAAAAGCAAAAACGGCTAAAAAGAATTGGGGCTGATAAAGGTGGTCATTGGAAGGTGATTGAAAAATGAAAAAAGGCTTAGCTTCCTTTGTTGATGAACAAAAAAAATATTTAAAGAACGATGATATAGAGTTCAAAATAAAAACAGATGAAAGCCCCTAGCCAATGGTAAAGTTGGGAGACGTTTGTGAAGCCTCGTCTGGTGGCACCCCTTTAAACTCATAGAGCTTATTTTTAATAAGTATTTAGAACTTGGCACATTGGCAAAAACTTGTAACTACCTAAACAGTAATGGCTATAAGACTAAAGAGTATCTCACAAAAACAGGCAAAAACTTTGGAGGCAATCGTTGGACTGGTGGAAGTCTTCAAAGGACTTTTTACCAAAGTCATCCTCTCTTAATATCCATCACGGAGCCATTAGGAGATTAAACAAGAAAAAGAGAAGCAATCGAGTCATTATGACTGATGAGGCCCGTGTCTTATTAGAGAGGAAAAATTACCTAAATATTTGAGCCTTGATGATATCCGTCACAGTTCATTTTTTGCTGGTGAAAACCCTAAACATCTTGAGCAAATTATTACCAACTCTCTAAAAGAAAAAGAGGATAATCCAGAGCCGCCACCTCTTCCCGAGTTACCGAACCCTGTGGCAGAGATGCAACCTGTCCCAACAGTAGCCTATAAAGAGGTTGCTTAAAAAATTTTGTCTAAGCATTCGGAAAGGTAAACCATCAAATAGCGGAGAATCCAAAACGACGAAGGGCTGCGTATTTTGCGCAGCCCATTCTACAAGTCTGAATCTTTTATTTCTTACTGTGAATCAGAACCTAGTCCTCAATGAAAATTTCAACTTTTTTCCCATTTAACAAATTGTCTCCGATGGCAGACAAATCAACATACCTTATGATAGATTTATTAGTTTTAGAACTATAGCTACCCACTGCGGTAAAAGTGGTCCCATAAGCAACACTTGTTTCAACTTGTCGATATACTATAAAAATATACTCTACAGAACCATCTTTTTTATGAACTGATTGTAAAAGTTTAGTATAGGATTTTTTATCTAATCTAACTGTAATTCCATGATTTTCTAGAAAGGCAATAAAATCTTGAATTTCCTTTTGTACTTCCTCATTCTTATCAAATGCTGAGACAACACTCTTTTCAGCATCTTCAAGGGAGTTTGCTACCACTGCCAACGAGTAAAAAGAAGTTAGTAAAAATGCGAATAATAATTTTTTCATGTTATTCTCCTTGTGTTTTAAACAAATAGTTTTTTATCGAGCTAGGCTCGGTTTTCCTTTGTCTTTCCGAGTTGGTTACACCACGCTTATTGTTTCACCGCAAATAAATTAGTTCCTCTATGAAATTATTTCAAAAAAACACTTTTATGACCTACTCAGTCCCTCTTTCCTTAATTTGTTGCCACTAGGCTAAGTAGTTAAAATCATTGAGAGTGCATTTGTTAATTTAAATATCTGTATTTTTATAAAATTTCTAGAATAGAACCTATGATTTTTAGGCTGTTTGTGGAGGCTTTAGTGATTTTACCCCTGAAACGTTTAAAATACCTGAGAGTACTTTTAATGTTTGAATGAGCACTTTGTGGGGTTTTTTTAGTATTGTTAAAGTTTAATGTGTCTTTAAGACCACCAGTTTGTTTTAAAGGAAGTAATATTAAGTCTTTTTAAAAAGCTATGAGCATCTTTTTTATAGACTTTCACAGAATTTGTGGAGGTTTCCTCTAATAACCCGAGTTCGGACTTTTTAAATCTGGTTTAACACTCTATTTTCATGGCACGTATTGTCGGTTTAAAAGGACGCAGACAATATGCAGAGCTAATGCTCATAAAAGATTCACTATAAAGTTTTTTAAGACTTTGGTGTCTGGGGTGTTCAATATGAAACTCTTCCTTTAAAATTCCTAAAACAGCCTCAACAATATTTATTCAAAACTTAGGTCCTTAGAAAAGTCCTAACTCGGGTTTAGTAAAAACTTGCATGTCTCATTGGTGTTAGTTAGCATGATTTAAGTAACGAAAAATTAAAAATCTGTTACTTAGGGATTTAATGGACTACTCAGATCGAATAGGGACTTATTTAAAAATTAAATCGGCAGATGAAAGCTATAACGCTTATATTCCTAAAAATCTGCCGCCGGATCCTCCAATTCAAATAGATCAGTTGTACCCACTTTTAGACAAAGCTAACGTAGCCTTAGGCCGTTTAGATGCAATGAGTACAATTTTACCAGATTGCTCACTATTTTTATACATGTACATTAGAAAAGAGGCTGTCCTTTCGTCTCAAATTGAAGGGACTCAGTCGTCACTTTCAGATCTTTTACTTTTTGAGAATAAAGATGCGCCAGGAGCTCCTATTGATGATGTCAAAGAGGTCTCTAATTACATCTCTGCTATGAACTATGGTTTAAAAAGAATCAAAGAGTTTCCTTTATCTCTTCGTTTAATTAAAGAGATCCATAAATGTTTAATGTCTAAAGGTAGGGGAAGCGCAAGTCAGCCAGGTGAATTTAGAACCTCACAGAACTGGATAGGAGGCTCCAGACCTGGAAATGCTAAATTTGTACCGCCACCGCCTGATAGGTTGATGGAGTGCCTAGGTTCTTTTGAAAAGTTTTTTCATGATGAAGAGGTTCATCTTCCAGTTTTAATTAAAGCCGCCTTAGCGCATTTGCAGTTTGAAACAATACATCCATTTCTAGATGGTAATGGAAGGCTAGGAAGGCTTTTGATAACTTTTATACTTTGTAGTGAAGGTATGCTTAAAGAGCCTCTGCTTTATTTAAGTTTATATTTTAAAACCCATAGAGAAGAGTACTATGAACTCTTGCAGAAAGTGCGAGAAACTGGAGATTGGGAAACTTGGATAGAGTTTTTTCTAAGAGGTGCTATACAAACTTCAGATCAAGCAACAACCACTGCAAGGAGAGTGCTGAGTTTATTTGATGAGGACCATAAGAAAATTAATAAGGCAACAGTAGCTGTTTTAACAATTCATCGTTACTTAAAGTCTAACCCTATATCTAACACGAGTAAAATCAAAGATGAGTGTGGCGCTTCCTTGCCAACTGTTCTGCGTTCGCTAGCAGTACTTGAAGAGCTTAAAATAGTTAAAGAAATTACAGGAAAAGACCGTCATAAAATTTTTATTTATAGTGATTATTTAGATATTTTAAATAGCGGCATTTAATCTGAAGTTATTTAGTCACGTTTCCATTGAGAGTAATAACTTGGTAATGACAGGAGATCCACTTAAGGCCTTGGGTGAAAAACTTAAAGCTAAAAAGAACGTCAAAGGTTCTGCTTAACCTATGCTCATATAATATGTATACTATATGAATACCGCTGATCTACCAACTAAACCACATCAAATTTTACATTTACTTCCGCGATCATAATCCTCCCTACGTACACGCAAAAGCAGTGGGAGCAGAGACAAGATTTAGGTTCTCTTCTAAAATTGGGGATTAAGCTGGAACCCAACTTTTCCCTAAATATCCCCATCTCTGTATGATCTTCAGCTTAAAACCTGAGTTCGGCGTTACATTCTTTATAAAATAAGTGTTTAAAGTTTTTGACGCCCTTTGCAATCCCAGAAAACAAAAAAAGCCATAAAATCCTTAGTTCAAACAAAAACGCCAATGACGGCAATTTTAAAAAGGAATTTTATGACTCAAGATAAGCTTACCACTGTTTTTTGCGCTGTCGATGATTTTTGTATGCATTATGAAAATGTTTATAAAAAACAAGCCTTAGAAAATCGAAAGCCTTTTAGAGGTACGCCCTCAAATCTAGCAATAAGTGAAGTTATATCAATTTTAATTCTATTTCACCCATGTGGATTTAGAACCTTCAAGCAATTCTATCTACACTTGAGAGCTTATCACAAAGGGGACTTCCCTTATTTGGTAAGCTACACAAGATTTGTAGAGCTTATCCCCTCAGCACTCATACCTCTTTGTTCTTTTTTAAAATCACGGTTTGTAAAGTCAACAGGAATCAATTTTATCGACTCTACACCTCTGAGAGTATGTAGAAATAAACGCATTAAAAGGAATAAAGTTTTCAAAGACATAGCTGCAGTTGGAAAGTCTACAATGGGTTGGTTTTTTGGATTTAAACTTCACATTGTCACCAATGAGTTTGGCCATTTGTTATCTGCACAGATTACAGCTGGCAATGTTGATGACAGAAAACCTGTTCCTAAGTTGGCAGAGGGTTTATGGGGAAAGCTGTTTGCTGATAAAGGTTATATTTCAAAAAAGTTATTTAATGAGCTTTTTGAAAATGGGGTCAAACTGATCACTTCCGTCAGAAAAGGCATGAAGAATAGGTTGATGGAAATGGAGGATAAAATTCTTTTACGAAAGCGCTCAGTTATTGAGACCATAAATGATCAGCTTAAAAATATTTCTCAAGTAGAGCACTCTAGACACCGTAGTCCTACAAACGCCATGGTTAATATAATTGCAGGGCTTGTAGCGTATACATTTCAAGAAAAAAAACCAAGAATCAACTGGAGCGCAGAAGAACAAAAATTGATAAACACCGCTCTGATAGTAGCTTAGATCGCCGAACTCAGGTTAAAAGGAATAAAGTTTTCAAAGACATAGCTGCAGTTGGAAAGTCTACAATGGGTTGGTTTTTTGGATTTAAACTTCACATTGTCACCAATGAGTTTGGCCATTTGTTATCTGCACAGATTACAGCTGGCAATGTTGATGACAGAAAACCTGTTCCTAAGTTGGCAGAGGGTTTATGGGGAAAGCTGTTTGCTGATAAAGGTTATATTTCAAAAAAGTTATTTAATGAGCTTTTTGAAAATGGGGTCAAACTGATCACTTCCGTCAGAAAAGGCATGAAGAATAGGTTGATGGAAATGGAGGATAAAATTCTTTTACGAAAGCGCTCAGTTATTGAGACCATAAATGATCAGCTTAAAAATATTTCTCAAGTAGAGCACTCTAGACACCGTAGTCCTACAAACGCCATGGTTAATATAATTGCAGGGCTTGTAGCGTATACATTTCAAGAAAAAAAACCAAGAATCAACTGGAGCGCAGAAGAACAAAAATTGATAAACACCGCTCTGATAGTAGCTTAGATCGCCGAACTCAGGTTTTTAATGCGTTTATTTCTACATACTCTCAGAGGTGTAGAGTCGATAAAATTGATTCCTGTTGACTTTACAAACCGTGATTTTAAAAAAGAACAAAGAGGTATGAGTGCTGAGGGGATAAGCTCTACAAATCTTGTGTAGCTCACCAAATAAGGGAAGTCCCCTTTGTGATAAACTCTCAAGTGTAGATAGAATTGCTTGAAGGTTCTAAATCCAGATGGGTGAAATAGAATTAAAATTGATATAACTTCACTTATTGCTAGATTTGAGGGCGTACCTCTAAAAGGCTTTCGATTTTCTAAGGCTTGTTTTTTATAAACATTTTCATAATGCATACAAAAATCATCGACAGCGCAAAAAACAGTGGTAAGCTTATCTTGAGTCATAAAATTCCTTTTTAAAATTGCCGTCATTGGCGTTTTTGTTTGAACTAAGGATTTTATGGCTTTTTTTGTTTTCTGGGATTGCAAAGGGCGTCAAAAACTTTAAACACTTATTTTATAAAGAATGTAACGCCGAACTCAGGTTAGTAAAACGATCATTCCGAGGAGTTTTCTATAGTTGCTAAAACAAAGGAATGGCTAAAGGGTGTATTTCTTATTGAGTCTGATGGTAAAACAACTATTAACAAGTTTAGTATTGGGGCGACATTAGGATTTCTACTTCTTATTGCATTCGCAATATCAATGACCCTAGGCAGCTCTGAAAATACTGCAATTGTTAAGAAAGTTGATTCAAACCTAATAAATGCTGACCACTTTAAGGAGGAAGTATTCTCTCCAACAAAAGGAGAAATTAAAGGAGGGATAAAAAATGGTTCAAAAGCTAGTTCATCATCTAAAAAATCGAATATTGGAAGCGTAAATCCAACAATTAAATTGATGGCAAAGCAAATCATTACAAGGACAGATTTATCAACTCATGAAGGTTCAATACCAACTGGAACCAATTTTATTGGAAAACTAGTCAGTACAATTGACACTCGTGATCTTAACCAATTCATTAAGGTTTTACTTCCTTATGGTGGCTCATTTAAAGGAAAGAATAAGCTACCAAAGGACACAATGCTTTTAGGTACTGTTAAGTATACTGGTAGTGGTGAAAAGGTCTTTTTAACTTTTTCAAAAGCAGTTCTTCCAACAGGACGTGAAATTGAAATTTCGGCACAGGCCCTTAGTCCTGATGATTACTCAACTGGTGTCTTAGGAGACTATCACGGAACAGCAGGTGTTCGTATTGCAACGACTCTTGGGCTAAGCATGGTTTCAGGAATGACAGAGGTTTTAACAGAGAAGAAAGCCCTTGGTGAAAGTGGTGCTGTGACACCTAAATCTACAATGAAAAATGCTTTATTTCATGGAGTATCAAAAGTTTCAGCACTAGAGGCATCAAGACAAGCACAAGAACTATCGGCTGAGAAGGCCTATGTAACAATTGAAGCTGGGAGTGACCTCATAATTTCTCTAATTTCACCATTAACAATTAAAAAGGATTAAAATGACTAAGAATAATACTACTAACAAAGGAGCTGAAAAGCTCTTTGACGCAATTGGAAAGTTGTTTGGAGTATATTTTAATATTTCCTACTACGGCATTAAAAAGTTTAACCCTAATTCATTTAAAATGTGGTTTAGCATACTCTTCTTTTTACTTGTGATGTTTAATCTTACTTATAACTACGACTTTCTTGTAATTTTAAATAAGATAATGCCAAACATTTTTACTGTTTCGGTTTTAACTTTTTTCGTTAAAGTACCTTGGGTTGGATATTTTTCATCCTTCTCGATACTTGGGATATTACTTTCAATTTCTTTATTTGGATTGGAAGAGTACAAGAGAATTAAGGCCTATCAAAAAGATTTTGATTTCTTATCAATCAAAGCAGGAAATGGATCGCCGCCTAAAGTGATTCGAGTAGTCGAAGTTGATGATTTTAAAACGAAGGTAATTCTTAAATCAGAAGGAATTGGCATTGATCGTTACAAAACTAAAACTAATGATTTAACGGCAGCTTTAGGACAAATTGTTGAAGAAATAAGGTCTTGTAACAATCCAAAGTACATTGAATTTAGTCTTACAAAGAAAAGTTTACCAAAGCAAGTTAGCTATTATGAGATAGAAAAAGAAGAAGCTAAACCATACAGTTTCAGCATTGGTGAATCTCTTGGAGGTTACTTGTATCAGGACATCTCAACCTTGCCGCATATGCTTATTGCAGGAACAACTGGTGGTGGTAAAAGTGTATTTTTTAAGCAGACTTTGGTTTCACTGCTAAAATCAAGTAACAATCTACAGCTTTATCTTTTGGATTTAAAAAAAGGCGTTGAGATGAGGCCATTTGAAAACTTACCAAATACAAAAGTGATAAAAACTGAAAAAGATGCTGTCGCGACCTTAAAGAACATACGAGATGAGATGGATAGGAGGTTTAAGTATTTAGAAAAAAAGAAGCTTAAAGAAATTGATCCAGTTAGAGATAAAATGGATAAAATCATAATTGGTATTGATGAAGCCTCAGTCCTCTACACGAAGTCAAAGAATAACTCTAAAAACAAATTGATCAATGAGGCGCGTGAATTGACAGAAGAGTTATCAAAACTTTCAAGAGCAGCAGGCATTCATTTAATTTTAGCAACGCAGAAAGTTACCAAAGAGACAATTGATACTAAAGTTCAAGAAAACATTGGTGGTAGAGTGTGCTTTAGGATGAATACGCTTCAAGGTTCAATGACTGGGTTCACCGTTATCTAGAAGGGTGTGATCCATGCCAACAAGCCTAAAGTCCTGAAAAAGATAAACAAGCTCCCTCCACACAATTAAAATTTGGTTACTAAATAAACTAAATTGTCGGAGGATTAAATGGAGCTATTTGAAAAGTTAATCGTAAAATCACTAGGTCTTCAAGGTGTAAAATTAGAAAACTGGGAGGCTTGTGATAAAGAGTTAAAACTAGTCCTTTACGCAAAACAAGATCGTGAAAATGTAGGCTGTAATCAATGTGGCTGCCAAATATCTCATGTCCATGAGTGGAAGCTTCGAAAAATTAAAGCTTCTCCAATAGGCTCATATGAAGAGGTGTGGATTTACTTAAAACAGCTTCGAGGGCACTGCTTAATGTGTGATGATAAAGTCAGATCAGCTGGTGTTGATTTTACTCACCCTAATTTTGAAAACTTAACTTACTCACTTGTAGAAAAAGCAGGACGTCTTTGTGAAGAGATGACTTGTGAGTCAGTTGCTAGAATTTTAAGAATGAACCCCAAGACTGTGTGGAATTTGGATCAGTACCGGATGAAGCAAATAAAACCTCTTTTAAGCTATGCTGAAAGAAAGTTAGATTTAGAGCAGATGTCATCTGATGAGGTGCACTTTAGAACTATTTTTGGAAAGAAGTCTTGTGACAAGAATACGATTAAGTTCATCACAAATTTAGTCTGTACGAAGATGAGAAAGGTGCTCTCAAATGCAATGGGCAGAAAGGGTTCAAGCTTACTTAATTGTTTAAAGGTATTAACAAAAGAGCAGCTAGATAAGATCAAGTTTTTTGCAGTTGATATGCATGATGCTTTTATTGAGGCTGTGATAGGTAAATGTGAGAATGCTAAGGTCTGTGTTGATAGGTTCCATGTTGCAGAAGGGCTAAATAATTTTTTTGATGATGTGAGAAAATTTGAGTTTAAAAAAGCTAAAGAAAATGAAGATAAGTTTTTAATGGATGTGCTAGCACCTCATAAAAGATATATTTTAGTGGAGCGTGAGAAGAATTTATCTAAAGGAGATTTTACTAAATTAGAGAGGCTTTTAGATGTGAATAAGAACATTTTTAAAGCTTCAGTTTTAGTTGAGCACTTCCATAAAGTTTTAGATCAAAAGAATGTAAAAGACTTTAGAAAAGCTCTGGTTCTTTGGTACCGATATGCAAGAGAGTCAAAATTAAAGCCCTTTTTGAAATTTGCAAAAACCTTAAGAAAGTACAGAGGTTACATTGAAGGATATATTATGTCTGGGCTCACAACAGCAGTAAGTGAAGGCTTAAACAACAAGATTAAAGTGCTTAGAAGGATGGGCTATGGTTACACAAACCCAGAGTCATTTATGCACAAAATACTGCAGCGATGTGGACTTTTAAACTCAAATTACATCAATACTTCAAGTTGGTACTGGCCACCTCAAATGAGATTGGCACAAACTACACCCTTCTAGATAACGGAGAGGCCAATGACTGTACTTGGAAATAAGATGGCGCTAACCCTGCCAGATATCAAAGGACGAGCAATCTGGGCAAGAGGTAATAAATTTACTCAAATTCAAGCTCCATTTTTATCTGAAGATGAACTTGAAGAAGAACTTTCGATTCTAAAGAATGAGTTAGTTTCTAAAGAAAGAAAATTTCATGGCCCTATGATCTCTACAGATGTTCTAAAAACGAATATGGATGATGAAATTACTGATTTAGAAAAGGATGACAGCTCAGGAGCCAATAGATCGCCAGAGTAGTCTTAACGGACAGAGAGTTAAAGCTCTTTCGGTTTTTATTTAGATATAAAGTTGGTTGGATTAAGCAAATTAATCAATTTTGCTATCCTACAAGTTCAGAAAATCATCTAAGAGCAAGATTAAAAAAGGTTGAAAGCTTAAAAGTTATTAAAACGAGTGGAATGCTTATTAATAAGCGCTATCAAAAGGTTTATCATTTAACTCAAAAAGGTATGAATGAGCTGTCTAAAGCAAAATCAATAAGTATCAAAAGGAGTCAGTTTAAAAGTAACAGTAAGGAGCATGACCTTCACCTAATCAACATTATGGAGTCATTAAAAAGGTCAAGGCATGTCGTAAAGCACTACACGGAAAATGAATTACAATGTATCGAAAAGTTCAATGAGTCTGACTTAACTAAAGAATTTGTTGATATTAATAGTGATGCTTTTGTTCAGGTCAACTACGGTAAAAAATTATTTAGTACTGCAATTGAATATGAACATTCTGAAAATGCTGATTCAAAATATGAACAATTAGTCCTCAACTACTATCTTAGTTCGACTATCAACATCGTTTTATTTTTCACAAGTCATGACTGGATTAGAGAATTAATTTTTCGTCTTGAAGAAAAGGATTATACAAATTCAATTCCAAAGTTTTACTTTCTCAAAACACAAAATGACTATGGCATGATTGAAAATCTCACTTTTCAAAATAGAAAAGGAAAAACACTAGACTTAAATTGACGTAATTTGCCTTGGACTAACATTGGTAGTTCTTACCAAGGCAAATCTCACTAACACTATGAAATCATAAGACTTTCATAAGTAAAACTAAGACTTAAAAGGTCTAAAAGGACATTTATGCATAAGGTATTAATTTTGACTATGGCAACGGCCATATTGACGACAGGCTGTTCAACAATGAAAGAGTCATTAACAGTAGGTATAGGCACAGGTATGGCAACCGGTGCAGTAGCAGGATCAACAATAAATAAAGATCGAGGCAAAGGTGCATTGCAAGGAGCACTAATAGGAGGTGCAATAAGCGGAATAGCATCCTACTTTATCCACAAGGGGTTAGATAAACGTGATCAAAAGACTCGCAGAGAAACTCTATTTAACTTAGACAAATTTGGAGTTGATTATCCTAAGAATTACTCAACGGGTAATAATCCGGGCCTCTCAATGCCAGTGGTTGAGTCTCAATGGGTTGATACCCAAGTCAAGGGCAAGAAACTTGTTGAGGGTCATAGAGTATGGATTATTTCTGAGGAACCACAATGGATTCCTAACCAACAATTAAAAAAGGAGAAAAAATAAGATGCTTACTAAAGCAATTATAGTGATTAGCTCTATTGCACTACTGGTTTCATGTGGTGAAAATTGGGATAAAGAATCTGATGAGGTAGTAAAGCACCCTGCACCTGTTGAAACAATTTACTATGAACCGATCTTAGAGACAGAAATCGTAACAACAGATAAGTTTATAACTGATTTAAACGACAAGGAGACGCTTATCATTACTTTTAATGGAAAGTTATCTTCTCCTGTCTTTAGCCCTGTCTATCAGCGTAATTATCCATCGGGTTGGACTGATCGAGAATGTGAAATACTTGATCGGCCCTGTAGACGTTGTGAGTTTTTAAAAAGAAGAATTTGTTGGGACAGAAGAAGATCAGGTCGCTGTAATTTAAAATATAGAAATTTCGATGGTTATAATGAGCAAGATATAATCTTCTCTCAAAATTTGAATGAAACAAAGCTTAGAATAAAGATCGGTAATAACTTATACCCTCTAGGAAAAGTCGTAAGCTATTCTGGAGTTTCTATTACTACAGAGTTCAAAGTTTCAAAAGAAATGATCCAAGAGTCAAATGAGGCTTACCTATCTATAATTCCAGACACTAATCATGGGAATATCAGAATAGGCTTTCTTGGCTATGGATCGTGTTTTGGTCATGGCCGGAGAAAGTTTTCTCATGGCGGTTCTACTTCTAGAAGCAATCGCTTAAACCAAGCAAATCGAGCTTACAAAGTAAATGTAAGTTACAAAAAAATCAAATGAGGTATTATGAATAAATTAAAATCAGGAAGAATCATTTTAGACGAGGGGGCCAAGACGGCCCTTTCGTCAATGTATGATGAAATCAGAGATCAAGAATGTGTTAAAGTTACTCCTGCAAAATTATCTTCATGGATAATTCAAAAATTTTACTCAAGTTATTTTCGGCAACACAAGGCGAAGATTACAAAAGATCACTTTAATTCTAAAGAGTACCTAAAAGGTATTATGAATAATGTCAGTGATGAAGAAAATTTAGAAGAGATTTTAAGGAAGGCCCTAAGTAACATCAAGACACCAAGGACTTCTAAATCTAGTGACAAGAAAGATTCAAGAAAAGAACAAAATCAAGAAATCAACTAAGGTTGATCTAGGCAAGTTTACAATAATTAAAAACTACACCGAAATATCAAAAGAAGAAGAAAAGTCACGATTTAAGCAGCTCTCTAAGCTGATGTTTTCACATCTATCAAAGTGTCAGACTGCATAAAGTGGCTTATTTGCCTCATTTTCATTGACTAGCGTGTATATTCACGCTAGCCTTTAATTATCCGATAAGGGAGAGGTATGACAGATTTGAGGGAAACACAAGTGCCAGAGATAAAAGAGAAGTTGACTCAGGCAATACTTAAAGAAATGGAGACACAAGGCCTCTCTCAAGCAGAGGTTGGAAGGTTGATAGGAATGGATCGTAAGAACGTAAACAAGACATTGAGGGGCACAGAAAGGGCCATCTCGATCAATCAGTTAGTTCGCATTGCCAATGGCATTGGTTTGGATATTAACCTCGTAATTAAAAGACAAAAATAGGATTACCATGAGAAAAATAGCTATATACCTGAATTCCCTAATTTTTGAACTATGCCTTGAGACAATAATCTAGTGAAGTTGTATTTCAGACCTTTTAGATCTTTGATGTTGTATCTTTTCACTTAAACATAGTACAATTTTGTACTATGTCGAAAAGAATTTATGAAGAAAATAGAGGCGGACAAATCTATATCCATGAAATTGAAAGCTACTGGTGCAAAATCAAAAAAGCACCTCGACAGAAAAGAACATATTTAGGGAAAAAAGATCTCACCACAGGTATGCTTATTACCAAAAAAAATAAAGGCACAGCTCACATACCCTCCGGGTCAAAAATTTTTGGATCAATCTATTTTCTAGAAAATATTTCTGTAGCTGTAGGCTTAAAAGATATTTTAAAAAAAATTTTTCCTAAGCAGTTTGAGCAAATTCTCCATTTGTCTTATTTTAAAATCTTAAGAAAAGAAGCTTATTACCTTTACCCCTATTGGCACAATGAAGCTTACGTATCAAACAAGACACAGCAAAGCTCTCAAGAGCTGAGTGATTTTCTTTTAAATCTAGGAGTTGATGAAAAATCAGTCGAATTTTTTTTTAAACATTGGATAGAAAAAAATCAAAGTAGTGGTGCCGTGATGTTTGATATTACCTCATTATCTTCTTATGGAGTTGAGAATGAGTTTTTAGAAAAAGGTTATAACAGAGATGGAGACGTGTTAAAACAAATAAATCTAGGCGTAATAAGTAAAAACTTTAAAGATAAGTCAGGTCACTTACCATTGGCTTATAGGATATATCCTGGAAGTATTACAGATGTAACAACTTTAAAAAATATATCAAACTTTATAGAGTCATACGATCTTAAAACAGAAACCTTCATTATGGACAAGGGGTTTTATAGCCAACAAAACATTAAAGAAATGAGCATGAACAAGCTGAATTTTCTGGTTCCCATGAGTTTTGCAACAAAACAGTCAAAAGAAATTTTATCTAAGATAAAGAAAAGAATCTTTCCCCCGGTTTTTGGATAGTTGGGACCTGAGAGAAAAATTAATTATTTAAAATTCAGTTTAACTTTTGAAATCCACTTTATTTAAACAATATCAGGGGCTTAAAAAGGAAAACACATGAAAAACAATAACCTCAATAAAACTTATAATGAAAACTTTAAACTCAACGCTGTGAAAAAATTACTCGCTGACAAAAAAGGACTCACTTACACCGCTAGTAAACTTAACATTGCCTCTTCAACCCTCTATGGATGGAAGAAAAAAATGCTAATTTAAATTCTATGACCCACAGCAACAGCAATAAAAAACTCTCTCTTGAAGACAAACTTAACTTTATTAAAAAAACTCAATCTTTAAATGAAAACGAACTTGGAAAATTTCTTAGAGAAAATGGACTTAACTCTTCAGACCTTATTAATTTTGAAAAAGAATTACTTGGACAAAATCCTGTTGGAAGACCTTCACTTGATCCTGAAATTAAAACTTTAAGGAAAGATAAAATAAACTTAGAAAGATCTTTAAATCGAGCTGAAAAAGCTCTAGCTGAACAGTCTGCTAGAATCATCTTGTTAAAAAAAAGCCACGAGATCTGGGGGGTCAAAGAGGACGAAGATTAAGTCCTGATGACAAAGAAGTTTGTCTTGAATTAATTAACACCTCTTCTAAAAATGGCTGTAGACTTAAACTTGCCTGCAGCGATTTAGAAATTGATATTAAAACTTTCAACCGCTGGAAACTTTCTTTAACTGATAAAAGAAAAGGACCCTTATCGCCTCCAAAAAATAAATTAAGTGATAAAGAAAAAGATGAGATCATTAACACCTGTACTTTAAAAAAGTATGTTGATGACTCTCCTCATGTGATAGTTTCAAAACTTGCAGATGATGGAGTTTATTTAGCAAGTGAATCAAGTTTTTATAAAGTTTTAAAAGAGAATAAACTTTTAGTTCATAGAGGAAGAACAAAACCAAAAACTAAACAAAAGCCAAAAGGAATGACTGCAACGGAAGTGAATCAAGTTTATTCTTGGGATATTACTTATTTAAAAACTTCGGTGCGGGGTCGGTTTTATTATTTATATATGTTTATGGATGTGTTTAGTAGAAAGATTGTAGGTTATAAAGTACACGTTAGAGAAAGTATGGATTTATCATCAGAGTTAATTAAAAAGATTTGTGAGAGAGAAAAAATAAAAAGAAATGAGCTAGTATTACATTCAGATAATGGCGGCTCAATGAAGGGAGCAACGATGCTAGCAACACTTGATTGGTTGGGAGTTTCAAGTTCATTTAGTAGGCCGAGTGTAAGTAATGACAATGCCTATTCAGAAAGTTTATTTAAGACGTTAAAGTATGTGCCGGATTATCCAGAGTTTTTTAAAAGCATAGGTGATGCAAGAGACTGGGTTGATAGTTTTGTTAATTGGTACAATGAAGAGCATCGTCACAGTGGAATAAAGTTTGTGACGCCATCAGAGCGTCATTTAGGAAAAGATAAAGAGATATTAGAAAAGCGTAAGGAAGTTTATGAAGCAGCAAGAAGGTTAAAGCCAGAGCGCTGGAGTGGCAGAGGAATTAGGAATTGGGAGCGAGAGAATGTGGTGTATTTAAATTGTTTGCCAAGTGAAAAAGTAGTTGTTATGAAGAATGTGGTTTAACTGAATTAAATTTCCCTTCAGGTCCCAACTATCCAAAAATTTTCCGCTTTAATCCTGACAAGGTATTTAAATTCAATGATCTTGTATATTCCCATTGTGTAAAAAGAATTGAAACAGGGGGAGTTAAATGTGAGGCGCATATTTTTTTAGATAAGTTACTCCGGTCAAGACAAGAGATCACATTTATGAATAAAATAACCCGAGTTCGAACTTTCTAAACCTACTGAAGCAGCCTTTCTTCAAGTACTTGAAGTCTAATAGAGGGTTTTCTTGGACGCAAACAGTACGCCGTTAGTGCCGAAAGTAAATTTACCACAAAGTTTTTTGGGCTTCGGTGTCTTGAGTGTTCAAGATGAAATTCCTCCTTTAAAATCCCAAAAGCAGTTTCAACAATGTACCTTTTCCTCAGGAGTAGTTTATCAAAAAGAGGAACAAACTTATTTTTCATATTGGATTTAAGATTTGTTATGACTTGAACCCCTTTACTCATCAATTTTTCAAATAGCTTTTGGGATATATATCCTTTGTCTCCAAACAATTTTCCAAAAATATTCTCAGCTAAACCCTCTACAGGCTTTGTATCATGAACATTTCCTGGGGTTATGGTAAAACTTAAGAGCTCCCCTTTGTGAGAAATTACTATGTGAACTTTAAAACCAAAGAACCAGCCCATTGTTGATTTCCCACGTTTTGCAAGTCCTTTAAAGGTTTTGTGACGACCGATTCTTTTGTTATTACAAACAACAATGGGACTGGAGTCTACAACAGATATTCCTGTGCAAATATTTGATTGCATAAGTGAGTGTAAAAAAATAAGAATTTGAGGTGCTGAAGATTTTTTAAGTTCTACAAACCTATTGTAGGACAAGAGTTTTGGGAAATAAGGTTTTAGAAATTTTTGAACATAACCTGTATAGAAAGCTTTAAAATTTCTGAAGCCGGAAAATTGGAATAATAAACAGATGGTGATGACTTCAGACTCAGATAACGCAGATGGAAAACCTCTCTTTCTTTTGCTGGGTATGAGTTTGGACTGTTCTTTGTTTAACCCTAAAATAAAGTCGTCAACAAGAGTAAAAACTTCTATAATTTGATTTTCTTCGATCATTCCCGGCTCCTTTTTGCAGATCAGTAAAAAACAACTAAATCTTACAAAAGGCTGGGATGATCTTTTATTTATCCAGCACTTAGGTCCTGAAAAAAGTTCGAACTCGGGTTAAAATATTTGAAATTGAGGAGAATTTTGAGAAGAGGAATTTTAAAGATCAAGAGGAGGCTGTCTCTTTTTTTGAAGGTGGGCTTAGTTCAAAAAAGAAATTTTTTAAAATTTCCTTGCGAACGATTAAATTGGAGAGGCAAAATGAGGAGATCAATAAAGAATGTGAACGATTTGGGTTTATGATTCTTCTATCTAACGAGACAGGTATGACAGCAAAAGAAACTTTGGGTTTATATAGAAGCAAAGATAGAGTTGAAAAAGTATTTTACTCTTTAAAACATGATATAAATGAATCTCGTAACAGAGTGCATACACTGGAGAATGTTAGAGGGAGTATGTTTATAAGTTTTATAGCTTTGATTTTAATATCGTTAATTGACCACACAATGAGAGATAAAAACCTTTATAAAAAAATGAGTAAAATAGAATTATATAAAATACTTGAAAGACTGAAGGTTTATAAGCTGGCAAATAATCAAAAAGTTTTAGGTGAAATATCGAAGAAGCAAAAGGATATATTTTTAGCTTTTAAGATGGCTTCACCCACAAAAATCCCCGGCCATTAGTCCTGGAAACATAGTTCAAAAATTAGGGAATTCAGGTATATATTGTCGTGTAAGTACAGAAGAGCAAGCTAGAAATAAAGAAGGCTCTATTACTTCACAAATTCAAAGACTCAATATGAAAGTTGAGGAAAAAAACCGCTATGATAACGATAAATGGGGAAAGGTTGTTAGCATCTATAAAGATGAAGCCTATTCTGGAAAAAACACCGACCGCCCTGAGTTTCAAAGAATGATAGCTGATGTTAAAGCAAAGAAAATAAATACAGTTTTAGTAACTGAGCTTTCAAGATTAAGCCGTTCAGTTACAGACTTTTTACATTTTATAAAAGAGCTTGAAGATTACGGCTGTGACTTTATTTGTCTGCAATATGATTTTGATACAACTAGCCCTGCCGGAAAAGTTTTTATGACCATCATTATGGCATTGGCCCAATTTGAAAGAGAGCTAACTGCTGAAAGAATTAAGAACAACTTCCACGCTCGTGCCCTTCGTGGTTTATCAAATGGTGGAACCCCATTTCTTGGGTATGACAAAGACCCTGTAAATTCTGGCCAGCTACTACTAAATAAAGATGAATCATTAATTGTTAAAGAAATTTATGATTACTTTATAGAAATTGGAAAAATATCAGAAGTCGTTAAACTTTTAACTAAAAAAGGTATTAGAAATAAGGGTTGGATAGCTAAAGATGGTAAGCCTAGAGGAAATAAGACATTTACTCACGATTCCGTTTGGAGAATTTTGACTAATACTGCCTATATTGGAAAAAGAGAAATTAATAAGGCTAATAAAGATGCTGATCCAAAAGAGCTTAAATTTGAAGAGCGTTATCAACAAGTTGATGCTAGTTGGAAACCAATTTTAGATGAATCAACCTTTAGTGATGTTCAAAAGAAATTACAATTGAATAAGAAAGTAAAAACTGCACCAAAGCATGACTATATCCTTTCAGGTCTTCTTGTTTGTGATGAATGTGGAAAAGCACTATTTGGACAATCTGCAAATGGTCGAGGTGGAAAACACTATTACTACGGTCACAAGGGAAAAAGCACTTGTAAAATGAAGCGATATTCAGCTTCTCAGCTAGAATCTGTTATTAAAAAGCAAATGTTTTCATTTTTAAATAACAAGTCTATGAATGAGCAATTCAAAGAAGCTGTTGCAGAATTAAGTCTATCTAGGCCTCAAACAAATAAGGCCCTATTAGAATTAAAATCCAAAGAGATCAAAGAGCTAAAATCAGAGATTGATCGTCTTATGAATTTGATTACCAGTAATGAGCTGGCCACCGGACTTGATGCCATTTTAGAAAGAATGGGAAATAATGAAAAACATGTAAAAGTCTTAGAAACTGAGCGTGAAAGCTTGGAGCAAAAGGCATTAATGGAAACTGAAAATAATGTTGATGAGGATTTTATCCTGAAAGGGATTAAGAAGCTCAGAAGTGAGCGGTTTAGAAAATCGAATTTAGCTAGTAAAAGGGACATTACTAGAAGCGTTATCAAGTCAGTGCATATTCACCCTGATAACGTAATCAAGATTGATTTTTGGGGTTCTGATGAGCAATCGGAACCTCTTAGAGAAGCTTCACGCAGACAAAAGGGGGTTGTGCTCCCTTTTCGTAAGCTTGGAAGGCCATTAGAGGCATCATTTAGCATGGGTAGTTCTAATGGAGAAAAGTATTCTGAAATAAAAAAAGCCGTTGGAATGGGAACTTACGTTCTCGATTCTAACGGCTTTTTTAATGATCTAAATAATGTTTCCACTTCGGCAGTCTGTCGAACCGTGGTTCGTGCAGTATTAGAAGTGGTGGAGGCAACAGGGATCGAACCTGCGACCTTCTGAATGCAAATCAGATGCTCTCCCAACTGAGCTATGCCCCCCCAAAAAAATGAAAAAATCCAAGCTGCCTAAAATTCTATTTTACGTCAAGGGTATTTTAACAAAAGCCTAGAATATATTAAGCCACTGCCGAGTTTGGGAGCAATTTAGTAAGCCAAAGCTTCTCATTTGTTAAATCAAATCCCACTGCCTCAGCGCCATGAAGTATTGCAAAATACATTCTTCTTAACGCTCTAATTTCAGCAACTTCTTCTTGATTAAATTCAGAAAAAGCCTCTATTATACTCAATAAATCTGGTGTTGTAACAACGTTGGGCACTCTCTTTGAATCAATACCTTCAAACATGGCAGGCTTAAAACCCACTAATGATTCAGTTAACAAAATCTTTGAACCAGAAAAAAAATTTAATTGTAAAAAAGGCTTACCTGTAGAGTCTTCTCTTTCTAAAATTTCTTCTATACCATATCTTTTAATTTCTAAACTTTTACCATCAACACCTTGAGTAAGTTTAAGTGTATCATCCCCTAGAAAACTAAGTTTTAACCCCGGTTTATTATTTAAAAACTTATCAATTATTTTAAAAATATCTTGTGTTTTTTCCATATAACATACATATCGTAATCTCTTTACAAATAGATAACCTGTCTTTTAAAAACCTCGAATGAGGTCTTGTATAATGATGAGTCAATATACCCTCTCACCGCCTATACTGACTTATTTTGAGATATTTCTTAGATTAAGTGTTTTTATTTTATAAAGTCTGTGACTTTTCATAAATAATCCATTAATAATTAAAATACATGGGAGTTAAAAACGTTTTAAAATGATAATTCAAAAATGGCAGGCCCCAATAATACCAGACATAAATCAAGTAAAGAAAATGTTTCTACTAGAAGGACTTCAAGCTTTTTCAGAATATCTACCTGAAAACACTGAAATTAAAAATCGTATATTTCCATTTGATGAGGTAAGAGTCATTGTATCTGGAGAGTTAATTTTAGAAATTGTTAGAAACAGAGTTCTTTTAAGAGAAGGTGATCATGTTATGATCCCTTCCAACACAACTCACTCTATCTCCACGCATAAAGGCTCCTCAAAGAGCCTTTATGCTAGAAAAGTTTTCTCATCTTAAAAAACTTGGTTCATGACACTTTAAGAGGTTTATTTCGTACAATCTCTAACAATAATCTATAGAGGTCTTCCATTTCTGTGATTGAACCTAAACTCACACTCCTTTAAATGCAAATAAAAAGTGTTCTTATGCATTCCTCTGAACTTAGAAAGTCTTACTTTGGCTAAGCCCCAAAAATTTTCAATTCCATTAATATGGTTTTTAACTTTTCCTTCAGCTTTTGAAAATTCATTTTTTCCATGATGAACTCTATAGTGTTTTTTATAACCCATATCCACAAGACCATCATACGTCCTAAAGCCATCTGTATAAACTGTAGACTCCTTGCTTATTTTAGCCCGTATTAGAGGGAGAATCTCGTTTTTAGAGCAGTTTTTAATAATTTGAGTATACAACCTTACCATTTCTTTTTTTAAGCCCAAAGACAATGGTTTTACCTCTAGCTCATCTTCCGCGAAGACCTCTAACTCTCCTTGCTCCAAAATAACTTTCATCCAGTTTTATTTCTCCAGAATCAAAAACAGATTCTTTTTCACAAGCTTCAGCTATTCTAACTCTTAGATTTTTTAGAATTCGATTGATACAGTTTCGGCTTAGTCCGGAGAAAGAGGAAATTTGTCCAGCAGTTAAATCACCTGCAAAAAGCTTGATAATCTCCCTGAATTTAGCCTCTGAAATTCTTGAACGGATACAATACTTGTTTTTCACTGTCATAACAATAAGTTAACTCCCTTAAAGGTCAACTTAAAGTGTCATGAACCTAAAACTTTATAAAACTATAATCTATTAATACCAGAACCTGAAGGGGCTGGTCTTGACCTTGGACCCACATTGTTATTTCGGTAAGCATCTCTCTCATAGTATCTATCATAGTATCTATTACTAGATCCAGAACTAAGGTGTGCATCTATATGAAAACCACCTGTTAAAGTAGAAAGGTCAAAGGGCGGAAGCACTCCTGAGGCTCTTCCCTCAACATTAAAACCTCTATTGCTCCCAGCGTAACCTGGTGCTGGACCTAAAGCTGAAATTCCAGCCCGATACTGCTCAGTTAAAGCATCATAGGATTGGGCATATGTATACTGGCGAGCCAATGCCTCATGGCGAGCCCGCAGGTTGGCTAATTGCCGATCTTGCTCAGCCTGGAGCCTCGCTAAGCGCTGCTGATTTTGTGCTATTTCAGCCCTAATTTGCCCAGCACTTAAGCCAGCACCATTTGAACCATTATTGTTATTATAAATAATTTGTCCATTTGGACCAATAGTATAACCTGAGTTTGTATTAGCCCCCACTCTAGAGCCATTAACATCAGCCCCAAGAATATCTCCTAAAGCTCCAGGTAAAATTCTTGTGTCCTCTAAGTGGCCATGAGCGTCTACTCTTGAACTAACCGATCGACCTCCAAACAAAGCACTCCCTGAGCAACCAAATGCACCCGTTGAAAGTCCAACGTCTATAATCGTTGGTATACCCTCAATCAACACTGTTGCAAGCACAGTACCACTTCGATCTGACATTCCTGAAGTTGGGTAACCTTTTGCATTGTTGTCTGGGTGAATAACCTTTTTATAGTACTTATATGCGTCCCGTTCACTTTTACTAGCAAAGTAAGCTCCAAGACCTACCAAACCACCAACAATTCCCATTGGACTATACTTCTCAAACCATGACCTATTGTCAGTCTTGCAGTCTGCACAGACCGACTCTTCAAGATTCTCAGCAGCAATTTCAGTAGTTTCTTCAAGTTCGTCTTCTAAATCAGCAATTTTATCTTCTAAATCAGCAATTAAAGCTTCGCTACTTAAACAAAAGGAATACCTTCCACTAGGATAAACACTTGACACCCTAAGACACCTACGACAATGCCTTCTATCACTCATATTAAAATATAATGCCCCACTACTATCCTTTTCTCCCTCTTTTATTTTACAAAGTTCAACATCAACAGAACCACTAAGTCCTGCATATGTTGGACAACTTGAAACAAAAGTTGGGGCTGGTGTTTCAGGAGCAACTACACCATTGCCTGATCCTGAAGAACCCGCCCCACCACCGCCAAGCTCACCACTAGAGTCAACACTGTCATCATCTTGAGAAGTGTCTACAAGATCACTGCCTGTACCAGATCCACCTGCAATGGTTCTTATTTTAGCTACATTTCCTACTGAAGTAGGAATTTTTTCCCAATTGTTTATATTGGCCCAGTAATTATATATTCCTACATTTGTAATCTGAGGAGTACACGCTCCACCACCGGCCATATGATCTGTATAATCTTTAATATCCTCACCACTAAGTCCACCTACAAAAAGCTCAAGGTTTTCTTTACATTTTCTACAATGGGACCTTCTTCTTTTATTTTCTAATTTTGCTTTTTCGCTTTTTATTACCTTTAATCTCGCTTCAACATCAATAACAGATTGAGGTTTGTACTTCCTTAAAGAACTAGCGTTGTAGGCACAATAGTCATCAGGCAACCCTGATCCAGGGTGGTCTGCCCATGACGGGAAAACCATGAGTATAGAAAGAATAAATGTTAGAATTCGCAAGGGGCTCCTCCCTGTAAAATTATTAATATTATAACCAACATCGGCAAAAGCATTTAAAAACTTTACACATTAAAGCACTTAGTCCAGATAAAACACGACTAATGACCATGGTTGAAGAGAAAATAATTGCTGATAGTATCTTTTACCATGGCCCCAAGCTTGCTTTATATTGATGATGAAAGTGAAAACTTAAAAGTATTTCAACGCTTATTTAAAAAGAATTTTAAAATACATACAGCCTTAAGTGGAGAAGAGGGCTTGGGTCTTTTTGAAAAGCACCCTGAAATATCACTACTAGTCAGTGATCAGCGTATGCCTCAAATGAGTGGTGTTGATTTTTTAAACGCTTGCAAGCAAATAAACCCTCACTCTATAAGAATTTTAATTACCGGTTATGCAGACTTAGAATCTACAATCAATGCCATAAATGAGGCTGAAATTTATAGATTTATAAAAAAACCCTGGGAAAAATTAGATTTATTACAAACATTAAACCAAGCACAAAAACGCTTTGAGCTTGAAAAGCAAGTCCGAAGCCTTGATGAGCTTAAAAACAAGTTCATGATGCTTGTTAACCATGAATTAAAAACACCTCTTACAATTCAGCGCTCTTATTTAGAGTTTTTAGAAAAAAGTTCTTTAAATAAAGAGCAGTCTTTATATTTAAAAAAATCTCTTTCTGGCTCAACTAGACTTGAGACTCTAATTTCTGAAATACTATATTTTTTAGAGATACAAAAAGAAAACCTACTTGATGCTCAAGAAACTTTTAAATTAAGTGAAGTCACAGGACTTCAAGATTTAGTGGGAATTTTTATTAAAACAAATAAAATCCACTTTTCTAACGCCATAAAAAGATTAATTGAAAATGCACAGGCTCACAAAATCACAGATTCCACCGTAACTGTTAAACAAGCCGCTAACAGCCTCATTATCCAAAATTCTATAGAAAAAACCCCAGATTTAGAATTGATTGTAAAACCTTTTGAAATCAATGAGAACGCTTTTAATCACACAAAGGGGTTAGGCTTAGGGCTGTCCATAGCCTCACTAATTCTTAGTAAACTTGGTTTTCCAGTACATATCCAATGTGACAACAGTCTTTTTAAAGTTGCTGTGAACTTATCCGAAAACCAACCCTCATAAGCAACTCTAAATCCTTTTAAATCTACATCAGCTTTGCATTTATACTTTATAGATGCTCTATTTTGCAAAAATATTATTCTGCTTTTTAGTTTCAAAAACCTGGGCTTTGACAGCCATAGAGGTAGGGAGCAGGCATTCACTAAGCCCTAGTAAATCCTATCATTTTTCATCAAAAAAACTTATCTCCACACATATAAACTCTAAAAACCCTTTTCTCATTGGACTTAAAATTGGAGACTTAACCTTTAAGGAAAATCAAAACACTAAGCGAATTCTTATATTAAATAAAAAACAACTAGCTTTTTTTAAAGATACAAATTTTATCGTTGAAGGCTCTCCCTTTCTAAACTGGAAAATTAAAAATGAAAAACTCTTAGTTGTTGGAAACAGCAGACCTGAAGAATTTTTTATTCTCTTAAAGCACTGCTCTTTAAAAAAACTAACTTCTGTTGCTATACTCACAAGCCCTCACTCTAACCCACATTCAAATGAAGAGCGAAACTGCTTATATTTAAAAAAAAGCTTTAAAATTGAACTCGCTTTTTTAAATGAAAATACTCTGTCTGGAAATACTTTCGGCCTAGGCCTTCCATCTGAGCTTTTATGGTCTTTAAGACCTCAAGTTCAATTAGGAGATATTAAAGGTGGCGCAAAAGCTCAGTCTAAAAAAACCAGTTCAAAAGGACATAGCTTTTTTACCGCGTTAATAGAAAGCAATGAGCCTCTAGTTTTTGAGTCTGGAGCAGAAATACTTATAAAACCCTCCGGGCTCTTTAACAATCAAAAAAACCAGTGGAAAAAAGCCACTTCAAATATTCAACTAAGTATCTTAGAGAGTACAAATAACTTTGTTAAAACAAAGCTTAAAATCAATAAAACCAATCAAACTGCAAACAGCAGTGTATTTAATATAGAAAAATTTAAGCAATCAAACACTCTTAAATTAAAACAATGGGTGCATATCTTTACATTTAAAGAGAACAATGAAGACATGTCTAAAGACAAGGTTCTTAGTTTAAGTTTTTTAGGCACTCGAAATAAAAACAAAAGCAGCACCAATAAGCAATTTTGGATAAAAGTTTCTCAAAGTGATTAAACCTCTTTTAAAAGACTCTTTAATTACAGAAATTATAATTCAAAATAACGATGATCTTGTTATTGAAAAAAATGGTGAACTTATAAGTTCAAAATGGGAACCTTGTGATTATAAAAATGAGCTTATTAATGAAATTATTCAAGCCCTCCCTAAAGCACCTAACTACGAATACCCTATAGCTTCTGGAGTTTGGAGAAATTTTAGAGTACAAATCATCAATGCTCCTATTGTAAACAACAACCCTATTATACAGCTAAGGCGCCTTGCTCATGAATCAGATTTTAGAAAACTTCATCCTAAGCAATGGTCAACCAATAAAGACACTCTGCATATTTTAAAAGAAAAGTTCTCCATTAAGCGTGAAAATTTCTTAATCGTTGGCCCTACAGGGTGTGGTAAAACAACTCTTCTTAAGGCCCTCTTATCAAACTACTGTAAAAATGAGCGTGTTCTTTGTATTGAAGACACTCCTGAACTTCCACTAGTTAATGAGTTTTCATGTAATCTAAAAACATACACCTCATCTAGTGAAGATATCAAAGATGTATCATTAAATGACCTTGTTAAGGCTAGTCTTCGAATGAGGCCTGATAGAATTATAATGGGAGAAATGAGGGGTGGTGAGGCTTCTAGTTTTTTACTTATGCTCTCAACAGGCCATAAAGGAAGTGGTGCAACTCTCCACGCTCATACCTCTGAAGACGCACTTTATAGACTTGAAATGCTTATTCAAATGGGAAGCTCTTGGTCTTTAGAAACCGTAAGACGATTAATTCATACCTCCCTTGATTGCATTATCGTACTCAATAAAAAACCACAAACTGGAGAGCGCTATATCAAAGAAATCTCTGAAATTGCAGGCCTTGAAGACAGCGGGTTTTTAATCCACCACCTACACAACATAAATAACGAGTCTATAAACCACTAAAATTTTTAACTATAAATAAAACATTTAAACAAAGCTTATGCTCACTAAGTGCTTAAGTTAAAGCTATTAGTATCGCCCTTATATCTAGATTTATAGACTAAGATTATGGGTTTTTCATAAGTTTTAAATTTCTATAACAAAATAATTTTTTCACTCCTAATTGAATTGAATAAGTTGAGCTGCGTGAGTCAAACTAGCTTTTGTAATGTCTTTGCCAGACATAAGCCTAGCAACTTCAGCAATTCGTTTTTCACTGTTTAAAGAAACTAAATTAGTTTGATGGCCGTCTGTGCCTGAAGTTTTTTCAATTAAAAAATGGTGCTCTCCAAGAGCTGCAACCTGAGGTAAGTGTGTAACAATAATAATTTGCTGCCCCTTAGCAAGTGCTCTAAGTTTTCTTCCAATTTTTTCAGCTGTTGGACCACTAACACCAGAATCAATTTCATCAAAAAGATATGTTCTTGGAACTTCTTGATTTTCAAGGGCTCCTTTAATGGCTAACAATAACCTGCTAAGTTCACCACCACTAGCAGCTTTTTTAATAGACCTTTCTTGTGCTCCGTTTCTTAAGTGAGACAACCAAAAAGAAGCACTCTCCTCTCCATACTCTGTAGAAGTGGTTTTTTCAAATTTTACTCTAAAAGTAATATCCTTCATATTTAAATCTTTAAGATTTGCATTCACAAATTTTTCAAATTTATCTTTGTGTGAAACTCTAGATTCAGTTAATTTTTTTAATACAGGAGAAAGGCTGTCTTTTACTTGATTTAGTTCATTTTTAACCCTTAACCTATGCTCATCAATTTGTTCAAGATTTAAACGCTCAGTAGATAAGTCATTAAAAATATCTGTAAGCCCTTTAGCATTAGTATTGTATTTTCTAAATAAATGTTCATAAGTTTTAAGTCTGTCTTCCATGTCCTTAAAAGACATTTCATTATAGTCATCAGGGTGAGCATTTCTTAAACCTCTAAGAGTTAAGGCGGAGTTTGAAATAATCTGAGAAGCTTCATCTAAAGACTTTGATACGCCCTTAAGTTTAGTAAAGTCATCGCTTACCTTATTCATTTCACTCATAAAGCTATAGAGTTGAGAAAGTATGGAGTTGTCATTATTGTTTAAAATATCTTCTCCAGAAAAAACAATTTCTTTAAACTTTTTAAGTTTAAATTGCTGCTTCCTACTTTCTTTAAGCTTTTCATATTCATTAGGTTGTGGTGAAAATTCATCAAGCTCAGAGAGTTGAAAATTTAAAAAATCGATTTTTTGTAGCCGATCAGCATCACATTGGTTAATGGCATCTAGTTCACATTCTTTTTCTTTTTGAAGTGAATGAAGTTTAGAAATTTTAAAGCGTAAATCTATATTTTTACAAAAAACATCATAAAGATTTTTTTGATAAAAAGAGTTTTGTAGATTTTTATTCTCATGCTGATTTGTAAGTTCAATTAAAGGTTCTGATTTTGTTGAAACTTCAACTAAAGGGGATACTATCTCTTTAAGATCAGAAACTGTTGCAAGGGATCCATTAATATAAGTCTTAGATTTACCCTTTGCATTAATAACTCTCCTCACCAGTAAAGAGCCTTCTTCATTTTCTAAATAACCAAGCATTTTTAATTTCTTATAAATATCTAATCTATTTGAAATTAAAAACAGCCCTTCAACAAGTGTGTCTGAAGAAAAACTCCCAACAATATCAGATGGAGCTTTTCCTCCCATAAGAAGGTGAAGAGATTTAAGAATAAGCGTTTTTCCAGCCCCCGTTTCCCCTGTAATAACATTAAGTCCAGATTCAAAGTGAACACTTAAGTCTTTAATAAGGGCAAAATTTTTCACTCTTAATTCAGTTAACATTATGACCTCTCCCCAAACTTAAGTTTTTCTCTTAAAAGATCAAAATAATTCTGAAATGGGTCTTTTAAAACAAGAAGATTTTCATTTGATTTTTTAAGTATAATTTCAAAATTAGGATCAATATCTTGTATATTTTGTCCATCAATATTTAATTGAGCATTTTGATCACCTTTAGCAAGTTGCAGCCTGATTTCATGATCATCTGGCAACACTATTGGACGAGAAGTTAGGCTGTGTGGACAAACAGGTGTTACGATAAAAGCTTTAGTATTAGGAAATAAAATAGGTCCTCCAGCTGCAAGATTATAAGCCGTACTCCCTGTGGCAGTTGAGACAATAAGACCATCAGCTTTAAGATCTGAAACTAAGTGATTTTGAGAAAATATTTTAATACGCACTAATTGCGACCTTAAACCCCTTTCAATAACAATGTCGTTTAAACATTTATAAGTTTTAAGAAACTCTCCTTTAGAAAAGACTGTGGCCTCTAAAAGAGTGCGCTTATAAATCTTAAGTTGATTTTGTAAAACCTTATCCATAAGAGAGTAGATTTCATCACTCTTATTATCTGTCAAAAATCCAAGGGATCCTAAATTTACGCCGACTAAAGGAATGTTTAAATCCACAAGAGCTCTGGATGCAGAAAGATAAGTCCCGTCTCCACCGAGAACTAAAACAGCCTTAGGGGCAGGGGAAAGCTTAGAAAAACAACCCTGTGTGAGTTCAGTAGAGGAGAACCTATGTACAAATTCAACCTTTTTACTTTTTAAGTAAGTTATAAGCTCTTCTGAAAAAGTAAATGCTTTTGGAGAATCTGTTCGATATACAAGCGCAATGGATTTCATATCAAGTCCTTGTTAAATAAGTTGATCTCTTTTAAGTAACGCATCTACAGACGGTTTACGTCCACGAAACTTAATGTAGAGTTCTTCAGGGTGCTCAGTACCGCCTCGTTCTAAAATATGTTTTTTAAAAGACTTAGCTACTTTAGGGTTAAAGATCCCTTCTTCTTGAAAGTATTCAAAAGCATCTGCATCTAAAACCTCTGCCCATTTATAACTATAATAACCTGCTGAGTACCCACCGGTAAAAATATGTCCAAAAGAACATGAAAAATTCGTCCCTTCAATTTTATCTAAAAGTTTTAAATCTTTTTCTATCTCAAATTCAAAATCAAGAACGTTTGTAATTTCACCAGGATCAACAGTATGCCATTTCATATCAAGCAAGCTAAAAATAAGCTGTCGAACATTTCCATAGCCAGTTTGAAAAACTTGTGCATTTTTAAGTTTTTCAATAAGCTTTTTAGGTATAACTTCTCCAGTTTTATAGTGATAAGCAAATAGGTTTAACGATTCCTCTTCTAGGGTCCAATTTTCCATGATTTGTGAAGGCAGCTCCACAAAATCCCAATAAACACTTGTTCCAGACAACGACCTATAAGTACATTGTGAAAGAAGGTCGTGTAAAGCATGGCCAAACTCATGAAATAACGTTCTAACTTCGTTATACGTAAGTAAGGAAGGTTTATTTGGCGTTGGTTTTGTAAAGTTACACACAATACTCACATGTGGTCGTCTAATTTTATTTTTAAAAAGACCTTGTGATCTAAATCTAGTGCACCATGCACCAGATCGCTTTGATGCTCTTGGGAAAAAATCTGTATAAAAAATACCAATAAAATCATTTCCACTGTGCACTTTAAAAGTTCTAACATCTTCATGGTATTTAGATACGTCAAAAGTTTCTTCAAATGTAACACCATAAAGTTTTTTTGCATGAAGAAACGCTCCATTTAGAATTTTTTCTAAAGAAAAGTAAGGCTTTGTTTCTTCATCACTAATATTGTATTTTTTTTGCTTTAATTTTTCAGAGTAATACGCAAAATCCCAAGGTTTAAACTCTGTAAGACTATCCATCTTATTAGCAAAACCCTTAACTTCTTGAACTTCTTTTTTTGCTTTATCAAAACTATATTTTTTAAAATTATCTAAAAATTCATAAACATTTTTAGGGTTTTTAGCCATTCGATCTTCTAATACATACTCCGCATAATTATTAAACCCTAAAAGATTAGCCTTTTTATACCGTAGTTTTACAATCTCTAAAACATTTTCTTGATTTGAAAACTCTCCCTCTACAGCTTTTGTTGCGTTTGCAATATAAAACATCTTCCTAATTTCTCTATTTGAATTGTACTTCATTATTTGAATTAAGCTTGGGTGCTGTAATGAAAAAGCATAGGTTCCTTCTGGAAGGTTTTTTTCATTAGCTTCATCTTTTGCTGCTTCTATTGCTGATTCAGGTAGCCCGCTAAGGTCATTTATATTTGTAGTGCTCCACTGAAAAGAATTTGTAGCAGACAAAACGTTTTTAGAAAACCTTGGAGATAAAACAGAAAGCTTAGAGTCTATCTGAATAAGCTTTTCTTTATCATCATGGTTAAGATTTGCTCCATTTTTTATAAAAGATTTATAACTTTTTTCTAAAAGCATTTTTTGCTCTGAATTTAATTTGTTAGACTTATAATCATTATCATAAACAGCCTTAACTCTTTTAAAAAGGTCCGGATTAAGTAAAATTTCATTTGAATGATCAGCTAAAACTGGAGAAAACTTTTCAACTATGTTTTGAATACCATCGTTAGTGTGGCCACTAAAAAGACAAAATACAATTAAAAGAACTGAATCAAGATTTTCTTCTGCAGTTTCTAAGGCCACGAGTGTGTTGTCAAAGGTAGGGGCCTTGGTGTTGGCAACAAGTCCTTTAATATTTGCTTTAGCCTCATCAATGGCCTTAGCAATTGCAGCCTCAAGCTCTTTAAGGTCTAAATGAGCAAAATCAAATGTCTCAAATTTATTATCAGGTACTTTAAAGTATTTATGCCCCATAGGTTTCTCCAATGTTAATATAATGGAAAAACCTTACCATACGCTCTTTATTTTCGGCAGGAATAAGGTCTTAAATTGCAGCTCTGTATAAAATTATGGATAGTAAATAGGCTTTGTTGGATTTAAAGAAGGTCTACACCCTGTAATATCCATATTGTACTGCTCTCCAGCGCATTCTCCCACATTAGGCTGTGTAAAACCATGAAAATCAACTTGAGCAAAGGCAGGGTTAACACTTGAACAGTGACTGAAACTTCCATTTTGAAAAACAGGAAGTTGACCGACTTTAGGGCACATATCTTTATAATGCCACCCAAAATCTATATGAAAACCAACACCAATGCTTCCATGAACAATGGCATAGGGTTGATAACCAAGGCTTGGATCATACTCACCTAAATAAGGGCAGTCTAGATTTCCAGGTATACCAACAGGAAGGCTTTGATTGCCACACTCAACAGGGTCTGTGTAAATTTTAGTTCTTCCATTAGAAGAGCTGTTACCTGAACACCCCATTAGGCTAAATAAACTAAAAACCACTACACCTAGATTTAAAGTCATAAGTTTTTTAAAGTCTCTTGTCTTATTCATAATAGACCTCCTTTAGCTTTATGAACATAAGTAATACAAGAACTGGGCCTATCTCTTTGGGCTGAAACCATAAAAAAACCCTCTTTTGAAAAAATTTTAGTAAATAACTTTTTATAGTGACAAATTTTGTTACAATGGCCACCCCCTTTGTGAAATTGACTCCTAGGTTCACCGTTATCTAGAAGGGTGTGATCCATGCCAACAAGCCTAAAGTCCTGAAAAAGATAAACAAGCTCCCTCCACACAATTAAAATTTGGTTACTAAATAAACTAAATTGTCGGAGGATTAAATGGAGCTATTTGAAAAGTTAATCGTAAAATCACTAGGTCTTCAAGGTGTAAAATTAGAAAACTGGGAGGCTTGTGATAAAGAGTTAAAACTAGTCCTTTACGCAAAACAAGATCGTGAAAATGTAGGCTGTAATCAATGTGGCTGCCAAATATCTCATGTCCATGAGTGGAAGCTTCGAAAAATTAAAGCTTCTCCAATAGGCTCATATGAAGAGGTGTGGATTTACTTAAAACAGCTTCGAGGGCACTGCTTAATGTGTGATGATAAAGTCAGATCAGCTGGTGTTGATTTTACTCACCCTAATTTTGAAAACTTAACTTACTCACTTGTAGAAAAAGCAGGACGTCTTTGTGAAGAGATGACTTGTGAGTCAGTTGCTAGAATTTTAAGAATGAACCCCAAGACTGTGTGGAATTTGGATCAGTACCGGATGAAGCAAATAAAACCTCTTTTAAGCTATGCTGAAAGAAAGTTAGATTTAGAGCAGATGTCATCTGATGAGGTGCACTTTAGAACTATTTTTGGAAAGAAGTCTTGTGACAAGAATACGATTAAGTTCATCACAAATTTAGTCTGTACGAAGATGAGAAAGGTGCTCTCAAATGCAATGGGCAGAAAGGGTCCAAGCTTACTTAATTGTTTAAAGGTATTAACAAAAGAGCAGCTAGATAAGATCAAGTTTTTTGCAGTTGATATGCATGATGCTTTTATTGAGGCTGTGATAGGTAAATGTGAGAATGCTAAGGTCTGTGTTGATAGGTTCCATGTTGCAGAAGGGCTAAATAATTTTTTTGATGATGTGAGAAAATTTGAGTTTAAAAAAGCTAAAGAAAATGAAGATAAGTTTTTAATGGATGTGCTAGCACCTCATAAAAGATATATTTTAGTGGAGCGTGAGAAGAATTTATCTAAAGGAGATTTTACTAAATTAGAGAGGCTTTTAGATGTGAATAAGAACATTTTTAAAGCTTCAGTTTTAGTTGAGCACTTCCATAAAGTTTTAGATCAAAAGAATGTAAAAGACTTTAGAAAAGCTCTGGTTCTTTGGTACCGATATGCAAGAGAGTCAAAATTAAAGCCCTTTTTGAAATTTGCAAAAACCTTAAGAAAGTACAGAGGTTACATTGAAGGATATATTATGTCTGGGCTCACAACAGCAGTAAGTGAAGGCTTAAACAACAAGATTAAAGTGCTTAGAAGGATGGGCTATGGTTACACAAACCCAGAGTCATTTATGCACAAAATACTGCAGCGATGTGGACTTTTAAACTCAAATTACATCAATACTTCAAGTTGGTACTGGCCACCTCAAATGAGATTGGCACAAACTACACCCTTCTAGATAACGGAGAGGCTGACTCCTATTAAGATTGCCTTCTAAAATTAGTGGAGGACCTAAAGCCTAAGATGTTGAAACCTGAGGCTGCTGATCTAGCCACTTAGAAGTCTCTTTTATATAAGATTTTCTTATTATAAAGGAGTTTTGTATAAATGAAAAAGACATTGCCTCAAGTTCTATACCTATTTTTATGGAATAAAGAAACGTATTTCTTTAAAAAGTAATGAAAGCAGTAATGCAATTAAGAAATAAAAAGCCCTTTAATAAAAACTATGTACTAAAAATCTCACCTAAAGCTTTTTTAGGCCAAGTTACAGTTCTTAAAAAATACATAGCTTTTAAAAGTTTTTCTCCTGACTTCGACACTCCTGTTAAAAAGCCCCTCTTGAGTTCAAATATACGCACCAGAGAAGGTTAAAAAGTCTAAAACTCAAAATGTAGTGACCCCTTTTTTTTCTTTACAAGTATTTTTAGGCTAGTAATTTTAATAGCCATGTTTATTCGAGAAGTAAAAAAACCAAACGGAAGTGTTTCAATTAGAATAGTTGAATCTACTCGAGTAAAAAATAAAGTTATTCAAAAAGTCATTAGAACTCTGGGACAACACAAGGATGCAAGAGAAATAGCCATTATTAAGAAAGCAGCACAGGACTTAATAATAGAGCTAAAAAACACAAGAAACCCAGCCCTTCCTGGAATGGAAGAAACTGTGCACTCCACGACTTGCACAAAAAAAGCCAGCACAAGAAACCCAGAGCTAGTGGATATAAAGAATCTATCTGAGCAAGGTCGTGTTAACCAAGGCATTCACACAGTTTTAGGCAAAGTTTATAATCAAATGAACTTTAACGATATCATAAAAAACACAAAAAAAGATGATGAGTGGAACTCTATTCTTCAAGATTGTGTTTTAGCAAGAATCTCTAGGCCGCAGAGTAAAAGAAAAACAGCAGATAGCTTAAAAAAAGTTTTCTCAAAACCCCTTCCTCTTCATAAGATATACCGTATGATGGACAGAGTTTTTCTAAACGAAGAAAGACTAAAATCAAAAGTCTTAAATTCCACTCTAAACCTTTTTAATGACCAGGTTGACGTTATGTTCTTTGATGTCACAACGCTATATTTTGAAAGCTTTACTTCAGATGAACTTAGAGCCAATGGTTTTAGTAAGGATGCTAAGTTTAAAGAAACTCAAGTTGTTCTCGCCTTGGTTACAAACTCACAGGGACACCCAGTAACTTATGAGCTTTTTCCTGGCAACACTTATGAGGGCAACACATTAATAGAGATAGTTAAAAACTTAAAAACCCGTTTTAATGTAAATCAAGTTACCCTTGTGGCTGATAGAGGTATGTTTAATGAGGCAAACTTAGTTTTACTAGAAGCTGAAAACATTCATTATATTGTGGGGGCTAAGTTAAAATCTTTACCAAAGAATTTAAAAGAAGAAATCTGTCATAAAAACTTTAAACCCCATGTGGTGAGCAATGAACTGCAGTGGGTTAGAGAGTTTGAGCACAAGAAAAGAAGGCTTGTTGTTGGGTATTCTAATAAAAGAGCTTATAAAGATGCATTTGACCGGGAAAAGATAATTGTTCGTCTTTTAAAGAAAGCCAAAGATGGAAAACTTAAAGCAAGTGACCTTATAACTAATTATGGAACGAAAAAGTACCTTAAGTCTTTTAAGGGGGATGTAGAGGTTGATAAGTGTAAGATTAGTAGAGACGCTCAGTGGGATGGTTTTCATGGTGTCATTACAAATCTTGAAGACAAGTCTGCAGCTGAAGTTTTAGAGCGTTATAGAGGGCTGTGGAAAATAGAACAAGCGTTTAGAATAAGTAAGACAGATTTAAAGATGCGACCTATTTTTCATTGGAAGTCTGAGAGGATTAAGGCTCATATTGGAATTTGTTTTCTAGCATATGCAATTGTTTGTAGAGTAAATAAGCTTATTAAGGAAAACCAATTAGAGTTTAGTTTTTTAGATCTTAAAGAGGAGTTAAATAGAGATGAGTACAGTGTTTTAAAAGACTCTAGTACGGGGCGATTTTATGAGCTTGTATCTAAGACTACTCCTGTTTTAAAGAAAATTTACCAAGTTTTAAACCTTAAGAGAAAGGACTGTATTCGCCTAGTTAAAGAGCAAATGTAGTGACCCCAGCAAAATCTAAGCGCTTGATTTTATTAGCTTTATGCGCCGTGTTGTGTCGAAGTCAGGAAGTTCTATACCTATTTTTATGGAATAAAGAAACGTATTTCTTTAAAAAGTAATGAAAGCAGTAATGCAATTAAGAAATAAAAAGCCCTTTAATAAAAACTATGTACTAAAAATCTCACCTAAAGCTTTTTTAGGCCAAGTTACAGTTCTTAAAAAATACATAGCTTTTAAAAGTTTTTCTTCTTCTTTTTGAATTTTAGGAGGATTTTTTAAAAAAGCTCTCTGAAAACTCAAAGCCCCTGCAACTGAAATGTTAAAACTTTGTGTAAAGCCCGCCATGGGAAGCAAAACATTTCCATGAGTAAGAGCCAGTGCATCTTCACTAACACCATCTCTTTCATTTCCAAAAATAACAGCTGTTTTTTCCTTTAAATTTAATTCATCAAATTCAACAGCTTTTTTAGATAAATGTGTTGTATAAACTCTATAACCATCTGCTTTAAGCTTTAAAATACAATCTTTTGTATTGGTCCACTCAGACACATCAAGCCACTTGTCTGCACCTTGAGTTACTCTCTGGGATTCTTTAAAATCTTTATTTATTTTAATAATATGAAACCTATAGAATCCAAATGCTTCTGCACTTCTCATTACAGCACTAACATTACCCCTGTCATAAATATTTTCCAAAACAGGAACAAAGTAAGAGCTTCTTTGAGACAAGATTTTTTGAATTCTTTCTTTCCTCTCATCTGTTATAAACTCATTTAACTTTTCTATTACAATTTCTGGAAAAACCTCAAACCCAATTTGTTTATTAAAAATTTTTTTAGTTTCCCAATTAATCTGCATCACTTTAAGTACTTTTTTAGTTCATTTTTTTGAAACTGAGGTAGAGCAAAGGCTGCTTTATGGAGCTGTTGATTATAATACTTTAGGCCTTTAGATATTTTATGAGAAAGAGGCTTTGCGTCTAAAATAGGGTCTTGTGTTTTTGAAGCAAAAGAAAAGGACCATAAACCTCCCGGGTAAGTAATATTTGAATAATTGTAAATAGCAGTTTTATCAAATAACTTAGCCTTAATTGCTAAAAGTTTTTTCTGCATTTCTAATGCTAAAAACGGGCCTTCACACTGTGAAACTACAATGCCACTTTCTCTAAGGCAGGCCTTAACATCACTATAAAAAGCTACATCAAATAAAGGCGCCGCTGGCCCAATGGGGTCTGTGGAGTCCACTAAGATTATATCAAATTTCTTAGTTGTTTCTTTCACATATTTTAAACCATCTTCAACAATCAACTCTAGCCTTGGATTGTCTAATTCACATGAGGTAAGTTTAATGTGTTCCTTACATGCTTCAATTACACAAGGGTCAATTTCAACCATTACAAGCTCTTTAACAGAATCATGTTTTAAAACTTCTCTGGCTGTGCCACCATCTCCACCACCAACAATTAAAACTGTTTCCGGGTTAGGGTGAGAAGACATTGGAACATGAGCAATCATTTCATGATAAACAAACTCATCTCTTTCAGACGTCATTAAAAGCCCATCATTAAATAATACTTTGCCTAAATGTTCTGTTAAAATCACATCAATTTTTTGAAAATTACTTTCTTTTGAGTACAAAGTTTTTTTAACTTTATAATTCATTTTATAAACATCATTAAAATTTTCACTTACCCAAATATCTACGCCTTCTTTCATATTGACTATCTCTTTTTCCTTAAGGTTAAACTGTAAATGGTTTAGTATAAATATTTTGTTTATCATAAAAATGGCTGTATAAAATATTATAACCAGACTCTGTTTCTAATTTAGAAACCTGTTTCACTTCATATTTCTCAAAATCCATATCCAAACTCTCATCTTCTTGAGAAAATAAAATAATATCATATGAAACAGGCTTATAAAGATACAAAAGTTTTTCCACTATCTTAATTGCTTTTTTAACATCTACCTGATCAAGTTCAAAACTTACATAGCTTTCAAAACCCTGAGGAGTGACATGCATTGTTGCATATTGATCACCATTTAAAGCATTAAAAGAAAAACCCTCTGGTTTAAAAAAATATGAATCAAACTTAAATTCAAATAAAATTTCTTTTAATGAACTTAATACTTTTTCTTGAAGAGCGGGATCATTCATAAAAAAATTTTTAAATTCTCCTTGAAGACCATACATAAGCAATTCAAGAGTGTTTACTTTTGTACTACTTTTATTTTCATTAAAATAATTATTAAAAATATGCACATGATGATCATCTTTTCGACCAAGCCTATGGGTACTGCCACCTAAGATTTTTTTTAAACAAATCATATCATCTAAAGCTGATGATTTTTGAAGACTTGGCTCATACTCATTCTTTCTTTCATAAAAAACCTCTTCCAATAAGTCTTTCCCAAATGTAGAAACCAAATACTCTACAGCTGCTATAAGCCTTGTTGTCCCACATGTGATTAAAATAATTCTATTTTTCCAAACAAAAAGACTTGATTCAGAAAGCAAAAATGCTTTACAGGTTTTAGACTCAATGGAAGATAAAATCTTTGCCCTTACTAAGCTCACAAGGTCATTCCAAAAGGCATAAGGTTTTTTAAGTAAATTCCCCACCTCAGCTTTAAAAACAAGCTCTAGTTTTTTCTCTGGGCCTTCAAAAAAATAATTCTCATTCATAACCAACATGGATACCTAGACTTAATTCTTGAGGCAATAAAAAAGACTCTTAAAATGTAGAAAATATGAAGATTTAAGTGATCATCCCCATATAAAATAAATTTAGTAACATGATAAACGCTATAAAAAACACTCCCTAACCCCACAAACTCCTCCTCCTCTAAGCCTGTTAAAACATGTGTTTAGAGAACAAATTTCAATGCTCACTTAATTATAAACACTCTCATTTATCTAAATTTATTATAAAAAAAAGAGGTTTAAATTTTTTAGTCCACACACCTTTTCCCTTAAACGCTTTCTTAAACTTTATAAAAAAAGGAAGTCGATTTTTTATAACCCAGCTATAAGGTCTTGAGTAATGTTTTTTTGATGTGCTTCAATAGTTCCACCACCGATTTCTAAAAGCTTTGCATCTCTCCACAAACGCTCAACTACATACTCTCCAACATAACCATAACCACCCATAACCTGAATAGCATTATCAGCAACATTTTTTGCCATAGTTGTTGCAACAAGTTTTACACCATCAGAGTCTTTACGGTTTTTAGTTCCTTTAGGCCCCACACCAAAAGCTGTTTGATAAACATAGGCTCTTGCCGCCTTATATTGTGCGTAACTTTCCCCAATATATCTTTGAATCTGTCCAAATTTAGAAATTGATTTTCCAAAAGCATGGCGCTCATAAGCATACTTAACCATTATGTCTAAAGACCTTTTGGCAATCCCTAAACCCATTGCCGCTAGTGCTAATCTTTCAATTTCAAGATTTCTCATCATATGAACTAAAGAACCCCCCTCTTTACCAATTAAATAATTTTCTGGAATTTCACAGTTTTTAAAAATAAGCTCCGCTGTATTAGAAGCTCTTACACCTAATTTATTAGTGATTTTTTGCCCTACAAAAAACCCTGGAAAATCTTTTTTAACAAAAAATGATGACAAGGCTGGGCGCCCGTTAAGCTTTGTTCCTGTAACCGCATAAACCAACACACCATCAGCCGGAGTTCCCTTGTTGTCTAAACATCCATTTGTAATCCACATCTTACAGCCATTTAAAATATATGTATGGTCCTTTTTTTCAGCTTTTGTTGTCATTCCTAAAACATCAGTTCCAACGCCTGGTTCTGACATAGCCATAGCCCCTATGAAGCTTCCATCACACATTCCTGGAAGATACTTTGCCTTAAGCTCCTCCCCTGCATTAACTGAAAAGTTATTCACTAAAAGCATAGAGTGTGCTAAGTAGGCTAAACAAAATCCTGGATCTGAATAAGACAACTCTTCATGTACAATTACTGCAGCTGTGGCATCCATTCCTGAGCCACCAAAGTCTTCTAAAGCAGTTACACCTAATAAGCCAAGTTCCCCTGTAGACCTTAAAAGATCTAAATTAAACTTCTCATCTCTATCGTGCTCTAAAGCTTGGGGCTCTACAGACTTTAGACTAAAGTCTCTAACCATTTGTCTTAACATTGAGTGCTCATCAGTTGGGCTAAAAATAAGCTCCTCCGCCATATACACCTCCTATAAGCCTGTAAATTTAGTAATAAATACACCTATTTTAAATGAGCATTTACATCATCATTCTACTAAAAGTACAATAAAAGGCCATGAGTAAAAAATTTTTTGATTACAATTCAACCACTCCAGTATGTCCAGAAGCATTAAAAGCCATGCTTCCTTACTTCTCTAATATTTTTGCAAACCCGTCTGGGCAAACCTCTAAAATGAGTTGGCAGTCACAGGCTGCTATAAAAATAGCAAAACAACAGATCTCAAGCCTCATAGATTGTAAAAATGAAGAGATTATTTTCACCTCTGGAGCCACAGAATCCATTAATTGGCTCTTTGAAGATTTTTTTAAAAAAAATCTTCCCGTATTAATCTCTAATATCGACCATGATGCTTCGTTTCAAAAATCACAACAAACTAATATATTTCAATCAAACACTAACGGCTCTGTTAATATGGAAAGCCTTAACAAAGCTCTTTTACAAATGCCAAAAGGCTCTTTAGTAAGTTTAATTTATGCACACAATGAGCTTGGAACTATTTTAGATTTAAAGACCCTTGTCCCGTTAATTAAACAACACGATCTTTTCGTACATATTGATGCTACACAGGCTTTAGGAAAATTTAAATTTTCTTTTGCTAAACTAAACATAGATTTTTTAAGTTGTTCGGCTCATAAATTATACGGTCCAAAAGGAGTAGGAGCACTCATTATAAATCAAAACTCTACCCCTTCCATAAGGCCCCTTATTGTAGGAGGAGGTCAACAAAATAACTTACGCTCTGGAACTCTAAACACACCTTTAATTGTTGGGTTTGGAAAATCTTGTGAGGTAGCGAAAAAGAACATAGTTGCTGATACAAAGCATTACTCTTCATTAAAAAAACTTTTCTTAAGTAAAATTAAAAATACAAATCACAAACTCAATGGTGACCTTAAAAACTCTTTAGCAAACACCATCAATATTACTTTTTTTCATTGGAGCAGTGCAACCCCACTTTATTTAAAACTTCTTCCTTTTTCAGTAAGCCAGTCAAGTGCTTGCTCCACAGAAGGCACTAAAAACCGAGTTTTAAACAACTTAAATATTCTACAAGCTCAGACCCTTAGGATCAGCTTTGGAAGAACTACTCAGAAAGAAAGTACTCTTGCACTAGCTGAAAAAATCATAGCCACCTTAAACTAGCTAAATATCATAGTTTTTTAGTCAAACCCTATAATATGAAGCTTAGCCCTTTGATTATAGTACTTTAGTATAAAATATTTTACATTTAAGTAATTTATGCTATTATATAAGCATATGATCACAGTTACTCATTCAGCCTTAAAACAAATCACCTCTATTAAAGGTTTAGAAAACAGGTCTAAAATAGATTTCTTACGCATAAACGTAAAGCGCGGTGGTTGCTCAGGGTTTTCTTATAAATTAGGTTTTGATTCTAAAATAAACGAGAAAGACAAATTCTTTGAACCCGAAGAGGGCTTAAAAATTGTAATAGATTCACAGAGCTTGTTATACATCATGGGAATGCGCCTTGATTTTGAAGGTGGTTTAAATGGACAAGGCTTTGTCTTTTCAAATCCAAACGCTACAAAAACATGTGGCTGTGGCTCATCGTTTGCTGTTTAATTAATTCTAGTTATAATCTTTAAATGATCTATGATACACCAAAAGTTGGAGTTATTCCTGCAGCAGGAAAAGGCACAAGGTTTCTTCCGTGTACAAAAGTTACCCCAAAGGAGATGCTCCCTCTTTTAAACCTTCCTTTAATTCATCATTGTTTAAACGAGTTAAAAAATGCTGGAGTCAAAGAAGCTATTATTGTTTCTCATAAGGACAAAGTAACTTTAAAAAACTATTTTAAAGAGCATTCTGAGCTAAAAAATCTTTTAAAAAAAAATAAGCAACCTAGTTTAGTTGAAGAGCTTAAAAATATTGAACAGCTTCCTAAGGTTACTCTTGTATATCAAGAAGAGCAGCTTGGTTTAGCTCATGCCATTCTTGCAGCAAAAAAAGAAATCAAAGACCGTGATTTTTATGTGCTTTTACCTGATGAGATTTTTTTTCCACAGGATTTGTCACAAAACCCTTGTATTGAATTAAAGAAAGAGTTTGAAAAAACAGGTGCTAATGCTATTTCTCTTTTAAAGGCAGACTCTAGTGTAGTTTCCCAATACGGTGTTGCTGAAACTAAGAAAGCAAATGGTTCTTTAAATATTTTAAAAATCGTTGAAAAGCCAAAGATTAAAAATGCTCCAAGCAACCTTATCCTTCCAGGGCGTTATATTTTTAAAAACAAGATACTAAAATATATAGAGCAAAGCCCAAAGAAAAATGAAGAGGTTCAATTAACAGATTCTATGATTTTAATGGCAAAAGATCATGGCCTTACAGGTGTCATTACACAATGTCCTCGTTTTGATGGAGGGTCTGTTTTAGGATTTTTAAAGGCAAATATTTATGCAGGCTTAAAAGACAATAAACTCTCTGCCGACCTAAAAAAATTTATTAAAGATATTTAAAGCTTACTTTATAAAATATTACTCATTCCTTAAATTTACTCTTCTTTTCAAAACCATAAGGTGTTAACTCACACCTCATCAATTACTTTTTTATGGTTAAACGCGGCTCTACTCTTATTTTTTCCTTCGTCGACGATTTTTATTACTCTTTTTTGGTTTAGGTTTACTCGAACTTTCCATTTTTTTACTATAAACCACTTGCCTATGAGTCAATTTAATTTTTAGTGCTTCAGCTTCTTTTTTTTCACCTTCAGTCATTTCTATTTTAACAGCCTTAGCCTCCGCTTCTTCTAAAATATTTCCCATTCTAGCTTTAGACGCACCTATTTCTTTTCTAATTCCACCTCTAGGTTGTTTAGCATTCCCTAAACCCTTATCAACATGCTCCTGAAGATCAATAACAAGGTCTCCAAAACAATGCATCTGACAAGCTAAACGTCTATTGTCAACAAAATAACCTGTTCCAATTAAATCAAGCTCATCATTCATTGGAGGTAAAACATTATTAACCCCCTCCACAACACCGACCCTACACTCTGCACAAGAGGGAACCCCCTTACAAACAGAGCGTATAAAAATACTATTTTCTTGAGCTACACTTAAAACCGATTGCCCAGGCCTTACATTTACTTCTATATCTTCAGGGAGAAATTTAATCTTCATTTTTTTTTCCTAATTTCATATTCTAGTTATTTAGCCACAATTTTTGCAAAATTCTTTTTCCCTACCTTTAAAAGATAGGTGTTTTTTGCGCTCAGCAACAATTCAAACTTTGGATCATTAAGCTTTACGCCATCAATTTCAACAGCCCTAGATTCAACCAACCTTCGAGCTTGGGAATTTGACTGGGCAAACCCAGCTTCCACAATAACCCTACAAATCCATAAAGGAATCTGTTTTTCAAAGTACATTTTTTTAATATTATCCGGTGTTCCACCTTTAACAAAAATTCTTTCAAATTCTTGCTCCGCCTCATCAGCTTCCTTAGATGTATAAAATATTTGAACCACTTTTTTGGCTAATTCTACCTTAATTTTTTTAGGATGCACTTTACCTAATTGAACCTGAGCTTGAAGTGATTTTATCTCTTCATCTGATTTTAAGAGTATAAGTTTTGCATACCTATACATAAGTTTATCGCTAATACTTAAAAATTTTCCAAACATATCTTTCACAGTTTCATTAAATCCAATATAATTATTTAAACTTTTTGACATTTTTTTAACACCGTCTAAACCCTCTAAAAGCGGAAGTGTTAAAACTGATTGAGACCTTTGCCCATAAGATTTTTGAAGGTCTCTTCCCACTAAAAGATTAAACTTTTGATCTGTTCCACCAAGCTCAACATCTGACTTTAACTGTACTGAATCAAACCCTTGAATTAAAGGATATAAAAACTCATGAAGCCTTATGGGTTGTTTAGCTTTAAATCTTTTTTCAAAATCATCTCGCTCAATCATTCTAGCTACTGTGTACTGACTTAAAAGTTTTATAAAATCACTTGATGAAAATTTATCAAACCACTCTGAGTTATAAATAACCTTTGTCTTTTCTTTATCTAAAACCTTAAAAACCTGATGAGAATACGTTTTAGAATATTCTAACACTTCCTCTTTAGTTAAAACTGGTCTGGTTTCATTTCTTTCTGTAGGGTCACCAATTTGTGCTGTAAAATCACCTATTAAGAATAAAACTTCATGCCCTAAATCTTGAAATTGTTTTAACTTTAACAATTGAACCAGATGCCCTAAATGAAGATCTGGCCTTGAAGGGTCTGCTCCAAATTTGATCCTAAGGGGTTTTTTTTCTTTAATTGATACGTTAAGTTTTACCATTAGATCCTGTTCAGAAATCATATCTACTGCATTTGATTTTAAAATTTCAAACTGTTCTCTTGCTGAAAAACTCATTTACACTTATCCCTTTACTACCTAGCGTGCTCAATTGCTTTGGTTTCACGAACTACAATGACTTTAATTTGGCCTGGATAGTTCATCTCTTTAGTAATTTTTTGCGCAATATTTTTAGAAAGCATTACTGACTGTTCATCATTAACCTTAGAGCTGTCCACAATAACTCTAATCTCTCTACCAGCTTGTATTGCAAAGGTTCTTAAAACACCGTCAAAACTATTGCCAATGGTTTCAAGATCTTCTAAACGTTTAAAATAATTTGCTTGAGTTGATTTTCTAGCTCCAGGCCTCGCCCCAGAAATAGCATCTGCTGCAATTACTAAGTGAGCTAAAATAGTGCTTGGCTCCTCTTCATAATGGTGAGCACGCACTGCATGTACAATTCTTGACCGCTCACCACGTTTTTTAATAAAATCAGCGCCAATAATAGCATGACTTCCTTCAATAGAATGGTCTAATGCTTTACCCACATCATGTAATAAACCCGCTCGCCTTGCTTCTTTAATATCTTCACCAAGTTCTGCCGCCATCATTCCACAAAGCATCCCCACCTCAAGAGAATGACTGTAATTATTTTGTGTATAAGAAAGCCTGTATTTTAAGCTTCCTATTAAGTCCATAATATCTTTATGTATATTGGTCACACCAAGCTCAAAACATGCTTTCTCACCATCTTCTCTAATGGATTTAAACAAGTCTTTTTTCACCTTATGAATTGCTTGTTCAATCATTGCAGGGTGAATTCTACCGTCTGCAAAAAGCACCTCTAATGCACGCCTTGCAACTTCACGCCTTACAGGATCAAATGCTGAAATAACAACTGAATCAGGCACTTCATCTAAGATCAAATCAACACCACAAAGACTTTCAAAAGCTCTAATATTACGACCCTCTTTACCAATAACCTTACCCTTCATATCTTCTGAAGGAAGTGGTAAGACACTCGTAGTTTTTTCAGCAGTATACCCACCAGCAAACCTTGCAATTGCTATACTAATGATTCTCTTAGCTTTAGCCTCAGCCTCACCTCTAGCCTCTTCTTCAATGGCGGCCATATTCATTGCAAGATCTCTTCTAGCCTCTTCTTCAAGACTTGAAACAAGTTCTTTTTTAGCTTGGTCCTGAGTCATTCTTCCAACAGACTCAAGCTTTTCTTGAAAGTCTTTTTTTACAACTTCAAGCTCTTTATACTTTTTGTCTGTTCGAAGTTTTCTATTTTCAGCCTCTTTTTCTTTAACCTCAAAGCGTTTTTCATTTTGGTTTATTTTATCGTTTAAAGACTGCTCTTTAAACTGAATTTTTTGAAGTTTTTGATTGTATACCTTCTCAAGCCCTTTAATTTTTTCCTTTTCTTTTCTAATCTCATCTTCAGCATTTTTTTTCACTCTCTTCTCTAACTGCTGAGTTTTACTATTAGACTCTTTCTCAAGCTTAAAAGCCCTTGCTTTAGCTTTTTGAATAATTCTTTGAGCCTCACGCTCAGCTGTTCTTTTAACTTTATTATCCACCATGGCCTTAACTGCTAAAGCAACTAAAATACCTACAGCTAAACCAACCAACACAGCTCCAACTATGATTACATCCATTCTACACCACCTTCCCAGAAGGATTCACTTTATACAAAAACTGTTCAGTCAATATGTACTCAACAGCCACATCTAAATTCTGTTCAACAGGAATAGGCTCCATTAAAAACCTTGCCCTTGAACAAACTCCAACAGTCACACCATTAAAATCTTTCAAATACCGATCATAAAACCCTTTTCCTCTCCCAAGTCGATTTCCTTTAAAATCAAAGGTTTTCCCTGGGACAAAAATAACTGAAATATTTTTTTTAAGAATTTCATTACAAACATCAGGCTCTAAAAAACCTAATTCAGATTTTTTAAACCTCGTAGCTTTAGAAAAAGTCATCTCACCTAAAGCAGAATCTAGAGTATAAGGCCAGCAGAATTCAACATCAGCAGGTAAATCTTTAAGCCCTGGCTCCTCACCTAAAGGTTTAAACATAGCCCATAAACCTTTTGGAAAAGTCTTATCTTCCACAATGGGGTTTAATGAAACTTCAACATTCCAATTTAAAGAGCTTACTTGCTTACGCAATAAATTCTTTTTTTGCCCTAAGCTGTTCACAAACAAAACTCCAAACAACAAAAGGTGACTTTTAGATTTTACTCTTCAGATATAAGATTTTGAAATTTACTTAAGACCTGCTCTGCTTTCTGCTCAAGGTCATCAACTTTTTTATGGATATTTGATTTAAGGTCAATATTCTCTTCACACACCTGTAATAGTGCAATCATTAAACATTTTTGAAAGGAATGGTTCTTTAATAAAGAACTTTTAATTTTCTCATTTGCCATATTAACAATGAGATCCATTTTTTGTTGATCTTGGTCTGTAGAAATAGTTAAAGCGTGTCCGCCCACTGACAAGTCGTATTGTTCAAAATTTCTAATACTTTCTGTTGAGGTCATCTTTTATCACCTTCAGTTAAGATATATCCTAGAATTTCACTGGTTGTCAGTCAACTCTTAGCGCACCTTAGTCTGACTCACCCTCTAAACTTATAAGGGAGTTTACAAAATCCTGCGAATTAAATAGGCGAATATCTTCAATGGCCTCTCCAATGCCAAGCATTAAAATTGGAACCCCTAAGCTTTGCCTAACTCCCACAGCCATTCCAGCTTTAGCAGATCCATCTACTTTTGTCATAATTGCACCTGTTAATCCCAAGGCTTTATGAAAAGCCTTAGCCTGATGAAAAATATTCATACCCATATTTGCATCAAAAATCATCCAAATATCTTGGGGAAGTTTAACACCCTTCTTCTCAAGAACTCTTTTAACTTTTTTAAGCTCCTTCATTAAATTATCCTGGGTGTGAAGCCTTCCAGCTGTATCAATAAGCAAAATATCTACACCTTCTTTTTTAGCTTTCTCATAAGCTTGAAAAGCAACCGCTCCAGGGTCTTTTGTTTGGGAAGAGGCTTTAAAAATAAGTGTATTTGATCTTTCCGCCCACACATTAAGCTGTGTCTCAGCTCCAGCCCTAAAGGTGTCACCAGCTGCCATCATAACTTTTTTTCCTTTTTGACTAAATTTATAAGCTAATTTTCCCATGGTGGTTGTTTTCCCTGCACCATTTACCCCTACAATGAGTATAACATGGGGGAAACTTTGTTTTTCACTAATTAGTGCTGATATTTTTTCCTCTGAAGACTCATCTTTAAATATTTTAACCATTTCACTCTTAAAAATACTTTTAATCTTATCTAGCCTAAACTCCTCGCCCTTAATTTGCTCCTGAACACGCTCTATTAAAAATGCCACTGTATGAGGCCCTAAATCAGCTATGTACAACGCCTCTTCTAAATCCTCAATGGAGCTTAAAGGCAAATCACTCCCTAAACGCCATATACTTTTTCTTGAATGAGCCAAAGCCTGAGAAAGCGAAACCACTTTCTGAGATTTTCCCTCCTTTTCCAACAACTGGCTGTCTGATCCAGTATTACCCTTAAATAGAAAAAACCTTGCAAAGTAATAAAGACCTGAACCTATTAGGCCTACTGCAAACACACCACTAAGAATCACTATTTCACTTAATTCACCCATGAAAAGGATTTAACACAACAGGTTTTTAAGATAAAGAGTATTCATGAAATTCTTGCTGTTCTAAGCCCTTTATCCTATAAAACCCTTATGCCACCAAGAAGACTCGTCTCTAAAGAAATTAAAAGCTTTTTAAAGCTAAGCCTCTGTTTTTTCATTCTAGCCGTTTTTTTTAGGCTTGTTTTTTTTCTACTCTTTAAGTCTTCAAGTGACCTTCCCTATACTGCAAATGAAGCTATAAAAGCTTTCTACATTGGTTTTAAATTTGACCTAAGAGCTGGAATTTTATTAAGTCTACCTTTTTGGTTTTTTGGATATTCATTAAAGCTAGTGAATGCCATATTTGAAGAAGACGGGCGTAAAATGTTTTTACCAAAAGAACTACACCCCACAACTTTTCTTAAACTAGCCTTTTCTTTAATACTCACTGCCTACAGTTTTTTTTTCTTAGTGGACTTAGGGCACTATGAATATTTAAAAAATAGAATCAACGCTTCTTCTTTCACTGTTTTTCTTAAAAACCCATTGATTAACTTTCAAATGATTAGTGAAAGCTACCACATGACTCTTATTGTTTTTTTAGCTTTTCTTGTATTTGTTTTATTTTTCTTCATTTTAAATAAGGTTATCTTTACAGAAAAACTTTTTGTTTCTGGTGAACCTATTTTTAACACTTCTTTTAAAATCATACTGCCTTTATTTCTCGCCCTTACTCTTTTTAGCCATGGAAAACTCTCTAAGCGCCCTCTTAGATGGAGTGATGCTCATTTTAGCCCTAACAACTTCATCTCCGCTCTTGGAGTAAACCCACTTTTATACTTTTACGACACTTTAAATTTTAACCGAGCAATCAAAACCACCCATGACTTTGATGAGCCGCCCAATGTAGCTATCATCATGATGGAGTCTCTTGCTGCTTTTAAGCTTCAACACTTTGGACAAACAATCAGTGCCACTCCTTTTTTAAACTCACTCATTCCACAAGGACTTTTTTTTGAAAACGCATTTGTCACCAGCACTAGAACAGCACGCTCTATTTTTGGTGTCCTCACGGGACTTCCTGACGTAAATTCAATAAAAACAGCTTCAAGAAACCCTCTGCTAGTAAAACAGTACTCTGCAGCAAATGCTTTTACCCATTACAACAAACCTTACTTTATCGGTGGCAGTGCCAATTAGGGAAATCTTTGAGGCTTTGTCTCCCAAAGCCTTGAAAACATCACTATATTTGAAGAAAAAGATTTTAAATCTGGAAAAAATGATGTCTGGGGAATTTCAGGCCTGCAGCTCTTTACAGAAGTTAATGAATTCTTAAAAAAAACAGCCTGTTACAAAAAAACAGTTTATCTTTGTACAAACCGCTGAATACCATAGGCCATACACCATACCCTCTAAAAAAGAAACTTTAAACTTAAATCTTTAACAGATCAAGAGATTAAGGATAATGGCTTTGTAAGCAATGAAGAGTTTAATGCTTTAAAATTCTTAGATTAATCACTTAGTGAGTTTTTTAAAGCTGCTAAAAAAGAACCTTACTTTAAAAACACTCTTTTTGTAATCTATGCTGATCATGGACTTTCACACCACACATCTAAGTCTACCCCTGATGGCTTTAAATACTTTCAACTACCTATAACGCACATTCCTTTACTGTTTTACTCACCCTCTTTAAAAATTCCACTTCAAGTATTTTCAAAAATTGCTTACTCTACAGACATACTGCCAAGGACTGTTTCTCTAGCAGGGAAAACTTATAAAAACACCAGTCTTGGACGAAATCTTTTTAACAAACGATATGACTCTAAACGTTTTGCTATGACTATTAGTAATTTCTCACCACCTATAAAACTCCGGCTCCATAATCACCATTGGATATCTAAAGGCTCTCCTGAAAAATTAACAGGTCTATACTTATATCGTAAGAATTCATATAAAATAGACGCTACAAAGAAAAAACTTTGTGCTTAATAAACCATTACTCAATAAATTAAAATATAATGATAATTTTGGTGTTCTTTAAACGCCTGTCGATTTCCTAAACAAAAAAAACACTCAACCTATCTTAATTTCAACATAAGATTGGCATAGAAATAGCAACACCTCGGAGGAGAACTCGTTATAAAAAAAATTATCATCAATCACAAAAGGAGTAATAATGAATAACAGTTTTATAAAATTCTTTGTTTTATGTTTTTTTCTACTTCAATTCAAAGTAGCTCTAGCTTTCACACACTGTAAGGAAACAGATCTTTTTAAAAAACTTATGCGAGTTACTAGTACACCGTGTCACTAATTTTTAAAAGGTCAACAATTTTTGCAATCTTTTGATTTTGATTTTATAATTTTATAAAGCCATGGAGGGCGGTATGAAAAAAGAAGTTAAAATCAAACTAAAGACAAATGAAAAATCCCGGTTGAATAAATTCATTAAAAAAGGCACCGCTAAGGCCCGTGAAATTACTCGGGCTAGGGTTCTGCTCTTAAGTGATAGTGGAAAATCTCCTTGTCTTGTTTCTGATGCTCTTGGCCCTACGAAAAAAACTATTCAAAATATTAAAGAGCGCTATCTTGAGAGTGGACTTGAGCGAGCCCTTTACGATGCCCCTAGGCCGGGACAACCCACTATATTCAATGGTAAAGCAAGGGCTAAAATAACAGCATTGGCCTGTAGTGATGCCCCCAAAGGATATGCAAAATGGAACCTTCGTTTATTGGCTGATAAAGCCGTTGAGCTTAATATTGTCAAAAGTATATCTCACAAACATATCAGTCGAATTTTAAAAAAAACGAAGTAAAACCTCACCTTAAAAGGCAATGGTGTTTGGGCAAAATAGATGCTAAATTTATTGCTGATATGGAGAATGTACTTGATCATTACGAGAAAGAATATGATCTTAAAAATCCCTTAATATGCTTTGATGAGAGGCCCTGTCAGCTTATTGAAAACATTTTAGTGCCTACTCCCACATCTGTAGGGAAAGAAAAAAGGGAAGACTACCACTATAAGCGTAATGGCACCTGTGTTGTTTTGTTAGCCATGGAACCTAAAACGGGTAAAAGAATTGTTGAAGTGAGGGAGAGAAGAACAAAAAAAGATTATGCAAGATTCATTGAAAAAGTAATGAAAGAATACAAAGGTGGAGATAAGTTAACTTTGGTTCAAGATAACCTGAATACTCATAATGCCTCGTCTTTTTATGAAAATTTTTCTCCTAAAAAAGCTTTTAAAATTATGAAAAAGTTTAATATGGTTTACACTCCTAAAAAAGCGAGTTGGTTGAATATGGCGGAGATAGAATTTTCGGCGCTATCTAAACAATGTTTAGATAGGAGGATTAAAGATATGAAGACTATGACCAAAGAAGTTGAAGCATGGGGTAAGAAAAGAAATAAGGACAAAGTAAAAATTAATTGGCAATTTACCAAAGAAAAGGCTCGAAATAAATTTGAAAAGATATACAGAAATATTAAAAATTAGTGACACGGTGTACTAGTACACTGACCATTTAATCTTTTCCCCTGTAACCCATTTTTTCACGAGCCTCATTTTTTGTAAAAAACCATCCTATGGTAACAGCTTTGTTATTAATGTAATCAACCCATGCCTCAGTTTTTTTTGTTAAAAGTTTTATTGATGGAATTCTTGTTTTTCCTAAACACTGTCGAGAATACATACCAATAGCAATCTCTGCTTGATTTAGCCAACTTCCATGCTTTGGAGTGTAGTATATTTCAAACCGACTCCATATCCTATGAGCTTCTGTTTCCCCATACTCTCTTACAAGTGATGTTTTAGTGTGAATATTTAAATTGTCCATAACTAAACTAATTTTTTTTGCTTTTTTATATTTAATAGATAGTTTCTTTAAAAATTGTGCAAACAAAACACTTTTTCTATTAGGAGTAATCTCAACAACATATTTGCCACCGAAGGGCTCAACTGCCACAAAGGCATTGGCTGTACCATTTCTCTTGTATTCATAGTCTACCTTTTTAGAACTGCCGGCTTCCATTAAAACAGGAGCACGACTGTCTTCAAATAAAACTATAGGCTTTTCATCAAGGCAAACTAAAGGGTAGTCTTCACTATCGCCTCTTTCATACAGATCCAATATAGACTCCATTCTTTGGATATACTCGTCTGTAAGCTCAGGAACACACCACATTCTTTGCTGCCAGGGTTTTACATCGTGTTCACGTAAGATTATTCTGATTTTTTCTTTTGAAATTGACCCTACAATACCGCTGCCCTCAGCTTGTGCTTTAACAAGTTCTAGAGTCCAACAACGATCAAACCC
>CBDBGT010000008.1:0-6036 GCA_965205365.1 Bdellovibrionales bacterium
TACCAGTAGCTGACTGCAATGCTGTGTCAACAGCAACTTGCTAGGGCTGCTGGGTAACTGTAGCTACTGATTATTGGGGCTTTCTTATGAATTCTCTCACTACTTACCTGATAAAGGATGTTGTAGAGAAAGAAGAAAATTTTGTAATTGGTGGGAAACATTTTCCTTTTTCTCTCACTGTTACTTGGTTGATCAGATACAATTTTTCTCTCAGCCAATATTTATTTATTCCACCTGTTTTCTTGTTTTGACGTCCTTTTCCTTTTCATTTAGGTTTTGGCAATCAAGAAAAGCATAGCATCCAGGAAGTGGCTTGCATCTCCCAAGAAATAACTTAATCCACTTATATTTGTTTGGAATGTTTGTTCAAATCTTATGTGTGGCGATGTTATTTTTAACTTCTCTTCACACCACTTTAAACTATTATTTTATTTTAATTATTTTTAAAATTAACTTCACCCTATTATTCAGAACATAAGCCAAATCCTACTCAGATTGTTTAATATTTTCTTTTAATTTTAATGAACATTATTGTACTGTCTATTGCACAAACAGTAGTTTGTAGAGACAATAAATTAATGAAATGGTTGACAATCAGTGTTCCATACAGCCTGCCCATCACAGACCAAGTTCTTTCAACCACCTCCTTAGAGATCTTCTCAGGTAAGGTCTGGATAAGGGCATCACCCTTAGGGGCAGAGGCATATCCAAGTCCAGGCACAAATGAATGCAATGGGGGTTTGGCTTGATTGGGCAACAAAGTGTCATTCACCCACTCACAAAAATCTGCGATCTTTATTAAAGGTTTCCTTGCATGGTGAATGCTGTTTGCCCTTTTACAAAAGCCATCACTTTATCATTAAGTCTCTGTTTTCCCAGAGTGCCTTCCACCACTGGTACTTCCCTTTCTGGTGGCTCTCCTTAATCTCCCCATGAGAAATAGATTGTACCTCCACTGCCTAACTGTTCGGTCAGTCTTGCCCATGATCTTTGCTGCATGTTCTACTGCTTCCAAAGGTGACATCTTGAACTCTGAAGTAAAGGCGTGGCTCAAGACAAGTGCTAGTGATTTTGTGTCTTCCTGATTCAGACTGTGTTTCCATTGTTCTGAAAATATCCTCAAAATGTCCTCTGGGAGTGCATTACCAGAAGGATTGACTGAAGGACTAGTAGCAGTGGAAGATCCACGGAGACACAGGTTAGAATCAAGACACAGGTTATGGGGGTCTATCTGGATTTTTTGGACCAGAGCCCATCCTGCTCTGTCTTATTTTTTTTCCTGGCTTCCCGAATTTTCTTGGAGTCATCCTGGAGCTGCCTCTTCCTACCTGTCTTAAGTAGCCCGTTGGTGGGTGCCGAGGTTCTGAGAAATGACGAGGTTCTGAGAAATGGGGAGGCTTTGAGAAATGATTCCATGAATGAACGAGTGGAAGTGTAGTTTCTGACGATCATTCCCATATATTAGCAAAATTTACCTGTTATTAAAATTTACCAAAAAATTAGATAATTACAAATCACAATGTTTACAAATGTCAATATTTTAGATCTTCCAATGCAGAAGTTTCACAGTAATTTGCATTGCATTTTTATCTGAAGAATTTTGGTGGTTAAAGTAATGAGGGATGTTGATGAAAAACAGGAAAATAAGTACAAATAACCTCCTTAGTGCCAATAAATAAATTATGGTGTGTATTAAGGGAAATCTTTCTAAAATTTAAAATTTAGAAATAGCCAAATATTAGCGAGAATTTTATAACCAAGAGGGTTTGGAATAATCCTGCTGTTTTCTAGAAAAGTATGTTTTTCTAAACAAAGAAAGTTGCAAATATGTCCTCATCTTGCCTACCTCACCAAATAATTGTAACTATTAATCTTTCTTTTTTTTCTTATTATTTCTCCCTTTTTTTAAACTTTGAGTTGCCAAGTGTCAGAGCCACTGAGACTACTCCCAGTGACTCTGCCTGTGACAAGGCAGGAACAAATAAAGGACATCAAAAAGTTAATAATAAGAAAGAGAGTAAAGAAATGAATAAGAAGGATGATTGCATAAAGAAATGAATAAGAAGGATGATTGCATAAAGAAAGATGATAATAACAAAGTTAATTAAGATAGATAATTGTGATAATGTGAGTTATGGGTTTCGGTGAAGGAAATTAATTACAAGAACAAAGACAAGGAAGTAATTAAAATAAATTCACTTAATGAACAAACAGCCGGCCAGAGCAGGCCCCCCCCCCCCCACCCAATGGTCTGACTAGAAAACGACACAACTAAACTGTTATTATTTAGAGTGTCCATGTTGTAATTGAAAGTGTCTTAGTGTATACTGAATATTGGAAAAATCATTGTTTTGTTGCTGGTACAGGAGAGTCTCTGACCAGTATTTAATATTACCTATTTTGAAGGGAGACTGAGTGTGTGAACCTACTGTTGGCTACTCATAACCACAGTTAGGTAGCCTTAGTTTATTTACAGTGGTAGAATTGTTTATATGCTAGGGAGCGGGCAGCTATCCTAGCTGGCAGAATAATATTAGCTGAAGCTAGGGTAACCGCTCACACCAAGTATGACAAGATATGTCAAATGAAACTAAATTGATTTGAATTTAAACTGGTATAGAGCCAATCAATTGAAATAGCTTCTTCCTGGGAATTAAAAAAAAAAAAAAAAAAAAAAAAAAAAAAAAAAAAAAAAAAAAAAAAAAAAAGTCTAAACAGTTTCCCAAATAGCCAAATTCTTAGAATAATTTGGCCTCAAGATTCCCAGAAATCAAATGACAACCCTGATTTTCATTATCTTACTATAATTCATGATCTGTCTGTCGGTCGGTCAGTCGGTTGGTCGGTCAGTCGGTTGGTCGGTCAGTCGGTTGGTCGGTCAGTCGGTTGGTCGGTCAGTCGGTTCGTCGGTCAGTCGGTTGGTCGGTCAGTCGGTTGGTCGGTCAGTCGGTTGGTCGGTCAGTCGGTTGGCCAGTCGGTCTGTCTGTCTGGAATGTTTTTTTCCAAATTTTTTGGTGTCTATGCTATTATTTTTAATTTCTATTTCTTTTTTGCAGTTTGCATATATTATTTACTAAAAATATCTTTACACCTCATTTTAAAAAGGGATGTCAAATCCTTATCTAATGTTGGTTAAAAATAATCAATGAACTTATTATTGTACTGTTTGTTGCACAAACAGTAGCTTGTAAAAACAATAATGAAATGGTTGACTATCAGTGTTCCAAACAGCCTGCCCATGATAGACAAAGTTCTCTCAACTACTTCCTTGCTGTCTCCCTGGAGATCTTCTCAGGTAAGGTCTGGATAGGGGCATCACCCTTGGGGGCAGGGGCATATCCAAGTCCAGGCATAAACGAATGCAATGGGGGTTTGACTTGACTGGGTAATAAAGTGTTATTCACCCACTCACAAAAATCTATGATCCTGATCAAACTTTTTCCTTGTACTGTCAATGCTATTTGCTCTTTTATAATAGCTCTTACTTTGTCATTAAAGTCTTTATTTTCCCAGAATACCCTTGGTTTCTCATACTTCCCTGTCTCGCTCTCTCTAATCTCCCCATGATCAATCAGATCAGACCTCCACTGCCTAATGGTTTAATCAGTCTTGCCAATAATCTTTGCTGCATGTTCTGCTGCTTTAGAATATGATATTTTGAGCTCTGAAGTGAAAGTGTGGCACAAGAAAATTGCTAGTGACTTTGTGCCTTCCTGATTGAGTGTGAGTTTTCATTGTTCTGAAAATATCCTCAAAATGTCCTCTGGGGGTGCATTACCAGGAGGGTTGACTGAAAAACTAGTAGCAGTGGAAGCTCCAGGGAGACACAGGTCAGAATCAAGACATAGGTTGTGGGGACCTATCAGGACATCTGTGGAGGACTGGTCCTCAGCTATCTTTTCATCACCAGAGCCCATCACACTCTCCCTTACTTTTTCCCTGGCTTCCTGACCTTTCCTGGTGTGGTTTTGGAGCTGCAGCTTCCTCTTCCTAGGCAGCCTGGCCCTGGTTGTCATGGTTTCAAAACTAAATAGAGTGAGTAGCCTCTGACGATGTTTTCCTGAATCCTGAATCGGGGAGAACCGTTTATTTCCCCCCATGCGCCAGATACTTGTAATTTAAAGGGAGGGTTCCGTGCATTAAAAAAAAAAAAAAAAAAAAAAAAAAAAAAAAAAAAAAAAAAAAATTGTCCGAAAACACTTATTTGGTTTTGAAGTTCCTTAGGCACTCAAATCATACACAATTTATTTATTATTTATTTATTTATTTATTTTTTAAATTTTTTAATGAAATTCTTCATGATAAAAATAGGCTTTGTTTCACTGCAATTTACATCCTGTAAAATCGACATCCTGTTGTGGCTGATTTTTGGTTATGCCACAGCCACTCATTATGTCAGAGTAGGATCTTGTTACAGCAATAACCAGCAAGGGTTGAGTATTCTGTTAGTACTGACACTAGTTATGGTAATCTCAGCCTATCCTGCTCATTTCCCCAGCTGAGGAACATAGTCAAACTCTAGAAGGTGAGGAATCTGAAGAAATAGTTGAGCCCTACCAGTTAGCTAGCAAGTCTTGGTAGGGTCTCTTGCTGCTAGCAACTATAAAGGTGATAGTGACTCACTGGAGGAGGAAGACTGGGAAACACAGTTTGTAGTAACAATAAGCTGTGTGGCTACTTCTGTTTTGTGTGTAGTGTCAGTGTGGGCAGGCACTGTGAACAAATGAGTATCAGCAGGGGGTGTCTTTGCTGGCATGAAGTAGGAGCAATCTTCCAGAAAATGCCACAACAGCATGTCAATTTTACAGGATATAAATTGCAGTGAAACAAAGCCTCTTTTTGTCATGAAGAATGGCATCAACAAGAAAAAAAATTTTTTTATATGATTTTGGAGTGGCCAAGGAACTTATTTCAGCCACAAAATTTTTTCTTCAATATTTTGCACTACTTCCCTTAAAAATTTACCAAGATTTACAGTTTACACCAGACAATTACAAATTATACTGTTTACAAATGTAACTATTTCGGATTTTCCAATGCAGAAGTTCCACAGTAATTTGAAGTACATTTTGATCTGGAGGATCTTGGTTAAAACAATGAGGGAGGTGGATGTAAAACAGGAAATAAGTCTAAATAGCCTCTAAGTGCCAATAAATTAAGGCTTTATTAAGGGAAATAGTTTTAAAGTTAGAATTTAGAAATAGCAAAATATTAGCCAAATTCAGTTTGGCTACAAAATAAAAAATTGTATGGCCTAGCAGATTTGGAATAGCTATATTCTATGATTCAGGAATGCATGTGGCCCAGATTGACCAAATAGCCATTTTATTAAGTATGCAGTGAAGAAAGAGTAGTGTAGAAAGAGTAGTGTAGAAAGAAGAAAAGGAGAAGAAAGGAAGGAATCAAGAAACCCCCCCCCCCCCACCAAAAAAACAAAAACAAAACAGCAAAAAAGAACAAACCAAAAAAACAGCAACCAAAACAAAACCCACAACAAACAAGACAACCCACTCCAAGAATTGAACCATAAATTGAATAACTGGATTTCTGTGCAGGATAGCTGAGCCTTATCATTTGGCCACAGTTTATAAACAAAACTTTAAAAAAAAAATATATATATATATATATTTATCATTTTATTCATTAAAAATTTTTTTCTTTCTTATTTTTTATTATTGCTCAGTTCAATGAAGGTGGTTTTCTTTGGTAAAGGGTCTGCACGCAGTTCAAAATCAGAAAACTGTACACCCGCTGCTGCTGCTGCTGCTGCTGCTGCTGCAAAAAAAAAAAAAAAAAAAAAAAAAAAAAAAAAAAGAAGAAAGAAGAGAAGAAATAATAGAAAAAGAGGAAGAAGAAGAAAGGAGGGAGTTCGGTTCTCCCGGATAGGGTCGGCAACCGCTGCTTTCGGTAACTCACTCCTTGTTACTATCTTCGGACTGTTGACCCTTGTTACTATCTTCGGACTGTTGACCCTTGTTACAAGGCTGTGGAATAAGAATGGCAGGTAGGTGTTGTCTGCCTGTCAGTGTCTAGTTA
>CBDBGT010000009.1:0-8162 GCA_965205365.1 Bdellovibrionales bacterium
AAATGAAAGATATTTTTTTTGGTAGTGACTATATATATATATATATATATATATATATATATATATATATATATATATATAAATGTCTTACTTCCTACTGTATAAAGTAATGTAGTCTGAGATCTTTGTAGAGAATGTACTTAGGGTTAGGGCTCAAAGGGCATAGGGCCACTAAATAAACTTTTCTATTCATGAGTAACTACAAAGTCATAATCTGAACTTGTATTCAAAAGGACATTTCTAGAGGAAGTTGTGTTCACAAACCACAGAGAAAGTTCAAAGGACAGTAATTACTAGAGGGGCATTCCAGACTTGCCAAACTGGTGAAAACATCTAGCAAGGCAATCAGTCAAATTTAGCAGGATTTATCTACTTTTAGCAGGACAACCATGCCCCTTCTTTTATAATAAACCCAAATATTAATTCAATGAAAATATGATCGATACACTGAAGAAAAAATGATTGAATCAGATAATACTACCTTTAACTATGATGTTGAAGTGGAGCTAATAATTTGTTCAATCTCTTCATAGTTACTAATTTTGTATTTTATAGAAAGTTGTGTTCCATAAGATGTTTACATGATCTATCTTTATTAATATTAACAGAAAGCTAGTCACAGATTATTCTAACTTATGCTTTCTCTTTCAATGTTTCTGGACATTACTTAGGATCAGCATTTGAATGTGAAAGAACCAGCTGAACTTGTGGGTACAAGCTGAAATCTCCTTGAATGCTGTTTTGGCCATCTTAGAAGCTGGGCTGGCTGAGGGCTATCAAGGACTCTCAGACACATACTAGTGAGAAGATGATAACCTGGAAGATAAAAAATAAAAGATGAACTGTTGAAACTCATTACTGCTCAATACTTATTAGCCATTGTATTATTTGTTTGTGTTTTTAGCATGCCAATTGGGATGTGGTTATTGGGTGTTATCTTTGTCCAGAAAATAAATTTTGAAAAGAAGGCACCTTTGCACTTTCTAGTTTAATATTTTTCCATATATTTTCTTTAGTAACATAGTATCAAGTTAGAAATTCACATAAAAAAAAAATTCCTTATTTTAGGAAGTAGCACTTGAATACTCTGAACGTCATTTGAAAATGATTTCAGTATCACAGTTGAAAATGTCAGCTATTCATTTGTAGCAACATTTTAACTGCAAAAGTGCCACAATGTCAATTCTAGTTCAAAAAGAGAAAATGGATTATTTTTGACAGTGGAAATCGAAATAGAATAATTGGGCTTAAGCACTTCCTCTACTGGTGAGGATTCTCACCCTCTTGGAGAAAGTACAACAAGCTAAAATCAGGTTCAAAGGTATATAGCTTCAGTCATATTTTGCAGACATAAATTTCAGAGTTGTGTTGTGCTAACCAGAATCTTGAGAGCTGTAATTAACCTAATTTGTTTTTTTTTGGTTTTTGTTTTTTTAGTTCCAGATAGTTGCATTTTTAGAGCTATATTTTATTTTAGTTTCAATCCTCTGCAGAACTGTATTTGGCAGGCGGCATTTGGAAGGACAAATACTCTATTTAATTTACTTTAGAGTGCAGACACGCCAAGTTGCCAGCCAAATTCAGGGTTGGCCCACATTTGTGCTTCAAGAGGGTTGGCCCACACTTGTGCTTCAAGAGGGTAGGCCCACATTTGTGACTTCAAACCCGCCAACCAACCAACTGACCTGACAAACTCACATTTCAAAACAAAACGAAACAAAACAGTTGGAAAGGAAAACAAAAAACAATTTTCAAAAAAAAAAGTTTGTGGAGGTGGGACAGTAGGTTTTATTTTACAATTTGTATCAAATGGCTGGCCAACTGCTTTCCTCTCTCTCTCTCTCTCACTCCCCCTCCCCTCCCACCCACTCATAATTTAGTCAAAATTATTTTAAAAAAACAACAAGAAATTGCACAAAAAAATAAACAACAAATTCCACAGTTCCTAACATTAATGGATAGATCATTTGCCACAGACCTTAGTGCTGACTGCTCTTGATCACTAGTACAACCAAATTATCAATACTTTATTCTACAAATATAAGTTAGTTATACATGAATCTATACTATACAGTACCAACAATCTGTTTGTCTGTCTGTCTGTCCTCGTATCCTCAATTCATGCTGGAATGGTTGAAGTCAGACCCAAAAACCCATATATATATATATATATATAGAATCAGTGCTATAAGGGGAATGTCTTGAGCATATCTATATGGCCACAGCTATTTCTGTATTAAAAAATTAATAATAATAAAAATGGTCCATATGCCAGATAAAAGAATGGAGTTACAGGCCTAAAACTTTGGAATGCACCCAAGACTTAAACGTAGGGAATAACCTGGGATGGGTCCCATCTGGCCACACATCTTCCTCTTTGTGTGTAAAGCTAAAAATATCAAAAATGGTATTTCCCAAGTAACACTTGGACATTATCACATGTTCATTTTTGTTTTAAATGTCTACAACATGTCTTCATGGCACACATTTTTGTGATTATGTCTTACCAAGTTTTTTGCAAAAATATTTAAATTAGAAAAAAGAATAAAGAAGTAAGATTTTGACAATTGTACCAAATTTAAATTAAGTAAAATAAACAAGATGTTATGTTTGTAGTGCATATTCTCATAATATAATGTAACTCTTAATAAACTGCACTCTGTGAAAGGGTACAATTTAATAATCTTGAGTATAAAATTAACTTGAAAAAATGGTTCATAAATTTGTCTTACTTCACCTGTTTCTTACACCCAAAAGTGAAAAAAAAAATAATAATAAGTACAGTTTTTTTGTTGGTCCTTAATTTTTGTGGATGAAACCCTATTTTATTTTCAGAGATTTTTGTGGGGACATGGAATGCACAGAGGCCAGTGCAATATCAATGATGGTCATGTGAACCAGGAGTTTAAAAGTTTTGCAGCTGCCAGACAGGTTGACTGTACAAATAATAATAGAGACCAGAGGCCCATTTGCAGCTTCACTTGCAATGATCAAAACACTTTGTCCAACAAACACTATCCTAGATATTATTGAAAAAGGCAATTAGAAGAGTTTCAATTAACTCCTCTGCTTGGCAGTGATTGAAATTGTTGGATAAATGACTTCCACAACAGTGCTTCCTCAGCAATTGTGAATGTCTCCAGTTTGCTCTGTTTCAGTTATTGATTTTCTAGTGTCTCCAGGGTAGGGTTTGTTTTTTATTAAATTTTCTAAAAAAATTTCAAATTCTTGGTCTGATTGGTGTGTAGGAAGGGACATTTTCTTCAATAAAACCCCCATGCATTCATTCATGGGAGAGATCACTGTCCATACTACTTCCTACCCCCATTTCCAATGCCCTGGTTGTTGGTTCTTTCTTCTTTTATTTTCTTTTTTTTATTTATTTATTTTTTTTATTTATTTTTTATTGTTTTAGTAGTTGCATACATAGAGGCCCATTTGCAGCTTTGCATGCTATGTTTAAGAAATATTATCCAACAAACGTTATCCTAGTTGAAAAGGGCATTGGAAGAGTTTCAAGTTTATTCTTCTGCTTGGCAGTGATTAGATAAATCATTTCCACAACAGTGCTGCCTCAGCAATTATGAACATCCCCAGTTTTCTTTGTTTCATTTATTGATTTTCTACTGTATTCAGACCTAAACACTGCTCATGATGGTGTAGGGGGAGGGGTTATTGCTTTTTTTTTTCCAAATATTTTCAAATTTCTGGTCTATTTGTGTCCAGTAACAGATTTTTTTTTTAAATAATACCCCCAATGCATCCATTCAAGGGAAGGGTCACTGCCCACATAGCATCCACCATCTCCACTTTCCATGCCAGGTTGTTGTTTGCTTGTTAGTTGTTTTTTTCAGTTTTTTTTTTTTTTTTTCAGTTTTTTTTTTTTTTTTTTTTTTTTTTTTTTTTTTTTTTTTTTTTTTTTTTTTTTTTTTTTTTTTTTTTTTTTTTTTTAGTAATTAATAGCTGGTGGTAAAATCTGGGCAGCCATAAATTCATGTAGCTACATCCTTAACATAGTTACTTTCAATATTTTTCTTTCATTCTTTTTAATTTTTAATTTTATTTGGAATCAGTGTAGTTATACCCACCCCCTCATGACTACATTTTCCATTTATTTATTTTTTTTTTCTATTTATCTATTATTTAATTTTTATAAATATTATCACTGGTTTAAAATTTATTTATTGGTGGTAATGATTTAATACTATTCTGGTCAACATTCTATGAATTGGTGGAAGAAGACATTTCAAATTATTTTTCATTTTTCATCTTTTAAATAGGACTATTTTTTAATTTTCAAGTATATTCTGCCAACTTCATAATTTTACATTAATTTTAGACATGCCCACAACACAGAATTGGGGCATGTAACTTGAGGTACTTAGCTGTTTTAGCTAAGCTTCAGCTCACTAAAGAGTCTTCCATTCTCAGCAGCACTGGCAAGCTAGATTTAATTTTCTTTCATTAATTTTTTGGTATTTTTATCGCCATTTTAAAGGGTGGCATGGGTGGATACAATGTCAACCTTTTACCTACTTTACAAACATAATTTGCTTAAAAGAAGGAGTTCATTTAGTTTACCTCTAACTTTTTAGTTGGACATTTTAATGATATTCATGGCCTTCTGCACCCCTAGACCATGTAGGGAGCAGAATGAAATTTAATTGATGTCCCAAGACCCACAGTTCAAAAGTTTTTCTTTCTACAGGACTAGCTAGCAGAGGGACTCAGCACAGGGTGCAGGAGTCTACTCAAGAGCCTCAGGGTAGGCACCAATCCTCAAGCAGAGTGATTCCAGGAAGGTGATCTTGCAGCCCTAGCCCTAGGAAGCACCACCAGTGCAGGAGGTTGTGACATACAATATCACATGTGTAAATAACATTAAATGTCTGGAAGAGGTACCCAGTATTGCCCAGGTGAAGAAAACAGAGTCAAATGAATCCAGGATGACTGTACTCCTACTCTTGAACAAGAAATTCTTACTTCATTCCTTGTCCATAGAGAAGATCATGTAGCAGAGGTGACAGCTTGGGAAGATCTGCAGTAGATGCCAAACTTTCTGGCCTTTGTATTTCCTGCTACCATACTTCTAACAAACCTTGTCTATTTGGACTTGACCGAATGAGTGGTTGGAATGTTTAACTTTAGGTCAGAGTCAATCTGTTGTTGCCCAACCTCTCTCTCTCCCGAGCTACATCAGCTACAACATTGGCTTGGTGGTCCAAATCATGCATGTTTCACATGTCGCTCTGATTTTCTGTATTCTTTCAGAATTCTGCTGTTAATAATGGTAAGTCACTCGACTTTCACAGACTTTTTCGGTTTCCTGCAATTTGATTAAAGTAACAAAAATGAAATTAATCAGTAGTATAGTAAACTGTTACGAAACTAATTACAAAATTGGAATCTTGAGATAGTTGTTATATTTTTTTATAAGGACACTGCTTATTACTGACACCAATTTCATGAGATTGTTTTTATTTTCTAAAAACCAATGGCCAGGAATGTAAAATCTGCCTTCATTAGTATAAATTTAATTTTAAATGAGCAGGGTCCCACTTGGCCACACCTCTTCCTCCGGGAGTATCAGGCATCAGACTGAAAATGCTAAAAATATTACTTGGTCAAATATTTGGATATGGGCTTGGTCAAATTTACCACACCTCTTCAAGTGGGCATGTCCTTATATCCCTTGCAACATCAGGTATGCTAGCTAGTATACAATGACAACAGAATAATAGCCTGAGGTGTAAGGGGCTGGCCGATGAGAAATAAAACTATCATCATTCTTGGCTAGCCCAAGCTAGTTATATCTACCTTTTGAAATAACTTCAATGCAAGTGATTAATTGATCCATGATAATTTTGGAGTAACTAGGCAATTTAGTAGCAAATATTTACATAATTATATTCCTCAATTGTTTCTTACATATCACTTTCATTAGTCGTCCTACAGCTGTCCATCCTGGGATTTGAAGCTTCGAAATTCTCTGTAGGAATTACACATGATCAATAATCAATATTTGCGCATCTGCTTACCATCAGCACAAAATAAGGTCATTAAAGTATATTTAGAAAAGTCCTCTTAAATGGGATCAGTGTACACACTACAATTCGCAGTTATTCATGAATTGGAAAATTTATTTAATGGCTCTGCACCCTGGCCCTATCCTTTACCACATTTTCCCAAACTGGGCCTGCGGGTTTGTAAAAAAACCCTGGAAATTTTTCAGGATGATTGATGCAGGCATCTGGGAGGAGATGCATTACACATGGAGAAACAGACTGACATACTATAGCAAGATGTGGAAGACCCCCAACCACAAAGATATCCCAGGAATTCCCCAGCAGAACTATATTAGGGCAAGCATAAAAAAAACATTAAAAAATGCCAAACAATATTTGCATGGAACTCCAAGAGGTATATAAAAAAGAGAGGGGCACATCATAAAACGTCCATAAACAAGGTAGGGATGATATGAACAAACATTATGACACCACACCAATCCCTACATAGGGAGCTATTGGTTTAATTACATTGTCAGAATCTAGCTAGGGATTAAGTGGTATGTGTAATGTGATAAAACCAATTGAAGCAATGCCTTCATTGGCTGATCTTGATTGGGGATCAAGATAGAGAGAATTGTGATAATTCATCAAGTGCTTTCGAAATTACTCAATCTGTAGAATACTATTATATGCATGTTTCACATATATTAGTACCAACCTTGATGTCTAGTGCTCACATACAGTCCACATCCATACTTCCCCTCCCCCCCCCCCACATACTTAGATTCATGAGACTTCAGACAGAAGGTGCTATCACAGTAGCAGAGTGTATCATGAATTCTGACTGCAGTAGTATAATTAACATTACAAGAGCACCTGTCCACATGATGGAATAACATGATAACTCTCCAGGAAAAAAGTTGACAAAAACTACACTCTGGCTAATACCTATCTATAGCTGAATATAGGTTTATAAGCTCTGACATAATTCCTTGATTGGTCCAATTTATCATGGCCGATAGTTAGCCAATGGCAATTAAACATGATTGACTGCATGAAGCAAAACTAATCAGTGTCCACATGAGCAATGTTAAACTAACACAATGTGAAAATTAGTTCACTGCAAACCAATAGCTACTTGACCAGAGCAATAGGAGAAACTAGTCCTAGCTTACAAATAAACGAACACAAATGTAGGGTTTCTAAATCAGTATCTATTCAATTAGCTACATGGATTGTTTATGGGAGTTGATTGCATGTACTTGGCTATAACAAGAATAATACACATTTTAAACAACCAGAACATGCTATATTTAGCAGATTTGGTATCCTGTATTTAAAACTAGCCAGAAAGTTCCTGAAGCAAGTATCCTATAGCCAAGCATGCACAAACCCACTATATTTTCAGGTAATTAGTTAAAATCCGCACCAGAAGCACCGAATCACTACTACCACCATACGCAAATCACCAAGGTGTGCCCAACAAGTAGTGCTGAGTTAGTTTCGTTCATGTACATCAATTGTGTGTGTAGTTAATTACATGCACAAAAAAAAGTCTGCCATCTTATCTGCGTAGAATGGAGAGTGAAATAATGGTGATGTCACAATGTGTGAGCAACTTCATTAAAATTTAACACCTCAGCAACTTCAGAAGAAAGTACTCCATACTTAAATTGAGTACAATATATCACAGAGGAGCAGCTAATATGAAGTGCATAATTATTAATCAGATATCACCACCAATTGAGCGATTCCTTATTATGGAGCTAGGTCAAACACATACTTGTTCAAGTTTCAGGGCATCCAAAGTATCCAAAGGAAATAACTCACCTTTATCTTCAGTTTTTCTTTGTCTGCATACCAAAAAGATGAGAATAATGGCTAGAAGGACGATGATTAGGATAACTGCCAGAATACCACCTACAACTCCTCCAAGTAAGCCACTTGAAACCCCTGGTTACACAACATAACAAAATACAGCACTTCATAACATGTGATCCCTTAAAGAATTAATAATAATCATGGCCACACATATTTGAGTCTTACCAGTACTTGCTACTGTATTTCCTGTGTTAGGTGCAGTGGTAGTATCTGCAGTGTTTAGTGCAGGAGATGTATCTGCAGTATTTAGTGTGGGGAGAGCAGTTGATGGAG
>CBDBGT010000010.1:0-404524 GCA_965205365.1 Bdellovibrionales bacterium
ACTTAAACTTGCCTGCAGCGATTTAGAAATTGATATTAAAACTTTCAACCGCTGGAAACTTTCTTTAACTGATAAAAGAAAAGGACCCTTATCGCCTCCAAAAAATAAATTAAGTGATAAAGAAAAAGATGAGATCATTAACACCTGTACTTTAAAAAAGTATGTTGATGACTCTCCTCATGTGATAGTTTCAAAACTTGCAGATGATGGAGTTTATTTAGCAAGTGAATCAAGTTTTTATAAAGTTTTAAAAGAGAATAAACTTTTAGTTCATAGAGGAAGAACAAAACCAAAAACTAAACAAAAGCCAAAAGGAATGACTGCAACGGAAGTGAATCAAGTTTATTCTTGGGATATTACTTATTTAAAAACTTCGGTGCGGGGTCGGTTTTATTATTTATATATGTTTATGGATGTGTTTAGTAGAAAGATTGTAGGTTATAAAGTACACGTTAGAGAAAGTATGGATTTATCATCAGAGTTAATTAAAAAGATTTGTGAGAGAGAAAAAATAAAAAGAAATGAGCTAGTATTACATTCAGATAATGGCGGCTCAATGAAGGGAGCAACGATGCTAGCAACACTTGATTGGTTGGGAGTTTCAAGTTCATTTAGTAGGCCGAGTGTAAGTAATGACAATGCCTATTCAGAAAGTTTATTTAAGACGTTAAAGTATGTGCCGGATTATCCAGAGTTTTTTAAAAGCATAGGTGATGCAAGAGACTGGGTTGATAGTTTTGTTAATTGGTACAATGAAGAGCATCGTCACAGTGGAATAAAGTTTGTGACGCCATCAGAGCGTCATTTAGGAAAAGATAAAGAGATATTAGAAAAGCGTAAGGAAGTTTATGAAGCAGCAAGAAGGTTAAAGCCAGAGCGCTGGAGTGGCAGAGGAATTAGGAATTGGGAGCGAGAGAATGTGGTGTATTTAAATTGTTTGCCAAGTGAAAAAGTAGTTGTTATGAAGAATGTGGTTTAACTGAATTAAATTTCCCTTCAGGTCCCAACTATCCAAAAATTTTCCGGTTTTCTTGAGTTGGACAACCAAGCGGCAAACTCTTTGCTGCTTCTGGCAGGGATAGAGCTTGTTACTCTTTTTCCTAAACCCGAAGGGAGCGCGGTGGTGACGGTAGTTCTCAGGGTTAGTCATGCGCCCTTTTTTGGGAACTTCAATTTTGTGCTCTTGAAGTCGTTCAATGACCCAAGTTTTGGAGGATCCAATTTCCTGAGCGATTTGGCTTAAGGATTTTCCCTCATCCACCCAATTTTTAAGTTGTTCTTCTAACTTGACTCTTTTTCGGGGCAAAGATAAGGTTTTGGGGTTGTTGATAACTGGGCGAATCTCAAGAATTACGGGTATATAGCTGTGTTCGTATGTTGTTTGGGATACTCGACCATTTTTCAAGTATAAATTTAACAAAAATAAAAAACACTAATAACTACCTACGCTTAGTAGGTTTGATTTGAAGGAGGTTTTGAAGGTCAATATTTCAAGAAATTTCATGTCATTTCAAATTTTGAAGCCCCTGGGGTGTTTGCAAAGCCTCTTAATAGCTTGCTTCACAGGGGTATTTATTGTTGATCCCTTCATGGGGGCGCTCATAATTATAGATTTTTATAAATTTCTCAAACTCTTCTTGTTGAGCTATAGCATTCTCTCTTGGAGGCCTTGTGGTCTCTTGCTTTAGCGTTAAGTGCATCCTTTCATGTCTACCATTTTGTTGGGGTTTTCCGGGTTCAATTCTTTCAACATTTATTCCTAAACACATCCACCATACAGATAGCTTTGTTAGGTGATAAAAACATTAAGCGCTTGGAAAAGGACTTCCATTATCAGTTCTAATACTAAGAGGAACTCCATACTCTTTAAACGCTCTTTCAAACACTCCAAAAGCAAAGTCCATATGAGTTGATGTTAAAGACTCGCAACTTAGTAAATACCTTGAGGCGTAATCTGTAATTGTTAAAGGGTAGCAGTACCTTTTGTTGGAGGTCATAAATTCTCCCTTATAATCAACACACCACAACTCATTAGGGTGTTTTACATGGTTAAGTCTTTTACCCTGGGTTTTATATTTTTTTCTACCTTTTCTGTGTTTGACTAAATCATTTCTATCTAGAACGCCATGAACTGTACTTCTAGGAGGAGGCCTTATATCTGGGTAAGCTTTAATTATCTTTTCTCTAATTTTAGGAGCTCCCCAGTTTTTATATTTTCTTTTTAGGTCTAAAATTAAAGCTTCAACTTGTATGGGTAATTTATTTGCATATCTATGAGGCGATCTTTTTTCCTCAATTAAAACTTTAGAACCCATTTCTCTATAACGTTTAATAACATTGTGACCTGTAGTCTGAGATATTTTAAACTCATCACAAAGAGAAGTTATGCTCTCACCCTCAAGGTATCTACTTATAAATATTAACTTTTCATCCATTTTACTTCTTTCCTTCCAGGCCATTTTAAGTGCCTCCTTTCTAGGAAAGTCTAAACCATGTCTCCGGTATAAAATGTAAACTATGTGTCAAGATGGACACTGCTTTTGAGGCAAAGACTTTAAGTTACTGTTAAATTATTTTAGTTTTTCCTAACTCTTGTGGATTTTAAAAAGTGCCACGCTTCTCTAAAGATAAAACTCATTAGGGTTTAATCTCTATTTCCCAAAGTAAGCTGCTTAAACTTTTTCTCAAACTCTTCAAACTTGCTAAGTTCGCCCTCAGCAACAGACCATTTTTTGACACTTGCCATGCTAAATTTTTGATTTTTAGCAATCATCAAGGCCTGATCCAAAGACTGCAAGTCTCCTGACTTCGACACTCCTGTTAAAAAGCCCCTCTTGAGTTCAAATATACGCACCAGAGAAGGTTAAAAAGTCTAAAACTCGAAATGTAGTGACCCCTTTTTTTTCTTTACAAGTATTTTTAGGCTAGTAATTTTAATAGCCATGTTTATTCGAGAAGTAAAAAAACCAAACGGAAGTGTTTCAATTAGAATAGTTGAATCTACTCGAGTAAAAAATAAAGTTATTCAAAAAGTCATTAGAACTCTGGGACAACACAAGGATGCAAGAGAAATAGCCATTATTAAGAAAGCAGCACAGGACTTAATAATAGAGCTAAAAAACACAAGAAACCCAGCCCTTCCTGGAATGGAAGAAACTGTGCACTCCACGACTTGCACAAAAAAAGCCAGCACAAGAAACCCAGAGCTAGTGGATATAAAGAATCTATCTGAGCAAGATCGTGTTAACCAAGGCATTCACACAGTTTTAGGCAAAGTTTATAATCAAATGAACTTTAACGATATCATAAAAAACACAAAAAAAGATGATGAGTGGAACTCTATTCTTCAAGATTGTGTTTTAGCAAGAATCTCTAGGCCGCAGAGTAAAAGAAAAACAGCAGATAGCTTAAAAAAAGTTTTCTCAAAACCCCTTCCTCTTCATAAGATATACCGTATGATGGACAGAGTTTTTCTAAACGAAGAAAGACTAAAATCAAAAGTCTTAAATTCCACTCTAAACCTTTTTAATGACCAGGTTGACGTTATGTTCTTTGATGTCACAACGCTATATTTTGAAAGCTTTACTTCAGATGAACTTAGAGCCAATGGTTTTAGTAAGGATGCTAAGTTTAAAGAAACTCAAGTTGTTCTCGCCTTGGTTACAAACTCACAGGGACACCCAGTAACTTATGAGCTTTTTCCTGGCAACACTTATGAGGGCAACACATTAATAGAGATAGTTAAAAACTTAAAAACCCGTTTTAATGTAAATCAAGTTACCCTTGTGGCTGATAGAGGTATGTTTAATGAGGCAAACTTAGTTTTACTAGAAGCTGAAAACATTCATTATATTGTGGGGGCTAAGTTAAAATCTTTACCAAAGAATTTAAAAGAAGAAATCTGTCATAAAAACTTTAAACCCCATGTGGTGAGCAATGAACTGCAGTGGGTTAGAGAGTTTGAGCACAAGAAAAGAAGGCTTGTTGTTGGGTATTCTAATAAAAGAGCTTATAAAGATGCATTTGACCGGGAAAAGATAATTGTTCGTCTTTTAAAGAAAGCCAAAGATGGAAAACTTAAAGCAAGTGACCTTATAACTAATTATGGAACGAAAAAGTACCTTAAGTCTTTTAAGGGGGATGTAGAGGTTGATAAGTGTAAGATTAGTAGAGACGCTCAGTGGGATGGTTTTCATGGTGTCATTACAAATCTTGAAGACAAGTCTGCAGCTGAAGTTTTAGAGCGTTATAGAGGGCTGTGGAAAATAGAACAAGCGTTTAGAATAAGTAAGACAGATTTAAAGATGCGACCTATTTTTCATTGGAAGTCTGAGAGGATTAAGGCTCATATTGGAATTTGTTTTCTAGCATATGCAATTGTTTGTAGAGTAAATAAGCTTATTAAGGAAAACCAATTAGAGTTTAGTTTTTTAGATCTTAAAGAGGAGTTAAATAGAGATGAGTACAGTGTTTTAAAAGACTCTAGTACGGGGCGATTTTATGAGCTTGTATCTAAGACTACTCCTGTTTTAAAGAAAATTTACCAAGTTTTAAACCTTAAGAGAAAGGACTGTATTCGCCTAGTTAAAGAGCAAATGTAGTGACCCCAGCAAAATCTAAGCACTTGATTTTATTAGCTTTATGCGCCGTGTTGTGTCGAAGTCAGGATAAAATGTAAACTATGTGTCAAGATGGACACTGCTTTTGAGGCAAAGACTTTAAGTTACTGTTAAATTATTTTAGTTTTTCCTAACTCTTGTGGATTTTAAAAAGTGCCACGCTTCTCTAAAGATAAAACTCATTAGGGTTTAATCTCTATTTCCCAAAGTAAGCTGCTTAAACTTTTTCTCAAACTCTTCAAACTTGCTAAGTTCGCCCTCAGCAACAGACCATTTTTTGACACTTGCCATGCTAAATTTTTGATTTTTAGCAATCATCAAGGCCTGATCCAAAGACTGCAAGTCTTTCCAGTAGTAATAGGCTGCTAATCTGTCTTTAATAGATTGTGTGGGAGAAAGGAGTTTTAGTATTCTGCCATCAACAGACAATTGATCATAATCTGTCTGATGCTCATTTCCTAGCACCACAACAGCACCAGGAAACTCGACAAAGTAATCAGAATTAGAATGTTTATAGCGCCGCCCCTCTTTCTTAAATCCAATTTGAAAAAGAGCTTCATCAATTTTTTTAACTGAGTCCACTGAACAAAAATCTAAATCGTAAGACTGGTATTCATTCTCTGTATATATTGAAACCACAGCACCTCCTACAAGAATTGCTGATACGTCATGTTTTTCTAATTGGCTTGAAACTACAAAAGCCAACTCTTTAAGTGTTGTATTCTTATCAATCAAAGAGGTTTTCCTTTTCGCCTAGGCCTTGATCTTTTTCTAAAGTACTTTTTTATATCTTCTTTTGATTGAAGCTCTAAGAGACCACTAAGCAGTCCTTTAAGCTCTGATAGAAGGGGATATCTTGGATTGAATTCAAATACCCTGCTGCGACCCACTTCAACTGCCACCAGAACTCCTGCTCCTTCAAACTTCTCTAACTGCTTTTTGATCATACTATTTGAAACCTCAAAAGTTTTAGCTATCTCAGCAGCGTAACCTTTTTCATAGTTTTGAATATAAAGAAGCGTTTTTTTTGCTGCTTCTGATCCGAATAGTGCAGAAAAATCCATATACTTAATTATCAACTACTTTATAGTTTTTATCAACTACTAAGTAGTTTTTTATTTTTATAGCTTATAATTTGAGAAAAATAGCTCTAACTTCCTAACACCACCCCCAGAATACACTCCAATTCCTACCAAACTATTCCAATTCACTCCAAGTCAGAAAGACTTTAAGTTGTTGTTATCGTTAAATTATTTAATTTTTTTCAAATACTTAGGTCTAAGCCACAATCCGACCTGTCTCCCAGACCAATTATTGAATAAGTCAAGTTCATACCGGAAACATAGTTTACAAAATATAGCGGGTCTAAATTTTGGTTGAGCATTCTAATTATACCAAACTTCAATATATTCAAACACCAACGATCTTAATTCTCTTTCTCCAGTATAGTTTTTTCTATATAGAAATTCTTTTTTTAAACTTGAAAACTAACTTTCAACATATGCATGATCATAGCAATTCCTTTTCCTACTCATACTTGGCTTCATCTTTTTATTTTTTAAAAATCTTAAACATAAAGTTATAAAGTGTTTCAAATATAAAAACTCAAAAGAGCTTTATACAGATTGTTGATGTAAGGCTATTAAAGTCCGGCAAGTCTACGACTCCATAATGACAAACTTTACGCAATCTTTAGTTTCGTTTCTGGATATAAAATTAGATACAAGTTTAAAAGCCTATCTGTAGAAAAGCTATCAAGCCTATGGTGCAGAACCATACTCACTTTGGCCTCATCAATACTAAGTGCCTCAGCCAGAGCCCTTCCTGTCAAATTATGCTCACGCTTATATTTAACAAAACCTTGCTGAAGTTTATGCCTAAAAATCTCTACCTCTGTTGGATTTTCAGAAAGGCCAAGTGAGCCTTCTACTTGATCCAGCTTTTCTCTTATTTTTCTCAATTTATTTTTATCAGGAAACTTCATACCTAATCTCTCCTATATGCGTTTACTATCCCAATGTAGACTTCATTATCTTTCAAAAGCCACACAAGCTTATAAAACTTTCCATCAAGTTCTAATAGATCTCTTACAAAGTACTCAAAACCGTCTTCATCAGGTCCAGAAGCTGATTCAACCTCCTCTCCATCTAAGTATTTTTTGACAAGATTTAAAATAATCTCATCTATGACGGAGTCTGAGTGCTTCTCTTCATAGTGGGGATTAATAATAACTTGTTCAATTTGCCGCCCATTCAACACTAAAGAAACTGCGTAAGATCTTCTATCCATCGGAATTAGAATAACAAACCTTGCCATATTTAGTAAGTTTTAGTTTGTATTGGTGTAATGAATTGTGTGTAAAAGATAAAAAGCCCCCAGATTGAACCTGAGGGCCTAAAGGTTAAACTCTTTAAACCAAAAAGGAGATTAACCATGAGAAAAACATATACAACAACGGTGCTGGAGAATCACCATTTAAATGATGCATATAACGAAATGAGTGGAGTAGCAAAGGAGCATATCTATGATTTTAACTTTAAATTGTGGTTTAAAGTAGTATTAGGGACTACATGCTTACAGAGTATGAGGGAAATATTGTTTGTGTCCGCCACTCACGAAAGAAACGAGTACAAACGCAGAAACTATAGAAACGGCTTTTACACCCGCTCTTTGCAAACTGTTTTGGGATTTATTAAAGAGCTTAAAGTTCCAAGACCACGCTATAAGGGCTACAGTCCTTTAATTTTTAAAAAATATGAGCAGACCACCAGTGGTCCATAAATAAAGTAATTGAAGAGTGTTACTGGCATCCATAGCCCATTCTTTTTAGTACTTTTATCTTATTATTTATCCGTAAGCGATCTAAAACTACCCCCATATAATTAAGAATTAAAATGTGTTAACAGCCTTTAAAAGCTGGAGGTTTTAATGAATAGAGGATCAATTTTAGAGAAAAAACAACGCTTTGAATTCTAAAAAAATCATGTTGATGAAACCAACATAATTGCAACACTATATTTATATCTCATATTAAAACACTTTAATGTCATTAATTTTGGATCAACACGTTAAGTAGTATTGTTCAATATTAAGATTTGCTCTATGAAAGCCGAAAAGCAGGTTATGAAAAGGCCAAGCAATGGGTTTAGCATCATTGAAGTCATTATAGCTTTTACTATAATGAGCGTACTTTCATTAGGCTTTATAAGCTTCACTCAGAGCCAAGTAGAAATAATGTCTTTAATGGCGGATAAATTAAAAAAAATTGAATTTGAACGTATTATTCGTGAGTCAATTACAAATTCAACTGCTTGTAAAAACTCTTTTGCTGGGCAAAAAATTAGTTCAAACAAACAAAAACACTATAATATCTTAGCACTCAAAGACTCTTTAAATAAAACTACTTTCAAAAGCAACACGGATATAGAAAAATTAAATGTAGGACAAATGTATTTTAGGAATAGAAGTATAGCTGTAAAAGAGTCATCTGGATTAATCAGTTTAACAGTACCGGTTCAAAGGCTTTCTAATTCAGGCATAAAACACTTTAAACCCATAAAGATCAATCTATTTGCATCAGTTGATAAACAATTTAAAATCTCAGGATGTTCAGCATCTTCAATACCCTCAATAGACCCTTTAGGAATAAATCGAGATGGCTGGCTTTGCAGTTGTAATGGAGACTTTACAAGTTCACATGAGGGAGGCTCTACTGTTTGCATTCTACAAGAAAAAGGAAGAATTGGAAATTTATGGGTTGCTCCAGATCCATGGACTAAAACGACAGGTAGAAACTTCAGCTGCAATAGAGGAAAAGCTCCAAATCCACCTGGAACAAAACCACTTCTCAGATGGAACTATCACTACTATTCAACTGTTAATGAAAGATGCAATATGGTTGAGTCTTCGAATTCAGTTACTGAAGAATGTTCTAATTTTTAGATTAATTTCTAATTTTAAATTACTTGCTAATATTTATATCTCATTAACTTTCTTTTTAACCTGCTTAGCCCCTCGGTCTATACTGATAAATTTGATAGCACTGTTACCTCTCATCTACCCTAAAGCATTTCTACTCATACCTTTGCTCATACCAAAGCGTTCATCCTTAATCTCTGAAACGGTGAAAAATTTAAATCTCTTATTAACAAAAAATTTTATCTGCTCTGTTTTTAAACCTTTTACCACTTCAACTTTTTCTTCAAACTCTTTATAAGTCCTCCACAATCTCAACTGATTCCACTACAGGATTTATTTGTACTTTTTTAAACTCTTCTTCAATTTAAAACTTTAAAAAAAGGGGAAAGGGACTTAACAGGTTTAGTTAAATTCACCCTGTGCCCCATTACTGAATTCAGCCATTAATATTTCATAGTCTATAGCCTCAACATTTATAACTTTTAAAGGCGTTGTTGCACATGAAGCAACAGACCTTGTGATTTAAATTTTACAGACGGGCATAAAAATTTATTTAAAATCTTACATTTAATAGCAGCTTCATTAAACTGACTCTTAAACTCCGTGAAACTTCACTCTCTAAACCTTTAACTAAATCATCAAAAACCTATTTGTCTTTAAAAGAATTTTCACTCAAACACATTGATAAAATTTCTCCATCTCCTTCATCCAGAGCTAAATGTAATTTCATCCAAGTCCTGCTCTTTGAATAGCCATGCTGCCGCACTTTCCACTCACCCGCACCAAAAACTTTTAAACCCGCCTAATCCATAACAATATGGATTTTCTTGCCTTTTCATTGTACTTTTCCAAGTTTAATTGCTAGCTTCTTAAGGCGTTTTGAAAGGGTTGAATAGTCTAGTGTTGGTAAATTAAACTTTAAAAGCTTTAGAAGACTTTGGGTAAACCCTTGAGTTGCTCGAAGGGGAAGCTTAAAAAAAGACCGGACCATTAAGATGGCTTCCATTGCAGAATCAGAATAGATTTTTTGAAACCCTGGTCCTGTAGTCTGTTCAAGCCAGGAGTGTTTTAAGTTTTTAGGAAAATAAAAAGTTATGGAACCACGCCCTATGAGCTCCTTATTATAGTTTTTCTAATTAATCTGTTTAAGTCTTCTACCCACTCTAACCATCCTTGGTATGTTAAATCAAATTTATTTTAGGATGGGTTAGAACTCTGGGACAACACAAGGATGCAAGAGAAATAGCCATTATTAAGAAAGCAGCACAGGACTTAATAATAGAGCTAAAAAACACAAAAAACCCAGCCCTTCCTGGAATGGAAGAAACTGTGCACTCCACGACTTGCACAAAAAAAGCCAGCACAAGAAACCCAGAGCTAGTGGATATAAAGAATCTATCTGAGCAAGATCGTGTTAACCAAGGCATTCACACAGTTTTAGGCAAAGTTTATAATCAAATGAACTTTAACGATATCATAAAAAACACAAAAAAAGATGATGAGTGGAACTCTATTCTTCAAGATTGTGTTTTAGCAAGAATCTCTAGGCCGCAGAGTAAAAGAAAAACAGCAGATAGCTTAAAAAAAGTTTTCTCAAAACCCCTTCCTCTTCATAAGATATACCGTATGATGGACAGAGTTTTTCTAAACGAAGAAAGACTAAAATCAAAAGTCTTAAATTCCACTCTAAACCTTTTTAATGACCAGGTTGACGTTATGTTCTTTGATGTCACAACTTTGACCGGGAAAAGATAATTGTTCGTCTTTTAAAGAAAGCCAAAGATGGAAAACTTAAAGCAAGTGACCTTATAACTAATTATGGAACGAAAAAGTACCTTAAGTCTTTTAAGGGGGATGTAGAGGTTGATAAGTGTAAGATTAGTAGAGACGCTCAGTGGGATGGTTTTCATGGTGTCATTACAAATCTTGAAGACAAGTCTGTAGCTGAAGTTTTAGAGCGTTATAGAGGGCTGTGGAAAATAGAACAAGCGTTTAGAATAAATAAGACAGATTTAAAGATGCGACCTATTTTTCATTGGAAGTCTGAGAGGATTAAGGCTCATATTGGAATTTGTTTTCTAGCATATGCAATTGTTTGTAGAGTAAATAAGCTTATTAAGGAAAACCAATTAGAGTTTAGTTTTTTAGATCTTAAAGAGGAGTTAAATAGAGATGAGTACAGTGTTTTAAAAGACTCTAGTACGGGGCGATTTTATGAGCTTGTATCTAAGACTACTCCTGTTTTAAAGAAAATTTACCAAGTTTTAAACCTTAAGAGAAAGGACTGTATTCGCCTAGTTAAAGAGCAAATGTAGTGACCCCAGCAAAATCTAAGCACTTGATTTTATTAGCTTTATGCGCCGTGTTGTGTCGAAGTCAGGAGTCTGCAGCTGAAGTTTTAGAGCGTTATAGAGGGCTGTGGAAAATAGAACAAGCGTTTAGAATAAATAAGACAGATTTAAAGATGCGACCTATTTTTCATTGGAAGTCTGAGAGGATTAAGGCTCATATTGGAATTTGTTTTCTAGCATATGCAATTGTTTGTAGAGTAAATAAGCTTATTAAGGAAAACCAATTAGAGTTTAGTTTTTTAGATCTTAAAGAGGAGTTAAATAGAGATGAGTACAGTGTTTTAAAAGACTCTAGTACGGGGCGATTTTATGAGCTTGTATCTAAGACTACTCCTGTTTTAAAGAAAATTTACCAAGTTTTAAACCTTAAGAGAAAGGACTGTATTCGCCTAGTTAAAGAGCAAATGTAGTGACCCCAGCAAAATCTAAGCACTTGATTTTATTAGCTTTATGCGCCGTGTTGTGTCGAAGTCAGGAGCTCCTTATTATAGTTTTTCTAATTAATCTGTTTAAGTCTTCTACCCACTCTAACCATCCTTGGTATGTTAAATCAAATTTATTTTAGGATGGGTGGGTAAAGATTTTTAAGTTGTTGGTCTAGGTTGAGTAATCATGTGCAACAACGCCACTTTTAAAGATTTATTTACTTCCTTCATATTACTCCCATAATAAAATAGGAAAAATTTACTTTCCATCCTTAGTTAAATTCCAAGCTTTAACTCATAACTTCTTAACTAAATCCACTCTTAAATCACCTTATTAATCTTATTTAACATTCAGTCAGTAAGAAGCCTTCCTGTTGATATTTCATACTCCCTTTATAGCCTTGCATTTTTTAATGAAATAAGATTATAAATTATTACTATTGAATTCTCATGCTAAATCTACTAGAATTACAAAAAATCCACTTTCCTATAATTAATTTAATACAAGAAAAGTTTACAAAACTACTAAAATAACTATTTTTATTTCCACCAAAATCACTTATGCTCTCTCTCATGACGGAAAATCGTGCTTTAGCTTCTCATTTTATTGACAATTACTCTCAATCTAACCTTTTAAAAGAATCAATAGCCCCGTTGACCGGTCTTTTTCCCTTAAGTCTTCTCGCACAAGTCTCAGTGCCTCTACCCTTCACTCCTATTCCAATTACTGGACAAACTTTTGGTGTGGGTTTTCTCTCTCTTATGTATAGAGCTAAAAGAGGTTTTTTAATTGTCAGTTTGTATTTATTTTTAGGCGCCATGGGCGCTCCTACATTTGCCATGGCCAAAAGTGAACTCTTAGGCCCTACAAGTGACTACCTATTTGGTATGCTCTTAACTTCCTTAGTGATTAGCTATTTAGCGGATAGGGGCTGGTCAAAATCTTTTTATAAGTCTTTATTGGCTCTTGCCTTTGGCAGTTTTGTGACCTTCTCTTTAGGTTTAATAGTCTTATCTTATTTTCTGCCCAAAGAACAGGTTTTAAGCCTTGGGCTAATCCCTTTTTTGCCTGAAGCTGTTATTAAATCCTTGTTAGCAGTAGGCCTTATCAGCTCTATTAACAAGAGTGTGGTAAAAAAATGACTTTAAAAGTCCTATTTTGTATTCTTATCTTTGGTTTGTACAATACTTTATTAGCCGATGTTAAAGTTGCCTTTATTGAAGCACGAAATCTATGGAGAACAACAATTGAGTACGAACCTCAAGGGCGTTTTTTTCACACAGCGATCTCTGTTGGAGATCAATGGCTCCACGCTCACCCGCGTAAAGGAGTGGAATTAATTGATGATCTTACTGAGTTTGGCCCCTATAAAGAAATTCTTAGAACTGACCAATATGAAGAGCCTAATGAAAATTTTTTAAGAAGACATCTTAACCTACCTTTTAACCTTTTCACTTCTTGGAATCATGATTTATCTACATATTGCTCTAAAATCATAGGTAAGTTTTTCAATATAAAGCCTGAGATAATGAGATTTGAATCTCCAGGTTGGAAAAACATTCCTAACCTTCCCAGGGGGGAACTTGGCCTCTCCCCTGACGACCTTTATAAAAAACTACAAGATATTGGATTTAAAAAAAGCACATCTTCTTTATACCCAAGCTGCCGTTCTTTTTTTTCATCCAAAAAATAATATTAACATAGTAAGGTCATTCCCACCATATTTAATTTACTGAACTATTTTCAAGTCTAAAACTAGTAGAATCAAAAATAACCTAAATCTCTAGACGATTTATGTCTTAAATGTTAAATCGCCGCTTAAAAAAATTTAACACCTACTCTATTTTCAGCTTAGCTTTAAGAGCCCTCTCCCTTACCCTTTTTGCAATTACAAGATCTCTTTCTCTCTTGCAGCACACCCTGTATAATTCGTAAGCTAGACCTTATAGATGAGGCCTCCTTAGTGTCTTTTGACACAGGTGGACTCAGGCTGCAAGTTTCCTTTTCTTTGGAATAACCGCTATAATGTTAAATAACTTTAACAAGTTTATAAAAAGAGGCTTTTAATGTACAGGACGTTTAAAAATTATATAAGACTCTTTACTATTTTATCAAGTTCATTTTATTTCACAGGCTGTTTAAAAAAAGATACCAGCGTCTCACCTCTAGAAAGATCAATTACATCTAACGAATCTATTAAAGAAGTTAATTATAGTCCTCCATCTAAAATTGTTGTTTATCCTGATGTTAGAGATTTAGTGAATGGCACAAATATTCAAAAAAACTACAGCTCTAATAATGAAAGTGCTGTTTTGATGTATTCAGCTAATGACATAAAGACAAATAAAGCTATTCAATCTGTTCAGTGGACTTATGGTGGGAAGGTTACTAAAGGATGGACCTTCAAAGCTTACATGAATAAAAATATAGGCAGTGATGTAAGTTTAGAAATTAAGGATACTCATGGGTACACTCACACTGATTCATTTACAGTGTCGTTTCAAGATACTTGTGGCACCATTTCCCATGGTGAAGATTATAGTTTTTGCTTGAGAACAGATCAAATTGAAACTGATGGCGATTATCTTAAAGGAGGAAATGAAAACATACTTTTTTATTTATCACATGGAGATTCGTTAGAAGACAATATAAGTAATGCAAGAGCTTACATTGAATATGAAGATTCAAAAGAATATGGAGAATCAATTGAAATAACTGATTTGATAACGTTTCAAGGACAAAACCTAGTGATAAACCCACTGTCTTTAACAACTTTAGATATAGATCCCATGAGAAGAATTTTTGTACGCCTTATGGGTGATTATAACTCTATAACTGCTCCGTATAATATACAAACAACAACAGCAAGCTCTAGAGCGTTTTTATTAGGAACTTCTAACTTAAATTTAAACTTTGATGATTCAGTGATACATTTAAACATTATAAGCTCTACAGCAAGATTTGGAAGAATTGAAACAGGCTTAATTGGAACAAGCTTTAACCTTTCCTCAATTCCTGCAGGCACTTACACAATTGAAGCACAGAGTAAGACTAAAACAAGTTTTGCAACAATTTTTGTAAATGCTTTAGAAAGTGTTGATGTTAACTTTTCTATGCAAAGCAAAGACCCTTTAAGGGAGGGAAGAATTTTAATATCAGAAAGTTTTTCTGTAAAAAGAGTAAGTATAAACTCCTTAGGAGGAGTAAATTCTTTTTCAACACCTGCTCTCCCTGTGCCTAAAGTTAATGACCTTCAAGTGGTATCCCTTACCTCACCTCATCTAGGCCCTTTTACTCTAAGTCGATTTAAAAATAACTTTAAAAAAATTAAAGAACAGTTTTTAGAGGATGAAAATGCACCGTTACCAACCCTTAAAACTAATTTGTACCACAATTATATAAATGGATCTGTTCAAAATTATAAGCCTCCAAAGCCAAACAAATTTATTGATAAAGATATAGCCTTAAAACCCGGACACACATATATGCATTTTATATATGGGGAGCACCCACTTTTATTTAGGGCAAGAAGTATGCGAGCTTTAGAGCAATCGAGAGAAAATTGTATTTCAAACCAAAATACCCCAGTGTCAGACTGTGTTAGATCATATAATAATGCTGTTAGTACTTGGGATGCCTTTGAGAGCATAAGCTCACATATTGACATAGACATTAGATACACAGTTACAGGGAAAATTAATGGAATAGATCAAGAAATTGTGTATGATTACAAGTTTTCATCAAGAGACTTTGTAAATGAAAATGGAGGTATTGAGAGTGCTTCTCTTAAGCGAGCTTTTTCATCTAATATGGGTAATGGTTGGCTTTTACAAAAGCCAAAACAAATATTTATTCCAGAAAACATGACAGAGCCAAAAGTAACTGCTGAGCTACTCACTCCTTTTCCAAAAGACATCACTAGAGGAAACGAAGCTGTAAGAAAACAAAACTTCTGGGTGAACTTATCCGTAGGTTTAGTGGATATTCAAAGAGCTCCAAGTATTGCACAGTATTTACAACATGATGGAGTTAACGATGTTAAAGCCAATAAAGTTAAGTCATCAAAACTTCATGCAAACTTGCTCACGGGAACATACAAAATGTTTCCAGTTCACGCCTCAACAAAGGCTGGAGAGTATTATCACAATAAAAATATGGAAGTAGAGTTTCTTATTGAGATAGATAAAGTTGACGGATATGAAATTAAAGGTGTTTGGGGGCACATAAGGTACAAGGAAAACCTTTATCCTAATACAAAAGAGGGCATCAAAGAAAAGGTGCAAAACTTTATTATGATAGACAATAAAAAAGCGACTTTTACTTTAAAGAGAGTTGATTTTTTTGGAGTAGATAAGCTGCCATTTGATTATGAAGATGAAGGCATCTTAAGTTTTGAACTAGGCTTAGTTATAGTTGACAAGAAACATCCTGAATTAGGAGAGCAGTTAGGGCCACTTGGTAAAATTTTAGAATTTCAACCTCATTACAATATAACAAATAAGTCAGAGTTACCATACAGTAAGGACCCTAAGCTATACTCAACACCAAATTTCACTCATGCAAAAAGAAAAATGACAAACTTATTCTCCATATTGATGAGAAGCTCACTTTATAATTCAAATACATCACAAAATAAACTTTTCTATAATGATGCCTCACTCCCCTTTGGCGGAAAAAATAAAAATCATTCAGGCCATGGACATAAAAAGGGCTACGGTCTTGATTTAAGATACCCTGCAATTAACAAGCCTAATAGTGTAGAAAATTGGGATCAATCAAGGCGACATTACAATAATGAAGGAATAGAGGATAAAAATTTTGATGTTAAGTTCTGTGACTTAAATCGAAATTTGCAAACAGGATACTCTTCTACAAGACTTTATCACGGGCATAATAAAATAAAGGCCATGAAAAGATATTTATGGATTAAACGATATGCTTCTGAAGTAAACAGCCTTTACTCAGATTTGTTTGCTCCAGAGTATCAGAATAGATCATTAAAAAATGAGAACTTAAATGGAGATCTCCTAATATACATTACAGATACTTTTTGTCTAGCTCAAAGCCCCATGTCCTCTCCTTGTACAAATCTTGTTAATACAAATACCATAGAAAATAAAAAATTAGTTCTAGATCTAATATCCTATATTGCTCATGCAAGAGCTGGAATTGATACTATGACAAATCTTGGAAAAGACATTAATAAAATATTTATTAGTGCTGGTGAAAAATCTATGCCGTGTTTTCCAAAGAAAAAACCTGGAATTGATTTTACTTACACTGAGCAGTGGCATCAAAACCTATTTGAAAACGGCAAAATGCCTGATGGAGCCAGTGCAGGCATAGGAACATGGAAAAATAAAGAAAAAATAAAGTATGATTTAAATACAAGATTTCATATGAGTCATATTCATATTAATGTTAACAGATAGAGAAAAATGTATATATTATATAAATTATTTTTTTTAATTGCGTTTTTCCCTTTTTCTTCCCAACCTTTTAAGCTTAAACCTAAAGACGCAGTTTTTAAAGAAAGTTATGTTTTTGTTAAAAAATCACGGGGTATTAATCTTAATGATTTACCAAATGATAAAATTGGAGTTGAAGTAGACCATTATTGTTCTAAAATAATTTTATCAAAAGATGGCAAAAGCATAGAGTACAAAGATATACAGTATATTGGTGCAGTTTTTATAAGAAATCCGAAGAAAAAACTGTACATGAATGTTAACGGAATTAAAATTAAAGGGAAAAAATTAAGATTTGAATTGATAAAAAACTGTAGTGAAGTTGCTCCATATTACTTTACATCAAATGCAAATCAAATATTTCGTGGGATTCAAATAAAAACCGATGAGTCTGTAACTTGGATAGGACATTATAACAAGGACAATGGAATTTTGGAGGCAGGTGTTTTTAATAAATATGGGTATGTTGATGAAAACTTCAAGATTGGTATAAGCGAAAAACAAAAAATCAAAGATTTAAAAAATAATGATTTTTCAAATCCACGGTATCGCAGTGTAACTGGGAATCTTTGCACCGAAATTCAAGATAAAAAAGGCCAGGGCTATAAGTATATCGTATTTGGAAAAATCTATGATAAAAAGAATAAACATGAAGGTCACATTAACAAACATGCATCATTATACCATGGAAATGCAATTTGTAATAATAATATAGAATTAACACCTCAAAAGTTTTTTTGTAACCAAGAGTACTCTTGGAAAACTTTCTTTGGAAAAGATAGTTTTTTTAATTATAACCTCTCAAATAACGAAGCAGAAATAAAAACATTAGCTTTAGAAGATGTCTACGACGCAAAAAAATGTGAGGCTGCAATAAAAAAATATGAAAAAAAACATAAAATTAAAATCCCAGAATCTGTGCTCGTTCCTGAAAACGCAAAAGCTTTAATTAAGGCTGGAAGACATCCAGGGTATGAATATTGGAAAAAAGGAAAGAAACAGATAAATTATGAATAACAATTTTAGAATTATTTTGAAAATCCATACACAACAAATACACCTAAAAAAACAAACCAAGTGATAAAAAGTTTAAAGTGGCAAGCCTATGGTTATAAAGATATGCAGTATTTTGCATTAAAAATTTTAAAAAAAGTGTGGATATTTGAATTGTGAATATGCTCTTAATAACTTTAACTACTTAGCCTAGTGGCAACAAATTAAGGAAGGAGGGGAAAAGTGTCCTATTTCTTTACAGGAAGTCCAACATTGTATAAAGTTTTCAATAGTAATTTTTTAAATGGATATTCCAAAGTAAACTGTATATGTTCCGCCCTGAGATAATCGAAACAATAAACCAATGGAGGTGTAAAATGAAATCGATTTTATCTATATTAATGTCCGTAGCTCTACTTTCTACTTCTGTGGCTCTTGCCACACCTGAAAAAAAAATTTTCAGTAGAACTGAAATAATCAACATACTCAATGAGGCAAAAAGTGACACTGTAAACACAGTTCAATTAGACCTTATTGATCAAGCTATTTTAAAAGTTGAAGTAGCATCAAACCAAGATCTAGCAAATCTCAACACAGCTCTTTTGCAAAACATGGAGGTGGCTGATACTGAGGATCTTCTTATTGTCTCTTTAACGACAGTCCTTATAGTAACTATTATAGCTATAGCTTTGTAATTACAAAATTGTAGCTTCTTAAAGAAGCTCTAAAAATTTATTTAAAAAGAGATAGAGAGAAAATTTCTATCTCTTTTTTTTTATAACGTCATACTTACTTTTTCAATATTTCTTATTTGGAATAAAAAGTCTCAACTGTTCATTTTTTTCATACCTTTTGCAACAAACTCCCATACTAACTAGGGCCTAAATCCTCAAATTTAATTTTATTACATAAGTAAACGCTTAATTATTCGTCATATTTGTATATAAACTACCCATTAAAGCCTATCTGCTCTAGGCTTTAATTCTAATATGAATTTTAAAAAACTCATTAAGCTTTTTCTTTTTTCAAAACACTTTAAAGTGGTTTTTTTATTATTTTTTACTCAACTCCTTATTTTAAATTTTACTCAAATACTTATAAAAACAAAATCTTATAATGATACAGATCAAGTTAAATTTTTACTTATAACCTTTTTGATAACTCTTATTTTTGGAGCTTACATAAAAATATATTCTATTTTTATATTTGGTGACTTCTTAAAGCTCCATTCTAAAAAATCTATTTTAGAGTTTTTAAAACCTCATTTAATCAATTGGATTGTCATTGAAGCTAGGTTTCAAGTTAGAGTTATACTCAGGCTTTTTCTTCTTATTATACCCGGTATCCTTGAGCTTTTAAGGTTAAGCCTCTGTATTCCAATGGTTTTTTTAGACTCTAGAATGAGTGACCCTCACTTTGATCCCATTAAAGAGTCCTTAAATAAACTTCCTTTAAAAAGTCCTTTTTTAATGCCACTATTTATATTCACTCTCATTATTCCTTTATTAATATCTTTATCTATAAATTCAGAAAAAATCATTTTCGAATCTCCTATAAACATACTCTTAGGCATAGTAACAGCTTTAGTTCAGTCAATAGGTATTGTTATTAGCTATGCTTATATCTTCCATATTTACTTATTAATTAATAAAAAAGAGAAAACACAAGGTGATTTAAACGCTTAAGGAGAAACATAGTGGGCACATTTTTAACTAGACATGACATTGCTCATAGGCCGGAAGGATTAACCTTTGATGACGTTCTTATTGTACCTTGTAAGTCAGAAATTAAATCTAGAAAAAACCCTGATTTAACCTCTTATATTACAAAAAAAATCCAACGAGAAATTCCCATTATAAGCTCAAACATGGATACTGTTACTGAGGGTAACATGGCTTTAGCCATGTCTGATTTAGGTGCCACAGGAATTCTTCATAGATTTATTAATATTGAAGAACAGATTAAAGAATTAAAAATTGTAAAAAAATCAAGAACACCTTTATTAGCAGCTAGTGTGGGTATAGGTGATAAAGGAAAAGAGCGGGTAAAAGCTCTTTTTAATGCCGGTGTTGAGCTTATAACCATTGATATAGCCCATGGACATAGCTTAGCTATGATGGATTTAACTTCTTGGATTAAGAGTGAGCTTCCAAGTTTAGAGGTTATCGCTGGAAATGTTGCAACACCTGAAGCTGTGAGGGACCTTGCCAATGCTGGTGCAGATGCTATAAAAGTTGGTATTGGGCCTGGTTCAATGTGCACCACTAGAATCATTACTGGTTGTGGGCTCCCACAACTTACCTCCATTGCAATGTGTAAGCTAGAAGCTGAAAAGCACAATATTCCTATAATTGCTGATGGAGGATTGAAAACCTCTGGAGATATTTTTAAAGCTTTTTGTGCTGGTGCAGATTCTGTAATGGTGGGATCATTATTAGCTGGCACATTAGAAAGTCCAGGTGAAGTTCGCCATGGTAAAAAACTTTACCGTGGTATGGCATCTCGCTCAGCTCAAGACTCTTGGAGGGGTGGAGTTGCTAAAGGTATGGCTCCTGAGGGTGAATCTCATATGATCAATATGAAAGGACATGTTGAAAGTGTCATTCTTGAACTTACAGGCGGTGTTCGTTCTGGGATGAGCTACATCAATGCTCTTAAATTTTCAGATATAAAAGACAATGCTCGTTTTATTAAAATGAGCACGTCAGGAATTAGGGAGTCTGTTGCCCACGGTCTTTTACTCTAACAGGAAATACTAAAATGAATGAACAAAGCTACATCGGAGTTTTTGATTCAGGAGTAGGTGGTTTAAGTATTTTTACAAAACTTTTAACCGATTTTCCCAATGAATCTTTTATTTATTTAGGCGACACAGCAAGACTCCCCTATGGAACTAAATCAAAAGACACTATTAAAAAATATGTTAAGCGAAATATTAAGTATCTAATTTCAAACTACCCCATTAAAGCTATTGTTGTAGCCTGTAACTCTGCCTCTAGTGTTTTAAATGAATTAGATATGCCTGTAAAAACCATTGGAGTTATTAAAGCTGGAGCTCATGCTGCCCTTAATAAAACCAAAACAAATCATATTGGACTATGGGCAACAAGAACCACTGTTTCTTTAAAAGAATATGATAAAGAAATTTTAAACTTAAATTCTAAAGCAAAATTGACCTCTATAAGCTGCCCCACTCTAGTTACACTGGTTGAAGAAATGGGCAGCAACCATCCTCTTTTAAACATGACCTTTGACTACTACCTCTTAAATATTCTACACGACCATAGAATCGACACTTTAATACTAGGATGTACTCACTTTCCTTTTTTCAAAACCTCTTTAAAAGAACATATTAAATCAAAAAATATTGTAATAAAAATTGCAGACTCCTCTGAAAAAATAACCATACAATTAAAAAGTCTTTTAAAAGACTCCTTATCTTTAAATAAAAAATTAAAAAACCAAATCCTCATCACTGATGAGGCAACTCATTTTAAAAACTTTATTCTACAAGTTATGCCTGAAAAATACTCTTTCTCCCTTAAAAAAATAGATGTTTAAAATTGCGACTTACAGCATCTTTAAAAAAATCAAGCTTGTTTTAATAACTTAAACTCTGTAAAAGATAAATCTTAACAACATTAAAAAGGAGACTATTATGTTAGGAGTAGGAAAAAAATTTCCACAATTTAACCTTACAGCTACTGTAGACACTAATCTGGATAAAGCTTTCACTAAGATTTCAAATGAGTCTTATAAAGGAAAATGGATGTGTATGTTCTTTTATCCTAAAGATTTTACATTTGTTTGCCCTACAGAGTTAGTTGGTTTTAATAATCTTTATGGTGAATTTAAAGAAAGAAATTGTGAGCTTTATGGTGCAAGTATTGATTCTGAATTTGTTCACATGGCCTGGAGAACTCATAATGAAGAGCTTAAAGGCTTAGACTACCCTTTAGTTGCAGATATTAAAAGAGAACTTTCTGAAGACCTTGGAATTTTAGACCAAAATGAAGGTGTAACCTATAGGGCAACCTACATTGTTGATCCTAAAGGAATGGTAAGATATGTTGCAGTAAATGATCTTGCTGTTGGCAGAAACCCGGAAGAAGTTTTAAGAACCCTAGACGCTTTACAAACTGGTAGCCTTTGCCCTGTAAACTGGAATAAAGGTGATGCAACTCTTTAACCATTTTTAATTTTTACCCTTAAAAGGCTGTTTTAAATCTTTAAAAAATAGCCTTTATTTATATTTTTTAAAAATCAATAAAAAATCTAAAAAACACATAAATGCTAGATTTAGATGATAAGCTTTTAAACTTAGCTAAAAGGAATAAAAAAAAGCAGTCTTAAAAAAAACTGCTTCAAGAATGGATATGTATTAAGTAAATGTTTTTAAATTAGGTCTAACTAAGGCAAGTTAAGAGTTTTAACTACTCAAAAATCACCTTAAACTAAGCCTATATTTTCTCAATGATTACTTTAGCAAAAGGTTTGTTAAAACCTAACCCTGTTAATCTTTCAATTGGAGTTGGATTTGTTGTTGGATTATTATTAAGTGAAAAGTTACCACCAAAATCCCCATCCTCAGTCCCTGCATTATAGGCATACAAGTTTATACTCCCCGTGCTATCAATAAATTTTGTACCATCATGTAAAGAGCGTCCATCTAACCCCACAACCCAATCCGGACTTGGAGCTATCATAGTTACAAAGGACACCATTGAATGCTCTAAGGAAACTTCAAACTCTATAACCTGGGACAATTGACTTGGGACGAATTGATTACTTGTATTTATAGATTGTAAGACTGTACCTAAATTTTGCTCTACTAAAATATCTTTATTGATTTCTGTAGGATTGCCAAGCTCAGCAACATTCTCTAAACTGCTTCCAGTTAACTCACCAACAGGAAGCAACCTATGTCCATCATTATGAACAGTTAAAACAACGGGTGAAAAGTGAGCACTTGAAGGTTGATTTAAATGATCAGTAACATTCCATAAGGAAGTAAAAGTAAGTCTATATTTTGCTTTAGTGAGACTTCCTTCTGACTCATCTAATGTTTTAGAATTTTTTCCAGAACATGCCATGGAAAAAAGCAATACACTTAAAATTATAATTTTTTTTTTCATATAAAAGCTCCTTAAATATATTTGTTTATTATTCTAAAAATTAATCACACCTGTTGATAGTCATTAAAAATTTTTATGTCAAGTCTTACTTTAAACCCTTAATAAACAACAGAATGTGAAGCTGACTCAACAACTCTTGGATCTTTAATGGGTACAAGGTTATTCTTACTTAGAAAGTGAAATATTGAAAACAAGAAAATACCCATAAATCCGCATATAATTGATACATCTAAAACCGAAAACTTTACATGATGTTCATCAAAGTTTGGATAAATTAACCAAAAAAGATCTAAAAACTGAGTTCCTAAAATCAATACACAAACTATTGCCAAGTATATTGGTGTTCTCTTTGCCCACCTTGGCAATAACAGAAAAAAAGGAATTACAAACTTAAGTAAAATCATAGCAATGGAAACAGTCGCCCACTCACCTACAGATCTATACATAAAAAACATAGTTTCTTCAGGCATATTCGCATACCAGATTAGCATATACTGAGAATATGCAATATAGGCCCAAAACACTGTAAAACCTAATAAGAACTTACCCAAATCATGAAGATGATCTATTGTAACCATTCCATTAAAAAGACCTTTCTTATTTAAAAATAATATTAATAAAATTGCAGCAGCAAAAAACGCCTGCATAGATCCACTAAAGGTATATATACCAAAAATTGTAGAAAACCAATGGGGCTCAAGACTCATAAGCAGATCAACGCTTAAAACGGAATATGAAAGTGCAAAAAATATAATAAACCCAATACTATATGAAACTGTTTTAGCAATTAATGAGTTCTCACCTATAATATCTTGTTTTAAAGAGTTTCCAACAATTTTTTTAGCAAATAAAATCCAACCCAAAAAAATAATCACAGACCTAATAATAAAAAAGTTTAAATTTAAATACACTTCTTTATGTTTTAGCAAATCGTCTGCAGCTACAATTTCAGGATTAAGCCATTTGTATAAATAAGGTCCTCCAAAAAATAGGCCTATTATTAAAATAAATGCATAGGGGATAAACGCTGTAAAAGCTTCAAAAATTCTTCTAATATTCACTGACCACCTAGCATTAGTTAAATACTGTAGTGCTAAAAAAAATAAACTTATAACAGCTAAACTTGTGAAGAAAAAAAGACCCATTAAATATGCTTGCCAGGTTCTTTGAGCATCAATATTTAAACCAAACACAAAACCCATAAAACCTATAAAAACCAGAGCAGCACAAATACCTTTATATTTACTTGAGAATAAAAACGGTGATGGTTCTTTAAAAATAATTTTCTTATGCACTAGTTGCCACCTTTTTGTAACTGTCTAACATAATCTACAACAGCCCACCTATCTTTTTCAGATGTAATTTGACTTGAGTAGCTTCCCATTAAACCCCAGCCATTTGTAATAACGTTGTATAATCGCCCATCTGTATATGAAACAAATTTAGCCTCAGTTAAGTCTGGAGGTTTTGTTAACATTTTAGCTGCAACAAGACCATCTGCCTTACCTGTATTTCCATGACAAATGCCACAATAAATTTCAAATTTTTCACGCCCTATCTCTTCAAAAAAAATAAGCTCATCAGTAGTTAAACTTGATTTCGGGCTTTTTAAAGAATCTGCAGCCTTAACGTTAAACTTATCATAAGGATAGGGTTTAAACCCTCTTGCTATACTTGTTTTAGGAGGAACTCTCATTAACATTTTGCCACTAAAGCTTCCTTCTTGTGTTTTAATCTGAGGACCTTGCATCATATCTTGAATGAGCTCAATGTTTGTTTGGTTTTCACTACCTTGGCAAGCCAACAGCAAAAAGATAGTAAAAAACACAACTCCTCTCTTAAGGCTTTTAAACACGAACATACTAATACTCCATCACTTCATGAACAGTTTCAGCTCCAAGCTCTTTCATCCAGGCTTGAACATCTGCAGATTTATACTGGTTATCTTTAGCAGAAATAAACAGTCCAAACTTATGGGACGTTAAATCTAAATCAACAACTGGAGGGTCCACTTTAGGAAGACCTAAAGCTATAAAAATCATAGTTTTAACTGAAGCTAAAGCTGCAAACAAAATTGTCAATTCAAAAATTATAGGAATAAATGCTGGTAAAGACCACATGGGTTTTCCTCCTACATTAATGGGCCAACTTACTGCTGATGTCCACCAAGTAAGCCAAAGCCCAAATAAACAACCTATAACTCCAGCAATGAAGGTGACCCATGGAAGCCATGATCTTTTAACTCCAACAGCCTCCTCCATACCATGAATAGGGTAAGGAGTAATAGCATCAAAATTTATATAACCTTTAAGCCTAGTCTTTTCTGCAGCGTCTAAAATTATATCCTCATGGGTAAACACCCCCATAACACCACCGCTCATTTTAATGCCCTCCTTTTTTACCTACTCCTAAAACAGGCTTAACCTCTGCAATAGAAATGGCGGGAAATGCTTGTATATAGAGCAAAAATAATGTTAAAAACATTCCAAAGCTTCCAACTAATGCCCCAAAATCATAAAACGTCATATCAAATAAACCCCAGTTTGCAGGCAAGAAATCTCTATGAAGTGAGGTTATTGTAATCACATACCGTTCAAACCACATCCCAATATTAACAAAAATAGAAACCACAAACATAACAGGAATGGATCTTCTCATTTTTTTAATCCAAAAAATTTGTGGAATCAAAACATTACAAGTAACCATGGACCAATAAGACCACCAATAAGGACCAAAAGCTCTATTGATAAATGCATACCCTTCATAATTAGACCCTGAATACCATGCAATAAAAAACTCAGACGCATAAGCATAGCCAACAAGCATACCTGTAGTCATAATAATTTTATTCATGAGCTCCATATGATCTAAAGTAATGTAATCTTTAAATACAGGAACAGCGATTCTAATAAGAGTCATTAAAGTTACCACCATTGCAAATCCAGAAAAAATTGCTCCTGCTACAAAGTATGGAGGAAAAATGGTTGTATGCCACCCTGGCAACTGCGCCACTGCAAAATCAAAGGATACAATGGAATGAACTGACAAAACTAAAGGCGTAGATAAAGCAGCAAGAATTAAATAAACTATTTCATAATGACTCCAATCTCTTGTTGCCCCTCTCCACCCCAATGATAAAGCTCCAAAAATTTTATTTGAAATTATTTTTCCATTTTTTTTTGCTCTATCTCTTAGTGTTGCAAAGTCAGGAATCATACCAACATACCAAAATACTATTGACACTATAGCGTACGTTGAAATTGCAAAAACATCCCATAACAATGGAGATCTAAAATTAACCCACAAAGGCCCTCTTTGATTTGGATATGGAAATAACCAAAACGCAAGCCATGGCCTTCCTGTATGTATAATTGGAAAAATACCTGCTGTAGCAACAGCAAACACTGTCATAGCTTCTGCAGACCTTGCTATTGAGGTTCTCCACTTTTGGCGAAAAAGATAAAGCACAGCTGAAATCAATGTTCCAGCATGACCAATACCTACCCAGAAAACAAAAGTAACAATATCAGTACCCCAACCTACTGGGTGATTCACACCCATTAAACCCATGCCCACAGATATTATCACCCCTAAGCAGCAAAAATAAAAAATTAAGAGCATTTTAGCTCCACTTACCATGGTAAGCCATTTTATACCTGGAAGGCGTTCAACTAAAGAGGCCACATCATTAGAAACATTTTTAGCAGTTTTATTACCCTTAATTAAAGGTTTTTCTTCTAAACTCATTAGTGTCCTTCTCCTTGAGAGTGTGAATCTTTTCCATGATCACCTTTTTTTTCACTATGATTAGACTCTCCATGGGAAATACCTGCTATGACTTCATCAGTGTTCCAAATTTTAGTCATATATCTTACTGAGGGAACATTATTAATCTCTTCTAAAAGCTGATATGTTCTTTCCTTATTAAATTTTTTACTCACATTAGATTTTTTATCATTCATATCACCAAAAACAATTGCTTTAGTTGGACAAGTCATCTGACAAGCTGTCTTAATATCACCATCTTTAAGTTCTCTTTTTTCAAGAATGGCTTTAGATTTTCCATGTTGGATTTTTTGTATACAAAAAGTACATTTTTCCATCACCCCTCTAGATCTAACAGTCACTTCTGGGTTTAAGGCCATATTCAAAGGTGACTCAACTTTAGAGTAATTAAACCAGTTAAACCTTCTTACTTTATAAGGACAGTTGTTTGAGCAGTATCTTGTTCCAACGCACCTGTTATAAATCATATCATTAGTCCCTTCACTTGAATGAACAGTGGCTAAAACAGGACAAACAGTTTCACATGGAGCATTATCACAGTGTTGACACATTACTGGTTGATGAACCACACGTGGAGCCTTTGGGTCTCCTGAGTAATACCTATCCACTCTAATCCAATGCATTTCACGTCCATTTAAAACATGCTTCTTACCTACAACAGGAATATTATTTTCAGACTGACACGCAATCACACAAGCTGAGCAGCCTGTACATTTTGATAAATCTACTGACATACCCCATTTATGGCCTGTATATTTATGTTTAGACCAAAGAGAAAAAATTTTATGTCTATGAATGCCTGCCTCTTTATTCTTCTTAAACTCATCATAAGAAGCTTGTGTAACAATTTGACGACTCTCCATTACATGATGACTCTGTGTATTTGCAAGGTTCATTTTTTTAGTAGTTTTTTTAACAACTACTTTTAGCGATGAGTACTTTCCATCTTTTACAAAAGGAAATGCATTTTGCCCTACACCTTCACAAACCTGGCCTCCACCTTTTCTTCCATAACCTAGGGGCAGGCCTAATGTTTTAGAATCTTGACCTGGTTGAATATGAACAGGAATGTTAATTTTATAATTCTTTATAAAAACCTCTACAACATCCCCTTCTGCTAGATCATGATTTTTAGCATAGTCCATTGAAATAGAAAGATAGTTATCCCAAACTATTTTCGTCACTGAATCAGGAAGCTCTTGTAACCAACTTACATTAGAAAGTTTTCCTTCACCTAAATTTGTTGGATAAACAACTAACTCTTCACCATGGTGCTCATTATATTTAGCATTAAACGATCCAGAAAATACTCTAGCTGGTTTAATAGAATTTTTAAAGTTAGATAAATCCCAGACACCTTTTTGCAAAAGATTAACCCAAAATGTTTCAAAATCAGAGAAATTAGACCTTACTTTATTTGCATTATATCTATTTTCCCAAGTTTTTTTTACAACATCATACCAAGTTTTCTTCACACCAGACCATTTTAATAACGTTTGTTCAAAGGCTCTTGTTTTATAAAGCGGTGAAATTGTTGGTTGGGAAACAGAGTATACATTTTTTAACCCTTCAAACTCATTCCATTTTTCCATTGGATGATCGTCTGGTAGAATCCAATGTGAGAGAGAACCTGTTTCATCATTCTTGTCTCCTGTATAAATAATCGTAGACACCTTACTTAGTGCAGCTCTAAGTTTAGTCTGATCTGCATAGGTGTAAGCAGGATTTGAGTCATGAATAATAAGTGTCTTTACTTTACCTAAATTCATTTTTTCAATAAGTTTTTCAATAAAGCTTTCACCACCTCTATAAGAAACATATGGAGCTTGAGAATAATCAATAGTCTTACCATCATTACCAAGAATAAAATTTATATAATGAACAGCTTTTTGAATCTCTGCATAATCAGTATTATTTGACTGAACACCAAACCCCATGACAATTGATTTACCTTTGTTTTTTTTAAGCTCCTTAGCCACATGATCAGCATGGTTTAATACATTCTTAGAAAGTTTTTTAACACCTGCATAAGCTGATGCTTTCCTTGCATAAGCACTTAAGGTGTTAAACTTAGAGATAACTGCACATAAAAATGATAAGTACTCAGAGGGTTTTAAAATAATTCTACGGTCAGCATTCATGCCTGTAAGACTCATCAGTGACTCTACGTGAGTAAGCTTAATGGGAGGTTCTTTAAGCTCCACATCACGCCTCACACCCCACTCCCTTTGTAATTGAAGGGAACCATACTCTGTAGATAAAAAATCAGTTCCCACAGAAAGTACATAACTTGCGTTTATAAGCCTATATCTAGGTAAAGATGTGGTTTTAGCACCTAGTACAGTAAAAGATTTTTTAAATGCTTCATAAGAAAACGGTGACCACTCAAAATACTCGCCACCATGATTTAAAACAAATTCATTTATCAGTTTTCTAGAAGACTCTGATGGGTTTGACCCTGATAAAACATAAACACCACCATTTTTGATTTTTTCAGAAAGTTGAGCATCAGCTTTCTCCCAACCCCTATTGATTGTGTCTTTATTAGTTCTCTTAGGGTTTAATAGGTTTTGAACAGGTCCTTTTAAACGGTCTAAATCATAAAGACTCAATATACAAGCCTGCCCTCTAGCATTTAAAGCCTCCCCAATACCTGGAAAAAACTCATTGCCTTCAACTTTAACCGGTTTTCCTTCACGAGTTCTAACCACTAAACCACAAACATCTCCACCCTCTTGATAAGTTGAAGCATAAAAATTTGAAACTCCTGGGATTAAACCCTCTGGCCTTTTAACATAGGGAACAATTTTTTCAACTGGACGCCTAACACAACCAAATGATGTAAGAGCTAAACTCGCACCCATTAGCTTAAGAAAATCACGTCTAGCCCAACCAGACTGACTCCCCTCATCTAACGGAGAGGTTTTAAACTCTTTTTCTGCTAAATCTTTAAACTCAACACCTTGCCTCCACTGATCAAGACTTAACCAATGTTTATTTTTAATAGTTTCACTTTTAGAATTGCTCATTTCCTAATATCCTTTAATAATATTTAGTAGTGACAAGTTGAACAGTTAATAGGAGCTTGGGTATGACCAGACTCTTTAAGCTTTTTAATTTCATAATCAGATAAACTCTCATCACTTACACCTCTGTGACAATTCACACACCAACCCATAGAAAGATCTTTAAACTGATAAACAGTCTCCATCTCTTCAACTGGACCATGACATGTCTTACATGTCTTACCTGCAGCAATGTGTCTAGAGTGATTAAATTTTACATGATCTGGAAGCATGTGAACTTTAGTCCACGCTATGGGTTCATTTTTCTCATATTTTTCACTAAGCATTTGAATCCACTTTTTATCTGTACCCACAGATAGGTGACAATTCATACAAATATTCAAACTTGGAATTGAAGAGGTTCTAGAAACCCCAGTTGCTGTATGACAATATCTACAATCTATTCCGTACTCGCCAGCATGAAGCTTATGTGAAAATGGAATAGGCTGATCTGGCTTATAGCCAATATTATAACCTATACTTAATTTATTATTTGTTAATAAGTATACGTATATACACAGCCCTACTATAAACACCAACCCCATAACACTACTAACAACTTTTTTTACCATAGCTCTTTCTCTTTAATTAAAAACTAGTCAAATAAAAATAAATTTTAACCTCCATGAATAAGTCTTTATCAATGAACTTTCAACTAAGATTTTTTAGAATCTTGTTTAAATTTTTTAAAAATACCCACAAATTAAAATGTAATATAAAAAAACAACCCATGAAAGCCATAAAAGTCCACTCAAACTCTTTAAAAAAATTCATATTACACACTTATAACCTTAAGTTAGGATTTTAAAAATTTCTTTTTAGTATTTATTCTCATTTAGATAATAAAAAAGGCAAAACTCTCTAAGAATAAAAGTAAAAAAAACCTAAGTATAAATGAATTCTATTAAAATATAGGCAAATAGCCAGAAATTTAAGTAAGATTTAACTAAAGCTATGAACAAAATATCTACACACCCAATTTTAAATAAAAAGCTAATATGATATAGCCCCTGTACTTCTTTAGTGTTTTTACTAAATAATTTTCAAATCATGCATAAATTTTCATCAGTAAATTTTCAACTAAGATTTTTTAGAATTTTGTTTAAATTTTTTAAAAATACCCACAAATAAAATATAAACAATATGTAACATAACAAATATAGAAACATACTCCACTCCACCAGAGCCAAAACCATAAGAATGCAACCCAGCTCCTAACCAAAAGTTCACACCATACCAAGCCATAATAACTAAATTAAATGCCCCCACTGCTCCTGCTGCAAAGCCAAAAGAATTAACCATTCCAACCAATCTTGAATGTAAAAGAGCTAAATATCCTATTAATGCAATAAATGCCCAGGTCTCTTTTGGATCCCATCCCCAAAACCTTCCCCAAGAGTAATCAGCCCAAATTCCACCTAAAACCGTTCCAACAGCAAGAAGCAAAACTCCAATTTGTATGCTTTTATAAATTAAGGTGGTAACTTTAGAAATTTCTTTCCTATATTTATCCTCGTTTAAATGATAAAAAAGAGAAAAATCTCCTAAAATAAATGCCAAAAAAAATGCTGAATATGAGATAGTTATTGTTAAAACATGGGTGAGTAGCCAGAAATTTGAGCGAAGAACGGCTTGAAGAGGCTGTATGCTGGGATCTAAAATCACAGGGGCAAGATCCGATATAATCAAACAAAACACAGCCACAACACAAGACCCAACAAGTGGCATCAGGCTCTTATTCCATTTTCCAACCATATATCCAAAAATTATAGTCCCAAAAGGCACCCATAACACAGTCTCATACATATTCGAAACAGGGGCTCTTCCACTTATATAAACTCTAGTTAAAAAGCCCAATAAATGAAGCAAAAACCCTAAAGAAAGCATACCATTAAAAACAAGCCTAAATATTTTCTTTTCCCAAAGCCAAAAGCAAAAAATAAAAATCAATGCTACAAGATAAAATACCCAAGAATACCTAAAAAAATGAAAGGAATTATAAAAAACCTCAACCTTAATTTTTGAAAAAACTTTAATCTTATTGCCTTTATAAGGTTTCATGGAAAAAGAGAGAAACTCATCTACGCTTTTATCTACCTTAGCTCTTAAATTTTTATTACTTTCATCTGTCAAAAAGACTGATACATTTTTTAATATTTTTGAAAATCTTTTTTTATGAGCTATTGAAAACTCATTAATAGACAACCATTTACCATTATCACTAGTGGGTACTAGCCTTAAAATATCTCCTGATTGAAATTGATTTAATCTTAAAAGTTGACTCTCTAGCCTAAGCAAGGCCTGATCAAAGGCATTTAATTTAACTTCTTTTTTTCTCTTAATGGCTAGATTTTGAAAAAGACTATTTATGGCCAAATTGTTAGAAAGTTCTTTTTGACTAAAATAGTTTTTTCTACTTTCTAAATTTAGAGCAGTTTTTAGTTTTTTATTTTTTAATTGAATAAATTCTGTTTCAGACCATACTTTAGGTGCAAGAAGCCATGTTAGTACTAAAACTGACGGGTCTTTGCTCTTGTACTTTGTTTTACCGTATATCAGCCTAACACTCTCTCTAGCAAGAGTATCTAAAGGCTTAATCCTTCCTCCATTTTGAACAGGAAAATTTTTTAAACTCGAACCTAACGTAAGACTTGAAACCAAAGAAACAACAAGAAATAAAATGATTTTTTTCATAATCTACCTTTATATAAGTTATTTTACCAAACGCCATTTATAATGAAGTTTTTTAGACCAAAACAAAAATATTGTACCCAAAACAATTAAAAAACATCCAAAGTATTTAACAAACCTCCCTGGATCTTTATTCACCGACAACACTGAATGTGTTGGTCTTCTCATTTTATCTTCCTGAAATGAGCTTTGATAAAAAGTAAGCCCATTTTTTTTCATAGGCTGATTCATTGAAATTAAAATATCTTTTTCACCAACGGACACTACACTCTCATAATTGGCAGCTTGCATAGAGCCCTGATACCTCATTACTTTAAAATCCTTAAGGTGTATATTAAAACCTATATCTACTTTTTTTTTAGCATAACTTAAAATATAGACCCTATCTTTTAAAAAAATTTTTAATGGTTGATTTAAACCTAACCAATAATCTTTCCCCATAAAACTTACCTGTAAAGCCTCTGTGCTTAAAGCATGAGGAACATCTAGCTTTTCAAAATATGTCCCCTCATAAGCGTGAGGTTTATAACTTAAAACCCTAAGTTTAAAGTCCATCCAGCCAGTATCTAAAATCTCACCAACACTAATCTCTCCACTCTTTTCACCCGCTGTATTAAAAAGAATATAAGAAAGCCTTTCTTTATTAGGATAAAAAACAATCTCATTTTTACCTTTATAATCTTTAGGTTTTTTTAGATGAAGGCTAACTTGTGCAGGGCCTAATTTTTTTCTACTTTCCTTAAAAATTTTATTAACAATAAGCCAACCTGATTCTTTTGCCCTAACTCCCTCAATAAAAAACCTTACAGCAGGTCCATCTTCAATATTTTTAGAAGTTAAAACCTGATTTTTAGCTTCAGCAAAAACATAGTAGTCTTTTACTAATACCTTGTTAGCTCCCACTTGATACTTAATTTTATTTTTTTTAGGATGATCCTTAAAGTAGTTCACATCTTCATTAAACAAGGTGGTAAACTTACTTCCATCAAAAGAACTATAAACAGCAAATTCTTTCTGCACCACTCGTACATAGCGATTTTTTTCACCAAGGGGAAAAACCATAACACCATCAACACCATAAAAATATGTTAACACAGACCCTATCTGAACTACTATAATGCCAACATGAGCCAATAAAAATGGAATATGCTTTTTCTTCCAAGGAAACCTATCAACCATCACTGCTATTAAGGTGACCGTAAGTAAAACTTGAATACCTATCATCCAAAAAGATTGATAAATTACTTGTTTAGCATATTCAGCATTATACAAAGATTCATAAAATGTTCCCACTGCTGAAATAACTCCTAAGGCTAAGAGTATTAACACAGCTAATTTTAGAGATGCTAAAAACTTTAATGGTTTAGGCAACACAGTGCCTGTAACCTTCTTTTACTTTGAAACTATGGTCAACTTTGATTTAATTTTTAATGCCCAACCATTCAGCAATTATCTTTTTCTCATGCTCCATTGAGGTAGATTTCTTAAACTTAGCGCCTGACTGCCCTTTTACCCTAGCCTCACACTCAGGCCATGTTTTATGAATTTTAAGCTCTCCATTTACCAAACTTAAATAAGAATAGGCTTTTTTCTTTTTATCAGAAGACTTCTCACTGCCAACCTTTTTAACAGGCAAAGATAAGTCTTCAGGAATATCATGAATTGCAATATCGTAATTTAAAATATGACCTGTATAGAGTTTAATAAATTGTTTTTTTGAATAGGCCACACCTATTTCATCACATCTTTCATTTCCAGGAATACCCTGATGGCCTCTAACATAACCCCAAGAAAGCTTAGATATAGATTTTCTTTTAACAACTACCCTATCTAGTTTAAGCCACAAGTCTTTATTAGAGATCTCATTACCAGCAGCATTAAACCAGTTTTTCCTCTTCCATTGAAAAATCCACTGAGTAACCCCTTGAATAACATAAGTTGAATCCGTAAGAAGCAAAATATCCTCTTTCTCCTCCACTACCTCACAAAGCCCCTTAATAACCGCCATCATCTCCATGCGATTATTTGTAGTTTCCTTTCTACCTCCACCAAGCTCTTTTACCCTCCCATCAGGATAAACAATAACAACACCATAGCCTCCGTACCCAGGGTTTTTAGAACAAGCACCGTCTGTAAAAATAAGAATTTCATCAAATCTTCTCATAAAATAAGAATAACAATGGATTGCCTATTATAGATATTTTTTTATGTATCTATTTAGCCTAATCTGACTAAAGTTGTGGTGAATATAAGAATTTTTTACCCTATTCATTGTCATAAAATAATGCAAAAAAAACTCGACTAATAAAGGTTTTTCGTATTGGTTTTAACAGGCCAAAAAACAACAACACAACAAGCCTCGGTGGCGGAATTGGTAGACGCGCCGGAGTCAAAATATCTCGCATCTAAATGAGTAGAAGGTGACGACAAAAGGCTTAAACTTCAATTCTTTCAAATAGTTACAAACTACTTGATGTTGCTAATCGAAAGAACTATAAATAACAACCGAAACAATATAGGAACAAGCCTCTGTGGCGGAACTGGTAGACGCGCTGGATTCAAAATATACAGAGTCCAGAGAGGAAAGGAGATTTGATAAAGGATAAAAACAAAAGCATTTCAAAAACTTAGAGTTCGTATTTACTCATCTTTGAAATGCCAAAATTTAACAACGCAACAAATACGCAACAAGCCTCTGTGGCGGAATTGGTAGACGCAGCGGATTCAAAATCCGCCGGTAGTAATACTGTGGGAGTTCGAGTCTCCCCGGAGGCACCAAATTTTTTACCCCACATCTTTTATTACTCCTTCATCCTTCCACATTTTCTCATTGAGAATCTCTGCAATTTTTTTGGTATCTAGCTCAGGCTTACCACAGTAATGATCCTCATTTACTTCTCGTCCATGCCCAAGGATTGATGCTCTATCATCTAAAGACATTCCTGCCTTCTTAGCTGCTAGATTAAATCCTCTACGCATATCGTGTCTTGTAAATGGGACACTGTAATCGGTCCTTAACTTAATACCGTCTTTGTACTTCCCCGTTGTCGGGCTTGAGCTTTCTTTTGCCTCTGCTAAACCAGAGGCCACAAACAAAGCTCCCCCCCCGGTTTTTGGATAGTTGGGACCTGAGAGAAAAATTAATTATTTAAAATTCAGTTTAACTTTTGAAATCCACTTTATTTAAACAATATCAGGGGCTTAAAAAGGAAAACACATGAAAAACAATAACCTCAATAAAACTTATAATGAAAACTTTAAACTCAACGCTGTGAAAAAATTACTCGCTGACAAAAAAGGACTCACTTACACCGCTAGTAAACTTAACATTGCCTCTTCAACCCTCTATGGATGGAAGAAAAAATATGCTAATTTAAATTCTATGACCCACAGCAACAGCAATAAAAAACTCTCTCTTGAAGACAAACTTAACTTTATTAAAAAAACTCAATCTTTAAATGAAAACGAACTTGGAAAATTTCTTAGAGAAAATGGACTTAACTCTTCAGACCTTATTAATTTTGAAAAAGAATTACTTGGACAAAATCCTGTTGGAAGACCTTCACTTGATCCTGAAATTAAAACTTTAAGGAAAGATAAAATAAACTTAGAAAGATCTTTAAATCGAGCTGAAAAAGCTCTAGCTGAACAGTCTGCTAGAATCATCTTGTTAAAAAAAAGCCACGAGATCTGGGGGGTCAAAGAGGACGAAGATTAAGTCCTGATGACAAAGAAGTTTGTCTTGAATTAATTAACACCTCTTCTAAAAATGGCTGTAGACTTAAACTTGCCTGCAGCGATTTAGAAATTGATATTAAAACTTTCAACCGCTGGAAACTTTCTTTAACTGATAAAAGAAAAGGACCCTTATCGCCTCCAAAAAATAAATTAAGTGATAAAGAAAAAGATGAGATCATTAACACCTGTACTTTAAAAAAGTATGTTGATGACTCTCCTCATGTGATAGTTTCAAAACTTGCAGATGATGGAGTTTATTTAGCAAGTGAATCAAGTTTTTATAAAGTTTTAAAAGAGAATAAACTTTTAGTTCATAGAGGAAGAACAAAACCAAAAACTAAACAAAAGCCAAAAGGAATGACTGCAACGGAAGTGAATCAAGTTTATTCTTGGGATATTACTTATTTAAAAACTTCGGTGCGGGGTCGGTTTTATTATTTATATATGTTTATGGATGTGTTTAGTAGAAAGATTGTAGGTTATAAAGTACACGTTAGAGAAAGTATGGATTTATCATCAGAGTTAATTAAAAAGATTTGTGAGAGAGAAAAAATAAAAAGAAATGAGCTAGTATTACATTCAGATAATGGCGGCTCAATGAAGGGAGCAACGATGCTAGCAACACTTGATTGGTTGGGAGTTTCAAGTTCATTTAGTAGGCCGAGTGTAAGTAATGACAATGCCTATTCAGAAAGTTTATTTAAGACGTTAAAGTATGTGCCGGATTATCCAGAGTTTTTTAAAAGCATAGGTGATGCAAGAGACTGGGTTGATAGTTTTGTTAATTGGTACAATGAAGAGCATCGTCACAGTGGAATAAAGTTTGTGACGCCATCAGAGCGTCATTTAGGAAAAGATAAAGAGATATTAGAAAAGCGTAAGGAAGTTTATGAAGCAGCAAGAAGGTTAAAGCCAGAGCGCTGGAGTGGCAGAGGAATTAGGAATTGGGAGCGAGAGAATGTGGTGTATTTAAATTGTTTGCCAAGTGAAAAAGTAGTTGTTATGAAGAATGTGGTTTAACTGAATTAAATTTCCCTTCAGGTCCCAACTATCCAAAAATTTTCCGACTCTGGGTTTGTGTAACCATAGCCCATCCTTCTAAGCACTTTAATCTTGTTGTTTAAGCCTTCACTTACTGCTGTTGTGAGCCCAGACATAATATATCCTTCAATGTAACCTCTGTACTTTCTTAAGGTTTTTGCAAATTTCAAAAAGGGCTTTAATTTTGACTCTCTTGCATATCGGTACCAAAGAACCAGAGCTTTTCTAAAGTCTTTTACATTCTTTTGATCTAAAACTTTATGGAAGTGCTCAACTAAAACTGAAGCTTTAAAAATGTTCTTATTCACATCTAAAAGCCTCTCTAATTTAGTAAAATCTCCTTTAGATAAATTCTTCTCACGCTCCACTAAAATATATCTTTTATGAGGTGCTAGCACATCCATTAAAAACTTATCTTCATTTTCTTTAGCTTTTTTAAACTCAAATTTTCTCACATCATCAAAAAAATTATTTAGCCCTTCTGCAACATGGAACCTATCAACACAGACCTTAGCATTCTCACATTTACCTATCACAGCCTCAATAAAAGCATCATGCATATCAACTGCAAAAAACTTGATCTTATCTAGCTGCTCTTTTGTTAATACCTTTAAACAATTAAGTAAGCTTGAACCCTTTCTGCCCATTGCATTTGAGAGCACCTTTCTCATCTTCGTACAGACTAAATTTGTGATGAACTTAATCGTATTCTTGTCACAAGACTTCTTTCCAAAAATAGTTCTAAAGTGCACCTCATCAGATGACATCTGCTCTAAATCTAACTTTCTTTCAGCATAGCTTAAAAGAGGTTTTATTTGCTTCATCCGGTACTGATCCAAATTCCACACAGTCTTGGGGTTCATTCTTAAAATTCTAGCAACTGACTCACAAGTCATCTCTTCACAAAGACGTCCTGCTTTTTCTACAAGTGAGTAAGTTAAGTTTTCAAAATTAGGGTGAGTAAAATCAACACCAGCTGATCTGACTTTATCATCACACATTAAGCAGTGCCCTCGAAGCTGTTTTAAGTAAATCCACACCTCTTCATATGAGCCTATTGGAGAAGCTTTAATTTTTCGAAGCTTCCACTCATGGACATGAGATATTTGGCAGCCACATTGATTACAGCCTACATTTTCACGATCTTGTTTTGCGTAAAGGACTAGTTTTAACTCTTTATCACAAGCCTCCCAGTTTTCTAATTTTACACCTTGAAGACCTAGTGATTTTACGATTAACTTTTCAAATAGCTCCATTTAATCCTCCGACAATTTAGTTTATTTAGTAACCAAATTTTAATTGTGTGGAGGGAGCTTGTTTATCTTTTTCAGGACTTTAGGCTTGTTGGCATGGATCACACCCTTCTAGATAACGGTGAACCTCCTTAGTAAAGTCGCAAAATGTCAGCTTTCTCGACCTCAGTGCATGATAGCGAATACTATCAACGCTACACCTACAGTAAAAAGCTGCTTCTCTTTCGTTAAACACATGATGGTTTAACGCCATTATCACTTCTATTCGATTGTCAAAGATCACATCATCGGTCGATGCATCAGTAGACGCACTAGATGTCTCACCGATGATTTTTTTATATTCATTTAACATAGCATTTTATCCTTAATTGATCACGGAAAAAGGTAGGGTTTATATTGAAAAATGGTCCGTGAATTTGATTAATTACAAGGCTTTAAGAAGAGGTCTCCAAGGCCGGTAATCCAACCTCTAACAGCCTTTCTAAGAACTTCTCTTTGGAAATATTTCCGTTAGCTCGGCAGTATTCTTGAAACTGGATCTCAAGCCTATCCTTGCTTGAATAACTAGCCTCCTGAAGCTCGTTGAATTCCTTCTCAGATAGAAGAGTGATTGCTTTGGAAATAATATCATCGACAATGATTCGTTTGCCGAGAGCTTTCTTATTAAGTTTATTTAAGATCGTACGAATTGACCTTGAGGTTATTTTTTTCACACGGATTGGAACCGTATTAGTAACAGTTTTCTTTTTAGGCACAGCTGTACCTTCATTTGGCTTGAAATGTTCCATAGTATTTTCTCCGATTTATTTATAGTTGTGGTGGGACTCGTTAAGAGATTCGATCTTCTCCCAATCGAGATATAAAAATTTGATATGGACTTCCCCAAAAAAGTAGACAGATTAGGAAGTTCGTTTTTGTTGTTTAATTCTGTAATTTAACGGACTCATATAATCAAGTGATGAGTGTCGTCTTTTTGCATTGTACCAAGCTTCAATATAATTGAAGACACAGGCCCTCATAGCATCTTCAGTTTCAGGATTTTGTCTGTACACCCATTCTTTCTTAAGTGAACTAAAAAAACTCTCCACATAAGCATTGTCATAACAATTTCCTTTTCTGCTCATTGATGGCTTGATCTTCTGGTTTCTCAAAAACTTTCTATATGCGTCAGACGCGTACTGCACACCACGGTCAGAGTGGAAGATCACCTCTGCATCTGGATTCGTCTTTTTAATGGCTCCGTGGAGGGCATCCATAACAACTCTAGTGTCCAGCGAGAGGCTCATAGACCAACCCACAACTTCTCTGTTGTACAGGTCTAAAACCACAGCAAGGTAGACATGGTTGTGCTTTGAGAGCTTCAAATAAGTGATGTCACCAGCTAAAACAGTCCCTGGCTTTGTTGGAAGACAGTGCTCATCTTCAGTTTTAAAAAGTCTGGGGGCTATGGCATGGGCGTGGTTTGAATCTGTAGTCATTACTCTATATTTTTTCTTCAATCTTGCATTTAAGCCCATCTCACCCATGTATTTAGCCACAGTGTTTTCACTGATGAAAACCTCTTTAGTTTTGAGTTCAGCCTAAATTCTAGGGGATCCATAAGTTTGCTTTGAAGATCTAAAAATAGATCTGACCTCTTTACAGATTTCAGTTTTAGAATTCAAACCAGATGTGGACTTACTCCTAAGCTTCAACCATTTATAAAAAAAAGGTCTAGACAACCCAAAGTGCTCTGCTAAAAACTTCACACTCAGTTGATTTTTTAACTTTAAAATCACCTCTGATTTCCAATTTGGTCTTTGGAGAATATCGCAGTGCTTTTTTTTAAAACATCATTGATTAACTTTAGGTTTTTGTTTTCTTTTTTAATCCTTCTAAGCTCAGCTTCCATTTCGGCCATTTTTGACTTTTTACATTGAACTCCACCCATGTAGATCCCATTTATCCAGTTTTGAATAGATTTTTTTGCTACACCTAGTTCAGCAGCAGCCTTCATTACTCCAACTGTCTCAGCTAACTTTACAGCTTCTATTTTGAATTCTTTGTTATAGTGTTTATGTTTTCTTTTCTCTGACATTTTCTCATCCCTTTCAGCCTCTTTTAGGGCTACATAGGAACTTCTAATCTGTCTACTATATTTGGGGAGGTCCACTGCATAGATTGCTGGTTAAGTTAAGTGTTTTTTTTAACCCACCGATACTGACATAATCCCTTGGTAATTAAGGTGACAGTTTCCCTTGGTAATGACAGGAGGCTCAAAGCTTTTAAGTATGGAGCTTATTAAAGAGCGGCTTCATAGAATGTATGGAATAATGGATAAGGAGAAGGCCTTAAAAGATATAAATACATGCTATGAGTGGGCTGTTAATTGTGGAGCTGAGTATTTAAAAAAGTGGTTTTGGAACATTATGAATAGAGAAGAGTTTTGGAATTATTTTGACAATCCGTACACAACAAATACATCTGAAGGGATAAACCGGGTGATAAGAGGTTTAAAGTGGCAAGCCTATGGTTATAAAGATATGCAGTATTTTGCATTAAAAATTTTACAAAAATGTGGATATTTGAATTATAAATACGCTCTTAACGATTTTAACTACTTAGCCTAATGGCAATAAATTAAGGAAAGAGGCCACCATATATATGAGTACTTAGACAGTAGTGGAAAAACTTCATAGAATGGTACGATATTTAGGTTGAAAAGATATCTTATTGCAATTTTTTTTAGCATATGTTAAGGATTGAACTGTCTGTTCAGGGTTAAAACTTTGAAGGGTAACTAGAGGAGTATTTGATGGTATCTTTTAATGTTGGTGACAATGCGGTTTATCCTGGTTACGGAGTTGTTAAGGTTACAGCTATAGAGATAAAAGAGTTTTTTGGCACAAAAGAAATTTTTTACTCTGTAAGAATTGAAGATTCAGGTGCTAAAGTAATGGTGCCTCAAAATCGTGTTGAAGTAGTTGGCCTACGTTCAATAATTACTGAAAACCAAGCTACTGAAGTAATTAGTATTTTAAAAGAAAAAGAAACTAAAGTAGACAATCAAACTTGGAATCGTAGGTATAGAGATTATATGGATAAGATTAAAACAGGTTCTGTGTATGAAATCGCTGAAGTATTAAGAGATTTATTCGTTCTTAAAGTGGATAAAGATTTGTCTTTTGGTGAGAAAAAAATGCTTGAAACAGCAAGAAACCTTCTTTTAAGAGAGTTGACTTTGGCCACTAAGGGAGATGTTTTAAACTCTGATGAAGTTGCTACTATCTTTGGACTTAATGACGCAAGAAAAACAACAGTCCAATAACCAATCTACTAATAAACTAGTAAGAGTCCGCTTTGCTCCAAGCCCCACAGGCTACCTCCATATAGGCGGTGCAAGAACTGCGTTTTATAATTATATCTATGCAAAAAAATATGGTGGAACCTTTATTCTTAGGGTGGAAGATACTGATGAGGTTCGCTCTAGCAAAAAGGCTTTAGTTGCCATGATTAAAGATATGAAGTGGTTAGGTTTTAAGTGGCAAGAAGGTCCCCAAGATGAAAAGCTCAACGAACTAGGGGATAAAGGACCCTATCTTCAAAGTGAAAGAAAAAATATTTATAAAGCATATGTTCAAAAACTTTTAGATCTAAAAAAGGCTTACTACTGTTTTTTAACAGAAGAAGATTTAGATATTCAACGTAAAGAGGCTAAGGCTGCAAAACGCCCCTTTAAACCACTTAGCCCTTATAGAGACTGGACAACAGAACAAGCTAAAAAGAAATTAGCTAGTGGTGAGACTGCGACTATTAGATTTAAAAATAACTATAACAATGAGCTCTTTACATTTACGGATATAGTTAGAGGAGAGGTGTCCCTACCTTCTGCCATGATTGGAGACTTTATCATTGTAAGATCTACAGGGGTTCCAGTTTATAATTTTGTGTGTGCAGTGGATGACGCTTTAATGGAAATTACCCACGTATTTAGAGCTGAAGAGCACTTAAATAACACCTTAAAACAACTTATGATTATTAAAGCTTATGGGTTCAGTCCTCCAAAATACGGCCATATGTCAATTATCCTTGGAGAGAATAAGCAAAAACTTTCAAAACGCCATGGAGCTGCTTCAGTGGAAGAATTTAGAGAAGGTGGATATCTTCCAGAGGCTTTAAATAATTTTGTTGCCCTTATGGGTTGGAGCTGTCCATCTGGTGAAGAAATTTTATCTTTTGATACCATAGTTGAAAAATTTTCTGAAGATCGTTTAAATTCAGCATCAGCAGTTTTTGATAGAAAAAAACTTAAATGGATGAATGCTCAATACTTAAGATCTATGGAGCCTAAAGATTTTTGGAAGCATATGACTCAGTATTTAAACACTTCTTGGAAATTTCCTAAGGAGAATGACTGGGTATCAAAATCATATAATGCTTTAAAAACTTCCATGACTACGTTTAAAGACGGTGTAAAGCTTTTTGAAATGTTAAGGCTTGAAGATGAATTGTTATTAGATGAAAAAGCTAAAGATGTTCTTTCATGGGACACCACTTTAAAAGTTTTAAGCACTTGGGTTAACGCCCTTGAGTCTTTAGATAAAGAGTATTTTACGGCCAGTGATGTAGAGGCATCTATAAGTTTAGTAAAGGAAAAGGCAGGAGTTAAGGGCAAGAATTTATTTATGCCTTTACGCGTGGCTTTAATTGGAAAAGCTCATGGAACAGAGATCAAAGACTTAATTCCCCTAATTCCTAAAAATGAACTCGTTAGAAGAGCCAAATCATTACTCTAAAGGTATACTCAGCCTAAACTTAATTTGTAAACTTATGAAAAACTTAATATAATGATTAGATGTTCACATTAGAAACACAACTTAAGCCCTCAGGAGACCAGCCAAGAGCAATTAAAGAAATTGTGAACAGATTTAAAGAAGGTATTAAAAGACAGACCTTACTAGGTGTCACAGGCTCAGGTAAAACTTTTACCATGGCCAATACCATCCAACATTTATCTGTTCCAACTTTAATCCTTGCTCCCAATAAAACATTAGCAGCCCAGCTTTATGTGGAGATGAAATCCCTTTTCCCAAAAAATGCTGTAGAGTATTTTGTTTCTTTTTATGATTACTATCAACCAGAAGCCTATATTCCATCAACAAACACATTTATTGAAAAAGATTCAGCTATTAATGAGCAGATTGATAGGATGAGACATTCAGCAACCCATGGGCTTTTAACACGAAAAGATGTGATTATAGTAAGCTCAGTTTCTTGTATTTATGGACTAGGATCACCTGATGCCTATGAAGAAATGAGTATTGAGTTAAAACTCAATTGTGAACTTAGAAGAGATCAGTTTTTAAGAGAACTGTTAAAAATCCAATACAACAGATCTGATGTAGATTTTCATCGTAGGACTTTTAGAGTTAGAGGGGATACTGTAGATATTTATCCAGCTTATGAAGAAAATAGAGTTTTAAGAGTTGAGTTTTTTGGAGATTTTATAGAACAACTTTCATGGGTTGACCCTGTTAGAGGAAAAACTTTAAAAAGAGTTCATACTGCCTCAATCCTTCCCGGGAGCCATTATGTAACTTTTCCAGAAAAACTTAAGGCTGCAGTAGATCAAATTAGAGAAGAGCTTAGGACGCGTATTGTTCATTATAAAAACCTTGGTGAAGAGGAGCTTAAAGAGCGTATAGAAAAAAGAACTTTATACGATCTTGAGATGATTGATGAATTAGGATTTTGTGCAGGAATTGAAAACTATTCAAGATATTTAACCGGCAGAGCCAGTGGAAAACCTCCACCAACGCTTTTAGAATACTTTCCTAAGAATTTTTTAACTATTATTGATGAATCTCATATAACAGTTCCTCAAGTTGGTGGAATGTATAAAGGTGATAGGGCTAGAAAATTAAACTTAGTAGAGCATGGTTTTAGGCTTCCTTCAGCTTTAGACAATAGACCTTTAAACTTTAAAGAATTTAATAAAATAGTAGATAAGGTTGTTTATGTTTCAGCTACCCCTGGAAATTATGAACTTGAAAATACTAAAGGCCTTGTAACAGAACAAATTATTCGACCTACAGGTTTAGTAGATCCTCTTGTTAAAGTAAGGCCTGCAACATATCAAGTAGATGATGTTGTAGGTGAGTGTAAGAAAGTCATTGAAAAAGGCTTTAGAGTTTTACTTACAACGTTAACAAAAAGAAGTTCAGAAGACTTGTCAAAGTATATGACCTCTTTGGGGTTTAAGGTTAAATATTTACACTCTGATATTAAAACAATGGAAAGATCTGATATTTTAAGGGATCTGCGTTTAGGGGTATTTGATGTTTTAGTAGGTATTAACTTACTTAGAGAGGGGCTTGATTTACCTGAAGTGGCCTTTATTGGAATTTTAGATGCTGATAAAGAGGGTTTTTTAAGATCAGAAAGCTCTTTAGTGCAAATAATAGGTCGAGCGGCAAGAAATTCAAAAGGCCGTGTAATTTTATATGGAGATAAAATTACTAATTCCATGAAAAAAGCTATTATTGAAACAGATAGAAGAAGAAAGATCCAAAAAGACTATAACAAAAAACATAAGATCGTCCCTAAAACTATTATTAAAAACATTAAAACTGGCTTAACAGAAGCTTATATCGACGTCCATGGTGAAGATATTCAAGGAGGGATTGATCAGCTTAGAGAAAAAGTGGTTTCTTATAAGACTAAAAAAGGTGGACTTTTAAAAGAGTTTAAAAGATTAGAAAGTAAAATGAAAAAAGCTGCAGATAAACTAGATTTTGAAGAAGCAGCAAGAATTAGGGATGAAATAAAACGCCTTCAAATTATGGATTTGGAGCTTTCTTAAATGAATGAAGAACTGATTCCTGTAAAGGATCAAGCTGCCATGATGCCTAATGAGCCCGGTGTATATCTTATGAAAAGCCAGGCTGGAATTATTTTGTATATTGGTAAGGCTAGGATTTTAAGAAATAGGGTTAAATCATATTTTATAAAACAAAAAGGAAGGTCTTTAAGACTTAAACATTTAATTAGACAAATTATTAAAATTGATTATGTGATCACAAGCACGGAAGTTGAAGCATTTTTATTAGAAGCTTCTTTAATTAAAAAGCATAGACCTCGCTACAATATAAGACTTAAAGATGACAAATCATATCCTTATATAAGATGTAGTTTATCAGAAGAGTTTCCAAGATTCTACGTTTCTAGAAAAGTTTCAAACAATAAAGAAGACCTTTTTTATGGTCCGTTTACTTCTGGGCTTTTAGTTCGAGAAAATATTAAATTCCTAAACGGAGTTTATAAAATAAGAGACTGTTCTAATGGCTTTATGAAAATTAGAAAAAGACCCTGTTTAACTCATGAGATAAAAAGATGCACAGCTCCTTGTGTAGGAATGACCACACAAAGAAAATATCAAAACCAGATTAAAAAAGCAATTGCTTTTTTAGAAGGAGACACTAACCAGATTTTAAAGGAAGTTGAAAAAAATATGTATGAAGCCTCCTTAAAAAAAGAGTTTGAAAAAGCAGCTGAATATCGAGATCAATTAGAGGCTGCAAAAATTATTTTAGAAAAACAAATAGTTATTACAAGAGAAGATATAAATAGAGACGTGGTTTCTTATGTGACTGATGAAAAAGGCTCTTTAATTTCAATGATTCATACTAGAAAAGGAAGAGTGTTAGGGCAAAAAATTCATTTCTTAAGCAAACTCCAAATTGGTGTTAAAAATGAAAACTTAAGAGAAAAAGTACTCTCTTTTTTAAATCAATATTATATAGACAATTTTATTCCAGATGAAATACTCCTAGACCAGGATTTAGGAAGAGATTTAACTCGTTTATTTAAAGATGTATTAAAAGAAAGAAGCCAAAGGAACGTAAACATTACATATGCTCCAAACTCTAAGACTAAAGCAATTTTACACATGGCAAGAAAAAACGCCCTAGAACATTTAAAAAAACACATGGAAAAATTTAATAAACAGGAAAAAGCACTGCTTCAGATTAAAGAGAAGCTAGGACTTTTAGAAATTCCAGAGCGTATAGAATGTTATGACATTTCAAATTTTCAAGGAGATCAGTCTGTAGGAAGCCAGGTTGTTTTTAATGGAGGGGTTCCAAGTCCCCAAGATTATAGAATCTATAAAATTAAAACAATTATAGGCCCCGATGACTTTAACTCTTTAAAAGAAGTTTTAGCAAGAAGGTTTTCTCATAATGAGTATCAAGATCCACAGTTAATAGTTATTGATGGCGGAAAAGGACAGCTCGCAAAAGCAGTTTCAATTTTAAAAACCTTAGGAAGACAGGATCTTGCGGTGGTAGGTTTAGTTAAATCTAGAGAAAAAGGTAGTTTTAAGGATTCAAAACTTAAAAGAACAAATGAAAGATTTTTTATACCAGGTCGAGCTAATCCAGTGACATTTAAACTTTATAGTGAAGGACTTAGGATTTTAACAAATATTAGAGATGAAGCCCATAGGTTTGCCATTGCTCACCATAGAAAACTTCGAAATAAAAAAATGATGGAAAGCGCTTTTGTTGGCATTTTAGGTTTTGGTCCTAAAAGACAAGAGCGGTTAACACAACTTTTAAAGACATCCTCTGATTGGACACTGATTACAGAAAAGACAATTATGGTAGAAACAAAAGCAAGCGCTAAAGTAGCTAAAGAAATTCTAATCCATTTACACAAAATGGTGAAAAAAGATTAATTTAACTTAATAAATAAAAAGATCGACATTTAAAATGTATAAGTTTAAAGTAGAAAAAAATGTTTAAAGGCTTCAAAAAGCTAATAAAAAAAATACGTTAAGGTTTAATATGAAAACTAAGAGTGATTACTTTATAAAGATTTTAGGAATGGGTTTAACAGGACCTAAGCTGACTTTAAAAAATGCGGTTAAACCCACAAAAAGTCAGTATTTATTTTATTGTAATAATAAAGATTATGAAAAAAATAAAGATTTTGTTCAAAAAATATTAAAAGCAAGCCAGAGAAATGATGAAATTGTTGCCTTGGATTTAAAAGAGCTTAAAAAGCTAAATCCACTAGAAGTGTTTAGTTTTGGAAAGAAAGTTCAACTTTCAGGAATAAAGGTTCAGTCTTTTCCAAGCTTTACAGAGATTTCTAAGAATGCGGATATAAAACTATCACTTTGGAATGAGTTAAAAAAAAGAATTTAATTCTTAAAATTTAACAGTTTAGACTTAATAGCATAATTTTTCACATAAGGCTTAAAGTATCTGCTCATAAAAATTCTTAGTTAAGCGTAAAACCAAATAAGATATAAAAAAAAACCCCCTACTACTACTCTACCCCTTTTCCCCATTTTGCGGTTTATCTCAAACTAAGATTCATAAATGAAAACTGAGTTTTAAAACCCCTTACACTTAAGTATAAAAGACTTAGGAGTTACTTAGCGTATACGAAAGATACTCATACTCCGTTTATCCACCCAGAGTTTAAAGCTTATGTTGTCTAAAAAACTGAAAAAAGATCTAATAATTACTTATAAGGCTCACCCTTGCTTTAATTGATGCTAATTCAAAAGGCCTATTGATGAGTATGTGACCTATGAAGTACCTTTTTTTAGCTTATAAGGCCTTCTAAGCCCATAAATTGAATTTGTAGGTATAAATTAACAGCTGTAAAAAGATTTTACAGTACAGGGCTAATATATAACCTCTAAAACTGGTATTGATTTTGCTCTATAGACTCTATCCAGGGGGATAAGTATGAAAAAGCTAAATCTTTTAAAGACTTTATTAGTAGGAATAACCTTTGGGTTAATGGGTTGTAATAACGGCGCAAACTCAAACCCCATAACCACTATTCCAATAACTCCAACTAATCTTGTAAATTATATTAATGATAATGTTTATAATGGAAATCAATCTTCTATATTAACAAAACTTGTAGGAGTGCATTCAGAATTAAATACCATATATAAACGTTTAGATATGGAGCTTAATATAGGCACAGTAATTGGTGACCATGAAGACATAGAGGCTAAGCAAGGTGGAGACATTACTATTCATAAGCAACATAGAAATGGTACAAAATCTTATAGTTATTTTACTTCAGGTGGAAATACTCTTAGTGATGTTAAAGAAAATTATTGGAGTTACAATTCAAATGATAGGCTTGTTTGGAGAGGTGTGTTTGAAGGTCCAACAGGAACTCTTGTCGTTGTTGTTGATGGTGTTTATGAATCAGGTGATGGAAATGACCCTTTTGACTATATGAGTGGATCTGTTTGGTACAGACCATGGCCAATTGTTGAAAACACAGGGATCAATTCAAATAAGTGTTATATAAAAAGTGGAAGATTAGATTGTAAAAATCCTGCAGGACCGCTTATTAGGTGTTGGGATGTTTCACTAGGTCCATATGATTGTAGATTTAGTGTTTCAGAAGATTCACAAACTGTCACAGCTACAGGAAATCGATACTCTTCTGAGGGATATGAGAAAATAGCAGATTTTATTGACTTAAGTAGAGAAAAAACTTTTAAAGAAAGATATTAACAATTAAAGAAGGTGTCATATGAAAAAAGTAATAATTTTATTAACAACAGTAGTATTCTTATCAGGGTGTAGTGAATCATCAGATGATCGAATAGTTTCACTAAACCCTATAGATTCAAATAGAAGGCCAGTAATAGGTACTCCTCCAAATAGAACAGGCGGTGGAAGCACCACAGTTCCAGCAACTCCAGGTTTTACGCCTTCTGCTTATGGAGAAAATACACTTTTCCCTGAAAGTGATATTCAATTAGCCTTTCAGACAAATGCTAATGGTCAGGTTTTTTCAGAAGGTGAAATTAGATTATATGAAGGGTCTGGATATTTAGGCTGTATACTTCCAGCTGGTACTTATACCCTTGTAACAAGTATTCCTGGTAATGAAAAACCAACAGTTCATAACTTTGGTGGAATCACTTTAAGCGCTACAGGTCCAGTTTTATTTACAGCGGTTTTAGAAAATTCTTTATCTAGACAAAACCCTGATGGTGAATGGGTGATGCATGCAGACTTAAAGGTGAAATCTGTAGGCGGTGTGAGCTGTTCTAATTCAGGAATTTCACTTTCTTTTGGAATGCCTATTTAAAATTCAAAATAAAGTTTTTGAACTTTATTCTCAATATATGCTATATTCAACCTATGCTTAAGTTGTGGGTTGAATTTTTTGAAGATTTAGAATTGGTTCGAGGCAGATCTCGCAACACCGTTTCTGCTTATAGAAGAGATCTTCTTTTATATGAAAAGTTTAAAAACACGTTAAAACCTATTACAGGGTATTATAATTTTTTACAAAAAAATGGTTTATCTACAAGATCTCAAGCAAGAGCAATTTCAAGCTTGAGAACTTATTTAAAATTTTTAGAAAGAAATGACATCTCAGCTTTAGAACTTAGGGAGTTAAAACTTCCAAAAATTGAGAAGAAAGCTCCAAAAATAATTTCAATGGAAGAGTTTGATCAACTTGTTCAAGCAGCTACGGGGAAGAATAAATCTGAAACTTTAAGAAATCAGCTTTCATTATATTTAATGTTTGGCTTAGGGTTGAGAGTTACAGAGTTGATATCTTTAGATGTTGAAAGTGTGCAACTTGATGAAGGGACTTTAAGGGTTATTGGAAAAGGTTTAAAAGAAAGAATTCTTCCAATTAATAATGTTCTTTTAGAGATGTTGTTATCTTATTTAAAAGATCATAGAACAGAAATTTGTTTTAATTTAAAAGAACGTGCTCTAATAGTGAATAAAAAATCTAATAGAGCATCTAGAATTGATATTTGGCGTTGGCTGGATTCATGGTCAAAACTTGCAGGCTTTAAAGAGAGTATACACCCACATCAGTTTAGACATGCTTGTGCTACATCGCTTTTAGAAAGTGGTGCAAACTTAAGATCAATTCAAATTCTTTTAGGTCATACAAGTCTTCAAACTACACAAATGTACACTGCTATTTCAAAAGGGCATTTAAATAAAACCCTTGATGAAAAACATCCTTTTGCTAATATCGATATGGGCCTAAAAGACTCTTCAAACAAATAAGATTATTTTAATAACTCAACGCACAAAAAATATAAATATCTAGAATTATTACTAAACGCTTCAAGTTTTTTTGTATAATTTACAAAAGTGTATTTTAGGTTTGATTACATAAGACTTTTTAGAATAGTTTAGCCCTCTGGAAAAACATTATATTAACTCTTTATTTTGAAGAGTTTAACGTAATTAAAAACAAACAGGAGGAAAAATAATGAAAAAAACACTAATAATACTAATGGCGTCTATCCTATGGACAGGCTTACCGAGTTTTGCAGAGATGAACTTTACTAACGAATCTGAGATGACTGAAGCTGATCTAGAAGGCTGCCAGAAACTTGAGAAAGGAGAAGCACCCCAAAATCTTGGAGAAGTTCCAAAAGTTGTATTAGAATCTAGTGGTAAGCTTTTCTTATGCACTCTTGAGGCTGCTGGGCACCTAGTTAGCAAATTTGGTACTGGTGTTTTTCAAGTCGTTGGTAGAGTTGGAGGCGGTGTATGGAAGGTTGTTGATACTATCTTTGGACCTATCCTTAGACCTATCGGTAAATGGATTAAAAACCTTCCAGGTGGAGAGCCCCGGCACCCATCTACAGGTGATAGAAGATAAATAATTATTTTTAGCATTCATTATCAAATGAATGCTAAAAAAACTTAAAAGCACTAAATAGTTAGTGCTTTTTTTAATTAAACTCTCTTGGTGTTAAGATTTTATTCACCTAGACTTAAATTTAAAAAATACCTACAAATTAAACTCATATACTCTTTAAAATATCATTAAATACTTTACTTGGCCTCATTGCTTTTAACATCAATTCATCATTTGGAAGAAAATACCCTCCTATATCAACAGCTTTTCCTTGAATTAAGTTTAGCTCATCTACAATAGCTACCTTAGCTTCTTTAAAACTTATAAAGATCTGAGAAAATTTATTTTTTAATTCATCATTAATATCTTGAGTCGCCAAAGCTTCAGCCCAATACATTGCAAGATAAAAATGACTTCCCCTACTATCAAGCTCCCTAACCTTTCTTAAAGGTGATTTATTAGTTTTTAAAAACTTCCCATTTGCATCATCTAAGGCCCTAGCTAAAACTAAAGCTTTTTTATTTTTATTTTTTTTAGACAAAGTTTCAATTGAAACACCTAAAGCTAAAAACTCTCCTAAGGAGTCCCAACGCAAATGATTTTCTTTAACAAACTGTTGAACATGTTTTGGAGCTGATCCACCTGCACCTGTTTCAAAAAGACTTCCACCTGCTAACAAAGGTACAATAGATAACATTTTAGCACTTGTTCCAAGTTCTAAAATAGGAAAAAGATCTGTAAGATAATCTCTTAGTACATTTCCTGTTACAGAAATCACATCATTACCTTCTTTAACTTTCTTTAAAGTGTATCTTACTGCTTCCACTGGAGATAAAATTTTAATTTCTAGCCCTTGAGTATTGTGCTCTTTTAAATATTCTTTAACTTTCCTAATCAAATTAGCATCATGAGCTCTATTTTCATCAAGCCAAAAAACTGTCGGCAAACCTGTTGCTCTAGCACGATGAACACTAAGCCTAACCCAGTCTTTAATAGGCTTTTCTTTTGTTTGACACATTCTAAAAATATCACCAGTTTCAACTTTATGCTCCATTAACACTGTACCTAAAGCGCTTACAACTCTCACTAGCCCTGGTTTAGACATTTCAAAGGTTTTATCATGTGAGCCGTATTCCTCAGCTTTTTGGGCCATTAAGCCTATATTTGAAACGTTACCCATTGTTTTAACATTAAAAGCCCCATGTTCTTTACAAAAATCAATTGTCTCTTCATAAACCTTCGCATAGCAACGGTCTGGTATTATGTATTTTGTATCTGCAAGCTTACCATCAGGACCCCACATTTTACCTGAAGCCCTAATAGCTGCTGGCATTGAGGCGTCAATAATGACATCACTTGGAGCATGGAGATTTGTAATTCCTTTATCTGAGTCTACCATTGCAAGCCTTGGCCCATTCTCATAAGCAATTTTAATTTCATTTTTAATTTGATTTTGTTGAGCTTTAGAAAGTTTCTCAATCTTCTTAAGCAGGTCTCCTAAGCCATTATTTGCGTTTACACCAATTTCTTTAAAAACACTCTCAAATTTTAAAAACACATTTTTAAAAAAAATTTGAATAGCATGCCCAAAAATAATAGGATCTGAAACTTTCATCATTGTAGTTTTCATATGAAGAGAAAAAAGAACATTTTCTTTCTTTGAATGCTGAATTTCTTTTAAAAAAAATTTTTTAAGCTCCTCACAAGATAAAACTGATGAATCAATAATTTCGTTTTTCAAAAGCAGTACTTTTTCCTTTAAAACAGTAACTACACCAGTTAAATCTACATGCTCAATTCTAACACCTACTCCTTGATCAACATTTATAGATTTTTCAGATCCATAAAAATCACCATTTTCCATATGAGACACATGGGATTTTGAGTCCTTTACCCATACCCCCATGGAATGAGGATTGTCTTTTGCGTACTGCTTTACAGGTAGCGCAACTCTTCTATCGGAATTTCCCTCTCTTAAAACAGGATTTACAGCACTTCCTAAGATTTTTAAAAACCGCTTTTTTAGCCCTCTCTCTTTCTCAGTTTTTGGCTCTTCTGGAAAATTTGGAATATCATAGCCTTTAAATTGAAGCTCCTTAATAGCTCCTTTAAGCTGTGGAACTGAAGCACTAATATTAGGAAGTTTAATAATATTAGCTTCTGGATTTTTTACTAATTCACCAAGTTGAGCTAATGCGTCTTCCATTTTTTGCTCTTCTTTTAAATTTTCAGGAAAGTTTGCAATGATTCTTCCTGCTAAAGAAATATCACAAGTCTCAATTTGAATACCTGCTGTGGCTGTAAAAGCTTTAACAATTGGTAGAAAAGACTGCGTTGCCAGTGCTGGGGCCTCATCTGTTTTAGTGTATATGATTTTCATGCTCATAACTCCCCTCTAGTACTGGAATCATAATCAAAAGCCAAGATACATGAATTTAAAATGAAGGCGAAGAAATTATTAATTTACGGATATAAAAAACATTTATAACCAAAGCCTTTAAAAACTACTTACAATACCTATAAGGATATTACCAACTAGATTTCACTACCCCTGGAAGAAGCCCCTTACTGGCCATTTCTCTAAATGCAATTCTTGAAAGACCAAATTTTCTTAAAAAACCTCTTGGACGACCTGTAACAACACACCTATTGATTACCCTATTCTTTATGGATCTTCTTGGAAGCCTTGCAAAAGCTCTTTGAGCCTCCATTTTTTCTTCAAATGAAGCATTCTGGTCTTGCATAACAGCCCTTAGTACTGCTCTTTTTTCATGATATCGTTTAGCAACTATTAATTTTTGCTCATTTTTCTTAATCATTGAAATTTTTGCCAATTCTATAATCTCCAAAGCCTCAGTTTAAAGGCGAATGTTTACCTTAAAACCACTTAATGTCAATATTTAACTATTATTTTCCTAGATCAAAAAACTTTTATTTGAGATAAAGTATTTATGCAATATAAATATTTACTTACAACCCAAGGACCCTTAAAGGCTTAAAATACAAAAATGAAATTTATACTTTTAACCCTAATGAGCTTAAACATACTATCAGGCTGTGCACACCGTTGGAACAAAAAAACATGTGCTCAAACCAACTTTGTAGACCTTGGCTACCAAGAAGGCAGCTTAGGAAAAAGTAGTTCTGCTAATGACTATAATCAAGCCTGTCTTAAACAAAGAATTCAAATTCCTACATCAAATTATACTTCTAGCTATAAAAAAGGCCTTTCAGTCTTTTGCTCTAATAATAAAGGCCTAAATGGTGGAATTTTAGGAGAAAAAATCATTAAGAATTGCAAGACTGTGGTAAATTACGCTAAAGCCTATAAAAAAGGCTTAAAATCTTTTTGCTCAACAAAGCGTGGGGTAAAAGATGGCTTTGCTATGAAGCCTGAATATGTTCTCTGTGCTTCTTTTTCTGCATATACAATAGGCTACACTAAAGGTAAAAAAGAATACTGCTCAAGTGATAAAGGACATGGACATGGTTTCACTGGTATTAATGAAGATACCCAGTGTATAAGCTATTCAGACTATACATCTGGCTACATAAGAGGCAAGAGGTACTTTTGTTCTCCTGAAAATGGAATTAAAATGGGTAAAAAAGGTGAAAGTTTACCTAAAAAATGTATATCTACAGGTTCCACCTTTAAAGTAAGTTTTAATAAAGGCCGTAAAATATTTTTAATAAAAGCCCTAAAGGATAAAGAAACAGCTCTTACCTTTGAATATCAAAACTATGAGCATATTAGAAATGATCTTGAAAATACACAATTTTCTCTAAGCAGGCTTCCTAAACAGTCCACTGATTCTGCTATTGTTCATAAGCGAACTCGTATGAATTTAACAATTGCAAGCCTTAAATCCAAAAGAGATTCTCAAAAACAAGTCGTCAAAGATTTAAAGTCTCAAGTTTATAATATAAAAAAACAACTCAACCATCTAAAAAAGTGACCCACTTTCTTAAACAGTCATTGCCTGTCTAATCTTCTTAGGCTGTAAAAAACTTATGCAAGTCATAACTTTTAACGACTAAGACTACACTGCTAAAGCTCAAAACGCCAACCACAACCTACTAGACCTTTTCTTTTTCTTAAGCTCCATAAAGCTTCAAATAAAAACATTTAATTGTTGTCTACACCTAGAATTATAAAGAAAACCTTAATATTTCTATGATATTCATGATTCTAACAAAATCATTTGATCACTTATGGAAACCTTCATAAACTTTATACATGAAAAAATTATACTTTTTAACTCTATTCTTAATGCTTCCGCTACAATCAAAAGCCTTTAATAAAATTGATTTTTCTTCTCCCAAAGCTAGCTTTAACACCTTCTATAGCGCCATGTCTGACTACTCAAAAGGAATAAAGGTTGGAAATAACAATTTAAAGCTACGTATAAAAGATGCTTTAGAAGCCTTAGAGCCCTCTTTAGATAAATCTTTTAATTACACAACCTCTTACTTAGAAGATAGCGCCATACTTTTAAAAGAAATTATTGACCGTACAACCCAGTTTTCTAATCCCATATTTGAAAATAACCGATTAAAAGGAACAAATATTTTTTTCATAAAAATTAACAACTGGTATTATATATCAAATTACTCTTTAGAACGTGCACAAATAGACTATAACTCACTATCTACAAAACCTTACTTAAAAAACATACCTTTTCCTGGAGCTAGTCATAAATTAACTTGGCTTGAAACCCACCTTCCAAAGGGAAATATTATAAAAATTTTTGAAATTACACAAAGTCAGTGGATTATGATGTTACTAGCAGTTATTTCAGCATTTATACTTTATTATATTTCAATTTGGCTTCTAAATATATTAGAAATTCTTCTTTTTCAGAGAAAAACTTTTAATTTTAAGGTAGCAACAGCACTTACACAACCTTTAGCAATTTTTATCTCAGCATTCTTCTTAAAAGCTATTGGAGTTCAAATTGCTCTTAATGGTAATGCTAAATTTATTTGGACTTCTTCAACTAAAATCCTTATCTCAATTGGTTGCTTCTGGCTTTTGTACTGCCTAATCACACCCATTGAAGAAGCTTTAAAAAAAATTACAGCAAAAACTGAGTCTGATTTAGATGACAGTCTTGTGCCTCTAATTAGCAAAACATCAAAAATTATAATCGTTTTACTTGCTTCACTCACAATTATAGAAGGGTTAGGAGTAAATGTTTTTTCTCTCCTTGCAGGCCTTGGTGTTGGAGGTTTAGCTATAGCATTAGCAGCAAAAGATACTGCAGCGAATTTCTTTGGCTCTTTAATGATTTTATTTGATCAACCTTTTAAAATTGGTGATTGGATTAAAATAAATAACCTTGAAGGCACTGTTGAAGAAATTGGCTTTAGGTCAACAAGAGTAAGAACATTTTATGACTCACAAATTGTTATTCCAAATTCAAAAGTTGCTAACAATGATATTGATAACCTTGGAAGACGTCAGTACCGACGAACAGTAGAAACCCTTGGTCTCACCTACTCTACTACTGAAAAGCAGCTTAAAGAATTTACAAAAGGAATTAAAAACATTGTCCATAGTTACCCTCTAACGAGAAAAGATAAATATTATATTTCTTTTAAAAAGTTTGGAGACAGTTCTTTAGAAATTCTGTTATATTTTTTCTTAAATGTTTCAGATTATAAAGATGAATTAAAAGCAAAAGAAGAAATTTTATTACAAATAAAGCATTTAGCTGAAACGCTAAACATTAGCTTTGCTTTCCCATCACAATCTATCTATATGGAAAAATCTAATACTTAAGCCTATATTCATAACACTTATATTTATAATAACCCGAGTTCAGACTTTTTAAATCTAGTTTAACATTCTATTTTCATGGCACGTATTACCAGTTTAAAAGAACCCAGGCAATACCCAGTTAATGCTGATAAAAAAGCTTCACTATAAAGTTTTTTTAAGGCTTCGATGTCTTGAGTGTTTAATGTGAAACTCTTTCTTTAAAATTCCAAAAACAGTCTCAACAATATTTATTCAAAACTTAGAAAAAATCTAAATTCAAATTATTTAAATAAACTTAAAAACTCTCCATAGCCCTCAGAATCTAAATTAGCTTTTGGAATAAACCTTAATGCTGCTGAATTCATACAATAACGCTTACCTGTTGGTTCTGGACCATCATTAAAAACATGCCCCAAATGAGAATCTGCTATTTTAGAGCGCACTTCAGTTCGAACTCTAAAAAACCCTTTGTCTTTAACTTCTTTAACACTCATACCTTTAATCACATTATAAAAAGAAGGCCACCCTGTGCCACTATTATATTTTTCTCTAGAGCTAAAAAGAGGTTCACCAGAAACAATATCTACATAAATGCCTTCATCCTCATTCTCATTATATTTATTTTTAAAAGGTTTTTCAGTTCCATTTTTTTGAGTAACATTATACTCAATACCAGATAAAATATTTTTTAACTCTTCTTTATTTGGTTTTTTAAAGTCTTTCCAAGATTTAGACATAAACAAACACAGCTCCTTATTTTTTAAATTAAAAGCATTTTAAACTAAATTTTTATACAATAATTTAAAAAGTCCACTTTTTAAAGCCCAGACCTTCTGCTTTAGCTAAATCTTTAGCATGTATCTCATAAATATTTGCATAACCTGTTAAAGCTCCACAAACCTGAATTCGATGCTGGCCGTCATTTTTGTTAAACATTGAAAAAATTTTCATACCCTTTAGTTCCTTAGCCATATCACCTATATCAATACCTGTTTCTTTCTCACACTGTTTTGAATTGTCGTACTTATAAATAAAAACCTTTTCTTTTAAATTACTCATCTTTACAATCCTTCCACCACGACCACAATGACCTGATGCACAGCCAAACAAAAAGAAAAAAAACAACACTAATACACTATAAGTTTTCATAAAAACTCCTTAATTTCGTTGAAATTTACTTCTTAATACCAAAAGAATAAAAATACCCTTTATCACTTAAAACATAAAATTTATCTTTTGTCTTATTTAAAGCAAAACCCGATGATACTGATGAAATCAAATCATAGCTTGCTAATATTGCTCCAGTCTCCTTCTCTATAAATTTTATTGGTCCTTTAGAGTCTGAGATAATAATCTTATTTTCTAAAAATATTGGTTTTCCACCAAGACCTTCAAATATTTTTTTTCTAAGAATCAAATTACCAGAACTTAAACCAAGACAAACAAGTTCTCCATGGGCATTAGAAAAGTAAACCTTTCCTTTAAAGGCTGTCAGAGGACTTATAGGCTTTTCATATGCTTGCCATAATATTTTTCCATTTTTTAAATCAAGCCTATACAAAGCCTCATCAAAAACCCCGGCAATTAAAAACCTTTTTTCTGACAAAAGAAGAAAATCTACATCTTCATGTTTTGGCGCTCCTTCAAGTTGAGACTCCCAAGTCGCAATTCCTGTAGCCTGATTTAAACTAGCAACAACACCGTTTGGAAATGCTACAAGAACTTGATCTTTATATAAGAGTGGCTTTGCACCACCAAAAATCTTTAAAGCTTTTCTAGGTGCGTGTGTAACCTTCCAATCTACAACCTTTTGAGCAACCTTAAGCGAGTAAACACTCCCCACACCAGTAAGTACAAAAATTCTTCCATTTTTAAAATCTGATATAGCCGAAACAACTCCGTCAATTAACGTGGACCATAATATTGATTTACTATGGATATCATATACATGTACGTACTTATCTTCAGTTCCAAAAAAAATCAAATTTTTGTATAAAGAGCCTGCTCCTGAAACAGGATGTTTAGGAAAATACGACCATTTTTTTTGACCGTATTTATTTAATTCAAAAATACCACCAAAAGAAGTAGCTTGAATAATGTTTCCATTATCTTTAACCAAAGAATTAAAGTTTTGAGAAATTTCGTTAGTTTTAATACTCTCTTTAGGGGCAAGCCTTCTTACCCAACTTCTTTTTATCTTATAACCACTATTTTCAAAAGAGCTGTCCCAGTTTAAACTAGAACATCCATTTAAAATCAGTAGAATTAAAATTAATATCTGGTAAGACAAGTTCAAAATCAACCCTCTATTTTAAAAATTTTAGGATGTTTTTTTTTTAACTGTAATAATCTTTGATATTTAACTGCATCCTTTGAAAAGTCTGATTTTTTTTTCAAATTTTTTGCTTGATTAAATAAAGCAATGGCTTCATCCACTTGGCCCCTAGACTGCAAAAGGCTTCCTTTTTGAATAAGAGCTTCTCCATGAAAAACTTTCCACCTAGGCTCGTTTAAAATTTTATCATAGTCTAAAATCGCACTTTCTATATTTCCTTGTTTAGAAAGAATTGAGGCTTTTAAAAATAAACTTGCAGCAGAAAGCTCTCGCTCTCCTTCTGGGTTTAATTTATTTAAAGCCTCTAAAGCTAAACCTGTTTTCTCCTCAGATACTAAATAAGCAGCCCATCGAACAGCTGTAAAGTCAGAAACTGATTTATCAAAGTATTTAGATAACAAAGACAATACCTCACCATGAATCTTTAAAACCTCTGCTTCTTTATTGGTCTTAAACTCCTTAGATTCTTTATCTTTAACTTTAGATATGGCTTTTTCCAATAGATCAATTCTTCTATTCACAATGCCAGCTTCCTTTGCTACTACATTTAAAGCTCTAGACTTCATTGCAGAAACACCCCAAAAAGATACTATTAAAAGAGTAAACCCTAAAAAAATAACAACAATATTTTTTGCATGGTGCTCTATCCATTGAGAAAACTTATCTAAATAATCTAGCATATCAACTTTGCTTTCTTCAGTACGATTTTTTTTTAAATTATTACTCACCTAATATTTCTCCTCACCCTGGTTGTCTCTCTAAGACTTGTTTTAAAGTTGAAAATGGTCGAGAATTACGCCCTTGGTGATGATGTCTAAGCTTCCCAATGACATTAATTCTTTTTTGAGCCATCATCTGAGCAGCCTTATGGGTTGGCACACTCTCTTTTTCTGCAATCCTAAATACTTCTATCATATTCTCATATACTGCTTCAACTTTGTCCATAGCACGTTCTTTACTATAACCTTCAAGCTCAACAAAGACATTCATCAGTCCGCCTGAATTTGCTACAAAATCTGGTGCATATAAAATATCTTGTTTTCTAAGCAATTCACCATGTTTAGATTCTGCAAGGATATTATTTGCACCACCTGCAATAATTGTAGTTTGAAGTTTAAAAATTGTATCATCATTAATAACAGCACCTAAAGCACATGGCGCAAAAACATCACACTTACTTGTAATAATCCCTGTAGGGTCTGCATTTTCAGCACCATAGATCTTACAAACGTGCTCTACTTTTTCATCATCAATATCTGCAACTGTCAGCTGAGCGCCTTCATCATGTAAATACTTAACCAAATTCCTTCCAACATTTCCTAACCCTTGAACTGCTATATGAACGCCCTTTAAAGAGTCTTTACCAAGCTTTTGTTTAACAGAAGCTTTAATGCTCATTAAAACACCATAAGCCGTGTAGGGACTAGGATCTCCTGATCCACCAAGAGCTTCAGGTATACCTGTTACAAAAGGAGTTTCTGCAAAAATATGCTCCATATCTTTAACAGTAGTTCCAACATCTTCAGCTGTAATATACTTTCCCCCAAGAGAATTCACAAAAGTACCAAAAGCTCTAAATAACCCCTCTGATTTATCAGTTTTAGGGTTGGCAATAATAACAGCTTTACCACCGCCAAGGTTTAAACCCGCAGCAGACGCTTTATAGGTCATACCTTTTGAAAGCCGTAGCACATCAATTAAAGCTTCTTCCTCAGTTTTATAATTCCACATTCTTGTTCCACCAAGAGCGGGCCCTAAAGCTGTGTTATGGATAGCAATAATTGCCCTTAAACCTACATCTTTATTATGACAAAAAATCACTTCTTCATGTTCACCATGCTTGTTGATTAATTCAAAAGACATTGTCTCCCCCATAATAAAAAATATACAAATTTACGGATAAGATAAACAAGAAGGACTTATCAAGCAATATTATTATGAAACTGTTTTTTAACCAATATAAACAGTATTTCTATTAACCTGAGTTCGGCGTTACATTCTTTATAAAATAAGTGTTTAAAGTTTTTGACGCCCCTTGCAATCCCAGAAAACAAAAAAAGCCATAAAATCCTTAGTTCAAACAAAAACGCCAATGACGGCAATTTTAAAAAGGAATTTTATGACTCAAGATAAGCTTACCACTGTTTTTTGCGCTGTCGATGATTTTTGTATGCATTATGAAAATGTTTATAAAAAACAAGCCTTAGAAAATCGAAAGCCTTTTAGAGGTACGCCCTCAAATCTAGCAATAAGTGAAGTTATATCAATTTTAATTCTATTTCACCCATGTGGATTTAGAACCTTCAAGCAATTCTATCTACACTTGAGAGCTTATCACAAAGGGGACTTCCCTTATTTGGTAAGCTACACAAGATTTGTAGAGCTTATCCCCTCAGCACTCATACCTCTTTGTTCTTTTTTAAAATCACGGTTTGTAAAGTCAACAGGAATCAATTTTATCGACTCTACACCTCTGAGAGTATGTAGAAATAAACGCATTAAAAGGAATAAAGTTTTCAAAGACATAGCTGCAGTTGGAAAGTCTACAATGGGTTGGTTTTTTGGATTTAAACTTCACATTGTCACCAATGAGTTTGGCCATTTGTTATCTGCACAGATTACAGCTGGCAATGTTGATGACAGAAAACCTGTTCCTAAGTTGGCAGAGGGTTTATGGGGAAAGCTGTTTGCTGATAAAGGTTATATTTCAAAAAAGTTATTTAATGAGCTTTTTGAAAATGGGGTCAAACTGATCACTTCCGTCAGAAAAGGCATGAAGAATAGGTTGATGGAAATGGAGGATAAAATTCTTTTACGAAAGCGCTCAGTTATTGAGACCATAAATGATCAGCTTAAAAATATTTCTCAAGTAGAGCACTCTAGACACCGTAGTCCTACAAACGCCATGGTTAATATAATTGCAGGGCTTGTAGCGTATACATTTCAAGAAAAAAAACCAAGAATCAACTGGAGCGCAGAAGAACAAAAATTGATAAACACCGCTCTGATAGTAGCTTAGATCGCCGAACTCAGGTTATTAAATTTGGTTTTAATTTAACTTAAAATAAACATAAGGCCCTAATGTTTCCCTAACTTTCTTTAAAACTGCATCTATTAAGAGCATAAATATAGATTTTACAACTACCTACCAGGTTTAAGAGCTAGCTTTAAATGCTCTATACTCAGACATTTTAAAGTCTTCCTCGAGCACAACCAATGCCCATGGCTTTTTATTAAGAACTTAAAAGTTTCCCACCTCTTAAATTAATAAGGATAAGGCTATAGCCTTACCCCTAGGAATTCAAACTTTCCTCAAATCTCTTTAAATTACAAAAACTTTAATAACCTACTCAATAATACGCACCTAAACTCTTGACGAACCGTAGTCACCAATAGATGACATGTGTATGTTTTACTTTATCATTACTATGATAGTTATTTCCCTATTTTTAATCACTATGGCCATAGGTGTTCTCATGGGTAGAGCCCCATTAAAAGGCTCTTGCAATGGTTTAAATAACGTAATGGGCAAACATGGAGACTGTCAATTTTGCAATAAGAAAGAAAAGTGTAAAAAAAACCTAAGCCTTTAAATAAAGGTAAATTCTAAGTTATTTTGCCCATATACTGCTTAAACAAAAAAAACATCTAATCAAAGCAAGCACTCTTAAATACCACATATTTTCTAACTTAAATTGTTAAAACTAGGTCTAAAAATTTATGCATTTAAACCAATTTCTTTAAGTCTTTGTTTAAGAAATTTATCGGCTAAAATTCTAGGGTACTTCTCCCCCTCCCCTACACATGAGGAAAGACATTCTAACATAACATCAGAATTTGGATGCATAAAAAAAGGCATAGAGTACCTACTTTCACTAGACTTATCAGGATTGATCACCTGATGAGTAGTTGAAGGAATAACTTCATTAGTAATTCTAGAAAGCATATCGCCTGCATCAACAATCAATGAGTTCTTAGGAGGGTTTACGTCAAGCCACTTTCCATCTCGATCTTTTAACTGAAGTCCAGATTTAGTAGCAGCAACTAAAATTGTAATAAGATTGATATCTTCATGGGGTGCTGCTCTTAAAGCACTAGTTTTAAGACCTTCTTGTATTGGTGGGTAATGTAAGAGCCTTAGTATTGAATTTCCTTTAGACACTCTCTTCATAAAATAGTCTTGGGGAACCTTTAATGGGACTGTTAAAGCTTCTAGTAAAGTATTGCCTATTCCATCTAACATATTGAATAATATAATAAATTTATCTTTAAAATCTTTTAAAGATTCAATGGACAAATTTTCAAGCCAATAATTACTAAGCCCCTTATAACCTTCTCGACCTATATGCCAAAATTCTTTTAAATCAGCTATTTTAGAATTTTTTGCATGTTCAGTTGCAAATGGAGTATAGCCTCTTTGAAAGCCTTTTTCAGGCATAGAGTTTCTTCTTTTCACATCTTCAGGTAGGTTAAATAAAGATTCTAAAAGAACATAGGCTTTGTTTAAAAGGTCTTCTGAAATATGATGCCCTGTTAAAACAATAAATCCATATTCTTTAAGCCCATAAAAAAGCACATCAATAAACTTTTGTTTTTTTACAACATCCTCCCCCAAATAGTCATAAAGATTTAGCTCAGGAACTTTTCTAACTTTAACTTGAGTTTCTAAGGACATACTTACCCCCCCCCCAATTGTAAAACTTATGAAAACCATGAAAGACTTATTTTTTCAACTATAGCTAATTTATTTTTAAAAGAATTCTTTGATTTTTTAGATTAAAAAAAGTAAAGCTGCAAATATAGTTAGAAACAGCAAGAGAAAGTATTATGTTACAACAGCCTAAGTCAGCCCTTATTATTAGATTTTCCTCCTTTGGAGATATTGTACAATCCACATTTGCTGGAGATTCCTTAGCTAAAAAAGGGTTTAAAGTAGACCTTTTAACAAAAAAAGACTTTGTCAAAGCTTTCTCAAGCCCTTTATTCCCTTACAATAAAGTTTTATCCTATGAAAAATTTGAATCTTCTCTTTGGTCACTTGCTAGAAAAACATCTAAAAAAAACTACTCTTTAATTTACGATGCCCACAATAACCAAAGAAGCCTTCTCTTTAAATTTTTTCTTCTTATTTTAAACCCACTGATTTTTTTTCGCTTTAAAACTCGGTCAAAATTTAGATTCAAACGTTTTTTACTTTTTAATTTCAAAATCAATACATTTCCAAAACCATTTAACGGTGCCTCTTCGTTTTTAGACCCTTTAAAACTTAGCATAAATAAAAAAACCTCTTCTAACACTAAAGGCCCTATTCTTCTTGCACCTTCAGCAACTTGGTATTTAAAAACATGGCCTAAAAACCATTGGGTCGTTTTAGGAAAGAAACTAATATCCCAAGGGCACAGTATAAAGTTCATTGGTGGTCCTAATGATGATTTTATAAAAGATATATCCATAAAAGTAAATAACTTTAACGATTTTACAAAAAAACCTTCTTGGAGTGAAACTATAGAAACTATTAAAAACTCACCTCTTCTTATTTCTGGAGACACAGGTGTTCTTCATATAGCTGATTATTTTGGAGTGAAAGCCATTGCTTTAATGGGGCCCTCAGCCTTTGGAAGACCCTTAAGACAAAGTTCTACTATAATTTATAAAAACCTAAGTTGTCAGCCCTGTAGTAAAGATGGGCGTGGTAAATGCAAAAACTCAATTTTTAAAAAGTGCTTAGTTTCTATAACTCCTGAAGAGGTTTTAGAAAAAAGCAGAAAAACACTAGAAAGTCTAAACTCATGATTATAATTTACCGCCTAATCTATTTAATAATTTTTCCTTTTTTTATATTTTTTGGAATATTATTTTCAAAAAAAACAAGACACTACCTGTTTAATAGAAAAACAAACCTTATAAAAAGCACTAATATTAAATCTATTTGGATTCACACATCTTCTGGTGAATTTGAACATGCTAAATTTTTAATCAAATCTTTAAAAAAGCAATACCCTTTAGAAAAAATTATTGTTTCTTATTCATCTTCTTCATATTTTCATGCTCTTAAAAATTTTAATCTTATTGATGGGTATATTCCCATGCCTTTTGACTTAAAAGCTCCCATTGCTAGCCTTATAAAAAGAATAAATCCAAAAATAATTCTTTTCTCAAGAACTGATCTTTGGCCTGAACTTATTTACCAAATAAAAGCTAAAAACATCCCCTCCATTGTATTTGCCAGAATGGAAAGCCCTAAAAACTATTTTGGAGAGAAACTTTTATTCTCTTTAACTTATAAAAAAATTGATCAAATAAGCTTTGTTTCAGAAAATGATAAAACACTGTTTATTAAAAAATTTAATTATAACTATAACTTATCTGTTGATGGTGACCCTAGAATTGATGAAGTTGTAAATAAAGTAAAAAATCTTAATTTTAAACCTAAAAAAAAAGGTCGTACTCTAATATTAGGCTCTGTTTGGAAAAAAGATCTAAAGCAAATTTCATATGGTATTATAAAAGCTTTAAATGAAAAGACTTTAAATAAAGTTATTGCAGTTCCCCATGACCCTACAAAAAAACACATTAAAGAACTTGAAAACATCTTTAAACCTTTCTCTCCTAGCCTTTACTCACATGATCCTGACTTAAAAAGTAAAGTTATCATTGTAGACTCTATAGGTCTTTTGTTTAACCTGTATGCTCAAAGTGACCTAGCTTTTGTAGGTGGCGCTTTTAAAAAGAAAGTTCACTCTGTTATAGAACCTCTTTCACACGGTCTACCTGTATTAGTAGGCCCTCATATTAATAACAATACTGAAGCTAAGTACTATTCAAAACAACATTCTTTTGTAAAAGTTTGTAAGAATAAAATAGATTTTTCAAAAAAACTTTCAGATTTGCTCCTTATGGATGAAGAAAGACTTTCTAACTTAAAAACCTCAATTCAAAATAGATTATTAAAATCCACAGGAGCAACTAATAAAATTGTTAACCACATTGAAGAGAAAATAAAACTCCACTCTTAAAGCCCCTTATCCTTTTATTCCCTCAACCCACTTTGTGCCTACAAATAAAGATGAAGTTATAGGAAAATCGGTTTATCACCAAAAAGCCTTAAAATAAATCACTGATGGACCATCAGATGCTCTAAAAAAAGCCAACAGTGAATGACAATGTACTCCCCAGAGCCTAAAAACATATTAAAAAAACCCAATGTGTGGTGAATAGACTTAGGATTTTCCCCCTATAGCCTTGGACAAAATGGCATATAAGTCTCTTAATCTTAAACTCAAAAACCTATCAGTAAGCTTATTCATGGCTGAACAATCTAGCTTGGAACTTTAACCTTTACCTCTCCAATTAAACGCCTGGAATTCATAAATACCCTTTAACCAAAAAAAACTCGACTTAAGTCTTTATAGGCTTTATCTATGATGCAATCCAATTGGTATTTATTTTTCCCTTGCAACTAAACCTAGCTTAAAATATAAATGAACCTTATCTAGAATCAGTAAAGCACTAAAAAGGAGCTGTTATGAAGTATATTATATTATCTAGTTTATTTATTTTAGGTGCTTGTGCAACTAAGCCAAAATGTGATTCTTGTAAAATTAAAAAAGAAACTGTTCAAAAAGAACACACTAAAGCTTGTAAAAAATGTAGTAATCACTAAAAATATTAAAGCCTGCTTTCTTAATTAAATTTTTTGTAATTTAAAGTGTTCTAACTCCATGGGGCCTATAAGATCATAGGCTCAAATTAAAAAGTGTAAAAAGATGCAACTTATTTTCTCATTCCATAATTTACAACCATGTTAAATCTATTTGTATCTAGAAAAATATTGTATTTTAGATAAAAATTGCATCAAAAAGTAGCCTAATATATAACCTAATATTGCTGACCCAAAAGCATCTGATGGGTAAGCAACCCCCAAATAAATAGGTATCACTGCATAAATTAAAGATATCAAAATAAACACTGTGGAATATCTTTGAAAGTAAAACATCATAGACATTATTACGGCTGAAAATATCAATGTTGACATCACTGGAAAAGCACTAGAAGAGCGCACAATCTCAACTCTAAAAATAACCTCTGAAACTCCATCTAAACTAGGATATGGTCTAACTAATAACTTTTTAAGGTTATCCATTCCAAAATAAGTAATCATTGTTATTATAAAAGCAGCACCCCCAACTTTAGGCCCTTTTTTTGGGACTATTATCACTATCAAAAATAAAGTGCTACAAAAAAGAAAAAATACAATTTCTACATTTATAAATCCGTGTAAATATAAAAAAATCTCGTCAAAAATAGAAGGAATGCTACAACTATTAATCATTTTAAATATTATGTTATCTAAATTCATATACTCTACTCTGGCCTCTTAACCATGAATAAACAAGTCTAAAAAAACTTTCTCCAATGCCACACCTACCAATAGCCAAACTTCTATTCTTAAGATAGAGTTTAAATAAAATTTAGAAGGACCTTTAAAAATGAGAATTGATAAGCAATCCGGCTATTTATCTAGAGCAAATCTTGAATATTTAGAGTCAATTTATGAACTCTTTACTAAAGACCCTTCACAAGTGGATTATGAATGGACTCGTTTTTTTCAAGGCATTGAATTTGCTAAATATAAAGGACTTGATCAATCCTCTAAAAAAGAATTGCTTATATCTGATGAGATTAAAGTTCATGAACTTATCCGAATTTACCGTGATTATGGTCATTTAAATGCAAAACTTGACCCTTTAAAGCTTTCTTCAAATATTAAAGAATTTGAATCATTTACAAACTTAAATATTGGAGACATTAACAAAACCAAAAGTTTTTCTGTTGCCTCAAAAATAGGCCTTCCAGATTCACCTCTATCTACAATTATCGATTCTTTAGAGAAAACTTATTGTGGAAGCATTGCACTTCAAGCTGCCGAATGCTCTCCAAATATAAGAACATGGTTTTGGAATGAATTTGAAAATGAAAAATTCAAAATCACTAAAAACTTGCAAATTAACATCCTTAAACAACTAGCAAGAACAGAATCTTTAGAAAAATTTATTCACACTCGCTATGTAGGAGTAAAAAGATTTTCAATTGAAGGCTGTGATTCCCTTATCCCAATGCTTGAGTATCTTATTGAAAAAGGCGTAAATGACCTATCTATTAAAGAAATTATTATTGCTATGGCACATAGGGGTCGTATAAACGTTTTAGCTAATTTTATGAATAAAGCTTTAAAACTTGTCCTTGCTGAATTTAATGATCATATGGGCGCATCAAAAGAATATGATGCTGATGTTAAATACCACATGGGCTTTTCTGCAGAAAAAGAAACTTCCAAAGGAAAAAAATGTCACATTTCTTTAGCTTTCAACCCTTCTCATCTTGAAGCAGTATCCCCTGTTGTCTGTGGAATGACTCGAGCAAAACAGCGTCGATTAAATGACACTAAACAAAGAAACAAAGTTATACCTATTCTTATACATGGTGATGCTGCTGTAATTGGACAAGGTGTTGTTAGCGAAACTTTCCAACTTTCTCAACTAGATGGCTATACAGTAGGCGGATCAATCCATATTATCATGAATAACCAGATAGGCTTTACAACAAATCCAAATGATTCAAGAAGTACAAATTACGCTTCAGACATTGCTAAAACAATTAAGGCTCCTGTTATTTTAGTAAATGCTGATAACCCAGAAGCCTGTGTTCGAGGAATAGATATGGCCCTTCGCTTTAGACAAGAATTTAAACAAGATGTTCTTATTGATCTTATTGGATATAGAAGATTTGGACACAATGAAGGTGATGAGCCTGCTTTCACACAACCCACTATGTGCTCAAAAATCAAAAAACACCCTACTGTTTACACTCAATATGCAAAAAAACTTTCTCATAAGAAAGTTTTTACAGACATAGAAAGTCAAAACTTTTTTAATTCCAAAATGGACAGCCTGCAAAAAATATACGATGGAGTAAAAATAAACCCTCCCAAAATAAAACCTTTTGCTTTTACAGGTTTTTGGAAAGGTTTTAAATGGGCAACACCTAAAGATATTAAAAAAGAATACCCCACCCAAGCAAAACTTTCTGACTTAGAAAACATCATCAATAAAATAACCACCACCCCAAAAGGGTTTACAGTTCATAGTAAAATTAAGCGCCTTATAAACAGTCGTAGAAAAATGTTTGATGAAGATACACTGGATTGGGGAACTACAGAGCTTCTATGTTATGGAAGCTTAATAGCCGAAGGAACCCCAGTTCGTTTATCTGGACAAGATTGTAAACGCGGAACATTTACTCATAGACATTCTGTTTATTTTGATTCAGAAAACAACACTGAATATTCTCCTTTATCTACAATAAATCCAAACCAGGAGTTTTGTGTTTATAACAGTCCTTTGTCTGAAATGGCAGTTTTAGGCTTTGAATATGGAAATTCTATTTCAGATCCACAATTTCTAACTATTTGGGAAGCTCAGTTTGGTGATTTTGCAAATGGTGCACAAATTATAATTGACCAATTTATCTCAAGTGGTGAAGCAAAGTGGTATAGATCAAACGGTTTAGTCCTCCTCCTTCCCCATGGTTATGAAGGTCAAGGTCCTGAACACTCAAGCGCTCGGCTTGAAAGATTTTTACAACTTTGTGCTCAAAACAACATACAGGTTTGTAATTTTACAACCCCAGCTCAATTATTCCATGGCCTAAGAAGACAGGTAAAAAGAGACTTTAGAAAACCTCTTATTATCATGTCTCCAAAATCTTTACTCCGACATCCAAAAGTTATAGCTAGTAAACACGATTTAACCAACGGAAAACTCATGGAAGTAATTCCTGACAATAAACACTTAAATGCTAAACGTATTGTAATCTGTTCAGGAAAGCTTTACTACGATCTTTTAGAGGTTCAAGAAAAAACTGCAACTAAAGATGTTGCTCTCATTAGAATTGAACAGCTTTACCCTTTCCCTGAAAATAAATTATCAGCTATACTTTTAAACTATAAAAATGTAAAAGAATTTGTGTGGGCACAAGAAGAACCTCAAAATATGGGTGCTTATTGGTTTATAGCACCAAAACTAAAAAAAGTTTTGCAAATGATAAAAAAAGAGCCTGAGCTGTATTATTCAGGAAGAACTGAGCGGTCTTCTCCAGCAACAGGCTCTCCATCAATACATCAAAAAGAACAAAATGATATTATTAATTCATGTTTTAAATTTTAAGGAGAATATCTAGTGAGCAATGTAGACATTAAAATACCATCCATTGGAGAATCTGTTACTGAAGCTGTTATTGATGAATGGCTCAAACAATCTGGTGACTATGTAGAAAAAAATGAAGCTCTCGTAACTCTAGAGACAGATAAAGCTTCTGTTGAGCTTATAGCTGAATCCTCTGGAGTTTTAACAACCAAAGTTTCTAAGGGTGACACAATTAATGTTGGAGCAGTTATTGGTCAAATTGATTCTACAATATCTAAACCTTCTAAACAAGAAAACACTCCCACAATATCTGAAAAAACTTCTACTCCTACAGTTACTCAGGTTTCTTCTTCAGCTTTCGGAGTTCCAGGTCCTGCTGCCAAGAAAATATTAAATGAAAAAGACATTCTAGCCTCTACAGTTTCTGGAACAGGCCCAAAAGGAAACATCACTAAAAACGATGCTTTAAATGCTGCAAAGCCAACAACTACTCCTGCTAAGACTAATCCTACCCCTACTTTTAAAACTCCTGTTTTTAAAAGTAGAGAGAGTAGGCGAGAAAAAATGACCATGCTTCGCAAAAAGATTGCAGAACGCTTAGTATCAGCACAACAAACAGCAGCTATTCTTACTACTTTTAACGAAGTTGATATGACAGAGATTATAGCTTTTAAAAAAAGGTATAAAGATGATTTTGAAACAAAGTACAAAATCCGTTTGGGTTTTATGGGCTTTTTTGTAAAATCTGTTTGTGAAACTTTAAAAGAATTTCCTGCCCTTAACGGACAAATTGATGGAACTGACCTTATTTACAATGACTTTGTAAATATGGGGATTGCCATTGGAGGTCCTAAAGGTTTAGTTGTCCCAGTTATTAATGACGCTGATCTAATGAAAATTCATGAAATTGAAGGCTCTATTAGAAACTTTGCTCTTAAAGCTGAAAACAACAAACTTACCATTGATGACCTGACTAGCGGAACTTTTACCATTAGTAATGGAGGTGTTTATGGATCATTAATGTCCACACCAATTTTAAACCCTCCACAAAGCGCTATTTTAGGAATGCATAAAATCCAAAATAGGCCAATAGTTATAAATGATAAAATTCAAAGCCGTCCAATGATGTACCTAGCCCTATCTTATGATCATAGAATCATTGATGGAAAAGAATCTGTTAGTTTTTTAGTCAAAGTTAAGGAACGCTTAGAAGACCCTAGAAGATTAATTTTAGATTTGTAGAAAGGTTTTGCACATGGAAGAATTTGATTTAGTAATTATTGGAGCTGGACCTGGTGGCTACACTAGCGCAATTAGAGCATCACAACTAGGCTTGAAAACAGCTATTATTGAAAAGGAAAAAACTTTGGGAGGAACATGTCTTAATGTAGGGTGTATTCCATCAAAAGCTCTCCTCCAATCTTCAGAATTTTTTTCACAAGCTCAACATGATTTTAAAAATCATGGAATTGATTTTTCCTCCGTAAAATTAAATTTATCACAAATGATGAAACGTAAAAATAAAATTGTTTCAGACCTTACAACTGGCATTAATTTTTTAATGAATAAAAACAAAATTACCACACTTTTTGGAACAGCTTCTTTTTTAAATAATAAAGAAATTTTAGCCTCTTTAAATAATGGCGATGTTAAAAACATTAAAGCTAAGAATTTCATTATTGCCACAGGAAGTACTCCTAACTCTCTAGGATTTAACATTGATGAAAAAAAAATCGTTTCATCAACTGGAGCTCTAAACTTACCCACTGTTCCTAAAAAACTTTATGTTATAGGTGGTGGAGTCATAGGTCTTGAACTTGGTTCTATTTGGGCAAGACTTGGTTCTAAAGTAACCATTGTGGAATTTGAAGAAAACATTGCAAATGGTATAGATAAATCCATTGTTCAGACACTTCATAAATCCTTAGAAAAACAAGGGCTTGAGTTTATGCTTGGTCATAAAGTAAATTCTTTAGTTGAAACTAAAAACAGTTTAAACCTTAAAATTCAAAATCTTTCTAAAAAATCTATAAAAACACATGATTGTGATATTGTTTTAGTAGCCACAGGAAGAATTCCATACACTAAAGGTTTAGGATTAGAGAACACCTGTGTTGAATTAAATAAACGCGGCGCTATTAAAGTAAATTCCTGTTTTCAAAGCTCTGCTTCAAATATTTTTGCAATTGGTGATGTCATTCAAGGCCCTATGCTTGCACATAAAGCTGAAGAAGAAGGCGTTTGCATTGCTGAAATACTTGCAGGGCAAGCTGGACATGTTAACTACAAAACAATCCCCTCTGTAATCTATACCTGGCCTGAAGTTGCATCTGTAGGATTAACTGAAGAGGAGGCTAGCTCTCAATTTAAGAAAATTAAAGTTGGTAAATTCCCATTCTCAGCAAATGGTAGGGCAAAAGCTCTAGGTTGCACTCAAGGAATGGTTAAAATTATCTCTAAAGCTCATAGCGATGAGGTTGTAGGCGTTCATATTATAGGACCAAATGCTTCTGAGATAATTGCTGAGGCCGTTATTACAATGGAGTTTCAAGGAAGCACTGAGGATATAGCAAGAAGCTTTCATGCTCACCCTACTCTTTCAGAAGCAATAAGAGAAGCTGCTCTTGATGTTAATAAGTGCGCAAGACAACTGTAAATTATAACTATACTAGTACACCGTGGCATTAATTTTCAACAAAAGGTCAACAATTTTTGCAATCTTTTGATTATGATTTTATGATTTTATAAGGCCATGGAGGGCGGTATGAAAAAAAAATGAAAAATCCCGGTTGAATAAATTCATTAAAAAATTAAATATTTTATCTTAAGGAGGCTTAAAGCCTCCTTAAGATAAAAGAACTAAAGGGCTAAAGAGCTAATGAGCCCTTTCAGGCCTCAAAACCTCCGCACACAACGAACCAACCAGTGGAAATCCTTAAGGCTATTATACTGATTGCCATCTTCTAAAAGTAGCTGGGCCCACGCACCATTATTGATGAACTCTGTAGAAGACCAATACCAATCACTACTACTACCTTGAGCTAAACCTGGAATAGCAGAACGATTTGTGTACATTAAATTAAGCTCATAACGATTAGGTAAATGCCAATCATCATGTAGGGAAAGAAAAAAGGGAAGACTATCACTATAAGGGTAATGGCCCTTGTGTTGTTTTGTTAGCCATGGAACCCAAAACGGGTAAAAGAATTGTTGAAGTGAGGGAGAAAAGAACAAAAAAAGATTATGCAAGATTCATTGAAAAAGTAATGAAAAAATACAAAGGTAGAGATAAGTTAACTTTGGTTCAAGATAACCTGAATACTCATAATGCCTCGTCTTTTTATGAAAATTTTTCTCCTAAAAAAGCTTTTAAAATTATGAAAAAGTTTAATATGGTTTACACTCCTAAAAAAGCGAGTTGGTTGAATATGGCGGACATAGAATTTTTGGCACTATCTAAACAATGTTTAGATAGGAGGATTAAAGATATGAAGACTATGACCAAAGAAGTTAAAGCATGGGGCAAGAAAAGAAATAAGGACAAAGTAAAAATTAATGGCACGGTGTACTGGTATAAATTACTTTAGAATAAGTAGCAGCCTAAGCTGCACACTCATGTGCAACAACGCCATGAGATATTAAATAAAAATACTATCGAAATTTATATTATGTACCAAAAATAGTAAAAAAAAAGTACAAACTGTAGCGGTACTGTTGCGATATTAAGTACAACTGTTTTAAAAGCATACGTTATTTAAATTTTAATACATGTTTTAAAATAAAAAGCTTAAGAAATAACTACAACCTTCCGATTTATTGAGTATGAAAAACCTAAAGCATAAAGTAAAATATCAAAAAGGTTCAGCTTTACTGACAGTTGTTGGTGCCCTTTCTGTAGTGGGTATTATGACTGTTCTAGTAAGCTCTAACCTTGTTGTAAATGATGAGTCTAGAATCAATAAGGAAATAGATTTAAAAGTACTAGAGTACTTAGATAAGTCCTTATCACTAGCTTCTTATTTCATTACAAATAACCTAGTGCTATGCCGTGATCTAGATGAAGGCAGTTGGCCCACTCCAATTAGAACACAATGCATTTGGGGTGGTGAAAAATACTCCTTAAATGAGGATGGTCAAACAGTGAGTTTAGATTTTTATGGAATGAGTGAGGCATCTGAAGGCAATGATTACTCACTAAAAATTCCACCTGGACACAGTATTTTTACAAATAGAGATGAATACAGTATAAAAATAACTTTTAAAATTAAAGACTTTAAAACCGATACCTCTTTACGTCGAATTATTGGTACTAAAAATCCTGAATTTGAATATTTAGATCAAGACAATAAAGTCATTCTTATTACTGCAAATGCTCAATATAAAAATAAAATCATAGGAACAAAAAAATCTCTAATTAGAAGACCCTTTACTACTCCTATTCTTAGTGTTGAAAACACCTCCGCTTGTAACCTTGTATGCACGCCTGGACAATCTCATAACCCAAATAAAGAATGTCGATCAAGAAATGATGTGCCTAGATCATTTACAACTGTTCAAAAAAGAAACGGCACTGAAGAAATAGACTCTGCTGTTGAAGGTGAAAAACACATTACTCTAACTGTGAAAAATCAAGGCCCTGGAGCACTATACAAATTAATTTATTTTAAAAAAATACAATTTAATAAAGAAAACTATCCAGAAGAAGAAGATACAATTGAGAGCGTAGATATGTTTACTAATGGTGAAAATATCTTAATGCCTGGAAAAACAATTACATACGAAGATAAAATTCCCTGCCTACCTCAAAGTAGAAAAACACTCGTGTATCAAAAAAAATATGGCGGCTCAAACAGCCAAGGCAGCCATAAGGTTACAACTTCTGTACATAAGGAACATTATATGGATCTTTCTTATGGATTTAATTTTAAAGAACAACACTCTGACGTTGCACCTAGACGTTTAGCAGAAGAAACAACAAACACTACTTCTAGCAGCACTAGGGATGTTAGTACTTCCACAATTATACAATACGTTATACCACCCCATTAAGTTGGCGATATAAAAATGGAGCTTATAAAGATGAATAATATTAAAATAAAAAATCAATCAGGAATGTCACTAGTTGAAATAGTACTTGCTTCAACTATTTCACTATTCATCATTGCAGGTATAGTAGATATCAATTCAAACATTTCACAAAATCAGGTCCAACAAAATATTAAGACAGATTCTTTTTATGAACAAGAAACAGCTCTTAATGCTGCAAAAAGTGTTCTATTTAAAACTTATTCTAATGAAACTGGCAAAAGAACTGAGGGCATTTGTAAGAATATATCAATAGAAAACTTAAGGCCTGGAATCAACTATGTAGAAGTTTTATTAGATTTTAGTTTTTTTGAAAGCGAAGAACGGTGGCGTAATTACGTACCCAGTAGCTGGACTCCAATTGACTGTTCACAAAAAATTAATATTAGCTCAAAGTACAAAAAATGCTTTCAAATGATTAAAGAAAATAAACTCTACTACACTGTGATAGGGTTAAATACTATTAATATTGACGCAAAAAATTTAGATATGTTAACGTTTCCTGAAAATCAAAAGAAAGAAGATATAAAAAAGATTGCTTTTGATTTTAATACACTTATTTTTAACCATAAGAAAGAAGCTATAAGGTCAAATAAATTATTCATACCTGCTTCACACGTTGAGTACTGTGAAGTAAGGAAGCAACGATGGTTTTCTGCTTCTCGAACAAACAGTTTAGAAAAAGAATATTATAAGGTGTACCCATCTGGAAGTGGCTTAGTTGATAGCTCTGGTGATAATATCTATAATAGTACATCTTTTGAAGACAGTAAAGATACACTCCTAGAGTTTCAATTGCTAAAATCTGGTGTCCAAGCTGGTAAGATTGAAGGAGAAAACCTATCTGTGGACTCTAGGTACAATGTGGAAATCTCTTGTAATGAAAGAGTTTTTAAATGCTCAAACTCAACTCATCGAGAGTTTGATGATACCTTAGATATTGATATGATTTTAGACTATAGTCCTAATAAAACATATCCAAGCACTGTAAATGCGGACTTAAATTTATCTTTCTCTTCTAGAAATTTATCAAGTATTCATATTCAAAATTCAAACATCAACTCACAAATGAACCGTAAAAACTCAATTTCAGTCAAACATGGAACCAATAATTTTTCATTTTCAGTTGAAAATATACAAAATACTTGCAATAATATTTGTTCATCAGCAAAGCAAAGTCTTTTCTATAGAGGAAACTTCTCATTTAATTTATACCGTACATCAGGAGAAAAAAAAGAGCCTCTTAAAACAACACCAGAAGTCTTTTCAAGTACTGGTGAGGTTGCGTGTACTACTTGTTATATGAAATCTTGTGCTCGCCTAGGGCTTGGGACTTTTGGTCCTATTCAAAAAACAAATTATTCAGATGGACACCCAATAGAGCCTCTTGATGGAGGCATACCAGAATGCGCATCACAAAATACATCTGATCTTAAATCATTCAGTAGTATTAATAAATTTGAAACCTCACAAAACAACTGTTTAAGTGCAAATTTTAAAAATGGAAAAATAAAATTAAAAAATGCACTTTGCTCAACAAAACTTCCTGTCATGTGTTTTTCTTTCGGTAAATTTCGATTTGCTAGAGATATAAAAACTGGCATCATTAAAAAAGCTACCAAACTTGATGCTCCAAAAATTTGCTTCGAACAAGGTTTAGAAATTTTAAATAAAAATAAAATAATAGAATGGCTAAATATTAACGACACTAGTCTTAACAAATACTTTAATGTCCAAGAGTCAGAACTTAAGTTTATTAACTTAGCAAATCAAGGGCTTTTTATAGCTCCTCAAACAAATGAGCAGGTGTTAGACACTATTAGAAATCTAGAAAAAGAATTGTCTTCAATATCAGCTACTTTCTGGACTGCCTATGATAAGAATACATCCGGCTACTCCTTAGCCTCTCTTCCTCAAATTGTAAATTTAAATACAAGACCACTTATTAAAGAGTCCTCTTTACTTTTTGAGTTAAACTCCGTAGTAAATCTTCGTACACACCCTAACACAATAGAAAACTTCTTAATCACACCTAATTCTCATAAAGCTGGTATTGTCCTTCATAACATTAAACACAAAGGAGTAGCTTTTATAAATGACACACAGGAAAGGTCAATTTCATATGTTTGCTTTAATAAACAGCGTGGATATTTTATATCTTCAGGAGTTGGTAAAAAATACCAAGATGGTGTTCTTATTTGTAAAAATAACTCTGCTTATTTTTACCCCCCTCAAACACCTCTTCAATGGAGTCATATTTTACTAGCCTTAAGCAGTAATGAATATAATAAACCTTTTCCAGATACACCCCAAAGGTATTACAATGCAGCTTGGGTTGCTGTAGAACCTGTGGGGACTAATAATACCTCTTATACCACAGGATTATATCAACTCCACCAAGAACTGTCTAAACTTCCTTTAGAGGATAATAATAATAACACATACAAATCCGTCTATGATCTAATTAAAGCTAATACTGATGTCACTCAAATTCTTGCAGCAAAAGTTAATGGAACTCCACTCAATGAAGAAAATTAGCCTTACAAATACGTATAATAAAGGGTTTTCTCTAATTGAGCTACTAATATCAGTAACAATTCTTGGTTTTATTTTTCTTGGTATATCATCAAGCTTCTTTACACTTATTCAAAATAATAACTCCATTATAAATAAAACTACTTATGAATCTATTTATCATAGTTATTTTAAAAAAATAAGATATGGTGTAGAAAATATTTTATTAGAAAATATAGATCCAGAAACTAGCTATCACTTAAGGTATTTAGCTGATAATACACTTCAAGCTTATCAAATTTATAATGAAAACTGGCTTCCTTCAAACCCAGATATGGATATTTTTTTCACTCCCAGTGTAAAAGCAAGACTAAAAATTAATAATTGGACTTTTTTTAGAGAACCCAGAAACTCTTCTTCTAATCAAACAGTATCAGAAACACAAGAAATAATCTTTTCACGCTGTATCACACATACAAAATTTTTAGAAAAGCCCAATGAAGAGGATCTTAAAAAACTTTATGAAACTAAAATCTACCCTGTTAATCTCTTAGGAGATGTTCAGTGTTGTGAGTTTTCAAAACTAAATGAAACTGTTAAACCAAATTGTAGCAAACTAAATCAAGATTTTTTACCCACTGTTTATAGCATAATAGTTAAAAAAGATGTAACTGGGTATACTTTAACTAAAGTCAATCAGCTTATCAACGTGGCTGACATGGATACAACCTATGCCCTAAGCTTTAACGGTAATTTTTTAGTGGATCACTCCAGTATGACACCTACTTCTGCTGAAATTGATTTTTTTTCCTACAAAAACCTTTGTAAAACAAACTCTAACCCTTCTCATTCCTGTGATCAAATTAAAAACTTTTCTAGTGAAACTTTAAACTATAATTTAAATAAGAAAGAGTTTTATAGCAATATTAGACTTAAATCTATAAAATGGCCTATAAATATATACTCTACCCTTTTAGATTCAGGTAATGTTGTAGTATATTAAAGATTCCAATGAAGACATTATTTTTAATTCATATTATTATACTAGTTCTTCCCGCCTGCAAGAAAATTTCATTGGATGAGCTTGACCTATACTTAAGAAAAAACCACTCAAAACACTTAATCACCCCGCCTCCCCCTAACTTTAATAAAGTTCTTGGCTATAAACCCTCTAAAATAGAATTAGAACTTGGTCGATTACTGTTTAATGACGTTATATTATCGCGCAATAACGATGTTAGCTGTGCAACTTGCCATTTAAGCAACCATGGTTTTGCTACAGGAAATAGACTAGATTTTGGTGCCCTTGGCAAGGGAGGGCCACACGGAGACAATGTGGGCAGTAAGTGGGCCTCAGGCACTCTTTCAACTTCTAGACACTGTGGAAATGATAGTTTTGGCTTTAACTGCCAATCCCCTATGTTTAGAAATGCTCTTTCCACTATAAACGTAGCCTATAGATCTGATCCTATTAATGACAGTGGCCTATTATGGGATGGAAGGTTTGGAAAACTTAGTTTCCAAACCCTACTGCCTATTCATACAAAAGAAGAAATGTGTGGTACAAACCCTTTACCAAATAAAAAATTAAACGTTTTTTCTCCATTAGGGCCTCTCTTTAAAACTCCCATTAAAGTCCGCCACAGTCATGCTGGTAATAGATATTCAGGACTACAATTTGACGCCTTCAACTCTGCTCCTGAACTAATAGAAGGAGTGTCTTCTTATAGAAAAAATAAAACTAGAACCATTCCACTTAGAAATGAGTGTACTGCCATAGCAGTAGCTAAAATTCGAAGTATAAAAAAATACACCAGCTTATTTCATAAAGTTTATAATGAACCTGTTAATGATTTAAATATTGGAAAAGCTTTAGCTGCATTTGTTACATCTCATGTTGCAATAAACACCCCCTTTGATAAATACGTTTTAGGAAAAACTAATGCGTTAACAAAAAATCAAAAAATTGGTGCTGCCATATTTTTTAGTGATTCTTCAAATAGTTTTATAATTGACGGGCAAAAATATATTGGAGCAAGTTGTGTAAAATGTCACTCAAGCACACTTTTTGGGGGAGTTAAGTTTGCATCTTTAGCAGTAAAAAGTGATCCTTTAAGTTCTTTGAGTAAACCTTCTTTAGTTTTTGATTTAGGTCAATCAGGCTTTTTTCCAAATATCCATAAGCAAAGGGGAAAATACCCTCGTTGCCATATAAAAGACATTACCACTACTAACACCTATGCCCCTGACATGGGTCGAGCCTTAGCAACCTATAGTATTGAAGATTGTTTTAAATTTAGAGTCCCTAGTCTCAGAAATGTTATCGAGACGGCCCCCTATATGCATCATGGCAGTTTTTTCGCACAAGGCACTCTTTTAACAAGTTACAAAGAGCAAAGTTTTAACGCTTTAAAACAAGCTATTTCCTACCATATTGTAGGAATTAAAAATTGGAAAAAAGAAGAAAGCTTTTTTGCTGAATATAAATATAATGACCCTTTTTTTAACCTAGATAAACTTATTCCAATTGACCGCATAGACTTAATATCAAAAATAACCCAACCTTTAACAAAAGATATTTCGATGAGTATCCATGCCCTAACAGATTTTGTTGCATATGGTTTATGGGACAAAACTGCTACAAAAATAGGCTACTGGAAAAATGATGTTACTCACCCCAAGTCTGTGCCCAGTGGGTTTAAGCCAACTATCACTAGAGATCATGGAAACCAATCTGAACTTCCTCCAAACGCAAAGCCTTTTAAGCTCGAATAAAACTGTACCCATGAAGTTTTAGACTAGGGTTTAGTGTAGAAAAGAAAGACTTGTGAATAAAAGATAAAACCATAAAGCCGTAAGTGTACTCTTATTTTTAATGATTCAGATTTAATGGTACAATTTTTAAAAAAACCAACAATTAACTTTTAACTGCCTTTTAGTTAAAAACTAATTTCTTTTCTTCCCAAACTTTCTTACCATAAGTTAATGTCTTATAAGGTGTTTTATCTTTACAAAACTTACCTAAGTGTGTGACTTAAAAATTGTACTTTAAACAACTTTATGCAAAAAAATTAAGCTTTAAAGTGAGCTTTTTTTAGATTGCAAGTGCTATCTTTTTTTGAGAGTTTAAAACCCCATGGGAAAAAAAAAAGAAAACCCCTTTATTAATCTATTAGCAAATATCCTTATACCAGTATTCATCTTAAACAAAACAAGCCTTTTTCCTGGAGAGAGCAAAGCTCTTCTAGCTCTTTTTACAGCACTCATATTTCCTCTAACTTACGGCTTATGGGATTTGCTTAAATACTCTAAAACAAATTATTTTTCTGTATTAGGAATTATAAATACTCTTATAACAGGTCTACTTGCAGTGTTCCAACTAAGCGGGTTTTGGTTTGCAGTAAAAGAAGCTGCAGTGCCTGCAATACTTGGAATTGGTGTTTATATTTCTAGTATACGAAAGAAACCATTTTTTAAAACTTTCATGTCCATGAGTGGATTCTTAAGAATGGACCTCATTGAAGAAAAAGCTCTTGAGTACAATAAAACTTCACAAGTTTATAATTCATACCTTAGAGCTAACAACCTGTTTGCTGCTTCATTTTTCCTAAGCGCAGTTTTAAATTTTGGTTTAGCTTTATATATCTTTTCCCCTATTCCTTTAGGGATACCTGATGAAGACACGGCTATTATTTTAAATAACCAAATCTCCCAAATGACATGGATCGGTTTAGCTGCAATTGGACTTCCTATGATGGTCTTTTTAGCTGTTACACTTTTTCGCCTATTTAAAGACCTACAAAAACACACCGGCCTAAACCAAGAAGAAATGATCAAACAATGAGCTAATTTTTTTTAGGTTTTAAAAAAATTATTTCATATTCAAGATTTTGCTCTTTCCAACTTACATTGCCTTTTTTTCTTCTTCTTTTTTTTGCATATTTATTTGCCTCATAAATTTTGCGACCTTTATGCTTTTGTTTTTCAGCTAAATCTTTATGAAACATCTTCTCTCTAGATATTTTTTCTTTAATCATTTTTAAACGCTCTTTAGAATAAGCCAATCTACTTTTTTCTTTCATTTGAGCAGTCTTTCTTCTAATTTCTATTTTAGCTTTAGCCCCATACTCTCGCTCAACCCTAAGCTCCTTTTTTTTCTCCTTTTGTTTATAAAAATCAGAATGAAGAGACCATACATTTTGCGAAAAAAATAGACAGAAAAAAACCATATAAAAAAACCTTTGTACTCTTAACATAGCCTATATTACATCATACCTTGTTTTGACTCCAACCTAATGGTAATTTTGATCCACTTTTGTCCATACTAAAGGAGCTCATATGCTTGAAATTTTACTAGGTTTGGCTGTTTTCTTAGTTAAAGCCATTATTATTGTTACAGCAATCATTATAATTGCCAGTTTTCTCACAAGCTTAGCCCTAAAGGATAAACTCTCTAAAAAAACCTTTAAACTGACTAATTTATCCAAGGACCTAAAAACAACGGCATCTCAACTTAGAAAAAAACTTAATAAAGACATGCTTTCAAATAAAAACGCTAAAAAGATTTTAAAAGCTGAAGAAAAGGATGAAAAAAAATTTAAAAACGAGAAAAAGAAAAAACTTTTTGTTCTTAATTTTAATGGTGATATAAAAGCTTCTGCAGCTGAGTCTTTACGAAAATGTGTAACACAAGTTATAAATCTTGCAGACCCTTTAAAAGACAGTATCCTCGTACGATTAGAAAGCCCTGGGGGCATGGTTTCTGGGTATGGACTAGCAGCATCTGAACTCTCAAGACTTAGGGACGCAAACTTAAACCTTACTGTTGCCGTTGACAAAGTGGCTGCAAGTGGTGGTTACCTAATGTCTTGTGTTGCTAATAAAATTATTTCAGCTCCTTTTGCTATTGTGGGCTCCATTGGAGTGGTCGCTGGAATGCCAAACTTTAATAAGCTTTTGGAAAAAAATAATATTGACTATGATGTTCTAACAGCTGGTAAGTACAAACGTACTCTAACTATGTTTGGAAAGAATACTCCAGAAGGAAAAGAAAAATTTATAGATCAACTTGAGCAAATTCATAGTTTATTTAAAAAATTTGTAAATAAATACAGACCAAATCTTGATATGGAAAAAATTGGAACTGGTGAATACTGGTTTGGTGAAGATTCTATAAACCTGGGCCTTGTTGATGAAATTAAAACAAGTGAGGACTATCTTTTAGAACTTAATAAAACTCATGAAATCTTCCTTCTTGAACATCAAGAAAAGCAAAAGCTTATAGAAAAACTAATGCAGTCAGCCTCTTCTGCTATTCACAAATCATTTATAGATTTTATATAATTTATACGCTTTTTATTATATATAAAACTCTTTTAAAGACAATCTTCTAATACAAAAGCTGACTTTGGGGTTGATGATAGCAGCGCACAACCTTGCCTATCTTTTTTACCTCCAGGCTTTGTATTAGTCATAAAACTAAAGCTACTTTTAATAACTTTACCTTTATCATCTTCAACTTCAAAAAAAACATCTTGAGTATAAAATTCTTTATTTTCCTTAATTTTTAAGATTTTTTCTGAACCTTTTTTAACTCTTACAAGATCAAAAGCTTGAGCATCAGGCATTTTTATAGCATGAATATATTTCATCTTTAAGGATTCAAAACATGATGGCTTTGTAGCTCTCCACCTCATTCCAGCAAGCTCCATTTGTAAAATTTCTTTGGCCAAAGGCATAATACTTTTTGGACAATTTTTAGTGGTTTTATCTATTTGAGTTCTATGAACTTTAAATGAAGGTGGTAGAGCAAATGTCTTTAGAACACATAAGACAGACAGTAAAAAAGTAATTCTTTTAAATTTCTTCACTCTACACCCCACACATTTTTGAACACTCACTACCTACTGATTTAGGGCACTTTCCTTTAGGATAAACACATGATGGTTTACTCCCTTGATGCCTTAGCTGTCTTACTTTGCTATCTTTAATAAAATTATCTGAAGGACCTGGGTCTGTTTTTCCATTTTCCTTATCTTTACATAATTTCCTAGCAAGAATAACTATAGCTCCTAAGGGGAAGGCGTTTAAACCAAGCCCCTCACGAAATTCCTGACCAGAATATGCTTGTGCTGTAGTTTGAATAGGACCTAATTCTCTACTACTAGAGCTATGAGCAAAGGAAAAATTTAAATCATTAGAGTTAATAGAGTCACAATTACCTTTAGCAGCAGCAATGTTAAATGGATCATTTCCAATATCAGTGATTACTATGGAATGCCCGTCTATTACAAATATATCACCAGAAGAAATTGGAGCTTTAAAACTTATTACAGGCGACTTTAAACAAGTGTTTTTACTTAAACTGCTTGTTGATAAGAAGCTTTTACCTAACCGAATCCCTTCTTTACCCACAGTTTGCTCTGGGTGAAGCTTTTTACATGAAGCGATTGCACCAGCTCCAATAAATTCAGCACAGTCTAATGCTATTGCTGGTGGAGAATCCACCTCAAGTCCACAACTTATAGCTCGTCTACGGGCTCTCTCCTGAGAATTTGGAATCTTGGCGGAGCTTAAATAATTACTGGCTCCACAAGAAAAAATATTAAATTCATTATTAATGATTCTACCTGAAGCCCCATTACCAAATATTTTATGAACTTTTGATGGTTTAAGTTTTTCTCCATTGACATCTATTTCATTTGTACACTCCTTTGAACCCTTTGCTGCTAATACATAAGGACCTAAGGGGTTTTTAGCTGTGTTCACAGCTCTTATGGTGTCAAAGTTTTTTATAAAGTCATAGTCAAATCCACCCCCTTTCTTAGGAAAATTAATAAACCTATCTCCCGGTCCTAACGGATCTCCTGGTTTTGCTAATGAGTATCTATTATGAAATTGACCGTCTCTTATTGAAAGCAGGCTGTTTAAGGAATCTTTGGCAGCACAGGTGCCATAAAGGTTTGTAAGCACTCGCCGCATACCAACACCCAAGTCATTGCCCCTTGGAATATTTAATAGGCTGTTAGATTTAAAAGAAACTGTAGTACAATCATTACATGTTGTAGAGGTTTTTGCCTCTTGCAGACTCAAAGCATTTGCAGTTTGAACACCTTTATTAAAACACAAAAAAGAGTTCAAATTTTTATTACATAAAACCATGGAATCAATAAACATTAAGGTAAAAAACAAAAAAGCAAACAACATAAGCTTCATAAAAACTAAGTATATTCTAAAGTTAGAATGTGTCAGTTAGATTCAAGTTTTTATACTAAAAACAAGACGAATAGTGAAACAATATTTTCTAGTTTTTAGTCGAGGTTTCTTAACCTTATAGATGCCTTATCATATCCATTTGGATACAAGCTTAACCCCTGCTCCTTAGTCCAACGAAAAAATAAATTTGAATTTTTATTTTTTAAATTAAATAAAAGTATCCCTTCTTTGTATGCAAAACTATCTGATTTTACTTCTTCATAAAAACTTTTTAAAACTTTTAATTTTTTCAAAAGCTTTTTTGAAAAATTAAGTTCTTTTGCTTGAAGCTTACATTGAAGCTCTGATCCATTAAGAGTACAATTAGCCCTTACACTTAAAAGACCCCATTCTTCTAAATCCACACTTGAAGATTCTAAAATAAAATGCAAATTACCTAGAGGTTTTTTTTCAGTTAATTTACCTCCAGTAAATACAGTTTTTAAAGCCTGCCCTTCACCATTGATTTCTAATTTGTCTCTAAATTTTATTTTAAAAAGCTCTTCAAAAATTGCAGCATTTAACTTAAGATATGGAATTTCAAATTTAGTATATAAATTCTTATCTATATAACTATATTCTAGTCCAATAAATCCTTCAAAATCACCATCTACTAAATCAACTTCATTTAAAATAAAAAACAGTTTTTTATCAAAAATAAACCCTAATTTTCCTCTAGCATGTTTTGCATTTTGATAAGCTGATTCTCCCATAGAACGAAATAAAATACTAAAATCTTTCATTTCAAAGTCACCTTTTAATTCACTAAGATTTTCTAAAGTTAAAAAGGCATTAAGCTTTCCAAATTCTCCAAAAACACCTCGTGCTTTTTTCTTAGGTTTTATTCCAATAATTTCTTCTAAGGAAATATCACTAAGTTTAATCTCTGCTTTTTTAAATTGAGTCCACTTAAAATCTTTATCACCACTACTCCATAGAGCTTGAAATCCATTTGCTTTAAGTTCTAAATTTCCAAAATCCCCATGAGTTTTAAACTCATCTACATTTACAAATATTTTCTCATTAAAAACTTTAAGATTTAAGTTTAAATTGATCCAGGTTTTGCGCAAATTAAGCCCTGCTAAATTAAACTTTTTAAATCTTGAGACTATACTTAAAGGAAAATCACTAACTGTTACATTAAACTGTGCTAATTCATCTGTATTTTTTCTCAAAATAGAAGCCTGCACACTAAGACGCCCTTCTTTTTCTTTAAGGTTAGCTCTCATTTTTATAGTTTGCTCTGAAGCTTTAAAACTTCCTGTAAGCTCAGCAACCCCTTCAGGGGAAATAAGCTTTGCAGTCCACTCTCCACCAGCAACAAGCTCCCCTGTTCCCAATAAAATTTTAAACCTATCTAAAAAAAACTCCTTCTCTACTCCAAAATAAAACTTAAAATTATATATTAAAACACCTAAAAATCTTAATTTATTTGAACTGTCTTTAAGCATAGAAAGATCTAAGTGAGATATTTTTTTAATTATTTTAGTAAACTTTTCTTCAACATCATTTGGTTTCATAGGTGTTTTTTTAGAGTGTTTTACGTTCTCTTTTAAAAAACAAGTATCTACAACTTTAAACGTACCATCGCTAATCCGGACTAAACCTAATTCAATTTCTTTTCGTATAACTTTCATAAAATGAAGGGGCAAAACTACAGTCTTAAAACTACCTTCATAAAGATCACAGTCTTTTTTAAACTCTATTTTTAAATTCTTAATTCTAATGCCTAAAGGGTAAGAAATAGACCCTAAAACTGTTGTTTGAGCTTTTTCAAACTCTATATTTATATTTTCTTTTTGAAAACCTTCAAGGATATAATTTGTAACTGCCGTTTCAACCCAGTCACCTATTTTTTGAGAAGAAAAAACAGTCCGTATTCCGACAATAAAGAAAATAACCAAAGCTATAAGAAGCAATGTACCTGTAGTGATATAATTTATTTTATTAGCTAAAGACTTCACGGTATTAACAATACTCAACTCCTAAAGTCTATTTAAACTCAAAATGAACAACTTCGTATTCCTTATCACCCTTGGGAGAAGAAAACTCTACTGTATCAGTTTTTTTTCTACCAATAAGGGCTCTACCAAGAGGTGAAAATACAGAAATTAAACCACGCTTAACATCTGCCTCATCAACGCCCACAAGCTTATAAGTTAACGACATGTCAGTTTCTAAATCCAGTAACTCTACAGTCGCTCCAAAAACCACCCTATCTGATTTAATCTCTTTAGGGTCTACAACCTCAGCTACAGCTAATTTTGCTTGAATCTCCCCAATCCTAGCTTCAATAAAACCCTGCCTTTCTTTTGCAGCGTCGTAATCTGCATTTTCACTTAAATCACCATGACCTCTAGCCACTTCAATGGCTTTGATTACAGTAGGCCTTTCTACCTGAAGAAGACTTTTTAACTCCTCATCAAGTTTTACCTTACCTTCAATTGTCATTGGATGTTTTTCCATAATCTTTCTCCTACACTACCAATTTTAAAAACCCTATTTTATATTAAAGTAGTGCGAAAGTTACAAACAATTTTAGACTAGGGACCAGTTTATGTTTAAAAACCTTATTTTACCTCTCAAAAAGAAGCTAAACACCCCTCCAGTGAATTCAAAAGAGTTTTTAGAACTAAACAGCACAGAGCTTGGGCAGTGGATTGTCCTCGCATCAGAAAATTTTTTCAACAACAGTCTTGAACCTTTAAAGGCTCATCCTCAATTTTTAGAGTCACTTAAAGACCTCCCTGAAGCCAACCTTTTAGAAATTTTAAAAAAACTTAAAGAACCTGAACTTATTCAAGTCTTAAATGAAACTGACCTAGATGACACTACATATTTCTTAGAAATTCTTGGTGAAGACCACACTAAAGAAATTGTTCCAAAACTTAAACGACAAAACAGATTAAAACAGTATTTAAATTACCCTAAAGACTCTTGTGGTAGAGCAATGCAGACTGAATTTTTTACTCTACCCATAGACATTACAGCACAAAAAGCCCTTAAAATTATTCAAGAAAAAGCCGGTGAATGCCCAATTTATTATTTATACTGTGTAACAAGTAGTAATAAACTCATTGGAGTAGTCTCATTAAGACAGCTTGCTACAGCTTCTGACAACACCCCTTTAGATAACCTTGTAAATAAAGACATTATAAGCGTCACAACCATTAATCACATAAATGAAGCCATTGAAATTGTTAAAAGAGAAAGTTTTGTAGCTCTTCCTATTGTAGACAGCAGTACTAGAATTTCAGGAATTATCCTCATTGATGATTTAATTGATGAAATGCAAGACCAAGCTACTGCAGATATTTATGCACAAGCTGGTTTACAGCAAATGGACTCAGTAAACATGAGGGCTAAACTTTCTTATTTAAACAGAGTTCCCTGGCTTATTTTCAATTTGTTTCTTGCATGGATTGCAAGTTTTGTTATCAGTCTTTTTGAAGCCAGTCTTGCAGAATTCACTCTTTTAGCTATTTTAATGCCAATCTCTGCAGCCTTAGGTGGAAACACTGCCATTCAAACATTAACTATTGTCACAAGGGGGCTAGCTACTGGAGATTTTAATTACATTAGTTACTCAAAAGCTATTTTAAAAGAAATTCTTGTTGGGGTATCTCTAGGCACCACAACAGGCTTTGCTGCAGCCCTAATGGTCTATATTTGGAAGGGCACATACGTTATTGGAGTTGTTTTAGGAGTTTCAATAATTATTAACTCTTTTGTTGCAGCAACCTTAGGAGCTAGCATTCCTATTATGCTAAAAAATCTAGGAAAAGACCCGGCTATCAGTAGTAGTGTTTTTGTAATCACAACTACAGATATCTTTTCATTCTTTTCATTCCTAAGCTTAGCAAGCTTTGGACTCAAGTATTTTAGTTAAAAGACAGAGTTGAAAAATAGAATTTAACTCAATAATTACAGACACTTATATAATCCACAAAAATCTATGCTCTTTAACACTATTTATTCAAAGCACTTCCCCCCTACTAAATAATTTTAAACATCATTGAGGAAAGGTGCAAATAAATGTAGCACCTTCATTTAAATTATAAGGTGACAGCTTTACTTCCCCACCATGGAGTTCCATAATATGCTTTACTATTGAAAGCCCTATGCCTGAGCCCCCACTTTTTCTTGAACGACTCTTATCAATTCTATAAAATCTCTCAAAAATCCTATCATGTTCTGCTTCTGGAATACCAGCACCCCAGTCCTTAACCTGAACACAAAGTTCACGCTTATCTGACATAAACCACGTTACCTCAACTTTAATTTCATCTAGAGTATAAATCAGCGCATTTCTTAAAAGATTTGTTAAAACTTGCTTAACCTTACTTCCATCAAAATAACCACGTTGGACAAAATACGTAACTTTTATTAAATCCTTCCTAGGGTGTGTAAGATTCATTAAAACTTCTAAAGTTATATTTTTTAAATCAAACTCTTCTGCCTTAAACCCTTCCCCTCCATCCTCAAGTTTTGATAAATCTAATAAATCCTCAGTAAGGCTGACTAATCGATTTGAGTTTACACTTAATGACTCTAGAATATGATCCTTATTTTCTTCACCCTCTACTTTATTAAGAAGACTTACAGAAGTGGAAATTGCTGCAATTGGAGTTCTTAATTCATGGGAAGCATTTGCCACAAAATCCATTCTTTTCTGATCCAAGTCAATTTTTACTGTCTCATCATTAAATGAAGCAACTAAACCATAAAGTGAATTGTCGACTCCTCTTCTTAAAGGTGACATGGAAACAGAAAAAATTCTTTCACGCTCTTCTAATACAAATACAATCATTTTTTTATCAAAATCATTGTTCTTAATAGCATGTTCAAAAACATTTCTAATTTTTTTTTCTTTAATAATTTCAAAGATTTTTTTTGTACCCTTAGTAAGATCTAAGTCAATATCAGAAACCTCAAATAAAACTGCAAAAGCTGAATTTAAAAAAGCCACCTCCATTTGAGTAGTGATTGAAATAATGGGTATATCTAAGGAGTTCATCACAGCACCCAATTCAGTTGTTTCCCTTAATAATGCTTTTGTTCTCCTACGCAACTTTCTTTCAATCCCCTGAACCAGTTCCCCCAGTTCTCCCCATTCAGCATATTTAAAGTTTTGTAAAAACCCCTCCCCAGAAACTCTAATATTTTCTGTTTTAGGCTGATTAAGTAAAAGCTTTAAATACTTAATCACTCCATTTAAAGGGCGAATAGTATATAAAGAAACCAAGCAAAAACAGATCAATGAAAAGATAAAAGAAAAAATTAAATAATATGATTCTAAAAACGCCAATTCTAAAAAATCTAAAGCAGTATTAAATAAAAGATGTAAACCTATAAGCATAAATATAAAAAGAACTGTCATTCTACACCAAAGCTTAAAGGGAAACTTGTTCATTTAGTTACTTTCTTTGCTAAATTTATTCTGGCTGGTTGATTCTATAACCAACACCTCTAATGGCTTCTATACATGTTGAATAATTTTTAAGCTTCTTTCTCAATCCAAAAACATGTGTATCAATAGTTCTACCTGTCACATTAACCTCAACCCCTTGAACTTTAGATATAAGCTCTTTTCTTGTAAGGACACAGCCACCCTCTTTCATTAAGCTTTCTAAAAGTAAAAACTCAGAACGTGTAAGGTTTAAATTTTCACTACCAAGACTCACTCTAAAGCTTTTTATATCAAGCTTTAAATCTGCAAGCTTAAGAACTCCACTTTTATTTTCTAAATTTTCACTTTCATTATTTAAGTTAGACCTTCTTATGACAGCATTAATCCTTGCCACTAAAATAGACTCATTAAAAGGTTTTGTTAAATAATCATCAGCCCCCAACTCTAAAGCTTGAATAATATTTCCAGGAGAGGTCAAAGCTGTTACAAAAATCACAGGGGTTTTACTATAAGGCCTAGTTGAACTTCGAAGCCACTTTAAAATATCAACTCCACTTTCTTGGGGAAGCATCCAATCCAGTAAAACCACATGAAAAAACTTACTTACAAGAGACTTTCTTGCATCTTGGCCATTTGAAGCTATTTCAACGTTAAATCCATATGGTTTTAGTTGAATGCTCATCAAGTGAGCTAAGCTTGCCTCATCTTCTACTAGTAAAATTTTGCGTTGTACCATACATGTATAAAACAACCCTTAAAAATTTACTTCAAGTTATATTTTTGTTAAAAAGTGCACAATACTAGTAAATTAGTATTTCTACAAAGCTCTCGACAGTTTATCTGCTAATTTATCAACATCTAAACCTTCTACTAAAAAAATACCACCACTGCTGTTGTCAATACCTGAAGAAGCTAAAGCGTCCTTTAAAACCTCTTCATTGTCTCCAGCATCATCTACAAACAAAATCTTTCCACCTAAAGATCCTCCTAGAACTAGTCCATAAATTAACCTATACTTAAATGTGAGACTGCAAACTCAAGCTTTATGAAAAATGCTTAATATCAACTCTAAAATACAACAAGGCCTCATATGACTAAACTTAGCGTAAATATTAATAAACTTGCCACCATTAGAAATGCACGAGGCGACAATAACCCTAATTTAATAACTTGGGTTAAAAAACTTGAATCTTTTGGCGCTCAGGGCCTTACAGCCCACCCAAGGCCTGATGAACGACACATTAGAAAACAAGATATTTTTGACTTAAAACCAATAATTCAAACAGAATTTAATATTGAAGGCTACCCTAGCACTAACTTTATAAAATTAATCAAAGAAATTAGACCCGAACAATGCACATTAGTTCCAGACCTACCAAATACTCTAACCTCTAATGCTGGATGGAATGTTGAGGTTGAATTTAATCTACTTAAATCTTCAATTAAAGAACTTTCACCAGTAACTAGAGTCTCTATCTTTGTTGAGCCTGATACTATGATTTTGGAGCATGGAAGAACACTAAAAGCTCTTGGAGCACATAGAGCTGAGCTTTACACGAAAGAGTTTGCTCATAACTATAAAGACAGTCGTGTTCTTAGAAAATACCGAAACTGTGCTAATCAACTTTTAAGTGCTGGATTAAAACTTAACGCTGGCCATGATTTAAATCTTACAAACCTTTCTCCACTTATTACCCTTATTCCTGAAATAAAAGAAGTTTCAATTGGGCATGCTTTAATCTGTGAAAGTTTAGATTTAGGAATGAGAGAAACCATTAGCAAATATTTAAATATACTTAAGACATAAAAACCTGGTTGTCTTTAAAAGAATTTTCACTCAAACACATTGATAAAATTTTTCCATCTCCTTTATCTAGTGCTAAATGTAATTTCATCCAAGTCCTGGGCTTTGAATAGCCATGGTGCCGCACTTTCCACTCACCCTCCTTACTATAGTTTTTCTAAGTTAATCTTTTAAAGTCTTTTACCCACTTTAACCATCCTTTGTATGTTTGGTTGAATTTATTTTAGAATGGGTGGGTGAAGATTTTTAAGTTGTTGGCCTAAGTTAAGCCCTCATGTGCAGCAACGCCTCTTTAAGCCCTTAAAAGTCAACTTAACTACCCATGAACCTAAAAATAAAATTCTTTTAACCTTTTGCTATTTAAAAACTAATCTAAAAACACAAGCGTATGTATATGGAAAGGAAAGCCTACTACATAAATGTGCCGCTTTTAATAAGATTTTACAAAATATTTCAAATTCCCATTTAAATAAGAGTTTATTTAAAAAAAGCCGGCTTTTGACAGCACGGCTTACAGGGGGAGCAAAATAAAACTGCTCCTACCTAACACTTGCTCAAACAAAAGGGGGGAAAGAGTTTAAGTAAGTACCACCTATATAGCAAAAGACTTGCCATACTTTAGGGCTAAATCCCTGGGGTTTGAGCTTATTTTAAGGTATTTTTGATAAATTTTGTCTTTTTATGGTGACAAAAAGGGAGTTTTTTTTAAAATCTCCATTTACATACACATCTACCCTCAACTTGGAGCTTTCTATGATCTGGTCTAGACGAAACTTTCTTAAATTTATCGGAGCGGCCTCTACTCTTTCTACTGTACCCAGCTGCTCACAACTTCGAAAAAAAGAGAATCTACAAATAAGCGGGCTTAACCTTAACACTGCCAAAGATGAAGTAAATCTAGCAAAAGGGCTTTCTTATGAAATTCTTATTAAAGAAGGGGATAAAATGGCTCCCTTTACGTATTTTGGAACAAACAATGACTATTTAAACCTTTACTCTTTTCCTAATGGAAAATTTGGCCTTTGGGTAAACCACGAAAGTTTAAGTCCTATACTTTTACATGGAAGAAATAAAAAATTTATGCTTACAAAAAAACTTTTAAAACACGAACGTTACCAAGTTGGGGGAAGTTTCATTGAAATTAAAAAAAATATAGATGAAAAATGGCGTATTGTTAAAGACTCTAAACTAAGCTTTAGAATTACAGGGTCTACACAAATTCCATTAAGCCATGAAGTGCGCGGTCAGAATATGGCACTTGGAAGCCTTGCAAACTGTTCTGGCGGATACACCCCATGGAATACAATTTTAACTTGTGAAGAAAACTATAACTATTTTTACGGTGAAGTTACCTATTCTAAATCTGGAAAAAGAAGAGTGAGAAAGGATAAAAAAGATTTTGGCTGGAGTTCCATGGACTCACAGCCTCCTGAAAACTATGGATGGGTTGTTGAAGTAGACCCGAGAACAAAATCTGCTGAAAAAATTATTCCCCTAGGTCGCTTCGCCCATGAATGTGCAACAGTTGCTCTAACAAAAAACGGCTTTCCCATTGTTTATAGTGGTGATGACTCTGAAAATCAGTGTTTATATAAATTTATTTCTTCTAAAAAACAATCTTTAAAAGAAGGAACCTTATATGTTGCTAACTTAGAGAAAAATACATGGATATCCCTGGACATAAATTCTGATGAAAGACTTCAAAAAAAATTTAAGGATCAAACTTCTCTTTACATTAGGACTAGAGAGGCAGCAAAAATAGTGGGCGCAACACCTCTTGATCGCCCCGAGGATATTGAGATTGACCCTATTTCTGGAGATGTTTTTATCACTTTAACTAACAATAAATCTAAAGGCAACTTACATGGCTCTATTTTAAAAATTTCAGAACATAGAAAGGATAGTTTAAAATTTCGTCATAAAACTTTTAGAGCAGGTGGTACGAAATCTAAGTTTTCATGCCCTGACAATATGGCATTTGATACCAACGGAAACCTTTGGCTAACTAGTGATATTTCTGGTGGAAGCATTGGCAATACTGACTATAAAGAATTTGGTCATAATGGTCTTTTTGTTATTCCTCGAAGAGGAAGACAAGCAGGTGACGTCATTAAAGTGGCTTCATCTCCAGTTGATGCAGAGTTTACAGGGCCTGCTTTTTCTCCTGATGGAAAAACTCTTTTCTTATCCGTACAACACCCTGGTGAGAAAACTAAAGAAGTTGGGCAATATACAAGCCACTGGCCTTCTAAGAAAAAAGGCAGAAAACCTCTTTCTGCTGTAATCACAATAACAGGCCCCTTATTAGAACACTTCACAGGTTAAGTATAAAGCCATGGAACAAGGGTTAGGCTTTATAGGAATATTTGTCTTTTTAGGGGTTTTAGTTCTTCTTTCTGAAAATAGAAAAAAAATAAACTGGCACCTCGTAGCGTCAGGAATCTTATTTCAATTTACCTTAGCACTATTAATTTTGGGAGTTCCTGATAAAAATATTCCAGGCTTAGGAAACTTAGTTTTTGAATATGCTAATACTGCTCTTATAAAAATACTCCAGTTTACAGATCATGGAAGTGCTTTCTTATTTGGCTCTCTAGTTGATATAGATAAATGGGGCTTTATTATGGCCTTTAAAGTTCTTCCTACCATTGTCTTTTTTTCAAGCCTAATGGCTCTTTTATACCACTTAAGAATTCTTCCAATTCTTGTTTATACTTTTTCTATGGTCTTTACAAAATTTTTAAAAATTAGTGGTGCTGAATCTTTAGCTACAAGTGCTAATATTTTTCTAGGACAAACTGAAGCCCCTTTAACCATAAGGCCTTTTTTAAAAAATATGACTCGTTCTGAAATTTTTTGCCTTATGGTTGGAGGAATGGCTACTGTGGCAGGAGCTGTAATGGCAGCATACGTTGGGCTTTTAAAAGATGCTATTCCCACAATTGGCGGACACTTATTAACTGCAAGTATTCTTTCTGCTCCAGCATCTTTTATTTGTGCTAAAATTCTTATTCCTGAAACCACCACTCCAGAAACAGCAGGTGGCATTCCATCTCATTTCTTAAAATCAGAGTATTCTAACTTTATTGACGCCTGCTCTAAAGGAACAACTCAAGGGCTTAAACTTGCTTTAAACGTCGGGGCCATGCTCTTATCTTTTATTGCTTTAATGGCTTTTTTTGACTTTACACTTTCTATGGTTGCTGAAAATATTTTTTCGTTTAGTTCCTGGGGAGAAGCCTTAGTCCACCCAAGCCTTTACACTCAAGGACAACCTCTTTTAACCTTTTCAGTTATTTTCTCCTGGGTGTTTTATCCTCTTAGCCTACTCTTAGGAATTCCTTTGGAAGATGCATGGCTTTCAGCTTCACTTTTAGCCAAAAAACTAGTTCTTAATGAATTTATAGCCTATATAGATTTAAGTAAAGTTTTAAACAACTTATCAGAACGCTCTATTCTTATTCTCTCCTACGCTCTTTGTGGCTTTGCAAATTTTAGCTCCATAGGAATTCAAGTTGGTGGAATTGGGGCTTTAGTCCCTAGCCGTTCAGAAGAGCTTGCTAAACTTGGTTTAAAGGCAGTGTTAGCAGGTACCTTTGCTGCGTATATTACGGCCTGTATTGCTGGTATACTGCTTTAAAGCCCTGCTGCTAAAGTCCTTACAGTTTAAAAATCAATGGCAACTTAGATAACTTTTAAACAAAATCCTACTTTTTAAGGTACTAGGGTAAGTTTCTTAAACGCCATTACTCATAATAACAACCCATAAAAAAACTATATAAAATCATTAAATAGAGTATAAAAAATCCGCCATCTATATTACACTGTTGGATCATTAAAGCTACCCGACATCACTTGAGCTATAAAGTTTCCACCTTCAATTTTATGTATTCCTATTTTAATTACAGCAGTTATAGGTACAGCTAAGAAAGCACCTACAATTCCCCAAATAAGCCCCCAAAACATTAAAGACATCAACACTACCACGGGATGAATATTTAAACTCTGCCCCATAGCTCTTGGCTCTAAAATACTACCAATAATAAACTGAATAATTCCAGGAACGACTAGAACCAAAACTATTGGCATTGCTGAGTCGAATTGAAAAAAAGCTACTGGAAATGGAAGTATAGTTGCAAAGAAAGAACCTACTGTAGGAATAAAATTTAGTATAAAAACTAAAAAAGCAAAAACAAATGCTAAATCTAAACCAAGTATAGTGAAGATCACAAAAATAATAATGGAAGTTATAAATGAAGTTAAAACTTTTATAGCTAAGTATTTACGAATTTGTGCATTGATCTCAGCACCCAACCCTGTTTTTTTTCTAGCAGTTTCTTTTACTTTAGATCCACCTGTAAATAAAAATACTAAAAATATAAACACTAAAACTGTTGTAGAAACTAAGTGTAATACACTGGCTCCAGCACCTTTGGCAAGTTGTGTAAAAGGTAAGTTTTTTAGCATTGTTGCAAAATCAATATGCTCAATAGGTACGCCTTTATTTATTAAAAACTGCTGCACAGAATCTACAAAATAAATAGCTTTTACTTCATAAACTTTATAACCCATTGCGAATTCTTGAAAAGCTGAGAAAAGAACAAAAAATACAAGTGTTAAAAGTAATGCTACTACTGCAAAAGTTGAAATCAAAGCTAGCCATTTTGGAAATTTCATTTTTTGAATAAAAAAAGTTCTAACTGGAGATAAAATAAAATATAAAAATAAACTTAATACAAACGGAATCATAATACTTTTTGTAACCGAAAGGGCAAATGCAATGCCTATTACAGCTAATATAGCTAAACTGGCAGACTGGATTCCAGCACCCGTAATCCAATACTTTCCTTTTACTAAACTAGGGCTTTGAACATCAGACATATGCTCTCCTTAAAGTATTTTATTCTAAAATATACCACCTTCTTATGAACTATTGGAATCTTAAACATGTAATTTTTACAGGGACTAGACTCTTTTTAAAGGCTTGCTTTTAAAAAGAAAAAAATTCAATATTTTCAAATAGATACAGTGTTTTTTTAATGGATCACCTAAGGCCTTAAAGAACACAGTATAAACAAACACTCTTTAACTCACCACTCTAACCATTTCCCCCTACACCTTTGTTTCCTCTAAAAGAACCCAACCTTATTCTTTTTCCAAAGTGATTTTCTTTTATTCTTCTTAATTTAATTTTAATGGTTTAAAAATGTATATTTTTTACTCTTCTGGACAAACCATTTTATTGATGCAACAAAACTACCCATGATAAGAAAAAATAATCGAGAAAATCTCTCCATGCGCCCTGTAAGTTTTGAAATGGATCCCATTGAATACGCTGAAGGAAGTTGTATTGTTTCTTTTGGAAAAACAAAGGTCCTTTGTACCGCTACTGTTGAGGATAATGTTCCACGTTGGCTACAAGGTAGCCATGAAGGCTGGGTTACTGTTGAATACTCAATGCTTCCTCGTGCAACACACACTAGAATAAAAAGAGGTAAAGCTTTTTCAGGAGGAAGGTCTCAAGAAATCTCAAGACTTATTGGAAGATCACTTAGAGCATGTGTTGATATGAAAGCCATTCCTGAAAAATCCATTATTGTTGACTGTGATGTTTTACAAGCCGATGGAGGAACACGAACAGCCTCTATAACTGGTGGATTTGTTGCCCTTGCTAAAGCCTTTGAACTCTTAAAACTCCAAGGGCAGATTAAAAAAGAACCTTTAATGTTTCAAATTGCAGGCCTGTCTTCAGGCTTTGTAAACGGTGAGCTTTTGGTTGATTTAGACTATGAAGAAGACTCTAACTGTGATTCTGATGTAAACTTTGCAATAACTAACAAACAAGAGTTCATTGAAATTCAAGGAACTGGAGAAAAAGCCGCCTTTAACCTTGAACAACTTCTTAGTCTTATTAAAAATACTCAAAAAGCTTCTCAAGTTTTATTCCAAGCACAAAGACAAGCTCTAGGATGGAAGACTGCTCTTGACTAATTTATGGATTGCGTCTTTTAATGAAAATAAACTTAAAGAGTTTCAAAGTCTTTTTAAAAACACTATGTTTGCTATTAAATCAGCAAAAGAAATTGAGTTTTACAAGGCTCCAAAGGAAAATGGCTCTACTTTTTTAGAAAATGCTACTCTTAAGGCCAAATCACTTCATCCTTTTGTAGATAACAATGATTGGGTTATAGCTGAAGATTCTGGAATTCAGGTTACAGCTCTAAATAACCTTCCAGGAGTTCATTCTGCACGATATGCAGGCCCTAAAGCTATGGATTACCAAAATAACGACAAACTGTATAAAATGCTAAATTTTAAACAAACTTCAAATCGAAGCGCTCGCTATATCTGCCAGATTATTACTCTAGGCCCAAATAATCAGAGATTTGAAACCATGGGAGAATGTAGAGGAAGTATTGCCCTTACCCCTTCAAAGGCAAAAGGTGGTTTTGGCTATGACTCTTTATTCATTCCCGAAGGTATGGAAAAAACCATGGCTGAACTCACTCCTTGTGAAAAAAATGCTATTTCACATAGAGGAAATGCAGTAAGAGAGCTTTTAAAAAAGCTTGCCTGAAAAACAACAAACCTGTTGTGCCAGAATTCTTATAAATTAAAAAATAAGTATTAAATTTAACGTATATTAATAAAATAAGAAAAGCCCTATATATTAATCACAAAAGCAAACCATTTAGATTAAAAAGACCACTCCTAAAGAAACTGGTTTCATGAAAATTTTTTAAACCGCGTCTTTCTTTAATGATTTAAAACGGTCTAATAAAAATACTGTGGTATCTTAAAATTATATGTGCTAAAGCCAGTTTTTTATATTAAAGATAGGCATTATGCAAAAATTCACTAAATCAGACTATCTTCCCGTATTTGTCGCATGCTTGTCTCTTTTTGCTTTAGGGTGGATGGATAATGCAAGAGGTCCGTTTTTTCCATTTTTTTTAGAAGCTAGTAAAGAAAGTGCTTCTAAGGGAGCTTTGTTTTTTGCAGTAACCTCTTTTATCACTATTTTATCCTCAGCTACGGCAGACTGGATTCTTAAAAAATGGGGACTTAAAACACTCCTTCTTCTAGGTGGCTTTGGAATGGGGAGTAGCCCATTGGGTTTAATTTTGTTTCCTAATTTAAACGGAGCTCTTATCACAGCATTTTTATTTGGTGCCGGGCTTGGTTGGACTACTGTTGGACAAAATATTTTAATAAACTTAGTAAAGGCAGTAGAGCTAAGGCGTCAATTTTTTGCACTTCTACACTGTTTTTATGCCTTAGCTGCAATGACAGCTCCTTTAACAATCTTAAAATTAAAAAATATTCTTCCTTGGAACTGGCTTCTAATTGGAGTCTTTTTCCTATCTTGCCCTTTTGTAATTTCTTTATTTTTTTTAAAGAAAGAAGGAGCAGAAATTAAAGTAAAAAAAATGCCCCCTCCACCATTATCTGATTTTTGGGTTATGATCTGGGTAACATTTTTATCATTCTACATTGCATCTGAACTTATTATGTCAACAAGGCTTGTTGTTTTTTTAAAAGGTTTGGGTTTAAGCTTTAAAGTTGCATCACAACATTTATTTTTATTCTTTTTAGCAATGTTTCTTATAAGGCTTTTATTCTTTTTTGTAAGTTTTCATATTTCAGCTTTAAAAATTCTATTGACCTGTTTATTTGCATCTCTTGGTTTAATGTTTTTAGGGTATAATGTTTCAACATATTTTTTCTCATTAATGGGGGCCTCTTTTGCCCCAGTTTTTCCAATTGTAATGGATGAAATATCTAATATGTGGCCTAAACGATTTGATGTTTTAATTGCTAGAATAATTGCAATATCATCAATGTTTGTAGTTAGTATTCATATGCTTGTTGGAAAACTTACTGATCTTTATGGAATAGATAAAGCAATGTATTCAGTTCCAATATTAATGCTTTTTTCATTGATCATTTTACTGACAGCAGTTGCAAAAAAAAGACAAATAATTGACAGATTATTAAAAAAGTAAATTTACTGAATATCATGCTTTTTTTTAATAATATATTCACTGCAAGAAGGACATTTACCTTCTTCTTGAAGTTGATTTTGCCCAGTTCTTTTAGTAGTCTTGATCTCCAGCTCATGTCCACAAAAACAACAGTGATTTTGATCTTTATAAAATTCACGGTGTTTAGGATCTACAGAGTCTAGTACAAAATTATTGTGATCAATTTGTTGATAGAATTTCATATGGGTCCTCCACAAAGAAAAAACCATGCAAAAAGTGTTCACAGACTAAAGGCGTACCCTTGGTATACATAAAGAAACAGTTTAAAACTTTAAAAAAATCTGTTAATTTTATAATTTAAATCTATAAATTTTTAGACTTCTTCAAAGGTGGGTAGAAATGAAGCTATTAAGATATTTAACCTTGTATTCAATTTTTTTTTCCTTTGCAACTTACGCTCAACTAAAAGAATTTAAGGTTGATAAGTATAACTTAGAAAACGGTATGACAGTTTTATTGCATGAAGACAATAGACTTCCAATGTACTCCCTACACCTATGGTATGAAATAGGTTCAAGTGACGAAGATCCTAATAAAACAGGCCTTGCTCATTTTTTTGAACACTTAATGTTTAAAGGCACAAAAAAATATAAAGAAGGTGTTTATGATAGCACCATAGAAAACAATGGTGGTATAAACAACGCTTTTACTACTCGTGAGCATACAGGATATTATGTTCAAATGCCTTCAGGAACTTTAGAAAAAATCTTAGAACTAGAAGCTGATCGCATGGTAAATCTAGAGCTTACAGAAGATAAAATCAACAGGGAGCGTGAGGTTGTTAAGGAAGAGCGTAGAATGCGTACGGAAAATAGCCCTTCAGGCCTTGCATTTGAAAGCTTATTTTTAAATACATATTTTCAAAATTCATATAAATGGCCTGTTATTGGTTCTATGAAGCATTTAGAAAATTCAAATATTCAAGACTTTAAGAAATTTTATAAAAATTACTATGCACCTAATAACGCTATATTAGTCATAGTTGGAGCTTTTAAAACATCAAAAGCTAAGAAATGGATTAAAAAATATTTTGGCAGAAATAAACCTAAAAGAATTTCTAGAAAAACAGATGCAACTAAAGTTGTTATGAAAAATGGGCTCAATATAAAAATCAAAAAACCTGTAAAATCAACAATCATTACAATATCCCTTCCAGGGACTTCGATCTATAGCAATGACACTTATGCTCTTGATCTTTTAGGCTTAGTACTAGCAGATGGAACTTCAAGCAGGCTGCATAAAGGGCTAGTTGAAGAAAAAAAATATAACCTTAATGTTAGCCACTGGAATTTTAAACCTCCGAGAAAAGGGCTCTTATTATTTTTCAACACTTTAAGACCAGGGGTGAGTTCTTCAAAAATGAAACTAGCATTTAAAGATATACTTGCTAAAACAGCTAAAGAAGGTGTGACATTAGAGGAGCTTAATGCTGCAAAAAAACGAATGAAAGTTTCCGCAGTAAATAGATATAAAACACTAAATGGAAAGGCTATAGGCCTTGCTCTTAATGAGTTATTATTTAAGGATTACAAACGTTTATTTACACACACACACAAATATCAAAAAATTTCATTAAAAAAAATTAATGAAGTTGCTAAAAAATACTTAAATATAGCTAAATTAAATATAGTTGAGGTGGGAAAATGATTAAAAAAAAATTAATAGCTTTTAGTTTAATTGTAGCTAGTACAATTTTTAGCTTTGGTTGCCAAACAGGAAGTAAAGCTTTTCAAATAAATTTAAAAAAGAAAAGCCTTCAAAATGGCATTGAAATACTAAGTTTTAAGGATCAATCCTTACCATCCTTTCAAATTATAGTTTGGTCTCCTAAAGGAAGTGCTTATGAGCCTGGAAATCAACACGGTGTTACACACCTAACAGCAAATCTTTTAACCGAAGGTTCATTAAAACATACGAAGAAAGAGATTAGTCAAAAATTTACTAATTTAGGTGCTTCTTTTACAGCTGCTGTTACAAAGGATCAAACTATTTTTACAGTTCAAGGTTTAAAAGAAGACTCCCTTGAAATTATAAAGCTTTTTACTGAAGTAATCTTGTCTCCAAAATTTGATAACAAGGCTATTTTAAACGTTAAACTTAAAGAAACTGCAGAAATAAAATCTATACCAGACAATCCTAAAATTTTAACAAAAATTGCATTTTCCCAACTAATGTTTCAAGAGCATGAATATGGCAAGCTTGCAATGGGGTCATTAAACTCTTTACCTAAACTAAAACACTATGAAATTTTAAAAAGATATGATCAGGTCATGGAAGCAAGGAGTTTAAAAATTGCTTTTATTGGTGATTGGTCTGAGGACGCTGAAATTTTTATGCTCTCAAAATTTACGGATTTAGAAAAAGGAATGGAGGACACTAAGCTTAATAGAGTTAAAATTGCAGAAAAAACAAAAGAATCAATACTCTTTCATAAAAAAGATTTACAGCAAGCAAATATTTCCATGGGTTTTTCAACAATTGATAGAACCTCAGAAGACTACGAGGCCCTTAAAGTAGGGCTCAGTGTTTTAGGTGGGTCTTTTAAGAGTAGACTCAATCAAGAGCTTAGAATTAAAAGCGGCCTTACTTACGGAGTATTCGCTCGCCTTCAGGCTTTGCAAGATGGAGGCGTCATACATATTTCTGGAGCGGTAAGGCATAATAAAGTTTTAGAGTTTATTACTAAAGCTAAAAAAATCATAGCTCATACAGCAGCAAACGGAGTCACTAAAGCAGAACTTGATAAAACAAAAGCTATCATGAAAAGTCAGTTCTTAAGAAATGTGGAAACTAAAGAGCAAGAGGCTAGTTTATATTTAGACTTAGTTTCTCGTGGAGTTAAAGGTGAAACTTTATATACACACTTAAATAAAATTATAAATTTAAGCTTAGATGATGTAAACGATGCTCTAAGAAAATATCTAGTCATGGATCATATAAATATACTTATATTAGCAAATAAATATAAAATTCCAGAGACCCACCGCAAAAGATTAAAGCTTTTAGAGAAGCCTTATTCTAAAATAAAATTTTAAAAACCCAATAACTTATAATCACAGTTATTTAAAACTTAAAACATATCTTAAGCTAAAGTAAATCTACACCTTAGTATCACACCGAGCTCTGCCTTAAAAAAATTGCCAAAATAAAACTCAAGATAACCTCTTTTTAACAGTGATTAATTAGGCTAACAGCAACAAATTAAGGAAAGAGGGATCACAGCGACTAAACTTTTGACATTATATATAAGATTTTCACACATCCAATCTTAGATTGATATACCTACCATAAAACTATTATAATAGAAATTATGAAACAAATAATAAGGAGAATTAACACTATGAAAAAATCAATCTTAATAACTCTAGCTCTTATAATGAATGGACTTACTACACAAGCCGCTAATCCACTAGCCATGAATTTAGAAAAAACTATTAGCAATGAAGGAGTGCTCGCTAATTTTAACTCCGCTCCTGGAGCAAGTAATGATAGTAACAGGTTTGAGCAATTACTTGATCTTGCTCACGAAGGTAAGCCTGTTTCTTTTAGCAATGTTGAAGGGGTCTATACAGGCCGTTGTTATGAAAAAGGTCAAAACTTAGCACGTAACTCTGTACTTCTTATTCTTGAAGTTGACACCAACCCTAATAGCAACTCACTCTCTACCAAGGAAAAACTTGTAATTCAAATTGGCAATGGGTCTGCGCCAGCAGACCATTTTGATTCAAAAACAAAAGAAGAGCTTATACAAGCTCTAATCCCCTTTAAGGTATACTTTTCCTCCCTTGTTGAAAACCCTTTAAGGATAGCTATAGCTTCTGCAGGCTCAAGTGTTACTTTTTTTAAAAATCAAAGCTCTATTGTAACATTAACGCACTATACTCATAATAGTACTCAAACCACAGTTAAAACAAACGATATTTGGCTAGCTTGTTATTATTTTAATAAAAAATAATAACAAAATAAAAATGTTTATTTTATATTAAACAACATTAATCAGTATGAAATCACAAGTTTTAAAAATAAAACCTCGTGCCCTAACTTTTTTTTAGTTAAATAGATAAGTTTTCAACTAAGAGCACTCCAAGCTGTACTAACCCTAAAATAATAAAAAGTATAAGCGCTATAAGAACAGTATTTGTACTGTATTTTAGAAGTAAATATAAAGACCTGTTTTTATTTTTAAGTTTTTTTGATTTTTTTAAAATAGGAGATATAAAAGAAAATATTCTATTTACTAGTCCACACTTATCTCCAGTCATATTCGGAACAACTGTAAATTTCATAAATATTTTATAAAAAAGATTAAAAAAGTTTCCAAATATATTCATTGGGCGTTTAATGTCACACATTAAAATCAACCTATTCCTGACTTCGACACAACACGGCGCATAAAGCTAATAAAATCAAGTGCTTAGATTTTGCTGGGGTCACTACATTTGCTCTTTAACTAGGCGAATACAGTCCTTTCTCTTAAGGTTTAAAACTTGGTAAATTTTCTTTAAAACAGGAGTAGTCTTAGATACAAGCTCATAAAATCGCCCCGTACTAGAGTCTTTTAAAACACTGTACTCATCTCTATTTAACTCCTCTTTAAGATCTAAAAAACTAAACTCTAATTGGTTTTCCTTAATAAGCTTATTTACTCTACAAACAATTGCATATGCTAGAAAACAAATTCCAATATGAGCCTTAATCCTCTCAGACTTCCAATGAAAAATAGGTCGCATCTTTAAATCTGTCTTACTTATTCTAAACGCTTGTTCTATTTTCCACAGCCCTCTATAACGCTCTAAAACTTCAGCTGCAGACTTGTCTTCAAGATTTGTAATGACACCATGAAAACCATCCCACTGAGCGTCTCTACTAATCTTACACTTATCAACCTCTACATCCCCCTTAAAAGACTTAAGGTACTTTTTCGTTCCATAATTAGTTATAAGGTCACTTGCTTTAAGTTTTCCATCTTTGGCTTTCTTTAAAAGACGAACAATTATCTTTTCCCGGTCAAATGCATCTTTATAAGCTCTTTTATTAGAATACCCAACAACAAGCCTTCTTTTCTTGTGCTCAAACTCTCTAACCCACTGCAGTTCATTGCTCACCACATGGGGTTTAAAGTTTTTATGACAGATTTCTTCTTTTAAATTCTTTGGTAAAGATTTTAACTTAGCCCCCACAATATAATGAATGTTTTCAGCTTCTAGTAAAACTAAGTTTGCCTCATTAAACATACCTCTATCAGCCACAAGGGTAACTTGATTTACATTAAAACGGGTTTTTAAGTTTTTAACTATCTCTATTAATGTGTTGCCCTCATAAGTGTTGCCAGGAAAAAGCTCATAAGTTACTGGGTGTCCCTGTGAGTTTGTAACCAAGGCGAGAACAACTTGAGTTTCTTTAAACTTAGCATCCTTACTAAAACCATTGGCTCTAAGTTCATCTGAAGTAAAGCTTTCAAAATATAGCGTTGTGACATCAAAGAACATAACGTCAACCTGGTCATTAAAAAGGTTTAGAGTGGAATTTAAGACTTTTGATTTTAGTCTTTCTTCGTTTAGAAAAACTCTGTCCATCATACGGTATATCTTATGAAGAGGAAGGGGTTTTGAGAAAACTTTTTTTAAGCTATCTGCTGTTTTTCTTTTACTCTGCGGCCTAGAGATTCTTGCTAAAACACAATCTTGAAGAATAGAGTTCCACTCATCATCTTTTTTTGTGTTTTTTATGATATCGTTAAAGTTCATTTGATTATAAACTTTGCCTAAAACTGTGTGAATGCCTTGGTTAACACGACCTTGCTCAGATAGATTCTTTATATCCACTAGCTCTGGGTTTCTTGTGCTGGCTTTTTTTGTGCAAGTCGTGGAGTGCACAGTTTCTTCCATTCCAGGAAGGGCTGGGTTTCTTGTGTTTTTTAGCTCTATTATTAAGTCCTGTGCTGCTTTCTTAATAATGGCTATTTCTCTTGCATCCTTGTGTTGTCCCAGAGTTCTAATGACTTTTTGAATAACTTTATTTTTTACTCGAGTAGATTCAACTATTCTAATTGAAACACTTCCGTTTGGTTTTTTTACTTCTCGAATAAACATGGCTATTAAAATTACTAGCCTAAAAATACTTGTAAAGAAAAAAAAGGGGTCACTACATTTTGAGTTTTAGACTTTTTAACCTTCTCTGGTGCGTATATTTGAACTCAAGAGGGGCTTTTTAACAGGAGTGTCGAAGTCAGGAACAGTATTTGTACTGTATTTTAGAAGTAAATATAAAGACCTGTTTTTATTTTTAAGTTTTTTTGATTTTTTTAAAATAGGAGATATAAAAGAAAATATTCTATTTACTAGTCCACACTTATCTCCAGTCATATTCGGAACAACTGTAAATTTCATAAATATTTTATAAAAAAGATTAAAAAAGTTTCCAAATATATTCATTGGGCGTTTAATGTCACACATTAAAATCAACCTATTTATATCCGTGTCATTATGCGCATAATGAAGATATGTCTCATCAAATACAAGTGGTTCACCGTCTCTCCATGAGTAAATGTTATCATCAATACTAATATAGCAATCATTAGAATTAGGGGTTTGAAGACCTAGGTGATACCTTAAAGAACATGCAATGGGGTCTAGATGTCTTGTTAATTTTGAACCAGGAGGAAGCACTGTAAACATTGCACCATTTACAGATTTACATTCATTAACTATTTTAACAGTTTTTGGACAAAGCTTTGCAGCTGAAAGGTGAGTATGTCCATACCAAGTAAGATAGAATTTACTCCACCCATATTTATAAAAAGTTCTAAACCCTAAATCATAATATGAGCTTGAACCAACATCAGTGGTTTCATCAAAAAACTTGTTATTTAAAAGACTAACTCCCTCTTCCTTAATAAGCTCCCAATTATCAGTGATTTTTCTAAGCTCAGGGTAAAGGTTAGTGTCCATAATTGCCCCTTTTGCTCTTTTTTTTGTAAACATATAAAGCATACAATTAAAAGGAGTAAAAATAGGCCATCCTTTTCTAAGGTATTCAGAAACATTGGCATAGCGGGCCTGACCTCTATAAAAATAAACATAGGCCATTGAAATAAAATAAAAAGCTAAAATTCCTAGGACTAAAAAACTTAAAAACATTTACTTAACTTAAAGGAATATATTTAAAATTCTATGATATAAATAAGACTTAAACGCTATGCATAATAGGTTTATGTAGAATATTTATAAACTAAAAGCCAATGTGACATAAGAACCCTAGATTCTGAGTCTAACTATAAAACAACTTAATAGGGCGTTGTTACACGGTACACATTAAGCTAGAATTGAAAAAATTTATTTTAAAGAGCCTGTTTTTACAAGTTCTTAGTGCCAAAGCCCTTTATTTAAAGGACTTTTGTGTGGAACAACGCCACTTAATAGTATTAGAAACGCTCCCTCATAAAAAACTACCTCTACATGGAAATATATCCATAAACTGCATATAAATTAAGCTTTTCTTTGATTTTCTGATAAAAACCACACTAAATTAACCCGAGTTCAAACTTTTTAAATCTGGTTCAACATTCTATTTTCATGGGGTATTAACGGTTTAAAAGGGCCCAGACAATACCCAGTTAATGCTCATAAAAGATTCACTATAAAGTTTTTTAAGACTTCGGTGTCTGGAGTGTTCAACATGAAACTCTTCCTTTAAAATTCCAAAAACAGTCTTAACAATATTTATTCAAAACTTAGGCCCTTAGAAAAGTCCAAACTCGGGTTAACTACTTAGTCTAGTGGCAACAAATTAAAGAAAGAGGGGCTTGGTCGTCTTTTTTTTTGACACTATTTAAAATAAGGTTCATAAAGGCTCTGGAGTAATGCAATATGGAGAAAAACCTGGTACTACTCTTATTGGCAAAGATAAAGAAATAACAAATAACAGTTATTAAAAAAGCCATTATTTAGGTGAGCACGCCATTGGAGAAGATTATAAAGAAATTGCTAATAACATTGCAATAATAAGGAGATTTAACTATGAAGAGACTATTTTTAATTACTACTTTTTTGTTTGCAATTAATGCCTATGGCCATAACGCATCTAGAAGTCTAGATCCATGTTTTGATTTTTCCTCCCTGCCGGGCACTGTGTGTGAGGGTGGAGCAATTTATCTTGGAAGCCTTAGCCCTGGTGCCACTAGTGGTAGTGGAACAGATCACTATATGACCACCCCTGGGGGTTGTGGAGATATTCCATCAGAAAGTGTTTCAGGGGATTCGGGGCCAAACTCTTATGCATTAAATGATTTTACAGTGACTTGCTCTGGTACTGATAGTTTAATTAAAGATTGGAATGATGGTTCAAGTAATTGGTATAATATTCCAGGATTAGAAAACTACACATCAGGTGGGGGAATTGGTAATGGTGAAATTAATAAAGATGTAAGTTACGGTTCAACGAATACAGGTGTAATTGTTGCTATCACTTCATGGCGGCGTGGGGGCTATCACGCAGCAGCAAGGTACTGTGACAAGCTTTTTTATGGTGGTTATGATGATTGGTATTTACCTAATCGTTATGAGCTTAATTTAATGTACACAAATCGCTCTGCTCTTCCAGGTTTAGTTCAAGGTCAAGGTGATTGGTATTGGTCGTCTACGGAGAGCGATAATAGCTTTGTGTGGATCCAGCGGTTTTCTGATGGCTATCAGGATAGCTACGATAAGGACGCTTCTTTCCTTGTTCGTTGTGTGCGGCGGTTTTAAGGCCTAAAAGGGCTCATTAGCCCTTTAGTTCTTTTATCTTAAGGAGGACCTCCTTAAGATAAACTATTTAACCTGAGTTCGAACTTTTTAAATCTGGTTCAACATTCTATTTTCATGAGGTATTAACGGTTTAAAAGGGCCCAGACAATACCCAGTTAATGCTCATAAAAGATTCACTATAAAGTTTTTTAAGACTTCGGTGTCTGGAGTGTTCAACATGAAACTCTTCCTTTAAAATTCCAAAAACAGTCTTAACAATATTTATTCAAAACTTAGGCCCTTAGAAAAGTCCGAACTCGGGTTAAATTATGGAACAGCTACACTAAAATAATTCCAAAAAAATTAAATATGAATCAATCCTCGACTTTATAGCAATGAAGTTTTTTTAAAGCCCCTTAATCTAAAAAAAACCGTAGCTCTTATACCTTTGTTTATAAATTCTAGCTCTTACTGTTTGAATAACTAGAATAGGTAGCAGAAACAAAGTTACTATAAAAATTTGTGAAAAATTAAATTTATTTTTTCCTATATTCTTATTATAACTTTTATACACAGCTTTAACCTTACCGCAGCCAAAGCCTTGGCTTTCTCCTTTATTTGCCAATGAAGCCAGGTCTCTAGAGAAATAGCTATACACAAGGTTATATTCAGGTAAAAACTCAGCTTCAGATGTATTTTTCCTAGCTAAATCAACTGCTTTTTTAAAGTTGAGTTTTCCCCCTGTAGCTATACGACCACTTAACTTTGGTAAAAAATCAACAGATTTCATAATATCTCTTTTTAATTGATACCCTGTAAAATGTGGAGACACTTGCGCCATTAAAACACCTAGACCCGAAGCAAAAGGTGCAGCCATACTTGTTCCACTCTTAGGTACAAGGCCACCACCTGGTTGAGCACTGTGTATATCAACCCCAGGAGCAGCCACGTCTACCCCAATAAAACCAAAGTTTGAAAAAAAAGCTAAATTATCATTATCATCTATTGCTCCCACAGAAAGAATATTTGGAACATCATAGCTTGCAGGATAAAGTGGTAATTCATCATTATTGGCTCCAAAGCCTCCAGTAAGTTCACCGTTTCCAGCTGCAGCCACAAACAAGATCTTCTCTAAAAATGTATCTACAATAGCTCGATGCAAAGCCCTTGAATAACCAGGCCCACCCCATGAATTATTTATAATTTTAGCTCCGTTATTAATGGCATAATAAATTGCATCTATGGCATCAGAAGTGTTGCCTGCACCACGTGAGTCTAAAAATTTTAAAACCATAATTTCAACCCTTGGTCTTACCTCAGCACTAACACTTAAAATATTCTCTGTTGATCCTACTATGATTCCAGACACATGAGTTCCATGACTGTGATGGTCAATTAAACTATTATTATCATTTAAAAAATTCCATCCATTAAAATCATCAATTTTACCATTCCCATCATCATCAACACCAAAAGTTCCATTAACCTCGGCTATATTAGACCACAATCTTCCTGTATTTTTAAAAATAGGATGGTTTACATCTAGGCCTGAATCTATAACAGCAACTACAACTGGATCCACCGAATCAACAGGCCCCACAAACCAACTCTCTGGAATTTTCATATCTACAGGAGTGAGTGGTAAATACTGAGCTTTTACGTAGTAATTAGGCTCAGCAAAAAGAACATTAGGATTTGCTCTTAATTCTTTCAAAATTTTGGCATCATCACTTTGGTTTGTAAAACCAGCCTTTAAAGAGTAAGTGTTTATTTTTTCCCAAGCTTTATAAAGCCTTAAATTATACCTACTTGATGCCTTCTTTAAAGCTTGAAGTGGCGAAGCTCCGCTTTTGTAGTGAACAAGAAACTCACCTGGAACTGCGTCCTGAGCATGTGCCCAGGAAAAAAAGCTACTAAAAACCATGGATATTATAACCGCTTTAGCCCTATTAAAAGTCATAAAAGCCCTATCGGAAGAAACTTAGACTTTAGTTAGGATAATTTGCCTTATTTTTTAAATAAATATTTTATTATTGATCTAATAACTGTTGATTTAACTTAATATTTAAGCTTTTCCTCTCATTTTCATACATTAAATCAATTAATTGGTTGCTTCTTTGAGATGTATCATTTTGAGCAAGTTTAACATCAGTCTTAGGTGCCTTAGCAGTTAGATTTTTTAACTTAATAAAGTACTCACTATCTTTAAAAGAAACAATGTTCTTATATACTTCATTATTTCTCAAAGATAAAAGCTTATCCACAATTTCTTCAGATGCACCGATACCAGGTAAGCTAGGTGCCTCCAAAGAATATTTTTCATCTTTACTCCACTTTAAACCTGCTTTAGCAATTGCGGCCTCAAACACAGATGATTCTTTTTGAGCTGCCCCAGCCAAACTATTTTTTAAAGTTAAAACACCCTGTTTTTGCAAATAAGTTTTTGCCACTTCATTTTTAACATCTTCTAAAAGCTTTACAGATTTAGGCTTTAAGTTTCTTAGATGTAAAATAACATATCCTAACTTTGTTTTAAATGGAGCACTAATCTCATCTTTTTTCATTTTAAATGCTTTCTCTTCTACTTCAGGAGAAAAACTCCCTTGAGTAATTTCACCAAGGTCACCACCTTTATTTTTAGACAAAGGGTCTTCAGAGTTTTTCTTTGCTTTCTCTTTAAAATTTTTGACTGTTAATGTTTTAAAAAGGTTTAATGCTTTTTCTTTATCTTTAATTAAAATATAACCTAGTTCAACCTTAGCTGGTACATGAAATTGTCCTTCCATTTGTTTATACTGCTCTTGTAAGAAGGGCTTACTTTTAGTATCTTGAACAAACTCATCTATAGATTCTTGAGAAATTTTTATAGCTTTTTTTAAGTCTTCACTCTTAAGTTTAATAAAGCTATAAGAAACTTCAACATTTAAAGCTGCTTTTGCAAGCTTGACCTCTTCATTTGATTTTACTAAAGAGCTAGACAGCATGTCATAAACCCTTCTAAATGCAATATCTTTAGACACCATATCTTCAAACTTTTTAGCTGTAGACCTAGTGTTCTTTAAATATGTGCTATACCTATCATAGGAAAACTCACCATCTTCCTGAAAAGCAGGAATATCTTTTCTAATAAAATCCGCAACCTCAATAGAAGAAACTATTAAATTGTTCTTTTTTGCATACTGACTAAGCACTTCTCTTTTTACCAGTCCCTGTAAAACTTGATTTCTCAAGTTTTTTTGAAAATATGAGGGGATCTCACCATTAAAAAGCTTTCCATATTGAGCTCTAGTTCTTTTCAACTGGTCCGTATAATCCCTTAAAGAAATTGATGTTGAGCCTACTTCAGCAGCTGTGTTTATAACCCCTCCACCACCTCCTAGGCCTGGAACCATAAATACAAAAGTCACAATAATCATTCCAAAAATAATAGCGTAAATGGTGTAGTTAATAATGTTTTTTGATTTCTTTGGTTTTCTAATTTTTTCAATCACTCTATTATCCCCTTAAAGTTTAAAAAAGTATTGCACCTAATGGTGACACGAAATTTATATTGAGTAAACTTTTAGAACTATATTAATTAAAAGTACTCTAAACCCTTAATATAAGGAGGCCTATTTCCCAAATGTTTTTCCACTTTAACCTTAAAAAAGTACTTGCCGCCTCTGCTATTATTCTCTCCCCCATTGTATTGTTTAATTTAGAAAGCTCTTTGCGCATTATATCATCACCTTTTTTAGAGGTTTCTTATAAAGTTCAAAATGCTTTAAGCTTTATCAGTCAAGGAGTTGAAGACACTACAAGCAAATACTTAAACCTTATTTCAATTAAAAAAAATAACAAACAGTTACTCAAAGAAGTCTCACAACTAAAAATGGAAAGTGTAGCCTACCAAGAACTCAAATTAGAAAGCAGCCGTTTAAAAAAACTTCTTCAACTTAAAGAAAAAAGCCCCATGACGCTTATTGCAAGCTCTGTTATCTCCGAAGATTTACTTTCAGAAAACCAAACCTTAACCATAAATAAAGGTATAAAAGAAGGCATTAAAGTACAAATGGGTGTTCTTGGGCTAAATGGTGTTATTGGTAATATTTTAAAAATTTCTTCTAAAAGATCACAAATTCTTATACTCACCGACCGTTTTTTTGTTATTGATGGACTCATTCAACGCTCAAGGGAAAAACTTATCATTGAAGGCACTGGTGACAGATTAATCTCTGCTAAGCACCTTCGCTCATCTCTAGACATCCAAATAGGAGACCTTATTGTAACCTCGGGCAGTGGAGACTTTTACCCAAAAGGCCTTCCCATTGGAATAGTTGAAAATATTAAAATTTCAAACGCAGGAATTACAAAAACTGCAGCAATTCGTCCCCTAGCTGACCTCCTTAACGCTGAAGAGTTTTTTGTAATTAAAGACCCTGGAATTACTGAAGAATAAACCTATGAAACAAAATAAAACTTTTTTTTTAATTTTAGCACTCTTCTTACAAATTCTTTTTTTTATTTGCCTTTGCTCCATTGAATCAATTTTTTTTAGCCCTAGAAACTCTTTTATTGAAATTGATCTTTGGATAATTAGTTTAATTTTTATAAGCCTTTATAGAGATCTTCTTACTGGTGTTTTATTCTCACTCATCTCTCCATTTTTCTTAAGTGCCTTTTCTGGAATTCCTTATCATGCCTCAATACTCAGCTTTTTAGCAGTTTTAGCTCTAATACACGCCATTAAAAACCGCTCCTTTGCTCAAGGTCCTTCGTATTTTTCAGTATGCTCATTTATTGCTATAATAAGTTTTTATATATTTTATTTCACCATTAGCTGGATACTTGGAGACACTTCTATCCAACACCCTAATATTATTAAGTGGCTCATTTCAGCTTTAATATCACCTGCCCTCTTTATATTAATTCGTCCAATATTAATTCTCATGGACTCATCTTGTGGCATAAAATATCCTTTTGGTTTTGAAGTTGAAAAATGAACATCTATGAATCAAAAGAGCTTTTACAGGCCAACCAAAACCGAGCAAAAAAAACCTTTGTTATTGTGTTTTTATTAATTGTTATAATTTTAATTCGCCTATGGTTCTTACAGATTTTAAATGGAAGTAAGTTAAGAGTCTTTTCTGATAAAAATACCATTAAAGAGCAACAAGTTCAGGCTCCTAGAGGAAATTTCTTAGACCGTAATGGACAAACCCTTGTAACAAATAGGCCTGGCTTTAGGCTCTCTCTAGACCCCATTATTTTTAGAAAACAACATAAATCTGAACTTAAACTAATCATTGAGCTTACTGCAAAAATACTTAAAAAAAACCCTGAGGAATTGTTAAAATATACAATTCGCAATTACAATAAAACAGGAACTTTTAACCCTGGAATAGTTTCTAAAGAAATTTCCCAGAATGAGGCCCTTAAACTTAAACAGCTTCGTTTAAGATATCCTAAAATTCTAGTGGAAGAGATTATTTTTAGAGACTACCCACTTAAAAAATCTGGAGCTCAAATCTTTGGCTATGTTTCCCTAGCATCAAAATCTCAAATTAAAAAAATGCGTAGAAAAGGGCTTAATTTCAAACTAGGTGATCAAATTGGACAAACTGGTCTTGAGAAATCTCTAGACACTAAGGTTAGGGGAGTGGACGGTATATCTTATGTACAAGTAGATGCAAAAGGGCGCGTTCAAACTGCGGCAAGCTCATTAATTTCTTATATTGGTTTAAATAATGTTGACCCTAAAATTGGAAACAATATCATTCTCACTTTAGATAAAAGTCTTCAATCTCAAGCTTTTAAAGCTTTTTACAGAAAAGACAAAACAGGAATAAGAAAAGGAGGGCTTATTGCCCTAAGCATCAAAGGTGAAATTTTAGCCTGGGCTTCAAATCCTTCCTTTAACCCAGGTGTTTTTCAAACGGGAATTTCTAATAAAAATTGGAAAGAACTTAATACAAACCCCTTTAAACCTTTAACTGATAAGGTTGCTCAAGGAACTTATTCCCCAGGCTCTGCTTTTAAACCCTTTGTTGGGCTTGCTGCTCTCCACTTAAATGCCATAAAAAAATATACAAAAGTTAATTCTCCAGGAGTCTTGCATTTTGGAAAAAGGGATTACCACGATTCAAGAAAAAGTGGCCACGGCTCTATTAACCTAAGTAAAGCTTTAGAAGTTTCTGGAAACGTTTTTTTTTATAAACTTGGAATAACCCTTGGGGTAGACAAAATGTCTAAAATAATTTCAAGACTTGGAATTGGAGAAAACACGGGTATTGAATATGTTCAAGAGTCTAAAGGTTTACTCCCTACCACTAGCTGGGCTGAAAAAAAACGTAAAGACAGCTGGCAAAAAGGTGAGGATTTAAGTTACTCTATTGGTCAAGGAGCTGTTAACACCACTTTATTGCAACTTGCTAGAGGTTACTTAAGCCTTGCATCAAAAGGAAAAATTATAAAGCCTATTTTAGTTAAAGAAATTTTGGATAGCAAAGGAAATACTGTTAAATCTTTTAAACCTGAACTCATAGAAAACCTTACAGATGAAACAAGCCTTGGAATGAGAAAAAAAGACTTTGAATCTATCATTGAAGGACTTATAAAAGTTGCCCATGGAGAACACGGAACAGCACGATATAGATCTTCTAAAAAATTTTTAATGGCTGGAAAAACTGGAACTGTTCAGGTTCGAGGGTTTAACTCTAGTGATATCTATAAAAAATGTGAAAATCGTCCTGAAAAAGACCGCCATCATGGTATCTTTGTTGGCATTGCCCCTGCTGAAAATCCAGAAATTATAGTTGCAAGCCTAGCCCTTCACGCTTGCCATGGCGCAAGTGGTGCTGCTCCTATGGTCACTGACCTTTTAACCTTTTATATGAAAAAACACCATCCTAAAATTTTTGAACCTAAGGATAAAAAATAATGATAGATCTTAAAACTACTAAAACACGAACTAACATTAATTTTATACTCTTAATCGCTATAATAACCATCATCTCTCTTATAAACCTTTACAGTGCATCACACTCTCTTGTTTCCATAAAGATTAGTAAAGTTTTTATGTCTCAAGTTATTTGGTTTATTATAGGCTGGCTGCTTTTTCTAACTCTTACATTCATTAATTTTAATTTTATAAAACGCTTAACTTGGCCTATTTATTTTATCAATATTGGTTTTCTTATTTTAGTGCAGATTATAGGAAAAAGTTTTTATGGTGCACAGCGATGGATTGATTTTGGACTTTTCAGGTTCCAACCCTCTGAAACCATGAAAATAACACTCGTGTTGGCACTAGCCGCGATTCTTTCTAAAAATCTTTTAAAACCTTCCTTAAACTTAAAGGACCTTATTTTACCAATAATTCTTGTGTTAGCCCCCTTTACTCTAACCGTTATACAACCTGACCTTGGAACTTCCTTAGTAATGATTGCCATTGCAAGCTCCATGGTTTTATTTGTTGGAATAAATAAGAGGATTTTAATTTCAGCTTTTGTCATTGGCTCCTTATCCCTTCCTATAATTTGGAATTATGGACTAAAAAAATATCAAAAACAAAGAATCTACACTTTCTTAAATCCAGGAAAAGATATTCGTGGAGGAGGGTACAATTCTAGACAATCAAAGATTGCTGTAGGAAGTGGACTGCTCTTAGGCCGTGGATACCGTAAGGGAACCCAATCACAGTTAGAATTTTTGCCAGAACGTCATACTGACTTTATTTTTTCTGTTTTAAGCGAAGAACATGGTTTTATAGGATGTATTGTTATTATCTTACTATTTTTATTCTTATTTTTAAATATTATCAATATCGCTCAATTTGCCACAGATCCCTATGAAACCCTAGTCTGTATAGGTGTTGGAGGCTTTATATTTTGGCATTTTTTTATAAACATTAGTATGATTACAGGAATACTTCCCATTGTAGGATTGCCACTTCCCCTTTTAAGTTATGGCGGCTCCTCTATTTTAACAAGCATGATAGGTCTAGGATTAATTTCTAGCATTGCTAGGAAAAAAAATCTGTTCAGTTAAGAATAAGTTTTTTTAAAAAAATTAAATTTGAGCTTTTAACTTTCCTAAAATTTCTTCTTTAGGAAGATTTCCCATCATGGTCTCAACATCTTTTCCCTCTTTAAAAATAATCATGGTGGGAATACTTCTAATTCCAAACTTCTGTGCAGTTTCTTTATTTTCATCAATATTAATTTTAATGATTTTTACAAAATCTGCTAATTCACCTGAAATTTCTTCAAGTTTTGGCCCTAATGCTTTACATGGTCCACACCACTCCGCCCAAAAATCTACTAAAATAGTTTTTTCTGAATTCATAACTTCTGTCTCAAATTGAGAGTCATTAATGTTTAAAATACTCATATTGGCTCCTCAAAACCCTTCATATGGGCTAATAACCACAGACTACAACCCCAAAAACTAAATCTCAAGAATATTTTAAGATGACTATAAAATATAGAGCTCAAAAACCCGATATATTAGCCATGAATTGCCTTAATATTCTAATTATCGATGACTCCATGGAGTTTGCATCTAGTCTAGAGCGCCTTATTAGCCATATGGGTCATTTAGCAACTATTTGCTCTAAACCAGAGCAGTCAAAAGACCTTTTAACTCAAGATGATTTTAACCTTATTTTAATCGATTGCCTTATGCCCCTAAAAGACGGCTTTACTCTAGCTGGCGAGCTAAACAAGATCATCAAAGAACAGAGCCTTAAAACTAAAATCATGCTTATGAGTGGTGTTCTTGTTGATAACAAATCAACAAAAGAAGCTAAGTCCTGTAACTACATAGAAGATTGTTTAGTCAAACCTATTCCAAAGGCAAAATTAGAAGAAATCTTTACTCACTACTCACCACAACAAAGTTCTTCTGTTTTAAAAACTCTTCTTAATGAAAATGTCAATGAACCTAGGGTTTCTAAAATTTTAAACTCAACAAAAAAAATTCATGGTTTTGAGCTCTCTTATATCTTACCTTTAATTTCAAGCATTGGTCTTTCTTATACAATAAAGTTAACTGATTCCTCTACACAGCATCACTATACTATTTTCATACAATCAGGGTTTTTATGTAAAATATCTTTATCTGAGTACAGCAACTCTTTAGGAGAACTCTTAGTTGGCCTAGGTTACCTCACTAGAGAAAATCTTTCTTTCTACATAAACTCTAAAGATTTTCAAACGAGTAAAACCCCCATTGGAACAGCACTAGTGAATCTAAATCTACTAAGTCCACATGCAGTTCCTATGGCTATGAAACAACAAAGTATTTATAGATTAAATGACTTACTCTCTATAGAAAACATGTCCTGTACTTTTACACCAGAACCTGAACAAAAAGATCTTGATAACTCCACAAGTTTAAGCCAATATGAAATCAAAAAAGAGATGGGTGTTTGGCTGGAGTCTAAAGCTCCAAGCTCTTTATTTCAAAGCTTAAACACCATTGTCTCAAAAATTACTTTTATAAAATCATCTTTTTATATTGAAAATAAAAATCAAAATAGTAAACAATTAGACAAAATCCTCTCTTCTAACCCTACAGAGCTAACAAAAGCTGATCTTACTTTAATATTCTCTAATTTAATGGAAGGAAACTTAAAAACCCAAAGTGAGACCAGCACTTCAACTTCTATACAAAGAAATGTAACTTTAAAAGTACTTAAAAGCCTTAGGTTTAAATTAAAACAAAATAACCCTTATTCTCTTTTTAACATCCATAAAAATGAGGCTAGCAATCAAAATATCTCTAAAGCATATCAAGAATTATCAAAAAAACTACATCCTGATAGAATACTCTCTATACTATCTGCTCAAGAGTTTAAAGAAGCTCAAAGTATTTTTGTTGAACTTACAGCAGCGTTTAACCTAATTAAAACTTCTGATAATAGAATAACCTATGAAAGTTTAAAAAAAAACCAAGAGATACAAATGAAACTACAATATAACAACACTCTTGAATCCTCAAAAATTCTTTTAAATCAAGGAAAATACTCTAAAGCTTTTGAGTTGTTAAACACTAAAGAAATGCACCAAGCCTACCCTAATGAGTTTGGATTATACTACTTATGGGCCGCATTAAAAAGTGGAAACAGTTCTAAAGTTACAGACTCTATGGATGCTTTAATGCAAAAAGAACAAAAAAACTTAACTAATAATGCTTTATACTACTATATAAAAGCACTACACTCATTAACCCAAAACGATTTTAATAGTTTTGAAAAGTTTATAAGTCTTTCATTAGAAGATAGCCCTCAGTTTTTACCTGCAAGAAGAGAGCTGCTAATAGTTAAAAGCGAAGCCAAGGCTGTTAAGAAAAATACTAATAAATTCTGGCTAAACTTTAAAAAATCATCTTAAAACCCTCTGCTCATGAATCATTTATAAAATATGCTTAAATTTTAATCTACTTAATTATTTTCATAATTATATCAGATTTAGACAAACTAGTTTTAAATGGCGTTGTTACACACAAAAGCCCTTTATTTAAAAGGCTTCAGGACTAAAAACTTGTAAAAACAGGCTTTAAAATAAATTTTTTCAATCCTAGCTTAATGTGTAACGTGGAACAACGCCGTTTTAGATTATTAAAATAGAGGCTTGTTAGTCTAAATAACCTAGGGTAAGTATTTTTATGCTATTCAATTATAAATTAAACTTTCTTAAAAACCTCGTTATGCCACCGCAAGCTTTTGGCTATGTTTTACGTAATTTGTGTAGCTCTTTTTTTTTATGCCTTACAGGAATTATTTCTTTTACATTTATAACGCAATTTTTACAGCTCTCATCAGTAATCTTTTCCAATCAAACTGCATTTTATATTTTTTTAAAAATATTTTCACTTTCAATACTCTCATATCTTCCTATTTTAATTCCATTTTGCTTACTTTTTTCCATTCTCTTTGGATACGAAATACTAAGTCAAAACTCTGAACTTACTATTTTAGCAGCCTTTGGATATAGCAAATTACAAATATCCTCTCCTGCAATTTTAATGGGACTGCTCAGTCTTTTTGCCAGCACATACATTCTTAACACACTAGGGCCTACAAGTAATTATTGGTCTAACTCAATGGAGACAGAATTAAAAAGAAATACTGCAACTTTTGCAATTACCCCAGGACGCTTCATTGATAAAATACCTGATTATTTACTATACATTGAAAGTAAAAATCCGGATGGTTTTTTAAAAACTGTATTCATTAATTATGACGGAGATGAGGGGAATAAATTTAGTCTTTTTGCTGACACTGGAAAAATAATTGTAGACAATGTCGGCCTTGTTGGTATTGAGTTACAAGATGGCACCATATACTCTTTATTAAAAGATGGAGCTTCTAATATTAAATTACTTTTCAAAAAATATCAGATAAAATTTTTTCTTCCTCCTCAAGAGTCTGGAAACACTAAGATTCCAATTTCTAATCAAACAACAAATAATCTTTTAAAATCTTTTAAATCTAGTAAAGATAAAGAAAACATATTTAAAATTAAAAAAGAAATTATTAAAAGATACATATCTCCATTTTCATGCCTATTTTTTTTATTTATAGGTACACTCTTAAGTATTAGATTACACTCTCAAGCATCTAAAGGCTCTGGTATCTTTGTAGCCTTTGGCTTCTTTGCCGTATTTTGGATCTTTATGTTTATAGGAGAGCATCTAACAAACCTTTTTTCAAACCTATATTTTATGTCTATTCCAATTCTAGTTAGCCTTATTGTCTCTTATACGTCTTGGCTTTTAATTCAAAAAAAAGAAATCGTTTAAATTCATGGAATTTTAAAGTATTAACCTTAAATGCAACCCTCACACTAGACTATATGAGTCCTTTAAAATATGAAAGAAATATCAATCTAATTCCATGAATAACTATCCACTTTTTCAAAAGAAGATTAAACGACTTTATATATTTAAGTCTTTTTTATTTTTACTAAAATATCATCAGAAATATTTTTAACAGTTTCCCTTTGTAGTTATAATACGACAGAATCCCTTGGTGTTAATATGTCAAAGACAGCTTTATGAGCTTGTATCTAAGACCACACCTTTATTTTAAAGAAAATTTACTAAGTTTTAAACCTTAAGAGAAAAGACTGTGTTCGCCTAGTTAAAGAGCAAATGTAGTGACCCCAAGAAAATATAAGTACCTAATTTTATTAACTTTATGCACCGTATTGTGTCGAAGTCAGGAACAATATTTATTCAAAACTTAGGCCCTTAAAAAAGTCCGAGCTCGGGTTACATAACAGTTATCATTTCACACTCACAAAAACTTAAAAAAATGATAGGATATTTTCTAAGCTCCACCACTTAGGATTTTTCTTTTTCTTTTTCTCCGTCTTTTTTTCTTTTAGGAGAAAACTATAATCAAAGCTAGACGCTATATTAGGCAAAGTCTTTTGATACCTCAAATTTACTAATCTAAAAATATTAGCTTCCTTATTTATATTTATACTATAGGGAAGACCTGAAGCCTTATAAAATCTAGAATTATATGCTAGTCCATTCATTTTTCTCTCCACCTTAGCTTTTACTTCTGCTAAACGTTCTCTTTCTAATCTTTTTTCTTCTGCTTTTTCAGCTAAAAATGTTTGTACAAAGCTACCATCTACAAACATAAGTGGAACATCTGTTCCTAACTTATTTTGAGCTTCTTCTAGTTTTTCAGTAAGTTGCTCTCTACCATATGTATGACGATCCGCCTCATTTACAAGTATATTAGGATCAGCAAAATAAGGTTTTAAATTCTTATACCCATCAAAAATTCTTCTTGCACTAAGCTTTACACGTCTTTTAGTTTTTTTGGCTTTTCTTTCATCTGCTGAGTCCCCTCCTAAAAGACGAGCGTTTGTGTTTCCTCCAGAAGGAGAGGCCGTGTTTCTTTGAATTTGTCCATTATTGGTTTTAGAAGGAGGAGGCTTAGAACCATCTGAGTCAATAGAGTCATATGAACTTCCTCTAGGGCCGGAGTAAGTATCTTCAAATACGTTGTTGCTTAAATCAGTTTTTCCACTAACGGTGTTGTTAGGTTGTTCTTCTGTATAAGCACTGCCATAGCCTATGCCACTCCCTCCTCCTAACTCATCACTTGAATCTTTTTTTGCTAACCATTTTCTAGCTTCTTTTGATGCTTTGTTTAAAAATTCTTCACTTTCTAACCATTCTTTAGCCTTTTTCGAAAACTTTTCACTCTTTGACAGTTTATCTGAGCCATTTCCAAAAGCAGCTATGCATTTATCCGACTCCTTAATCTTGTCTCCTATTGCATCAAGATTCGTTTCAATAGAACTTTGTCTCTCTCTAGTTCCCTCAAGGGCCTCACCAGTAATATCAGAAAGACTCTGGCCTGGGCAACTATTATCATTAAAAGAAATACTTTCAGGGCAATTTTTAGTAACATTATTAGCAACCTTATTACAGTTAGAGCTAAAATCCTTATAAACCTTTAAAATTTCTTCAGCAGCGTTTTTTGCTTGCTTACAAGCTTTAAGTGCTCCAACACCTTGTGCTGTATTTTCATTAGCATTAGGTTGAGAAGGAGGCTCATTTAAACAACTCTTCTTATATTGACCATATGCTGTCTGACAATTATCACGGACATCTGTTCTAGCTTTCTCTAAAGCCGCTAAACATGAAGTTTCAGGCGGAGTTTGATTTTCCCAAGAGTCATCATTTTCAGATTCATATTCTGAACTACAAATATCATCCACATCTTTACGTGAAGCATTTGGAGAAACATGTGTTTTATTGTCATTTTCACAGACACAAAACATAATCCTAGGTCCATGAGAAACAGGACTAGTACCAGCAGGACATTGTGGCACATTACAATGATAATATGCATCTCCACTTTCAAAGTCTTTAGTCCACACACCTCCCTGCTGTTTGCAAGCTCTAGCTCTCTTTTCTGGATCATGTGATTGAGGTTGGGGTATATTACAATACCATCGCCCTGGAGGTCCCGGTGCTGGAGTTATCTCGCCCCCATGTGCATCACAGGCTCTACGATCTGCAGGGGATACCGCAAACCCAACTTTTAAAAATGTCATATAAGATAGTAATAAAGTCGCAATAAAAAATTTTTTCATAAAACCTTATCGGCAGATAAGCCTAAAAAATAAACCTTTTAACAATATAATTTTAAAATATTTATATTTAAAACAGCCCTAATTGTTGCAAAAGTGTTTCAAATAAATACACAAAAGAGATAAAACTGTTTTTTAAAAAACTAGATTTTTATATGGCAAGCACTTTTTTTAAAGTTACACAGGGTTTACCACAAGCTTTTTTATAGTCTTCACAAAAAGCAGTAGATTGTAAAAAATTAGTACCCCCGTCTTGACTACTAAAAAAATAATTCTCACGCTTACCACTTCCACTTTTATGAATACCAACTAAGTAAAATTTATTATTTTTCTTAAAAATATAGGGGCTTGCAGACACCCCTTTTTCTGATGGACATGAATTTGTTATAGAATAACTATAACCACCCCCAATTTCACACCGCTCATTAACTCTTTGAGGAATATTAAAAATTCTACCTAAATCCCTATTAAAAGTAGTTATATCAAATTTACCTTTGTCATTAGTAACAGGGGTTTTAGCTTGTTCATCCCAATCAAACCGTGTTTTTCCTCTATAAAGATGAATATCAATTTGTCCATTATCAGAGGCTTGTTTAATTTCTTCAGCAGAGGCTGACACTGGAGTAATATAGTATTTAGGATTATAATAAAACCCCTTAGCACCTGCATAAGTTTTTGCCTCTGATGGATTTACTTTTAATATTAAATAATCGTTTGCAGGATCATTCCAAGCTAAATATCCACTTAAACTTTTTCCAAAATACTCAAAGTTTATAAATTGCCCATTAAAATACATACCTCGAGTCATAGGAAAAGAATAAATCCTAACTCTATTTCCGTTACTACTTGCTAAAAACTTTTTTAAAGCCTCTCCTTTATAAGATAAAACGCCCTCAGTAATTCCGTGTGCCGCAGTTATAAAAACTCCAGGACAAATTTGAGCAATAACTCCTGTTCCTTGTGTACTAGAAAATATATAAAGAGCTTTACTTGCACCATCAATTGCATCAGACATGGAATTGTCCCGATTCATAAACCACGCAGCATTTATTGATTTAAAACACGCTGCTTTAATTCCATCTATATTCCCAGATTTAAGAGCATTTCTACACAAACTCTTTTGAAAGTATGTCATTTCATAAAATATAGAGCCTGAAATGTTTTCATCTAACAAAGCTTCTTTTAAAAGATCTCTATTCTCTGCTAAAGAGGTTAAATTTCTAGCTATATTTTTATTTTTTGTTTTATCTTGAAAAGAAGTTTTATTAAAATCCTTTTTATTAGTTTTATGTAAAGCCCTTTCTTCTTTTTTTACCTTCTTTTTTTTAAAGAAAAAGTCTTTAATCCCTTTAATACCAGAAGCTAAAACACCCATTTTAAATGAACCCTTAGCCTTTAATTTACTCACCACAGCTTCATCTTTAGAGCAAGGAGCTAAGACTCTACTTTGTAAATGGCTCCTAGCTTCTTTTATAAAGCTTATATAAGATATAAGCTCTTGTGTTATCTCTATGGCATTTTCTTTTTTACAAAAAGAAAAAGTTTCTTCTGCCATTTTCTCACAACTTGTAAAAAAACTTAAAGACTTAGTGAGCTGCCTTTTATTACATGAAGAAGAGCCTAAGCTGCTATCTTGTAGTTCTTTTACTCTAACCATATTGCAAAGCCCACTATTCTTAATTTTATTAAAAGACACTGAACAAGATTCAGCCCTTGCTACAGAAGTGGTAAATAAAAATAAGAATAATGTAAATTTAAACAATGCTAAAATCATTGGTGTAAATGTAATCTCTTTTTAAAGGCTTTACAAAAACTTGTAATTTTACCTAGACCTAGCACCAGAAAGTATTTTCAAATGAAAGAGATCCAGAAGAATATAATTCTAAAGAAGCCCTGTCAGAAATTCAAAAATAAAATAACATCCCAAACCTTTATTGAGCTTTTACTAATAATGAAACAACTACAAAAGAAACTGATAATACGAAGGTGAAGCCACCGAGTGTGACTTCACGTGACCTGATGTGACTCAACTCTAATAGCTCGAGCTCAGACTTTTTAAATCTGGTTTAACATTCTATTTTCATGGCACGTATTACCGGTTTAAAAGGACACAGACAATACCCAGTGAATGCTCATAAAAGATTCACTATAAAGTTTTTTAAGACTTCGGTGTTTGGAGTGTTCAATGTGAAACTCTTCCTTTTGCTGGGTGTGAATTTAAACTGTTCGTAGTTTAGTCCCAAAATAAAGTCGTCAACAAGAGTAAAAATCTCTATAATTTGAGTCTTTTTGATCATTCCCAGCTCCTTTTTTCAGATCAGATTAAAAAATAAATACATCTTACAAAAGGCTTAAGGTGATCTTTTATTTATACTTAGATCCTTGGAAAAGTCCGAGCTCGGGTTTACTAAAGTCTAAATTCAGATTAAATATTAAAAAACTATTTTTTTAATTCATAGGGTTAGATAGAGTATTAGAGTTTATACGATATAAAATAAATGAGGTATTCATATGAATAAAATCATTCAATTACTATTGATTACAACTACCCTATTGAGTTTAGCTGCCTGTGGATCTAGTAAGCCAGATCCTGATTTATGTGTTGGTTCTTCTTGTGGAGCTAGTAAGCCAGATCCTAATCCAGATCCAGATCCAGATCCTGATCCTGATCCTGATCCTAATCCAGACCCTGATCCTGATCCATGTCTTGTGTCTTCTTCACTCACCCCCCCCCCCTCAGGAACCGTGTGTGAGGGTGGAGCAATTTATCTTGGAAGCCTTAGCCCTGGTGCCACTAGTGGAAGTGGAACAGATCACTATATGACCACCCCTGGGGGTTGTGGAGATATTCCATTAGGAAGTGTTTCAGGGGGTTCGGGGACAAACTCTTATGCATTAAATGATTTTACAGTGACTTGTTCTGGTATTGATAGTTTACGTAAAGATTGGAATAATAATACAAATAATCACCATGATATTCCAGGATTAGAAAACTACACATCAACTTTTGGAGCTGGTCATGGTGAAATTAATAAAGATGTAAATTATGGCTCGGCTAATACAGGTGTAATTGTTGCCATAACTTCATCGTCTCAAGGGGGTTATCACTCAGCAGCAAGGTATTGTCATAAGCTTGTTTATGGTGGTTATGATGATTGGTATTTACCTAATCGTTATGAGCTTAATTTAATGTACACAAATCGCTCTGCTCTTCCAGGTTTAGTTCAAGGTCAAAGTGATTGGTATTGGTCGTCTACGGAGCACAGTGCTGTCAGTGCGTGGCTCCAGCAGTTTTCTGATGGCGCTCAGGATTACGGCGTTAAGAACGATCCTCGACTTGTTCGTTGCGTGCGGCGGTTTTGAGGGTTAAAAGGGCTCATGAGCCCTTTAGTTCTTTTATCTTAAGGAGGACCTCCTTAAGATAAACTATTTGACCCGAGCTCAGACTTTTTAAATTTAGTTTAACATTTTATTTTCATGGCACCTATTGCCGGTTTAAAAGGACCCAGGCAATACCCAGTTAATGCTCATAAAAGATTCACTATAAAGTTTTTTAAGACTTCGGTGTTTGGAGTGTTCAATGTGAAACTCTTCCTTTAAAATTCTAAAAACAGTGTCAACAATATTTATTCAAAACTTAGGTCCTTAAAAAAGTCTGAACTCGGGTTAGCTATAAATGTACTAAACTTAAATCTATCACTTGATAAGCCCCATCTTCTAAAAGCTGAACATTACCCATATATCTATCATCCCAAGGATTAGCAGGAAGAGCATAAATTTCCTTCCCCTGATCAATGGCATACTTTGCAGTTATCATTGTTCCACTGTTTTTTTTAGCCTGAACAATTAGTATTTTATTAGATAAAGCTGATAATAAATAATTTCTAGAATGGAATAAAGATTTACAAACTTTTTGCTCAGGATGAAATTGAGAAATAAATAAAAACTTTCCACTCTCTAAATATTTATTCATATTTTTTTTTAAACTCTGAGGGTATATGTTAAATATTCCAACAGGAAGAACACATATATTTGAAATACCCTGTAAAAAAGCCTCTTGATGGGCTACCTGATCTATACCAATGGCCCCTCCCGATACAATAACAACTTTTTTATTAAGTTTTTTAAACTCCTCTTTTAGCCAATGAACAGCTAATAAATCAGGCTTTCTACTCCCAACAACACCTAAACACAAACTTTCCTCCAGTAAACTTAAATTCCCCGAACCACAAAAAACCCATGGAGAATATTCTAAATTTTTTAAATTTTCTGGATATAATTTATCAACATATGTACAAATCCAAATATTTTCTTTAAAAAGCTTAGCCTTTAAAGACTTGATCTCATTTTCATGTTTTCTATAAATACCATATAATTCATTACAAATCTTTTTCTCTCTTAACATCCGAGCAATTAATCTATTAAAATGCTTATTTGAATAAAACCAAGATAGAAGTAAAATATTTTTCATTATTCACCTCTTGCAATTTAATTTTAATACTCAACTATACTTTAAACTGCTTTTAATATCCGAATTAATACTGAACCACACCAAGTCTACTTCCTGTAGAGACTTCATCTGAAAGGTTAAACACAACTCCTGTAGAGTAATATTTATTTACTGTTGCAATTTTAACATACCCCACACTTTCAGGAAAATATCTTACTTTAGCCATCTTTAAAAAATCTACGCCAAAATTTCGAAATATAGGATACACTTCTCCCTGAAGAATGCCTTTTTTACTCCCTCCATTAAAATAAACAATTTCAGCTTCTTTAATGACATTTTGACCGTAAAATTTATTCGATCCAATAATTTTAACCATACTGTTTGAAGCTTTACTCACAATTTTTTCAATTTCATTAGGAAGAGTTAAAGTTTTTATTTTCTCACTAGACAAAGAGTCTCCAATAGTTATCAAATCATTAGCTTCAATAATTTCAGCAAGGTATTCTCCACCTTGCTTATGACTAAGAACCTTTAATGTCCCTAACCACTCAACTAAACTCACATATATTTCTGTATTCTTTAAACGCAACCCTTCCTTAGTGTACTTAAAAATCGTAAACGTTTTTTGTAACGGCCCTGTATCTAAATATTTTCCATGAAGAGAAACCAAAACTAGAGCACCTTTTTTTACACCCCTTCCTCCTTGAATTCTTTTTATCTTTCCCATTGATAAAGGCTTTTTAAAAACAACCTCACTAGTGACCATTATCTCCCTTTTTGCAAATTGAACTTGCCTTTTTTTTATACCAATTAACCTTAAATCATTATGTTCATCCTTACTCAACCTTGCAGGTTGAAAATAGTTTTGAAAGACTCTTTTAGAAATAGGCTCTGTATTTTTTAAAGGTTTTGGTGGAATCAAAGGCTCCAATAATCCTGAGCCATATATGTAATTCTGAGAGTCTATACTGTCTATTCCAAATACAGGAGGTAAAACAATGGTCCCTCCTGTAAAATAAATAATATCTCCTTTTTCAATAATGTGTGGATTTGTAACATTAGAGTTCATTGACCAAATTTTAGACCAAAATTTAGGATCACCAAAGAGAGTTTTACTAATATCATATAATGTGTCACCCCTTTGAACTCTATAAAATTGCTTCACATCAGCTCTTTCTAAAATAAAACCCCAATCCTCTACAGGTTTGTTATCAAACTTTACATATGGCTGTGCATTAAGAAATATCGGTGTAAAACTTATAAAAAAAAGTACTAAAAGCATAGGGCAGACCTTACAAATATTCTGTCCTCCTACCATTGAATAACCAAGGGCCATACTAACCAGTTTTCCACAATTTCTGTGGAAAAGATGCTGACTCCAGACTTCAACTAGACTTTGGTGGCAGCTTTCAGCCCAATGCGCACTTTTCGTCCACAACCTAAACTCATTCCGAATTGTGTTTCTAATGTATTTAAAACAAAGGTTTAAACTAAAAAAGCTTCTTGCATAAAGAGTTTATGACTCTACATTATCTTTGTTTAGCTCTTTTAAATCATGAAATAACTCAAGCTTTAACTTGTGGCAAAGCACTTAATTACAGCAGTTCAAAGGATCTTATTCTTATTTTTGGAGCCCTACATTTTTTTGTTATATCTGGAGCGCACCTTAATTTTCTAAAAAAAATATTACATTTTCTTAAACTGCCTAAATTTTTAGAAATTACAGCTCTCAGCTTTTTTGTAATCATCTGTAACTTTTCAGCACCAGTTACAAGAAGCTTTATTCAATATCTTTTAGAAATTCAAAAAAAACTCTATATCCCAAAAGAACTCTCTCCTCTATGCTCATATATTTTTTGCCTCCCCATAGCTCTTTTATTTTTAAACAGCTTAGTGTCTCTAGGTTTAAGCTTTCTATTTGGATCTATAATTTCTACTCTTCCTAAAAAATCAAGCTCCTACCTATTAGTCTACAGTATTGCTCTCCCTGTATTCCTTAGTACTCTTGGTTTACCTCACTATTCTAGCTTTCTTATCCTTCCTTTTATAAATCTTTTAATTTTTATTATGCTCCCACTATCCTTGCTCTCTGTTTTTTCAAACATCATAGAAGCTGCAACTATTAAAGTCTGGTGGTTACTTGAAAGCTCGCTAAATTATCTACATATTTTCTACAATTTTCCTCAAAAACCTCAATCTAATTTTCATCTGTTCACAAGTTTAAACCTTTTTATTTACGGTTTTTTAATAATTTTAATTTCATATATGTCTGGAGTATTTTGGAAAAGATCATCATATTCTCTTTAATATTCCTAAGCTCAAGACATTTGCAAAGTTCTTTAGATCTTGGTCTTAACGTTTATTTTTTTAAAAATCGTGTAACAATAAAAGATTATAAAAACCAGCCTCCTTGTTTTTATAAACTAAGCAAAAAAGTTTTTATATTTAAAAGTATTTACTGCTTTAAAAAAACTCCCTTAAAGCAACAAGTCTTTCTTGCTCTAATTTTTACCAGCTCTAAAAAAAGAAAACCACCTTTATTAAAAAAGGGCTTACAAATTTTTATCCCCATTCAAAAATGGGGAGTTTTTTATTTTAACTAAATAACCCTAAGATTAAATAACCCGAGTTCGGACTTTTCTAAGGATCTAAGTCCTGTATAAATAAAAGATCACCTTAAGCCTTTTGTAAGATATAGTTTTTTTTAATCTGGTCTATGAAAAGGAGCTTTGAATGATCAAAGAGAACCAAATTATAGAGATTTTTACTCTTGTTGACGACTTTATTTTGGGACTAAATTACGAACAGTCCAAACTCACACCCAGTAAAAGGAAGAGGGGTTTTCCCGTTATCTGAATCTGAAATCATCACAATCTCTTTGTTGTTCCAGTTTTCTGGTTTTAGAAATTTTAAAGCTTTTTATATAGGCTATGTTCAAAAATTTCTAAAACCTTATTTCCAAAAACTCTTGTCCTACAATAGGTTTGTGGAACTTAAAAAATATTCAGCACACCTTAACTCTTTATTTTCCTAAACTCACTTATGGAATCAAATTACAGGAATATCTATTCTAGACTCTGAGCCCCGTGAGTGTTTGTAACAACAAAAGAATCAGTGGCCATAAAACCTTTAAGGGGCTTTGAAAGCGTAAAAAAATCAACAATGGGTTGGTTCTCTTTGGTTTTAAAGTTCATATTATTATTTCCCATAAAGGAGAGCTCCTAAACTTCACTATGACCCCAGAAAATGTCCATGATACAAAGCTTTTAGAGAATCTTGCAGATGGTTTGTTTGGAAAGCGGAGATAAGGGATATATCTTAAAAGAACCTCTTTAAAAAACTTATGGGCAAAGGTGTTTAAGTTGATTACTCATTTAAAATCAAATATGAAAAATAAATTTGCACCACTTTTTCATAAACTTTTACTGAGAAAAAGATATATTGTTGAGACTGTTTTTAGAATTTTAAAGGAAGAGTTTTATATTGAACACTCAAGACACCAAAGTCTTAAAAAACTTTATAGTGAATCTTTTATGAGCATTAGCTCTGCATATTGTCTCCGCCCTTTTAAACCGACAATACGTGCCATGAAAATAGAGTGTTAAACCAGATTTAAAAAGTCTGAGCTCGGGTTAATTATATGGGGGTAGTTTTAGATCGCTTACGAAAAGAATCAAAAGATACTCGTAAAAACCATCCTCAATGGTTGTCATAAATTCAAGTCATAGGGTTCATACTTATTTTCTGTATAAATTAAAACCACTCCGTCACCAACTAAAAGAGCATGAACCCCTTCGTTAGAGATGTGCTGTATTCTCAGTGCGATTTTCCTTAGAGCTTACCGCTAAGCTTGCTAGGCCTTAGGGCATTTAGAGGCTTTATTTATAAAAAAGATTTTAGAAAAGCAGATTAAAGGTACAGACCTTAAGCTGAAGATAAAAATTGAGGCTGCTTAGTTTTTTCTTGTATTTTATACAAAATTATGTATAATTAGTTTATGAGAGAAGTCTACAAGTTGAAACTGACCATCAATAAGAAACAGATTCAGGAAATTGTAATAGATGGTCATTGCAAAAAGAACCACCCTGATATTACAACAGACACCATACTTAGGCTTGTCTTTTTGTTAAACCATAGACGGTTTTGGCAAAAAATCTGGTCCATTTAATTATTTTAAATCTGAAATGGAACTAGATACCAAACTCTACCGTTTAATTTGGATGTTAGAAGATAATAAACTTTACGTAGGTGTTGTAAGCACCTTTCGTATAAACAAAAGGAGTTAGTAATGAGCTATCCAGATGAAAAAACATTTAGACGGATTAGAAAACTGGCTGAAGATTTAGAAGCTGATTTTGTTCTAGGTGAAAACCCTAGTACTACTGATAAAATTAAATATCAATTATGCCAAGTTTTTATTGGCTATATAATGGGCCACAACCTTACACAAACAAGCCTGGCAGAGAAGCTCGGTATTCCTCAGCCTAGACTAAATGAAGTTTTAAAATGCAAAATACATCTTTTTACAATTGATCGCCTACTTGAGTATTATTCAAAGCTTTTTCCAAATTCAGAACTAGAGTTTCGAGAGGTTTCATAGATAGGCGTAAGTTTTTACCAATTAAAAAGAAAAGTAATTTTGAATGTTTTATTGAAGATAAAATGAAGTTGGAAAATAAATTATATAAACTTGTATGGCTTCTTCATGATGATGAAGTTTTTATCAGTGTAATAAATTATTAAAAGACTTCGTGGTAGTTTCTGCCACTCTAAGTTTATAAAAGCAGTTCATATGGTGAATGCTTCTATAATTTGGTTCTCTTTGATCATTCAAAGCTCCTTTTCATAGATCAGATTAAAAAAAATACATTTTACAAAAGGCTTAAGGTGATCCTCTATTTATACAGGACTTAAATCCTTAGAAAAGTCCGAACTCGGGTTAAATACTCTAAAACTTAATTTATAAGGAGCCACAAAATTTAACTTCATACAATTTTTCACAACAAAGGTGTTTTAATGCCTTCTACACACTTATTTAAATAAGCTGTTTAAGAGGTGTATACTTCACCCCTAAATCTTTGGCCACCAGCTCATAGCAAACTTCACCAGCATAAACGTTAAGACCAGTTTTAAGAAGAGGATTTTCAATAAGAGCATCTTCTAGACCAAGATTTGCAATTCTTGTAGCATAGTGAAGAGTTGAATTTGTAAGTGCGTATGTAGATGTTCTAGAAACCACACCTGGTATATTAGGAACACAGTAATGAATAACGCCATTAACTTTAAATACTGGTTCTACATGAGAAGTTGGCTTACATGTTTCAATACAACCACCTTGATCTACTGCAACGTCAACAATGACACTTCCCTTTAACATTCTTTCTACCATACTTTTAGTTACAAGCTTTAAGGCTCTTCTTCCTGGAACTAAAACAGCACCAACTACTAAGTCTGCTCTTAAAACAGACTCTTCAATATTTTTAATATTTGAATGAAGAGTCCTTACACGCCCTTTAAAAATATCATCTAAATACTCAAGCCTACTAAGGTTTAAATCTAAAATAGTAACTTCTGCTCCCAAACCAACTGCTATTTTGGCAGCATTCATCCCAACAATTCCACCACCAATAATAGTCACTGTACCTGGGTGAACCCCAGAAACACCGCCAAGTAAAATCCCTTTACCACCATGGTCTTTTTGTAAATAATATGCACCAACCTGTATTGCCATTCTTCCAGCAACAGCACTCATAGGCATAAGGAGTGGTAAACCTCCATTTTTATCTTCAATGGTTTCGTAGGCAACAGCCTTAACCTTTTTCTCAACAAAAGCTTTTATAAGCTCAGGCTCAGCTGCTAAATGAAGGTAGGCATAAATAATTTGATTTTCTTTTAGTAAATCATACTCATCTGGAAGGGGCTCTTTAACCTTAACAATCATATCTGCCACCCCATAAACTTCAGCTTTTGTATCTAAAATCTTAGCACCGCTTTTAATATAATCTTCATTAGCAATTTGAGACCCAAGGCCTGCATCTTTTTCAACATAAACTGTGTGACCATCTTTAACTAACTGTAAAACTCCAGTTTCAGTCATACCCACTCTATTTTCACTAATTTTAATTTCCTTAGGAACCCCTACTATCACTCTCCACCTCACTTCCTATAATATTCTCTATTTTCTGTTGTATACCTACACAGTTAAAAAACTAAAGTCTGTTCTGCCCAAAGCATAGCCTTGCTATTTAATGTTTTTACTAACTTATTCATAAGATCATGCCCAGCTTTATCTAGCTTTAAATGCCCTTTTATAGGCCTACCCAGTGTTGAAATATCACCTACCGCATCTAAAATCTTATGGCGTATAAACTCATCTCTATAACGCAATCCGTTAGGGTTTAAGACCTTCTCTTCATCCATAATTATAGCATTGTCCAGGGAGCCACCAAGGCCAAGACCTTTTGCTTTTAGCACTTTAACATCTTTCATAAACCCAAAAGTTCTCGCTTTTGCAATTTCACTTTTAAAAGACCTTGAGTTTATATCAATACTCATTTTCTGTATTCCAATTACAGGGTGAGAAAATTCAATTTTAGCATCAACTTTAAAACCCATATAAGGTTCAATAGAAGCGCTTTTATCTCCCTGAATAAACTCAATTTTCTCTCGCACAACAATGTAGTTTTTAGGAGTAGACTGCTGGAGTATTCCTGCTACTGACTCAAAACCTTGTAAAAAATCTATTGCACTACCATCCATTATTGGAAACTCTGGACCATCCACTTCAAAAATTAAATTGTCCAATTCTAAAGCATTTGCAGCAGCTAAACAGTGTTCAACTGTGGAAACCGTAAAGCCTTCTCCTCCTAAGGTTGTGGCCATTACTGTTGCATAAACTCTGCTTGCAAGCATAGGAACAAGCTCTGAGTCTAAATCTGTTCTTTTAAGCAAATACCCCGTATTCACAGGAGCAGGAAAAACACGAAGAACCACCTTTTTTCCAGTATGAACGCCAATACCTTTAAATTCTGCTACCTTAAATAAAGTTTTTTGAAATCCCATGGGTCTAGAGTCATTATATTTGTTTTTAAGTCAAGAAAGTTGTTTAATACAAGGATGATTGAACAAGAAAATCTAGATTATTTAACCCAACTTTTAAAGAATAACCCTGCCTCAAAAGCCTTTGCCCCTTTGGCCGAAGGTTATCGAAAAATTGGCGAGCTTAAAAAAGCTCTCCAAATCGCCCGTAATGGGATGGCTGTTCACCCAAAATTCAATAGTGGTAAAGTTGCCCTGGCTAGAATTCTAATAGATCTAAAAAAATATAACGCTGCGGAGAAAATTTTACTTGAAGTCACCCTCAATGACTTTGAAAACCTTTTAGCCCATAGATCTCTTGGTGAAATCTACATTCATACAAATGATCTTTCAAAAGCTCTTAACGCTTTTAAATCTGCACTTTTAGCCAATCCCTTAGATAAAACATCTTCTACTATGGTAGCAAAACTAGAGTCTATCTCAGCTAAATCATTTGACGCAGAAACCTTTAAACATCTACCTGCACATGAATCTGCTGAACAAAAAATTATTCACAAAAAAAACCTTTCCCTACACTCAGCCCTTTCATACATAGATGCTTTAATCATAAGAAATAACTACAACTCTGCTAGGAAGCACACTAGTGAATACTTATTAAAATTTCCTAGAAACCCTGATCTTTTAAAAAGAAAAAGCTATTTAAAAAATTTAAAAAATTATAATCCTACAATTTCAAGAACTGAGGCACTTTCAAAGCCTGAGATAACTAAACAAAAACTCAAAGCACTCTATGAAGCTATAGAGTGCATCAATGAGCAAATACAAACAAGACCCGAACTTATAAAAGGCTAACCCATGATACAAACTTCTGACTTTAAAAAAGGCTTAAAACTTCTCATAGAAAACGAACCTTACAATCTCATTGATTTTCAACATACTAAACCTGGAAAAGGAAACGCCTTTACTAAAACAAAACTTAAAAACCTCATCACAGGAAGTAACCTTGAGCGAACCTTTAAATCAAGTGATAAATTTGAAATTCCTGATGTAGAATACAAAACTGTAAGTTTTCTTTATTCTGATAAAACAGGCTACCACTTCATGGATCAAGTAAACTATGAACAGTTTGCTCTTTTAGAAAAAGACTTAAGTCCTAAGCACTTATATTTAAAAGAAAATGATGAAGTCACTATGCTGTTTTTTAATGAGCGGGCAATTGGAATCGAACTTCCAAACACAGTTACTCTCTTAGTAACTCAAACAGATCCTGGCTTTAAAGGAAACACTGTCACAAACACCTATAAACCAGCAACAATGGAAACAGGCTGTGTTGTTCAAGTTCCTTTACATACAAAAATAGGTGATCTTTTAAAAATTCAAACTGAAAACGGTAAATATCTTGAAAGGATAAATCTTAAATAACCATGCTCATAAAAAAAATTCTCTCTATTTTTTTAACGGATTCAGGGCTAGATTTTAATAAACTTAAAGTGTTAATAACAACATCTCATTCTTTTCAACAGAGTATCCTAAATTTAAACGAAGATGAGTTAAATGTATTTTTTAAACTACTCATTGACGCCAAACAACCCTTAACAATACAAAAACTATTGAAGCTACTTGACAGCAACCAATCTGAGTACAATCCAGCACTAGCAGTACTTGGACTAATACAATTTAAAATACTAAAGTCTTTTAAAGATTTCACTACCTACAGCCATTTGCTAGTAAACATTAACAAGAATAATGCTCTTTCACTCAAGCCTTACTTTCATCTTTTTCCTGAAAAATACCAAAAAATTATTGAAGCCTCTATTGCTCTACAAAAACAACAAAATGAGGCTTTTAGAGAGGACCTTAAAGATCAAATAGAATTCTTAAAATTTCAAAAGCTCAATAATAAGGCCTTAGAAATTGAGCAGCAATTAAAATTTCATTTCCCTGAAATCACTGAAACCCTCTTATCTACAAAACAAATTCAACAAAAGTCTAAAGAACATAACTATTCTAAAATAATTGAACGTAATATCTCCTTTAAAGCTCGATCTAAATTACGAAAAGCAACTTCAAACAAATATCAAAAAACTTTAGACTCTGATGCCAGCACAGGCTTAAAACTTGCTAATCTCTGGTACTCTGAACTTAAAGATACAAACCCTGAATTGCTACTCACTCAATTAGAATTTATAAACTTTAACAATCCTACCTTTTACTCTAAAATGCTAGAAGAAGCCAATCTAGATATTTGGACAAAAATTTTCCTCTACATAAAATCCAAAAAATATCTAGAAGGTTTAAATTTTTTAGATATAAACGAATCTACCTTATTAACAGAATCTTCTAGCAGCATTTATAATTACTATTATACAAAAGGCGTCATGCTCTTAGGTGCAGGAATGCAAGCAGAGGCTGAAGAAATTTTTCTTCTCATCAAAGAACAAAAAGAAAATTTTAGAGATATTCAGCTTTTACTCCAAGATGTTAAATAAGAAAAGTATCGCCCTCTTTACTATCCTAGTATCTTTTCTAATGGGAGAACATTTTTTCCATAACAAAATCTCTCACATAATCCACTTAAAACTAAACAAAGAAATTAAAAAGCAAGGGCTTAACATACGTTTTAAAAATGTTAACTATGGATACCTACCACCACGTATATCTTTAAAAAAGATACACTACACGAGTAAACACAACACCTTTACAGCAGAAAATATGTCTATATCCATGAAAATTTTTCCCTTAATTAAGGGAAAAATAACGCCGAACAAACTCCAACTTAAAAAAGCTAATATTTCAATAAAACTTAATCTCTTAAAAAAAGAAAAACCTTCTTTGTCTTTTTTTAATTTAAAATTTCAAGAAATTTCTAAACTAATTCCTTTAGATCAAATAAGCCTTGAACAATCAAAAGCCATGGTGTTTTTTAAAGACGATTTAATTGATTTAGATATTAAAAAAGCATCAATAACAAAACTTTACAACAAACTTCAACTAGAAGTTGAATCTAGAGTTAATATTAAAACTGCCTTTTTAAAAGATAATTTTCATTTAAATACAAGATTTCTCTGGAAAAAAAGTAGCTTTTTTATAAATTTTTTCACTCTACAAAAAGAAAATTCTATTGTTCAAATATCAGGGTCATTAAAAGAAAAAATCCTAGCTAATTTTAATTTAAAAACAAAGAGTATTTATAATGATATTAATGAGCTTAGGGCTCAGGCAAATTTAGACCTTTCAGAATTTAATGACTTATTCCTTTATTTTACTAAAAATCACATTCCTCCAAAAACTAATATTCATAACTTTTCAGGCCGAGTACAAATCTCTGGATATTATTATAACTCCGAACAGATTAACAACAAAAGTATTCTTACTCTACAAGCTGATAACCTTAAAACACCACTTTTTTCTTTAAAATCTATCTCTGCAAAAGGAGATTTAACAAATAAAGGGTTTTCTTCAAGCTCTGTGAAAATTAAACTCTCTGAAAAAAGTTCTTTAAAAATCAACAACCTAAAAATACAGAATAAAAATGAATTCTCTTTATTATCTTTTAATTTAAAAAGTACTTTTTTAAGGTCTGAAGACGTTTTAAGAAATCTTAATCTAAATGCTGATAACATTTCAGCTCCAATTACACTAGATACACATTGTGGGGGAATGATATTTAAAGATATACTTATAAAGTGTACGGGAAAAGGAGAAATCTTACACTTAGACCTATTAAACACCAAAAACTCTAGTAAAATTTTATCTACCAACAGACTCTCTACAACTTTTTCAGGAGTCATCACCAAATCTAATTTTAAACTCAACGCAGATGCCACATATACTGACCCTAAATCAAAATTAACTTCAACAGGAAGCCTGTCAGGAGTTATTGATTATACTTCAGGGTTTAATCTAGATTTTGAAACTAGCCCCATAAATCTGTCTTTTATTAATGAAGTAAATGGTCAAAAATTTACAGGCTTAACATCTCTTAAAGGAAACACCAGAGGATCTAGCCGTTGGGGAGAAATTAAAACTGAATTAAAAAATCAAAACTTAACATTTAATGACTTGTTTCTTGGAGATCACACCACTTTACTTAACTATAAATTCCCCCTAGTTACATTCCAAAACGTTAAAGGTGAAATTATTAAAGGATCTAATTTTTACTCTGGCTCAGTTATTTTAAATGTAGAGCAAAATGATCTAATTCTAAACCTAAAGGGTAGAAATATCACAGATGTTGGAATTAGAGCATTTTTTAAAAATTCATTTTCTTTACCGAAACAAATTCAATTTGATACCAATTTTTCACTATTTGCACAAAAAGGCTTAGACATTAATAAAATGGACTTAGAGTTTAACAGCTCTCTAACTAACTTAGATTTTTTTGGTGAACGTTTTTTAAATGGAAAGATCACATTAAAAGGCTCTAATGGAAAATGGGAAATCTTTGATACAGAATTAAACAAAGATAGTTCTAGCTTTAAAGCCCATGGACACTTTCTTGGACTTAAAACAATAAATGCCCACATTGCCTCTTTTAACTTCAAACTAGAAGATTCAGATTTTTTAAAAACTTTAAATGTTAAATTAAGCGGCCCAGGAAAACTTACCTTAGATGCAAACGGGCCTCTTAAAGGCCCTAAAACTACAGGAACAGTTTCTTTAATAAACACAAAAGGACCTAAAAAAAATAATATGGGCAATAGTAACTTTAACTACCGTTTATTCCAAGACAGTATTTCTTTTAAAGGAAATGCTTTCAACAATGCTCTAATTGGAGAAGGTGCTTACCCACTATCTAAAGTCGGAACTTTAAGCTACAAAGGGGAAATCACTAAACTAAATCTACTCGATTTTATAAATATAAACAGTAAGAATGCTCCTGATACAAAGTTATTTCTTTGGTCCAAGCCCGATTTTTCCATAAAAAATATCTCAATAGACTCACCTGTTGGAGCACTTAAAAATACAAATTTAAAACTAATCTCTGAAGCCCAAACATTAATCTCTCTTACACAATTACAAAATAGTAAGCTCACCCATCCAATAGATTTTATAATCAATCAATCAGATAATAAATCAAACCTTACATTGGATTTTTCAAAAACTCACCAAAAACAAGTCTTTTTTAATGGCAAACTCTATCTTGATTTTTTAAAACCATTTATTCCAACATGTGAGCTTATAACTGGTGAATTTTTAGCACAGGGACTCAATTTAAAATTCTCCCAAGAAGAATTCTCTGGACTTGGACAAGCTTTTATAAAAAATAGCAGTTTTAAAACCAATTCATTCCCATATTCATTTTACAATACTTCAACATCAATTCAATTCTCAAAAAACCTTATTAAATTTCAAGAAATCAGTTCAGCATTGGTAAATACTAAGGTTAAAGGTTCTGGGCTCATTAAATTTAACCCTAATAAATACTCTCTAGACTTTAAATTAAATTATCGAAATTTAAAACTTGAATTTCCCCCTAAAATTTTAACTCGTTCTACTGGTCGAATAAAGCTTTCAGGTAGCAGCTTTCCTCTTATATTAAATGGTGACATTAAAGTTAGGGATGGTTTATTTTCTAAAAATATTCTCAATACAACAAGCTCAGAAACTGTGACTCCAAGTAAGTTTTTACCGTCAGAAATCTTAAAAAAATCCACCCCTCCTGCAATCCTAGACATGCGTATTCAAGTTCAAAATAAAATGAGAATTAAAACAAATGAAGCAGATGGTTTTGCCCATGGTTTTTTTACAGCTTCAGGAAACCCTGTAGATCCTTTTTTAAACGGCAACATACAACTTAAACCAGGTCTTAAAATTTATTTCCATGACAAAGAGTTTATTTTAAATGAAGGAAGCCTTTTATATAAAAATAAGCTTGTCACTAACCCTGATCTTATTATTGATGCTACTTCTAAAATTAAAGACAGCAATGACCCTCTTGAAAAATCCTATTCTCTACGCATGCTTATTAAAGGTAGTGCTCAAAAACCTGATATTAAATTTTTAAGTCAACCTTTTTTAGATGAAAGTCAAATCATTTCACTCTTAACTATTGGCACTGTTTCTACTCAAAGTCTAGGACAAGAAATCACAACTACTGAGCAGGCTACATACTCTGGCCTACAATTTGGATCATACTTAATGCAAAAAAATCAAGCTTTAAAAGACCTACAAAAACAAACTGGTACACAAATAGGTCTAAATTCATCTGTAAATTCAGGTGGAATAAATCCAAAAGTTTTTATTAAAAAAAATTGGACTTCAAAATTCTCCTCTACCCTAAGTCAAACCTTTGGAAATCAAAAAAATTCAACTTTTACAACTGAATACAAACTCAACAAGAAAACCTCTAGTATTTTAGAAGTTCAAAACAATCAAACTGATGACGCCTCTCAGCTTATAAACAGAAAAACTCAACAAGGAGTTATTTTTGACCTTGGTCTCCAATATAAGTTTGAATTTGATTAAAACTCCACGCTATAATCAATAATAATGCTTTTTATCCAAAAAACTATCCTTATACTAAGCCTAATTATTCTGAGCGTAAACGCTTGGTCAAAAAACTCTTATTCAATTCAAACCGAAAACTTAAGTTTAAAAAAAAATCTAAGCCTTATCCTAACTTTAAACACTACAAACAATCCAGAAAAAATCATTTCTAAAGTAAAGACCTATCTTATTAAAAATGGCTATTATACAGCCTCTATTAAAATAAAAAATAAGGCCATCATCATTAAAGACCCTATTAAATGGGATCTTTTCTTTGAAGGAAATACCTTTTATTCTCGACATTTTTTAAAAAAATCTCTTCTAAACTCAGCGTTTAGCACTATCCCAGAAACACTCGTCCCTGAGTTTAAACAGTCACTTATAAAAACTTATAAAAGAGCAGGTTTTCATTTTGTAAAAATTAAATCTGAACTTAAACACAATTCAAAAAAATTCTTAACACAACTGATATTTAAAATTACAGAGCATAAGGTCATAAAAATTAAAAATATATCTATCTCTGGAGACCTTGGTGCTTTTAAAAAAAAAGATTTCTTAAGCAAACTAAAACGCTTTTCTGGAGAGCAGATTTTAAAGGGTATTTATTATGATAGTGCCTTACTTTCAGGAGTCGCTAGTTTAAAAAATGATCTATATAACCTTGGCTTTTTTCATGCCTATGTCGGAATAGAAAATCTTAAATTTAACAACCAAAAAAATGGAGTTTCTATAGGAGTCAAACTTTATCTAAACTCTCCAACCGTCATCAGCTCCATCACTTTTAAAGGTAATAAGAAAATTTCTAGTTCTTGGCTAAAAGAGCTTTTAAACTTAAAAAAAGGTGATGTCCTTAACTTAAATACTTTTGAAACAGGCCTTGATCTCATAGAAAACTATTATCTTCAAAGAGGGTTTTTAAAAGTACACATTCAAACCGATGATTTTTTTAAATATTTTAATGCCTTTAAAACTGCTAAAATTACAATTTTAATTGAAGAAAACCCTCAAGTTTTAGTTTCTCAGATAAGCATAAAAGGAAATCTTAAAACTAAAGAATCTTTAATATTAAGAGAAATTACCTTTAAACCTGGAGAAATCTTAACTGTTGATAAAATCAATACCTCTAAAAATAATTTAAGAAAACTTGGTTTTTTTTCAAACATTCAATTTAATATCCTCTTTAATGAAAAAAAAAATCTTGCAACTCTAGTTGAAATTATTCTTTCTGAACGCAAATCAGGTACCTTTACCTCAGGCTTGGGACTCAGCTCAGAATTAAATCTTACCGTTAAAACTTTTGCAGGATTCGAATATAAAAATATCCAGGGAACAGGGCGTTCTTTTTCAAGCCGTGTTGAGCTTAAAAGACCTTTTAAAAAAATTAATTACCTTGAAAACAAAATCTCTGGCAGTTATTTAGAGCCTTATCTTTTTAAATCTAATATTAAAGGTCGAATTAACTTATCTAGAAATGATGAAATTTGGGATATTGCAGCTGATAAAAAATCTTTTACTGTAATTAATTCTAATCGTTTAGATTTAATACTAGAACAACAGCTTACTCAACACATCACACTTTTCATAACACCTTTTAGTTTAGATATACGAAAAGAAGAAGTAATAACAGATGTTAAAAACCCTAATACAGATGAGCTTCAAGAAATTATTGGTTCAATTAGCCCTTCTATACAAGTAGACTATAGAAATAATCCTTTTTTACCAACAACAGGCTCTTTAAGTAAAATACAAGTAGAATACGCTTCTCCCTTTCTTGGATCAAATACAAAAAGTAAAAAAGATTTAAATGCTAGTGCAACTGAGCGTATTAATCTTGAATTTTTAAAATTTCAAAGTTCACACACTTTTTATAAACCTCTTTCTAAGAATTTAATTTGGGCACAGTCTATTCGAGGAGGATACCTTCATAATTATTCTGATAAAAAAACTAATGGCTTTACACCTTTTCCTAAAAGTAGAGCTTTTTTTCTAGGTGGAACTTCAACTCTAAGAGGCTTTGACCCTAGCAGATCAAATGAACGCATACCAAGTGATAAATACCTTGAAGATAATGGTGGAATTTTATCTGGAAACACCATTGGAGGTGGTGTTTTAAACATACCAAAATCTAGTTATTACTATTTAACTAAAACTGAAGTCCGCTTCCCAATTTCTAAAAATAGCAACTGGTGGGGTTCTGCTTTCTATGATGGAGGAAGTGTTCAAATAACCAACCTTGATGAGAACTACGATTCATGGAGACACTCCGTTGGTATTGGGCTACGCTTTAATACCCCTGTTGGACCATTATTCAATGCAGAAATTGCTTATAAACTAGACCGAAAACCCCAACAAGAAAAATCTGCAATTCAATTCCACCTATCAGTTTCCTCATTTTAATTCTTAAAACAAAAATAAGTTTTTCATATAATTTTTCACTATTTTTATTTAGTATTGTAAAAACTATTAGACCTGTTTTTTTAAAAAAAATATTCACCCACTCAAAAAGGGGAGCTATAAGGTTTGAGTGAGTCATCTTCACTAAGAACTTTGTTTACAATTAAACTAACGTTTAATCCATAAAAACCCCTTTATCTTAAATTTTTATAGCTAAGGTACTTTCTCTCTTATATAAAAAGCCCTTTCTTTTTAAATTTTTAAACCTTGATTTTCTAAGTGTTCTATTTAACACACCAGTTGCAGCATAAGTTGTAAAAAGTGAACCTTTTTTACACTTTGCCATAAGATTTTCTAAAAAACTCTCACTCCAAAGTTTTTTACTTATTTTATTGCTATAAGCATCAAATAAAACAATTCTTTTAACATTACCCAGATTTTGCAAACTATTTTCATCAAAATTTCTATTCATTCTAAGATTATCCTGTAAAAAACCTACCGTTTTTAAAATACCAGCCCTCTCTATCCTAAAGGCTTTCCAAAATAACGGATATTTATCAAAATACAAAAGTCTTTTTTTAAAAAGAAGTTCTAATTTTTTTTCCTTTTCAAAAGATAAAATTGTTAATTTTAAATTCAAGCTTGTATTTGCCTCTCCGTTATCTAGAAGGGTGTAGTTTGTGCCAATCTCATTTGAGGTGGCCAGTACCAACTTGAAGTATTGATGTAATTTGAGTTTAAAAGTCCACATCGCTGCAGTATTTTGTGCATAAATGACTCTGGGTTTGTGTAACCATAGCCCATCCTTCTAAGCACTTTAATCTTGTTGTTTAAGCCTTCACTTACTGCTGTTGTGAGCCCAGACATAATATATCCTTCAATGTAACCTCTGTACTTTCTTAAGGTTTTTGCAAATTTCAAAAAGGGCTTTAATTTTGACTCTCTTGCATATCGGTACCAAAGAACCAGAGCTTTTCTAAAGTCTTTTACATTCTTTTGATCTAAAACTTTATGGAAGTGCTCAACTAAAACTGAAGCTTTAAAAATGTTCTTATTCACATCTAAAAGCCTCTCTAATTTAGTAAAATCTCCTTTAGATAAATTCTTCTCACGCTCCACTAAAATATATCTTTTATGAGGTGCTAGCACATCCATTAAAAACTTATCTTCATTTTCTTTAGCTTTTTTAAACTCAAATTTTCTCACATCATCAAAAAAATTATTTAGCCCTTCTGCAACATGGAACCTATCAACACAGACCTTAGCATTCTCACATTTACCTATCACAGCCTCAATAAAAGCATCATGCATATCAACTGCAAAAAACTTGATCTTATCTAGCTGCTCTTTTGTTAATACCTTTAAACAATTAAGTAAGCTTGAACCCTTTCTGCCCATTGCATTTGAGAGCACCTTTCTCATCTTCGTACAGACTAAATTTGTGATGAACTTAATCGTATTCTTGTCACAAGACTTCTTTCCAAAAATAGTTCTAAAGTGCACCTCATCAGATGACATCTGCTCTAAATCTAACTTTCTTTCAGCATAGCTTAAAAGAGGTTTTATTTGCTTCATCCGGTACTGATCCAAATTCCACACAGTCTTGGGGTTCATTCTTAAAATTCTAGCAACTGACTCACAAGTCATCTCTTCACAAAGACGTCCTGCTTTTTCTACAAGTGAGTAAGTTAAGTTTTCAAAATTAGGGTGAGTAAAATCAACACCAGCTGATCTGACTTTATCATCACACATTAAGCAGTGCCCTCGAAGCTGTTTTAAGTAAATCCACACCTCTTCATATGAGCCTATTGGAGAAGCTTTAATTTTTCGAAGCTTCCACTCATGGACATGAGATATTTGGCAGCCACATTGATTACAGCCTACATTTTCACGATCTTGTTTTGCGTAAAGGACTAGTACACTGACCATTTAATCTTTTCCCCCATGAGTCATAGAAAAAAAGTATTTTAAGCATATACTGTCAACATGGAAATATTTTTTCTCAAGGATGAGGATCTACTTAAGTTAAAAAAACATGTTCGATCAGGCGCCCCAGGACACGAAGTTATTAGAGCTATGACGCTTATTTTACGCAACAATGGGCAGACTCGAAGTGACGTGGCAAACGTGCTCAACATTACGACAAGAACAGTAACAAATACGTGCAGTAACTACGCTAATTTAGGTTTAGATCGTAGTTTAAAAGATGACCCAAGACCTGGGCAACCAAAGGTGTTTGATGAAAGGGTTAAATCAAACATTGTAGCTCTTGTATGCAGTAATCCTCCAGAAGGGTTTGATCGTTGGACTCTAGAACTTGTTAAAGCACAAGCTGAGGGCAGCGGTATTGTAGGGTCAATTTCAAAAGAAAAAATCAGAATAATCTTACGTGAACACGATGTAAAACCCTGGCAGCAAAGAATGTGGTGTGTTCCTGAGCTTACAGACGAGTATATCCAAAGAATGGAGTCTATATTAGATCTGTATGAAAGAGGCGATAGTGAAGACTACCCTTTAGTTTGCCTTGATGAAAAGCCTATAGTTTTATTTGAAGACAGTCGTGCTCCTGTTTTAATGGAAGCCAGCAGTTCTAAAAAGGTAGACTATGAATACAAGAGAAATGGTACAGCCAATGCCTTTGTGGCAGTTGAGCCCTTCGGTGGCAAATATGTTGTTGAGATTACTCCTAATAGAAAAAGTGTTTTGTTTGCACAATTTTTAAAGAAACTATCTATTAAATATAAAAAAGCAAAAAAAATTAGTTTAGTTATGGACAATTTAAATATTCACACTAAAACATCACTTGTAAGAGAGTATGGGGAAACAGAAGCTCATAGGATATGGAGTCGGTTTGAAATATACTACACTCCAAAGCATGGAAGTTGGCTAAATCAAGCAGAGATTGCTATTGGTATGTATTCTCGACAGTGTTTAGGAAAAACAAGAATTCCATCAATAAAACTTTTAACAAAAAAAACTGAGGCATGGGTTGATTACATTAATAACAAAGCTGTTACCATAGGATGGTTTTTTACAAAAAATGAGGCTCGTGAAAAAATGGGTTACAGGGGAAAAGATTAAATGGTCAGTGTACTAGTTTTAACTCTTTATCACAAGCCTCCCAGTTTTCTAATTTTACACCTTGAAGACCTAGTGATTTTACGATTAACTTTTCAAATAGCTCCATTTAATCCTCCGACAATTTAGTTTATTTAGTAACCAAATTTTAATTGTGTGGAGGGAGCTTGTTTATCTTTTTCAGGACTTTAGGCTTGTTGGCATGGATCACACCCTTCTAGATAACGGTGAACCCTTGTATTTAAATACGCACAAGCCGATAAGATTTCATTATAACCCATTCCAAGACCAATTGATAAAATTTCAACTTCTTCTCCGTCCTTACACTCTTTAAAAAATTGTTCTAAAGCATAAAAATAAATAAAAATCGATTCTGATAGTGCTCCCCCACGAGCATGCATCTCCTCTACCAAGCCTATTTTTTTAAGTGTAAAGCTTCCATCTTTGGTCAAAATAGGTTCAAATCCACTTTCTAAGTAATCATTAAATTCTTCTTGATCATTTTTCATTTTCAAGAGACTTATACTCTAATGCTAAAAAATATACCAGAACAATGGGGCCAAAAGCCTTTTAATCCTATAAGTAACTTTTATAAAAGCCGATTCAGAGAAAAAGTATATAAAATACCCATCTCTATTATAGACAGTTGCCCTAACAGAGAGGGATTTAAAGGTATGGAAACCTGTATTTTTTGTGATGTTTGGGGCTCTGCTGCAAGATCAGAATCTCAAAATTTACCCTTAGACATACAAATAAAAAAATATAAGCAAATTATTGGTAAAAAATTTAAAGTTAAAAAATTTCTAATTTATTTTCAAGCATACACAAACTCATTTGCAAAAATTAAAACTATTCGTAAAAACTTCTACCAAGCCTTAGAGCATGAAGGTGTAGTTGGTTTTGTTGTAGGAACAAGGCCTGATTGCATAAGCCCTGCTCTTTTAAGATTATGGCAAGAAATTCATGAAAAATCTTTTGTCTCTGTTGAACTTGGTGCACAAACATTTAAAGATGATAAGTTAAAGTGGATGAAGCGTGGGCACAATAACGAGCAAACCCTTAGAGCTATTAAAAGAATTCACACAGAAACCAGTATTGATTTAGGCCTCCACTTTATGTTCGGCCTTCCCAATGAGACACAAGAAGAGATTCAAGAGGCTGCTCAAATTACTGCAAATCTTAAAATTACAAACGTAAAACTTCATAATCTCCACGTTCTAAAAAACACTCCCTTAGAAAAAGATTACTTTAATAATAAATTTAAACCCTGCACATTAGAAGAATACTCTAAAAAAGTGAGCTATTTTTTATCTTACCTATCACCTCATATTTATGTCCATAGGCTTGCAGCTCTTGCATCACGGTGGGAAGAGCTTATTGCACCAGATTGGACAAGGCATAAAATGAACACCCATCAAAAAATTTTAAATTACCTTAAACAGCACAATATTATTCAAGGGTGTGCACTAAAGTAAAAACTGCTCTACTACTTTCCTACTAACTACACTCAACCCTTTTAAAGCTTACCTTAAATTACTCCTCTTTCATAATATAATAACCCGAGTTTAGACTTTTTAAATCTGGTTTAACATTCTATTTTCATGGAAGGTATTAACGGTTTAAAAGGACAGAGACAATACCCAGTTAATGCTAATAAAAAGTTCACTATAAAGTTTTTTAAGACTTCGGTGTCTGGGGTGTTCAATGTGAAACTCTTCCTTTAAAATTCCAAAAACAGTCTCAACAATAGTTTCAACAATAGTTATTCAAAACTTAGGTCCTTAGAAAAGTCTGAGCTCAGATTAATAAAACGCCATAAAGCCTCTCGATGTCGTAATAATGAGTCAACCAACTTAAAAACCATAACTATGACACCAAACTTTTGAACTCAAGGTAGTCCATTTCCATGTCATTAGGGTGTGTCCTCATAAGAGAGTCCTGAAATCAATACACTTGCCCAGTTGAATGACTTAAAATGATGGGAAAAACTCGACTTATGGAGGTATTTTGCATGGTAAGAAAAGTTTTAACAGATTCTCTATGGGAGCAGCTTGAAGTGATTTTGGTTTCACATGGCTGCAGAAGATCAAAAAATAACCGTAATGTTATGGAAGCTATCCTGTGGAAGCTTTGAACAGGTGGTCCTTGGAGGGATGTACCTGAAAAGTTTTGTCCTTGGAAAACAGCTTACAATGGGTTTAATCGATGGGCTGCAAAGGGCTTGTGGGATAATTTTTTTTTTGCTTTACAAGAAGAAGTTGATACAGAGTGGGTGTCCATCGACGGAACTTACCTACGCGCTCATCAGCATGCTAGTGGAGCTAGGCGTGGAGAGTACCGTGCAATTGGAAGGTCTGCAGGTGGAGCCACAACAAAAATACACATGGCCTGTGATGCCCATGGAAATCCGATCTGTTTTGAAGTCACTGGGGGTCAAATGCACGACAGTAAAGCTCCACCCAGCTTGATTGAACAGCTAGAGGCAGAAAGTTTACTGGCAGATAAAGGCTATGACTCTGAACAGATCAGGCAACTAGCTCGAGATAAAAATATGAAGCCAATGATACCTCGAAGAAGAAACAGTAAGAAATTAAATTCAGAACTGGATAAAGATACTTACAAGGCCAGACACCAAGTGGAAAATGTCTTTGCAAGGCTTAAACACTTTAGAAGTGTGGCGACTCGCTTTGAAAAACTCGCTAGAAACTTTAGATCGATAATATCTTTAGCGTGCCCTTTTGTGTGGCTAAAACTTAACTATGCTGGTCCAGGGTTATGAGGACACGCCCTAATTAAAGAGCTTAGACCTTAATTTTTCTTACTACTTTTGTATCAAAATAAGACAAAAAATTCTTTAAAAACACTAAGTTAAAAACATAGCTAAAAAATTAAACTCATTATGCGTCTTGAATAAAAGAACCCTTCCTTTGTCGAATTTCTCTTAATTAAACTAAAAAGTTTTCCGATAATCCGATAAGTATTACATTAAAAAACCTATTTTTTTGAGAGGGTCTTAGAAAATGGTTCGCGTGTTATTAATCTTATTATTTATATCAATCACAACTGCTTGTGTAACTTTCTTTAATAAACAAAATAGAAATCAAATGTTAAATGTGAAAAGGTTTCCTACCTCTGAATCCACTTCTTTTGAAACTCAATTAGTATCTATAGATAAAAATAAACCCACTGTCTGTACGATTACAATTAATTCTCATGATGAAAGACAGATATTTCAATCATTTCTAAAAGATGATTTTAACTTCATTGAGCTTACTAGTGGTGATAGCGATTGGTTTCAAAATGCCTGTGAAAAAAAGATTAAGTGTGATGTTCTTGTTGTTTCAGGGCACTTTGGTGGTAGTTTCTTTGGCTCATCGAATTATAGATTGTCTTTAAATACATTACAAAGAGCATCCTGCCAAACAGCTTGTGATGGAATATTAAAACACCCTAAAGAAGTCTTTCTTTTTGGTTGTAACACCACAGCAGGTAAGAAAGCCGACCATAGAACTCCTGAAGAATATACACAAGCCCTTATTGCCGATGGTTTCTCAAGAGGAGAAGCCGAACAAGTATCAGCTTTTAGGTACTCTCCCATTGGTCAAGAGACACAAAATAAAATGAAACAAGTTTTTCAAAACTCTAGAATTTACGGTTACTACAGCCAAGCTCCTAGTGGAAAAAACATCAGACATAGATTAAATCAATACTTTAATTCCATACCCAAGTTAGACTATAAATCTCATTTAAAACAGTTTCCCACAGAAAGTGAGAACCTTTTGTGGTCTCAAGCTATGAAAGGTCAGTGGATCAGGTCTATTAATGGTACAAAAAATATAGAAAATCCAGTTTGTATTCTTGAAGACAAGAAGGTGCTTATTTATAAAAAGCTTGAGTGGATTAACTCTATTTTAATGGACAAACAAAAGTCATTGGCTTATGTGCCTATAATTAATGATGGTTCATGGGTAGTTAAGAGGGTTACGACGCAGCATAGAAAGAATTAATCTATAGAGGTCTTCATTTCTGTGATTGAACCTAAACTCACACTCCTTTAAATGCAAATAAAAAGTATTCTTATGCATTCCTCTAAATTTAGAAAGTCTTACTTTGGCTAAGCCCCAAAAATTCTCTATTCCATTAATATGGTTTTTAACTTTTCCTTCAGCTTTTGAAAATTCATTTTTTCCATGATGAACTCTGTAGTGTTTTTTATAACCCATATCCACAAGACCATCATACGTCCTAAAGCCATCTGTATAAACTGTAGACTCCTTGCTTATTTTAGCCCGTATAAGAGGGAGAATCTCGTTTTTAGAGCAGTTTTTAATAATCTGAGTATAAACCTTACCATTTCTTTTTTTAAGCCCAAAGACAATGGTTTTACCTCTAGCTCCTCTTCCGCGAAGACCTCTAACTCTCCTTGCTCCAAAATAACTTTCATCCAGTTCTATTTCACCAGAGTCAAAAAGGCTTTCTTGTTCGCATTGCTCAACTATTTTTGATCGTACTTTTTTTAAAATATTTCCTATAGTTTTTCTGTTAAGCTTTGTTAATTCTGAAATCTGTTGAGTTGTTAAATCACTGGCAAAAAGCTTGATAATCTCCCTGAATTTAGCCTCTGAAATTCTTGAACGAGCAAAATACCTATTTTTCACAGTGATAATAATAAGTTAACTCCCTTCAAAGTCAACTTAACTACCCATGAACCTTAATGATTATATGAAGGATTTAGAAAAAAAACATGGTAAATCTTGGCATGGGCTTTCCAAAGCAGAGCTTTCTTTTCTGGAGCGTATTCAATTGAATAAAAAAGCTAAAAAAAGAGTTTCTTCTATTTTAGAAAAGCCTTTGCCGGGGATGCTCTCTGTACAAGTTCAAGCTCTAAATTTTATGAAAAGAATTGGTTGGTATAACAAGCAAGAATACTCTGTAAAGTTAAAAAATCTTATTGGAGATTTATTTAAAGAAAACTTAGACAACGAACAAAAAGATGCTTTTTGTTCTTTACAAGTGCAAATAGATTTAAGTTTAGAGGATCTACCTAAAGAAAAATGGAATAAATATACAATTCCAGCCATAGGCTGTTCTAAAACATCAAATATTCAAGTCCACCTAGCATTATTTGAGGTTTTAAAAGATCCAGATAAAGATGTTCGTAACAGGGCCGCCTGGGCCCTGGGAGAGATTAAACCTACGGATCCTCAAATTCACTTGGCATTAGCTGAGGCCTTAAAAGATCCAGATAAAGGTGTTCGTAGCGGTGCCGCCTTGGCCCTGGGAGAGATTAAACCTACGGATCCTCAAATTCACTTGGCATTAGCTGAGGCCTTAAAAGATCCAGATAAAGGTGTTCGTAGCGGTGCCGCCTTGGCCCTGGGAGAGATTAAACCTACGGATCCTCAAATTCACTTGGCATTAGCTGAGGCCTTAAAAGATCCAGATAAATATGTTCGTAGAAGTGCCTCCTGGGCCCTGAAAGATATTAAACCTACGGATCCTCAAATTCACTTGGCATTAGCTGAGGCCTTAAAAGATCCAGATGCAGATGTTCGTATGAGGGCCGCCCGGGCCCTGGGAGCGATTAAACCTACGAATCTTCATGTATTAAATTTGATAAAGGAAGTATTAGAGTGGGCCTTCCCAAAGAAATAGGGCACTTTTTCCTATGGGAGGTTGTGTTTAATTGCATACCCTTTAGGGCTTTGATAATCAAGAGAAGAATGTCTTCTTTTCTTGTTATACCAAACCTCAATATATTCAAATACTAACCATCTTAATTCTCTTTCTCCAGTATAGCTTTTTCTATATAAAAATTCTTTTTTTAAACTTGAAAACCAACTTTCAATATATGCATTTTCACCTGTATAGAAAGCTTTAAAATTTCTGAAGCCGGAAAATTGGAATAATAAACAGATGGTGATGACTTCAGATTCAGATAACCCAGGGGGAAAACCCCTCTTTCTTTTGCTGGGTATAAGTTTGGACTGTTCTTTGTTTAACCCTAAAATAAATTCGTCAACAAGAGTAAAAACCTCTATAATTTGGTTCTCTTTGATCATTCAAAGCTCTTTTTTTTAAATCAGAGTAAAAAACAACTACATCTTACAAAAGGCTTAAGGTGATCTTTTATTTATTCAAAACTTAGGTCCTTAGAAAGGTCTGAGCTCGGGTTATAATACTTTTAACCTTACTCTTTACGCCATGAAATTTTAAAATATTAATTCAATGCACAAAAATCTAAAAAGATATTCGAATCTTAAATTTTTTGTTAAACCATTACTGATGAGCACAAACTTAGTTATTGTTAGACATGGACAGAGTCAGTGGAACCTTGAAGGTCGCTTTACAGGATGGACAGATGTTCCACTAACTGGCCAAGGGAGAGAAGAGGCTAAAAAGGCTGGCGAAAAAATTAAAAAGCTTAAAATTCCATTTTCACAAGCATACACCTCAGTTTTAACACGGTCCATCCATACTCTTTGGGAAATTTTAAATACAAATAATTTAAACTGGCTTCCTGTAATAAAAGACTACCGTTTAAATGAAAGAAATTATGGTGCCCTAACCGGGTTAAATAAAAACGAAGTTTCAAAAAAACATGGAGCACATCAAGTTTTTCAATGGCGAAGAAGCTTTGACGTTCTTCCTCCTCAACTTGAAATGGATGACATTAGACACCCTATTCATGATGATAGATATAAGGATATGCTCTCTGCTACAGACCTACCAGCGGGTGAATCCTTAAAAACCACACTCAAACGCTTTATACCTTTATGGGAAAATGAAATTGCTCTAAGGTTAAAAGATGGAAAAAACCTTCTTATTGTTGCCCATGGAAACTCACTAAGAGCTTTAATGCTCAACCTTGAAAGCATTTCCCCTAAAGACATTCAAGAAATTGAAATCAACACAGCAGTTCCCATTTGCTATACTCTTGATGAAAACTTAAAAGTTTTAGAAAAACAAATTCTTTAATCAACTTTTCTAGTAAAAATCTGATAAGATTTCCAAATAAGCAGTACTAAAACCAACACACAAGTGCCCCCTAATACAAGCTGAAATTTTTTCATTAAATCAACTATAACCTCCCCATAATAGGAAATTAAAAAAATTTGCGTTGGAACAACAGCTAAAATAACTAGCCCATCTACCACTAAAAATATACTACGCTTAATCCCTAAAGCCCCACAAAGTAAATGCCCTGGAAACCTCACCCCTGGAATAAGCCGAAAAAGCCCTGGAACAATTCCACCCCACTTACGAGTCCACGCTTTAACCATATTTAATCTTTTTTCAGGAACAATTTTTTTAAACCAGTTAGAGGCAAATACCAATGGACCATAGCTTCGACCAATGGAATAAACGAGAAAATCTGAAAAATAAATACTTAAACCACAAACAAGCATTGCTGGTATAATCTGTACATGAGGAGCCCCTAAAAAGGGCGGAGGATATAAATCAGGCTTTGAACCTATATAAGACAAAAGCCCTAAGCTAACTATAGAGATTTCTTCTGGTATAGGAAAACCCAAACTTGATAAAAGCATAACAATAATTACAAAACCATAAACCATATAGGGCTCAAAAGTATACTCTTTAAGCAGATCAAATAAAAAACCTTCCATTGCTTATTTTTTAAACCTCCTCTACATTTTTCCAAAAAATTCTATGCTTTCATAGTTCTAAAGAATTATATAGGATTACATTAGAATTATTTTACACATAAACTCTACTCTTAAAAAAGGGCTTTACAATGGAAAAATCTTGGTTAAAACACTATCCTAAAAATATTAACCCTAGCATCAACACTGATGAAATTTTAACAATAAACCAACTCTTTAAAAAATCAGTTTCTAAATTTCAAGATCATATTGCGTATCAGAGCTTTGGTGTTGATATGAGCTTTGGTGAATTAGACAAACTTTCAAATAATTTTGCATCATTCTTAATATACTCTCTTAAACTCAAAAAAGAGGATCGTATTGCAATTCAGTTACCAAATATCCTACAGTACCCCATTGCTCTTTTTGGAGCCATTAAGGCAGGTTTAATTGTTGTTAACACAAACCCTCTTTACACTGAGCGAGAAATGGCACATCAATTTAATGATTCTGGAGCAAAAGCCATTGTAATCTTAAGTAACTTTGCTTACAAGCTTGATAAAATAATTCAAGATGTGCCCATTAAGCATGTTGTTATAACAAGTGTTGGTGACATGCTTGGCTTTCCTAAAAGTTTAATTATCAACTTTGGTTTAAAATATATAAAAAAACAAGTTCCTCCTTATAATATTCCAAACTCCTATACTTTTCATGGAGCTTTAAGCCATGGTGAAACAAAACAACTTAAACCTGTTACTGTTGATCCTGAAGACACTGTTTTTTTACAGTACACAGGAGGAACAACAGGTGTTTCTAAAGGTGCTGAGCTTACACATAAAAACATCACTTCAAATATGCTTCAAATCACTCAATGGATTGATCCTATATTAAAACCTGGAAATGAAGTCATCCTGACACCTCTTCCTCTTTATCATATATTCGCTCTTACTGTTAACTGCTTTGGATTTTTATACTTTGGTGGAAAAAATATTCTTATTGCAAACCCTAGAGATATAAACGGTTTTATTAAACTTATGAAGAAAACTCCTTTCACACTTATGACTGGTGTAAACACTCTTTATAATGCTTTATTAAACCATCCTGACTTTAAAAATATTAATTTTTCATCTTTAAAACTTTCTGTAGCGGGAGGAATGGCTTTGCAAAAAAACGTAGTGAACAGATGGGAAGAAAAAACAAAAACTCTACTCATTGAAGCTTACGGTTTAACTGAAACTTCTCCTGCAGCATCTGCCAACCCAATTGATGGCACAGGTTATGTTGGAACCATTGGAATTCCTTTACCTTCAACACTTATGAAACTTGTAGATGATGACGGCAATACTCCTAAAAACAATGAACGAGGAGAAATTTACATTAAAGGCCCTCAAGTTATGAAAGGTTATTGGAATAAACCTGAAGAAACTTCAAATATTTTAACTTCCGATGGATGGGTAAAAACAGGTGATGTTGCTGTTATTACAGATGAAGGATATTTTAAAATAATTGATCGTAAAAAAGACATGATCCTAGTGTCAGGTTTTAATGTTTACCCCAATGAGGTGGAAGATGTCATAGCTAATCATCCTGAAGTTTTAGAGGTGGCCGCAATAGGAGTTCCTTCTAAACGGTCTGGAGAATGTGTTAAAATTTGTGTTGTTAAAAAAAATCAAAGTCTTACAAAAGAAAACCTTAAAGATTATGCAAAGAAAAATTTAACAGGCTACAAAACTCCTGATATTATTGAATTTTATGAAAATCTTCCAAAAACTAACGTTGGTAAAATTTTAAGACGCACCTTAAAAGAAGAACATATCCAAAAATTAAAGCAATAACTAAAATAGGATTTAAACATGGCAAAATCAGTCACAAGACTGTCAACAAGTTTTAAAGCACTTAAAATCAACAATGATGAATCTCGTTACGGATCTTTTGCTGAAATAGGAGCAGGCCAAGAAGTTGCAAGACACTTTTTTCAAGCTGGTCATGCTTCTGGAACAATTGCAAAATCAATTTCTGCTTATGATATGACCTTTAGTGATGAAATTTATGGTAAAGAGGAAAGTGGCAGGTATGTTTGCAAATCTAGATTGTCAAAAATGCTTTTAAAAGAATTTAATCTTTTAAACAATCGTCTTTCTAAGGCAAGAAAACAAAAATCCACTTTCTTTTCTTTTGCCAATACCGTTGCAACAAATAAAAAACATGGTTGGTTAGGAATGAAATACCAACTCTCCCCTCTTTCTCCAGCCCATAATATAGTTCTTCATGTTAAAATGCTAGACCACACAAGGCTACAACAGTCTGAAGTCCTTGGTGTTTTAGGAGTTAACCTTATATTTGGAGCCTTTGAACTTCATAACAATCCTGAAAAATTAATCCAATCATTAACTGACAATATTAGTTCTGGAAGAATTGAAATTGATCTTATCCATTTTACAGGTCCTAAATTTAAAGACATTGACAATCGTTTAATGTGCTTAGAACTTGTAAAGCAAGGACTCACTCAAAATGTTGTCTTTAACCCTAAAGGTGAAACCTCCACACTGGCTGAAGAGTTTTTTGAAAAATCTGTTTTTCTACTTCGAGGTGAATTTAGGCCTATTACAAAGGTTAATATTGAAATATTGAATCTAAGTTGTGAACAATTTAAAAAAGATTTTAATCTAAAAGAAACAACTCCTCTTTTAGAAATCACTATGGCCCACTTAAAAAAAATAGGTAATAAGGTTCATCGTAAGGATTTCTTAGATCGTGTAGACACTTTAGCATATTTAGGGTTTAGAGTTATGATTTCAAATTATAATTTTTATTATGAAGTTAAACAGGCTTTAAGAAATATTACAGAAGAACCACTAGGAATGGTCATTGGTGGACATCATTTAAATTATTTTTTTGAAGAAAACCATTATAAACATTTAACTGGTGGAACATTTGAAGCATCTTCAAAGTTATTTGACCCTAAGTCCACGGTTTACATTTTCCCTTATAAATCCAATAAAACCTGTACAACTTTAAAAAGCTATGTTACAGACCCTATATCACAAAAACTAATCAACTACCTTTCTGAGAAAAAAAGCATCAAAGAACTTGCTGATTGTAATGATATTGAAAGTTCAGTTTTATCTTCTAGAGTAAGAACACTTTTAAAAAATGGCGACCCTCAATGGAAATCTCTTGTACCTGAAAAAATAACAAAATTTATTGAAAAAAAGAGGTTATTTCAATGAAAAACAATCTCGTAATAAAAAAAAGAGTTTTTTTATTAGTCTGTATTCCCCTTTTCCTTTTTAGCTTTAAAGCATTGGGTTTTTTAGAAAACACAATGTCCGGATATTCTAATTGTTTAGCCTGTCATTACTCACCTGCAGGAGGTGACCTTTTAAATAACTATGGACGAAGTTTATCTTCTGAACTAATGAGCACTTGGTCTTTGCCTGGAGCAGAGCTTGCCTTTGGTGGTGTAGTTAAAGAAAGTGAATGGATGAAATTTGGAGGTGATGTGCGTACCGTTCAAAGATATTTAAACACTCCACAAATAGAAAGCCGCACTCTTTTTATCATGCAAAATAATCTTGAAATTGGGCTTAAACATAAAAATCTAATGCTTATCGGCACTCTTGGAACAACTGAAGGTCCTTCCTCTAATCCCGAAAAATCAAACTTTTTAGCAGAAAGATATTACTTTCTAGCCAAACTTTCTTCCGCGTCAAGACTCAGAGTTGGTAAGTTTAAAATAAACTATGGTTTAAATGATCCAAATCACAATAGAATGATAAAAAGAACCTTAGGGTTTGGTTCTTATTCTGAAAAATATAACCTTGAATATTCTAGATTTTATGACAACTTGGATTTTACAGTGAATTATTCTTTAGGTCGAGTAGATAAAAAAAGACTAGCTAATGATGAGCGGAGTTTTTCTACTAAATTTAATAGATATTTAGGTAGTAAATCTAGAATAGGCCTTAGTTACCTTTATGGTGAAAGCCCTTTAAATTCCAGATCATTACTTGGTACTTTTGGTATAATTCCCATAGCTAAAAAATTCTATATTGTGTATGAAGTAGATTATGAGAATAAAAAAACTACTCAAATGTCTAATAGTGTTAAAAGAATTTTAACCCATACCAAGCTTGGTTATAACGCTTTTAAAGGCTTTAAAATTTATAGTCTTTATGATTTTGAACAAAATTTTACAAACTCTAATCGCCGCATAACAGCTCCAGGACTTGGAATACAATGGCTCCCTTTTCCACATTTTCAACTTCAAGCTGAATACCAGAAAATAAATTTTCCTGAAAACTTAGCACCTAATCACTTTGGATTTATCATGGTTCATATTTACTATTAGTTATACAAAAAACAAAAATGAAGCTTTTACTCTAAGAATTCTTATACGCTATATGTGCCACTTCATCATTATCTTAAAAGTAAATCACCCTAATATCTTCTTACTTATTTATTTCAGTTGGGTAGTCTCCTGTAAAACAAGCTGAGCAATAGTCCCAGTTTTCCAGGGTGCTTCCTTTAGATACTGCAGTAACTAAGCCCTCATGTGAAAGGTATGCTAATGAATCAGCGCCTATATATTCTTGAATCTCTTTAATAGATTTATTTGAAGCAATCAACTGTTCTTTTCTAGGAGTGTCTACACCATAATAACAAGGCCCTGTAGTTGGAGGGCAGGAAACTCTAAAATGAACTTTTTTAACACCAGCTTGTCTAATTAAATTAATAATTTTTTTACTTGTGGTTCCTCTAACAATTGAGTCATCAACTAAAATAACACTTTTACCTTTAAGAATCAATTCTTGTGGATTGAGTTTAATTTTAACTCCTGCGTCTCTAATGTCTTGAGTTGGTTGAATAAATGTTCTTCCAATATAGTGATTTCTAATAATACCCATTTCAAATGGAATTCCAGATGCCTCTGAAAACCCTAGGGCTGCAGGAACTCCTGAATCAGGAATAGGTACAACAAGGTCTGCTTCTACCTTAGACTCTTTTGCCAGCATTTTCCCCATACTCTTTCTCACTCCATAAACATGTTTTCCAAAAACTTGGGAATCAGGCCTTGCAAAATAAACATGCTCAAAAACACAGTGCTTAAGTTTTTCTACCTTTTGAGTAAACAATCTTGACTCTAAGCCTTTTTCTGAAATTTTTAAAATCTCTCCTGGTTTAATGGATCTAATAAAATCAGCTCCAATTAAATCAAAAGCACAGGTCTCTGAGGCAACAACATAAGACTCTCCCCCATGAAATTTTCTTTTTCCTAAAACAAGGGGTCTAAAACCTTTTGCATCTCTCATTGCATAAAGAGCATTTTTATTTAAAAGAACCATTGAAAAAGCTCCTTCCAGCTTTTTTGTGGAATCTATTAGACAAGTGTCTAAATCATTACTTTCATGTTTAGCTAAAAGGTGGAGTAAGCACTCTGTATCACTTGTTCCCTGAAAAATTGAGCCTTCTTTTTTTAAAACTTCTCTTAGTTTTTTAGAGTTTACAAGATTTCCATTGTGAGCAAGAGCTAAGGGACCATTAAGTAATTGAGCCGTTAGTGGTTGAGTATTGTTTAAAAGATTTCTTCCTGTAGTGGAGTACCTAACATGACCAATTGCAACACTACCTTTAAGCCTTTTTAAATTCTCTTCCTTAAAAATATCCCCAACAAGGCCCCTTCCTTTATCAATAACATGATGCCCATGTTCATCTAAAGAAACTATCCCTGCAGACTCTTGCCCTCTGTGTTGTTGAGCATATAAACCCATAAAAGTAATTCTTGAGGCTTCTGGATCCCCAAAAACACCAAATACTCCACATTCTTCTTTCCACGAACCACTCATTGCATCAAGATTGTTAATTTCCAAAGTGTTTCTCCCAACCAGTACACTGAAGCTTATTGATTTCTTTTAATGAAAGCTTTTTATCTAAGTATTCAAAAACCCCTGTTTCATTTGTCTCACCAAGATCAACTACTTTAAAGGAGGATTTTGGAAGTTTAAAATTTTTATCTATTTCTAAAATTACTTGATAAAAACGTTCAGTTTTTAAAAACTTATTTAAAATAGATGAGTTTAATTTAAAACCTATACCCTCATTTATCATTTGAGACAGCGCATACTGGGGTCCAAATTTACCAACTAGCCTACTAGATTTTATATCTCCATTAAATGAAAGATCATACAAATAATCACAAAAAGTTTTTATTAAGGTGATATTTAAATCTCCACTACCCCAAGGCTTTTGTTTTTTTAAATCACCGGAATAACCTGACCAAGTAAAATTTCCACACTCAATCATTATAACTTTAGATCCTGAATGAATAAATTTTGACTTTGGGAGCCTATTGTCTAAATCTGTAAGTTTTTGATCTCTTAAACCAACCACACATGTTGCAGGTGTTGAAGTAATATTTTCTCCTTGAGTTTCATTATACAAACTCACATTACCAGAAATAATAGGAGTTTTAAAAATCTGACAAGCCTCACTCATAGCTTTTAAACTGTTTGTAAATTCACTCATAATATTTTCTTTTTGAGGGTTTCCAAAATTTAAGCAGTCCGTTACAGCCCAAGGTCTAAAGCCTTTAAGTGACAGTTGAATTGCTGGGCTTAAAATAGAGTCTTTGCCACCTAAAATAGGTGATAAATCCATTAACAATGGCCTACAACCTAAAGCCACCCCTAAAGGTCTACCACTTTCTGGAAGCCTTATAATACCAATGGGACTTAAGCAATCAGAAACTGTTTTAGCCCCTACTCTTTGATCATATTGATTATAAATCCACTTTCTTGAACAACCTTGTGGAGAAGAAAAAACCTCTTTAAGGTCTAAAAGCTTAGATTCACCTTTTGTAGAAAGCCATTTAAGCTTATGATGGGGCCTATTATACCTTGGAGCTTTGTTAATAATATCAAAAGGACTGACCTGACAAACAAGTTCATTTTTCCAATAAATTTTAATCTTTTTTTCCTTCCTAACCTCACCAATAACAACAGCATCTAAACCCCATTTGGAAAAAATTTCTTCAACTTTTTTTATATTCTCTTTAGAAACAGTCATTAACATTCTTTCTTGACTCTCAGATAGCAAAATCTCTTCAGGACTCATATTTTGATCTCTTAAAGGAATTTTTGAAAGGTTAAGGTCTAAGCCTAATCCACCACCTACTGACATTTCAAAACTAGCACTAGTGATCCCTGCTGCACCCATATCTTGTACAGATTCAACAAGATTTTTTTTCATAACCTCTAAACAACTTTCAATTAAACACTTTTCATAAAAAGGATCTCCAATTTGAACAGTTGGCCTTTTAGCCTCACCCCCTTCATCAAAAGACTCACTAGCCATTGAAGCCCCATGAACACCATCTTTACCAGTTTTAGCACCAACATAGACCACTTGGCTTCCGGGATTTTTAATTTTTGAAGAAATAATTTTATCATCCTTACCATAATAGCCTAAAGCAAAAGCATTCACTAAATTATTTGTATTGTAGGTTTTATTAAATTCAGTCTGTCCTGAAATATTTGAGACTCCAACACAATTTGCATAAAAAGAAATCCCTGAAACAACACCTTCAACAAGAGCTTGTAGTCTTTTAGACCCAGACTCTCCAAAACAAATGTAATTAGCTAAAGCCATAGGCCTTGCTCCCATGGTGAAAATATCTCTTAAAATCCCGCCAACACCTGTAGCTGCCCCTTGAAAAGGTTCAATAAAACTTGGATGATTATGGCTTTCCATTTTAAACGCCACTCTTTCACCCTGCCCAAGATCTACAACACCAGCGTTTTCACCGTCGTTAGAAACAACAATTTTAGACTTACTATACAAATTCTTAAGATGATTCTTAGAACTCTTATAACTACAGTGCTCACTCCATAAAGCTGAAAACAAAGCCCACTCAATTGGCGTCGGTTCTTGATGACCTTTCCCTTGACCTAAAATACTACAAGCCATTGCATACTCATCTTTACTCAAGCCATAATGCTTTAATTTCTCCTCTAAAGTCATCAAACCACTCATAAAAATTTCTCCAATAAAAACCTACCTTCATTCCCACCCATCCATTTGGCTACTGCTCTTTCTGGATGTGGCATTAGACCTGCAATATTTTTTTCCTTATTCAAAACACCTGCTATACTTGAAACAGATCCGTTTGGATTGTCTGTATATTTAAACCAAATTTGGTCATTATCCTTTAAGGCTTTAAGCCCTTCTTTTGAAATATAAAAACGCCCCTGACCATGGGCTATGGGCATGGTGTAAGAGCCTTTTAATGACCATGGATTATTTTTACTCAAAGCCTCTAAGCTTACCCATGTATCAATAAAACTTACCTCCTTATTTCTCATCAAAATTCCCGGCAAAAGCCCTCTCTCACATAAAACTTGAAATCCGTTACAAATCCCTAAAACTTTTCCTCCAGATTTGGAAAATTTTTCCACAGAATCCATCACTGGCGTTTTAGCAGCTAAAGCACCACACCTTAAATAATCTCCATAAGAAAATCCACCTGGAATAACAATACCATCAACAAAATCCTCATTAAACTCATCCTCATACCAAAGCCAAACAGGTTTTAAACCCTTGATTTGAGTTATTCCATTGAAAACATCTTCATCACAATTTGTGCCTAAAAACCTTACTACACCAATTCTTTTCATTTCTATCTCCAAGCATTAACCCTCAGTTATTGAGATCTCTTCAATTAACGGATTGTACAGCACATACTCAGCCATTTTTAAAATATCAATTTTTGTAGAAGTAGTTTTAATTTCTATATATTTACCAACCTTGCACTCTTGTAAAGAAAACCCTGCTTTAGACAAAACAAGCTCTGTAGCACGCCCTTGAGAATCTAAAACATCTTTTTTAGGCATAACTTTAATTCCATATTTAACCCTCTTACTCATATTCAAACCACCTTTTCTAATTTCTCTAAAATAATTTTATAAGACTCTAAAACCTTGCCCATATCTTTTCTAAATCTATCCTTATCTAATACTTCTTTTGTCTCTAAACTCAAAAGCCGACAAGAGTCAGGAGAAATTTCATCTGCTAACAAAAGCTGTCCTTTTATATCTAAACCAAATTCAATTTTAAAATCTATAAGATCCACCCCTGCCCTAAAAAACAAATCTTTTAAAATTCCATTTATCTTTAAAGATTCTAATTTAATTGCCTCATATATTTTATCACTACATAAATCCAGTGCTCTTATGTGCTGGTATGTAATAAGAGGATCTCCTAATTCATCTTTTTTATAAAAAACCTCAAACATTGGCTTTTTAAATTCAAAGCTAGATTCAATACCTAAACGCTTTAAAATAGATCCTGCTGCTTTATTTCTAATAATCACTTCTAAAGGAATAATCTTAACTTTTTTTACAAAAACCTCTGTATCTGAAACCTGTTTAATTAAATGAGTTTTAATTCCATTTTTAATTAAATGAGAAAAAACCAATTGACTAATTTTTAAGTTAATTTGACCTTTACCCTTAAAAAATCCTTTTTTCTTTGCATTAAATGCTGTTAAATCATCTTTAAACTCAATTAAAATCACTCCATCATCATTTGTGGAGTAAAGTTTTTTTGCCTTTCCCTCATATATAAAATTTTTTTTTTCAAAATTCATATCTAAAGCCCTTTATTTTAATCTCTTGCTTTTAGGTAAAACCCTATTGATTATTTTTTTAATATTTTTTACATGTCTTTTACCTGAAAAAAGCTCTTCAAGATTTTGTTTGGAAATTCTTTTGGAAATTTCTTTGTGGTTTAAAATTTCATCTTGATAAAGATTGCCTTCTTTTAAACCATGAGCTACACTTTGAACCCACTTATATGCTTGTTCTCTTTTAACCCCTGAATCTATAAGATCTAAAAGAATATGAGATGAGTAAATTTGCCCACCTAATAAGCTTAAGTTTTTTAACATTTTTTCTTTATCCACATACAAATTACTTAAAATCTTACCAAGTCGCACTAAACCATAATGAAGTACTGTTAATGCATCTGGAAAAATAACTCTCTCCACTGATGAATGTGATATATCTCTTTCATGCCATAGTGCTACGTTCTGCTCTGCTGCCATACTATAAGACCTTAAAAGCCTTGCCACCCCGGTTAAATTCTCTGCACCAATGGGGTTTTTTTTATGAGGCATAGCGCTTGAACCTTTTTGCCCTTTTAAAAATTTCTCCATAACTTCTGAAACTTCAGTTCTTTGAAGGTGCCTAAGTTCAATAGAGAATCTTTCTATAAAAGCACCTGTTAAAGATAACGCTTGCATAAAATAAGCATGACGATCTCTTGGAATAACTTGAGTTGCAATATCTTCTGATTTTAAGCCTAAGCTTTTACACACTTCTTTTTCAATATTAGGCTTAAGAAAAGAGTAGGTTCCAACAACTCCTGAAATTTGACCAACTAAACACTCATCAAAAGCTTTATTTAACCTTTCTTTATTTCTATAAAGTTCAGCTAAAAAACCAGTTATTTTAAAACCAAACGTTGTTGGTTCAGCATGTATTCCATGAGTACGCCCTACACATAAAGTTGTATAATGCTCCTGAATTAAAAAAATCATTACAGCTTCTAAGTCATTTAAAGCTTTAAATAAAATTAATTTTGATTCTTTAATTTGAATAGCAAAAGCTGTATCAAGAACATCAGACGATGTAAGTCCGTAATGAATATACTTTCCAGAAGCTCCAACATTTTCAGCTAAATTAGTCACAAAAGCTACAACATCATGCTTAACTCTAGCCTCAAGCTCTTTTATACGATGAATACTAAATTTAGATTTTTTCTTAATATCTAGGGCTGCTTTATTGGGAATAATTTTATGCTTAGCTTGTGCTTGAGCAACAGCAACCTCTACTTTTCTTAAAGCTTCCCATTTATTCTCTTCACTCCAAATATTTGCCATCTCAGGATGACTATAACGAGAAATCATTTACTTTACCCCTTTATCATAAATAGCCTGCACTAAGTTATACTGATACTTATATATTAAGTTCATACTGTAACCTCTCCACTCTACTGGTGAATTCCAAGTGTAATTTGTATCATTTAAAAAGCCCTTCTCATCACTAACTGGAAACAATGTTTTTAATGAACCTTCGAGATTGTCACTCTGTTTAGAGGTAAACTCTACAAATTTAAATTTAGATTGTAAAAAATCATGGATTTTTTCAGTAGATTCTGTTTTGACTTTTTTATTATAAACTTCCTCTAAAGTCCAAATATCTAAATAATTATTCTGCCTACCTTTAATACTGATTATAAAATTTTCTTCCTTCCAAGGTTTAAATGGAGAGTCTAGCCAAATAAACCATACTGGAAGAGCTTCAAGATTTTTAGATTTATAAAAAAATCTTTTCCTATGCCAGCCTAGAAAATTTTTTATATTGTTTTTTTTATTTGATGTTAAAATCTTTAATTCAAGAGTAGTTAAGCTCATTATCCAATCATTAGAATTTTCTTTAATTTCTAATAAAATTTTAAAAAGATCCTCATTTGAGACCAGTTCTACTTTAACACCGTGTTTTCTTAAAAGCTCTAAGCTTTTTAAATAAGTCTTTTTTTCTGATCTACGTAAGTAAAGTTCAGATTTTAAATTAAAACCCTCTTCTTCTTTAGACCATAATAAGGCTTTTTTAAATGATGATTTTGAAAAAGATTTTAAAAAATCATTAAACCAAAAGCTTTTATTTTCTAAAGCTTTTTCCTCAAATTCATTTTTAAAGCCCTCTAACACAGCTTGTCTATTTAAAGCATCCCAAGATAAATTCCCCGATGGGGTAGACAAACAAAATCCTGTTTTTAAAGGACAGATAGTATCATCAGTTTTAGTAAGGTTTACAAAATCTTCTGGAGAATGAAGTGTTATAGAAAATGGGAAAGGACCATCAATATCTTCAGGATCAGACCAATCTAAATGACTAGTAAGTTCAATTAGTGAAACTTCAACACCTAAAGACTTTAAACGCCTCGCTAGCCAATGAGAACGCCACCCTATGGAAAGAATATTCACTTTATTCATATAAACCTCTAGTTTTTTCAATATATTTAAAAATAAGCCTTTGCTCAAAGTGGTGCACACGCTCTACAAAACCTTTAAAATCAAAACTTCCAACTATGACTTTTTGGAGTAGTATAGCACCTTCATCTATTTCAGCAATAACCTTATGCAAAGTACAACCTCTTGCCATATTAGCTTCATACGATCTTTTAATGGCATTTAAGCCTGAAAAATTAGGCAAGATTGAGGGATGTAGATTAATACATTCTGCCTTAACTACTTTTAAAAAAATCTCAGGTATAATTCTCATAAATCCTAAAAGAAAAACTCTCTTTATTTTAAGAGTATTAATTTTATTTGAAAACTCTACCCAGTCTAAAGAATTTTTCAAAGACACTACTTCTGCCTTAAAGCCCCTTCTTTGAGCCCACACTAAACCCTCACAGTTTTTATTAGCAAATACATAAAAAGTAGCTTTTGGGTAGGCATCTAAAAGGGCTTTAAGGTTTGAGCCCTTTCCTGATATAAATACACCTTGTCTTACACTTTTAAACACTCTTTTAAATCATCCTCATATAAAAGGCTATCTGAGCAAATAGTAAAATCAAGCCAAAGAACAAAATTTTATTAACTAAGTTTCCTTTACTATAAACCTCAACACATCTAGATAGTACCTTAAGTAGGTAAGAATAAAAGCACCTTAACCTTGCCCCAATAATTTACATCTTTATGAAATTTTAATCTAAAGCCGTTTAACCTTATGAGAGACTTAAAATATTAACCCACACTCTTTATTTCTTTTTTTTTACTCCTGTAACTTAAATAACCACTTAGCTAATTGTTCATACAACTTTTATCCTTATATTCTAATGAAAATAGCCAAACCTATGCTTAAAAATACAGCATTTTTAGTCAATATTGTTTTTAATTATGTTTTTAAGGTATTTTTTAATTTTAAAGTTAGATTGTTGAAATCTTTTCAAAAGTAATTTTTCAACTAGATATTCCAAAGTAAATTGTGTACGTTCCGCCCTGAGATAATCGAAACAACAAACCAATGGAGGTGTAAAATGAAATCGATTTTATCCGTACTAATGTCCGTAGCTCTACTTTCTACTTCTGTGGCTCTTGCCACACCTGAAAAAGAAGTTTTCAGTAGAACTGAAATAATCAACATGCTCAATGAGGCAAAAAGTGACACTGTAAACACAGTTCAATTAGACCTTATTGATCAAGCTATTTTAAAAGTTGAAGTAGCATCAAACCAAGAGCTTGAAGAACTCAACACAGCTCTTTTGCAAAACACAGAAGTAGCTTATTATTATAGTGATTATAGTGTTGCTGGTATTTGCAATACTCCTATTACAGCAACAGTTTGTATAGCTTTAATAGTTGCAATAGCTGTTTCTTTATAAAATTCTCTTAATAAGAGTAATTTGAAACAAGAAAAGAGATAAAGAGATAATCTTTATCTTTTTTTTTATTGTAAATAATACTAGTTAATTTTACATCCAATGGGTTAAATTCTTAAAAAAATTTCAAAAGTAATTTTTCAACTAGATATTCCAAAGTAAATTGTGTACGTTCCGCCCTGAGATAATCGAAACAACAAACCAATGGAGGTGTAAAATGAAATCGATTTTATCCGTACTAATGTCCGTAGCTCTACTTTCTACTTCTGTGGCTCTTGCCACACCTGAAAAAGAAGTTTTCAGTAGAACTGAAATAATCAACATACTCAATGAGGCAAAAAGTGATACTGTAAACACAGTTCAATTAGACCTTATTGATCAAGCTATTTCAAAAGTTGAAGTAGCTTCAAACCAAGAGCTTGAAGAACTTAACACAGCTCTTTTGCAAAACATGGAAGTGGCTGGCTCAGAAAGCCGCCCCAGTGGTCTTTTCTGCAATACCCCTATTACAGCAACAGTTTGTATAGCTTTAATAGTTGCAATAGCTGTTTCTTTATAAAATTCTCTTAATAAGAGTAATTTGAAACAAGAAAAGAGATAAAGAGATAATCTTTATCTTTTTTTTTATTGTAAATAATACTAGTTAACCCGAGTTCGGACTTTCTAAACCTACTGAAGCAGCCTTTCTTCAAGTACTTGAAGTCTAATAGAGGGTTTTCTTGGACGCAAACAGTACGCCGTTAGTGCCGAAAGTAAATTTACCACAAAGTTTTTTGGGCTTCGGTGTCTTGAGTGTTCAAGATGAAATTCCTCCTTTAAAATCCCAAAAGCAGTTTCAACAATGTACCTTTTCCTCAGGAGTAGTTTATCAAAAAGAGGAACAAACTTATTTTTCATATTGGATTTAAGATTTGTTATGACTTGAACCCCTTTACTCATCAATTTTTCAAATAGCTTTTGGGATATATATCCTTTGTCTCCAAACAATTTTCCAAAAATATTCTCAGCTAAACCCTCTACAGGCTTTGTATCATGAACATTTCCTGGGGTTATGGTAAAACTTAAGAGCTCCCCTTTGTGAGAAATTACTATGTGAACTTTAAAACCAAAGAACCAGCCCATTGTTGATTTCCCACGTTTTGCAAGTCCTTTAAAGGTTTTGTGACGACCGATTCTTTTGTTATTACAAACAACAATGGGACTGGAGTCTACAACAGATATTCCTGTGCAAATATTTGATTGCATAAGTGAGTGTAAAAAAATAAGAATTTGAGGTGCTGAAGATTTTTTAAGTTCTACAAACCTATTGTAGGACAAGAGTTTTGGGAAATAAGGTTTTAGAAATTTTTGAACATAACCTGTATAGAAAGCTTTAAAATTTCTGAAGCCGGAAAATTGGAATAATAAACAGATGGTGATGACTTCAGACTCAGATAACGCAGATGGAAAACCTCTCTTTCTTTTGCTGGGTATGAGTTTGGACTGTTCTTTGTTTAACCCTAAAATAAAGTCGTCAACAAGAGTAAAAACTTCTATAATTTGATTTTCTTCGATCATTCCCGGCTCCTTTTTGCAGATCAGTAAAAAACAACTAAATCTTACAAAAGGCTGGGATGATCTTTTATTTATCCAGCACTTAGGTCCTGAAAAAAGTTCGAACTCGGGTTAGTTAATTTTACATCCAATGGGTTAAATTCTTAAAAAAATTTCAAAAGTAATTTTTCAACTAGATATTCCAAAGTAAATTGTGTACGTTCCGCCCTGAGATAATCGAAACAACAAACCAATGGAGGTGTAAAATGAAATCGATTTTATCCGTACTAATGTCCGTAGCTCTACTTTCTACTTCTGTGGCTCTTGCCACACCTGAAAAAGAAGTTTTCAGTAGAACTGAAATAATCAACATGCTCAATGAGGCAAAAAGTGACACTGTAAACACAGTTCAATTAGACCTTATTGATCAAGCTATTTTAAAAGTTGAAGTAGCATCAAACCAAGAGCTTGAAGAACTCAACACAGCTCTTTTGCAAAACACAGAAGTAGCTTATTATTATAGTGATTATAGTGTTGCTGGTATTTGCAATACTCCTATTACAGCAACAGTTTGTATAGCTTTAATAATTGCAATAGCTGTTTCTTTATAAAATTCTCTTAATAAGAGTAATTTGAAACAAGAAAAGAGATAAAGAGATAATCTTTATCTTTTTTTTTATTGTAAATAACCTAAATGCGACAAAAATTTAAAGGGTTTTAAAGAAGAAAAAGATTGAAAGACCTAAGGCAACTTGGTTTCATTGAGTTACGTAGCATCAAACCAAGAGCTTGAAGAACTCAACACAGCTCTTTTGCAAAACACAGAAGTAGCTTATTATTATTCAGAGACTAGTGTTCTTTTTATTTCTGTAGCGGCAGTCCTTATAGCAGCTATTATAGCTTTGTAATTACAAAACTGTAGCTTCTTAAAGAAGCTCCAAAAATTTATTTAAAAAGAGATGGAGAGAAAATTTCTATCTCTTTTTTTTTAAATTTTAATTTAAGATATGGCTTTCTTAAATCAAATTCATTAGTAGTTTTAAAGAACTGTGATTTAATTTTTATTAAACCTATTAACATATTCAGTGACAAACCTCTTTATAGTGAATTTCCAATTTTTAAAATCCTAAGCTCCATTAAATCTTTACGTCCACACCCAAAGCAAGATACACGGCTTGATTCATCACTCTATTGCCCTGATAAGCTTTAACCACCTTATTTAATCCTCCACTTTTGAACTCCTACCATTTTACAAACATGTCCGCTTGTAACAACCCCCATACCGGAAATACTTTTAATAACTTTTAAAACTTTCTGAAAATAGTTTGGATCTATGACTATTAAAAAACCAATTCCACAATTAAATGTCTTATACATTTCCTCTTGAGTAAGATTAGCCTTAGACATTGTAACTCTATAGAGTTCTTCCCAATTCCAATCTTTTAGCTCAACCCCTAAGCCCTCTGGCATAATGCGATTAATATTATCCATACCACCACCTGTGATATGCGCTGAAACTCTTATAGCTTCCATGAGGTTCTTCTCTTTTAATGCTTTAACTAATGGCCAATAAAGCTTAGTAGGTTTTATTAATTCATCTATATAATCTCCGCCATTTTCACCAAATACCCTTCTTAATAAAGAATAACCATTTGAATGAAACCCTGAGCTTAAAATACCTAAAACAAGGTCACCTTCTTTAACCCTTCTAACTTCCCATACCTTTTCCCCATCAACTACTCCCACTACAAAACCTGCTGCATCAAAATGGTTAGGACTGTACAAACCTGGCAATTCTGCTGTTTCACCTCCAATAAGAGCAGCACCTGACTGAATACAAGCTTTTTTTAAGGTTATAAAAAACTCTTTAAGCTGATCTTCTTTTAAACTCGATGCTGCAAAATAATCTAGAAAAAATAATGGCTCAGCCCCTGTACAAAGAAGGTCATTTACACACATTCCAACTAAGTCTTGAGCAAGCCCCTTTGTTTTACCCGACGCTAGGCCCATTAACAGCTTAGTTCCTATACCATCGGTTGATGAAACCAAAAGAGGCTCCTTCATATGAGAAAAACTTCCTTTAAAAAGAGCAGCAAAGCCACCAATACCTGAAACTAAACGCTTCTCATGAGGACTTACTGTTGATAAATTTGTATCCTTCATCCATTCAACAATTTTATCCGCTTTCTTAACATCTACACCTGATGATTTGTAAGTCAGTTTTTTAGGCTTATTAACACTATTTCTACTAGACTCACCTGATTTCATTTTTAAACCCCTATAATGTTATATGAATTAATATTTATACTAAATGACATCCTTTAGTTTATGTCAGGGAAGGCTTTTTTAAATTAGATTTTTATCTATTTATTTCTAAAAAGCACTCTGTTAAAAACAATTTACTCTAATTTCTGCCCTTATCATTACACCTCTAAGGTACTAAACATTACATTACAATTAAAAAAAGGCCACCATTATTTATAGCAATAATATTTTTAAACACTTACCACCATTGGGTTAAACACCCTATTAAAAAGCACTTAAATCTTTAAAACTTAAGATTCTTGTGTAACTTCAGAGACTTTAGTATTTAAACCTAAAGCAACAGGATCACTCTCTTTAATATGCTGTGTGGCAGCTTTAGCGGTGTCTATTTTACTCTCTCTTTTTTTAAAGTCTTTATAAGCTTTAATTTTTTTAATATCCGGGGCAAGAATAACAAAAAGCTGCCTTCCTTCTTTTTTAGGTGCTGTTTCTATAATAGAAATATTATCAAGCATCTTAATAACCTTCATTAACAGGTCATAGCCAAGTTCCTGGTGAGCCATCTCTCTACCAGAAAACCTTAAGTTCACCTTTACTTTATCACCATTTAATATAAATTTAGTGGCATGCTTAAGTTTAGTTTCTAAATCATGGTCCTCTGTACGAGGCCTCATTTGAATTTCTTTTATTGATATTATGGTCTGTTTCTTTCTAGACTCAACAGCTTTTTTCTTATTTTCATACTTCCATTTTCCATAATCCATAATTTTACATGTAGGAGGTTTGGCATTTGGTGCAACTTCAATAATGTCTAAACCCTTATCACGAGCAATCTTAAGAGCTTCTTGAATCCCCATGGAGCCAAGCATTGTTCCATCATCAGAAATCACACGAACTTGCGCAGCTATAATTCTATCATTAACTTTATGACCTTCATCTCTTTGAGGGCGTCGCCCTCCTTTTCCACCTTTAATAGTAGCCTCCTATAAACTTACCTATAAATCCAATGAGCGTGATTTATCACGTATTACTAACTCTTTAATAAATTCACCTACACTTAAGTTTTTTTTAACTTCCCCTGTTCTAAGCCTTACAGAAATATCACCAGTCTTCACCTCTTCATCACCACAAATAATCATATAAGGAACCTGTTCCAATTGTGCTTCTCTAATTTTAAAACCTAGCTTTTCAGCTCTACAATCAAACTCAGCACGAAGACCGTTTTCTCCAAATTTTTTCCTTAAGATCTGACAAAAGTCTTTATGCTTATGAGAAACATTTAAAATCTTAAGCTGCACTGGAACCATCCAAAAAGGAAGTCTTCCTGCTGTATGCTCCAAATATACTCCAAAAAACCTCTCCATAGAACCTAAAATAGCTCTGTGTAGCACAACTGGCTGCTCTAAAGTATTATTTTCATTTACAAATGACAAATCAAAAACATTAGGGAGATTAAAATCACACTGTACTGTCCCTAACTGCAACTTTCTTTTAAGAGCATCTACAAACATAATATCAAGCTTTGGTCCATAAAAAGCACCGTCACCTTCATTCACTTCAAATAATAAATTTAAACTTGTTAATGCCTCTGACAAAGCACCTTCAGCCTTATCCCAAATCTCATCACTTCCCATACGTTTTTTTGGACGAGTAGATAAGAAAATTTTATATTCAGCCATTCCAAGCTCTGTATAAACTTCGTTTAAAAACGTCAGCACCTCAGCTATTTCGCCTTGCAATTGATCCATTCTACAAAAAATATGGGCATCATCTTGACAAAATGTTCTTACCCTAGTTAGGCCTTGGACAACACCTGAACGTTCATATCTATGTAACCTTCCAAAGTCTGCAACTCTCCAAGGAAGGTCTCTATAAGATTTTTTTTTCGTATTATACAAAAGACAATGCCCAGGACAATTCATAGGCTTTACTGAAAATTCACGCCCATCTGTTTCCGTAAAAAACATATTTTCTTTATAATTTTCATAGTGACCACTTTTATGATAAAGTTGTGTATCAAAAATTTGAGGGGTAATAACTTCATCATAACCATATTTTTTATACTTATCCCTCATATAGTTTTGTAGAGTATTATATACAAAAGTTCCTTTAGGGGTAAAAAATGGAGATCCTGGAGCATATTCAGAAACCATTGTAAAAAGGTCTAAATTCTTACCCACAATACGGTGGTCTCTTTTTTTAGCCTCAACAAGTAAGTACATATATTCATCTAAAGCCTCTTTAGACTCAAAGGCTGTTCCATAAACACGTTGCAAACTTTCTTGTTTCTCATCCCCACGCCAGTAAGAACTTGCAATAGATAAAAGTTTAAAAGCTTTTATCTGCCCAGTTTTTTGAACATGTGGGCCTTTACAAAGATCAAACCAACTTCCACCTTGTTCATATATAGAAATTTCTTCAGTCTCTAAAATATCTTTAATCAATTCAACTTTAAATTTCTCCCCAAGCTTTTGAAACATTCGAATAGCTTCATCTTTAGAAATTATTTTTTTTTCTAAAGGTTGATTTTTCTTAATAATATAATTCATCTTTTTTTCTAAAGCCTTTAAGTCATCTGGAGTAAAGGCTTCTTCACGATAAAAATCATAATAAAACCCATCTTCTATAACAGGACCAATTGTAACCTGTGTTCCTGGGTAAAGCTGTTGAGCAGCTTCAGCCAAAACATGAGCTGCTGAGTGACGAATAACTTCACGACTAGATAAAGAGTCTAGGGTTACAATTTCAAGTTTAGCCCCATCTTCTAATTTAGTTCTAAAATCAACAACAGCTTTTGCTCCATTGATTTTAGCCCCCACAGTGTCTTTTGCTAACTTTGAACCAATAGTTCTTGCAACCTCTAAAACTGTAGGGTTACTTTTAAATTCTTTAATAGACTTATCTGGAAGATGTATCTTAATCATGGTGATGATTAAAAATTTGCATTCTTATTTAAAAAGTTTTCTATCATTGCTCTAATAAATGCCTGTTTTTAAAGATTCTGTCAATACAAGAGCAGCTTTAAGTAACTTAAGAACTTTATTTTGGCTTAAAAAAGTGACATAAAACCCCTAAAGCTCCCACTCATATTTTGTCCCCATTAAAGACATAAAAGCTTAGAAAAAAATAACTCATACTATTTGGACACTAGTGGTCATATCACAATACTGTTGCTAGGCCTTAAAGGTTGAGTAGCTTATTTATACCAAAAATAATAAATTTAAACTAAAATCTCTTTAGGAAAAGCATGTAGATTATAAGCACTGGCCATGGACATTCCATAAGCTCCAACATCCATAATAGCTACCCATTCACCCTCTTGAGGAACCTGTAAAAGCCTATCATAGCCTATAACATCTGAAGATTCACAAATGGGGCCCACTACATCAAAGTTTTTAATAGCTCTAGTTTGATCAAAATTTAAAGGAACAATTCTATGATAAGCTGAATAAAGTGAAGGTCTTATTAAATGGTGCATTCCTGTATTTAAAATTAAAAAATCTTTAAAAAGATTGTTCTTAATATACTCTACTCTAGCCAGTAAAACACCTGCTCTTGCGACAATAGACCTTCCAGGTTCAAATAAAACTTCTCCCTTAAAATCTTTAAGCAAAGGTGTAATTTTTTCTCCAAACTCTGTAATACTTTTAATATCAGCCTCTTCATCATTAGATGAATAATCTACTCCCAGTCCACCACCTAAATTCAAGTATTTAATTTTATACCCTTTAAGAGACAGCTTTTTTTCAACTCTTAAAACCGACTCTAAGGCTTTAACTAAAGGGTCTGTGCTCATAATTTGTGAGCCAATATGACAACTTATTCCTTGCAATGTGACAAATCCTTTACTTGATTTTAAAATCTCTAACACTAAAGAAAGTTGTTCTAAAGGTATTCCAAATTTATTTTCTCTTAAGCCTGTTGAAATATATGGGTGAGTATCCACTGGTATATCAGGGTTAAGTCTTATTCCTATAGCTACCTTTTTATTTAAACTTTGTGTTATTTGCACAACTCTTGTTATTTCAGAAAGGCATTCACAATTTATTTGAAAAATATCTTTTTCTAAGGCTTCTTTAATTTCAGTTTTAGTTTTTCCAGCACCAGAAAAAATAATCTGAGCACTATTAAATCCTACCTCTAGCGCCCTATTAAGTTCACCAACGGAAACAACATCAACACCAAGCCCTTGTTGTTTAATAAATAACATTAACTCTGAATTTGGATTTGCTTTTACTGCGTAGTGAATATGATTCTTAAACCCTTTAAAAGCAGTTTTATAAGCCTCTATTCTCCTTCTAATTGTCTCAAGATTATATAAATATATAGGTCTATCTACTCCTTGAGTATAAGTTATCAAAGGTATTTTACTACTTTTTGTATTTAAAGAAAGCCTGTTCTTATCATAAGAAAAACTTAAACGATGAAACATTTTAACCTTTTCCTAAGCCAAACTCAACATGAAGAGCTTGCACCGCTAATTCAACTTGTTTGCGAGGAAGTACACCACTCATTTTAATGTCACTTGTGGTTACAAGTTTTAAATCAATTTCTGATTCTTTAAAAGTTTTAAAAAACCTTGCAGCAACCCCTGGATAAGTTATCATTCCAACACCTACAATAGAAACTTTTGCAACATTAGGAATGTCTTGTATTTTAATTGTTTCATCTTTAAATAAAGATTTTAAAATCTCTATCCCAACAAAAACATCTTCATCTGCAATAGAAAACGCAACGCGCTGACCCTTAGCACCTTGAGTTTGAGAAATAATATCCACTACAACTTCTTTTTCAGATAGTTTTGTAAAAAGCTCTGCTAAAAAACTTACTCCTCTAGGTACAGGCTCTACTGATAAAATGGTAATTTTAGAATCATGAGTTATCGCTGAAACCACTGGTGTTTCCATGGTGTTTCTCCTTTTTAATATCCAAGTGCCCTCACCCTCTACAAATGTTGATCTAACATGTATTGGAATATTATATTTTGCTGCAATCTCCACACATCTAAAGTGTAAAACTTTAGACCCTAAAGTAGCCATTTCCATCATTTCTTCATAATTTAATTGATCAATTTTAACGGCTTTGGGCTCAACCCTTGGATCAGCTGAATAAACTCCATTAACATCAGTGAAAATTTCACAAGCTGATGCGTTTAAGGCTGCTGCAAGTGCTACACCTGTTGTGTCAGACCCCCCTCGACCTAAAGTTGTCACCCTATCTTTCTCATTTATTCCCTGAAACCCTGCTACAACAGGTATGACTCCAGACTCTAGCATCCGAATTAAGCCAGAGGTCTCAATATTCTGTATCCGAGCCTTAGAATAAATAGAATCTGTTTTAATACCTAATTGAAAAGCTAGCATTGGAGAGGCTCTCATATTTTTTTTTTGCAGCGCTAGTGCTAATAAGGAAATTGACACCTGCTCTCCTGAGGCTAATAAGAGGTCATAAGCCTCTCCCCCCCTAGCATTAGAATTGACATTATGAGCAAGCTCTACAAGTCTATTGGTTTCACCAGACATTGCCGATGCAACAACAACAAATCGCTCACCCTTATTAAACGACTCAACAAGTCTGTCCGTAACTTTCTTAATCCTTTCCATAGATCCCATGGAAGTTCCACCGAACTTCTTGACCAAAACGTTTTTCATAGTGTTATCTTCTAACAAAAGGATTTACATATGAAAAGTTTTATCTTTGGAGAATCGTCTTTAAATCTTCCTATTTTTGGAATAGATTTTTGTCACAAAATCAAAAACACCTCAAAACACATCCTTATTATGGGTGGAGTTCATGGAGATGAAATTGAGGGAGTTATTCTAGCAAAAGCTCTCATCAGAAAACTTATAAAACACCCCATTAGAAATATAAAAATTTCATTAATACCGGAATTTAATATTGAAGGTATTTTATTAAAAACTCGACAAAACTACGCAGGAGTAGATTTAAACCGTAACCTTCCCACAAAAGACTGGACTCAAGCTTATACAAAAATTCGATACTTCCCTGGAACAAGCCCTTGTAGTGAAAACGAAAATAAAGCTCTAAATGCCTATCTTAATGAAAATAAAATTGACTATATTATATCCCTACACTCCTGGAAGCCCATGCTTAATATCAATGGCGACTGCTCCCCAATTGCTAACCATATTTCAAAAGAAACAGGCCTTATAATTAAAGACAATATTGGCTACCCTACTCCTGGATCCTTAGGAACCTATACAGGTCTTGAAAAAAATATTCCTACTCTAACCTATGAAATTCAAAAAGGAATCGATATGGAAGAAATTTTAAAAATTCATTTAAAACCACTTTATGATAGTATCAAAATATTTAGTGAAGGAAAAAAATAGATATGAGTAATAAAAGTCTACAAAATAAAATTGAAAAACACTACAATGAATCTAACAATTCTAAAAAATTTAATTCCTTCCCCCAGGAAGTAATTGATTCTATAAAAACAACTATTCATTTACTTGATAAAGGAAAACTTCGTACAGCCGAATACTCTAGAAACCATGACAAATGGACTGCAAATGAGTGGGTAAAAAAAGCTATTCTACTTTATTTTAAAATTAAAAACATGAAAATCTTTGAGTCTGGTGATTTTAGATTCTATGATAAAATCCCACTTAAGCAATGGACTGGAGAAGAAGGTGTTCGGGTGATCCCCCAGGCTCTGGTTAGGACGGGAGCATACGTTGAGCCCGGCGCAGTGCTTATGCCTAGTTATATAAATATTGGAGCCTATGTTGGATCAGGGTCAATGGTAGACACCTGGGCTACTGTTGGGTCCTGCGCACAAATTGGAAAAAATGTTCATCTTTCTGGTGGTGTTGGAATTGGGGGAGTCTTAGAGCCCCTTCAAGCTACTCCAGTGATTATTGAAGACGATGTTTTTGTGGGCAGCAGGTGTATTGTAGTTGAAGGTGCTCTTATAAAAAAAGGGGCTGTTTTAGGAGCTGGTGTTACAATCACTGGATCTACTAAAATTATCGATGTAACAGGGCCTAAGGAAATTATTTATAACAATTTAATTCCTCAAAACTCTGTTGTTATTCCTGGTACTATTCAAAAAAAATTTACTTCAGGAACTTATGGCACACCTGTGGCTTTAATAATTGGTAAACGAAAAGAGTCTACAAATAAAAAAACTTCTCTAAATGAAGCGTTAAGAAGTTTTAACGTTAATATATAGAATTAGCTTTTTTAACTAATTAAACACTAAAGTAAAACTGACAGTGAGAAAATCTTATGGATTTAAGCAATATAATACAACAAAAATAGCTTTATATCATAGTCTTAGACAGCTTCCAGAGCCTTCACTTACCCACAGATTTTACTGAAGAGGCAAAATTTTATAAAAATATGGATATTTAAATTATAAATACGCTCTTAACGATTTTAACTACTTAGCCTAGTGGCAACAAATTAAGGAAAGATTAGAAAAGTCCGAGCTCGGGTTAACTAACACTGCTAAAAATTGGCTAGCAGGAATAAAAACTTGCCCTCAAAAACCACCCAAAGGTGATCTTCCATAGAGTTTTAAACAGCTAAATTCAGATTTAAACCTTTACCCCTAGGTGGTCAAAGTAAAACATCTTTTAAATTTTTATATGAATACCTACTTTAATGAGACTTGAGTCCCTACCGAGTCGCAGTGAATATCTTTAAATGCAACCACATGATTTTCGCCATTAAAATCTGTAGTTTTAATATACAAAGCATTGTCAAAGAAGAGCCCATTTTTGGAATTAAATAAAATCTGCTTTGCTCCTTGAAGGCTTTCACTAACATAATAGACATTTTGAATTATATTGTTCTCAAGAGGCAGCTCACACTTAATGACTCTTTTCTCACCTCTTACAGTACTTAAAGCACCTCTCTTAAGAGTTTGATTTAATTGAGTAAACCCTATTATAAATAAAAATAGAACCAACATGCTGTAAAAATATAGATTAGACTTTTTTATTAAAAATTTCATATTTTCCTCTCTTAATATGAAAAACTACAGCAAAACCCATGCCATATAATTAAAATATCCCACTCAAATCCTGATTTACAAGAGTCTTCAAACCAATTGTCGTTTTTTTCATCAATAAATTCAATAACGTTAAGATTTTTGTTTAGATAACCCGAGTTCGAACTTTTTTCAGGACCTAAGTGCTGGATAAATAAAAGATCATCTTAAGCCTTTTGTAAGATTTAGTTGTTTTTTACTGATCTGCAAAAAGGAGCCGAGAATCATCGAAGAGAATCAAATTGTAGAAATTTTTACTCTTGTTGACGACTTTATTTTAGGGTTAAACAAAGAACAGTCCAAACTCATACCCAGCAAAAGAAAGAGAGGTTTTCCTCCTGGGTTATCTGAGTCTGAAGTCATCACCATCTGTTTATTATTCCAATTTTCCGGCTTCAGAAATTTTAAAACTTTCTATACAGGTTATGTTCAAAAATTTCTAAAACCTTATTTCCCAAAACTCTTCTCCTACAATAGGTTTGTGGAACTTAAAAAATCTTTAGCACCTCAAATTCTTATTTTTTTACACTCACTTATGCAATCAAATATTTGCACAGGAATATCTGTTGTAGACTCCAGTCCCATTGTTGTTTGTAATAACAAAAGAATCGGTCGTCACAAAACCTTTAAAGGACTTTGAAAACGTGGGAAATCAACAATGGGCTGGTTCTCTTTGGTTTTAAAGTTCACATAGTAATTTCTCACAAAGGGGAGCTCTTAAGTTTTACCATAACCCCAGGAAATGTTCATGATACAAAGCCTGTAGAGGGTTTAGCTGAGAATATTTTTGGAAAATTGTTTGGAGACAAAGGATATATATCCCAAAAGCTATTTGAAAAATTGATGAGTAAAGGGGTTTAAGTCATAACAAATCTTAAATCCAATATGAAAAATAAGTTTGTTCCTCTTTTTGATAAACTACTCCTGAGGAAAAGGTACATTGTTGAAACTGCTTTTGGGATTTTAAAGGAGGAATTTCATCTTGAACACTCAAGACACCGAAGCCCAAAAAACTTTGTGGTAAATTTACTTTCGGCACTAACGGCGTACTGTTTGCGTCCAAGAAAACCCTCTATTAGACTTCAAGTACTTGAAGAAAGGCTGCTTCAGTAGGTTTAGAAAGTCCGAACTCGGGTTAGATATTTATTAAAGACCTCTTTTTCATCAGAGAAGTTCATGGTGATAGTACAAACTCTGGGTTTAGAGGGGTCAATCTTGTCCACATCTTAAAGTTTAAAAATCTCACTTTTAGAAGAAAGAGAAACAGATTGAGACTTTATAAAATAGTTTTGGTAAAGAATAAAACTAAAAAGTATTGATAAACATACTGCTAGGATTAAAAAAACATTTTTTTATTTTTCATAATATGATTATGGAATATTTTTCATTATAAAATAATTAGCCTTAAAGCTGATAGTTTTTTATGTAGAAAAATCACGCAATATGGATTTAGTAAATTTAAGTTAAAAATTCAGACTTGAGTATAAAAAAACTGACTTTCTAAAATACTAATTTGGAATCTTATTCATTAAAATAAGGTTATTCTACCACAGTTTGAGACTGTATAAAACTCAACCAACCCCTTGCAGATTCAGACTTGTCTGCAATTTCTATAAAACTCTGCCTAGAAAGATCTAATTTACCTAAATTAAAATAAGCCACTCCAAGTCCCATATAAACTTGCTCTTTATTATCTGATTCAAGCTTCATAGCTTTAATAGATTGAAAAACAGACTTAGCCTCAAGCCACTTCTCTTCTGCTAAAAAAACCTGTCCTAATTGAATAGACATTCCTACTTGAGGGTTAGTTTTATGAATTTCTTTTAAAACCTTAAGAGCTTTTTTATTTTCACGAGCACTCATATACGCAGATGCCAATTGCTTTTGAACTTTTAAAGTTTTTCTTTCTTTTTTACTAAGTTTTTTCTCAATCCACATGGCAGCTTTATAGGGAATATCAGTAGAGACCATTAGACTAGAAGCATTTTGAACCTGCTTATCACCACTAATAGTCCCCATTAAATGACCCATCTGCAAAACTACTAGCCCTTCTTTTTCTTCATCAGTTGATAAGTGACTTGCCGCCCATTGTTTCCAGTACGCTTCTTTTTTGGGGTTTTGAGCAACAAGTATTTTTAAAACTTTAATGGCCTCTTTATACTTCTCATTTGCAAAATACAAACTAACAGCCATTGCAAGCCAAGACTCTTTAGGTTCTGGAGTTAAATCAATGGCTTTTTGAATGGCTTTTAAAGCTTTTTTTTTCTTTTTTTGCCCATATAAGGCACCTGCTAAAGTCGCATAGGCTTGACCACTTGGATTGGGAGCTACTGCCAGCCAAAAATTCATTATTTCTTCTGCTTTTTTATATTTTAAATTCATCATTTCAAGCTGACCAATAATATAAATAATCGATAATGTGGGCGCTTGTGGCAATGAATCCATATCTAATGTTTTTTCAAAAGTTTTTAACGCTTTTTGGTTCTCTTCTTTTTGTGCATAGGCATAGGCTAGTGCTTGAAGCACTTGAGCATTCTCTGGTGGATTTGAAGCGGTCCTGACTACAAGTTTTTTAAAAGCTGTAAACGCTCTTTTTATTTCACCGGAACTTAGATCTTCTTGAGCTCTAATGAGAAGTTTATGTGTTCTTTCTGACAATGAAGCGCCAGGCCTCCTTGAGATTTTTTTCTTAAAGGCCTTTGTATTTTGTGAAAAATCAAATGCTTCAGATGGTATTGAAAAAACATAAATTAATATAAAAAAAACTAATACCTTCATTAAACACCATCCAGCTTAAAATCAATTTGAATACCATGTCCTTTTACAGCATAGGGTTTTCCATTTTTTACAGGTGGTTTATATTTATATTTACTCGCTGCACTTACAGCTGCACGATTAAAAACCCTTCTTGGACTTGAGCTTACTACTCTTACATTACTAACTGATCCATCAGGCTGAATATCAACTAGCATCTGAACAAAACCTTCTACGCCTTTCATTGCTGCTTCTCTTGGGTACTGGGGGTCAACTTTTACTATTGGCACCATTTCTGAATCTGAAGATCCCGTAACACCAACTCCACCAATAAAAGGGCCTGTTCCTAAATCTAAGCCTAACGCCAACGGCACAGCCTGCATTTGTGGTCTAGGGTTTTGAGGTTTATTTATCTTAGCAACCTTAGGTTTTGGAATATCTGGCTGTTTTTCAACCTTGGGAGGCTTTTTAGGCTTTATACGATCACGCTCATTTAACTCGCTTGGACGAATATTTCTTAAAAAAGAAAGATCCACTTTATCTTTTCCATTAAGTACCCCTGATGGTTCAGTAACAATATAACCAATCCCTAAAAAAATTAACAAGATTACAATTAAAGCTCCACCTATATTAAAACTTTTCTTAAAATCTAATAAGAATTTCACTAGTTAGTCGACTCTTTTGCAGCAATGGAAATATCCTCCACTCCAGCAAGTTTAATTTGATCCATGACATTAACTAAAACACCTGTTTTAGACCCTAGATCAGCTTGAATTATTACAGCTCCTTCAGGACTTTCAGCATGAAGCCTTTCTATATTCGCCCTAACTGATCTAATGTCCACTTGTCTCTTATCAACCCAAATCTCATCATTAACCCCAATAGCTACAAATATAGAAGCATTTTCTTTTTTCTTAGCAGTTTTTGCCGAAGGTCGACTAACCTCTAAACCCGCCTCTTTTACAAATGAAGTTGTTACAATAAAAAAAATCAGCATAATAAATGTCACATCTAACATTGGTGTTAAATCTATTCCAGCCTCACTAGATGAACCTTTTTTTCTTCTTCTCATGTTATTCTCCGCTTTTTAAAGCAAAAGTTTCTAACAAAGTTAATTCAAGCTTTGCTTTATCATGTTTAATTTTATTAATTCCAAGAAGACCAATTAAAGCAATAATCATACTCACCATTGTAGGAAGGGTTGCTTGAGAAACTCCACCTGCCATAAGCCTAGGGTTACCTAAGCCTTTATGAGCCATGACATCAAAAACTGCAATCATTCCAGTTACTGTTCCAAGTAAACCAAACAACGGACACATAAATATAATCACCTCAATTAAGGATATTCTTTTATTAAGTACGCTCTTTAAACGAGAAACTGAGTACTCTCTTTCATATAAAGCTCTCCAGTCAGATCTATGTAAACAATTTAAACTTTTAAGTTCTTTTTTAACTAAGTCTAAAAATTCATGTTTATAAAAATAAATTCTTTCTCTTAATAAGCAGCCTAAAACTAAGGCCATTGCAAATAAAAGCCAAAGAATATCTCCTCCAGACTCCATAAGCACTACAAAAGGTTCAAAAAATTTAAACATTACTCCCTAACCTTTTAAAATGTTTTTAGACAATAAACCAATACTCTGTTCTTCTAAAACTGTAAGTATTCCTTCTGCTTTATTATTTAAAAAATTATGAACCAAAAGCAAAGGTATTGCACAAATAAGACCGAGCACTGTTGTAATTAAAGCCTGAGATATACCGCCTGCCATAATTGCAGGGTTACCAGTTCCAAAAAGAGTAATGGACTGAAAGGTTGCAATCATACCAGTCACTGTTCCAAGCAAACCCATTAAAGGAGCAATTGCTGCAAAAAGTTTAATAGTTCCAAGTCTTTTTTCAAAGGGGGCAGAGTTTTTAATAAGCTGCTCTTCAAGCTTGAGCTCAACAACATCCTTATCTAAATTATTGTACCCATTAAATGATTTTAAAATTCGACCAAGAGCGTTTTCTTCATTTGGAGTATTGCTTTCCATCTGATCTTTAATTTTTGACTCCTCTTTTGCTAAAAAGAAAAATCTCTCAACTGAAAGTCCAAGGCCTATTAATAATACCGTAAAAATACAGTACCCAACAACACCACCTTGTTGAAAGCGTTCAAATAAAGTAGGAGCTTCAATTAACATATTAAGTAACGCACCTTTTGTTGGGTCAATTGAAACACTTTCAACAGTTCCAGCTTGAGCCTTTTGAAGATCACCTAAGCCACTTCTAAAGCGACTTGAGGGTTGCCTTTGTAAATAGGATAGTGACCCTGTTTCTGGGGTAAAATTTAAAAATCTTTTGTCTTTAGCAACATTAAAAGAACCTATTCTAAGAACCTCTCCTTGAGCCGTCTTACCATCACTGCCAATAACATCAGTTTTATAAGACACTACTTTTCCAGACTCTGTCATCTCTCGAGTCAGTTCATACCAAAGTTTCTCTAAAGCTGTTGCTGAAGGAAGAGCCTTCTTATCTGTTAAAGAATTTAAAAACTCACCTCTACCTTTAAACTGAGTAGAAATCACTGAGCTTTCCACAACTCCTCTAAAGTCTCCTGAAACCTGCCTAACCACACCAAAAACTTCACCTAAGGTTCCAACAGCTATGTTTAACTCTTCTTCTAAAATTGCTAATTGTTTCTCATTATTATCAAATACAAGGGTCAGCCTTTTGCCTTCAGCTTCTAAAGCAGTAAGTTCAGATTTTCCTTTACTTAAAAGAGCAGCTTGATTGTTTTTTTTTAATCTAAACTCAGCTTCTCTTTGTTGCCATAAAGCTGAGCTTTGTTGAGCTTCACCTTGAACAGATTTCAAAAGTTCATTAAGATTTTTAAGAGTTGGAGCAGAATAAGATACTGATGATAATAAAGTTAAAAATGGTATAACTACTAATAATCTCATGAATTACCCTTCCACCTCTGACTTAACTACAGGAACTGTTAATAACGTTGGAGCTTTTTGTTTCTTAGCAACTTTAAGCCCATTTTTTAGTGCGCTCTTATAAGCTCTCTCTAAATTCACAAACTTTCCCTTAACTTTATCCCAACGACCAAAAGACTTCCCATCAAGTCCTCTATACATAAGAGAAAGTCTTCCTACTCTTAAGAACTCAACAGAAAGCTCATCTCCCAAAGGAGAAATTACTTTACCGTTATATGCCTCAATAGTACGACCATATTCATTCTCAATTTGGTAAGCCTCAAGAACTCTTCTAAATTTTTCAGATGTTGAAACATCTGCTCTAACCATAAGAGCATCTAAATCAACTATCCTCTTTGCTCTCTCCTCTTTTAAAAACGGCACATCTAACTTTACAAAAAGTTTAATAGAATCTAACATTTTAGCCACAAGAGGAAGAACTTCTTTCTTAAGGTTAGCGACACTCTTCATTTTTTCTTTAATTAAAATCATTTCTTTAGCTTGAGACTCTATAAGGTTTCTCATTTGCTCATTATAAGCTTTCATGTTTTCAATCTGTTTTAAAATCACTTTATACTCTCTTAAATCAGACTCTGTCTTATGAACGTAAGCATTAACCTTTTTCTGAGAAGAGCGCCCTGCCTCATCACTTTGAGCTTGAACATTTACTGCTTTCTTTAAAACTTCTTTAGATTGCTGAGCCTTTACTAAAAAAGCCCCTAAAGACAATGTTATTAGAATTACATATTTTTCCATTTTATATTTCCTAATAATTAAAACGAATGCCTATAATTTACAAAGGCATACCTTCCCCAATCACTGTAAATATTTGATGCTAGACCTGAAAATTTATCAAAGGGAGGAGTGGTTCCAAGAATATTTTTTATACCAATTTTTAATTCATCTTTTTTTGTAATCTTAGAAAGGTATGTTACATCATGCTCAACATATGTTTTAATTCTGTTATATCTATTTGCTGTTTTTTGACCTGCTATAATTTTATGATCAAGTTTTATTATATGACCTCTAACTGGGGAATAAGACAAACTAATATTGTTTTTCCATTTAGGAAGTCCATGATCGTCTAAATAGTCTACTGTTGGCAAGCCTTCAAATAAACCTTGTGTATATTTAAATGAATGGGAGTGCTCATCAGAAATTCTAAAATTACCAATTTTAGTTGAAAAAGTGTAGGACACTTCTAGATCAACACCAGCTTGCTTTCTTGTGGATAGGTTCTGAGTTGGAACTGTTATACCATTATTCCCTGCCGTACTACTAATAAACCCAGTGGGTCCTCTGTCAATTGTAATACCACGAGCATTTAACAGCGCTATCTTTCCAGCAAGCTCTGCTCTAGTAATCAATTCCAAATCAGCACCAATTACATTAGAAATATCAGCAAACCAACCATCTACCACAAAAGATAATCCTCGAATAGGTTCATAGACCGCGCCTAAATTATATGTAAGCGCTTCCTCAGCTTTAAGACTTTCAGGAGCTTTACTAGTAGCAAGCCATTGTTGAGGAGAGCAGTTTCTATTTTCTTCACTACGCCCAGTGTCCTCACACGCTTTTTGATCAATAAAAAAAGGAAAACCTCTACTTCCTGCAGAATAAAGCTCCTGCATTAACGGAGCTTTATAACCTTTTGCAACAGAACCCCTTATCATTAAATTCTTCATAATTGAATACTTAATAGCTGCTTGTGGACTAAATGCAGTTCCATAGTCACTAAACAAGTCAAACCTTGCTGCAGCCTGAAGCTCTAGTTGTTTTAGAAGTGGAGTAACTACCTCTACGTAGGCAGAACCAATATCTCTATTGCCTCCACCGTTTATTCCAGCTCCACCAGTAGAGTTTCCCCTAGACGTTTCAGGATCAGCCTCTGTTGCGTAGTAAAAGTGGTTATATTGAACTCCCAAGGCCATACTCACAGGAAGTCTGTTCCAAGGAAGCTCCACTAACTCACCAGATATATTTAAATCAGTTGAATATGTAATTGATTTTGTTTTTTGATAAGGGGCAAATGGCGAGTCTCCTAAATCGGCAGCTGAGCGATTTGGGTCATAAGGATTAAATGCACCTGATGATAAAATAGCATTAAAAGCATCTTTTTTAAAATACCCATTAGGTGATACATCGTTGGTATCAGTAAAACCATAACCCACTCTTGCATTAAAAACCCAAGTTTCTTTAAACTCTCTTTCTAATTGAGCCATGGCATTGTATGCATTACTTGTTAAATTTGACACCCTATTCCCGCCCTCAGCCACTCTATAGCTTAACGATACAATGTTTCCCATTGTTGCTAATTCTTCAGGAGTAAAAGCGTTCCACCCTATAATAGCCGATTTAGCCACAGAAAAACTGCCTGGACTTGGCGCATATATCCAATTAGTATTTTGCTGAGACAACATGGTTACAATATCTAAATTTGTTCTAGAGTTAAACCTTTTATTATAATTAAGATAGGTAGAATATTGCTTAATTTCAGGTATATTTGATGCCTCATTTGCAAAAGCATAACGACAAAACTCATTCCCACTCCCGTCATCTTCTACATAAGAATACTGTGAAGAGTCAGCCTTACATGTAGCCACATCTGCTATTCTAAGTCTAGAGTTTCCACTAATATTTTCATAGCTTGCTATGGGACCCGTTGGGCTAAACCCGATTTCCCCATCGGCCGCAGCTTTAGACCACTCCCTATCTCTAGCCATAATAAATTTATTATTTCTATATTGAAAAGCCGCTGTTAAAGAGCCGTCTTTAAATTGCTTTCCACCTATAAGAGAAAAATCTATTTTTTCTCCACCTTCCTCTTCAGGAACAATCAATTGTACAGAAGCCTCTACTCCTGTAAAATCTTTGCGCGTGTGAAGATTCACAACTCCACCTAATGCATCTGATCCATAAATAGCAGAGGCTCCACTTTTTAAAATATCAGAAGACTCAATGGCAATTTGTGGTATTAAGTTTAAATCTACTGCTCCATTTATACCATTTGGTTGAACCCTCACATTGTTTAACAAAACAAGAGTGTTAGTAGACCCAATGCCTCTTATATTAACATTAGATGACCCTGCATTAGCGTTTCCTGAGGACTCTCGAGCTGCTCCAAAAGCACTTACTGTTAAATCTCTCAAATAATCACCAATGGAATTATATGGAGAACTTTCAATATCTTGCCTATTTATGATTTTAACAGGTGTTGACCCTTCAAAGTCTGTTCGCCTAATTCTTGATCCAGTAACCTGAACTTTTTCAAATTTTTTTTTTACAAAAGCCCCTTCTTCAGATACCTTTACAGAATCTACAACCTCCTCTTGAGCATGAGCACTTAAAGCTATAGTAGATATTAAGAACAAAAAATTAAACCCCATAAAGCCTTTTATTAGTCTCGTCATACACTTTCTCCCACTTCCTTTATAAAACAAGGCATTAGTATGTTAGGAAATGATTAAAAATTAAATGAAAAAATAAGTTTGTTACGCAGCTCGGCTTTAATACATACTCATAAGTCTTAAATATTTTTATTTTTTACAGTGTTTTAATTTTTCATCTTATTGTTATATAGGCATTAATCTAGAATATTTAAAATAATTCACAAAATATTTTAAAAGGTAACCCCTCACTGCCCTTTATTTGTACCGAAATAAGCTCAGCAAAAGTTAAGCTACTCAATTTTAAATAAAGTGGTTTTTCTAGTCTCTTGCTTATTATAAGCATTTTTTCTTTAGGACTATTTTTTTTAATAAGTTTTTTTAGTGTATTTAACAATATTCATAGAGGGCTTAATATTACTCATATACAATTTAAAACAAAAAAAGCTCTTACTAAAAAAGTAAGAGCTTTTTAGGACTCTAATAAGGTTTAAATCTTAGTTTTGAAGAGCCTCTTTAACAGCTTTAAAAGCATTCACAATACCTTTACCATACTTATTCTCTAAACCCTCCTCTAATGAAGGACTAATAGCTGAAGACTTAATAATCTCCTTTACTTGTACAGCTGTAAGCTCTGGATTTGCAGATCTTACTAAAGCAGCAACACCTGTAACATGAGGTGTTGCCATAGATGTTCCATCAAAATAACTATAATCTATAGCATTAACTTCAACACTCAGGGTCACAAGATTTTGTTCAAGACCATCCTCACTGCCTTCTAAAGATTCAACAATTGTTTCGCCTATGGACTTTTCAATTCCAACAACAACTATATCCAAAGGTCCCCCTAAGGTTCCTCTTAACTCACCATCAGTGTTATTGAATATAACCACAACTGATGCATTGGCCTCCAAAGCTCTTTTTGCTTTATCTGCAAAGGGAGTTTCGTCTCCTCTAGAAATCAGAGCAATTTTTCCAGTTAAATCAACACCCTCAAAATCCTCAGGCTTTCCAAATCCAACATACTCAATGGACAGCCCTTCCACAACACCAACAGTAGACCCGTCCATTGGGAGTGAATCTATGGCTAGAGAAGCTCCATCAACACTAAAACTCATGGTAGACTCTCTGCCCACCCCTTGTGGAACTGAGGATAAAATACTTACCCCTGGAGCAACTACGTCTAAATTAGTACCCCAGTTAGAAAACTCAGCAATGTTTTTTGCTTCATCAATGGCTCCTACTGACAACACATGTGGGTATCCTGCTGGATAAGAAATAAAACCCCTTCCATTATTTCCAGATGCTGCAACAACAACAACATTTGCTTCTTCAGCTTTTTTGTATATTGCTGCCCCTGTTGCGCTACTAAACGGACTGCCTAAAGACATATTCACCACATCTATGCCTTCACCAATGGCCCAATCAATTCCTGCCATTATAGCTGCTCCACCACAAGACTGAGCACAAACTTTTCCCACATAGAGTAAGGCTTGAGGCGCAACACCTACAACGCCTACTCCAAAACCGTCAGCTAAAACTGTTCCAGCAACATGAGTCCCATGGCCAATATCATCAAAGTATGGATATGGAGAATTAGGGTCTACAGTCCCTGACATAAGATTTCTACCCTCAACAAACCTTGAAGCTAAATTAGGGTGGTCTTTATCAACACCCGTATCTAGAATAAGAACTTTCACACCTTCACCACTTCTAGAGCGAAGCCAGGCAGCAGGAGCATCTAATGCTAAAACTCCCCAAGGATAATCCACCAAGCCCTTAACATAGGAGCGCTTTACAGCCTCAGGTAAAGAATGGATTTTTTTCGGAGCTTTAAACCTATTAACACTTTCAACAAATTCAATATTTGAATCCGCTTTAAGTTTAAACAAATCACCTTTTGAATTTACGTCAACAACAATAAGCTCTAAATTTTTAAAAACTCTCATGGGCACAGTATTTGCTCCCATAAAGCTTTTTGTTGTTGCTGCTTTTTTAAACTCACCTGATTTAAAACCTATAACATACTCTTTAGCTAAAGCTAAAGAACTTGCCATGGTTAAAACTAACGAAACTTCTATGACTCTCTTAGTCAAACTCATCATATCCCCTCCCTTGGAATTACAAAATAATTCTATGTAAAAATTGATTCTTCTCTCAAGAAGGCTTTATTAATAAGCGTCATTAGCATCTCTTATACTTAAGACAAGGGCCTACAGCCCTTACTCCTATTAATTTCTGTCTTGTAAGTGCTTAATTAAGTGCAGTTATGCAGAGCGTCTAAACCCTTGCCTTTAAGTCCTTTAATAAGAGCTCTTGCTTAAAATCAATGTAAAAAAATATTTACTCACTGTGATGACAAAAAAAATTAAACATAAACAAGCTAACATTTGCAATAAGAGTATTTTAATCTACCCTGTGAAAAACTATGTGAAAGTATTTATGTCAAATAATAAAATAGTATGGAGTGATGAAAAGGGTGACCTTAGAAAAAAGAAAAACACTGAATCACCAGATTCAGTAGATCAAAAAAACATAAATTTAACTTTAAGAAGATTAACTCGAGGAAAAGGAAGAACTGTTATTGAGGTTTCAAATTTGCCTAAAAATAAAGACTGGTGCCTAGAACTAGCCAAAACACTTAAGAAATCTTTAGGAGTAGGTGGAACATACAAAAACAGCTGTATTCAAATTCATGGCGAAAAAATAGAATTGGTGACAAATTTCTTAAATAAGAAAAATATTAAATGGAAAAAAACCGGTGGTTAAACTATAAAAGTTTAGACTAGATGTAACATTTTTATAAGCAACTGCCAACTTTTTAAGAAATTTTACTGAAATCTAAGCCACTACAATTTAATAAAACTTCTTTCGTTTATTAGAGGGAAGAATCCCCAAAACATCCCTGTATTTTGCAACAGTTCTTCTTGCAATATTAATTCCACTAGCACTTAAAAGATCCACAAGTTTTTGATCCGACAAAGGCTTTTTAACATCTTCTCCTGCCACAAGCTTCTTAATTTTCATTTTAACAGATTCACTTGCTAAAGAATCTCCACCTGTGGTTGCAATACCTGAATTAAAAAAATACTTAAGCTCAAAAACACCCCTTGGGGTGTATACAAACTTATTTGTTGTCACTCTACTCACTGTTGATTCATGCATTTCAATATCCTGTGCTACATCTTTTAGAATCATAGGTTTAATATACTCCGGGCCTTTTTCAAAAAACTCCGCCTGAAACTTCACAATACTTTCAGTCACTTTAAAGATTGTTTTTTGTCTTTGATGAATAGACTTAATCAACCACATAGCAGTTTTTAGCTTTTCATCTAGATATTCTGCAACCTCTTTATCTTTAGGTGTTTTAGATTTTTTTAAAGCACTTTCAGCTGCAGATTTTTTATATGCAAGTTCTCTATAAAATTGTGAAATCTGTAACTTTGGAAGACCCTCTTCATTTAAACTCACTACATACTCATCACCCATTTTTTTAACATAAACATCTGGTGTCACATATTGTGTATCGGCACTGGTTATAAAAGCCCTTCCTGGCTTTGGATCAAGGGTTAAAATAATATTTGCAAGCTCTTCTACCTCTTCTATTCCAATATCATTTTTTAAAGCTATATTGGCCTTTTCAACAATAAACTTATAGTTTTTATTCTGAAGCTCATCTAAATGATGCTCAATCATGTATACTAAATCATGGGTGTCTTCACCTATATTTTTTGCTTGAATTAAAAGACACTCTTTTAAGTTTCTTGATCCAACACCGACAGGATCAAACTCATGTATAAACTTTAAGGACTCTTCTAACTCCTCTTTATCCATTTCTAAGTCTTTAGCAATATCTTCTAAAGAGGACTCTAAGTAGCCATTGTCGTTAATATATGAAATTAAAACTAAAACCTGCTCCAATTCATCATCATTAAAGCCTGACATATTCGCCTGCCAAACCAAATGATCTCTAATATCTTTTTCTCTTGAAATAAAATTCTCGTAGTTAATTGCTTCTAGCTGACTACTTTGTGATTTAGGAGCTGAGTGATCTGCATAATTATCCCACTCAAACTCATCTTGCTTAGTGGGGTCCTGATCTTTTGCATTGTCAGAGTCCTTGTTTCCAGTATTGATCTTAAGCTCTTCGCCTGGATCACCTTCTGCTACATCAACCATCTCTTCTAACAAAGGGTTTTCATTAAGCTCTTTTCTTATTTCTGTTTCTAATTCAAGCTTTGAAAGTTGAAGCATTTTAATTGCTTGCTGCAACTGGGGAGTCATTCGAAGCTGTTGTGATAACTTCATACTTTGCTTTAGACTAAATCCCACGCATCTTTCTCCTTCTCTTATTACATTCTAAAATCCTCACCAAGGTAGTTTTCTTTTGCTACCTGAGAGCTTAAAATATCTTCTGGGGTTCCACCTAAAATCACCCCTCCAGAATCTAATAAATATGCTCTATCACATATCTTTAATGTTTCTCGGACATTATGATCAGTTATTAAAATACCCAGGCCACTATTTTTTAAAAATAAAAGAATTTTCTGTATATCTTTTACTGCAATGGGGTCAATCCCTGCAAAAGGCTCGTCTAGAAGTAAGAAATCTGGCCCTGTGGCTAGTGCTCGAGCAATCTCCACACGGCGCTTTTCACCACCAGATAAGGATTTTCCTAGACTATGGGCAATCTTTTCAATTCCAAACTCTTCATAAAGCTTATTCACTCTAAGCTTCATTTCAGCTTTATCAACGCCTGAAGCTTCTAAAGCAACAAGTATATTCTCCTCAACTGTCATTGTCTTAAAAATACTCACTTCCTGGGGAAGATAACTAATTCCAAGCCTTGCACGCTTAGACATACTTAAACCAGTGATGTCTTTATTCTTATAAAAAACTCCACCACTATCGGCAGCAACCAACCCTAACACCATATAAAAACTGGTCGTCTTTCCTGCACCATTGGGCCCTAAAAGCCCAACAATTTCCCCCATTTTAATGTTCATTGAAACAGACCTAACTACAGCTCTTCCTTTATAAGATTTTGATAGGTTCTTAACCTTAAGCTCTAAAGCCTCCATATTGTCATTGCTCATTAAATTTCATTCCTTTTTTTGTAGCTTTAATATTACCTCTAATGACTTGAATACTTTTTTGTTTATTAGTAATTAATATTTCCTCACCTATCATTTCATTTTTCCCAGTTCTAATACGAGGACTACCTTGAAAAATAATAATATCCTCATTGACTCTTATTTCAACCTTTTTAGAAAAAGCAGTTCTAATTCCATCTGATGCAAGAATATTCCCATTAATTTGTATTGATTTTAAATTTTTAGTTTTTTCATCGTATAAAAAATAAGCCTCATTACCTTTAATACTAAAGTTTTCATGAGAAATTCTTAAATTTCCACTAAATCGAATACTCTTTAAAAAAGACTTAAACTGAGCCCTATCACTTTTAATGACTATATCTTTATATTGTTTAACTGATTTTTGACAACTCACTTCTGAAAGAAGCTCTACCTCTCCTGTTTGAACATCACCTTTAATGCCCTTTGAAAATACTTTAAACTCTTCATCTTCATTATACACCTTTACCATGTTGTTAGAATAAAAAATTTGCTTTTCATCTTTCACATTTCTAATGTTTAAGCTATCTGTTTCAAAAACATATCCATTTAAAAAATAAGCTTTAACACCACCTAAGACACTTATAAACTTATTATTTAAATCCAAATCTCCATGCTCTCCAACCAACCTCACTGCAGAGCTTTCACCTTCTCTAAAACTCCCCTTTATTCCAAATAATTCCCATAAGCCGTTTTCAAAACTTTTAGCCTGGTTTGAAAAAATTTTCCACTCCAAAGCTCCATTTTTATAAACACTTAAATCCATTCCCTCAGCCAAATGTGCTGGAGTTGAGAATTTAGTGTTTTTAATAGCTTTTTGAATATCTATAACTCCTCGTAAAAAATACTGAGGTATTAGAGCAAAAGTAATAAATGTCACAAGCGAGGTAAAATTCAATTTAAATACACCCTTTAACAAAAAAATACTCTTACCGTTGTTTCATAGTGAGATTGTGGCTGCAATTAATTTTTTATTTATCTTCAACAATAAATTTACCGAAGGCTAAGTATGACGTGGTTTGTACTATATGAAAAAGAGGTTTTAGGCCCTTTTAAGAAAGAGTATATATTAAATTCATTTAATGACGAGGCTTTAATCTGGGGACCTGGTTTAGATGAGTGGAGCAATAAAAACAGCTGGAAAGCACTTTTAAACAAACCTAAAAAGGTTAAAACCCAAAATCTTTTTATACTACCTAAGTCAGTAAAAACCCCCACTAAAGAAAAAATAGCTGATAAAACACAACCCAAAGCTAAAAAACCTCATCAGCTTTCTGTAACAAAAATTCAAGAAGACCAAGTAAAATGGTACTATGCATGTAATAAAGAGAAATTCGGTCCTTTTACAGAACCTGAACTCATTCAAGTACTTCAAATACTTAACTTTTCATCTCAAATCTATATTTGGAAGAAGTCTCTAGACAACTGGAAAAAACTTGAAGACGTTCCCCAGATTATTTCACAAATTACTAAAGCTGTAGCTTAAAAAAACAAAAAGGCCCTCTTTTGTTAAAACCCTAACACCCACATTCCTAGATGATTTTTACCACTCTAACCTTCTTAAGCCCATTGAACTAGACACACCAAACCTAGCCATTTGCAGACAAAAAATAAAGTGAAGCGTTAAAATGAGTTTTTAAAAACTGGTAATTTATTTTTTTTAAAAAAAGCATGTAAGCTTAAAAAACTAAAAAATTAAAAAATTAAAAAATTAAAATTTACTTTTTAAAATGGCCTTGACTAGAGGCGTCATACTCAGGGCAAAAAGTTTTTAATTTTTAAAAAAATTATCACCCACCTTGCTTTTAAAAACACCTCTTTAGTAAAATCTAAGGGTAAAACTTTAAAGTATGACTAAAAATGCTGATTACAAAAAAACTATAACCAATTAAGCGAATCTAGAGAAAACAACAAGCCCACTATGTTTTCTTTTTGATCATTTTGATTATTAGTGTAATTTCTCAAACCATAATATAACTTAATGTTTAAATCATGATTTTTAAACACCCCACCGCTTTTTAAATCAATAAACCCAATATAACCAAGACCACCTTCTGGCTCTATATCATCAGTTCCAGTTAAAGGAAAGTCGAGTTTTAAGCCAAACCTTGAAGACCATTTTTGTGTTTCAAACCATTTATATTTCATTCGCAGCGATACACCAAGCATAAAGACATCTATTAATTCCACATCAAAGTTAGTTTCATATATAAAAGAAGTCTGGTGATAATCTAAATCAAAACCTAGGCCCCATCTATTTGTTTCATAATCTGAAACTAGAGAAAACCATAAAAGATTTGGGGTTTCTTCATCCCAAATAAAATTTGGATTAAGTTCCACTTCATAATCTTGAATATGATAAGATCCGTTAACCCCTAACCAAAGATTTTTATATTTAAATTGGTACTGAGCCTCTACAATATAGTTTCCTTTAGAAACCCATTCAGCCTCGTTACCAGTTCCTCTATCAGTTGAATTAAGAACATTATTGTTAACACCAAAGCCTACATAATATCTACCTTGATGAATATAATCCTTATCTTCTTTTTCTTCCAAGGCACTCCCTTGTTCTGAATATTTAAATAACGTACTTTCTTGACTTTTACTTAAAGGAGTCTCTTCTTCTTGAGTATGTATTATAGTGTCCGCTGACGAATCAATATCTTTTACCGCAACTTCTTCGTAATTCTCACCTTGTGAATCATTTTTTTTACCTACACGAGCTGACGTATATTTATTATCATAAGTAGATGTCGCCTGTTTATTTATATCCTTTAACAAGCTCTGCATTTCACTAGCTGTTCCACTTATAATCTCAACCCTTCTTTTTTGAGCATTGGAATAATTAGATAACAAATCTTCTCCATGAAAAACGATTTTAATGTTAGGCTCTTTTACTCCATATTCAGAAATTAACTTTTCCTTTACAGTTTTAGCTCTCCTATAGCTTAAATCCTTATTATAAAACTTCTCTCCTGTTGAATCAGCATATCCTCGAATAAAAAAGATATCGTCTGACGTAAAACTTTTTAAATTAAAAGGATTTAAAAAGTTTTTTGATACATCAAAAGCAAAATAAAGATTTTCATGGGTTTGATAAGCAAAACAAGGCTGTAAAATCAAAGAAAACAAAGCTATATATCTTAACACAATAAGGTCCTTTCTATAAGTTAAACTCATATTTATTAAATTCAGATAAATACACCTGATATTATGAAAGTTTAACTACATTTTTTAAAATAAAAACCAAGAAAACCTTAACTTCAAGACCTTAGTCTTATATAATAAGTAAGGATAGCAATAACTTAAGGCAATAACTTAACGACTATGATAACTACTCACCAAGATTTCATACTCTAGGCCAATACTTAATAAAATTACTTAGTGATAAGGGCTATATCTTTATAAAAGCTGTTTAAAAAACCTTATGCAAAAAGATATTTAAGTCTAACAAACCTTAAAGCTAAGGTGAAAAATAAATTTTTATTTTTTATTGACCTCAAATATTGATATTTAAACCTGTATATAAAAGCTTCACTAAAAATATAATTCTAAAAAACTTATTATTGAAACTAAACTATATGAATCAATAAAAAGAACAGCTATACAAGTTCCTTACAGCAAGTTTGCAGCTAACTCTGCAAGCTCTGACCTTTCACCTTTAGTAAGGTTAATATGTGTGGCAAGTTTTTGCCCTTTAAATTTTTCAACAGAGTACGAAAGCCCTGAGTTTACAGCATCAAGGTACGGATTATCAATCTGATAACGATCACCTGTTAAAACAACTTTTGTTCCAGCACCGGCTCTTGTTACAATGGTTTTGATTTCATGGGGAGTTAGATTTTGAGCTTCATCTACAATAAGATATTGATTAGGAATACTTCTACCCCGAATGTAAGTTAAAGGCTCAATGTTTAGCATTCCTTGATTGATAAGCTCTTGGGCACGACCAGCAGCTTTTTTATCCGCCCCCATTAAGAACTCAACGTTATCAAAAATAGGCTGCATCCAAGGGTTTAATTTTTGCTCAACATCCCCTGGAAGATAACCAATATCCTTACCCATGGGAAAAATTGGACGACTCACTAAAAGCCTTTGAAACCTTCCTTCATCAAGAGTTTTTGAAAGCCCTGCAGCAAGAGCAAGTAAAGTTTTACCTGTTCCCGCCTTACCTACTAAAGATACAAACAAAATATCATCATTTAAAAGCGCATCTAGAGCAAAGCTTTGTTCTACATTTCTAGGGTGAACCCCCCAAACACTTTCATTAGGGGTGATCAAAGGAATTATAGCTTTTACGCCCAAGTCATATCTACCCACCGCAGAATGGTTCGGATTAGATTCATCTTTTAATATAATGTACTGGTTTCCAAGAATTTTAACTTCCGGAAATGGAACCAAAGACTTTTCTTTATAAAATAAATCAATCTTTTCACTTGAAACTGTCAATTCACAGCGACCTGAGTAAAACTCTTCAGTCCCTAAAAGCTCTTCACCATCATAATCGCTTGCTTTAACACCAAAAACATCAGCTTTAATTCTTAAGTTAATATCTTTTGTAATGAGCTCCACGTCATCAAATTGTTTTTGAAGAGTTAAGACTGCTCCTAAAATTCTATTATCAGCTTTTTCATAACTAAGCTCTGAAGGAAGACCCACATCAGTTTCCATATCAGACCTTACAAAGATTCTTGTTTTACTGTCTTCTAAATAAACACCTTCTGAAAGCTTCCCCTTTCGCCTTAAAATATCAATAAATCTACTAAACTGCCTAGCATTACGCCCATTTTCACCTAAGTCTTTTTTAAAACGATCCACTTCTTCAATTACAGACATTGGAATATAAAGATCAGACTCGTGAAACTTTTGAACAGAAGACGAATCAAATAAGATCACATTTGTATCTACTACAATTTTTTTAGAAAATTCCACCAAAAGCTCCCCTTTTAAAATAAAAAATCCACTATGAATTCACTTCAATATTATCTCCTCAAAAACTTGCAGAAGTTAAGAGCAGCCGCATTAAAGATATTATTATATTTTTTACTACTTAAAGTTATTTACTAAGGGTAATATCACCTAAGTCTGACTTTAAACTCGTGCTCACTGCTTCCATAAAGCCAATAAAATGGTGAATAGCCTCTTTATTAACTGTATCTTTTAAAAATTCAGCACCATGCCTATAAATTCTACCTTTTTTAATGGAGCGGGTGTTTGTTATTATAACTGATAATGAAAAGTACGTTGTATGGTTTAAATAAACTCTAACTACAATTTTTTCACCTTTTTTAAATTTCCCATATTTTTCTAAAATATCAAACGCTACACCTCCATGAGAAATATCATTTAAAGCAACCTTTACAAGCCCACTGCCTGGAACAACCATTGAAGCACCCACAAACTCAGTTAAAAATGTTCTTTTAACTCTTCTTCTTTCTTCTTTTATCATGGCCTCTCGAAGCTTTGATATTGATTCAACACTAGCACCTAAACGGTTGACAGTTTTATCAACAACTTTTGTATTCTCTTTTAAAAAATCTTTAATTTGAATGACATTATCACTAGTAGACATGAATCCCCCTATAGTTCAATATCGGATTATGATTGTCTCAACTTTAATCAATATTTTGTTCCTTTCTCTAATATTATTTCTCTCTGGCTGCCAGCTTCCCTACCTAGTGTCAGGAGCTTTTGAGCAGGTTAAAATTCTAAGTTCTCGACAAAAAATCACAAAAGCTTTCCAAAGTGTTGCGTTAACTAATGAGACTAAAGACAAGCTTCGCTTTTCTTTAAAAGCCAGAGACTTTGCCTTAGCAAATGGGCTCACTTGTAAAAATAATTTTAAAACCTACGTAAAGCTTAATCGACCCTACGTAAGCTATCTAGTTGTAGCTTCTAAAAAAAATAAAATTGACCCTAAAAAATGGTGGTTTCCAATTTTTGGAAGCTTCCCTTACAAAGGTTATTTTTTCAAAAAACAGGCCGAGTCTGCAGCCCTTAAATTACAAGCTCAAGGTTATGATACCTACGTAAGAGGAGTGACTGCATACAGTTCTCTTGGATGGTTTAAAGAGCCTATTTTATCTAGTATGCTTAGATACAATAAATATAGCATTGCTGAAACAATATTCCATGAATGCTTTCATACTACTTTTTTCATTAAAAACAACACTCAAGTAAATGAGCGCAGTGCTGTTTTTTTCGCACATCATTTTATGATAAAGTTTCTAAAAGATTTAAATAATATAAAACAAAAAGAAAAAAAACTCCTATCATGGGAAGAATCTAAAAAATTCACTTCATTTCTACAAGAAACAATCATTGACGCAATTAAGTACTATGATTCAAATACTCATAGAAAAGTTCTTTTTAAAAGCATAGAAAAAAATTATTTAAAAGATTTAAAACCTAAAATAACTATAAACAACTACGATCACATATTCTTAAAAGGCTTAAATAATGCAAAACTTGCAGCTTTTAAAACTTATTTTCATAAATTCAACAAGCTTGAAGACAATTTAAAAAATAAATTTTCTAATGATATTTTTATATATCTTGCAAAAATTAAATCTCTAAAAACTAAAAAAGAAAAACTCTCTTTCCTCTAGCCTCACTTCATTAAAGCTAAAATCGCCTATAATTGCTCAGGAATAAAATGAGTCGAATAAACAAACCACTCCTTTATCGAGTTTCTCTTAATTAAACCAAAAAGTTTTCCGGTGAGTATTGCTAAAAAAACCTATTTACTAAGGTCTTAGAAAATGGTTTGAGTGTTGTTAATACATATTGTGCCCTATTCATTGTTCTTTTTCTAACATAATCTTCTAGGGGGTTTAATAAAATGCACATTAAATCCAAAATTAATAATGTCAAAATGAGTCAATATGAGACATTTAAGAAGTAAATAAATGTTTAATTACAGTTTTTACCCTAAATAATAAGCAAAAATACTAAAGTTTTTAGGCTTTAGCGACGATAACCTTATATGAATAAATTAAAGCTTCTCATTTTACCAATGCTACTCTGTACCGCTTGTGCAGAAAATGAATTTCAACAGCATGTATCAAACCTAGATTTGTATAAAGTCTTGTTAGTAAAGAGCGTGCCCGCTCTTGTAAATACAGACCAAAAAGCAAGCTTACATCTTAAAGTGGTTTCACATGATAACAAGCCCATTGAGGAAGTTTTTCTAAAACCTCATAAACTACCGGCTGGTGTAAACTTTAAAACCTGCTCCAAATCAGATAAAGACGGTAATATTATATGCCACTTTACTTCAAGTAAACCTGGGAAAATGAATGTAAATCTTATTAGAGGAAATAAAGAGTTTTCATTTAATTTAGATTTTAAAACTATATATAAAAATAGTCGTAATGCCAAAATTTCTTCATCTAACGTAGGAGTGCAAAACCTTCACGGCTACCAAATCACTTCAAATTTTTCTCAACAAATGGCAAAGAAGGAAGATCTTTTTGGATATTTAATATCAACTGGAATCATTTTTAAATAATTTTTTAAAAAAATTAAAAAACCTAATCAAGAGCCAAAACAACCCCTTCCAATTGCCTTCATCATATGGCTAAATAAAATTTGGATTTAGAAAAATGGTAGCGGGAGAGGGACTTGAACCCCCGACACCCGGATTATGATTCCGATGCTCTAACCAGCTGAGCTACCCCGCCAAAAGATCCAGTTTAAGTATTAGAACAGACTCACTATGTCAAAATGAAACTGTTTTATTTAGTGTTTATATAAATTTATGCCTTCTTTTTAAACTTCTTCAAACTTAGGGTTGATTCCACAAGCTTACCTGTAGTAAAAAAAAGCATGTTGCAGCAGGAGGGCCTATGAAAAACCTTATACTATTTATAACAATAGCCTTTTTTTCCATCAATGCATTTACTCAAGATAATGCGTCTGAAATTATATTAAATGGTTCAACAAGCGGTTACGAAGCAAAAGATTTCGATGATCAATTAGATTTTGGCTTAATCATTCCAATTCTGGAAAAAAGTGAAATCTTTAACTTTAGCTTATCATCTATTCTTAGTAGCAAAACAGATACTATTCGCACAGCCGGAAGTTCTATAAAAATACCTAGTAATATTGCCCTTCCAAAACAACGTGAAAAATACCTCTTCCTTCCTATTAACGTTAAAAAACCTAACTTTAGACTCCCTGTCCGCAACGACAAACCTCCTAAAGCTGTAATTCTTTTAGCAGGGTCCATGCCCTTTACTAATACTATTAAATCTCTAAGAAAAGGGGCTCCACTTTTTTCTGTGATAAATTCTTTTGTATTTAAATCCTTTTCTTTAAACCTCATAACAGATTTAGAAAGTACTTTAGAGCTAACTGCTGGAGAAAATCTTATTAAAGATCATCATATAAGTTTTAATGTCCCCTTTGAAATAGACAAAGACTTTATCTCACTAGGGCTAAACTTAAGTTCTTATATTAGCAGAACCGGTGCTTATTATTACTTTCCTACAGGCATAAAAACTTTAGAAACACCACAAGATCTGTCATCCAAAAAAGAATACAACACTCCAATAATTGTTGTAATTCCTAAAAATACATTTACAACCAACAATAAAAAAGAAAACGCCAAACAGTCTTTTTCTTCTGACTCTCCTCACCCCGAAACTTCTCTAAACAATAACGAAGACACACAACAACCTTTTCCTCGCAACCTAGAACTTTTTTTTAGTTCTCATCTAAGTACTGAAGAAACCGTAAAAAAACCTCTTCCTTTTAGTTTAGTTTGGAATGAGTCTCAGCCCACAAAAATGCTTCCTTTAGGAAAAGATTTTGTAGTTTTTAAAAAAACTGACAAAGCACAAAGTATCTTTATAGACAATTCAAAGCTTTTAAACTTTAAAATTCTCACCTACAACCTTACAACTTTTAATAGCGAAGGAGTAATCCTTAGTGAAAATACTTTTAAAACCATGGAAAGTATGACTTGGGCCTTAGATATACCCATTAGTCGCATACGCTTAGATGTTCTTGCTGTTGACCCTGGTGATCCTATTGTAGAATCAATCAACAGCTTGTATATGTTTGATGAAGACATTATTGAACAGGCAAAATACATCACTCGATATGAAAAAGACATTAATTAGTTTTTTTCTTTTAACCCTTTCTCTCATATCCACTAACTCATTTGCAAAAACATATTCTCAAGCCTTTTTAAGTGATTATAGTGTTGTTTGGAAAGGTATTTTAATTTCCTTATTAAAATACCCTTTAGACAAGAACAATGAAGAGTCTGGTGAAATAACCACTTCTTTAATTAAACCTGGTGCGGCCTTTACACCACTTCACAGAATACCAAATTCAAAAGAAATCTACCAACTTTTTATCCAGGTTCAAAAAAGAAAGCTCAATAATAAAAATATTGTTCTTGTTAACATTGAGAAAAAAACTCTCATTAAAGGCAACTTCATAAGTAAAGAACAAAATATTAAAAGCGATGGTATTGAAGAAAATGTTATTTTATATCGAATAGCTCGTGAAATTAAAATAGATAAAACTCTTGAACAAATTTTTAAATAATTTAATTAACTAAAACTACTTTTTCAGCAATTGCACGAATCTCTTCATCTGAATCTGTTAAAAGTTTAGCCCATTTTTCTGAATGATTAGACCTCTCCATCTTTAAAATTGACTTCACTATTTGTGGACGTATCCAAAGACTTTGTCTTCTTTTAAAGTTTTGTTTTTGCTTAAGGGCTCTCCAAAGGCTGTCTGTCTCTTCAGGCCCACCAAGCTCACTAATTAAAGCTACAGCCTCTGAACGTACAACTAAAGCCTTTGAGTTTAAAAGTGCTTTTTGAGCAAACTTTAACGCTATATCAGGATGGTTCTTTTTTAAAACCTTTAGGGCTGCTGATTGTAAAAACCACTCCTTTGAGTTTAAACATTTTTTTAAAAAAACAATGGCTTCAAACCTCTTTTTTAAATCTGCAACCTGACCCACAAGTCTCCATTTTTTTTCAAAGGAAACAGCTTTAGAAAAGACTTTACTTTCTAAAGACTCTAGACTCTCTCCTGTTTGAAAAAGTGGATGTTTTTTTCCTGTCTTTAAAAGCCAGACATCACTAGCTAAAGCACCCACAGTTAAACTTACAAACAATGTTACTACTATAATATTAATTTTCACTAAACTCTCCATGTTTTTTACTTAATAATAATATGCTTTCATTATAACCATCATCCTCTTCTTCAATCCCCATAACAGAAGAAAGATCTGCCCTATCAAAGCCATGAAAAAACTCACCAGAACTCTCCATACTCGCATTTTTCTTTAAAAACTTCTCTTCAAAGGTAGGCCTTACATAAGAAAGCATTGATAAGAATGCAAACACTGCTCCAAAAGAATATAAAAGTTCATATTGATATATAAGAATAAAATCCATACCTAATATTGTAAGCCTAAGGCCTTTAATATCAACTAAACATAGACAAAAGTTTACAAATATAGCGGTTATGTAGGATAATTCCTTAAAAAAAACTTCAATTCCAGTTTAGAAAATTATTTTACAAAGTAAACATTATAAATAGGGTTCTCCCATAGGCTTTCCTAAAATCTCCCCATTTCTACAAGAAATTTCACCACAGACTATAGTCATAATAGGCCAGCCTGTTACTTTAGTTCCTATAAATGGACTCCATTTTACTTTTCCAACTAACCAATCTGAAGCAATCTCCTGACTTCGACACTCCTGTTAAAAAGCCCCTCTTGAGTTCAAATATACGCACCAGAGAAGGTTAAAAAGTCTAAAACTCAAAATGTAGTGACCCCTTTTTTTTCTTTACAAGTATTTTTAGGCTAGTAATTTTAATAGCCATGTTTATTCGAGAAGTAAAAAAACCAAACGGAAGTGTTTCAATTAGAATAGTTGAATCTACTCGAGTAAAAAATAAAGTTATTCAAAAAGTCATTAGAACTCTGGGACAACACAAGGATGCAAGAGAAATAGCCATTATTAAGAAAGCAGCACAGGACTTAATAATAGAGCTAAAAAACACAAGAAACCCAGCCCTTCCTGGAATGGAAGAAACTGTGCACTCCACGACTTGCACAAAAAAAGCCAGCACAAGAAACCCAGAGCTAGTGGATATAAAGAATCTATCTGAGCAAGGTCGTGTTAACCAAGGCATTCACACAGTTTTAGGCAAAGTTTATAATCAAATGAACTTTAACGATATCATAAAAAACACAAAAAAAGATGATGAGTGGAACTCTATTCTTCAAGATTGTGTTTTAGCAAGAATCTCTAGGCCGCAGAGTAAAAGAAAAACAGCAGATAGCTTAAAAAAAGTTTTCTCAAAACCCCTTCCTCTTCATAAGATATACCGTATGATGGACAGAGTTTTTCTAAACGAAGAAAGACTAAAATCAAAAGTCTTAAATTCCACTCTAAACCTTTTTAATGACCAGGTTGACGTTATGTTCTTTGATGTCACAACGCTATATTTTGAAAGCTTTACTTCAGATGAACTTAGAGCCAATGGTTTTAGTAAGGATGCTAAGTTTAAAGAAACTCAAGTTGTTCTCGCCTTGGTTACAAACTCACAGGGACACCCAGTAACTTATGAGCTTTTTCCTGGCAACACTTATGAGGGCAACACATTAATAGAGATAGTTAAAAACTTAAAAACCCGTTTTAATGTAAATCAAGTTACCCTTGTGGCTGATAGAGGTATGTTTAATGAGGCAAACTTAGTTTTACTAGAAGCTGAAAACATTCATTATATTGTGGGGGCTAAGTTAAAATCTTTACCAAAGAATTTAAAAGAAGAAATCTGTCATAAAAACTTTAAACCCCATGTGGTGAGCAATGAACTGCAGTGGGTTAGAGAGTTTGAGCACAAGAAAAGAAGGCTTGTTGTTGGGTATTCTAATAAAAGAGCTTATAAAGATGCATTTGACCGGGAAAAGATAATTGTTCGTCTTTTAAAGAAAGCCAAAGATGGAAAACTTAAAGCAAGTGACCTTATAACTAATTATGGAACGAAAAAGTACCTTAAGTCTTTTAAGGGGGATGTAGAGGTTGATAAGTGTAAGATTAGTAGAGACGCTCAGTGGGATGGTTTTCATGGTGTCATTACAAATCTTGAAGACAAGTCTGCAGCTGAAGTTTTAGAGCGTTATAGAGGGCTGTGGAAAATAGAACAAGCGTTTAGAATAAGTAAGACAGATTTAAAGATGCGACCTATTTTTCATTGGAAGTCTGAGAGGATTAAGGCTCATATTGGAATTTGTTTTCTAGCATATGCAATTGTTTGTAGAGTAAATAAGCTTATTAAGGAAAACCAATTAGAGTTTAGTTTTTTAGATCTTAAAGAGGAGTTAAATAGAGATGAGTACAGTGTTTTAAAAGACTCTAGTACGGGGCGATTTTATGAGCTTGTATCTAAGACTACTCCTGTTTTAAAGAAAATTTACCAAGTTTTAAACCTTAAGAGAAAGGACTGTATTCGCCTAGTTAAAGAGCAAATGTAGTGACCCCAGCAAAATCTAAGCGCTTGATTTTATTAGCTTTATGCGCCGTGTTGTGTCGAAGTCAGGAACATAGACAAAAGTTTACAAATATAGCGGTTATGTAGGATAATTCCTTAAAAAAAACTTCAATTCCAGTTTAGAAAATTATTTTACAAAGTAAACATTATAAATAGGGTTCTCCCATAGGCTTTCCTAAAATCTCCCCATTTCTACAAGAAATTTCACCACAGACTATAGTCATAATAGGCCAGCCTGTTACTTTAGTTCCTATAAATGGACTCCATTTTACTTTTCCAACTAACCAATCTGAAGCAATCTCTTGTTTTTTACTTAAATCTACAATCGTTAAGTCAGCTCTTCGCCCGACTTTAATCTCACCCAGGCCTTCTAATTCAAAAAGCTTTGCAGGCTTTAAAGAAAATAGCTCAACAAGTCGTTTTAAAGTCAACCTCCCTTCATAAACATGGTTAAGCATCAAAGGAAGCATTGTTTGAACACCTGGAATTCCTGCAGGTGTATTAGGGTAGTCTTTTGCTTTTTCCTCTAATGTATGAGGAGCATGATCAGAACCAATGACATCAACAAGACCTGAATTTAAAGCCTTCCATAAGGCTTTTTGATGCCTTTTTCCTCTAATAGGAGGGTTCATTTGCGCATGTGTTCCATGGGTCTCATAACACTCAGGGGCAACAAGTGTTAAATGCTGAGGTGTCACTTCAATAGACATTGCTTTATATTTTTCAGTTTTTAAAAAATCCATCTCTTCTTCTGTTGAAACATGAAGTAGATGCAATTTTGCACTGTATTTTTTAGATAGCCTTACAATTTGTTTTGTAGACGCTAAAGCTACTTCTTCATTTCTCCACTTAGGGTGACAGTCTACAAAATACTTTTTATCCTGATCGGGGAAAAACTTTTTTCTTCTTTGAAGAAGAATCTTTTCACTCTCTGAATGAACTGCAAACCTTGCCTTCACTGTTGAAACAATTTTATCTAAATACTCTTCTTCACTTACCAGAAGAGAACCTGTTGAAGACCCCATAAAGATTTTAACTCCACAAGCCCCTTTAAGCTTTTCTAAAGAGCTTAGCTTATCAATATTGTTATGAGTGGCACCAATATAAAAAAGGTAATTTGTCCAAGCTTTTTTATTGCACCTTGCAAGCTTATCACTTAAAGCCATGGCATTTATTGTTGGTGGAATAGTATTAGGCATTTCAAAAAATCCAGTAACGCCACCTAAAAGAGCCTGACGACTTCCTGCAACTAAATCCTCTTTATGAGTTAAACCTGGTTCTCTAAAATGAACCTGACTATCAATCATTCCTGGAAGAACTGTCAGTCCTGAAATTTTAATTTCTACTGCATTTAAAAAGGGTTTTGAGATTTTCCCATTTTTAATATATATATCTTCAGATAAAAGTTTTCCTTGTTTATAAACCCGTCCACCTTTTAAAACCATACTCATAATAACCTACTTTCTTTTCATACGAGCCATATAGAAACCATCAAATTCACTCTGCCCTACAGAATTAAACGCTTCCTCTTCTAATTCAAATTCACTATGCCTTTGTAAAAAATTTTTAACTTGATTAGTATTTTCCGATGGAAGAACAGAACACGTTGCGTACACCATTTTTCCGCCTTCTTTAACAAGCTTTGAATGCACTTTTAAAAGCTCTTCTTGAGTTTTTAAAAACCTTTCATGCTCTTCCTTAGAAAAAAATAATTTTCCCTCAGGTTTTCTTCTATAGGTGCCCGAACCTGTACACGGCACATCAAGTAAAAGCCTGTCAAACTTTCCTCCCATTCTTTTAACTGTTTTTGTTCCCACAATCTCTTTTATCTTAATATTTTGACTTTTTCCACGCTTGGCTCTTTTTTTAAGCTCTTTAAGCCTTTTTGAAAAAATATCCATGGCCACAATAGTCCCTGTATTTTCCATTAAAGATGATATATGCAATGTCTTTCCTCCAGCTCCAGCACATGAATCAACAACTCTCATACCTTTTTTAAGTTCCATAAAATAAGCAACTTTCTGTGATGCACCATCTTGAACCTCAAAAAAGCCAGCCTTAAATGATGGCAAAGTAAAAATATTTTTTCTTTCACTCAACTTAATACAGCCAGCTTTAAGAAGTTTTACATTTAACCCTTCAGCTTTTAACAGTTTAAGGCATTTTTTATCAGAAATTAAATTTAAATTTACTCTTAAAAAAACATCTGCTTGTTTAGAAGAGCTTTTTAAAAAATTTAACACCTCCTTTTCTGACATTTCAGTTTTTAATACCTCTTCAAGGTCTTTTGAAACAGAATAAACCATTCTCTCTAAACTTGGAGCTCCCTTAAAACCTTGAGCATATAAGCCTATAATTTTTAAAATCTCTTCCTTTGTCACACTATTAAAGTCGAATTTCTTAATAGCTGAAAAGTAAACTCCTGCATTCCTAACAATAGCATAGAAAACTTGCGCAAAAGCTTTTCTATCTCTAGATCCCCATTTTTTATTGTTTTTAAAACTATACTGTATAACTTTTGAGCTTGATGATTTACTCTCAAATAAATAAAAAAGGCTTTCCACAAGCTGCCTTTGAATAGATGGAAACAACTTAACTACATCTGCCATATTAGGGCGCGTCCTCAATTCTTTTTTTTCCAAATTTTAATGTCTAGTATTGTTACGCCTTGAATACATAGAAATGATAAAATAGCTTTAGCATAGTTCGCTATTATTTCCCCCGAAAATTAAATTTTTAATGACTTAATCTTAGAGTTATTTAGTTATAACAGTGAATTTTATGCGTTTATATTTCTGAGCATTAACCCGAAATCTTACAAATGGAACAACGCGCGGTGTGAAGGAATCATGTGTGGTTCTAAGACCTCATCTCCAACAAAACATCCCCTTCTCCCCCTTCTCCACATCTCTCTTTTACGTTCCTCACATTTAACCTCAATTTCGAAATCTAAAATACCATCTCTCAGCTTGATGGCACCTTCTCGAGTGAAATATGGTACCTCGCCGCTATCAGTAACCAAAAACCAACGCCTGTTCGAATAATACAGATCTATCATTATTATATATTCCTCAGTTTCTCCTTTGACTCTCAGCATTCTAACCACCCCTGCATGCCCGCCAAAGGATTCTGTTACAGTGTAAGAGTCTCCTTTAAGACTATCGCCAAAGGACGGCATTGAAACTAAAAGTGTTAACCCAAATATAATTTTTTTCATCCTTTTATCCCCCTTTATAGAAAGCCATTACTCTTTTTAATCAGAGTTGACAAGAACATTTCTTAGCAGCACATATTGTTAATGCATCGCATATTTTTTTATTCTAATACATCGTGGTAACGACAAATTTTCTAATCTAATACGTATAGAACATTAAACAATGAATAGAAATAATTTTGTTCCTGACTTCGACACTACTGTTAAAAAATCTCTCTTGAGTTCAAATATACGCAGGAGAGAAGTGTAAAAAGCCGAAAACCTAAAATGTAGTGCCCCCTTTTCTTGTTTATAAACATGTCTAAGCTAGTAATTCTAAGGGCTATGTTTATCCGAGAAGTGAAAAAGCCAAATGTAAATATTTCAATTAGAACAGGGCGTGTCCTCAATTATTTTATCCAAAGGCAGATGGCTGCAATATGAAGCATGGCTAAGAAATTCTTAGCTGTTTTTGCATATCCAGTTACAATTCTTCTGTAGTTCTTAAGTTGGCAAAATAACCGCTCAATGCTATTCCGATCTTTATAAATAATTTCATGGTATTTACCCTTAACTTTACGATTTGATATAGGTGGAACAACAACTTCAGCACTCACTTTAAGTTCTACTTTTTCTAGAAAAGTGTTTGTCATAAGCCCTATGAGCCAATACATACATAGCCTTGAAGCTATTAACTAGGTTTTCGACTTCAGTGGAGTCGTGTTGTTGGCCAGGGCTTAAAATAAATCTTACTGGTAGGCCAAATGAATTCGTTGTTGTATGAACCTTTGTACTTATTCCACCACTGGAGCCCCAGAGCCTCGTCTTTTTTTTTAAGCTCTTAACACCTGCTGGATACTGGTGAGCTTTTACAATAGAACTGTCTATGAATAAATATTCATTATCAGAATCTTTTATTAAAGTTTGAAATACTCTAGATCAAACTCCTGACTTTTCCTAACGAGAGAATCTATTGTAAGTATTTTTCCATGGACCGTATGATTCTGGTAAAAATCTCCATGGTGCTCCAGACCTTAAAATCCATAAAACACCATTTATGAAATTGCCATTGTCTTTTGCTGTAACACCTACTGTTGTTGACCTTCTCGAAAGCATGCCTTCAATTTATCTCCATTGGTAACTTCTTAATTCGTATCTCTTTAACATCCATACCTTCTTAGAAATACGTACTAACATCTTATGTTAATTGAGGACACGCTCTAAACCTTTAATTTTAATAATTTAGAGCTCAAACCTTAACGAAAAACCAAAACCATCACCATGGTAGTCTTTCTGAAAATATTGATTACGCCTATAATAAAAGTGAGCTGAAAACAACCTCCTTTCAGTCCATTTATTGGAATAAACCACACCTGTTTTAAGGGTTAACAGGCTACCTTCTTTAAGGCTATCAAATATATGCCCAATTCCTGCCGAAATTTCAGGACTAAAATAAAAAAGTTGACTAGATAGATAAACACTATGGAGGAGAAAAAAGCTGTGAGCATAACTGCTTTTAATACTTTCAAGCTTATCTGCACCTAAAAAACGGCTATTAAACCGATTATACTCTAAATAAAAACTTTGCTGAAAGTATTTAGATTGCAAGAAAAAAGCCCCTAACTCTAGTGAATAGTGTTTAAAACCAAAAACCTCCCCAGCTCCAAAACCCATGAAATACTTTGATAAATGTAATATTTTATTGTCTAAACCGTCTACAAAACGTGATGACGCCTTTAACCCCTCATTTACTTTAATGGCCTTATTTTTTTCTATGGATATAAAGTACTCTCTAGCCTCTTTATAACCTTTTTCTTCAGCACCTGCTGAACTTAAAAAGAAAACGCTTAAGAAAAAAAATCTTGCTAGAAAAACAATCATCTTAAATATTATCCCAGTGAAATTCACTTAAATCCAGCCCACTCCAAACCCAATGTCTAGACACCTGGCTCTTTTAAATTAAAAACTCTTTAAGAAAACACCTTGAACAAATTTAATCTGACTACTAGTTTGCTTCTTTAACCATGGAGCAGCCTTTGAAATGTCCAGAATGCACAAGTGATACAACTAGAGTTCAAGATTCTAGACCTACAAAAGGCAACACCTCTGTTAGAAGGCGGCGCTTTTGCTCTAACTGCAACTTAAAGTTTTTAACAGAAGAAATCGTTCTTATTGATCTTCCTATGGTTGTTAAAAAAGATGGAAGACGAGAGCCTTTTTTAAGAGCTAAGGTTGAAAAAGGCCTTCATGCTTCCTGTCAAAAAAGACCCATTAGTAAACAGCGAATTGATAATATTGTTACAGCTTTAATAGAAAGAATTTCTCAAAGAGGGAGCCCTGAATTAAGTTCTGATATGGTTGGACGTTATGTAATGGCAGAGTTAAGAAAGCTTGATGAAGTTGCTTATGTTCGTTTTGCAAGTGTCTATATGACTTTTAAAGAAGTAAATGAGTTTTTTGAATCTATTGGGAGTGATATAGTTTGATCAAACAAAGAGATGGTCGTGAAATGGCTTTAAAATTTTTATTTTGCCAAGAATTTGCACCTCCTGAAAATGCAGGCCTATCTTTATGGGAAAAACTTACAATGTTTCAAAATTCATTTAAAGCACAAGAGCCTGTATGGAAATTTACCTGGAAAATTCTTCTTGGCTTTGAAGTAAATCAAGAGGCCATTGACAAGAAAATTAAAAACAACCTTGTAAACTGGAGTATAAAAAGACTTTCTATAACTGATAGAAGCATTTTAAGAGTTGCTCTTACTGAAATGCTTTTTCTAGATACTCCTCCAAAGGTTGCTATTAACGAAGCTGTAGATTTAAGTAAAAAGTATTCTACAAAAGAGTCCTCTGCTTTTATCAATGGCCTTTTAGATACTGTTCTAACCATGGAGACATAATGGACGAATCTTTTAAAAGCCTTCCACCTAAACTTTTTCTAAAACTCAACTCTCTTAAACTAGAGAAGCCTGGGGTTTTATGGATACCTCCTCTTAAACAAAGCTCTATTACAGTAAAGCTAGATTGGCTTTTAGGCCTACAAATCTCAAATCTTGAATATACCAAACCACCTACCTGGCCTAAAACTTTAAAAACCTTTATTACTGATTACAACTTACCTCTTGATGAACAACCCCCATTTAACCACTCAAATACTTTAATCTTTAACCTTCCAAAAGGATTTAAATCCTCACTAGGGCTTATTGTTAAAAACTCTAATTGGAGCAGCCGTGAAGACGTTTATAGCCGCTATAAAAAAGCTTGTGAATCATTTAAAACTAGTTTTTTCATTCAAAGTTTTGACTTCTGGTCCTCTCCAGAAATTACCAACATAGAATGGATCAAGGTTTAAGTGACCTTAAAAACTCTAAACCCTAAGGCTATTTATGTTTTGTCCGATGGAACAGGAGAAACTGCAACCTTAATACTAAAAGCTGCCCTAATTCAGTTTAAAGAGCCTAACCTAAAATTCTTTAGATATAAAAATGTAAGGAACAAAGGTCAACTTCTTTCCATACTAGATCACCTTCCAGAACAAAACGGAATTATTATTCACACTCTAGTCTCTCCTACACTTAGAGCTTTTCTTTTAAAAGAAGCTCAACAAAGAAATATTTTGTCAGTTGATATCTTAGGACCTTTGCTAGAAAAGCTAAGTTCTTTTTTTAAAACCGATACCAATCAAAACAACTCTACTCCAGGAGAGCTTAGAGCTGTTGATGAAGAGTATTTTAAAAAAATTGCAGCTATTGAGTTCACTGTTCGTTATGATGATGGAAAACTCTTAGAGGGCATTGAAAAAGCAAATATTGTATTGGTAGGGATTAGTCGAACAAGTAAAACTCCACTCTCTATTTTTTTAAGTTATAAGGGCTTAAAAGTAGCAAATGTTCCCTTAGTTTTAGGGCAACCTGTACCCGAAGAGCTTTTTAAAATTGATCAGAAAAAAATTGTAGGTCTTAAAATTGAAATTGAGGCCTTACAAAGAATTAGAATGAAAAGACTTGAAAAATTCGGCCAAGACCCTCATGGAAACTACGCAAGTCTTTCCCATATAAGTAAAGAAATTCAGTATGCAGAAGATTTATTTGCAAAAAATAAGCGTTGGCCAGTGGTCAATGTTACCGATAGAGCTCTTGAAGAAACTGCAGCAGAAATTGCACAGATAATTTCTTCAAGATTAAACTTAAAAAAAGGAATCTTCTTTTAACTAAGAGCTTGTTGCCTTAAAGCTCTAAATAAAACCTCAACAACTTCATTTAACGCTATATCTTTTCTGTAATAAAAATTAATTGGTGTCGTAAACTTAATGTCTTCAACCATAATTCTTGATAAACGATTTGCCCTAACCTGTTTATGAATAGCATGTGAAGGTAAAAAACCCCAACCAAGGCCTGATTCAATAACCCTTTTTAATGTTCCTACATTATCACTTTGAAAAACAGGGTGAATTTTTACACCCATTTCATTTAGATGTGCATTTAATTGATACTGGAATCCTAAATATTTGTCTGTGTAAAGCACAACAGGCCTATGTGCAAATCCAGAAAGCTTAATAGTTTGGGGAAGGCTCATATCTTTACCTGAACCGACAAGCCACATTTCATCTGACAATATAAACTTTGACCCATAATTTTGAAAAAATGCTCTTTGCCCTTCATCTAAAGGTTCCGGTAAAATAACTAAGTCAATTTCATTATCTTTGAGCTCCTGTATCAATTGAGGTGTAGATCCATAATTAAGTTTAAAATTTAGTTTAGAGTTGTGTTTTAAAAATAGCCCTATAATTGGACTTAATAAATAAAGCCCTAGGGAGTTTAAAGTTCCTAACCTAATGTTTCCTATAAGTTCTGTGGACATAGCTTGTAGTGCCACCTCAGCCTGCTGGGTTAACTGAAGAATTCTTTTCGAGTAGTCATAAAGAAGTTGCCCTTGTAGCGTTGGCTTTACCTTTCTAACTCCTCTGACTAAAAGCTCACATTTTACCTCTTCCTCTAAGTTTCTAATTTGCTGACTTACTGCCGGTTGGGTTAAGAAAAGTTTTTCTGCTGCTGCAGTCATACTTCCCTCGCTTACTACTCTAACAAAAGTTGAAAGTTGTTGAAAATTCAAAATTTACCTACCCTGTTAAGTTTTTGTATAGGTTTTACCCATAATTTAAATGTATAATGCACTATATAAGTCAAATAATTATTTAACTGTTCACAAACAAATTCAACATAAATACTTATTTTTACTCAATTTTATAAATCATAAATATTACTTATAGCTATATAAAAATTATACTAATAGCTATTAATTTCATGGTCTAGTAAAAATTACAAATTTTAAGGGGGAGGGAGTTAATTATGAAAAAGCTTTTTTTTATGATACCTGGACTAGGATTACTACTTTTAAGTGGTTGTGGAAAAAGTTACCAACACCAAATAGAAACAAAAGCCCCAAAAACACAACTTCAGATAAGCAGCTCTCTAATAGCCTCCAAAGTTTCTGAAAAAAACGTCTCAGACCTTATGGCTAAACACCCCCAAGCTAGAGTAAGAATTTTAAGTAAAAACACCTTTGAATTTAGAAACCTTGAAAAAAAACAAATTCTTAAAATCGCTCCTTTGGCAATTGTTGAACCCAACGAATTTATACCCATTCAATCTAAATCTATAAATAAAAAAAAGCTTTTAGCTAGTGCCTTTAATGAAAACACATACACAAACTTTTCCCTTCAACCTTGCCCTAAAAACCCTTTTTTAAAAGTTCCAGAAATTAACATTTCTAACACTACGCCTGGTGATGATTTTCATATAAATCAAGCTTTAAAGCTAAGCTTTAAAGCTCCCTCATCAAAAAACCTAACTGCTTGGTACCTATTTCCACCCATGGGCTCAAACCTAAACGATCAATTTAGTGAAAACAAAACCTTAAGCTTTACTCCAGATATGCCTGGCTCTTATGGTATAGCACTTGTCTTTAAAAAAAATGATAAATGTAATGTAAATTTTAAAGAAATTACTGTAACTTTAAACACCCCCTTCACTTCAACTTTATCAGGAAACGACCTTCTTAATTTAGATCTACTCTCAGAACAAGAGTTTAAACAAATCTCCATCACTAATGCTCACAAAGCACAGCAGCTTTTAACTGGTAAAAGCAAAGTTGTTGCTGCTGTTTTAGACTCTGGTGTGAACTACAACCACCCTGCTTTAAAAAGCAATATGTGGACGAACACAAAAGAAATTAGTGGCGATGGAATTGATAATGACTCCAATGGCTATATTGATGATGTTGTGGGTTTTGATTTTGAAAACAATGATGGAATGCCCATGGATGACTTTGGCCACGGGAGTCATGTAGCTGGTCTTCTTGCTGGAGAATATATGGGCACTGGAAATAAACCAAATATTCAAATTATGGCCCTTAAAGTCGGATCAGTAAATGGCCTTGATTCAGGCTCAATTATTCAAGCCATCAACTATGCCATTGATAATGGAGCTAACATAATAAACATGTCTTTTGGAAGTCCAAGACCAAGTCTAATCATTGAAAATACTCTAAAAAAAGCTTCTGATGCTGGTATTTTAATTGTTGCAGCAGCAGGAAATGGCAGTAACCAAACGGGCCTAGGTGTCGATAATGATGTCACTCCATTTTTTCCAGCGTCTTACAAACTAGACAATATTTTATCCGTAGGTGCTTCTAAAGCTGATGGTTCTTTAACTCCATACTCAAACTATGGTCAAACTCATGTTGATATTGTTGCTATTGGTGGACACTCTAATATATTTGAAAGAACTAAAAACCTTCTTAAATCAGCATATTTACCAAACCCAAAGGGCTTACTACTCACAGCTAAGAGAGGCACTTCAATGGCCTCACCTGTTGCAGCTGGTATTGCAGCTTTAATCTTAAGTGAAGACCCAAGCCTTAACCCATCAGATGTAATACAAATTATGAAAAGTACAGGAAAAAAATCTCCCTCCTTAAGTAGAGTAATCGCCTCTGAAGCAGCAGTAGATGCTAAAGCCGCTATCTTATCTCTACAAAACCTACTTTAACTTTTCTACTAGACCTTTATTGTAACTTAACGTTAATATGTAAAATACAATTTAATATTTTTAAGAAAGGATTAAATATGCGATCTTTGCTTTTTTTTGCAATCTTGTTTTTCACTTTTAACATACAAGCTAAGCTCTTTTCAAACACCTATATAAGTTTTAAACTCCCAGCAAACTGGACCTGTATACAAGAAGGTTTTGAATATGTTTGCGCTAATAGATTTAATAAGCAAAAAAAAGAAGCTCTTATTATTTTAACAGCTAAACAAAAAGGCCCTCAAGACTCTTTAAAAACCTATGAAAGTTTCCTTAAAAACCCTCGCCGTATGAAAAATTACAAATTTACTCCCTATACATCAAAAATAAAAGTTGTTAAAAAAAGAAAAATATCTGGTTTAGATTGGATTGATGGGATTCACTTAGGAAGCGAAGTAAAAACTTACTACACTCGCTACACAGCAACAATATACAACAGTCTTGGAATTTTAGTCACTTTTTCAGCACATAAAGACCACTACAGCAAATACAGCAATGATTTTATAAAAGCCATTCAAAGCCTAAAAGTAATCGCCTCACCTGAATTAAGTTCATTAACATCAAATGCAGTTAAAGGAGCTAAAAGAGATCTATTCGACACAGGGATTTCAGATCTTTTACCTGAAGGAATATCAGGGGACCTTGATGCCAGTGATTTAAATAATGATAACAACAGTGGTGGGATTTTTAGTTTACTAGGGTCAAAAGGCATTATTGGAATTTTACTTCTACTTCTTACTGGTTTAGGCGTATTTATTTATACTAGATCTAAATAAAAATTACTATTTACACTAGGGCAACATAAATCCCTAGTGTTATATCTAAAACCAAAAACTCAATGGCAAAAACAATCCTTTGAATGGTCATCTACAATGCCTACCCCTTGTAAATATGCATAAACAATAGTAGAACCTATGAACTTAAAACCTCTTTTCTTAAGATCCTTAGAGATCCTATGACTTAAGGCTGTTGTAGCCTTATAGTCTTTAATGGATTTAGGACTATTTTTAATAATTTCTCCCTTAGTAAAAGACCATATATACTTATTAAAAGAGCCAAAGTTTTTTTGAACCTTTAAAAAAGCTTGTGCATTTGTTCTTATAGAGTAAATTTTAAGCCTATTTCTAACTATTTCTGGATTTATTAAAATTTTTTCAAGCTTTGCATCTGTAAACTTAGAAACCTTTAAAGGATCAAAGCCAGCAAAATTTTTTCTATACCCTTCTCTTTTATTTAAGACTACCTCCCAACTAAGACCGGCTTGAGCACCCTCTAAAGTAAGGTGTTCAAAGTGCAGTCTGTCAACCCTTACAGGCTTTCCCCACTCTTTATCATGGTATTGTACATACATAGGATTTTTTAAATTTACCCAAGGGCACCGCCTCTTATTACTCACAACCTAAACCCATGGGGAAAAAGCATAGAAAGCTTATAAAGTTTTTCTTCCTTAAAATCTCTTGAAAAAGACACCACTTCTATGTCTCCCCCAACTTCAACAAATTCAAAAATACTCTGCCTACAAATACCACATGGCCAAATAGGCTCATGGGTATCTGAAAGAATATAAACTTTTAAAATAGACGCTCTAGGCCCCTCCTCACTGATCATTTTAACAATACATGTCCGTTCAGCACAAATTGTAGCTCCCATTGTAGAGTTTTCAACATTACAGCCATAATAAAAATGCCCAGCTTTTGACTCTACACATGCTGCTACTTTAAAATTAGAAAAAGGTGAGTATGAATTGCTTAAAATCTTGGCTAAGGTCTTTTTTTCAAATTTCGTTTCTTCTACCATTTTTTTAGCCTCCAATATAAGATTATATTCATATACTTTAAGTAAGGATACTACTGTGAACTTAAAAATCTACAATACTTTGAGTAGAAAACTTGAGCCTTTTAAGGCCATCAGTCCACCACAAGTTAAAATGTACTGCTGTGGCCCCACTGTTTATGATTTTTTACATGTAGGAAACTTTAGAGGAGTGGTTTTTTATAACCTTTTAAGAAATCACCTTGAAAATGAAGGTTTTAAGGTAACTTATGTCTATAATTTCACTGATATTGATGACAAAATCATAAACCGAGCAAACAAGGAAGGCCTAAGTCCTTCTGATATTTCAAATAAATATATTCAAGAATTTAAAAAAGATTTTAAGACTCTAAAACTACGACCACACTCAATAAACCCACGAGTGACAGAATCTTTAGATTCAATAATTAAAGTAATTACAAGCCTTATTAAAAATAACACTGCATATGTTGTAGAAGGTGAAGTCTTTTTTTCAATAGATAAATTTAAAGATTATGGAAAACTAAGCCACCGAAAGCCTGATGAGCTTTTAGAAGGAACAAGAAAAGAGGTTGATACTAAAAAAAGAAACCCTCTAGATTTCAGCCTTTGGAAACCTGCTAAAGATACTGAACAAGCTTTTGATTCTCCATGGGGAAAAGGCCGGCCAGGTTGGCATATTGAATGTACTGCAATGATTAAAAAATATTTAGGCAATAATATAGATATTCATGGCGGAGGCTTAGATCTTTTATTTCCACATCATGAAAATGAAATAGCTCAATCTGAAAGCTGTTCTCATAATGGAAAATATGTAAAATACTGGGTACACAACAATATGTTCACATTCTCAGGCTCTAAAATGTCAAAATCCCTTGGAAATATTAAAACCATGCGTTTATTTTTAGAAGAATATCATCCTGAAATTTTTAAATTTATTGTTTTAAGCTCACATTATCGATCAGAAACTGAATTCACAGATCAAGCCATACAAAAAGCCATACAAAGCCTTGCCAGAGTTTATTCAGCTCTAGGAGTTGCTGAAAATAACGCCTCAAATAAAACTGTTAAGGCTTCACTTCAAAACTCTGCATTAACATTTGACACCTATATTAAAGAAAAAATACCTGAAGTTAGAAAGCACTTGAATAATGACTTTGCAACACCCAAAATTTTTTCTATCTTTTTTGAAGTCATAAGAAAATTTAACCAATTGTCATCTAAAAGACTCACTCCAGAAACCAAACAAATCTCTCTTACTTTACTAGAATTTTTTAAAAAGCATGAAAAAACTTTTGCAATGTTTGAGGAAAAACCTTTTAATGTTTTTTTAAAAACTTTAGATAAAATTTTACTTAAAAGATTAAACATTGATGAAACTAGAATCAATAGGCTAATCAATGAGCGAGCTGAGGCTAAGGCAAATAAAGACTATGCTAAGGCTGATTCTCTTAGGAATGAACTTTTAAAAAACATGATAGCAATCAAAGACAGTCCTGAGGGTACAAGCTGGGAAGTTAACAAAACAGATTTTTTTAACCAATAGGAAGTACAATATGAAAAGCATCATAGCACTTATAATCTTATTATTTTCAACCACCACATATTCAAAGACTTGTATTTATAACATAAAAAAAAACAGCCAAAAAGTTACTTGGACAAGCTTTAAATACACTGAAAAAACCGCTGTTTCTGGAACTTTTAAAAAAATATTTTTCACACAGTCTAAAACAGCCAATTCCATGTCTAAACTTTTAGAGTCTATTGAGTTTAAAATTGATACTAAGTCTATTGACTCTAAAAATCTAGCAAGAGATACAACTTTAAAGCGCTCTATCTTTAAGTTTTTAAAAATTCCTAACACTATTTCAGGAAAAGTAGTTTCAGCAACTCAGCTAGATATGACTGTTGAAATGGAAATAAATGAAAAAACGCCCATGCAAATGAGTTTAGATGTTAAAGATGGAAGACTTATCTCCATAGGAACATTAAACCTTTTAGAACACGGATTAAAAAAAGCTTATAACTCTGTCCATGTGGCATGTAAAGGTTTACACACTGGAAAAGATGGCGTTTCTAAAATATGGCCTACTGTAGAAATTAAAATTGAAGCAAATTATGATGTAAAATGCTCAAAAGGCGTAATGGATTCCATTAAATCTTGGTTTTCATAAGAAATTTTTTTCTTTAAAGACTTCGCCTCCACACGACCAAGTAAATAAGGCTTGGTTTTAAACCTCATTCTATACCTTTTTAAAAAATCCTGAAGACAATCTGGCTTTACAGTCCACAAAAGCCCGTACTCTTCACCTCCCTGTATTGCTATTACTTCAGGATTTAAATTCATTTCTTCACAAGCCTCCTTAAAAGCCCTCTCTAAAAAAAGACTCTCAAGCTTTAAAGAACAACCACTAAGCCCACACATATTGCTCAGTTCTTTATACAACCCATCTGAAATATCTGTAAGACTTGTGACCTCTTTTAACATTGCCAACCACATCCCTAAGTCTTGATTAAGCTCTGGAAATAAAAAATGCTTAATAAATTCAGATTTTAAAATATTTCTTTCAAATTGTTTAAACCCTAATAACCCATGACCTAGACGAGCATTAGTCATTAATACATCCCCTTTAGCAGCACCGTTATTTGTTTTAATAAATTCTTTTCGTTGGTAGCCAGACGCCTGTATAATCACAGAAAATAAACCACCTCTTACAACATCTCCACCTAAAAGCTTTACTTTATACTCCGTAGATGCTTTTTTAAGACCTTCTAAAAATCCATAAAAATCAATTTTACAAAAAGTTTTAGGGATTATTAAATTCAACGAGTAAAAACTAGGGTTAGCTCCCATAGCATAAACATCACTAATTGAAGCCACCAAAGACTTCCACCCTACTGATAAATACCCCATATCTTTGGTAAAATGAGTACCTTCAACAAATGAGTCCGTTGACTGCACTATATGCTCACCAGGGTAACATGGTGGAACAACATAAGCATCATCACCAAAACCATAAAATCCATACTTTAAATTCTTACAGTTTAGCTTTTCAGCAATTAAGCCTATTATTGTTGACTCATCCATATACCTATACTCTATACCTTCTTGTATAGAAATTAACCAGAACTATCTATAAAAAAATTTATTATGGAGCTACAGTGAAAAAAACTATCATAGTTGCTATTGTATTTATTGCCATTATTTATCAAGGCTACATAGAGCTAAGACCCACTAAACAAATATCTGTTGCTATTAATGAAAAACGTATTTCTATTATGACTTATAATGTTGAAAATCTTTTTGACACACTAGATGACCCTAAAAAAAACGACGAAACTTTTTTACCTAAACTCAATAAAAATAAAAAAATACAAAAAAAATGTAAACAAAGCGGTCGTAGACATTGGGTTAAAGAGTGTTTAAATACCAACTGGACTAAATTTAAACTTAACGTAAAAATGAAGCGCTTAGCTTCTGTTATAAAAGGCTATAAAAGTTTAGGACCAGATATTCTGATTTTAGAAGAAATAGAAAATATTAATGTTCTTAATATGTTTAACAGTAAACACCTTGGTTACAAAAATGTAATCCTACTTGAAGGACCAGATAAAAGAGGAATTGATGTTGCAATCTTAACAAGACTTGACTCTGTAAAAAAACCTAAACTTCACTTACAAAGATTTAAAAACAATAGTGGGCAAAAAAGTTTAAGCATAACACCCACAAGAGGTATTTTAGAAGCTTTTTTAAAGCTTCCAAATAATGAAGTTTTAAGGGTGTTTGGTGTTCATTTTCCTTCTCAAAACTCGCCGACAGAAAAAAGAAAACAAGCCATTCAACTACTAAATAAATTAAAAAGTAAGGGAAACTACCTCTCCATTGCTGGAGGCGATTTTAACATTATTCAAAGCGAATCTTTTTTATATACAAAAGATTTATCAAAAACTTGGAATGTTTCACACCTAATTGGCTGTAAAAATTGTAAAGGTTCTCATTACTATCATAGAAAAAGAACATGGTCGTTTTTAGATGCTCTTTTATTTTCTAAAAATTTTAGTAAAACTTGGAAAGTTGATATAAAATCTATAAATATTTTTAATAAAATAGATGTTCAAAATAATAAATACGGCTCCCCTAAAAAATTCAATATGGGTAAAAATCAAACCGGTGTGTCTGACCATTGGCCTGTGGTTGGAGAAATCTACTTGTGAAAAAATTAACAATAAATACCTGTATTCAACTCATTCCCGTTTGTTAACTCCTATCTGTATAGTGCTTTAATTTTAAGCTTTAATTCCCTATCTAATTGATTTTTAAACAATAATGCTTTTTTATATGAGGGGGATTATAACTTTCATGACTAGCTTGATAAAAAAAAATTCAACATCAAGAACTAGTGCTGTTAAGGAACTTTTTTAAGAAAATGATTAATGTGTCAGGGCTTTCAAAAGCATATTCTGGACGAGAACTCTTCTCTAATATTTCTTTTACTCTAGAAAAAAATGAGGTCTTAGGTTTAGTTGGTCGTAATGGATGTGGTAAATCTACAATGATAAAAATCATTTTAAAGTTAGAAGATATGGATGAAGGTCTTGTTACCTTTCCCAAAGGCTATACCTTAGGCCATTTAGATCAACATATTAAGTTTACAAAAAACACTTTAATTGATGAAGCCTGCACAGCACTGCCTTTAGAGAAAAGTTTAGAGATTTATTTAGCTGAGAAAACACTTTTTGGTTTAGGTTTTACTCAAGAAGATTTAGAAAAAAATCCTTATATTTTTTCAAGCGGTTATCAATTAAGAATCAGCCTTGCAAAATGCTTGCTCAGTGAGCCAAATCTTTTGATTTTAGATGAACCAACAAACTACCTTGATATTTTAAGCATCAATTGGATGAAGTCTATTATTAAAAAATATACAGGTGAGGTCATTCTAATCACCCATGATAAAGAGTTTATGAATTCAGTTGCCACTCACACTGGTGGAATCCATAGAGGAAAATTTAAAAAAATTAAAGGCAATACTGACAAGTACTACAAACAACTTACTCAAGAAGAAGAAATTTTTGAAAAAACCCGCATAAATCAGATTAAGAAAAAATATGAACTTGAAAAATTTGTAGAACGGTTTGGAGCAAAAGCCTCAAAAGCTTCCCAAGCTCAATCTAAAATAAAACAAATCAACAAAATAAAAATTTTAGATAAACTCAATGACGAGCAAAATTTAGGTTTTAAATTTAATTATGCTCCAACTTCAGCTAAAATATTAATGACTGCTAAAAACCTTAATTTTGGATTTGATAAAGCTTTAATTCAAAACTTAAGTTTTAATATTAAAAGTGGTGATCGTTTAGGCGTCATAGGTAAAAATGGAAAAGGCAAGACAACCCTTTTAAATCTCTTATACGGAAAACTTAATCTTCCTAAAGAGTCTACAATTACAACACACCCAGACTGCAATATTAACTATTACCAACAAACCAATAAAAAAAACTTAAGCCCAGAGCTTACTATACATGAAGAAATCTGTGCAGAAAACCCCACTCTTTCTTTAACACAATCTCGTCAAATTTGTGGGGCTATGATGTTTCCCGGAGATGATGCAAAAAAAAAGATTAATATTTTATCTGGAGGTGAGCAAAGCCGTGTTCTTTTAGGAAAAGTTATTGCAACACCTTGTAATGTTTTGTTCTTAGATGAGCCCACCAATCATCTAGATTTAGAATCCATAGAATCTTTAATACAAGAAGTGAATAAATTTCCAGGGCCGGTAGTTTTTGTTACTCACGACGAAGAGTTTTTAAAACGTATTGCCACAAAGCTTATCTATTTTAAAGATGAAAATACCATTTTTTTTGATGACAATTACAATGAATTTTTAAGTAAAATTGGTTGGAGCAGTCATACTAATATAAAAAAGAAAGAAAAAACTCCTAAGTATTTTTCAAATTCTAAAAAACTTAGGCCCTTAAAACGAGATATTGAAAAACTTGAAGCACGTATTTTCAGCCTTGAAGAAAAAATAAAAAAAGCCCAAGAATCCTTATGTGGTCAATGGCAACAAGATGCTGACACTTATGTAAATATAAAAAAATATCAAACAAAAATAGACACATATTTTTCTAATCTAGAAAAAAAACTAGCTCAACTAGAAATTTTAAAAAATTCTTAAACAGTAGGTAGTAAAAACTTCAAAAAACTAACACCTCTACATTTATAAACTAGGCTTAAACCAACAAAGTGGCCTTACACCATAGTTAAATCCTTCAGCTCTATTACATGTACCAGTATTGGCATATGTATTGCTAAGCTCTGAATTAAAATCTAAATTACAAAGTGACCCAGCAAAATAAGTATCTGCCCTACACTGAGCTTTAGGGTACCCTTCATCAATTTTTACAACAACTGTTTCATCTGGAGTAGTTAGGCTAATACCTTGTTCAACATCTTCTCTCAAACCCAGCAATCTGGCAAGGGATAAACCTGCAAGAGCAGCCCTTTTACACGAAGAAAAAGCAGTGTCTCGAATTTCTTGTTCATCACTGCTAGGGCTTTCTTCTTGAGGAAAACTTTGAGCACACTTTTCATTAACTAAGGCCAACTCTTTAGCCTCATAGATGGAAAGGTCCGGTGAGGCTACTTTAAGCCCTGCCTTCTGCCCCTCTAAAATAAGTTTATTCATACATTTAGACGCCGCAAAATAATCAGATTGACCTTCATTAGAAGCCCAAGACCACCACGAACCAGATTCTTTAGGAGCTCCACCAAGATGATGGCCAATTTCATGACAAGCAACTGCTCTCAAAGAGTCTAGTGTTGAATATTCATGCCTTCCAAGACTACCATGAATATCAATAACCCAATTATCGCCAAGCTGATAAGCAAAAGCGTTTACTTCCTCATTTGTCCAAAGTTTATTTACTGTGAAGCTCTTACCTAGAGCTTGAAAAACTGGCGTATATACTGTTTCTATTTCAGACAATACTAACATAAACTCTTCTTGAGAAATTCCTACAAATGGACCACCCTCTTGTAATAAACTATGACGTATAGGTATTCTCATGTCTATATCTGTAAAACAGTTGCTAGCCTTTAAATAATGACTACTTCCAAGATTTTGTGCAAACAATAGTAATAATAAGCCAAATCCTTTAACCTTTAACACAATACTCTCCTTATTAAATCATTTTAAACGCTTTTCCTGGCTTCGACAAAGTATAGTGCATAAAATGAATAAAATCAGATATTTATATTTCAAAAAGACCACTACATTTACTCTTTAACTAAGGGAACTCAGTCCTTTTGCTTAAGGCTTGGTAAAGTTTCTTTAAAATAGGATCAAAGAAAAATAGACACATATTTTTCTAATCTAGAAAAAAAAATTAGCTCAACTAGAAATTTTAAAAAATTCTTAAACAGTAGATAGTAAACACTTCAAAAAACTAGCACCTCTATATTTATAAACTTATTAACTAGGCTTAAACCAACAAAGTGGCCTTACACCATAGTTAAACCCTTCAGCTCTATTACATGTACCAATGTTGGCATCTGTATTGCTAAGCTCTAAATTAAAATCTAAATTACAAAGTGATCCAGCAAAATAAGTATCTGCCCTACACTGAGCTTTAGGATGCTCATCACCAGTTTTTACAACAACTGTTTCATCTGGAGTAGCTAGGCTAATATCTTGTTCAGGACTTCTTGCCGAACCCAGCAATCTGCCTAAAGATAAACCTGCAAGAGCAGCCCTCCTACATGAAGAAAAAGCAGTGTCTCGAATTTCTTGTTCATCACTGCTAGGGCCTTCTTCTTGAGGAAAACTTTGAGCACACTTTTCATTAACTAAGGCCAACTCTTTAGCCTCATAAATGGAAAGGTCCGGTGAGGCTACTTTAAGCCCTCCCTGCTGCCCCTCTAAAATAAGTTTACTCATACATTTAGACGTCGCAAAATAATCAGATTGACCTTCATTAGAAGCCCAAGACCCCCACCAATTAGACACCTTAGGAGCTCCACCAAGATGGTGACCAATTTCATGACAAACAACTGCTCTCAAAGAATCTAGAGTTGAATACTCATGCCTTCCAAGACCACCATGAATATCAATATCCCAATTATTGCCCCTTTGACGAGCAAAAGCGTTTACTTCCTCACTTGCCCACAATTTATTTACTGTGAAGCTCTTACCTAGAGCTTGAAAAACTGGCGTATATACTGTTTCTATTTCAGACAATACTAACATAAACTCTTCTTGAGAAATCCCTACAAGTGGATCACCCTCTTCTAATAAGCTGTGACGTACAGGTATTCTCATGTCTATATCTGTAAAACAGTTACTAGCCTCTAAATAATGACTACTTCCAAGGTTTTGTCCAAACAATAGTAATAATAAGCCAAATCCTTTAACCTTTAACATAATGCTCTCCTTATTAAATCATTTTAAGAGCTTTTATTCTTTAAAATGTTATTGAACTTGACCAATAAAATAGCCTCCCATCTAGCTATAAAATTTACTAATACATTTAAACTACCTATGGTTGCTGGAGTTCACTTCTTATATTAGGCTCTTCATTTATAAGGGCCATACTAAAACTAGACCTTTGAAGGAATATTCATGTTAGAAATCAGCAAAATTCAAACTCAAGTCAGTAAAAAACCTCTAAAGTACCCTGCTCTCTTTGCAGCTAAAACACCTAAGGAGTGTTTAAAGCTCCTAAACCAAAATAATGTTCAACTTTATAACTGGCAAAAAAAGAATCTAAATGAAAATAAAAATGAAATTTATTATTTTGAAACTGAAAAGGGTTTAGTTTCAACTCTGATTTTTAAAGAGTTTAAATCTAAATCTGATTCTATACCCGGACAATTTAACATTAATGCTTATAGTTTTTATAGGGATAATATTTTAACTTGGCTTAAAAAAATCAACTTCTCTGATTTTTCTTTTATTGCTGCAGAAAAAACACCTCCACAAGCCTTTAAAGGTTTCGGCGTTGGAGTAGCACTTTCTTCTTATAACTTTAAAAAAACACAGTCTCTAAAAATACTTTTACCAAGGGCCAATAAAAATTTAGACATTGGGCTACATAAAGGACATTGTATTAACCATGCTAGGTGTCTTGTAGATACTCCCCCTAATATTCTTGACCCTAAAAGATTTAAAGACCTAATTGTTAAAGAATTTAATAATGTAGATAATTTTAAGGTTAAAGTTTTAAATAAAGTTCAACTTAAAAAACAAGCCTACGGATTAATTTTAGGAGTGGGTCAAGCTTCTAAAGAAGGGCCATACTTAGTTCATGTCAGCTACCGCAAGAAAGGTGCTAAAAAAACCTATGGAGGAGTTGGAAAAGGCATCACCTTTGATACCGGTGGAAATGATTTAAAGCCCTCTCAATTTATGAGATGGATGAAAAAAGATATGGGAGGGGCTGCTGCGCTCTTTGGATTAGCAAAATCTATTAAAATTTTTAAGCCCAATATGAATTTTGATTTTGTTTTTGCCCTTGCTGAAAACTCTGTTTCAAGCAACGCATTTAGGCCTGGAGATGTTCTCACAGCTCAAAATGGTTTAGATGTAGAAATTCATAACACTGATGCTGAGGGACGCTTAGTCCTTGCCAGCGGTTTTAACTATTTAAATACATTAAACGTTAAATTTAATTGTTGCTTTAATGTAGCAACTCTTACAGGTGCTATTAAAGTTGGTTTAGATGATAGACTTGGAGGTCTTTTTTCAAACAGTGAGAAACTTGGACAACAAGTTTTTCACGCCTCTAAAAAATCAAGTGACCCTTTATGGCTTATGCCTCTTCCATATTGGACAAGGTCAAAACTCAACTCTACAGTTGCAAACATAGTAAACTGTACTGACGGATACGGTGGAGCTATTGGGGCTGGAGAGTTTCTAAGGTTTTTTGTTCCTAAAGAAACACCATGGTTTCATTTAGATATTTACGCTTGGACTGACAGCTCAAGGGATGCTTTTTTCTCAAAAGGTGCAACAGGACAAGGTGTTCAAGTTTTACAGCAGCATTTTTTAAATATTTAAACTTTAAAAGGCATAAAAATTATGAAAATAAGAAAAGAATCACAACTCACTTTCAGAGCACTTATAATAGGTTGCTCCATTGGAGCTCTTGTTACAGCAATGAACCTTTATTTTGGTTTACGTACTGGCTGGAGTATAGGAGGGTCTCTTATTGCAGCAATTCTTTCATATTCTTTATTTCAAGCTTTAAACCCAAAACAACCATTTAGTATTTTAGAAACTAATATTGCACAAACAGCAGGATCTGCTGCTGGAAGCATGACTTCAGCTGCAGGGTTTATTGCTGCAATCCCTGCCATGAAAATGCTCGGCTATGAATTGTCGACCTTTAAGCTTTTTATCTGGACAATATCCATTGCCTATCTTGGTGTATTCTTTGCAGTTCCTTTAAGAAAACAAATGATTCTTATTGAAAAACTAAGGTTTCCAACAGGAACTGCAACAGCTGAAACTATTAAAGCCATCTTTGCAACTGGCAAAGAGTCTGTGAAAAAAAGTAAAGCTCTTTTGTACATGATTTTATTTGCTGCTCTTTTAACACTTACTTCATATTTTATTTCCCCCCTTGGACACCCTCCTATTATGAAATGGGTTGGGCTAGGTTTTATTTCTGCCTGGGGCTTTTCTTTTTTAATTAGCCCAATGATGTTTGGAGCAGGAATACTTGTTGGACCAAGAATTGGGACTTCACTTTTAATTGGAGCTATTCTTTCATGGGGAATTCTTGGTCCTTTATCTCTTCACCTTGGCTGGACCACAGGCTCTATTATGAATTATGAAACAGGTCCTCGAGGGTGGCTTTTATGGCCTGGCGTAGCTCTTATGGTTACAGAATCATTGATGTCTTTAGTTCTTTCCTCTAAATCCATTATTAAATCATTTACTAAAAAAATTTCTAAAGATGACACAAATAAAAACCATTTAGATTTTATTCCCAAAATAGTTTGGATGGGTGGGCTTTTTATCACCACTACTGCTGTTATGCTTTCAGCTTACTATGTTTTTCATATTCACCCTCTTCACACTCTCTTAGCAGTAATACTCTCTTCTATTTTATCTATTATTGCTGTAAGAAGCACTGGTGAAACAGACATCAATCCCATTGGCGGCATGGGAAAAGTAACTCAATTGATTTTTGGAGTTCTTTCTCCTGGAAATATCTCCACAAACCTTATGTCTGCTGCTATTACAGGGTCTGGAGCAACTCAAGCTGGGGATATGATGCAAGATTTAAAGACTGGTCACCTTCTTGGCGCCTTTCCATACAAGCAATTCAAAGCCCAATGTGTTGGAATATTTGTTGGTATGCTTATTTGTATTCCTATCTATAAACTTTTTGATACTGCATATATTATTGGTGAAGGTGACCTACCCGCACCAGCAGCACATGCTTGGAAAGCCATGGCTCAACTCTTAACTGAAGGCTTAAGTGTTTTATTGCAAAGCTCTCTCTATGCTGTAGCCTGTGGAATAACCCTAGGTATACTGCTCTCACTTCTTAAAACTGTAAATATTATAAAACCATACGTACCAAGTGGACTTGCAATGGGAATAGCTTTTATTGTTCCTGCTTACTATTCAATAGCTATGTTTATAGGGGCCATGTTTATAGTTTACTGGGAAAAGAAAAATCCAGCTTCATGTAAATCTTTAAGCTATGCTGTTGCTTCAGGGCTTGTTGCAGGAGAAGGACTTATGGGTGTTATAGTTGCTGTGCTAACACTAATTAATATTAAACCCTGGATATAGTTAGTAAAAGTAGTGTAAATAACAATGAGCAAAACCGCTGTCTTCATATAAATCAATACAAGTCTTAAAAATCAAAGCCCACATTATATCCCAGTATTTTACGTAAACAACCTAGTGAAATGACAACAACCCCTCTCAGACAAGAAAACTCTTAAACTCTATAAGGTCAGAGAACACCCCTAACACCCTATTCTCTCTTAAAATCCATAATCACCAATGATTTTAAATTTTTTCAATGAAATTTTAAAAAAAAAAGTAAAAAGCTACCCCTATGGCCACTCTCGGGTTAGAACATTTCCATATAATTTTATTAAAACAAAGGGTTGAATATGACTAAGAAAGTTGGTGAGATTTTAAGCTGGTACAGTGCTGATAACCCAGGGGTTTTAACAAATCTTACTAGAATTTTAAACCATGGAAAACTTGCTGGAACAGGCAAAATAGTTATCCTTCCTGTAGACCAAGGCTTTGAACATGGGCCCATTAAAACATTTGCAAAAAACCCTGCTGGCTATGATCCTGATTATCACTTTAAATTAGCCATTGACTCTGGCTGTAGTGCCTATGCTGCACCCTTAGGAGCTTTAAAAGCAAGTGCTACAAAATTTTTAGGTGAAATTCCTATGATTTTAAAAATCAATAACTCTGATATTTTAAACTCTGCAAAAGGTTCCCCCATCTCGGCTCTAACTTCTCATGTAGATGACGCCTTAAAACTAGGCTGTGTAGGAATTGGGTTTACCATTTATCCCGGATCAACGGAAAGAAAACAAATGTATGAAGAAATCGCAAGTGTTTCAAGAACAGCAAAAGAAGCTGGCCTTATTGTTGTGATTTGGTCATACTCAAGGGGCAAAGAGCTTTCTAAAGCAGGTGAAACTGGAATTGATGTCATTTCTTATGCTGCTCAAATTGCAGCTCAACTTGGTGCACACATCATTAAAGTTAAAGCCCCCACAGCTCACATTGAACAAGAAGAAAATAAGACTGCTATTAAAGAAAATAATGTTGATATAAGTACTCTTAAAGCAAGAACTGAGCTTGTTTTAAAATCTTCTTTTAATGGAAAACGTATTGTAATTTTTAGTGGTGGCAATATGAAGAATACTAAAGAAGTTCTTACAGAGATCAAAGGCCTAGCTGCTGGTGGAAGCTTTGGGTCTATCATAGGCCGTAATGCTTTTCAAAGACCTAAAGCTGAAGCTATTACTTTACTTAACGACATAATGAAAATTTATAAGGGTTTATAAAATGAGTGAAATACAGACTGAAAAAACTACTCCACCTAAAAAAAACCCTTTATATGCAGAAAAAATTTCTAAACTTAAAAAGTTAAAAGAGCTAGGAGTCAATCCTTACCCTCATAATTTTAACAAGGAAGATTCTTTAAGCGACCAACATACACGGATTAAATCTATTAAGCCTGGTGAAAAAACACAGATATCAGTTAACGTCGCAGGTCGGCTAATGACTAAGCGTCTTATGGGTAAAGCTGCTTTTTTTAATATCCAAGACCAAAATGGAAATATGCAAGTTTATATTAAAATAGCAGAATTAGAAGAGACAACAGCTCAAACATTTTCTTTAGTCGACATTGGTGACATTGTTGGTGTCTCAGGACTGTTATTTAAAACACAAAAAGGCGAGCCTTCAATTTATGCAAAAAATTTTAAAATTCTTTGTAAAGCCTTAGAGCTTTTCCCAGAAAAACACCATGGTTTAGCAGACAAAGAAATCAGGTACCGTTATCGACACTTAGACCTTATTATGAATCCTGAGGTTCGTGAAGTGTTTAAAATACGTTCAAAGGTTATTTCAACCATAAGACACTACTTAGACTCCAAGGGTTTTATGGAAGTGGAAACTCCAACTCTACAACCAATTTACGGTGGGGCTGCCGCATACCCATTCTCAACTCATCATAAAGTTTTAGATATGAAACTTTTTTTAAAAATTAGCCCTGAGCTTTACCTAAAAAGACTTATTGTAGGTGGATTTGAAAAAGTATATGAAATTGGAAAAAACTTTAGAAATGAAGGGGTAGATAGAACTCATAATCCAGAATTCACAATGCTTGAATACTATGAAGCCTATACAGATTATGAATATCAAATGAAACAATTTGAAGATATTATTTCTTATTGTGCAAAAAAAGTTACTGGAAGCATGGTTATTGAATACAATAATAAAAAGTTAGATCTCTCACCTCCATGGAATAGGTTAACTGTTTATGATGGAATTAGAAAATACGCCCATGGACTAGATGTTGAAAAAAAATCACCTCCTGAACTATTAAAACTTGTTGAAAAAATCAATCCAAAATATTTAGGTGCTAAAACCCACGGTCACCTCACCATGGAGCTTTTTGACTACTATGTAGAGCCTCATATTTGGGAACCGACTTTCATCACAGATTATCCACAAGAAGTCTCACCCTTAACCAAAACTCACAGGTCAAACCCTAAATTAGTTGAGCGCTTTGAGCCTATTTGTGCTGGTATGGAGATTGGAAACGCCTACACTGAGCTTAACGACCCTGTTGATCAAAGAAGCCGTCTAATGGCTCAAGAAGCCTTGCGTATGATTGATAAAGAAGCTCAACCTATGGATAACGACTTCTTACATGCAATTGATGTAGGGATGCCTCCAACAGGGGGTGTAGGGATAGGCATTGAGCGTGTTGTTATGCTTATTACAGGACAAAACAGTATTCGTGACATCTTACTCTTTCCCACAATGAAGCCAAAGACTTAATGAAATGGCTTCCTTCAACAGAGCTACAATTCTTAAAAGGTGTTGGACCAAAATACGCAGAATTCTTAAGAAAAAAAGGGCTCTATACTTTTAAAGATATTATAGAATACTATCCAAGAACCTACCAAGATCTTTCATACAATAAAAAAATTGCTGATCTTATTGAGGGCGAAACAATTTCTTTAAAATTAAGTGTCATAGGAACAAAAACACAAAATATTTCAAGAGTTAAAAAAATAACTATACTAATGCTAACTGATGGAAAAGATATTCTTCAAGCCAAGTACTTTAAAATACCTTACCGTGGTTACTTTAATCAGTTTGAACCTCAAACAACTGTTCAACTCTCAGGTAAAGTTAAAGTCTATAGAAATAAATTTGAAGTGGTCCACCCAGACATAAGCTTTATTAAAGAGAGTGGCCATAATACCGCTAGCTCAGCCTTAACACCGTATACAGGAATTCTTCCTGTATACTCAGAAAGCGATGGCCTTAGTCAAAAAAAAATTCAAACTTTAATCACTAACATATTTAAAAATCTTAATGATGAATTTAAGGTTAGTGGAAATGTTTTAAACCCTTGGACCTACCCTCTTATCCCAAAAGAAATTCAAAAAAAGTATAAACTTTTAGATAGATGGTCTGCTATTACAGAGCTTCATTTTCCTCCTAAAGATTCTAATATTAAAACCTACACTGACGGAAGAACCAGAGCTCATCTTACTTTAATTTTTGAAGAATTTTTCATACTAGAGCTTTTAACCGCATTAAGAAAAGCTCATTATGTTAAAACAAGCCTTAAGCCCTACTCTAAAACTCAAACACATTTAGATAAATTCTTAAAAACACTGCCCTTTCCCCTCACAAATGATCAACTCAAGTCTTTAAAAGATATCACTGATGATTTTAAAAAAGGTCATCCTATGCACAGACTTATCCAGGGTGATGTTGGCTCAGGGAAAACACTCGTAGCTCTTGCTAGCGCGTACATTTCTATTAAAAACGAAAAACAAGTTGCTATAATGGTTCCCACAGAAATCTTAGCTCAACAACACTTTGTCAATGTAAAAAAACACTTAAGCCCTCTTGGTGTAAGATCAGCATGTATCACAGGAAAATTAAAAGAATCAGAAAGACAAGACATTGAACAAGACTTACTCTCAGGTAACATTAACCTTATTGTTGGAACTCACGCACTTTTTGAAGACCGTGTTCAATTTAAAAATTTATCATTTATAATTATTGATGAACAACACCGCTTTGGTGTTCACCAAAGGCAAAAGCTTAAGAACAAGGGCAGCCACCCTCATTTTCTAGTGATGACAGCTACTCCTATTCCAAGAACCCTTACCATGACAGTTTATGGTGATTTAGATGTGAGTCTCATTAAAGAAATACCTCCAGGAAGAAGCCCTGTAAGGACTAAAAAATTTTTTCAAAAAGAAAGATCAAATGCCCTAACTGCTGTAATGGAAGAAATTAAAAAAGGACAACAGGCTTATTTTATTTTTCCATTGGTTTCAACCAGTGAAACACTTGATTTAAAATCAGCAGAATTTGAATTTAAAGAACTTTCAAAATATTTTAAAGACTACACTGTTGGACTCTTACATGGTCGCATGAAACCTCAAGAAAAAGACCAAATCATGGAAGATTTTAGAAATAACAAAACTCAAATATTAGTATCAACAACAGTTATTGAAGTTGGTGTTGATGTTGCTAATGCAGCTATTATAGTTATTGAAAACTGCGAACGCTTTGGCTTATCTCAACTTCACCAACTCCGTGGTCGTGTTGGCCGGGGCAAACATAGGAGTCAGTGTTTTTTAATACTCGGAAATAAACTCTCAAAAGAAAGCCTTCTTAGGGCAAAAGCCCTAGAAAAAACTACAAACGGTTTTATTATTGCTGAAGAGGACTTAAAGCTTAGAGGTCCTGGTGAGATTTTAGGGGCACGTCAATCAGGGTTGCCTACATTTAAACTTGCTAATCTTTTAAAGCATCAAAGGGTTTTAGTTGAGGCTAGAAACGCTGCTTTTAAGTGGGCCTTAGACCCTAAAAATCGAGAACACATTAAAGAAATACAAAGGCTTTTTGCACACAAACTTAAACTTATTAATATTTCTTAAAAAAATTATACCCTTAAAAGGGTTAAACATTTTTTTTAAATGTTTAACTACAAATTAAAACGCCAATTTATCCCAGATTATCTTAGATAAATAATCTTGTGCTAACATTAAAACCGGCACAGAATTTTTTGCCATATCTTCACCGTATTTGATCTCACTTGGCAGCAACACCTCTCCTCCGTACTTTTCTTTAAATAGTTTTCGTACTGCTAAAGAGTTACTTACAATTTTTTTAAATACCTTTACCTTCTTATATCTTATTCCTAAATCCTCATAAGAACTTAGTATTTTAATATCTGATCTTTTATCTTTAACTTTAAAAAGAGTCTGACTTCCTAAGCATTTTTCAAAATTAAATTTTTTGTTTCCAGGTGTTCTAGATGTAAAGGCCATATCCAAATCTAGAGATAAAAATTTAGCCTCTAACTGGTTTAAATCATAAAGATTAATGGTAACACTTTCTACATGAGTATTGTTTAAAAGTTTTGAGGCACTTTCTACACCTAAATTTGCAAGCCCTTCAAGACAACCTATCTTTAAATCTTTTTGAAGACTGTCTTGTAGATAAAAACTTAAATCTGCATCTAAAGATTTTTCAGACTTTATATATATCTCAACAATTCCTCTGGCCTGAGGAGTCCATGTACTGTGCCTAGGAGATGTGCGGTCTAGTAAAACCACCCCAAGATCCTCCTCTAATTGTTTTATACGCCGAGACAATTGAGGCTGACTGAGCCCCACATGTTTACTGGCAGAAGTTAAATTTCTATAGCTAATACAACTACTTAGAAGAGATATGGAGTTGTTTAATAGACCCATAAGTTATTATGTATAATAAGAATACTAATATATCAACTATTCATTTTAATATCTAAACCTTATCCTGTACTTTCATCCTAAGAAATGGTGCTCTACATATGAAAACAACAATCTTATTTTTATCACTACTAGGCTTTTCAAACTCCCAGGCCACAGTTAAGACTCTATTTCATCCCTATGATCCCACTCTAAATGAAATTGCAAACTACATTCTAAATGCTAAAGAGTCTGTGGATATGGCTCTATACAATATCGACACCACTCAGGCAAATCCTGTGATTCAAACCATTGCAAGTGATGAAATACAAAAAAAAATCAAAAACAACAGTCTTTCTATTAGAATTATTTATGAAGGCTACGACACTAAAGAATATAACTATGAAAAAATGAGCAAACTTGAAGCTTTAGGAATAGATGCAAAATACCTTGGAATGAGTAGAAAAATGCATCACAAGTTTGCCACTATAGATTCAAGGTCTAAAAACCCTGTTCTTATTACAGGTTCTGCAAATTGGTCCCTATCTTCTAGAAAAAACTATAATGAAAATATTCTCTACTTTGAAGACAAACCTGGTATTACTGGCTCTTTTCAAAATCAATTTGATCTCTTATGGTCAAAAGCAAAAGAGTTTGGAAGAGCCAACACAACATTAAAACAAGGGTTTTTAAATGCCAATATAGAGGCTGGATTTAATGTTTTTTTCAATACAGAAAATCTAAAAGTTACAACAACTGGTTTTAAAAAAGACTCTAAAAAAGAAGGCTATATCCTTACAAGACAAATCGTAGAACTCATCAACAACACAGAGTCTTCAATTGAAATTGCTACTACTAGAATTAAACTCCGCCCTATTTATGAAGCCCTAAAATCTGCTGCTGCTAGAGGAGTAACCATTGATATACTCGTAACCATGAGTCAGTACTCACCTTCATACTTTAGAAAAAAAGCTCGCATAAAAGACTGCCCTCATATTTATCTTGATTCTTGCTCAACATCTCAAAATTTTTCTATATTCTTAGAAAGAGAAGATTACCCTGGAAAAGAAAATGTACATATTCGAATCAAATACTTTGATCTTAGAAAAAAATCCCACCTTCGAAAACAAATGCATTCAAAATACCTAATTGCCGATAATAAAACCTTGATCACAGGCTCTTTTAACTGGTCTGTATCAGCTGAGTACAATCATTTTGAAAACATCATCCAAGTTGACGGGCTAAAAAACCCTAGTATTTTAGAAAGCTTTAACAAAGATTTTCATAGAATATGGAATATGAACCGCTCAAAACTTAAAGATTTCACTCAAAATTTAGAAAATAAAGTCAGTAGAAAAGAAAAACTTAATTGTGCCTTTCAGCCAATGGCTCTAAGCTTTAAAGAAATTGATTACTTACAAAATACAGGAAGAAGACTAAAATCAATCTCCCCACTTAAGCTTTGTAAATAATTACACATAAGAGTTGCTAAATAGGGCTTTATTTTATAAGACTAAAAAAGTAGTTAAATTTACAACAAATTATTGAGCTAGAATAAGCATAAAAATCCTTAAAACTAAAGATTCCGGCCTTTTATTGTTAAGAATCAGTCAAGATTTTATTTGTATTTAAACAAGAAACACCCTAAGAACTTGCTCCATGAGTCAAGATATTCTTAGAATAAAAAATATGTAGAATATTTAATACAGGAGTGAAAAATGAAAATGATTTTTTTATTGCTAATAACCGCATTTACAACCCCATCTTTTGCAAAAATGTCTTCAGACACCCAATCATGGAAGACCTTAAGCTTTAAAACAAAACTACAAAACTTACGTTTAGCCGTACAAACAGAGGTAAGGTATTCTGAAGAAAATACACAGATTTTTGAAGAACATATAAAACCCTACTTAGGCTATAAAACCAGTGTTGGCGAATTTGGATTTGTTTTTTCTTATTTAACCAGTGACTCTTTTTCTAAAGAATTTGAAAAACGATACGCTTTTCAGTATGGCTTTAAGGCTATTAAGAATTACTATATAGATTATAAAATTAGATATCGATATGAATTTCGTGACTTTAAGGATCAACCTGAAATTGCACAAAGAACACGGCTTAGAAATCAAGTAAAACTAAGTGCCTTAAAAGCTTACAAGTGGATCCCTTTTATAAGTAGTGAATTAAATTTCTACCTAAATGATACCAGTAAAGGACTGAAAGGATTTTCATCTCATCGCACTCTTGTCGGTTTTCAAAGAAATTTTAAAAAATTTAATTTATCCATAGGCTATATAAATAATTACAAAGTAAAAAATAAAGACTCAAATATGACACAAGCTTTAGGACTAGGGCTGAGTTTTCATATATAATTAAGCCTTAGCCTAAAAGCTTTACCTTAATAGTGGACTCTTTCTTTCTTAGCTGATCTAGTAACTTAAAGCCAGTAGTCTTATCTGCTTTAAAATCTAATATCAAATATCCTATTTTAGCTTTTGTTGCTAAGCTTTGATATATGATATTTATCCCCAGATCATAAATTAAAGAGTTTACTTCACCCAAAACTCCTGGCTGATTTTTATGAATATGAGTTAACCTTACAGCCTCTTTTTGAATACCTGGAGTTCTGATTTTAGGGAAATTCACAGCTGACATGGTGTCACCTAAAGCAAAATATTTTTGAAAACTCAAGCTTACCTCTTTGCCAATAGCTTTTTGAGCTTCCTCTGTTGAACCCCCTATATGAGGAGTTAAAATCACATTCTCAAGACCTAATAAATCTGACTCAAAACCATCACTATTTTTTCTTGGCTCTTTTGAGTAAACATCAATTCCAGCACCAGCTAGATGCTTTTCTTTTAATGATTTTGATAAGGCTTTAATATCAACAACTGTTCCCCTACTTGCGTTAATAAGATAAGAACCTTTTTTCATTTTAGAAAGCTCACAAGCACCAATCATATTTTTAGTTTGAGGTGTTTCTGGAACATGAAGGGTTACAAAATCTGATTTTAAAAGAAGATCATCTAAGGAACCTACTGAAGATGTGTTTCCTAAAGCAAGCTTTACGGAAATATCATAAAATAAAACCTTCATGCCCAAAGCTTCAGCTAACAATCCAACCTGAGTTCCTATATGCCCATAGCCAACAATACCAAGTACTTTCCCTCTAACCTCATAAGACCCTTGTGCTTTTTTTTCCCAAACACCTTGATGTAACAAAGCAGAAACATAAAATAATTTTCTAGAAAGTGCTATAATTTCACAAAGAACAAGCTCAGCAACAGCTCTAGTGTTACTGTGTGGAGCATTAAAAACTGGAATACCTTCTAAAGCACAAGCATTTAAATCTATTTGACCTGTTCCTATACAAAAAGCACCAACGGCCTCTAAACTTGAAGATTTTTTTATAACATCTTTTGTAATATGAGTTTTTGATCTAATCCCTAAGCCTAAGACCCCCTGAAGTTTTAAGGTTAGATCCTCCTCTGAAAAAGCCTCTTTACACTCATCAATAACAAAACCTTTTGAGGTTAAATACTCAGCCCCAGAGCTATGAATTCCTTCTAATAAAAGTATTTTTTCCATATAATTAAAACCTCCTCTTTGTCTTCAAGCAACTTTCCAAAAAGGTTATCAGCTAACTTTTCCACAGGCTTTGTATCATGGACATTTCCTAACGTCACAGTAAAACTCAAAATCTCTCTTTTGTCCGTCCTGACACATAGTTTACATTTTATACCGGAGACATGGTTTAGACTTTCCTAGAAAGAAGGCACTTAAAATGACCTGGAAGGAAAGAAGTAAAATGGATGAAAAATTAATATTTATTAAGTAGATACCTTGAGGGTGAGAGCATAACTTCTCTTTGTGATGAGTTTAAAATATCTCAGACTACAGGTCACAATGTTATTAAACGTTATAGAGAAATGGGTTCTAAAGTTTTAATTGAGGAAAAAAGAGCGCCTCATAAATATGCAAATAAATTACCCATACAAGTTGAAGCTTTAATTTTAGACCTAAAAAAAATATAAAAACTGGGGAGCTATTTGGCTAAATTTATTATATACCTTGACATGGTGTACTCTTTTAAGGTATAACTTCTATGTGCCCATTCAATCATTCTCTGACAAAGCAACAAGGCTACTTTTTGAAAACACCAAGATTTCCAAAAAAACTAAGTGGCAAAGCATAGCTAAAGTTGCCATCAGGAAATTAGATATGCTTGATTACGCCTCAAAGCTAAGTGATTTAAAGTCACCACCAAATAACCAGCTGGAGGCACTCAAAAAAGATCTGACTGGGTTTCACAGTATTAGAATCAATGCCCAATGGAGGCTAGTGTTCAAATGGACAAACAGTGGTCCTACAGAGGTTAAAATTATGGATTACCATTAATGGAGGTCTTTATGAAAAGGTTAAGAGAGCCCACAAGCCCAGGTGAGATTCTACAGGAGGAGTTTTTAACACCTCTAGGAATGACACAAAAAGAACTTGCTAATCATATTGGCTGTGATCTTAAAGTCATCAACCGTATTGTGAATAGAAGAACCTCTGTGAGTGCAGAAATGGCATTAAAACTTGCCTCAACATTTAAAATGTCACCTGCCTTTTGGCTCAACGCCCAACAAGCCGTTGATATTTATGAAGCCTCTCAAAAACTTGAAGAGCTTCCAGAGCCACTTAAAGTTGGATAAGTGTGTACGTCCTGACACATAGTTTACTCCTGACTTCGACACAACACGGCGCATAAAGCTAATAAAATCAAGCACTTAGATTTTGCTGGGGTCACTACATTTGCTCTTTAACTAGGCGAATACAGTCCTTTCTCTTAAGGTTTAAAACTTGGTAAATTTTCTTTAAAACAGGAGTAGTCTTAGATACAAGCTCATAAAATCGCCCCGTACTAGAGTCTTTTAAAACACTGTACTCATCTCTATTTAACTCCTCTTTAAGATCTAAAAAACTAAACTCTAATTGGTTTTCCTTAATAAGCTTATTTACTCTACAAACAATTGCATATGCTAGAAAACAAATTCCAATATGAGCCTTAATCCTCTCAGACTTCCAATGAAAAATAGGTCGCATCTTTAAGTCTGTCTTATTTATTCTAAACGCTTGTTCTATTTTCCACAGCCCTCTATAACGCTCTAAAACTTCAGCTGCAGACTTGTCTTCAAGATTTGTAATGACACCATGAAAACCATCCCACTGAGCGTCTCTACTAATCTTACACTTATCAACCTCTACATCCCCCTTAAAAGACTTAAGGTACTTTTTCGTTCCATAATTAGTTATAAGGTCACTTGCTTTAAGTTTTCCATCTTTGGCTTTCTTTAAAAGACGAACAATTATCTTTTCCCGGTCAAATGCATCTTTATAAGCTCTTTTATTAGAATACCCAACAACAAGCCTTCTCCTCTTGTGCTCAAACTCTCTAACCCACTGCAGTTCATTGCTCACCACATGGGGTTTAAAGTTTTTATGACAGATTTCTTCTTTTAAATTCTTTGGTAAAGATTTTAACTTAGCCCCCACAATATAATGAATGTTTTCAGCTTCTAGTAAAACTAAGTTTGCCTCATTAAACATACCTCTATCAGCCACAAGGGTAACTTGATTTACATTAAAACGGGTTTTTAAGTTTTTAACTATCTCTATTAATGTGTTGCCCTCATAAGTGTTGCCAGGAAAAAGCTCATAAGTTACTGGGTGTCCCTGTGAGTTTGTAACCAAGGCGAGAACAACTTGAGTTTCTTTAAACTTAGCATCCTTACTAAAACCATTGGCTCTAAGTTCATCTGAAGTAAAGCTTTCAAAATATAGCGTTGTGACATCAAAGAACATAACGTCAACCTGGTCATTAAAAAGGTTTAGAGTGGAATTTAAGACTTTTGATTTTAGTCTTTCTTCGTTTAGAAAAACTCTGTCCATCATACGGTATGTCTTATGAAGAGGAAGGGGTTTTGAGAAAACTTTTTTTAAGCTATCTGCTGTTTTTCTTTTACTCTGCGGCCTAGAGATTCTTGCTAAAACACAATCTTGAAGAATAGAGTTCCACTCATCATCTTTTTTTGTGTTTTTTATGATATCGTTAAAGTTCATTTGATTATAAACTTTGCCTAAAACTGTGTGAATGCCTTGGTTAACACGATCTTGCTCAGATAGATTCTTTATATCCACTAGCTCTGGGTTTCTTGTGCTGGCTTTTTTTGTGCAAGTCGTGGAGTGCACAGTTTCTTCCATTCCAGGAAGGGCTGGGTTTCTTGTGTTTTTTAGCTCTATTATTAAGTCCTGTGCTGCTTTCTTAATAATGGCTATTTCTCTTGCATCCTTGTGTTGTCCCAGAGTTCTAATGACTTTTTGAATAACTTTATTTTTTACTCGAGTAGATTCCCCCGGTTTTTGGATAGTTGGGACCTGAGAGAAAAATTAATTATTTAAAATTCAGTTTAACTTTTGAAATCCACTTTATTTAAACAATATCAGGGGCTTAAAAAGGAAAACACATGAAAAACAATAACCTCAATAAAACTTATAATGAAAACTTTAAACTCAACGCTGTGAAAAAATTACTCGCTGACAAAAAAGGACTCACTTACACCGCTAGTAAACTTAACATTGCCTCTTCAACCCTCTATGGATGGAAGAAAAAATATGCTAATTTAAATTCTATGACCCACAGCAACAGCAATAAAAAACTCTCTCTTGAAGACAAACTTAACTTTATTAAAAAAACTCAATCTTTAAATGAAAACGAACTTGGAAAATTTCTTAGAGAAAATGGACTTAACTCTTCAGACCTTATTAATTTTGAAAAAGAATTACTTGGACAAAATCCTGTTGGAAGACCTTCACTTGATCCTGAAATTAAAACTTTAAGGAAAGATAAAATAAACTTAGAAAGATCTTTAAATCGAGCTGAAAAAGCTCTAGCTGAACAGTCTGCTAGAATCATCTTGTTAAAAAAAAGCCACGAGATCTGGGGGGTCAAAGAGGACGAAGATTAAGTCCTGATGACAAAGAAGTTTGTCTTGAATTAATTAACACCTCTTCTAAAAATGGCTGTAGACTTAAACTTGCCTGCAGCGATTTAGAAATTGATATTAAAACTTTCAACCGCTGGAAACTTTCTTTAACTGATAAAAGAAAAGGACCCTTATCGCCTCCAAAAAATAAATTAAGTGATAAAGAAAAAGATGAGATCATTAACACCTGTACTTTAAAAAAGTATGTTGATGACTCTCCTCATGTGATAGTTTCAAAACTTGCAGATGATGGAGTTTATTTAGCAAGTGAATCAAGTTTTTATAAAGTTTTAAAAGAGAATAAACTTTTAGTTCATAGAGGAAGAACAAAACCAAAAACTAAACAAAAGCCAAAAGGAATGACTGCAACGGAAGTGAATCAAGTTTATTCTTGGGATATTACTTATTTAAAAACTTCGGTGCGGGGTCGGTTTTATTATTTATATATGTTTATGGATGTGTTTAGTAGAAAGATTGTAGGTTATAAAGTACACGTTAGAGAAAGTATGGATTTATCATCAGAGTTAATTAAAAAGATTTGTGAGAGAGAAAAAATAAAAAGAAATGAGCTAGTATTACATTCAGATAATGGCGGCTCAATGAAGGGAGCAACGATGCTAGCAACACTTGATTGGTTGGGAGTTTCAAGTTCATTTAGTAGGCCGAGTGTAAGTAATGACAATGCCTATTCAGAAAGTTTATTTAAGACGTTAAAGTATGTGCCGGATTATCCAGAGTTTTTTAAAAGCATAGGTGATGCAAGAGACTGGGTTGATAGTTTTGTTAATTGGTACAATGAAGAGCATCGTCACAGTGGAATAAAGTTTGTGACGCCATCAGAGCGTCATTTAGGAAAAGATAAAGAGATATTAGAAAAGCGTAAGGAAGTTTATGAAGCAGCAAGAAGGTTAAAGCCAGAGCGCTGGAGTGGCAGAGGAATTAGGAATTGGGAGCGAGAGAATGTGGTGTATTTAAATTGTTTGCCAAGTGAAAAAGTAGTTGTTATGAAGAATGTGGTTTAACTGAATTAAATTTCCCTTCAGGTCCCAACTATCCAAAAATTTTCCGGATTCAACTATTCTAATTGAAACACTTCCGTTTGGTTTTTTTACTTCTCGAATAAACATGGCTATTAAAATTACTAGCCTAAAAATACTTGTAAAGAAAAAAAAGGGGTCACTACATTTTGAGTTTTAGACTTTTTAACCTTCTCTGGTGCGTATATTTGAACTCAAGAGGGGCTTTTTAACAGGAGTGTCGAAGTCAGGAAAAACTTGAAGAGCTTCCAGAGCCACTTAAAGTTGGATAAGTGTGTACGTCCTGACACATAGTTTACTGTAGAAGGAAAAAATGGGGCGATCGACGGGGCTTGAACCCGCGACAACCGGAATCACAATCCGGGACTCTACCAACTGAGCTACGACCGCCAGAATAAACTTAAAAGAAAAACCTAGTGTAAATCTATAAAATGAGCAAGAAAAGATTTTTCCAGTATTCTTAAATATTTAGGTATATAAATTTAGACTGGATCTTATAATTTCTTAAAAGGTTAGCAGTTAATTTTTAGCTCTTCATACACCTCTAAATATTACTAAAAACAATTTATAATACCAACGCCACCCTCTGCTCTTTCTTTAATACCATAGGTAAAACCTCTTCACCTTGCTTATTAAAAAAAAAGTATAACGATAATGCATTTAACAAAGCTTCAAAATTTCCCTTGCTCTTAATTAAACTTTCTTTATCCTCTTCATAAAGGAAAAAATTTTTTTCAATTTTTGTTAAAAAAAATCTTCGATTATCTTCTGTTATTTCTGACTTATAAAAATTTCTCAAAACAGACTTTCTTAAACCGTATTTTAAACCAATTCTCCATAAAGACACCTTTGGAAAAGTTTCAATAAATTCAAGCCTTTTTAGGCCTTTAACTAAAAACTGCCCTCTACCATAAAAAGAAGATCTACTTGATCCAAATGCAGGCTCTAAAGGAAATTTCTCCTCAAGTAAATTTGCCACATAGTAGTCTAAAGCTCTTTCTGAATAAGGTGATGGTATTTTTCTACCCTTACTAGAAGTTAAACTTAGTTTATTTGCCTTTTTATATTCCCTTACAAGCCACTTAACCTCTGTAACTTTACAAGCCTTCACCCCTGGACAAACTTTCTTGCACCCAATACATGGAGGTGGAAAAAGAGGAAAGTTTACCCCTATAGCTTTCACTCCTTTATAAGATAAAATTTGTTTTTTTAAAAGTTCATCTGGATAAAAATCTAATTTAGAACCTTTAAAATCATAAACTATATTAGAAAGAACAACCTTATTATGACCCCTATATTTTTCTAAAACTAAAAGACTACTTTTATCTTTTTTAATGCCACTTAAATTTAATCCTAAGTACAATTCTTTCTTCACTTAAGGGCCTATTAACTCAAATGGAAGAACTAAGATTTTTTTATTAAGCAGTGCTTTTTGTACTATTTTTTTATCTTTGGGGCGGTGAAGTACTAAGACACAGCCTCCACCTCCAGCTCCACAAATTTTTAAAGATAGTACTTTATCAATAATCATTAAACGCTCTAAAAAAACCTTTAGTTCTGAGCTAACATAAGATTTTGACACTTTTTTTCTTGCTAAAAGCTCTTGTTCAAAACACTTTGACAGTTCATTTACATTTTGAGACTCAACAGCTTTTTTAGCCTCAATTGAAATTCTAGCTAGCTTATTAAGAGAATTTTCTACTTTCAAATCCCTATCAATATACTGTTTTAATATCTCCCAATTGTTTACCCCTGAATGGTGCTTAATCTGAGAATCTACTATTGTTATACAATCTTTCCAGTAATTTAGGGTTTTACTCATATCAAACCTTACAAACCCTGATGCTTTATACTGAATAAAATTAAGACCCTTTTTTATAGGTGAAAAATAATCTTGAATCCCTGCTGGAGCTTGAAGCACTCTAGATTCAATATTTTTAGCTATTTCCATAATACTCTTTTCAGTATAGTTATTTTCATTAACACTAAATAAAACCTTAAGAATTGAAATAAGTAGGCTTGAACTTCCACCAAGCCCTGAAGCCGTTGGGGATTCAGATTTTATGTGCCATTCTCCAACACCCTTTTCTTTATTATCTAAAATAAGAAATGCTTCTTGCAATAAGGATAGTTGAGTATCTTTATTGTCAAAAAAATCATCTAAACTTAAAAATTTAAAGTTCTTTTTAAAATCAGGGCTTTGAACAAAGACTTGCATTTTATCACTTTCTTTAAAAACAACTGAGGTGTAGCAAGAAATTGAACAATTCACAGTGGATGCATGAGAAACTAAAACTGATAAGGGCCAAAGGTCTAGGGTTCCTCCGGCTAAATCAACTCTTGTTGCAGATTTTGACTTAAAAATTCTTTCAGCCATCTACTTCACTTCATCATAAAATTTAAATTTAAAAATTTCATTTACTTCTTGCTTTAAGGCTATGACATAAGCTTTTTGAAATTGATTTGTTGCTATTAAAACACATTGTTTTAATTTACTTTCCTTTTCACACTTAACGTTTTGCCCCACAGAGTACTTTACAAGATTCTTTCCATTTTTCATAAGATAGATTTTTTTATTCGCACTTTTAAAAAAAAAATTCTTATCTGAAACAAATCTTTTATAATTTATTTCTTTAAGTTTATTTAAAAAAACAAAAACTCTTGCTCCATTAAAATTATCCTGTTTTTTTTCATCCCTACCTAAAACCCAAATATTATCCTTAAATTGAAATGTTTGAGACTGTTTTCCTACTCTTATATTGAGTTTATCAATGTCCCCATTAGGCACATCACCATCAACATCTTTAAAAGACCTTAAATCCAGGGGGTTAACCATAAGAGTGCTCTCAGCTCCCTTATCCACATTAAGAGTATGTTCAGGTCTATAGCTTGAAATTGCATAATTTTTTTTATAAAAATTTAAAGAAAACTCCCCCTCCCTATCTATATTTATAACAATACTTGAAGTTTTATCTTTTAAGCTAACCTTTTTCTCACTAAAGCCCTCATGTAGATAAGTTTTTAATTCATTTATATATGAGTCTACCTTTGCTTCATCAAAACTCCAATCTTTTAACTCACTAGATGTCCACACATCTTTTTTAATTAGAGAAAAATACACCTTCCCTCTTTTATAAAAAGAAATTTTTTTTAAAAGACTTAAGGGATATGCAACCTCCCAATTAAAAAGCTGTAGACTTCTTAATTTCTCTACTTTTTTAGAAAAAACCTCTTTCCATTCACTACTTGAGGAATAAAGTTTTTCCATTCCTTTAAATTTCACCTTTAGGTAAGCGCTTCCATCAAAAGCCTCTTTTTCTGAAAGCTGAACAAGAGTTTCTTCCCCTAGATTTGTAATATATACTATTTTATTCAATTCATTATCTAAAGAAAAATCAGCCCAATTTAAGGGTTCTTCCCCATCACTAAGATTGCGCCCTTTTTGAGAAAGTCCTTTTAAAATCCATTCCTCCGTTACTCTATAATTTAGATAATCTGTATACGGAGAAACCATTTTCCATATAGGCTTTTTATTGTCTTTTTCTAAAAAATAATTTTTAAATTTAACCTGTTTAATTTCATTTGAACCAAATTGCACAACCCTGCTCTTAGCCTCTTTAGTTTCCTCTTCTTTTTGAAATTTCTTAAGCTCTAAAACAGCTAGTACAGTAAAAAATGATACAATTACAGAAAAAATAGCAGTTTTTATAAAGTCTTTTTTTAAAATACGCATTTTAATCATGCACCTCTTTTTCTAAACCATACAATAGCTGCAATGACCAAAAAAACTAGCGGAATTAATATTGGAAAAATCAACACAAAGGCAGAGTTGGCAGTGGTCAGCACAAACTTTGTATCAGTTATAGCCCTTGGCCTAATGGAAATTAGGTTTGTTTCACCTAAAAGCTTAGCAAATGTATTTAGTGCTAAATCTTTATTAAAACCTATTTGAAAATAAGCGTCTGTCATAAAATCACTATCTCCAAACACAGCTAGTAAAAACATAGAGCCCTCACCCTCTCCATGATCATGCTCACTAGAGTCATTTTTAAAGGTTCCTTTTACAGTCATAGCTACAGTTACTGCTTCTGGTTTCTTCCCCTGAACTTCTACTTGGTAGTTTTCTAAGTTTTGAACTGGAATAATCACAGGAGGTGTTTTGACCATTTCACTAATGCTAAATTTTGACCCCTCTTTTTTAAGACCCGTAGCTTCATAAAAAAGAGTTATAGCATTTTCATCAATATCTTGAGTAATTGGATTAGACTGATCAAAGTCTTGCCCTAGAACAGACATAGCATCAGCCCCAGCCACTGTCTGTGTTGCAAGCAAAAAGTTTTTCTGAATTGTTATACCTACACCTTTAGAAAGCTCATTAAGATTACCCTGTTGTGATGGGTCTGATGCTAAAAGCAATCTTCCGCCATGAACTATGTATTCTTTTAACTTTAATATCTCTTTTTGGAGTAAAGCCTTTTTAGGTCCAAGTATTGCAATCATTCCAGCATCTTCTGGAATCTTTTGAGCTTGAAGAAGGTTTAGCTCTTTAATAATAAGCCCTTTAGCCCTTAAAGAGTCCCCTAATAAAAAAACCCCATTCCCCTCCTCTGGAGCTTTTTTAATACTTCTTTCACCATGCCCTGTTAAAAAATAAATTACTTTAGAATCTGCCCGCCCAAGCCTAAATAAAGCTGAAGTTATAGTTTCTTCACCAATGGGCTCTCTAACACGCTCAGTTCGCCCACCCTGCTTTAAAAAAACAACAACCTTTCCTTTATCCTCTCTTTTTAAAACTTGAGATGATGTGGGGTCTTTATGAGCGTCAACAAAGAAAGTTTTAATTTTTGAACTTTCTCGTAAATATTTTTTAAATAAAAGCTTAAGCCCTATATTTTGACTCCCATGTACTTTTCCTTGATAGTAGACCTTAAATTCAACTTCTGTACCTAAAGAATCTAAAACCTCTAAGCTTTGTAGAGATAAGGAATTAATCTTACCCCCTGTAATATCTATAGATTTATCATATCGAAACACAAAAAAATTAATACATATATACAAAACAACACCTAGCAACATAAGTGTTCCCATATTCATTCCATACTTAGTCGTTCGCATTGAAAAAAACTCCAGTATTATTTTGTAACTGAAAGCCATTGCTCCAAAAAATAACACTAACGCAATAAAAAATAAATATTCAGAATACATAACCCAATCATTTAAAAAGAGCCTTGGCACACCAATAACGATAAGAATAAGCCCACAAAAAAGAAACAGTCCCTTAGAATAATTTTCTAGCTTCATACTATTCACCTATCTCCATCTAGATGACTCAACTACTCTTTGAGTCAAAAAACAAAAAATACATATAGTTGATACAAAAAATATAATTCCACTTATTTCAATAACCCCATTAAAAAAATCTTGAATGTGTAAAACCATTGAAAGCTGTTCAACTAAAGACGACCAAAAAGGATGTGTCATTGAACCTGACAATGACCCGGCCAACATCACTCCTAAAATCATCAAAACTCCTAAAAAAGCAGCCATAATACTTGAAGCGGTTAAAGAAGATGCAAACAAGCCAATGGCACAATTTACTCCCATCATTAAAAACATTCCTAAATAACTGCCTGCTAAAGGCCCATAGTCAAAACTAGTAATAAGGCCTATTGAAAGAGGATATAAAAGGGCTAGAAAAAGGAGCGTTGAAATAACCACCCATGAAGCCAAAAACTTTCCTATTACTATTTCTACAGATGTGATTGGTGCTGTTAACAAAAGGTCCATTGTTTTTTCTTTTTTTTCTTCAGAAAAAAGCCTCATTGTAATTAATGGTGTTAAAAACAACATAATTAAATACACTAAATTTAAATGCACCATAAAAACACCCATATGAATATTTCCACCTCCACCCATAGCCGCTGGCATAGATGCTTTTTGAGCAAATGTAAACATACTTGGTAAAAACCGTGCGCTTAAAAATACGGTAAATACAAATGCTAATAAATAAAACATTGAACTAGTAAAATAGCTTTTCAATTCTTTTCTAAAAATTAATACCGTCTTCATCTTTTTTAATCCTATTTAATTTTTTGCTGTCAATTCTAAAAAAACATCTTCAAGCCTTTCTGTAAACACTTCCATGGCCATTAAACCCATTCCACTTTCAACTACTCTAGAAGAAAGTTCTTCTAAAGATTCATCTCCTCCAGTTAAATCCACATGAAGTTGCTGCCCTGCAAAGCTTGACATCTTTACAAACTCTAAGTCCTGTAAAACTTTTAAAAACCCATTTTTTACTCTTTGAACTTTAATTTTAACTCTTCTAACTCCCCCTGTAGCCCTTTGAGAAAGTGCTTGAAGACTATCTTCAATGACAATATGTCCTTCATTAATAATCACAACCCTTTGACATGATGCTTGAACTTCAGAAAGAATATGAGTCGATATAATAATAGTATGTTGGCCTTTAAATTGCTTTAACAACTCTCTAAAATCTGCTGACTGACTTGGGTCTAAGCCCACCGTAGGCTCATCTAAAATCAAAACCTCTGGATTTGATACCACAGCCTGTGCTATTCCAACTCTTTGCCTAAAACCTTTTGAAAGATTCCCTATAACTCGATTTCTCACTGCTGTAAGGTTTAAACTGTCTAAAGCTTTGTTCACTGATGAAGAAAGGCTATGTTTTTTAACACCTCGAAGCTGAGCAACAAAAGCTAAGTACTTTTCAACTTTCATATCCATATACAAAGGAGGTTTTTCAGGAAGGTATCCAATTTTATTTTTTGCTAGTATTGGATCTTCAAAAATATCAACACCACCAATTTTAACTGAACCTAACGTTGGGGCCATAAAGCCTGTTAAGATTTTCATAGTTGTAGTTTTACCTGCTCCGTTTGGACCTAAAAATCCAACAACTTCACCAGAGTTCACCTGAAAGTTTAAATTTGTAATAGCTGCACGCTCACCATAAAACTTTGTTAAGCCGTCAACCTTTATCATTTCTCACCTCACACAAGCAATAAGAGAAAAACTATAAAAATCAAATAATTTTTATTAGTTCGTCAAATCAATGTAATTTTATATTAAGATATCTTTCAGTCAACGAGCTTTATGGGCATGGTTCCTAAATAAATATGCTTAATATATAAACTGATTTTTCTTTTCCCATTCATAAAATCTTGTCTTTGTTCTACTAGGTTGAACCAACGCATTTTTTACGCCCTTAATAGGCCTTACAAATTTAACTTCCGTAAAAATAATCTCAAACTTCACTCTACTTACTACATGAAGTTTTTTTGGTGCTGCTGTTTTAAATAAAAACAGGCCACATTGCTTAAGCTCTTTTTCAGAGACTTTATAAGTTTTAGGAATATTTAAAATCAAATGCCCTGAAGGATAATCTTTTAAGTGCATCCAAATATACCAAGGTTTAGCTTTTCTTAAAAGCTCCATGTTTTCTTTTGCTGATTTACCACAAAAAGCTGTAGCATTTTTGGAAATTTCTAAAAACCTTAGCGCTCTTACATTACCGGTCTTACTTTCTAAAATTTGAGGATTCTTCTTAGCACTGGTTTTTTGCTCAAGTTCTACTAATCTTTTTTCAAGTCTTTTTATTTTAATATTTTTTAATTTTTGCTGCTCATAACCCCATTCTATATTTTCACGCATGCTTAATTTTTTTTTATAAATATTCTCTAAGCCACCTAAAAGCTTATTCTCATTTACCAAAGACTCTGAAAAACGTTTATAGCCATCTGATTTTAAAAATTTTAACCCTTCTTCAATTTTTATTTTAGCAAGTGTGGTTTTATCAGCTTCTCTATCTACTTGTACAAAACTGCTTTTAACTGTAAGAAAATCTAAGCCCTCCTTAGTAAGAACATCTGGGCTTCTTATTACTTTTGGAACATACTCTTCACTTAACTCAATAAGAGGTAAGGGTCTTGCCCAGTGAACCTGTTTTCCTTCTTTAAATGCTGTTAAGTTTAAACCACCTGGATAAACTCTAAATTCAATATAACATTGAGCATTGTGATCAAAATAAAACCTTATAAGGCGACCGTATTCTTTAATACGTTGAATATTTGTGAGCAATAAGCCTTTAAAATGTGTATTTAAAAATAAATTTAAAGGTCTTTTTTTAGCCCTATTTAATAAAGCCTTGTTTAAAAAAACCTCTTTCTCAAAAGCTAAAAAAAAAGGTGTATTCAAAGACAAATTAAACAGCAACCACATAGGGCCTTTATCCCAAAACTTTAACACTATAATATCTTTTAAGCCTAAAACGACCTGAAACTCTGCTCCTTTTAGAAAAGACATTGAATCTATCAAATAGTCTAGTTCTGTTGTATTTAAAACTTTCATAGGTTTTATTTTACATAGGTCACCACCTAATGAGCAAGAGACTCAATATCTAATTTAAACTAGACTTATGCTTTCTCCATATTGTTTCGAATAAGAGTATATGGAAAGAGTATTAAAAAGTATTGTACAAAATGGTGTCATAGAAGCGATTTTTCAACGTGGTTGGGTTGAACAAAGCCCTAATGAATTCATATCTGCTGCTAGGAAAGAGATTTCTCCTTTTCTTAAAGATGCTGATATTTTAGTATCTTCTGAAAAATTAAACTCTATGATACTTAAAGAACTCACTAAACAACTTGGTAAAGAATACGATATAAACATCTACCGCCTTAAATTTTTCCCTAATGAAATGCCACAAGAATATGACGTATAAAACTCAAAAAAATTTGCTCTATAAATCAATTAAAAACTCTTTGAATTTTTAACTTACCTTTACAGTCAATACCCACAAGACCGGCTAAACGCTCCTCTGACCCAAACATCCTAATAAGATACGTTTTCTTATTCTTAAAAGAATCTCTTATAAACAACAACATTCTAGCTCTCACACTATTAGGGATTTGACCATTTAAAAAAAGAGTTTCTTCTTTAGAGTTTAGTCTTATAATTTCAGCTTCAGGAAGTGAATCAGAAAGTGAAATAAAACACCCTGAGGCTTTAACCTTAGCAAAAATATCATCCTTTGAAAGCTCTTTAAGATTTTCAAAAAACCTAATATCTTGTGCATTCTCTAAATAAAAATTACCAATTTGAGTTCTTTTTAAAGCACTTAAAAAGGCTCCTGTTCCAAGGCGCTTTCCAACTTCAACTGCCCAAGATCTAACGTAGGTACCTTTTGAACAACTTAAGAAAAAAGAAATATCAGAATCTGAAATTTTTAAAAGTTTTAAATCATAAAAATTCATTACTCTTTTAGGGCAAACAATATTTTTTCCTGATCTTGCAAGATCATAGAGTTTTGTACCACTTTGTTTTATAGCAGAATACTTAGGAACTCTTAGCTCTTGTTCACCTTTTAAAGAATTAAAAACATTTAACACTTCTTCTTCAAAAACTTTAACTTTAGAAAATAGCTGAGTTTTCTCACCTTCTCCGTCACCAGTTGTTGTCTCTGCCCCAAGAGTTACTTTACCTGAATACGCTTTTGAAGCTACTGTCATCCATTGAGAAAGTTTTGTAGCTTCTCCAATAAGTAGAATCATCAACCCTTCTGCCATTGGATCTAAGGTCCCTGCATGACCAACAGCCCTTGTACCTAAGCACCAACGAAGTTTTCTAACTAAATCATGGCTAGTAGGCCCTTTAGGTTTATTGACCAACAATAGCCCTGAAAATGGAGGTGGATACTTTTTCAATTCTTAATTACTTCTAATAAAATCACTATTCATAAGCTTAAGCCCTTGACTCATGTAAAAGCTGTGAAAAATGAGTCATTTTATCAATGGAGCTGTCTAAAATAAATTTCAACCTTGGGCAAAATTTAATAGGAAGTTCTTTACCAATTCTATGTTGAATTAAAGCCCTTTGTCCTTCTAAGACATCAAAAACACTTTCTGTATCAAAATCACCATTACTATGGTAAACACTAATATATACACTTGCAGACCTTAAATCTGATGCACAAGCCACTTTAATAACAGTGACCATTACTGCATTAAACAAAAAGCTTATGGATATTAAATGTTCCCCAATAATCTGACGAAGAACCTTTTCTACTCGCAAGACCCTTCTTGATTTAGCAGTTAAATTGTCATCAGTCATTTAAACAATCTCCCTTGCAACTTCTTCTTTAATATACCCCTCAATAACATCCCCAACCTTAAGGTCATTATAATTCTCAATACCTATACCGCATTCAAATCCTAACGCCACTTCTTTAACATCATCTTTAAAACGGCGAAGAGACGATATATTACCCTCATAAATAACCCTCCCTTCACGAACAAGTCTAACTGCATGGCTTTTATTGATTTTACCTTCTAAAACAAATGATCCTCCAATTATACCGATTTTTGGAACAGAGAATGTTTCACGAATCTCAGCTTTACCACTTTCTTTCTCAAGAATATCCGGAGCTAAAAGGCCTGACATGGTTTTCTTCACATCATCCACAAGCTCATAAATAACTTGATAACACTTAATCTGAACATTTTTCTCTTTAGCTAATTTTACAACCTGTGTATCCGGGCGAACATTAAAACCTATAACCAACCCACCTAAAGTACTTGCAAGTAAGACATCTGACTCATTTATAACTCCTACTTGACTATGAATAAACCTAGCCTTAACTTCATCACTTTCAATTTTATTAACAACCCCTTTAATTGCTTGAGCCGAACCAACAACATCAGTTTTAAGAATAATTGGAAGGTCTACCACCTTATCCTCTGCAACTTTTGCAAGAAGATCTTCTAAGGAAACTTTCTTACTTGATTCTTTAATTTCATGCTCTGCTTGTTCATTTTTTCTTTTCTCTGTTAGTAGCGTAGCCTGTTGATCACTTTCACAAATATCAAACCGATCTCCAGCATCAGGCACCGCTGAAAAACCCATAACTTCAATGGGAGTAGATGGGCCAGCTTCTTTAACAAGCCGACCTTGATCATCCATAAGTCGACGCACTTTACCTGTTACAAAGCCTGCACAAATTGACTGACCTGTTTGAACAGTTCCTTCTTCTACTAATAAAGTCACAACAATTCCTTTGCCTTTTTCAATTTTACTCTCAATAACAATCCCCTTAGCCGACTGTTGAGGGTTTGCTTTAAGCTCTAAAAGTTCTGAATGTAGCCAAATACTTTCTAAAAGTTTTTTAATACCTAAATTTTTAAGGGCTGAGACCTCTACAAATACCGTATCCCCACCCCATTCTTCAGGGACAAGTTCTTTATCTGAGAGTTGTTGTTTGATTTTATCGGAATTAGCCCCTTCTTTATCAATTTTATTAACCGCAACAATTATTGGAACACCTGCAGCTTTTGCGTGACTAATGGCCTCTTGAGTCTGTGGCATCATACCATCATCTGCAGCAACAACTAAAATTACAATATCTGTAACTTGTGCTCCACGCTCTCTCATGGCCGTAAAGGCTGCATGACCAGGAGTATCGATAAATGTAATGGGTTTATTTTCTTCAACAAAAACTCTATATGCACCAATATGCTGAGTGATGCTACCAGCTTCTCCACTTACAACATTAGTTTTACGAATTGCATCTAATAAAGTTGTTTTACCATGATCTACATGACCCATTACTGTCACAACAGGAGCTCGCCCTACAGGTTTTGCCTGAAGGTTTCCAAATGCAACTGATTCCACAATATTTTCTGATGTCTGCTCAATATTTTTAGCCTCCCAATTTAACTCAAGAACTATTAAAGATATTGTATCAAAATCTAAGCTTGAATTTAGATTTACAGAAAGCCCTTGCCCTATACAAACTTTAAGAAGCTGTGCAGCTTTAATCCCCATATTTTGAGCAAGCTCAGAAAGAGTCATTTTTCCATTAACTTTAACAACTCTTTTATGTACGGCAGCAGTTGTAATTTCTGTTCTCTTACCAGGTAAAAAAGAAACTTTCTTCTTTTTAGGTTGAAAAACCATTTCACGCTTTCTAAAGTCAGTTGCTTTAAAAGCTACTGTAGGCTGTTCCTTACCTGTTGTGGCACCTGTTTTTTTCTTTACTGCTGCAGCTGCTGCAGCCGCAGCAGGGTTGTATTCCCTTCTCCTATTAGTCTGTGCAGCTGGGTTTGTTACTGGGAATGACGGCGCTGGAGCTACAAACCCAGACCTTAACCCTCTTTGTGCAGATTTCGGACCTAAAACTCTTGTCTCTTGAGAAGCCTCTGTAGCTCGCCTTGGACCCTTAACCTTACTTAAATCAACTTTACCAACAATATTTTTACCAAAAACTCTAGCTTTTTTAACTGCTGGAGCCTTTGTGGCTGGCACCACATCTGTCTCTTTTTTCTTATCCGTTATAGCAGCTACTCCTTTAAGAGCTGTCTCCAATTCAAAAGATGTTGTTTCTGCAGCTTGAGTTTTAAGCTCTTGTTCTTTTAACTTTTCAATCTCAGCCTCTTGAGCCTGCTTTACATCACTAGCTTTTCTACGAATAACCCTCTTACTAGTTACAACCTCTGCTCTAGATTCTTCAAAAGCAGCAGATGCAGTAACAACACTTTCTTGCCCTGGATCAACACCAGTTTTACCAGAAGACACCTTAGTAACTTTTGTAACTACACTTGAAGTTGCTTTTTTTACAATTTTTTTAGTTGCTTTCTTAGTTGCTTTTTTAGCTACTGCTTTTTTTGTAGACGCTTTCTTCTTTGCAACTTTCTTCTTTGCAATTTTCTTTTTAGTTTTTTTCTTAGCAACACTACTTACCTTATTAAGCTTATCTTTAATCAAGCTCATTGTACTTTCATCAAGTGCAGCCATGTGACTCTTTACAGGAAGGCCCCATTCTTTAATTTTATCCATTAAGGCAATTGTTTCTAACCCTAATTCTGTGGCAAACTGATATACTTTCATTTTTAACCAATATCCCTTATTTATAAAACTATTTCTAAAACCATCTCACTAATCTGCTGAAGCTTTTGTCTCATCAGTCTTTACATCTAAACCTGCAAGCTGCTCTTTTAATCTCTCATCTGCTAAGGATTTAGCATCTTTTCCAGCCACATTAGAGGCTTTTGTCCCAGCATCAGATTTACTTACAACTTCTTTAGGTTTATTTTCTTCGTCAATTTTATACTGCTCATATGCAATATTAGCTTTACGAACAAGCTCTACTGCATGCTCTTTTTCTTCATAACCTGGAACTTGCATCAAATGCTCAGGAGCTGATTGAGAAAGTAGTTCTAATGAGCCAAAACCTGACTGAAATAAAGAATGGGCCATTGTTTCAGACATTCCTTCAATTTTCATAAGATTAAAAATAGCTTCTGTTGTTCTAGCTCCGGCATCTGATTCAGATATAATGTCTAGCTTCCAACCTGTAAGCTTTGAAGCAAGCCTTACATTTTGCCCTCTACGCCCAATGGCTAAGCTCAATTGATCATCAGGAACCACAACTTCCATTTCATTATTTTCTTCATCCATAAAAACTTTAGAAATTTCAGCTGGCTGCAAAGCATTACAAACAAATAACGCAACATCTTCTTCATAGGGAATAATATCAATTTTTTCACCTGAAAGTTCTTGAACAACGTTTTGAACTCTACTTCCTTTTACTCCAACACAAGCTCCAACAGGATCTACTGTTGGGTCTGTAGCACGAACAGCCATTTTTGCTCTTTGCCCTGGCTCACGAGCTGCAGTTACTAGTTCAATTATTCCGTCTTCAATTTCTGGCACTTCATTTTCAAAAAGCTTCATAAGGTACCTAGAACTCGCTCTAGACATGACTATCTGTGGGCCTCGTGTAGTCTGCCTTACTTCAGCAATATAACCTTGAATTCTATCACCTGGTTTATACGCCTCTCCTGGAATCTGCTCTTTATAGGGAATGTATGCTTCTGTTTTTCCTAAATCCACAACTATAGCCCCTCTTTCAACTCTTCTTGCAATGCCTGAAGCTATTTCACCTTGTCTTTGCTCAAACTCTGTAAAAATAATGTCTCTTTCAGCATCTCGTACATTTTGTGTGATAATCTGCCTTGCAAGCTGAGCTGAAATTCTTCCTAGGTCACTTATATCAAGCTTAATACCAATGGCATCATTGAGTTGAGCCTCTGGATCCAACTCTAAAGCTTCTGTTTTTTTAATTTCAACTTCATCATCAATAAAATCTTTATCTTCCACCACTTCTTTAAATTGATACAACTCCACTTCACCAGAGGCATCATTATATTGAGCCTCAATTTCGCGATAAGTACCATATTTCTTTCTAGCTGCGGCCAGAAGGCCTTGCTGCACAGCATTAATTACTACATTTTTATTAATACCCTTATCTTTACCTAAAGTATCTATAATTCTACTAATATCTGAAAAAATATTATCTGCAGCCATAACTTGACCCTTCCTTTTTTAAAACATTAAATTAAAATCAAAAACAACATTGCATTTATGAACATCCCCATAAGAGCATTCTACAAGGCTTTTATTTGATTCCACTTTAAATGAACTCTCACCAACTTCTTTTAACGTACCTTTTAATTGCTTTACACCTAAAAGCTTAGCAGTTTCCGTGGAAGCTTTAATTATAATAGAAATTTCTTTGTTCATTTGGCTTTCATAATGCCATTTTTGTGTAAGCTTTCTCTCTAACCCAGGACTAGAAACCTCTAAACTATATTTATTTTCAATAGGATCTTCAACATCTAATAAAAAATTTACTCCCACAGAAACCTTTGCACAATCGTCTAAGCTCACTCCACCTTCTTTATCAACATAGATTCTAACAACTTTTTTACCCAGTAAATACTCTACATCATAAAGGGTAAAACCTTCTCTTTGACACACCTCTGTTGCCAAACCTTCTATCTTAGCCTCTATCCCTTGCTCCAAAATCAAATATCCTTTAACCCTAGTTGTGCACAAAAAAAGGGCTCCTGTACAGGCGCCCTTAAAGTTAAATCCTTTAATTACCCAATCTACTTATCAAGGTTTTCACCTTATAGCAAGGACTCAGCTTTTAATTATCAAAATGATTTAGTCTGTCATTATTTTGATAAAGCACTAATGCTTTTAATTTATTATCTTCTCACTAAAACACGAAAGGCTTTTACACTTAACTTAAAAAAAGCAGTTACAAGAAAGGGTACCCCGAGGAAGGATCTTTAATTATTAGAAATTAAACTTAAGACCCACACCAGCAACATAATAATTAGCCGTCTCAACTCTTTCTACTACTTGTAAGTTTGTACTCCCAATATCATTTAACAAATTAGAGTAGTAATCAAAGGAAGCTGTAAGCATAATATTTGTATCAATTTCAACATCAACTCCAAGACCCAACAAACCATCAATTGTATTTGATCTAAAAGCCTGAATTCCAGGAATATCTGAAGACTCTGAATGCCTTCTCACATAAGAAAGACCACCTCTTAAACTTCCTAAAACCCGATTAGCGTTGATCAGTTTAAAGCCTAACAGACCTGAAAAGTTGTACTGCTTAAGGCTTCTAGCCTGGGAATATAAATAGCGATTATTAAAATCATAGGTTTCAACACTATACGCACCAGGATCATCGATTTCATAAGAAGTCTTGTATAAACCAGCCTCAATAGTCCAACGATCATCAATATGTTTTCCAACTGAAAAGCCCCAACTAGCATCTCCTATTGGAGTTCTTGCATTGCGTGCTGCAGAGTATTTACCCATTCCAAGCTGACCTTTTAAGTAATAAGGTCTTAAAGAGTAAGCGTTAGATAGACGTGCTTTTGATACATTGTACAACGCTGAAGCATCTGGGGCTATAGCTGCTACCCTTTTAGCCTCAGTAACTGGAGCATTGATTACTGTTATAGCTTTCTCAGTTCTTTTCACTGGAGAGTAACTTGTCTCAGACTCATAATCTGATTCTGAAAAATCAAACTCTGAATCATAGTCTTTGTTTATTTCCTCATACCTTCTCTTATTATATTGTCTTACTTTAAAAAGTCTTCTTAGTCTTGATTTTTCATCTTCGATTCTAGAAGTTTCAAGTCTTTCCATTAAAACTTGTTCATTTTCTGCTTCTTTATCTATACGACTTTCTCTTAAAGCTTCTAAAGACTCGCCATTTCCCCAACCAGATCTAGCCTTATACCTTTGATTTGAAGAGTTTAAAGATTTAGTTTTCTGATCTTGGCTCTGACTAGGTGTATGATTTAAAATCACAACTTGAGACGGGGAATTTTCACTTGATCCGCTTCCCACATTTTCAAGCCCTTTAAGCTCAGTCAAACTATCTGCATATGTACAAAAAAATACTGAACCCGTACCTACAATAAATGAAACTATATATTTACCCATTCTTAACTCCTAGTTTTTATACACTCAAAATATAAATACAGTACTAAACAAGAAATAGCACCTAACTAATGACAATTATGAGCATGTCATGAAAATTTTACTAAATTGTTTAATTTTTTATCACCACCACCCCTCTTTCCTTAATTTGTTGCCACTAGGCTAAGTAGTTAAAATCGTTAAGAGCGTATTTATAATCTAAATATCCACATTTTTGTAAAATTTTCATGCTTATCCGGCTGTTGCACATATAAGATTAGGTTTAGCCAATGAACAAGCAGTGAGTGCACCATCAAATAACTTTGAGACATCATGGCGGCGGTTAAATCTATAGGTGTATTCTGCTAAAATAAAGGTCTAAATATTTACTTCTAACACCATGGTGAGTCCCTAATATCCAAGATTTTGCATTTAATATAAATTTAGGTTCATGGGTAGTTAAGAGGGTTACGACGCAGCATAGAAAGAATTAATCTATAGAGGTCTTCATTTCTGTGATTGAACCTAAACTCACACTCCTTTAAATGCAAATAAAAAGTATTCTTATGCATTCCTCTAAATTTAGAAAGTCTTACTTTGGCTAAGCCCCAAAAATTCTCTATTCCATTAATATGGTTTTTAACTTTTCCTTCAGCTTTTGAAAATTCATTTTTTCCATGATGAACTCTGTAGTGTTTTTTATAACCCATATCCACAAGACCATCATACGTCCTAAAGCCATCTGTATAAACTGTAGACTCCTTGCTTATTTTAGCCCGTATAAGAGGGAGAATCTCGTTTTTAGAGCAGTTTTTAATAATCTGAGTATAAACCTTACCATTTCTTTTTTTAAGCCCAAAGACAATGGTTTTACCTCTAGCTCCTCTTCCGCGAAGACCTCTAACTCTCCTTGCTCCAAAATAACTTTCATCCAGTTCTATTTCACCAGAGTCAAAAAGGCTTTCTTGTTCGCATTGCTCAACTATTTTTGATCGTACTTTTTTTAAAATATTTCCTATAGTTTTTCTGTTAAGCTTTGTTAATTCTGAAATCTGTTGAGTTGTTAAATCACTGGCAAAAAGCTTGATAATCTCCCTGAATTTAGCCTCTGAAATTCTTGAACGAACAAAATACCTATTTTTCACAGTGATAATAATAAGTTAACTCCCTTCAAAGTCAACTTAACTACCCATGAACCTAAATTTATAAACCCATGGTTGCCAGCTGTCTAATATTTTTTGATCCCCATGGATATATTTAACCCGAGTTCGAACTTTTTTCAGGACCTAAGTGCTGGATAAATAAAAGATCATCCCAGCCTTTTGTAAGATTTAGTTGTTTTTTACTGATCTGCAAAAAGGAGCCGGGAATGATCGAAGAGAATCAAATTATAGAAGTTTTTACTCTTGTTGACGACTTTATTTTAACCCGAGTTCGAACTTTCTAAACCTACTGAAGCAGCCTTTCTTCAAGTACTTGAAGTCTAATAGAGGGTTTTCTTGGACGCAAACAGTACGCCGTTAGTGCCGAAAGTAAATTTACCACAAAGTTTTTTGGGCTTCGGTGTCTTGAGTGTTCAAGATGAAATTCCTCCTTTAAAATCCCAAAAGCAGTTTCAACAATGTACCTTTTCCTCAGGAGTAGTTTATCAAAAAGAGGAACAAACTTATTTTTCATATTGGATTTAAGATTTGTTATGACTTGAACCCCTTTACTCATCAATTTTTCAAATAGCTTTTGGGATATATATCCTTTGTCTCCAAACAATTTTCCAAAAATATTCTCAGCTAAACCCTCTACAGGCTTTGTATCATGAACATTTCCTGGGGTTATGGTAAAACTTAAGAGCTCCCCTTTGTGAGAAATTACTATGTGAACTTTAAAACCAAAGAACCAGCCCATTGTTGATTTCCCACGTTTTGCAAGTCCTTTAAAGGTTTTGTGACGACCGATTCTTTTGTTATTACAAACAACAATGGGACTGGAGTCTACAACAGATATTCCTGTGCAAATATTTGATTGCATAAGTGAGTGTAAAAAAATAAGAATTTGAGGTGCTGAAGATTTTTTAAGTTCTACAAACCTATTGTAGGACAAGAGTTTTGGGAAATAAGGTTTTAGAAATTTTTGAACATAACCTGTATAGAAAGCTTTAAAATTTCTGAAGCCGGAAAATTGGAATAATAAACAGATGGTGATGACTTCAGACTCAGATAACGCAGATGGAAAACCTCTCTTTCTTTTGCTGGGTATGAGTTTGGACTGTTCTTTGTTTAACCCTAAAATAAAGTCGTCAACAAGAGTAAAAACTTCTATAATTTGATTCTCTTCGATCATTCCCGGCTCCTTTTTGCAGATCAGTAAAAAACAACTAAATCTTACAAAAGGCTGGGATGATCTTTTATTTATCCAGCACTTAGGTCCTGAAAAAAGTTCGAACTCGGGTTATTTTAGGGTTAAACAAAGAACAGTCCAAACTCATACCCAGCAAAAGAAAGAGAGGTTTTCCTCCTGGGTTATCTGAGTCTGAAGTCATCACCATCTGTTTATTATTCCAATTTTCCGGCTTCAGAAATTTTAAAACTTTCTATACAGGTTATGTTCAAAAATTTCTAAAACCTTATTTCCCAAAACTCTTCTCCTACAATAGGTTTGTGGAACTTAAAAAATCTTTAGCACCTCAAATTCTTATTTTTTTACACTCACTTATGCAATCAAATATTTGCACAGGAATATCTGTTGTAGACTCCAGTCCCATTGTTGTTTGTAATAACAAAAGAATCGGTCGTCACAAAACCTTTAAAGGACTTTGAAAACGTGGGAAATCAACAATGGGCTGGTTCTCTTTGGTTTTAAAGTTCACATAGTAATTTCTCACAAAGGGGAGCTCTTAAGTTTTACCATAACCCCAGGAAATGTTCATGATACAAAGCCTGTAGAGGGTTTAGCTGAGAATATTTTTGGAAAATTGTTTGGAGACAAAGGATATATATCCCAAAAGCTATTTGAAAAATTGATGAGTAAAGGGGTTCAAGTCATAACAAATCTTAAATCCAATATGAAAAATAAGTTTGTTCCTCTTTTTGATAAACTACTCCTGAGGAAAAGGTACATTGTTGAAACTGCTTTTGGGATTTTAAAGGAGGAATTTCATCTTGAACACTCAAGACACCGAAGCCCAAAAAACTTTGTGGTAAATTTACTTTCGGCACTAACGGCGTACTGTTTGCGTCCAAGAAAACCCTCTATTAGACTTCAAGTACTTGAAGAAAGGCTGCTTCAGTAGGTTTAGAAAGTTCGAACTCGGGTTATTTAAACTCAACTTTCATATTTTCAAGATCACCCAGATAGACTCTCGCCCCATGAGACCGAATAGTTGATCCTTTTTTTATCTCTTTATTTATAAGGTTTTAAATATTTTTAGTGGTTTCTTTACCTACAAGTACTTTGGCAAAATCAGCCGTTAGTTTTAAGCTTTCCTTTTTTGTCTTTATATTCACGAGTTTCAACACCAATAATAACTTTTCCTGGGTATGCACTTGACTGGCCCTATTGTTTTCTAGGGATAATTTCCTGATATGGAGCTGGCTGAACAAGAATTGAGTTTTCAAGAACTCGCTGGAATAAAAGACCTCGAGACTTCGAAGTTCTTCTGTTAAATCTGAAAATAAACTCTTCAAAATAGTTATCTATATGTTTAGGGTTTAGACTTCCATGAAGTGTTCCCTGCAGCCATATTTTCAGAAGAGCAGTTACAACATTAATTCTTGGAAGAAGTTCATCCGGGTCTACTGAATTTGAAGATCAAGGTGAGTGCTTATATCCTAAGCTTGAAATGGCGTTGTAACTTGGCCAGCCGTCTGTGTGTATTGTGGATCCTTGAGCAATATTATCCAGAATAAAGAGTTCTAAAGTTGCCGCTAAAGCATCTGGAATTCTTTGCATTCGAATTCTACCAGTACGTTTTTTACCAGAACATTCCCCAGTAATTACAACGAGTTTCTTCCCTTTGCCGCGCTTTCCAGAGCGGGCGCCTCCAACAAAAGCTTCATCAATTTCAACCTCTCCTTGGAGAAGGCTTTGATTTTCACGGACCATAGCAGTTCAAATTTTATGAAGAAGTAGCCATGCACTAGGATAACTACCTAGACCAGTATTCTTTTGAAGATTCAAAGCACTGGTGCCAGTTTTTTGTGAAGTGAACCACCAAATTGCATAGAAACAAGTTTTTAAGGGAAGCCTCCTTCATTGAAAAATAGTTTCTTTTTTTACTGAGTTTTTGAATCTACAAAATTGGCAGCAGCGAAGGCCTGATGACATTTTCCAAAAATCATCATAACCACAGGCCTGGCAGTGAAAGCCTTTACCCCAACGGACCTCTTCTAAAAAGTTTAAGCAATCATCCTCACTAGTGAAGATCTTATCAAATTCTTAAAGGTTTTTAGGAAATCTCAAGTCTCATATATTAGATTTGAACTCCAGGGCCAGTCAAGTGCATACCCAGGTAAGAAAATATCAATAAATTTAGGGGTTAAAATATAAACCATCAAATATTAGTAATTATAATTCTAGTGGTGGGAGAAAATAAATCTAAGCCTTACAGGTTAACCAATTGAAACTTGGTTTCTACCTCTATTTTTAGATTTATATAAAGCTGCATCAGCTTTTTCAAAAAGCTGGTCCCAACTCATTCCATTAGGCTTTCTAACCGCCAACCCAACAGAAATTGTTATTGGTATCCTAGCTCCTTCAAAATAAAAACTATAAGCTTCAATGGTAGCTCTAACTCTCTCAGCAACACTCCCAGAAATAGCAATATCAGTGGCTAACAACACTAAAACAAATTCCTCTCCACCAAATCTTGCAAAAAAATCTTCACTTCTAATAAGTTTATCTTTCACAAGCCTTGCAATTTCTTTAATAATATAATCCCCTGATACATGTCCGTAAGTATCATTCACTTTTTTAAAATGATCGATATCAAAAATAATTAAGCTTAGTGGCATATTAATAAGGTCCGACCTTTTAATTGCTTCTGGAGCATAAGCTAATAATGCCCCCTTATCATAAGCCCCTGTTAAAGCGTCTAATTGAGACCTATCAAAAGATTTTTGAGCACTAATAGCCTCAAGATTCCCTTTTTCTAAAAACTTAAAAATAACATTTCCTACTTTTATTTGATCATTATTTTTAAGCTTTACCGTTGTTAACGGTGGTATGACTTGAGAGTTGATAATTGTTTTATTAGTAGACTCTAAATCCATAATAAGAATGTCATTGCCTGCTAAAACAAATTTTGCGTGTGATTTACTAACTGACCTATCATCAATATAAATTGAATTACTTGAAGAACGCCCAACCACTAAATTTTCCCCTGACAACTGCCACTGCTTACCAATACTACTTGCTGGCCCCACTAATAAAACTAATGTTGCAGGGCTTTTACTGGCATTGTCCAAAACTGCTTTTAAAGTTTCGCTTGTTAAAACACTTGTCTCTTCTAAATCTTCATTATTATTAGGCATATAAAATATCTTACTGTTTTTTTAAAAAATATCAACTTTAAACAAACAAAACCTTTAACAAATCACAACATCTTCTTCAATACGATGGTACCCTCTCCACTCCTTAAGTCTTCCCCTTGGTCTAGAACTGTCCACTCCATAACCAATTTCAACATAAGTAAGTTTGGTTATCTTCCCCCAAAGACTTACATCTAAAGAAACAATGTCAGTCCAAGTCCCCGTATTAAAATACTCTTTCCCTTGGCTCCACTGTTTGTATTGATACACATGAGAGTGACCAAATATCACCGTATGCACTCGGTCATCTTTTAAAAGGCTCCTTGCGCTATCAGATAAATCTGGAAAAATTGCATTCTCTAAAACTATTTTTACTAAAGTCTGAACTGACCAAGCATTCCTATAAGCCTTTGAACCAAAGGCACTTAAAAAAAAGTACTTAAACACCTGAAATACACTTTTAAATAAGAACATTGTTTCATTAAATAAAATCCATCTAATCATTCTTCTAAAGGGTCTTACTTTATCAATATGTGGATGAGCTTGTTTAATTTTTAAAACAAAATCTATAAAAAAATGTGACCCAAAAGGAAGATTTAAAATAGGCTCTGGTAAGTTTTTTCTTAAAAAAAACTTCTTAGGATTCATTCTATTTGCAGCTTCATGCATATGACCATGTTCAATATGAACCCCATCAAAATAGTAAACCAACTGACAATATTTAACTTCAGTTTCTAAAAGCTCATTAAGCTTATCTTGAACCTTAGGCCATAAAATTCCTTGATCATGGTTTCCTGTAATATATGTAATTGATTTACCTTCAAGAGCTGCAAACTTCTTTAAAGCCTTAAAGACTATTGGGTGCCCTATAGCAATTCTATCTAACATATTAAGGTTCATGGCCTCTGTAATCACAGGAACAAAATGCCCCTTATAGTCTATTTGTAAAAAATTAAAAATATCCCCGTTTAATATCAATTCCACTTCAATATTCTTAAACTTTGTACTTCCTTGATATTCTAAAAACTCAGAAAATTTCTCATCAAAATAAAACTCTTCAAGGGCATTATGAGCCCCACCTTCATTTTGTAAACCTGTTCCAAAGTGAAGATCACTTACAACAAGTTTAACCTTTGACAGATTTTCCATTTACAAACTTACTCCACTAACTGTTTTTAAATTACTACTTAGGTTTTTGACTTTCTAACATGGTTAAAGAAAGTTTTAAGGCCTTAATAGTTCTTCTTAAAGCATCCTCTTTATCCTGTAATTGTTCTGATGTTTTTTGAGTTTGTGACCTTGCTCTTTCTAAATCTGAAGAAAGCGCATTGTTTTGTTTTTTTACTCTTAAAATCATATCGTCTTTACTTGTTGTCACAGCACCCTGCTCTTGCTTAAGTATTTCAAGCCTGCTTTCAAGCTCTCTTTCTCTAACCCGAAGTCTATTATATTTAAATTCCAGCTCCTCTTCAAGACTCTCTACCTTATTTTGTAAAGATTTAATTTTAGCTTCTTTTCCTTCCAATGCTTTATTTAAAATTTTCTTTTCTTCTACAAAAGTACTCTCTAGTTCTTTAGCCTTTACCTCCATATTTTTTATTAAAAGCTCACGCTCTTCAGCCAACGCTTTAAAATGATCCCCTGCAAGGGCAAGCTCTTGAGTTTCAAGTCTAAGGTCACTTACTTCCTTTTCAAGTTTTTTAATTTTTTCTTGAGCAAACCTAATATAATCTGCATTTTTTAAGTCAATTAATGGATTTCGTTGAATACTCTGTTGAACAACTCCGGCTCTTACATCCTCTAAAGAAGTCACGTTTTCAAAATCTTGTGTAGATTTTACATCTTCATTTAAAGCAACGGTTTTATCAATACGTTGCTCATCCTTAGATCTTTCAACTACTTTGTCTACAGCTTCTTTTTTTTCTTTTTCCACAGCTTGCGCTTGTTCCATCTCATACTTTAAAGTTTTCAAAAACTCCTCAGCCCCACTGTCTGCAGAAGTCTTTAATGTCTCATGCAACTCTTCATTAAGAACTTCTGATGAGAAATCTTCATTATTTTTTAATACTGTATTTTCTTTTTTTCCTGAACTCACTGACCTTTATCGACTTATTAAGATCTTAAATTAAAACAACGTCTCAATTTGACACATTTCTCACCTAAACTATGCCATATTCCGATTAAAGATGAAATGAAGCCTAAATTCCTGAATTCCCTAATTTTTGAACTATGTTTCCAGGACTAATGGCCGGGGATTTTTGTGGGTGAAGCCATCTTAAAAGCTAAAAATATATCCTTTTGCTTCTTCGATATTTCACCTAAAACTTTTTGATTATTTGCCAGCTTATAAACCTTCAGTCTTTCAAGTATTTTATATAATTCTATTTTACTCATTTTTTTATAAAGGTTTTTATCTCTCATTGTGTGGTCAATTAACGATATTAAAATCAAAGCTATAAAACTTATAAACATACTCCCTCTAACATTCTCCAGTGTATGCACTCTGTTACGAGATTCATTTATATCATGTTTTAAAGAGTAAAATACTTTTTCAACTCTATCTTTGCTTCTATATAAACCCAAAGTTTCTTTTGCTGTCATACCTGTCTCGTTAGATAGAAGAATCATAAACCCAAATCGTTCACATTCTTTATTGATCTCCTCATTTTGCCTCTCCAATTTAATCGTTCGCAAGGAAATTTTAAAAAATTTCTTTTTTGAACTAAGCCCACCTTCAAAAAAAGAGACAGCCTCCTCTTGATCTTTAAAATTCCTCTTCTCAAAATTCTCCTCAATTTCAAATATTTTATTCATAAATGTGATCTCTTGTCTTGACCGGAGTAACTTATCTAAAAAAATATGCGCCTCACATTTAACTCCCCCTGTTTCAATTCTTTTTACACAATGGGAATATACAAGATCATTGAATTTAAATACCTTGTCAGGATTAAAGATTCTTTTCTTTATCTTAGATAAAATTTCTTTTGACTGTTTTGTTGCAAAACTCATGGGAACCAGAAAATTCAGCTTGTTCATGCTCATTTCTTTAATGTTTTGTTGGCTATAAAACCCCTTGTCCATAATGAAGGTTTCTGTTTTAAGATCGTATGACTCTATAAAGTTTGATATATTTTTTAAAGTTGTTACATCTGTAATACTTCCAGGATATATCCTATAAGCCAATGGTAAGTGACCTGACTTATCTTTAAAGTTTTTACTTATTACGCCTAGATTTATTTGTTTTAACACGTCTCCATCTCTGTTATAACCTTTTTCTAAAAACTCATTCTCAACTCCATAAGAAGATAATGAGGTAATATCAAACATCACGGCACCACTACTTTGATTTTTTTCTATCCAATGTTTAAAAAAAAATTCGACTGATTTTTCATCAACTCCTAGATTTAAAAGAAAATCACTCAGCTCTTGAGAGCTTTGCTGTGTCTTGTTTGATACGTAAGCTTCATTGTGCCAATAGGGGTAAAGGTAATAAGCTTCTTTTCTTAAGATTTTAAAATAAGACAAATGGAGAATTTGCTCAAACTGCTTAGGAAAAATTTTTTTTAAAATATCTTTTAAGCCTACAGCTACAGAAATATTTTCTAGAAAATAGATTGATCCAAAAATTTTTGACCCGGAGGGTATGTGAGCTGTGCCTTTATTTTTTTTGGTAATAAGCATACCTGTGGTGAGATCTTTTTTCCCTAAATATGTTCTTTTCTGTCGAGGTGCTTTTTTGATTTTGCACCAGTAGCTTTCAATTTCATGGATATAGATTTGTCCGCCTCTATTTTCTTCATAAATTCTTTTCGACATAGTACAAAATTGTACTATGTTTAAGTGAAAAGATACAACATCAAAGATCTAAAAGGTCTGAAATACAACTTCACTAGATTATTGTCTCAAGGCATAGTTCAAAAATTAGGGAATTCAGGTAAATTACCACATAGAAGACAAAAAGGACTTGCCTTAGTTCAAATTATCATTGCAACAACACTTTTTTCATTTTTATCTCTAGCTGTTGGTCAACTTATTTTAAGCCAACAAAAAGCAGTCAACTTCTTAGAGGATAAGCTTTCAAAAATAGACCTTCAAAGAACTCTTATTGGGCATTTAAGCAGCCCTGATGCTTGCTCTAAAACCCTCTCTGAACTTAGGGTACAAGCAAGTCAAAATCTAATCTCAATTAAAGATAAAAACGGAAATGTTGTCTACTCCACAGAGAACAAAAGTAATTTTGATAAGTTAACAATTACCAATATAGCTTTAGAAAACCTCACCATGAAGAGTGCTCCAAGGAAGTCTGGCACAATGGTTTTAAAGGTGTTTACAAAAAGACAAAGGTCTGGCGGTGGACCTTTGGAGTTTGCGCCAATTCAAATAAATTTAAAAACAAAAACTGGACCTGATTCAAGCTTAGTATCTTGCACAGAGCTTGGGGCCATAGACCTTGATCAAATTGGTGATTTAATAGACGATCACCTTTTATCCTGACTTCGACACAACACGGCGCATAAAGCTAATAAAATCAAGCGCTTAGATTTTGCTGGGGTCACTACATTTGCTCTTTAACTAGGCGAATACAGTCCTTTCTCTTAAGGTTTAAAACTTGGTAAATTTTCTTTAAAACAGGAGTAGTCTTAGATACAAGCTCATAAAATCGCCCCGTACTAGAGTCTTTTAAAACACTGTACTCATCTCTATTTAACTCCTCTTTAAGATCTAAAAAACTAAACTCTAATTGGTTTTCCTTAATAAGCTTATTTACTCTACAAACAATTGCATATGCTAGAAAACAAATTCCAATATGAGCCTTAATCCTCTTAGACTTCCAATGAAAAATAGGTCGCATCTTTAAATCTGTCTTATTTATTCTAAACGCTTGTTCTATTTTCCACAGCCCTCTATAACGCTCTAAAACTTCAGCTCCAGACTTGTCTTCAAGATTTGTAATGACACCATGAAAACCATCCCACTGAGCGTCTCTACTAATCTTACACTTATCAACCTCTACATCCCCCTTAAAAGACTTAAGGTACTTTTTCGTTCCATAATTAGTTATAAGATCACTTGCTTTAAGTTTTCCATCTTTGGCTTTCTTTAAAAGACGAACAATTATCTTTTCCCGGTCAAATGCATCTTTATAAGCTCTTTTATTAGAATACCCAACAACAAGCCTTCTTTTCTTGTGCTCAAACTCTCTAACCCACTGCAGTTCATTGCTCACCACATGGGGTTTAAAGTTTTTATGACAGATTTCTTCTTTTAAATTCTTTGGTAAAGATTTTAACTTAGCCCCCACAATATAATGAATGTTTTCAGCTTCTAGTAAAACTAAGTTTGCCTCATTAAACATACCTCTATCAGCCACAAGGGTAACTTGATTTACATTAAAACGGGTTTTTAAGTTTTTAACTATCTCTATTAATGTGTTGCCCTCATAAGTGTTGCCAGGAAAAAGCTCATAAGTTACTGGGTGTCCCTGTGAGTTTGTAACCAAGGCGAGAACAACTTGAGTTTCTTTAAACTTAGCATCCTTACTAAAACCATTGGCTCTAAGTTCATCTGAAGTAAAGCTTTCAAAATATAGCGTTGTGACATCAAAGAACATAACGTCAACCTGGTCATTAAAAAGGTTTAGAGTGGAATTTAAGACTTTTGATTTTAGTCTTTCTTCATTTAGAAAAACCCTGTCCATCATACGGTATATCTTATGAAGAGGAAGGGGTTTTGAGAAAACTTTTTTTAAGCTATCTGCTGTTTTTCTTTTACTCTGCGGCCTAGAGATTCTTGCTAAAACACAATCTTGAAGAATAGAGTTCCACTCATCATCTTTTTTTGTGTTTTTTATGATATCGTTAAAGTTCATTTGATTATAAACTTTGCCTAAAACTGTGTGAATGCCTTGGTTAACACGACCTTGCTCAGATAGATTCTTTATATCCACTAGCTCTGGGTTTCTTGTGCTGGCTTTTTTTGTGCAAGTCGTGGAGTGCACAGTTTCTTCCATTCCAGGAAGGGCTGGGTTTCTTGTGTTTTTTAGCTCTATTATTAAGTCCTGTGCTGCTTTCTTAATAATGGCTATTTCTCTTGCATCCTTGTGTTGTCCCAGAGTTCTAATGACTTTTTGAATAACTTTATTTTTTACTCGAGTAGATTCAACTATTCTAATTGAAACACTTCCGTTTGGTTTTTTTACTTCTCGAATAAACATGGCTATTAAAATTACTAGCCTAAAAATACTTGTAAAGAAAAAAAAGGGGTCACTACATTTTGAGTTTTAGACTTTTTAACCTTCTCTGGTGCGTATATTTGAACTCAAGAGGGGTTTTTTAACAGGAGTGTCGAAGTCAGGAGATACAACATCAAAGATCTAAAAGGTCTGAAATACAACTTCACTAGATTATTGTCTCAAGGCATAGTTCAAAAATTAGGGAATTCAGGTAAATTACCACATAGAAGACAAAAAGGACTTGCCTTAGTTCAAATTATCATTGCAACAACACTTTTTTCATTTTTATCTCTAGCTGTTGGTCAACTTATTTTAAGCCAACAAAAAGCAGTCAACTTCTTAGAGGATAAGCTTTCAAAAATAGACCTTCAAAGAACTCTTATTGGGCATTTAAGCAGCCCTGATGCTTGCTCTAAAACCCTCTCTGAACTTAGGGTACAAGCAAGTCAAAATCTAATCTCAATTAAAGATAAAAACGGAAATGTTGTCTACTCCACAGAGAACAAAAGTAATTTTGATAAGTTAACAATTACCAATATAGCTTTAGAAAACCTCACCATGAAGAGTGCTCCAAGGAAGTCTGGCACAATGGTTTTAAAGGTGTTTACAAAAAGACAAAGGTCTGGCGGTGGACCTTTGGAGTTTGCGCCAATTCAAATAAATTTAAAAACAAAAACTGGACCTGATTCAAGCTTAGTATCTTGCACAGAGCTTGGGGCCATAGACCTTGATCAAATTGGTGATTTAATAGACGATCACCTTTTATGTAGCAAGGCTGACCTTGTTTCAAGGCCACAAAGGCTCCATGGCAATGGAGCAAGGCTTTTTAGTAATCTAACCTCTGAAAAATATAAAACTCATACAACTGTTCAGTCTGGCCTTGTACAGTTTTGCTCTGGTCCCCGCGGTAGATGTGTACAATTTTGCTATGCAGAATGTACAGCAGGAGTTTGGTCTCCTACCCGTTGTCCTTTGGTACGCACAGGAGATGGCGGCAGATAATCAAGGCTGAGTCGCTATATTATGAGAAGAAATGCTCTTTTACTGCTTTAACACCATGGAGCTGCCCACAGGCTGCGTAAATATCCTCACCTCTAGTTTGGCGTTTGTAAGCTCTAATGCCTTGTTTTAGTAAATATTTTTGAAACTTTGCTACCTGTTTAGGGTCTGGTTTTTTAAAACCTGAACCCGGGTGTTCATTAAAAGGAATAAGGTTTACCATGGCTTTTCTACCTTTTAATAAAGCTACAAGCTCCTTTGCTTGAGTCATATGGTCGGTAACATCTTTTAATAAAACATACTCGAACGTAACCTCTTCCCCTGTCACTTCAGAATGTTTATCTGTGGCTTTAAATAGTTCTTTTATGGGGTATTTTTTATTAATAGGCATAATTAATGACCTTACCTTATCATTACTAGCATTTAAGCTCACTGCTAGATGAGCACCTGACTTAGTAACTAGTGGAATATGGTTTACTAGGCCTGATGTTGAAACCGTCACCCTTTTTCTAGAAAAATTAATACCCCCACTATCCCTTAGAATCTGAATAGCTTTAAAAACGCCTTCTAAATTATCTAAAGGCTCACCCATTCCCATGAAAACAACATTGGTCAAGCCGCCTTCATTATTTTTTAAAAGTCTATCATTTACTTCTAAAAACTGACCTACAATTTCACCTGGGCTTAATTTTTTCTTAAGTTTGTATTTCCCTGTAAAACAAAACTTACACCCAAGATTACACCCAACCTGTGAAGACACACACAAAGTTTTTCTCTCCCCTGAAGGAATCATAACTGTTTCAGCAGTTAAACCCTCACCCATATCAAATAAATATTTTTGTGTCCCATCCTTACTCTGCCTAAACTCAACCACTTTAGGTCTTTGAAAGTAAAGCCTTTCACCAATGGACTCTTTAAAGGGCTTTGAAAGGTCGCTCATAGCCTGAACAGACTCTTCTCTTTTTCGATATATCCAAGAAAAAAGCTGATCTGCTCTAAAAGGCTTTTCACCACAATCATAAAAATACTCTTTAAGGGAGGCCCTTGTTTGGTCAAAAAAGTTAACTTTATCCATAATCTAGAAGAAGTATCAGATATTTTCTTGAAATTTAAGACTAATTTCTGATGAGGAAAATCTTTCCATATGTGACTTAATATCTTTGAGTGTACAGGGCACAGCTCCTACCTTGCCAACTACATAGCCTGCCGCAAAATTGGCAAAAAAAGCAGCCTCAATCACTGTAAGCCCCCCTAAAAGACCGTAGGACAATGCTGCAAGCACAGTATCTCCCGCCCCAGTCACATCAAAAACCTTTCTAGCAAAAGTAGGCACCCTTAAAGCACCACTTTTATCACAAACACTCATACCCAAAGCACCTACCGTTGCAATGAGGTTTTTAAACTCCCCTTCTTTAAGTATCCACTTTAAAAGCTCTGTATAGTCTTTAACTCCAGCCATACCTGAGTATGAAACCGTTTCAACATAGTTTGGCTTAAAAAAATCTGCTCCTTTAAATTTTAAAAGGGGCGCTTTCTTAAAAGGGTCTACAAAAATCACTGCACCTTTTTCATGAGCTTTTTTAATTGCTTTCTTACAAAACTCGTCAAACAAAACACCTTTCCCATAGTCTTGTAAAATCACATGGCCATATTTAGAAAAATCCAACGATTCAAGTGAATTTAAAAGATTTTTTTTATCCTCCTCACTTAAAGCCCCACTGTCTTCAGAATCTAATCTTAAAAGATGATGTTGACCGCTAATAACTCTTGTTTTCTTAGTAGTGGGCCTTGAAACAGAGTTTATAAGCTTTGAATTTAAGCCAGGCATTTTAGATAAAATTTCTTCTATATCTTCACCCGCCTCATCAACCCCTTTTAAACCTAAAAGATCACAAGAACCACCTAGAGAAAATAAGTTCTTAGCCACATTAGCTGCTAGTCCTAGTTTTTTCTCACTTTCTTTTAAACTCACAATGGGGACTGGCGCCTCTGGACTAATACGATGAACATCCCCGAATAAATATTTATCCAAACCCACATCACCAATAACTAATACTTTAGAGCTGACTGACTTATCTGCTATTTTTTTAATCAAAAAAGCCTTAATAACAGACATTGTCTTAACGAAGGCCTTAAAACTTATTAATTCAACTGCTTCAGCTTTGCTCACAGTCTTGAGTTAACACAGAATTCAACTATAAAAAATAACACGTATTGACGAAGTGTGCTTCTAAATAGCTTATGAGAGTGTTTTAATCATTAAGCTTTAAAAACCATACAGAGGTAAACACACAATAGGAAGTTATCATGAAGCAAGCTGCAAACCCTTTAAAATCAAGTCACTTTTTTAGAAATACAATATCTTTAATTGAAAGAGTGGGGGAGAATATAAATATAAACTCTTCTGCTTTAGAAACATTAAAGCATCCCAGGCGTATGATCACTGTAAGCATCCCAGTTAAAATGGATGATGGCCGCCTTCTCGTTTTTGAAGGCCATCGTGTACAACACAATCAAGCTTTGGGCCCATTTAAAGGTGGGCTTAGGTATCACCCCTCAGTACATGTGGGTGAAGCTGCAGCCCTTGCAACTTTAATGACTCTAAAAAATTCTCTCCTAGGCCTTCCCTTAGGTGGAGCAAAGGGTGGAATTTGTGTGGACCCTAACTCTTTATCACTTGGTGAGAACGAGCGTTTAACTAGAAGGTTTACCCGTGAAATTGGCCCTTTTATTGGCCCTGACAAAGATATTCCAGCTCCAGATGTTGGTACAAATCATCAAACCATGGCTTGGATGATGGACACATACTCTCTTGATACAGGTTACTCTCAAACAGGTGTTGTAACAGGCAAGCCTGTTGCTGTAGGTGGGTCAAAGGGAAGAAACTCAGCTACAGGTCTAGGGGTTATTTATATAACAGAAAAAGCATTAAACTCTGTCAATCGTGAAATAAAAAATGCAACTATTGCAATACAAGGTTTTGGTAAAGTTGGTATGTATGCTGCCGTTGAGGGCTATAACCTTGGGGCACGTATTGTTGCTGTAAGCGATATGTCAGGGGGTATATTTAATAACAGTGGAATTAACATCCCCGAACTTGTAAAACACACAGAAAACAACAACCCCATTAAAGATTTTAAAGGAGCAACACCCATAACTAATGCACAACTTTTAGCTCTCGAAGTAGATATCTTAGCACCCTGTGCATTAGAAGGCGTCATTACTAAAAACAATGTAAATGACATTAAGGCAAAAATAATTGTTGAAGGTGCAAATGGCCCTGTAACAAATAATGCCAATGATGCTTTAAACACTAAAAGCATTATGGTTGTTCCAGATATTCTTGCAAATGGCGGAGGCGTTGTTGTGTCTTACTTTGAGTGGGTTCAGGATATTGTGTGGCTTTTTTGGGAAGAAGATGAAGTTCGGAAAAAACTTAAGAAAATTATGCATTCATGTTTTGATACTGTTTTTAAATATTCTCAAGATAATAAGTGTGATTTAAGAACTGCAGCTTTAGCCGTTTCTCTTTTAAGGTTAGAACAGGCCATGCGCCTTAGAGGACAAACTTGGTAATAAATTTAATAACAAAACCCTGGCTTTATTTACCACCAAATATATCTTATAAAATTGGACCTGTGATCTTAAGAACTTGGTCTAAGTTAAAGCCTTTTCCAAAAACAAAAAATAAAAAGTTTAAAAAATTAGGGCTATATTTTAGCAGCCCCTTTGGTACAGCCGGTGGATTAGATAAAGAAGCAAGCGATCTTTTCACTTGGACAAAATGGGGCGCTGGCTTTTTAGAAATTGGAACCCTTACGCCAAAACCTCAGGGACCAAACCCTGGAAAAATAATTGACCGTGATATTAAAAATAAAGCTCTCTGGAATTATATGGGTTTTCCAAATGCTGGATTTAAAACCACCCTTCCAAAAATTATAAACTACAAAAAAAAAATGGGGAACAACACTCCTATTTTCATCAACATTGGAAAAAACAAAACCACTCCTTTAAAAAAAGCTCAAGATGATTACATAAGCGGTATTAAATTTTTTAATGAAGTTGCAGACTGTTTTGTCATCAATATTTCAAGCCCCAACACCACAGACCTTCGCTTACTCCACCAAGAAGAAAACTTTAAAAACTTTATCCATCCTATTATTAAAGCCTCAAAAGCACAAAAAAAAAACATCCCCCTCCTTTTAAAACTTTCTCCAGATTTAAGTGATGATGATTTTATAATTTTTTTAAACAACTGCAAAAAATTAGATCTTAGTGGATTCATCCTTACAAACACTACTCTTCATCGCCCGAAGGGAGTCAATTTTCCAAAAAACGGCGGCTTATCCGGAGCCCCTCTTTACTCGACATCTTTACAAAAACTTAAGCTTGCTCGACATGTTCTTGGCAAAGACTCTTCTCAAATTCTAATTTCTGTTGGAGGTGTTTGCTCTCCAAAAGAAGCTATTAACAGACTTAAATCTGGAGCCGATTTAGTTCAATTTTACTCAGGCCTTATATTTTATGGCCCTTCTCTTTTCCAAGATTCCATTAAAGCACTTTAAAAAACCTTTCTCATACTAGACTTAAATTATTAAAATACCTGACAAAATTTCTATTTTAGAGTAGTTTTTTGAGTATTATGGATAACAAACGTAGGCGTGGATATTGGATACCTGTTGTCACAGCAATGATGCGACGAAAAGATAAGGTTTTATTAGGGCTTCGTCCTAAGGGCCATAACCTTGCAGGTTTCTGGGAGTTTCCTGGAGGTAAGATTGAACCTACAGAAGAACCTGAAAAAGCATTAAAACGTGAACTTAATGAAGAGCTTGGAATTGATGCTGAAATTGGAGCAGTTAGATTTACAGGAGTTCACTCTTATGGCGATACTGGTATTTTGCTTTTATTCTATGAAGTTCCTTACTGGAAAGGTGAGCCTAAAACGGTTCATCATGATGGTTTAAAATGGGTTAAAATATCTGAACTTAAAAATGAACACCTTCCTGAAATGAACATAAGGCTTTTAGATAAAATTATTTACGCTCTTAATAACCCTGTGAGCTCATAATGAATTTTCATGTTTGCTTTGTAGGAAAAAACTTTCCCTTAATGAGTGAGGTTTTAGACCAAACAAATATTTGGCCCATTGCTGAAAAACTCTCAGAAATGGGTGTAAGTGTTTCAATTGTAGCTTATAAAGCACCTTCAAATAAAGTTACAGTGAGGCATAAAAATACCACTATACATTTTGTTACTAGTAGAAGTAACTTTTTATCAAAAGAAGATTTTCCAAAAGCTGCTCTTAAAAAGCTTAAAGCAATACACAACGCTCATAAAATAGATCATGTACACAGTCTTGACACTCCTTTAAGAAAATTTAAATCTTTTTTAAGTCCTTATAAGCCCAGCCTAAGCTACGGTGTTCAAGTTTCTAAAATGGAAGAAATGTTTAGCCTTCTCTCTGTTGATGAAAGCCTTACCGGGCTTTTAACCTCAAACTTACTAAACCCAATAATATTTTTAAAAAAATATTTTTTTAAAGACTACTTCACTCTAAGAGAAGCTCAAGGCATACTAGTCAGTAGCCCAAAGCAAGCCTTAAGCTTAGAACGTTATTATTTATACCCTCCTAATAGGATTTTTAAAATCCCATTGGATTCTTATGTAAGCGATTTAGTTTTAAGAAAAAAATCTGAAAAGCTTTTAACTCAATTCAACCTCACCTTATCCACACCAATTATAGCAACCTCTTTTAGTATGCAAAAACTTGATGAGCTCTTTTATCTCTTAGACGTTTTTGAAGAGATTGCCTTAATTCACCCTAAAGCAAAACTCTTAATTATTGGGGACAGCCCTTACTTTAAAGATGTTCAACGAACTGTTCTTCTAAAAGCCTTAGACTCTAGAGTGATTTTCACAAAAAATGTTCCAAAGTCTCAACTATCAGACTACATATCTTTATCTGATATTTTTATAAATATTAGCTACGCAACTTCAGGCTTTGGCCCAACACTCATTGAAGCCATGGCTCAAGAAAAAATTATCATAGGATCTGAGTTTAGCCCAATTTCATCTATAATTGATAACGGTAAAAATGGCTTTCTCATACGCCCAGGTGAAACTGCCCAATGTGTAAATCTTATAGACCAAGTATTTACAGAATCTATAGATGTTGAAAATATCAGCAAACATGCTCGAGAAGATATCAAAAAAATACTCAATCGAGATAAACTTACAGAAAAAACACTAAAAGCCTTTAAAAAGATCAATTCTAAAAAGTTCAAGCTTTTCTCAATCCCATTTTTCAATTAGAATATCGCCAATGACCAAAGCTGAAATAATTGAACTTCTTTCTCAAAAACATAAAATTGCAAAAGCAAAGGCTGACGTTGTGGTGAACACAGTTTTTAACTCCATTATATCTTCACTAGTTAATGGTGGTCGTACAGAGATTAGAGGTTTTGGAACTTTTGTAAATCGCAAGTATGAAGCCAGAAAAGGAAGAAACCCTCGAACAGGTGATATTATTAATGTTGCAGCAAAAAAGCTTCCTTTCTTTAAAGCTGGAAAAGAGCTTAAAGGTGACCTTAATAAATAACCCAATAAAAATCAACAACTTAAATCTACAACTAATATAGTAAAACAGGCCTCAAGAAGGCTCCTACAAGCACTAGGGAGCATCAACCTCACTTTCTCATCAAGAAAAACTAGTATTTTAAACCTTTTATTTAATCTTATATTCTGAGAAGGAAAGATTTTTAAGCCCTTCTATGATCCACGAGCCGTCCCTTTGTAAGGACTTCACAACAACCCCTTTTGTTATAAAAATAGAGTTGTTACTTTACATTAAAAGAAATTCAAAGGCCACATCAAAAGATGTGGCCAATAGTAGGACTCAAAGAAAAGTCTCTTTTTTGATAAGTCTGAGTTTTTTTTAAACTTAGTCCCTTAAAACCTAAGGGTTATTGATAAAAGTAAAACCTATTTACATTGACCTTTAGTCATATCAAAGTAAGCAGATCCACCATGTAAGACCGCAAAACTATTTGTGTCATTAACAATAACTCCAAGTGAAACTACGCTATCTACTTGGCACATAACTAATAAGCCGCCAGTAGCTTGCTTTACTTGGTTTCCATAGATTTCACGAGTTTTCTCTACGTTATCATAAAACACAGTGTTTAGCTTAGATTGGAGTAATTCATCGGCTACACCTTTGTCAAAAGCCAATGAATCACATTTATCTAAAATTTCTCCCATAAATGTAATAGTATAATTAACACCATCAGTATCTACCTGAATAGTCATTTTATTCGTATACTGACCTTCTTCAAAATTGCAGACCAAAGAGTCAGCAAAGGCTATTGTGGGAACAACTATAAGTAACAAAAACATTTTTTTCATTTTTTCCTCCAAATGTTTTAAACAAGTCCCTTATAGCAGTTATTAACAAATAATAAAATAGATTTTTTGCTATAATGTAAAATCTACATTTTTTTTGGATAATGGTTTTTGCAACTGTTCAGCATAATTTAGCCGTAAAGGTTTTTGTACAGCTTTTAAAAAAAACTACATTTACACCAATGGCTGTAGCACTGTTTAACTTTATATTATTATTTTTATTTACCACTTCTGTAACAAGGGCCCTCCATATGAGTAGAGCATGAAGAAGGGGCCGTACAGGAGCCAGCAAGTCTTAAGGATTATGATAGATTTCAGGAGAGTTTGGAAATTTTTTTTCAAAACGATAATCCTAAACTCAAGACTCAGGCTATTGAAAAAATGGTTCATAGAGTTGAAGTCGGAGTAGCTTCAGTGAAAGTACATTATTTTGTGGGGAGAACCACATAACCAAGGAGTCGGTGAGGACAAATGGTACCCGCGAGAGGGGTCGAACCTCCAAGCCTTGCGGCACTAGATCCTAAGTCTAGCGTGTCTGCCAATTCCACCACACGGGCATTTAATAATTACTGTATTTAAAATGTAATGTAGAAAACTTTGTTCTACTTAGCAATTAATTTTTTATATTCTGAAGCTTTTAATAACGAGGCCAGTTCTTTTTCCGTATCCATTTCAATTCGAATCAACCAACCATCATTCCATGGATCATCATTAAGAACTCCAGGCTTATCCATTAAAGCAGCATTTGTTTCAATCACAGTCCCTGTTACAGGAGAAATAAGGTCACTCACCGCCTTAACGCTTTCAATTACTCCAAAGGGCTCATTCTGAATAACCTTTTGCCCCTCATCAGGAAGCTCAGCATACACAATTTCACCTAAACTTTCTTGAGCAAAAGACGTTACACCTACAGTAACAATATTTTCATCAACGTAAGCCCACTCATGCTCTTTAGTATAGTAAACATCTTCTGGTACTTTATGCGCCATTTAAACCCCCCTTTTTATAGCAATAGTTTCTTAATTCTTCTTCAAAAACGGCAAAGACACTGCCACAGCATCTACCTGATTATTTCTGATCTGAACCTTAAGTTGTTTCTCTCCCCGAGCTGCGGCTTTGTCAATCCAAACCATAGCAATGGGAGCCCCAAGGGTTGGAGACATTGTTCCACTAGTGACAACTCCCACAACTTCATCATCCACTAAAACATTATAACCTGCTCTTGGAATAGCCTTACCTAAGACCTTTAAGCCTATAAGACTCCTTGTTGCTTTTTCCTTAAAATCAATAAGTTTATCTTTGGCTAAAAAGTTAGGTTTTGAAAAATCAACAGTCCATCCCATTCTACGCTCAAAAGGATTGCAGTTATCAGAAAGTTCATTTCCATATAAGTTTAATGCTGCTTCAAGTCTTAAGGTGTCTCTTGCTCCTAAGCCACAAGGCCTTGCACCTTCACCCAAAAATAACACCCAAAGCTCTTCGCTCTTTACAGGTGGTATAAATATCTCAAAACCATCTTCTCCAGTATAACCTGTTCTAGACACCCATACTGTTTCTCCCCTAAAATTAAAACTTAAAAAATCAAATTTTTTAAGTAAAGAAACTCCAGGAATAACTCTATTGGTCATCTCCATGGCTTTAGGCCCTTGAATAGCAATCTGAGCCCATATTTCGCATTCATTTTCAATAGACACCTTAAACCTAGGAGCGAACTTATTAATATGCTCATGAATTTTTTCAGTATTTAAAGCGTTTACACAAATCAAATAGTCTAGACCCTTTACACAACAATATATTAGAAGATCATCTATTACTCCACCGTTTTCATTGGGAAAAAAACTATAACAAGACTCCCCTTCATTTAATTTAGAAATATTTGTTGGAGACAAGTAATCTAAGGTTGCTAAAGCTTCAGGCCCTTTAAACCTAAATTCTCCCATATGAGAAACATCAAAAAGAGAGGCTTTTTCTCTTGTAAACTTATGCTCTGCAAATAAGCCTGTTTCATATTCCACAGGCATATTCCACCCTACGTAAGAAATCATCTTTCCTCCATTTTTATGGTGCCATTTATTTAAAGATGTTTTTCTCATATCATTAACAACCCTTATACTTTTAAGCTTACAAGTTTTATTAAATTTTTTAAAAGTTGATTCACTGTCATAGGCCCTACTCCGCCAGGAACAGGAGAGTAGGAGATGTTTTCTTCCTGAAAACCTTTAGTATCAATATCCCCTATAAGTTTACCTGAATTCAGTCTATGTATACCCACATCAATTACAACCGCCCCCTCTTTAAAAAAGCTCTTATTTAAGAAATGGGGCTTTCCTACAGCCGCAATAACTAAATCACTTTCTTTAAGAATGGACTTTAAATGGTTTGTTCTTGAATGACAAATTGTAACAGTGGCATTTTCACAGGTTAACATCCAAGCCATGGGCCAACCTACTATCTGGCTTCGCCCAAGAACAGTAGCTCTTTTACCACTCATCTTAATCTTATAATGTTTTAAAAGCTCAATAATACCCCTTGGTGTACAAGGTTCAGCAAAAGCCTTTCCTTTAACCATGAGTCCCATATTTTCAGCACTTAAACCATCAACATCTTTTTGAGCTAAAATATAATCTGATGGATCAAAGCCTGAAAGATGACCTGGAAGAGGCAATTGAACCAATACTCCGTCAACACGATTATTTTCATTAAAGGCTTTAATTTCAGACGCTAGGTCAACCTCTGTAATCTTCCCTGAAAGCCTTACAATGGTGCTTTCTATGCCTACTTCCAGGGACTGCTTTTCTTTGTGACCTACATAAACTTCACTTGCAGGATTTTCTCCCACCAGTACAGCCAAAAGATGAGGGCTTCTTCCAAGCTTCTGTGATATATCAAGAGTTCTTTGTTTAAAATCTTGAGCACGTATTTGAGCTAATTTTTTACCATCTAGAATAACCACATAACCCCCTACTGTTTACAAAATACTGCAGATATGCATTTGTTGCTCTTTTTCCTATATTGATTTAAAAGGTTAAACACAAATATAAGGTAGAGTCATATGGAAAAAGTAAAGGTCAGCACTGATGGAACAATTGATTTTAAAACAGATGAAACTGTCCCATCTACAGCAAAAAGATTTAAACAAAGTCCTGAAATTGAAGCTTTTTATAGATTTGTAAATGAAAATGATTTAAGGGAAGAAGCCCTAGCAGTTCTTACTGTTATCCAAGATGAGCGAGAAGAGCTTAGAGCCCTAGAAAAAGAGGAGCGTAAAAGAGAGCGCCAACTAGCTCGTAAACAAGCAAAAATGGCAAACCTTTCCATAAAATCAAAGGCACGCTTAAAAAAGAAAGTAAAGTAAGACAAGAGCTTAAAGAAAAGCAGGATAAGCACATGGACTAAGTGCTCTTTATCTTTCCAGAACAAAAAACTTTTAAGTGGAACCAACTTTTTTAAAAAAGAAGGAAGCAGTCAAACATTAAAGCTACACCTAAAGAGTATTTATACACTTTTTAAGCTCAATCTTGGGTTTAAAAACCCTCATATTTGGCACCTTTCTTGCTTTAGCATAGGTAAAGGAAAGCCTATATGAAAAAATATATTAGCCTCTTAATTGGTTTAACCACCTTAGCTCACTCATTAAATGTTGCCGCAGAAGAACTCGTCTTCACAAAGGCCCTTCAGGTAAAAAATCAAAAACCAGCACCTAAGCCAGAAAACAACTCTCTAGACACTCCAAGCCCTAAAATAGTTACCACACAAGCTGTTGACGGCAATGTTCAAAATTCTAATTTCCTGTATCTAAAACACAATGACTTAAGAGCTATTGTAAAAAATGGGGAGCCTATTATTCAAAGTATTGCTAAAGATGTTTTAATGAATATAAAAGAAAACCCCACCCTATTTTCAGGAATTAAGGGTCTTACTTATTACATGGATAAGGATGATTTTGACAATCCACATGATCACGATCATGGGCTTACAGCTCTTGGACCTAAGGGAGAGATTTCAACTAAAAATGGAAAAGAATATTATAAAATAACCACAAATGAAGAAAGAACTGAAAGAAGAAAAAACCTAATCTTTAGCGCTTCTTTTGAACGTATCCTAAAGACTGGCAACATATATGATATGGATCTTTTACTTTTCATACACAGTGACTCTACAGGACATATTTTTAGATACATTAATGTTTCAATGGATATAACTAGTTTACATAAGCATTTAATGAAAAATATCAGCAAGAAAAAAGGCGTCCCTAAAATAGGTGTTGCAAACCTTATATTCAAAAAAGCTTTAAAAGAAATTCACCTAGATGAAACTAATTTTCAAATACATGTAGAAATCGCAACTCAAAAAGCTATCCTAGTGGATAGCAATTATGGAATTAAAAAAGTAATTCCTGTTACTGTAGGTGCCATTGATTCTCGATCCGCTAGTAACAACCCTGACGCTATAGATTCTCTAACACTATTGGTACCTGGAAGACAGATTGTATACAAAGACTTTAACCTTGCAGACACTGTTTTAGTTAAACGTAAAGTTTGGACTGCTTACAACAACAACGCTCAAAAAATAAGTCCTGCTGGCTACAAAGGTCGCCCTTTCATAAGTCTTATTGACCGTAGTAGAATGAATAAAAATCTAGATGGTTCCTTTAAAACATATAAAACACGCCTAAATAACAATGGAAACAATGTTTTTGTACTTGATTCTAACCACCAGCCAATTCCTGACCCCAATGGAACACCATACTACCCCCACGGATATAGGTTAATTGGCTTTCATTATCAAATTGACGACACTGGCCTTGAAAGAGGTTTTAAATCCCATGGTTGTATTAGGTTACAAGATCACGATTTATACACCATTGATGCAATTGTAAATAGCGGACCACAAGACCTTGTTTCTGTAGAGGTCAAAATGCTTCTAGATAAATACCAAGATATTGATAGTCTTTATGAGCGGTCACAAAGTTACAATAAAGTTATTTATAGCACAGCTCCTGAACCAGATAATTTTACTGTTTATTGTAAAAATAAAGGGTCTTACCCTGTAAGATCTTTCATGGGTAGAAATGGTCAACGGTATCATACTCTTTCAAATATTGATTGTTTAACAAGAATTTCACAAGTTAATGACAGTGTTCAGGAATTATCTAAAGTTCTTACTCAGGAATCAGGTAGTAATATTTCAACTCTTCAACGAAATATTGAGCACTTCCATTTAAAGTTACGTAAAAAAACTTTAGAACAAAATCTTAACTACATTGAATTTCTAAGAGCCGATGTGCTGTCAAAAAACAACATTGATGCTTCAACTTATGTTTTAAATTTACTACAAAATTATGAATCTATGCCTAGGTCTAAGCAGTTTAAGCAAATGACTCTAATTGATGAAATCACTAGCTGTAGTGAAAACCCTCAATGTCAAAAAGAAGTCCTTTCCTTTAAAACATCTAAAATCGACAAACCTACAAACACTAACTCCGACCAATGGCCCTCTATAAAACTTTTAGTCAATTACGACACAGTCAGACAAGAGCTTAGAAAGTATAAGCACCAATGTAATCACCTTAAAATATTAAAAAGCCGCAACAAAAAAAATATAATTAACTATTGCCAAAGACTTCTAGCTTGGTTCCTAGACAATGGCTATGGTCAAATAAGCCAGTAGTCCGGACATTTTTTAGTCAAACCATTTAAAACTACTTTTTTAAGTGAGTCCTTTATTTTGCACTAAGGTTTTCTTTAAAAAGGATGGCTTTATATGAAAAACAAAAAACAACAACTTGGACAAAGTTTAACTGAGTACCTAACCTAAATGCGACAAAAATTTAAGCTGCCTTTAGATGCTTTTGAATTTTTTGGTAAAGGTGCTCTCTTTGAGTATTCTGATTGATTCTTAAAATTTTAGCACCTGAAGAGTTTAGAATTCTGCCAGCAGTTGCAATCATCTCAAACCGCAGTGTTTTTAAAGACTGAGCAGAAAAAATATTTGTCCTTTTTGCAGTTTTTTTCCTAGCTTCTGTTAAACTTGAATCAATTTGAAAATTGCGAACTAAATTGTAAGCCAAGAGTGAAATGTTTTGATGAGCAGAGTTGCCTTGATAGGATCTGGTTGGCACCACATCAAATGCAAACTCACCCTTTAGTTCTGAAATCTGATGCTCCATTGCACACCTGCCATTGAAAAAATCTAAAACCTTATCCGCACAGATGTCTTTATTTGAAGTGATGACTGAGTACTCATAAACACCATCATCTGGAGTAAACAAATCTAACTGGTGGCCTGACTTTGGAATCTTGTCAGAGATTTTTGATCTGAAAAAATAAAGCGGTATAGTGATACCCCATGCAGGAACTTCAATCTCCTTGTAAAACCAAGCCAGCTTTGAATTTGAGTGATTCCATCTAATGCGACTGTTGATCATGTCTTTTAACCCTAGCCATCTCCACATCGGAACCTTCATCGCAAACTCTATTTTTGATGAAAGTAAATACTTTAAAATGTCCTCTTTAAAAAATGCTGAATCCATACGGGTCTCAAGTCTAACTTTTCCAAGTTTAGATTCGACCTCACTAACAGATGCTTTGATGGTTTCCAAAGCGCCTGATTTTCCATCATGAACATTGCCTGGACGATTTTTGACTTTTAAAAAATGTCCAGTTTGAGCAATATAGCAAAGAAGTGGAAAGTAACTTTTTGAGTATCGTCTCTTTGGATTGTAGCCTCTAAAAGCCCATTCAACTTGATTGCCACAGCTTAGAACAGTGCCGTCAAAATCTAGAGTTACAGTTTTTAGGTCAAGCTCTCCAACTTTTTCTAAGGCCATATCTGAATTTAACTTTACTAAGGCTTGGAGCGAATCATTTGTAAACTGACCTAGCCATCTGCTGACAGTTCGATCTGATGGTAAAGTCTTAAGCCCACAAAGCCTTTTAACAAGAGGGTCATCGCCAATAAAGCCTATATGTCGCAGGCGCTTACCGCCTGTAAGCCACAGTGCAATAAAAACTAAAACATAGTGAACAACACTGTAGTCTCCGCCAAAGTCAAAACCGCGAAAGGCAGATCTGATGCGGGAATTAAGGTTTATGAGGTGAAAGTATTTTCTGAAAAGTTCAAGCCCTGAGTAAGACGTAATGCTCTGCTTAGCAAACTCAATTTGTAAATCGGATTTGACGACGCTTAAAATATCTTGTCTTCTATATCTCATTGAAATGGCCTTTGGTTACAATGTTTTTTGTTTTTAGTAACTCAATGAAACCAAGTTGCCTTAGGTCTTTCAATCTTTTTCTTCTTTAAAACCCTTTAAATTTTTGTCGCATTTAGGCTAATACTAGTGGCTTTAATTGCCATCTCTTCAATTGGTATTATCCGAGTTCTTGGGCAAACTACAAGAGCTCAACTTTCAAATATTACTAATGCACTTCAAGGTGGTCACTCTACAAAAATCAAACCTTTAAAGGTAAAAACCAGTCACCACAGTCAAAAGGATTTAAGCAATTTTTTAAAAAACTCTTCTAATAAGAGTAAAAATTAATATGAAAAATTTTGGACAAGCAACACTTGAAGCCCTGCTTACCTTTAAAGTGATATTCCTATTATTTGGAGGGGTGTCCTACATTATTTATCTAAATTATACAAAGCATATTTCTAAATTTTCCATGCAAAAAAGCCTTCTTTGTTTAGAAAGCTTAAACTCTTCAGCCTATACATGTAAAAAAAACTTAATACGCCAACTAGAGCGACTTTTATTTCTCCAAAACAATATCTCAGTAAAATTGTCTTCAAAAAAATTTATTAATAAAGTCGAAGTTAGATCTTATTTGTTTAAAAAAAAATTTAACTGGTCTCAAGAACTTGAAAAAAAGAGATAAAATTATGTATTTAATTTACTTATCATTTTCATTTTTAACTATTCTTTTTTTAAGTCTTTTTTTTGTCTTAGGTGTTAAAAAAAATATTTCTAAGGAGCTAAAGCTTTGTACAACTCAACTTACAAAGCTTCAACACTCACACCGAATTTTGACTAAAACACTTTTTTCAAAGAATAGCCAAGCCTCTAGACTAAGAGCATCAAGGCAAACTGCAGAGATAGCATATCAAACTGCCTCTATCTATAATAAACCTATGGCCTTAGCAGCCCTAAACTCCATCAAAGCACTTCAAAAAACTTTATTTATATCTCAAAAAAATATTTTGTATCAAGGAATTAAAAATTCTTACACAGTATCTACAAAACTCTTTAAAAACGGATACCTGTCAAAAACCCCTCCTCAAGGTCTTCTTGTTAAATCCTACCCTAAAAATTCAGACAGCCCAAGCTACCGCCTAGAAAAAAACTATGAAAATAGAAAAAAAATTATATTTTATAAAAAAATCAATATAATAAAAGGGTTTACCAATCTTCTTAAAAAAAACATAAATTTTAATACAAATTTTAATTTTAAATGTGGCAGCACACTCATCATTAAAGGGGGTTTACCATGGGATATAAAATTAATTCTGGACAATTAAGCATTGAGCTTGTAATTATTATTCCCATCCTATTAGTTTTTATTTACATTCTTAAGTCCTCAGCGTTTAAAAAATTGGAGAAGACAATTGAACATACAAAAATTCAAAGCCTATATTTTTAAACACACCAGTGAAGAACGGCTTAAAGTTATATTAGCGCTTACAACATCTTTCATCATTTCATTAATGATCTATGCATTTAAAGGCAATGAAACCCTAAAAACCCCTATTTTAAAAGAGCTTGAAATCAATTTAGCAGTGATGATTCCAAAAGGTTATATTCTCTATCCTTTTGAAGCTGTAAATTTTGAGCATATTAAACCTCTTCTTAGTGCCTACAATATAGTTCAGGTGTATGATCCTAAAACAGGCACTTTAATGGCAAAAAATATTAAAATTCTAAGGGCTCCAAAAGACCCTTCTCATTTAGCCTTTGTAGTTCCTGTAGATATTGCTAATAAGCTTGCCTCCTTTGGACTAGAGTTTAAAATAGCTTTGCAAAAATATATTAACAAACCCCCTGTTTGGGTGTTAAATAATAAAAAATCTAAAAACACCATTACATTTGGAGGGTAATATGGAAAAAAGTGTACTCCTATCATTACTTATAATTACTTATTCCACATTATCTCATGGAGGTGTTACTGCCCTTGGAAACCCAAAGCAAATTAACAGTTTTAATTTTTATCTAAAAAACAATCCAAATAAAAAATCTCTAACCAATACTCTTATTAAAAAACAAATTTTAAACAATGAAAAAACTATTTCTGACAAACACCGCCTTGCTGTAAAAGGCCTACTTTTACAAGATTTAACTCCTTCAATTTATCTTTTTAAGGAGCTAACTGAATTAAAATCTCACTTTATTTTCTCTAAAGAAACTCAAGATTATATTTCAGAAAGTTACTTTCGACTCTCAAATCTTGAAAGGCTTAAGTCTAATTTTTGGATTAAGCAGGGTCTACTATTCAATCTTAATTACAAGCCGTCTGATCAAATATTCAATCCTAATATCATTCATAATTTCAAAACAAAGCTAGAAGAAATAAAAAACTATTCTTTTCCCTATAACCTTTCTTCTCTAGCTGATGAAGATACTCATATCTACTTTAATGGTGTACTTACAATTGGCAAAATCAACCTTCACCCATCAGGTAATTATTATTTTAAATTTTTTAAAGAAGGATATAAAGATCTTTCTTTAAATTTATCAGGAAATAATATTCTTAAGACTAAAGCCATTAAACTTGAAAAATTAAACCTTGGAACATGCTCTAATCCTAATTTTATTACACATCGTGGCTTTAAAGTAGACGAAATTTTTTTTTCAGAAACTTGCATAAAAAAAATTCCTAAACAACCTCCCCCCCTAGCTCAAAAAAAACCTTTTAAAATTTATACCAAAACTCCTTCAAAACTGTCTTATAAAAAAAGTTTTTTTCAAAAAAAATCAACATGGTATATAATTGGAGGGGCAGCACTAGCCTCAACCCTTATTATCTTACTAAACAACCGTAACAGCAAGATTACCATTGAACCTGTTGAACACTAGTTTATATCAAAAACTAAATTATGACAGCCACGTGCATTTTTTTGGCGTAGGCCTTTGTGCTGTAGACTTTGTTATTGATCAAGATTCCACCACATTAGATCTTCCAAAAAACCTACAAAACCAAACTTTAATTCGAGGCTTTGGGTGGTCAAATAAACTTCCTCATGAAGAGTTTAATAAACTTTGTAAAAAATACCCTAATAAATACTTTTGTATTTCATATATTGATGGGCATAGTTCTTTTGTTTCAAAAAATCTGTTAGATTCCTTAAAGTTTTCTCCTAAAAACGCAATTTTCTTAGAAACAGGATCTATTATTTCAGAAATTGAAAGAGACTCTTTTTATACACTTCTTCCTTCATACTCAATGAAAAACCTTGAAAAAATAGCATTATTTGCACAAAATATTTTTTTAAAAAATAATATTAAAAAAATTCGCCACCTTACTGGAAACATTGACCACTGGATTTGTTTAAAAAAACTTGAATTTAAAAACCTTTTAAAATTAAATATTGAAGTGTTTTTCTCTGAATTCATGGGACAAACCATAACAACTGCACTCAACGCATTAAGTATAGCTAAAAATACAAGCTCTAAAGTATTATCTGCCAAAGGTATAAAAATATTTTACGATGGCTCATTTGGCTTAGGAACTGCCTACACTAGCTCTAATAAAACTTCCTCCCCTCGCATAAGTAAAGAGGATCTTTTAAAGAAAATGAATTTTATTTTATGTATAAAAAAAGTTCCACTAGCCATTCACACCATTGGAGACTTAGCACTACAAGAAGTTTTAGAGTTTTATCAAATTCTTAGTAAAAACAATACATCCATTCCACAATTACACCTTGAGCATGCTCCTATTTTTACCAAAAACTCTTTAAAAATCTTAAGCAATCATCATCTAAACTGCGTTTTCCATTTTCAACCTTCACACTGGATCCAAGATAATATCTGGTATGAAAAAAATAAGGCTTTACTAACACCCCATGAAATTTATCCATTTGCCTTCCTAAATACATATGGGTATGAATATCATTTTGGAAGTGATGCCCCTGTGGTACCTCCTTTAAAAGAAAACACCATAACTGGTTTAAAATTTATTGAGAACAGTAGATAAACCTACCTACCAAATTTTGATAAAAGCTCACCTTCAGATTTCTTAGAAAGCTCTCCGTAACTATGAAACTCCATAGAAAACGTCCCTCGTCCCTGACTTAAAGACCTAATGTCTGTAGCATAACCAAATAAAGAAGCCAGTGGAATGTGTGCATATATTATTTGCTGACTCTCCTTATGCTCTATACTTAAAACTTTTCCTTTTCGTGCATTAATGTCCCCTACCACAGAACCTACAAACTCTCCTGGAGACAAAACCTCTACTTTAAAAACTGGTTCATACACACTTATCTTTGCTTTTTTCAAGCAGTGTCTTATGGCTTGAGAAGCTACAATTTTACAAACTTCTCCAGAGGTAAAAGCATCCCACTCTAAATGCTTTAAAATAATTTTAACTCCCATCATTGGGTAGCCTGTCAACGGACCTGTACCCATGGCATCCATAGCTCCACCCTTAACTGCCTGAATCAATATTGAGCTTAATTTTTTATCTGTTTTAAAATTATTAATAAACGTATGCGTTTCACCATTTTTTTGAGGCTCAATTTCTAAAAATACCTTTGCCCACTCAGTGGTGCCAGAAACTACTCTTTCAAATCTAGCCTCGCCCTTAGATCCATTTTCTAAAAACTCTCTATAAAAAACCTGTGGCTTACCAATATTTGCACTAACTTTGTGTTCCTTTAAAAGTCTATCTACTAAGATATCTAAATGAAGCTCCCCCATTCCTGAAAGAAGGGTTTGACCAGTCTCAAGATCCATATCAAGTTTACAAGAGGGGTCTTCTCTTAACAAGGCTGCTAAACCTTCTCCTAGTTTCTTTTGATCAGCAGATGACTTAGCTTCAATAGCTACGGAAATCACGGGATCTGGAAATTTAATTCTTTCTAAAACCACAGGTCTCCTAGCAGCACAAAGAGTGTCTCCTGTTCCTGTATGTTTTAACCCTACGATTGCTGCTATATCTCCAGCCTTAACTTCTAATATTTCTTCTCTAGTATTTGAATGCATTTTAAAAATCTTACCAATACGCTCTTTTTTCTGAGTTCTTGGATTTAACAATGCGTCCCCCGCCTTCATTACTCCTGAATAAACTCTTATAAAAGTAAGAACTCCAGAAAATGGATCTCTTGCTATTTTAAAAGCCAATGCACTTAAAGCTTCTTTAAAATCGGTTTTACAAATAACGACCTTATCTTCTCTTTTAGGGTCTTTGCCTGTTACTGCACATCGATCTAACGGACTCGGTAAATAATCTAAAATCCCATCAAGCAAAGGCTGAATACTTTTATTCTTAAATGCAGATCCACAAAAAACAGGACAAACCTTTAAATCTAAAACCCCTTGCCTTAGTACACTCTTTAGTTTTTCTAAGCTAGGCTCATTACCCTGTAAATATTCATCCAAAAGCTCATCATCAAATTCACATATAGCCTCAATAGCTTTTTTTCTATACTCTTTGGCTTTTATTTTTAAATATTCAGGAATTTGAGTAACTTTAAAGTCCACCCCTAAGCCTTCACCATCCCAAATATAAGCTTTATTCAAAATAAGATCCACAACACCTTGAAATTGATCCTCTACACCAATAGGAAGCTGTAATGGAAGAGGATTTGCACCAAGTTTTTTTTTAATAGTTTCAACAGAATAATAAAAATCCGCTCCCACCCTATCCATTTTATTAATAAAGGCAATTCTTGGAACCTTATAGCCATCAGCCTGACGCCAAACTGTTTCTGATTGAGGCTCAACACCATTGACTCCATCAAATACTGCAACAGCCCCATCTAAGACTCGCAATGACCGCTCTACTTCAATTGTAAAATCCACATGTCCAGGAGTATCAATGATATTGATCTTATGATCTTTCCAATAACTTGTTATTGCAGCAGAAGTGATTGTGATTCCACGCTCCTGCTCTTGCTCCATCCAATCCATTATAGCTTGTCCATCATGAACCTCACCAATTTTATGACTCTTTCCTGTATAAAACAGTATTCTTTCAGTGGTAGTTGTTTTGCCTGCATCAATGTGGGCCATAATACCAAAATTTCTTGTAGTTTTTAAATCTTTAATGTTTTCAGGTTGCTTGTATACCATAAAGCTTATTTACACCTTTTAATAAAAAAAACACCCCTTAAAAAGAAGCGCCTTATAAATTTCATAAAACTTTAAACCTTAGCTAAGCTTACCAGCTAAAATGTGAAAACGCTCTATTAGCTTCAGCTGTTTTGTGAACGTCTTCTCTTTTTTTAACAGAGTTTCCCCTACCATTAAAAGCGTCGGCAAGTTCACAAGAAAGTCTATTGGCCATATTTTTTTCTGATCTTTTTCTTGAATATTCAACAAGCCATCTCATAGAAAGAGCAAGTCTTCTTGAGGGTCTTACATCAACAGGAACTTGGTATGTAGCACCACCCACTCTTCTTGATTTAACCTCAACAGCAGGCTTTGTATTTTCAATTGCCTTTTTAAACACTGCTAAAGGCTCTTCACCAGGAACTTTATCTTTTAACTGATCCAAAGCTCCATACAAAATATTTTGCGCAGTTGATTTTTTACCATCAAGCATAAGAGTGTTTACAAACTTAGCTAAAGTAAGATCGTTATAAATGGGATCTGGAAGAATTTCTCTTTTTACACTTTTTCTTCTACGAGACATCTTATTCCTCTCCTTAGGCTTTTGACCTTTTAGTTCCATATTTAGAACGGCTATTTTTTCTATCTTTAACGCCCTGAGTATCCAAAATCCCTCTTACAATGTGATACCTCACACCCGGCAAATCTTTTACACGGCCACCACGAATAAGAACAATACTATGTTCCTGTAAATTATGACCAATACCTGGAATATATGAAATCACCTCAAATCCATTGGACAGTCTAACTTTTGCAACTTTTCTTAAAGCAGAGTTTGGTTTCTTTGGAGTCGTTGTATAAACTCTTGTACACACACCTCTTTTTTGTGGGCATGAAGCTAACGCAGGAGAAGTTGTTTTGTTCTTCTGAGTCGTTCTTTTTTTTCTAATCAACTGATTAATAGTTGGCATAATTTTCCTTTTCTAACTTTAACTGATTTTTAAACTTAAACCACTGCTTTAAAACCTAGCAACTAGGCAAATTTAGTCATCTTAAACCCATATAAAGGACGAAAAATAAGGCTCAAAGACCTTCCCGTCAAGGCCAATTCATGGGATTTTACTTATTTGCTAAAAAGCCTTTTTACGTCCAATTCCCCTAAACTCTACTTATCCCATCCTCAACTGAAAACCCTCTTCCTGCCCCTAATAAAGAAGCCTCTGAGGACGGCTCAGCCTCCTGAACCTTAAGCTTCCATTTTTTATAAGCCGACACCCCTGTTCCTGCAGGAATTAACCTACCCATAATAATATTTTCTTTAAGACCTTGGAGTTTATCTTCTTTTCCATTAATGGACGCCTCAGTAAGTACTTTAGTTGTCTCTTGAAATGAAGCCGCAGAAATCCAACTCTCAGTCCCTAATGATACTTTAGTAATACCAAGGAGAAGTGGTTCAGCTTGAGCAGGCTCTAAACCTTCTGCTAAAACTCTCTCATTCTCTTCTTCAAGTCTATATTTTTCAACCTGCATATCATTTAAGAAAACAGTATCACCAGGGTCAGTCACCGTAACTTTTCTTAGCATCTGTCTTACAATAGTTTCAATGTGTTTGTCATTGATTCCCACACCTTGGAGTCTATAAACCTCTTGAACTTCATTAACCATGTAAGCAGCAAGTTCCTTATCACCTTTAACAGCCAAGATATCATGGGGGTTAGTTGGTCCATCCATTAAAGCATCGCCTGCTTTAACAAACTCCCCCTCACGAACAGCAAAATGTTTTCCTTTTGGAATTAAATACTCCCTTGATTCACCAAGCTCTGGAGTAATAATAACTCTTTGCTTGGTTTTAATATCTTTTCCAAAGGTCACATAACCATCAATTTCAGTTACAATAGCAGCCTCTTTTGGCTTTCTTGCTTCAAAAAGTTCAGCAACTCTCGGTAAACCACCTGTAATGTCTTTTGTTTTAGAGGTTTCTCTATGAATTTTTGCAATGATTTCACCTCCATGAACTTCGTCTCCAACTGAGGCTAGTAACTGCGCCCCCATTGGAATAACATATTTTGCTGACGTGGCTCTTCCTTTAATTTCAACTGGATTTCCAGCCGCATCTGAAATAAATACTGTTGGCTTATTATCATCTATAGTTTTTGAATCTGTAATCACTTTAGTTGCAAAACCAGTTACAGGATCGATTTGTTCTGACATTGTCTGCCCTTCAATAATACCTAGGAAACCAACTTTACCTGAAACTTCTGCAATAATTGGATTTGCATAAGGATCCCAATCACAAATAGTATCACCTTTTTTAACCTCATCGCCTTCTTTAAAATATATTGTAGAACCGTAAACCACTGTATAACGATCTCTTTCTCTTCCTTCAGAATCAACAAGTACAATATACCCACTTCTATTCATGGAAACAAGCTTTCCATCTTTATTAGTAACCGTAGAAACACCTTCTAATTTAAACACAGCATCCATTCTAGAAATATGAACTGATTGTTCAACAGCTCTAGTTGCTGTACCACCTACGTGAAATGTTCTCATTGTAAGCTGTGTTCCTGGCTCACCAATAGACTGTGCAGCAATAATACCAACGGTTTCACCAAGATTAACCGTTGTTCCACGAGATAAATCACGGCCATAACATTTAACACAAACACCGCGTCTTGATTTACAAGTTAACACTGATCTAATCATCACTTTAATCACACCAGCTTTATCTATTTTCTCAACATGACTTTCAGTAATTTCCTCGCCTGCCTCTATGAGCACATCTTCACTATAAGGGTCTTTAACATTTTCCATACAAGTACGGCCAAGAACTCTTTCACTCAGGGGCTGAATAATTTCCCCTCCTTCCATTAACGGCGTAAGTATCATCCCATCAACTGTCCCACAATCTTGCTGAATAACAATCACATCCTGAGCCACATCCACAAGCCTTCTTGTCAAGTAACCTGAATTTGCTGTTTTAAGTGCTGTATCGGCAAGACCCTTACGCGCACCATGGGTAGAAATAAAATACTGAAGTACTGATAAGCCTTCTCTAAAATTTGCAGTAATTGGTGTTTCAATAATCTCACCAGATGGCTTAGCCATTAAGCCCCTCATACCTGCAAGTTGCCTAATCTGCGCAGCTGAACCTCTTGCCCCAGAATCCGCCATGACAAAAATTGAATTAAAACTATCTGCGATAACAGTTTCACCGTTTACATTAAACTCTTCTTTTTCAATGTGCCTCATCATTTCTTTAGCTACTTTATCACCAGTTTGAGCCCATATATCCACAACTTTATTGTAGCGCTCACCATCAGTAATCAAGCCTTCATCATACTGCCCTTGAATTTCTAAAACTTCATTCTCAGCCATTTGAATCATTTTAGCTTTTGCTTCAGGAATCTTTAAATCGTCAAGACAAATTGAAATCCCAGCTTTAGTTGAATACGCAAAGCCTTTTTCCATAATATTATCTGCTAAAATCGCTGTAGCTTTACCACCAGCAAGCCTAAATGATTTATCAATGACACTAGCAAGCTCTTTCTTACCTAGTGGCTTATTGACCTCGTCAAAAGGAACCTCTACAGGAAGAATATCACTAAAAATAGCTCTTCCAACAGATGTTTCATAAATTTTTCCATGAACTCTAACTTTAATAGCAGCCTGTAAGGCTACATCCTTTGCCTCATAAGCATAAAGAACCTCATTTACATTTGCAAAAAGCTTACCCGTGCCTTTTGCCCCAGGTCTAATTCTTGTCATCCAATAACAACCTAAAACAATATCCTGTGTTGGATTGATAACTGGCCTACCGTTGGCAGGAGACAGGATATTATTTGTGGACATCATAAGAACACGTGCTTCAACTTGTGCTTCAACAGATAAAGGCATATGCACAGCCATTTGGTCACCATCGAAATCAGCATTAAACGCTGTACACACAAGAGGATGCAAACGAATTGCTTTTCCTTCATGTAAAACAGGCTCAAAAGCTTGAATACCCAGTCTATGAAGAGTAGGTGCTCTGTTTAACATAATAGGGTGCTCTTTCACCACTTCAGATAAAATATCCCAAACCTCTACAGTCTGTTCTTCAACTAATTTTTTAGCCTGTTTAATTGTAGTGGCAAAGCTGCGCTCTTCAAGCTTTGCAAAAATAAATGGTTTAAACAATTCAAGAGCCATTTTCTTTGGAAGGCCACATTGATGAAGCTTTAAATTAGGACCAACAACAATAACTGAGCGTCCAGAATAATCCACACGCTTACCTAATAAGTTTTGCCTGAATCTACCTTGTTTACCTTTAAGCATATCACTTAAAGATTTAAGAGGTCTTTTATTTGGGCCAGTAAAAGTTTTACCGCGCCTACCGTTATCAAGGAGTGCGTCTACAGCTTCTTGGAGCATTCTTTTTTCATTTCTAATAATAACATCAGGAGCATTTAGTTCTTGTAGCCTTTTTAAACGATTATTTCTGTTAATTACTCGCCTATAAAGATCATTTAAATCAGAAGTGGCAAAGCGACCACCATCTAAAGGAACTAGAGGCCTTAAATCTGGTGGAATTACTGGAATATTTTGCAACATCATCCACACAGGTTTGTTTGTTGTGCCCTTAAAAGCCTCTAAAACTTTTAGTCTTTTTGTTAATTTTTTAGTTGCAGCTTCAGACTTAACTTCTTTAAGTTCAATTCTAAGTTTTTTAGATAAGTACTCAACGTCAACTTTCTTAAGAAGCTCTAAAATCGCATTGCCACCAATATCAGCATGAAAATTAGGACCAAACTCTTCTAAAGCAGCTTGATAAGCTTCTTCCCCAAGAACTTGAGACTCCTCTAAAGTTGTCTCCATTGGATCAATAACAACATAAGCTTCACAGTAAAGAACTCTTTCTACATCTTTTAATGTTAAATTAAGAATGTTTCCAATTCTACTTGGAAGTGATCTTAAAAACCAAATATGAGCAACTGGAGATGCAAGTTCAATATGGCCCATACGTTCACGGCGCACTTTAGATTGAGTAACCTCAACACCACATTTTTCACAAACAACACCACGAAATTTCATTCTCTTATACTTACCGCATAAGCACTCATAATCTTTAATTGGTCCAAAAATTTTAGCACAAAACAAACCATCTCTTTCAGGTTTAAATGTTCTATAGTTAATGGTCTCAGGCTTTTTAATTTCACCAAAGGACCAACTTTGAATAAGATCTGGTGATGCTAAGCCAATTTTAACACCTTCAAAGGCTAGTGGATCTTTTGGCTTATCAAAAAAATTTAATAAATCTTTCAACTTCTAACTCCTTACTTATTGTAACTCTGATTGAGGTTTAACAGCATCTGCTTCATCATCGGATAAAATATTTGATTCTACCAATTGCACATCTAGGGCCAAGGACTGTAGTTCCTTAAGAAGTACATTAAATGACTCAGGAAGGCCTGGTTCTAACACATACTCACCCTTAACAATACTTTCATACATTCTCGTTCTACCAGCCACATCATCTGATTTAACTGTTAAAAACTCCTGCAAACAATATGCTGCTCCATAGGCTTCAATGGCCCAAACCTCCATCTCTCCAAGCCTTTGTCCACCAAATTGTGCCTTACCACCTAAAGGCTGTTGAGATACCAATGAATATGGACCAATGGATCTAGCATGAATTTTTTCTTCAACCAAATGATGAAGCTTTAACATATACATGATTCCAACAGTAACTGGGTTTTCAAAGGCCTCTCCTGTTCTTCCATCAAATAATAATGACTGACCTGTTGTAGAAAGTCCTGCACGAGTTAAAATTTCTTTGATTTCAAACTCTCTAGCACCATCAAAAACTGGTGTTGCTAAATGAATTCCATCTTTAACCTTAATGGCCATTTTCTTAATAGAGTTGTCATCTGCGCCATCAATCTCTTTTGAAATAATATCATCTGAGTACGCAATTTTAAGTTTTTCTCTTACTTCATCTGCATTAAAATCTTCAAGGATTTCACCAATCTGAACACCTAATGCTCTGGCTGCCATGCCTGAATGAATCTCCAAAACCTGACCAATATTCATACGAGAAGGTACACCAAGGGGATTTAAAACCATATCAACAGGGGTTCCATTCTCTAAATAAGGCATATCTTCCACCGGCATAACCCTAGAAATAACCCCTTTATTACCATGACGACCAGCAAACTTATCACCAACTTGTAGCTTACGCTTAATTGCAACATAAACCTTAACCATCTTCACAACACCTGGAGGAAGCTCATCACCTTTATATAGATTTTCAATTTTATCTTCAAAAACCATTTTAATTGCATCAAGCTTATTTCTTGCACTATCCACAATATAAACAACCTGTTTTTCAATTTCAGAAGCAAGTGGCAAATAACTTAAAAGCCCAAATGGAATACTTTCAAGGTCTTCACCTGTAATGGCATCACCTTCATTTAACAATACTTTAGATCCATCTTCATTTAACAGCTCACCAATTGTTTTTTTTCCGATCAACAAAGCCTTAAGTTTATCTAAAGCTGCATTTCTAATTACGTTTTGTTCAATTCCATGATCTTTTTCAAGCTTAATTTTTTTGTCATTTAAAATTGATAAAAGCCGTTCACTCTGATTAGTTGTGTCTCTTGAGTAAACTTGAGCATCAATGACAGTCCCTTGAACCCCAGATGGCACTCTTAATGAACTATCTCTAACATCTCCAGCTTTTTCACCAAAAATTGCTCTTAAAAGTTTTTCTTCTGGAGAAAGTTGAGTCTCGCCCTTAGGGGTGATTTTACCAACTAAAATATCTCCAAGAGTTACTTCTGCACCAATTCTAATAATACCTGAAGAATCTAACTCCGATAAAGCCTCTTCGCCAACATTTGCAATATCTCTAGTTATCTCTTCTTTTCCAAGCTTAGTGTCTCTTGCAACACATTCAAACTCTTCAATGTGAACTGATGTGTACACATCATCTTTAATTAATCTTTCAGAGATAAGAATTGAATCCTCATAATTATAGCCCATCCAAGGTGTAAACGCGACTAAAATGTTTTGACCTAAAGCCAACTCACCAAGCTCAGTAGAAGGACCGTCTGCAATGATATCATTTTTTTTAACTGCATCACCAAGATTAACAATTGGCTTTTGATTAAACGAGGTGTTTTGGTTGGTTCTTTGATATTTTGTTAAATTGTAAATATCAATATTTGCCCCAAGTTCCCCAGCTCTTGCAAATCTTCTTACAACTATTCTAGACGCATCAACCTCTTCAACAATACCATCATTCATTGCAACAATAGACGTTCCAGAATCTTTAGCCACAAGCCTTTCAACACCAGTTCCTACTAATGGAGCCTTAGATCTCATTAACGGAACAGCCTGACGCTGCATATTTGACCCCATTAAAGCTCTATTTGCATCATCATGCTCTAAAAAAGGAATTAACGACGCTGCAATGGACACCAACTGACTTGGCGACACATCCATTAAAGATACACGATTCTTATCAAGGATTTCATATTCTCCATCATGCCTAACGTTAACTTTATCCTTTATAATCTTATCTGTTTTCTTTTCATCTCTATCAACCTGAGCAATTGTTTTGTCAGACTCATCAAGAGCAGAAAAATATTTAATTTCAGAAGATATTTTACCTTCAGTAACCTCTCTATAAGGAGTTTCAATGAACCCATGCTTATTAATTCTTGCGTAGGTAGCAAGTGAAGCAATCAAACCAATATTTGGCCCCTCTGGAGTTTCAATGGGACAAATACGACCATAATGGGTAGGGTGCACATCACGGACTTCAAAGCCCGCTCTATCTCTAGTTAAACCCCCTGGACCTAGAGCTGAAAGTCTTCTTTTATGAGTAATTTCAGAAAGTGGATTTGTTTGATCCATAAACTGAGAAAGCTGACTGGATCCAAAAAATTCCTTAACAACTGCATTTACAGGTTTAGCATTAACTAAATCATGGGGCATCATTGTTTCTAAATCTTGAAGACTCATTCTTTCTTTAATTGAGCGCTCCATTCTAACAAGACCAATTCTGTATTGATTTTCTAAAAGCTCACCAACTGAGCGCACTCGCCTATTTCCAAGGTGATCAATATCATCAACTTTTCCCTGACCATTTTTAAGATCAATTAAAGTCTTAACAACAGCCATAATACCATCTTGAGTTAATGTTTGAAGCTCTAAGGGTTTATCCTCAATATTAAACCCAAATCTATGATTGATTTTTAAGCGACCCACTTCACTTAAATCATAAGTTTCTGAATCAAAAAATAAGCGTTTAAAAAAAGCCTCTGCAGCTTCAGCAGTTGGTGGCTCTCCTGGACGCAAACGTTTATAAATCTCTATAAGAGCTTCATCTTTAGTGGCAACCTTATCAATTAAAAGGGTGTTTCTAAGATAAGGGCCTACTGATAGACCATCAAAAAAAATTACTGAAAATTCAGACACTCCCACAGATTTTACACGCTCTAACAAATCAGCTGTTGTCTCCGTATTTGTATCAGCCAAAACTTCACCTGTAGTAAGATCAACAATTGGCTTGGCCAATGTTTTACCAACCATTTCTTCACTAGGAACCTGAACCCTTTTCAGTTTAGCAGCTTCCATTTTTTTAACTAAAGCGCGAGTAATACGACGCCCAGCCTTAACCAAAATTTCCTCAGTTTTTGGATCTTTAATATCAGAAATCGCTCTCTGACCTAAAAGTTTCCCAACACTAATATATCTAAAATACTTTCCATCTTCAAAAACAACTTTATCTAAATCATAAAAAAACTGTAACAACTCTTCATCATTGTAGCCCAAAGCTTTTAATAAAATCGTTACAGGAAATTTTCTTCTTCTATCAATTCTACAATAAAGAAGGTCTTTTTGATCAAATTCAAAATCCAGCCAAGATCCTCTATACGGAATTACTCTTGCACTATACAAAAATTTCCCTGCTGTGCTTCCTTTCCCACCATCATGATCAAAGAAAACACCTGGTGAGCGGTGCAACTGACTCACAACAACTCTTTCTGTCCCGTTTATAATAAACGACCCATTTTTTGTCATAAGTGGAATTTCACCTAAATACACTTCTTGCTCTTTAACATCCCTAATAGAGCGAGCCTCAGTAACTTCATCAATTTCAAAAACAATTAAACGCAGTGTCACTTTTAAAGGTGAGGCAAATGTCATTCCTCTTTGTCTACACTCATTAACATCATACTTAGGTGGCTCAAGAGTATAGTTAACAAACTCTAAATTAGATGTGCCATTGAAATCAGAAATTGGAAATACAGACTGAAATACAGACTGAAGACCAAATTCCTCTCTTCTTTCAAAATCAACATCTTTTTGAAGAAACTTTTCATATGATTGTTTTTGTAGTAAAATTAGATTTGGAATATCAATTACCACACTATTTTTAGAGAAACTTTTTCTTAATCTAAGGTTAGAAGCTGTGACTGTACTCTTAGTCATATTTTATCTCCATCTTTTTTAGAGTTGCGGTTTAAATTAAGCATAAAAAACTTTCACTATCTTTAAACCAAAACGACCAGAACTCTAAAGAACCCTGGCTTAAAGTAAACACACCAAATTATGGTGAAACTATTTAACTTCTACAGTTGCTCCAGCTTTCTCTAAAGCTTTTTTCATCTTTGTAGATTCTTCTTTATTAACCGCTTCTTTTACAACCTTAGGCGCTGCTTCAACTAGATCTTTAGCTTCTTTAAGGCCTAACCCAGTAAGTGATCTCACTTCTTTAATTACATTAATTTTACTTGCACCCGCACTTGTAAGAACAACATCAAACTCTGTCTTCTCTTCAGCAGCTGCCGCCCCAGCAGGATTAGCAGCAACAGCAACAGGTGCTGCAGCAGAAACTCCCCACTTTTCTTCAAGCATTTTAATGAGTTCAGCTACCTCTAAAACAGGTAACACAGACAGTTCATCAACAATTTTATTTAAATCAGCCATTTTTTATTTTCTCCAATATATTTTTTATAAGTTTTAAATTTATTTATTTATCTATTTTTTTCTCAGTATAAGCTTTAAGAACTGTTACTACTCCTTGAGGCACAGCATTCAAAATACGAACAAACTGATTTGCAGAAGCCTGTAACGTTCCGAGCAACATTACTCTAAGTTCATCTTTACCTGGAAGAGTTGATAAAAACTTAATTTTATTATCATCAAGCTCCTCTCCACCCATAACACCAGACTTAACCTTTAAGTTCTCCATATCTTTTGCAAATTTTGTTAAAGTTTTTGCTGGTGTGGAAACCTCTTCATAAGCAAAAACAAAAGCATTGGTTCCAACAAGTTTTGAAGCTAAAACACCACTTTCAGCTTCATGATCAGCCAAAGCCCTTATAGCAAGGGTGTTGCGTACTACTTTAAACTCAGCCCCCACTTGTGTTAATTGCTTTCTTAAAGTTGTAACTTGCTCAACTGAAAGACCTTTAAAGTCCACAAGAAAAGCTGCTCTAGACCGTTTAAAGCTACTAGAAAGCTCTGTTACCATTTCAACTTTCCTCTCATGTGTTAGCAATTACTACCTCCTTTCATATATTTTCTCTAATTTAGGTAAGAAAATTTCCTTCCCTCACCAATGCCTTCTAACCTACTTAAACCCTACATAACCTATAAAAGCCATACCTTTAGCCCAAGAAAGTTAAAAATTTTTAATCAACAATAGACACCACATTACTTACATCAACCTTAACCCCAGGGCCCATAGTTGAAGATAACCCAATACCTGCTAAATAAACACCTTTGCTTGATGGAGGCTTAGCCTTAATCACAGCTGATACAAATGCACCAAGATTTTGCTTAAGCTTTTGTGCTCCCATGGATTTTTTACCCACTGAAGCATGAAGAATACCATTCTTCTCAACTCTAAAGCCTAACTTACCTTTTTTCTCTGATTCAACAGCAGCTTTAATGTTTAAAGTCACAGTTCCAACTTTTGGATTAGGCATTAGCCCTCTTGGGCCTAAAATCTTTGAAACTTTAGCAACAGCCACCATCATATCAGGCGTTGCTAAAACTTTATCAAATTCAAGCCAGCCTCCTTTAATTTTCTCAGTCAAATCATCAGCTCCAACAAAGTCAGCTCCAGCACTTTTTGCCTCTTCCTCCTTAGGGCCCTTAGCAAAAACAACTACTCTAACCTCTTTACCTAAACCATTAGGAAGAGCAACAGCACCCCTTACTTGTTGGTCTGACTGTTTCGGATCAATTCCTAAACGAATAGAACAGTCAATGGACTCATCAAAATTAGCACTTTTCCCAGACATTATTAAATCAAAAGCCTCATCTAAGGAGTATTTTTTTTCTCTATCAACCTTACCCAAAAGTTCTCTCATTTTTTTAGACACTTTACCCATGCTATGCCTCCACCTCTAAACCCATGGACTTAGCCGTACCTCTAACCTGCTCCATGGCAGACTCTAAACCTATACAATTTAAATCTGGAAGCTTAGTTTTTGCAATTTCTCTAACCTGTTCATTAGAAACTCTCCCAACTTTATCCTTTTGAGGCATTTTAGATCCACTCTTTAGATTCATAGCTTTTTTTAACAAAACTGAAGCTGGTGGACTCTTTACAACAAATGTAAAAGAACGGTCTGCATACACAGTAATAATAACTGGAGCAATTGTATTGCCCATACTCTGAGTTTTTGCATTAAACTGCTTACAAAAATCCATTATATTAACACCATGCTGTCCAAGAGCAGGCCCAACAGGAGGCGATGGGTTTGCTTTCCCCGCCGGTATCTGTAGCTTAATCATACCTGCTACCTTTTTTATCATTTTTCTGCTCCTTAATGTATTAGTTTTTACCTACTCCTAAATCAACTCAAGAGAAAAAACAATTTAATTAACCTCTTTCAACTTGGACAAAGTCCAACTCCACAGGCGTTGAACGACCTAAAATCATCACCGACACCTTAACCTTACCTTTATCCTCATTAATCTCTTCAACTGTTCCAGAAAAGCTATTAAACGGACCATCCACAACTGTTACAGACTCACCAACACTAAAATCAACCTTAGTCATAGATTTAATAGCTCCAGACTCCATATTTGTAACACGAAGCACTTGCTCCTCAGGAACAGGTATAGGCTTCTTATTACTCGAGCTTCCAACAAAACCTGTAACCTTTGAACTGTCTCTTACTAAATGCCAAGTATCATCATTTAAAACCATTTGAATAAAAATATAACCCGGGAAAAACTTCTTAGCTCTACTCTGTTTCTTACCTTTAATAAGCTGAACTACATTCTCAGTAGGAACAAGGATGTCTCCAAAAAAACCCCCCATTCCTTTTGTTGCAACACGTTCTTCAATTGCAGATTTTGCAATTCCCTCACAACTAGTTTGAACATTAACAATGTACCATTTTTTATCCACGCCCATTGCCCTTACATGCCCAATATGAGTTTTATAGTTTTACTAGCTCCAAAATCAAATCCAGCAATAATAATACCCGATATAATTAACATAATAGTCACCGCAATGGTCATGCTCTTAAGGTCTTTTAACGAAGGCCAAACAACCTTAGCTGTCTCAGTAATCACTTCATCTGCAAAAATTTTGTTTCTTGTGTTTAACTGAAGCCATGAAAATAGTGCTAAGCCACATAAAACGGGAAAACCATGCCTTATGACAGGCTGTGCTTTAAGATTGGCCATAACTGCAAAACTCTCAGAAGCAGTCTCAAATAAAACACCCACAGTCCAAAACACAAGAACTGCAGCCAATAAAAATGAAAACGTCATAACTTTATTTGTCGTTGCTTTGTCCAAAAATATTTACCCCAGAACTTTTAAAACTTTTATGTGTCACAGAAAACCCACGCCTTGTCACGTTATTTCTTTCCAATGATCAACAAAAAACCTGTTTTTCCAACTATCCCTTAAAAAAGCAAAAAGTTATCAATTTATGCTGATTAAATTGGCAAGACAGAGAAGATTCAAACCACAACCAGTGGACTTAGATTCTAGCACTGAAAATCTCATGGATAACCCCTGCCTTTTACTGTTCTTGTGCATACAATAGGTTGGGCAAAAATGGTGTTGAGTATAGATCAGTTCAAAGAGTGTGGCTATAGTAGGCAGAGAAAACTTAAAAAACGAGATTATCAAAAGAGTTTGTGTAGAAATGCTCTTAGTTCTGGAAAACCATGAAATTAAAGTAGCGTGTTTTAAATCAATAAATGCTGGTAAGTTTATTGATACTTAGACCACTCAAGTTATGAAGTCAAAAATTGAACCTCTGAAAAAACAGGCAAAGACAATTAGAAAGCATAAGCATTTGATTTTGAATTATTTTAGAGCAAAAAAAGAATTTTCATCAGAAATAGTTGAGGGTTTAAACACTAAAATAAAACTGATAGTGAAAAAATCCTATGGTTTTAACAGTATAAAAGAACCTGTAAAACAAATTGTGTAACTGCTTAACAATGAACTAGGATTAAGCATCCTAAGGAGTAAGCAGAATGAATATAGAAGAGATAGGCAAAGAACTTGCCAAGAATGTAAAAATACAAAAAGATTTGTCAGATATTACAGGATAACTAATGAAAGCTGTCTTGGAGTCTGCTCTTAATGGGGAGCTAGAAGATCACTTAGGGTATTCTAAAAATACAAAATCTGAATTTAGAAAAACCAATACTAGAAATGGCTACAGCAAAAAAACGATTAAAGGCGAAAAAAGTGAGGTGGAACTCAAAACTCCTCGTGATAGAGAAGCCAGTTTTGAGCCACAAATTGTCCTTAAAGGTAAAACCAGGCTTAAAGATTTTGAAAAAAATATTCTAACTTTGTACTCTAGAGGTATGACTACAAAAGACATTCAGGAGGCGATTAAAGATCTATACCATGGCGCTAAGATCTCCCACTCTGTACCTCCTTAAGATAAAAGAGCTAAAGAGCTCATGAGCCCTTTTAAGCCTCAAAACCGCCGCACACACCGAACGAACCAGTGGGCGCCCTTATCGCCATTATTCTGAGAGCCATCTGAGAGGCGCTGGGCCCACGCAGTAATATTGCCGACCTCCGTAGAAGACCAATAGGAATTACCACTTTAATCTAAACCTGGAATAGCAGAGCGATTTGTGTACATTAAATTAAGCCCATAACGATTAGGTAAATGCCAATCATCATAACCACCATAAACAAGCTTATGACAATACCTTACTGCTGGGTGATAGCCCCTTGAGACGATGAAGTGATGGCAACAATTACATCTGTATTAGCCGAGCCATAATTTGAATCCTCATTAATTCCACCATGACCAGTTCCAAAAGTTGATGTGTAGTTTACTAGCCCTTCAATATCGTACCAATTACTCGAATCATCATTCCAACTTTTAAGTAAACTATCCGTACCAGAACAAGTCACTGTAAAATCATCTAATGCATAAGAATTTGCCCCCGAACCTCCCTGAAGCACTTTCTGGTGGAATGTCCTTACAACCCCCAGGGGTGATCATATAGTGATCTGTTCCACTGCCATTAAGGGCACCAAGGCTAAGGCTTCCAAAATAAATTCCTCCACCCTCACACACAGTACCCGGCAAGAGGGAGGAACCAAGGCATGGATCAAGGTCTGGATTAGAATCAGGATTGCTAGATCCACAAGCAACTAAACTCAATATGGTCATTGTAACCAACAGTAATTGAATGATTTTATTCATATGAATATCCCTTTATTTTATCCATATAAACTCAATGCTCATACTCTATCTAACCGTATGAATTAAAAGAAATAGGGCGTGTCCCCATAAGCAGGCCCTGAATTCAATGCGAATGTCTAGTTGATTGAATAAAAATGATGGGAAAAACTCGACTTATGGAGGTTTTTCACATAACCAGAAAAGTTTTATCAGATTCTTTATGGAGACAACTTGAAGTTATTTTAGTTTCTCACAATTTTAGAAGATCAAAAAATAATCGTAACGTTATGGAAGCTTAGAACTGGCAGTCCTTAGAGAGATGTTCCAGAAAAATTTTGCCCTTGGAAAACAGCCTACAATCACTTTAACCGCTGGACACAAAAAGGCTGATGGGATAATTTTTTTGCTGTACAAGAAGAAATTGATACAAAGTGGGTGTCCATTGACGGAACTTACATACGCACTCATCAGCATGCTAGTGGAGCTAGGCGTGGAGAAGAGCGTGCAATTGGAAAATCTGCAGGTGGAGCCACAACAAAAATACACATGGCCTGTGATGCCCATGGAAATTCGATCTGTTTTGAAGTCACTGAGGGCCAAGTGCACGACAGTAAAGCTGCACCCAGCTTAATTAAAAAAGTAGAAGGTGAAAACCTTCGAAAATCAAACAGCAAAAAGTCAAATCATGAGTTAGATAAACATACTTATAAAGCAAGACATCAGGTGGAGAATGTGTTTGCAAGACTTAAACTGTAATAGTTTAGAAGTATTGCCACACGTTTTGAAAAGCTAGCAAGAAACTTCAAGGCAACCCTCTCTCTAGCCTGTACTTTTATTTGGCTAAAGCTTACCACTGTTGGTCCAGGGTTATGAGGACACGCCTTAGTCACTCATCTTAAAGCAACTTTTGTTTTTTTTGAAAACCTTTAAGTTCTAAAACACCCTCTTTTAAAATCTCTGCAATATCTTCTAAGTCTGTAAATTCATCATTTTCTCTAAACTTAAAAGCTGCGCACAAAAGAAGTTTAAAAGTCTAAAACCCAAAAAAATAATCTGTACCTTAAAAATGATCTATTCCATTCTTGCACAGTCCATTCTATGAGTCTGAACTTTTTATTTTCTAGTCCGAATCAGAACCTAGACTTTCTAAAATTTTTATTTCTTTGTCGGAGAACTTACTTAACTGTTGCTCTAATACTTCCTTTATCAAATTTAATACATGAAGATTCGTAGGTTTAATCTTTCCCAGGGCCAAGGCGACATCTTGACGAACATCTTCATCTGGATCTTTTAAGGCCTCAGCTAATGCCAGGTGAACTTGAGGATCCGTAGGTTTAATATCTCCCAGGGCCCAGACGACCCTTTGACGAACATCTTTATCTGGATCTTTTAAGGCCTCAGCTAATGCCAAGTGAATTTGAGGATCCGTAGGTTTAATATCTTTCAGGGCCCAGGAGGCACTTCTACGAACATCTCCATCTGGATCTTTTAAGGCCTCAAATAATGCTAGGTGAACTTGAGGATCCGTAGGTTTAATATTTCCCAGGGCCCAGACGGCATTTTGACGAACATCTTTATCTGGATCTTTTAAGGCCTCAGCTAATGCCAGGTGAACTTGAGGATCCGTAGGTTTAATCTCTTTCAGGGCCAAGACGGCATTGCTACCAATACTATATTTATCTGAATCTTTTAAAATCTTAAATAATGCTAGGTGGACTTGAATATTTGATGTTTTAGAACAGCCTATGGCTGAAAGTGTATATCTATTCCATTTTTCTTTAGGTAGATCCTCTAAACTTAAATCTATTTGAACTTGTAAAGAACAAAAAGCATCTTTTTGTTCGTTGTCTAAGTTTTCTTTAAATAAATCTCCAATAAGATTTTTTAACTTTACAGAGTATTCTTGCTTGTTATACCAACCAATTCTTTTCATAAAATTTAGAGCTTGAATTTGTACAGAGAGCATCCCCGGCAAAGGCTTTTCTAAAATAGAAGAAACTCTTTTTTTAGCTTTTTTATTCAATTGAATACGCTCCAGAAAAGAAAGCTCTGCTTTGGAAAGCCTATGCCAAGATTTACCATGTTTTTTTTCTAAATCCTTCATATAATCATTAATTATAGGCACATAAGCCAATGACTTTTGTTTGTCCATTAAAATAGAGTTAATCCACTCAAGCTTTTTATAAATAAGCACCTTCTTGTCTTCAAGAATACAAACTGGATTTTCTATATTTTTTGTACCATTAATAGACCTGATCCACTGACCTTTCATAGCTTGAGACCACAAAAGGTTCTCACTTTCTGTGGGAAACTGTTTTAAATGAGATTTATAGTCTAACTTGGGTATGGAATTAAAGTATTGATTTAATCTATGTCTGATGTTTTTTCCACTAGGAGCTTGGCTGTAGTAACCGTAAATTCTAGAGTTTTGAAAAACTTGTTTCATTTTATTTTGTGTCTCTTGACCAATGGGAGAGTACCTAAAAGCTGATATTTGTTCGGCTTCTCCTCTTGAGAAACCATCGGCAATAAGGGCTTGTGTATATTCTTCAGGAGTTCTATGGTCGGCTTTCTTACCTGCTGTGGTGTTACAACCAAAAAGAAAGACTTCTTTAGGGTGTTTTAATATTCCATCACAAGCTGTTTGGCAGGATGCTCTTTGTAATGTATTTAAAGACAATCTATAATTCGATGAGCCAAAGAAACTACCACCAAAGTGCCCTGAAACAACAAGAACATCACACTTAATCTTTTTTTCACAGGCATTTTGAAACCAATCGCTATCACCACTAGTAAGCTCAATGAAGTTAAAATCATCTTTTAGAAATGATTGAAATATCTGTCTTTCATCATGAGAATTAATTGTAATCGTACAGACAGTGGGTTTATTTTTATCTATAGATACTAATTGAGTTTCAAAAGAAGTGGATTCAGAGGTAGGAAACCTTTTCACATCTAACATTTGATTTCTATTTTGTTTATGAAAGAAAGTTACACAAGCAGTTGTGATTGATATAAATAATAAGATTAATAACACGCGAACCATTTTCTAAGCCCTTCTCAAAAAAATAGGTTTTTTAATGTAATACTTATCGGATTATCGGAAAACTTTTTAGTTTAATTAAGAGAAATTCGACAAAGGACGGGTTCTTTTATTCAAGACGCATAATGAGTTTAATTTTTTAGCTATGTTTTTAACTTAGTGTTTTTAAAGAATTTTTTGTCTTATTTTGATACAAAAGTAATAAGAAAAATTAAGGTCTAAGCTTTTTAATTATTTTTTAAAAAAAAGTTAAAAAACCGCATAACCTGTATTGAACTTATAAAGGTGAAACATACGATTTAAAAGTCTAAAACCCAAAAAAATAATCTGTACCTTAAAAATGATCTATTCCATTCTTGCACAGTCCATTCTATGAGTCTGAACTTTTTATTTTCTAGTCCGAATCAGAACCTAGACTTTCTAAAATTTTTATTTCTTTGTCGGAGAACTTACTTAACTGTTGCTCTAATACTTCCTTTATCAAATTTAATACATGAAGATTCGTAGGTTTAATCTTTCCCAGGGCCCAGACGGCATTGCCACGAACATATTGACCTGGATCTTTTAAGGCCTCAGCTAATGCCAAGTGAACTTGAGGATCCGTAGGTTTAATATCTTTCAGGGCCAAGGCGGCCCTCATACGAACATATTTATCTGGATCTTTTAAGGCCTCAGCTAATGCCAGGTGAATTTGAGGATCCGTAGGTTTAATCTCTTTCAGGGCCCAGGAGGCACTTCTACGAACACCTTCATCTGGATCTTTTAAGGCCTCAGCTAATGCCAGGTGAACTTGAGGATCCGTAGGTTTAATATCTCCCAGGGCCCAGACGGCATTGCCACGAACATATTGACCTGGATCTTTTAAGGCCTCAGCTAATGCCAAGTGAACTTGAGGATCCGTAGGTTTAATCGCTCTTAGGGCCCAGGCGGCATTGCCACGAACATCTTTATCTGGATCTTTTAAGACCTCAGTTAATGCCAGGTGAATTTGAGGATCCGTAGGTTTAATATCTTTCAGGGCCAAGGCGGCCCTCATACGAACATATTTATCTGGATCTTTTAAGGCCTCAGCTAATGCCAGGTGAATTTGAGGATCCGTAGGTTTAATCTCTTTCAGGGCCCAGGAGGCACTTCTACGAACACCTTCATCTGGATCTTTTAAGGCCTCAGCTAATGCCAGGTGAACTTGAGGATCCGTAGGTTTAATATCTCCCAGGGCCCAGGCGGCCCTCATACGAAATTCATTTGAATTTTTTAAAATCTTAAATAATGCTAGGTGGACTTGAATATTTGATGTTTTAGAACAGCCTATGGCTGAAAGTGTATATCTATTCCATTTTTCTTTAGGTAGATCCTCTAAACTTAAATCTATTTGAACTTGTAAAGAACAAAAAGCATCTTTTTGTTCGTTGTCTAAGTTTTCTTTAAATAAATCTCCAATAAGATTTTTTAACTTTACAGAGTATTCTTGCTTGTTATACCAACCAATTCTTTTCATAAAATTTAGAGCTTGAATTTGTACAGAGAGCATCCCCGGCAAAGGCTTTTCTAAAATAGAAGAAACTCTTTTTTTAGCTTTTTTATTCAATTGAATACGCTCCAGAAAAGAAAGCTCTGCTTTGGAAAGCCCATGCCAAGATTTACCATGTTTTTTTTCTAAATCCTTCATATAATCATTAATTATAGGCACATAAGCCAATGACTTTTGTTTGTCCATTAAAATAGAGTTAATCCACTCAAGCTTTTTATAAATAAGCACCTTCTTGTCTTCAAGAATACAAACTGGATTTTCTATATTTTTTGTACCATTAATAGACCTGATCCACTGACCTTTCATAGCTTGAGACCACAAAAGGTTCTCACTTTCTGTGGGAAACTGTTTTAAATGAGATTTATAGTCTAACTTGGGTATGGAATTAAAGTATTGATTTAATCTATGTCTGATGTTTTTTCCACTAGGAGCTTGGCTGTAGTAACCGTAAATTCTAGAGTTTTGAAAAACTTGTTTCATTTTATTTTGTGTCTCTTGACCAATGGGAGAGTACCTAAAAGCTGATACTTGTTCGGCTTCTCCTCTTGAGAAACCATCGGCAATAAGGACTTGTGTATATTCTTCAGGAGTTCTATGGTCGGCTTTCTTACCTGCTGTGGTGTTACAACCAAAAAGAAAGACTTCTTTAGGGTGTTTTAATATTCCATCACAAGCTGTTTGGCAGGATGCTCTTTGTAATGTATTTAAAGACAATCTATAATTCGATGAGCCAAAGAAACTACCACCAAAGTGCCCTGAAACAACAAGAACATCACACTTAATCTTTTTTTCACAGGCATTTTGAAACCAATCGCTATCACCACTAGTAAGCTCAATGAAGTTAAAATCATCTTTTAGAAATGATTGAAATATCTGTCTTTCATCATGAGAATTAATTGTAATCGTACAGACAGTGGGTTTATTTTTATCTATAGATACTAATTGAGTTTCAAAAGAAGTGGATTCAGAGGTAGGAAACCTTTTCACATCTAACATTTGATTTCTATTTTGTTTATTAAAGAAAGTTACACAAGCAGTTGTGATTGATATAAATAATAAGATTAATAACACGCGAACCATTTTCTAAGACCCTCTCAAAAAAATAGGTTTTTTAATGTAATACTTATCGGATTATCGGAAAACTTTTTAGTTTAATTAAGAGAAATTCGACAAAGGACGGGTTCTTTTATTCAAGACGCATAATGAGTTTAATTTTTTAGCTATGTTTTTAACTTAGTGTTTTTAAAGAATTTTTTGTCTTATTTTGATACAAAAGTAGTAAGAAAAATTAAGGTCTAAGCTCTTTAATTAGGGCGTGTCCTCATAACCCTGGACCAGCATAGTTAAGTTTTAGCCACACAAAAGGGCACGCTAAAGATATTATCGATCTAAAGTTTCTAGCGAGTTTTTCAAAGCGAGTCGCCACACTTCTAAAGTGTTTAAGCCTTGCAAAGACATTTTCCACTTGGTGTCTGGCCTTGTAAGTATCTTTATCCAGTTCTGAATTTAATTTCTTACTGTTTCTTCTTCGAGGTATCATTGGCTTCATATTTTTATCTCGAGCTAGTTGCCTGATCTGTTCAGAGTCATAGCCTTTATCTGCCAGTAAACTTTCTGCCTCTAGCTGTTCAATCAAGCTGGGTGGAGCTTTACTGTCGTGCATTTGACCCCCAGTGACTTCAAAACAGATCGGATTTCCATGGGCATCACAGGCCATGTGTATTTTTGTTGTGGCTCCACCTGCAGACCTTCCAATTGCACGGTACTCTCCACGCCTAGCTCCACTAGCATGCTGATGAGCGCGTACGTAAGTTCCGTCGATGGACACCTACTCTGTATCAACTTCTTCTTGTAAAGCAAAAAAAAAATTATCCCACAAGCCCTTTGCAGCCCATCGATTAAACCCATTGTAAGCTGTTTTCCAAGGACAAAACTTTTCAGGTACATCCCTCCAAGGACCACCTGTTCAAAGCTTCCACAGGATAGCCTCCATAACATTACGGTTATTTTTTGATCTTCTGCAGCCATGTGAAACCAAAATCACTTCAAGCTGCTCCCATAGAGAATCTGTTAAAACTTTTCTTACCATGCAAAATACCTCCATAAGTCGAGTTTTTCCCATCATTTTAAGTCATTCAACTGGGCAAGTGTATTGATTTCAGGACTCTCTTATGAGGACACACCCTAGTTTTTTAATATTCAAACTGAATTTAGACTTTAGTAACTGATGTTATACACAGAGTCTAATTGCCCTTACCCAGAGCCTATACACCTTAAGCTTAAAGGGCTTTAAGCTGTTTGGCACAAAACACAAGGATGATATATTTCATATTCTCAACACACTTGAGTTCAAATATACGCACCAGAGAAGGTTAAAAAGTCTAAAACTCAAAATGTAGTGACCCCTTTTTTTTCTTTACAAGTATTTTTAGGCTAGTAATTTTAATAGCCATGTTTATTCGAGAAGTAAAAAAACCAAACGGAAGTGTTTCAATTAGAATAGTTGAATCTACTCGAGTAAAAAATAAAGTTATTCAAAAAGTCATTAGAACTCTGGGACAACACAAGGATGCAAGAGAAATAGCCATTATTAAGAAAGCAGCACAGGACTTAATAATAGAGCTAAAAAACACAAGAAACCCAGCCCTTCCTGGAATGGAAGAAACTGTGCACTCCACGACTTGCACAAAAAAAGCCAGCACAAGAAACCCAGAGCTAGTGGATATAAAGAATCTATCTGAGCAAGGTCGTGTTAACCAAGGCATTCACACAGTTTTAGGCAAAGTTTATAATCAAATGAACTTTAACGATATCATAAAAAACACAAAAAAAGATGATGAGTGGAACTCTATTCTTCAAGATTGTGTTTTAGCAAGAATCTCTAGGCCGCAGAGTAAAAGAAAAACAGCAGATAGCTTAAAAAAAGTTTTCTCAAAACCCCTTCCTCTTCATAAGATATACCGTATGATGGACAGAGTTTTTCTAAACGAAGAAAGACTAAAATCAAAAGTCTTAAATTCCACTCTAAACCTTTTTAATGACCAGGTTGACGTTATGTTCTTTGATGTCACAACGCTATATTTTGAAAGCTTTACTTCAGATGAACTTAGAGCCAATGGTTTTAGTAAGGATGCTAAGTTTAAAGAAACTCAAGTTGTTCTCGCCTTGGTTACAAACTCACAGGGACACCCAGTAACTTATGAGCTTTTTCCTGGCAACACTTATGAGGGCAACACATTAATAGAGATAGTTAAAAACTTAAAAACCCGTTTTAATGTAAATCAAGTTACCCTTGTGGCTGATAGAGGTATGTTTAATGAGGCAAACTTAGTTTTACTAGAAGCTGAAAACATTCATTATATTGTGGGGGCTAAGTTAAAATCTTTACCAAAGAATTTAAAAGAAGAAATCTGTCATAAAAACTTTAAACCCCATGTGGTGAGCAATGAACTGCAGTGGGTTAGAGAGTTTGAGCACAAGAAAAGAAGGCTTGTTGTTGGGTATTCTAATAAAAGAGCTTATAAAGATGCATTTGACCGGGAAAAGATAATTGTTCGTCTTTTAAAGAAAGCCAAAGATGGAAAACTTAAAGCAAGTGACCTTATAACTAATTATGGAACGAAAAAGTACCTTAAGTCTTTTAAGGGGGATGTAGAGGTTGATAAGTGTAAGATTAGTAGAGACGCTCAGTGGGATGGTTTTCATGGTGTCATTACAAATCTTGAAGACAAGTCTGCAGCTGAAGTTTTAGAGCGTTATAGAGGGCTGTGGAAAATAGAACAAGCGTTTAGAATAAGTAAGACAGATTTAAAGATGCGACCTATTTTTCATTGGAAGTCTGAGAGGATTAAGGCTCATATTGGAATTTGTTTTCTAGCATATGCAATTGTTTGTAGAGTAAATAAGCTTATTAAGGAAAACCAATTAGAGTTTAGTTTTTTAGATCTTAAAGAGGAGTTAAATAGAGATGAGTACAGTGTTTTAAAAGACTCTAGTACGGGGCGATTTTATGAGCTTGTATCTAAGACTACTCCTGTTTTAAAGAAAATTTACCAAGTTTTAAACCTTAAGAGAAAGGACTGTATTCGCCTAGTTAAAGAGCAAATGTAGTGACCCCAGCAAAATCTAAGCGCTTGATTTTATTAGCTTTATGCGCCGTGTTGTGTCGAAGTCAGGATAGAGAATCTGTTAAAACTTTTCTTACCATGCAAAATACCTCCATAAGTCGAGTTTTTCCCATCATTTTAAGTCATTCAACTGGGCAAGTGTATTGATTTCAGGACTCTCTTATGAGGACACACCCTAGTTTTTTAATATTCAAACTGAATTTAGACTTTAGTAACTGATGTTATACACAGAGTCTAATTGCCCTTACCCAGAGCCTATACACCTTAAGCTTAAAGGGCTTTAAGCTGTTTGGCACAAAACACAAGGATGATATATTTCATATTCTCAACACAGAAGTTAAAGATAGAGGCTAGCCGGTGTTTTTTTAAGAGTTTAAGTGACCTGTTCCATGGAGTTTAAAAAAACTTTAAACAGACCTTTATCAATAGAGTTCTTCTTTAATATTTAAAAACAATAAATAAAGGCTTTATTCTACAAGCCAATTTTTAAAGGCTACTCATACCTTCAATAACTTTCTCTACATCATTATAGACTGGTAGCCAAGGCCTAAAGGCGTTTTTAACAACTTTTTTATGACCAAAAAGCCATTTTTTTTTCACATAAAAACGATTTTTAAGCTCTGGAAAGTGCCTAATAATAACATCAGACATTGTTGTTTTTCTAACATGTTCAATACCGTTCTTTGTATAATGTTCTTCAGTGTAATAATCAGAAAAGAACGGGTCAGCCATGAGCCTTCTTGAGGCCATTAAAGCAAAAATATAGAATGGAGTATTGCCAAAGGCATAACCAGGATAGCGATCCGCTTCAGCCAGTGTTCCAACTAAAAGGTCCATTTTCTCTATATCACCATACACCTCATTTAATATCCTTTGGTCTTCCTTATTTGGAGTTAAGTCTTTAAAAGAATCAATAGCTGGCAAATGAAGGGCTCTTCTAAATTCATTGTACTTAGGAACACCTCTTTCTCGATCTCTGAAAATATCTACAGCTCCCATATCCATGGATACTGAATCCTTCTGAGTTTTTCCAGTGTTTCTCTCAGCCACAAAATTTTTCATCCAAGTGGGGTAATTGTGTAAGCTCATGGCCCCAGGGAATGAAGTCCCAAAAGAGTTTAACCATGTTGCCGACCCATACTTACTAAGAGCACCTTGAGCCTGACGAAAAATCATTTCTTTTGTTGAAACTTTAGCTCCGACCTTATTAGATTTACCATCACGAACCGTTACAAAATCAGGAACAAGGGGGTGCATACGGTACACTGCTACGAACTCTTCTGTTAAGGTAAAAGGAACTGAGTAAAGGTCGAGAGTTTTTTCTCCAACCAGGCCTGAAATAAGGTGCTTAACTCCCCCGCTTAGTTGCCCTCGCAAAGTAGGTGAATCCACACCAAAAAACTCTCTCATTCCAAACCAGTTACTTCTCATGGCAACATGAAGCATTCCATTATCAAGAAGGGCAGGAGTCCATTCCACTGTGTGAATTTTAGCCATAAGGGCTGAATTAATAATTCTAGCTTTTTCAAAAAGAATATCGTCACACTCAGCTTTAGAAACATTTCCAATACAAATTTTATTCCCAACCACTGGCTTTAAAATATCATCGATAATGCTATTGTGCTCAAAATGAAAAAGGGTATGAATAAGCTCAAGGCCCACCCACCAATTGTCATGAAACCCTGTTACAGGAAGGCCATTTAAATCGTACCTCAAACGCCTATTAGATTTATCAACAGCAATTTTTCCATCTGGAATAAGTTTTCCAGTATTTCTCCCCTTTCTCCAAACACTTCTTACTTTTCTAATTGTCTGAGGGTCACTTCCATAGATCTGTGAAGCATCCCACCAGTGAGTCACACGGTTTCTAGAGGTGTAATCATAGCCGTGTTTGTAATGACCACGTTCCACAGCAGACTCTTCCTGAGTAGCAGGTAGCTTCATACCGTCTTTTAACTCTTCATGGGATTTATGAGCTTTAATATGATAGGACTTTGTTTTTGAGTTTTTTCCGTGGGTAAACCAATCATGATTCATGGCCTGGAGCCAAGCAGTAGCAAGAACATTAATAACTGGAGCATCAACTTGCTTACCGTTTCTTGAAAGAAGTTTTTCACTAATTTCAAGTGGGCTTGGGTTCATAAGATCATTTTTCATGGCTTCGTTGGACTTATTAGAATCAACGTTTCGACCAAACCTTTCATTAATGGCCCCTATACGCAATTGACCAGCAAGATTTTTATCTTCCTCACTAAGATGCTCCTCAATATTGAAAAAATAACAGTCTCCATAAGCCGTCCTATGAATTCTTTTCATAGTTTGTTCACAGTTAACCTTACCATTGGGGCTAACCCCAGCATCAAAAAGGTTTTCCTCTAACAATTGCTGCCTTCTTTCAGAAAGTTCAAAAGCAAACTCCCTATTTTTCTTTGAAGCGACCACACCAATAAATTTAGCTTTATTTTTTTTACCCGTATAACCATCATGTTTGAATTTTGACCACTCTGTACCACGCTTTTCCCAGTAAGCTTTAGCTGCTTCTTCTTCAGTTCTCACCTCAGTAGAAGGTTTTCGGTTAGATTTTGGATTAATTGAACAAGCTGTGACTGTTAACAATAAGATAGGAACAATATTTAGCCTACTAGTCATAAAAACCTCCCTTGATCATAATTAGAATCCTAATGATAGTACTACCATTGAAAGGCTTGCAAATAAAAGCTTACTTACTAACCCGAGTTCAGACTTTTGTCCGTCTAAACACATCTGTAAAAAAGCAAATTTAAAATAAAACTTCCCTAGAAAGGGAGCACTTAAAATGGCAGGGCAGGAGGGATTCGAACCCACAACCGGTGGATTTGGAATCCACTGCTCTACCAATTAGAGCTACTACCCTGTATAAACTTTCAAACTCAAAAAAAGAGCCAAAGAGAATACACTCTTTGGCCTTTAAAACTTAGCGTTTAGTCAATATTACTCAACAATTTCAGTTACAACACCAGCTCCAACAGTTCTTCCGCCCTCACGAATGGCAAAGCGAAGCTCTTTTTCCATGGCAATTGGACAGATCAACTCACAGCTCATTTCAACCCTATCACCAGGCATAACCATTTCAATGTCAGCGTTAAAAGTCACAACACCTGTAACATCAGTGGTTCTAAAGTAAAACTGTGGACGATACCCATTAAAAAATGGAGTATGCCTTCCCCCCTCTTCTTTAGAAAGAATGTAGGCTTCACATTTAAATTTTTTATATGGTTTAATAGAGCCCGGAACAGCAAGAACCTGTCCTCTTTCAACATCTTCTTTCTTAACACCTCTTAATAGACAGCCAGCATTGTCACCAGCATGACCTTCATCAAGAAGCTTTCTAAACATTTCAATACCCGTAACTGTAGTCTTAGTTGTTTCCTTAACACCTATAATTTCAATTTCTTGTCCAACTTTAACAACACCACGCTCAATCCTACCGGTAACAACTGTACCACGACCAGAGATAGAAAAAACATCCTCAATTGGCATTAAGAAAGGCAAGTCAACTGCTCGCTCTGGAGATGGAACATATCTATCAATTTCAGCCATAAGCTTAAGAATAGCATCTTTTCCAATGTCAGGGTCTCTTCCTTCAACAGCAGCAAGAGCAGAGCCTGAAATAATTGGAACCTCGTCTCCAGGATATTCATATTTAGAGAGAAGCTCTCTAATCTCAAGTTCAACTAACTCTAAAAGCTCAGCGTCATCAACTTGATCAACTTTGTTTAAGAAAACCACTATTGAGGGAACACCAACCTGTCTAGCGAGCAAAATATGCTCTCTAGTTTGTGGCATAGGACCATCCGCAGCATTTACAACAAGAATAGCTCCATCCATCTGTGCAGCCCCAGTGATCATATTTTTTACATAATCAGCATGACCTGGACAATCAACATGAGCATAGTGACGGTTCTCTGTCTCGTACTCAACATGGGAAGTTGAAATTGTAATACCACGCTCTTTCTCTTCTGGAGCATTATCAATATCAGCATAGTTCATAGCCTTAGAACCACTAGCTTCAGCTAACACCATAGAGATGGCAGCAGTAAGAGTTGTCTTACCATGGTCTACGTGACCAATAGTTCCAATATTTACATGGGGTTTATTACGCTCAAATTTTTCCTTAGCCATTTTATTCCTCCTAAATGACAAAATATACGCCTATGGCGTTTTTAATATTTAAAAACCAACAAAAAAAAAGTGCCACCAAAAAAGAAGCTTGTCACACATTTTTAAGATCTTTTACTCCACTTAGTGCAAAACTAAAGCAAACCCCTAATAATGGAGCCCATAGAGAGAATTGAACCCTCGACCTCACCCTTACCAAGGGTGTGCTCTACCACTGAGCCATATGGGCATAAATAATTTAAACACCCTACCTTTAAATGGAGCGGGAGACGGGTCTCGAACCCGCAACCCTCAGCTTGGAAGGCTGATACTCTACCAATTGAGCTACTCCCGCTCGGAGTAAAAATGGTGGAGAGAGCAGGATTTGAACCTGCGTACGTATACACGAACGGGTTTACAGCCCGTCTCCTTTAACCACTCGGACATCTCTCCACTTGGAGCTGGATATGGGACTTGAACCCGCAACCTGCTGATTACAAATCAGCTGCTCTACCAATTGAGCTAATCCAGCTAAACAAGAGAGAAGGATAAAGCCCATTCCCCCCCTTTGGTCAACACTAAAAAAAAATCTGTAAGTTTATTGAGCTTTTATAGATTCAAGTACAAAAAGCCACTTAAAAGTGGCCATTACAAAATCATTCACACCAAAGCCTATTGATCTAAATAAACCTTTCATAAACTAGAAAGTTCACACTTTAAAACCTTGTTCAATTAAAACTGAATACATATGACTTTGTTATTTAAGGGACCAAATTCCCACAGCAACAGATACAGAAATATTAAAACTTGCAGTGGGGTCAGTTTGAGGAATATACACCTTAAAATCTGAAGCTTTAATAAGTGTTGGTTTAACACCTTTATCTTCAGCTCCAGCAATAAGAATTGTTTTCTCAGATTTTTTAACCTCTCTAATGTCCTGCATTGTTTCATCCACTGCCAAAGCATAAGACCAAAAACCTTTTGCTTTAAGACTTTTTAGTTGATTTTTAATATTTTGAACTCGCATTATTGGAACATGTTCAACACCCCCACACGCCACCTTACAAGCCGTGGGAGTCAAAGGAGCTGAGTTTTTTACTGACATTAAAATCCCATCAACCCCCATAAGCCAAGCAGTTCTCAAAACAGCACCCAAGTTATGAGTATCCTCTACGGAATCTAAAGCTAAAATAAAGCACTTCTCCTCATTTTCATTGGGCCACTCTGGATTTTCTCTAACTTCACAAGCAATTCCTTGAGAGGTTTGTGAAAGTTTATTAAAAAAACTTTCTTTTTTAAAACTTAAGGCCACACCATTTTTTTTTGCTAAAGCCTTAAATCCACCACTCCATTTTTTAGAATCAAAGGTCTCTCCAATGTAAATGACAGAAACTGCATGGGGCCGTATTTTTAACGCCTCCATAACTGAATGTCTACCCACTACTATACGGCTTGCCATGCTGACTTTAAGTTCTGAACAGTTTTATTAAAATTCCTAGTTCTTATTAACGACCTACCCATAACCAAATAAGTTGCACCATGAGCCCAAGCTGTTTTAGGTGTTGAAACTCTTTTTTGATCATCTTTATCCTCATCAATAAAACGAATACCTGGTGTTACAAAAATGCCTTTTGGATATTTTTTCTTAACCATTGAGATTTCTTTTGGTGAACACACTAGCCCCAACAAACCTGATTCAAAAACTAAATTAGACAAATCTTTAACAATCTTCTGGGGCTTAGTATTTTTTAAAAGAGGCAAAGTATTGTCTTCCTCATTAAAACTTGTAAGCAACGTCACCACTAAAATTCTAAACGGTCTTATTTGATTTAACTCTTTTTCAAGTTTTGCAAGTTGCCTTAAACACTCTAAGCCATTTAAAGCATGGACTGTGCAAAAAGAAGCCTTACTATCAAACGCAGCCCATACAGAGCTTACAACTGTTGAAGGAATATCAAAAAATTTATAATCAATAAATATCTTACCTTTTTTTGAAAGCCACCTCCATTCACTTTGAGTAAGCTGAAAGCCTAAGCGAGGCCCTACTTTAAAGCCTAAAATATGTGAAGACCATTTTTCAACTAAAGAAAAAGCCTCCATTTTAAAATCCACATCAAGAGCAAGAAAAACACCCATTCTAGATTGTGTCATAGCAGTCCTTAATTTTTAAAACCACGTCTTCTAACAAACAATCATACTTTTCACCCTTAGATCTTAGAAAAATATCTGCCTTACCAGATTTAAACCCTTTAGACCCTATGGTAAGCCTTATAGGAAAGCCTAACAAATCTGCATCTTTAAATTTAACACCTGGACGCTCTTTTCTATTGTCAACAAACACACTTAAACCTATGGCTTCAAGCTCATTAACAGTCTTTAAAAAATACCCTTCAATGTCATCACTTAAATCCAATAAACAGACATGAATATCAAATGGAGAAAGAAATTTAGGCCAGACAATACCATTTTCATCATGAGACTGCTCAACTGCAGCCTGTAAAGTTCTTGACACTCCTAAACCATAACAGCCCATTTGAAAAAACTGTGCCTTACCTTTAGCGTCTAAAAACTGAGCTTCCATTGATTTACTATACTTAGTTCCAAGGTAAAAAATATGACCAACCTCAATACCTCTTATGGATTTAAGGTTTCCCTGACCATCAGGAGAAGGGTCGCCACCTTGAGCCAAAGTTAAATCAAAAACTTCTTTAACCTTAAAATCCCTTCCAGGGCTTACACCCTTTAAGTGAACACCATCTTTATTTCCACCCACCACCATGTTCTTATAACCTTTTAAAAACTGATCCATATAAACATTAGTTTGAACACCAACAGGTCCACAACTTCCCGGGTTTGCACCAACTAAGTCTAAAACCTCAACATCAGTAAGCATTCTCGGCTCTGTAACAAAACCCAAGTGGTTTTTTATTTTAATTGGGTTTACTTGATCTAAACCCCTTAAAAGCACAGTGAACTTAACAAGCTTTCCATTTGGATACTGGCCTTGAAAAAACATAGTTTTCACAAGCTCCTTTTGAGGTAAATTTAAAAATTTTGACAAATCTTTAATGGTCTTTAAATTAGGAGTTAAAATCTCTTCTAAAGCTTTTTCAACAGTGACTGCGTCTGATCCACTAAGCTCAAACACCCTTGGACAAATTTCAATATTGGCAGCATAGTCTGAACCATCACTTATTAAAAGCTCATCCTCGCCTACGCTGGCTAAAACTTGAAACTCCTCTGTCAGAGAGCCTCCTATGGCACCAGCATCTGCCTTTACAATTCTATACTCTAAGCCCAATTGATTAAAAATTCTAATATAAGCATCTCTAGCAAGATGATAGCTTTTATGTGCAGCCTCTTGATCTATATCAAAACTATACCCATCCTTCATTAAAAACTCACGACAACGTATCAAACCAAATCTTGGCCTAATTTCATCTCGATACTTAGTCTGAATTTGATAATACACCACAGGAAGCTCTTTATGGCTTGTGATATCATTCTTAACATAATCTGTAATCACTTCTTCATGTGTAGGCCCAAGACAAAACTCATTGTTGTTCTTATTGGCAAAGGTTTGTATATCCGGGTATCCCCAGCGCCCAGATTTTTCCCAAAGTTTTTTAGGCTGCACCATGGGCAACAAAACTTCAGCCATACCAACTAAATCAAGTTCTTTTCTAATAATTTCTTCAAGCCTCCTAAGTGCTCTTAAAAATAATGGACTATAAGTATACACCCCTGAACTTAATTTTTTAATCAACCCAGATCTTAATAAAAGCTTATGACTGGAAATCTCAGCATCTGAAGGATCCTCCTTATACGTCTTAATTCCAAGATTTGTCCAATTTACCATTCTCTTCCTCTTTTTTTTCAATACTCTTTAGTAAAAGATAATCTTATTAAACTGAGTGCTAACGCAAGGTCTAAAGTTTTAAAAGCTTTTTTTACACTCAAACCTCTTTATAAAAGCATAAAGCTTCTTCTAAACAACACCCTATATTATATGTTTAATTTATTGGCCTTTAAAAACACTCCCTCATAAGACCTTCATATGATTTTATTTAGCAATTATATAGTGATAAAACTTTTCTTATTCTATTGATTAAAGAGCCCACCTTAGCCTTCTTTTAAATACTCCAAACTTCATACAACAATGCCCTGATAAACCTTTTCACTGTAATTTAGCATAAACTGCTTTTTTTCTACCTTTGCCCATCTACTTCAATGCCATAAGCTTTTATTTTTCTATGAAGGTAGCTTCTCTCTAAACCAATGGCCTCTGAGGTTTTAGATATATTGCCACCATTTTCTGCTATCTTAGTGAGTAAGTAATTTTTTTCAAACTGCGCTCTAGCCTCTCGAAAGTTTCCATAGCCACTAAAACCCTGAACTCCAGAAGGACTAATCCCTGCATACTTCACATCATAAACATCAAATTTCTCACTAACTGAAAGAATATGCACCCTTTCTACAAAGTTTTTCAACTCTAAAATATTCCCTTCCCAACCATGAGTTTGGAGAAGCTGTAAAGCATCTTCTTGAAACACCCTAACCTTAACTCCTGATTTACGACAATGCTCTTGAGAAAAATACTCTACAAGTATCGGAATATCTTCTTTACGCTCTCTAAGAGGCTTAACCTCTAAAGACAATGTCGACAGTCGACCATAAACATCTTCCCTAAATTTACCCTTTTTAACTAACTCCTTTAAATCCATAGCTGTAGACGCCACAACTCGCACATTATATACACGATTAGACTCTTTTTCTCGCAAAATATTTGATAGTTTTTCTTGAGCCTCTTCATCCAGTTTTTCTATATTTTTAATAAATAAGGTTCCTCCTTGAGCAGCTTGAAAAAATCCAATATTTTTACCCTTAGACCCTAAAAGCTCTGTGGAATGAAGCCCTTCTGGCAACGAGTTACAATTTACTGTTACAAAAGGAAAGCCTGCTCGCTTACTCACATAATGGATATTTTTAGCAACAAGGCTTTTGCCAACACCTTCCTCACCTCTTAGTAAATATGCTGACTGAGTAGCTCCAAACCTCATCACTAAAAATTTAATCTGCTGTATATGGGCACTCTCTCCGACAATTACAAAGCTTTCTCTAAGTTGATTTAAAAGGCTAATTTTTTCATTTTCCTGGATGGAATATAACAAAGTATTTTTAATGAGTATAAGAACCTTTTCCATGGAAATAGGTTTTTCCACAAAATCCCATGCTCCAAGCTTTACAGCCTTTACGGCAGTATCAATTGTCCCATGCCCTGACATAACCACAACTTTAGGAGCTCCTGTTAAAGACTTCATTTCCTCTAACACACCTAAACCATCAACATCACCTGGCATCCACACATCTAAAAACATGATTGCAGGTTTAAACTCTTGAAGAGCTTTTAACCCTGAAACTCCATTATGAGCAGTCCTCACTTCAAACCCCTCATCCTGAAGAGATGCTGCTAATATTTCACAAATTGTGACTTCATCATCGATAATTAGTATTTTTTGATTTTTTAAGTCTACCATATTATTCTTATTTCCTCATTATTTCTTAAAATTTAAGTCTCATTCCTTATTTTAACTAACCTTTTAACGACCCTTGGGCCAATATCTCTATTAAAAATACTGAGGACTTCATTTTTCCTTTTAAAATCGATATTCGCCCGCCATGGTCTTCAATTATTTTACGTGCAATTGGCAACCCTAGGCCACTGCCATTTTCTTTTGTTGTATAGCTTGCTTTAAAAACATCAAACCACTTCTCCACTGGAATTCCTGGACCTGAATCATAAAACTTAACCACCACAACCTGGCCAGAGGGAGGATAAGAGGCATCAATATAAATCACCTTACTGTCTACTTTTTTCATAGCCTCTAAAGAGTTTTCAATTAAATTAATAAATACTCTCTTCATTTGATCTGGATCTAAAATAACCAATTCCATTTTAGAAACATCTACATCAAAAACAATATCCAGGTGAGACGACTTATATACTGAAACCAAATCTAATATAAACTCTGAAAAATCCACACTAGTAAGCTTAAGCTTTGGAAACCTTGCAAATTGATTAAACTCATTCACTAAATCCCTTATAAGGTCCACATGAGAAACAATAGTCTTAGTACACTCTTTAAAAGCGGGGTCAATAATTTTATCACCAAATTTCTTCTGCAATCGCTCTGCTGCAAGCTTTACTGGAGTCAGTGGATTTTTAATTTCATGGGCAACCCTTGTAGCCACCTCTTTCCACGCTTTAACTCTTTGAGTTTCTCTAAGAAGCCCCACTTTCTCTAAAGTAATAATATAGCCAATCTGTTCCCCACCTAGGCCATGAAGAGTTGAAATACTCACTTGAAGGGGTAGTAGAGAACCTTTTTTTAGAAAAACATCTACCTCATGAACCTGAACATCATCCTCAGCTCCTGAGTACAGTACCACTAGATCATAAATTTCTTTTGGAAAAGCTTCATCAAGTCTCTTTCCCTGAACTTTTTTTTCTACAACAGGAAATAACCCTTGAGTTCTTTTATTAATCAATGTGACCTTATAATCATTGTCACATGAAATCACACCTGAACTGATTTGTGATAAAAGTGTATTCATATATATAGAGTGTTGATTAAGATCGTTAATAGATTCATTTAAATTACTTCTAGTTGTTTTTAATTGCTCTGTCATTAAGTTAAAATTATCTACGAGTTCATTTATTTCGTCCATACCTGTTTTAAATTTAATTGGGTTAAAGTCTCCTCTAGAAATTCTTTTAGTAGCATAGCCTAAAGCAAAAAGAGATTTTGAAAGAGATTGTGCTAAATATAAACTAAACCAACCACCAAAAGCTAAAATCACTAAAGTCATTGTAGCTAGAATAAAAAGGTATATTGTTTTTAAAGGGAATTTAAACTCTTTTGTGGACTGAAAGTCTGTGCGAGCAACAGCAATGGCCTCCATGGTATCAATTAATGTAAATGGCAAAATTTTAGAAACCACTAATATAAGTTCTTGCTCCCTGTCTACAGTTATAGAACTTAACCATTCACCCTGCTCAGTTTTTCTAGATATGCTTTTAATTTTATTTGCTCTTATTAACTTTTTAACCTTTTCCCATGGAAGGGCTGGGAGGTAAAACCCTTGTCTTTCTGTATATATCTCTTCTATACGATTCTCACTTTTAGAAAGATAAACCTCTAAAGCATCCACTCCATAAATATTCATTTTAATAGATAAAAACTTTGAAACATCCTTAATTTTTTTTAAATCAAGATCCTTAGCAATGCTTTTTGCTATATAAAAAGAATGGTTTCTCATTTCAGAAACATACTGATCAGCTAGATCAAAAGATTTTTTAATAGTCTCCTCTGTTCTATTTGCAAACCATCTATCAAAACTGTTATTGATGTAAAAAACAGAAACCACAAACATTAAACATGTGGGAATAAAGGCAAAACTGATAAAAGCTAGAAACAATCTTGTTTTTAATGTTTTTCCAATCATTCTAGGTTTTGAATTTGCATAAATTTTAACAAGGTTTTTTCCTAAAAAGAAAACAATAGCCAAAAAAACCAAAACATTAAGATTAATAAGGCCAAAGAAAAATAATGCATAAGAGACAGGAAGGTCTCCGCTTACGCTATAAAACCTAAACAGCACCCAGTTTAAAACAATAAAGAAAAGACTTAATGGAATTAGGGCCCACATTTCAAGCCTGTTGTGTTTGACTTCCCCATGGATATCTTTCATTTTAACGCTTCTAAAGTGTCTAAAAACCCTAAAGCAACCTGACTGCCTTTGTTTCCTTTTTTACCCCAAATGCGATCAAAAAGTTGTTTGTGATTATGGGCCATTAAAACTCCAAACTGAACAGGCTTTAATGTTTCTAGCCCAACTTGTAAACAACCATCTGCTACTCCAGTGCAAACATAATCATAATGATCCGTTTCCCCACGAATAACAACTCCATAGCAAAGAACTCCATGAACCTTGTGATTTAAAATTAAATTTTTAGCCACTATGGGAAGCTCAAATGCTCCAGGTACAGATTTTAAAATTATATCTTCTCTGGATACACCCCTACTCAAAAGAGCTGTAATACCTCCGTCTCTTAATGCTTTTGTATATCTAGAGTTAAACTCTGCTGTAACTATACCAATTTTCATATTTATTTGTCTCGACCTAAAAGGTGGTTAAAAGAAATTATCTCTTTAACTTCCACTCCAAAAGCTGTTAAACCTGCTAAGTTTTTTTTAGAGTTTGTAACTAAAGCTAAATTTTGAGCTCCAAGTTTTTTAAGAATTTGGGCACCAACACCAAATTCTTTAAAGTCTCTTTTAACTTCAGGATTAGCAAAAAAAATTGCATTCCTTAAAATCAATAAAACACCTCTTCCTTTCTTTTTAGCAAACTTTAAAAAACTATTAAGAGCATCTTTATTCCCTGTTTTTAATAAATCTTCAGGACCTCTATCCACATGAACTCGAACAGGAACTCTATCTAACACATTCCACTCACCAAAAACTATTGCATAATGTATCTGTTTGTTCACCAGGTCCTTAAAATAATGAACTTTTAAACCCTTAACCTCGTGAGAATTAAATTCTTCTGAATAAAGCTCTTCAATATAGCTTTCATTATTAAGTCTATACTCTGTTAAAGCCTCAATGGATCCAATTTTTAAATTGTGTTTTTTAGCAAATTCAATGAGCTCTAAATAACGAGCCATGGTTCCATCATCATTCATCACTTCACAAATTACAGCGCTTTCTTTAAGCCCTGCAAGTTTCATTAAATCAACACTTCCCTCAGTATGCCCGGATCTTTGTAAAACCCCCCCTGGTTTTGCTTTAATTGGAAAAACATGGCCTGGAGTGGTGATAGACTCTGGAGTTGAAGCTAAATCTGAAGCCACTCGTATTGTAAGTGCTCTATCTGATGCTGAAATCCCTGTTGAAATCCCCTCTCTTGCTTCAATACTTATTGTAAATGCTGTTTTATTTGGTGAGTGATTTTGACTCTCACCCACCATCAATGAAAGCCCAAGCCTATCGCTTTGTTCTGGAGACATGGCTAGACAAACTAAGCCCCGAGCTTCTTTTATCATAAAGTTAATATGTTTTGTTGTTGCATACTCACCTGCTAAAACAAGATCACCCTCATTTTCACGATTTTCATCGTCAACTAATAAAACCATTTTTCCGGCCTTAAGGTCTTCTACTAACTCCTCTACAGTATGCAATTTAAAAACTCCTTATTTATTAAAAGCGTGAATAACACCTTTTGCATAAAAGTCATACTCAATATTTACCTTATCACCTTTTAAAAGCCGAGAAAGGTTTGTTTTCTTTAAAGTTTCTGGAATCAAGCAGACTAAAAACCCTCCTTGAAAAATATCATTAATAGTAAGACTCACGCCATTAATTACTATACAGCCCTTGGACCACAAAAATTCTGGCTTAGTAACCTTAAAAAATGAAACCACGGTGGATCCATCTTCAATGACCTGAACAGCTTTAACCTCACAAACTTCATCTATATGCCCAGTGACTAAATGACCATGAAGACGGTCTCCCATAATTAAAGAACGCTCTAAGTTCAACACATCTCCACTCTTAATATCTAAAAACGTTGTGACTTTTAAAGTTTCAAGGCCTAAATCATAGGTCAACTGGCTTAAATCTTTAGGAGACTCGTCTGTTACAGTAAGGCAAACACCGTTATGGGCAATGGAGTGACCTGTCTTTAAATCATTAAAGATACTTGGCTTTTCAACAGTAATCTTAAATTTTCCTGATCCCTGGTGATGAACCTCTAAAACCTTTGCCGTTGCTTCTACTAAGCCTGTAAACATTTTTACCTATTTGAAAAGAAACCATGATGTTTTATACGTAGAATCAAGTACACTCCTTTGATTTCCACTTACACCAAAAGCTAGCGTAGACATTAAAAGTATAAACACTAAAATATATTCGTACCCTGGAAACATAAGCCTTTACCTCTTTATTTTTTTGCACCCTAGCTAAGGCTGCGCCCTAAAACAAGGCAGAATAATGCCTTTATATGGCTTTTTATGCGATGCATCTTTTAAAGATACAAGGTTTTTTTAGCAATATACTTAAACAGTCTTTTAATTTGCTCTAAGTCAATTTTTAGTTCTCTTCTAAGGCTAAAAGCTTAATCTACTTCAGCTCAAGGCACCTAGGTGAAAAGCCTAAGGTTCTTCATAAAAAAAAAGCTTTAAGCTTGTCTTAATAAGTGGACTTAAGAGTAAGAAATTTAGTTTTTATTAATGTTTTATAAGACTGTTTTAAAAAGAGAATAAACTTAAAATTGTCTTCATCTAAGACAAAGAGCAACAGAGTGCAACACTTTAAAAACCTGAAACCTTTGTTATTTTGAGTTGAGAAATTTTTAAGACTTTTGTCCTAAAGTTAACTAAGTTTTAATCGATATGTGAATTAGAACCAAAAAAAACAAAGGAGAATAAAATGAATATGAAATCAAAATCTATATTACCAGTATGTTTATTATTTAGTTTTACAGCTTGTCAGAATGTTGAACACTCCTTTGAAGAAAAACGTACATCAACAAGTGAGTTAGATCGATCAGACCCTCAAGGGGGGGGGGGGAGGCAGATAGCCTCTTAGATAACCTTACAGGTCAATCAGTTGACCTTCCAAATGATGGTTGGTACGAAGCTGCCTGTATAAGACTGCCTAACGAATATATTCATAACAACATTAGATACAACAGTGTAAAACATTTTTTTAACATGAATACTGACTATTTATACCCCGATAACAATTATATTTTTCATACTGGGCGTTTCACAACATCAAATGATTGCACTGGGGACTATAGTTACTCTGAGTCGTATAGAAATACCAGATACCGTAACGTCAATAGAGATTTTGGTAACAATACCTCTTATGTGATATATGGTGATAATACTGACGCCCTGGCATTTCATATTGATGATGAGGGTGCCCTTTATATAAATCATCCTATAAAAATATTCACCCCCACTTCTTTAAATACTAATTCCATTGTAGAAGATGTTTTTGCTGATTTTATCAATGATCCAACAAGTGGGGTTAAATATACGCGCCTTTAAAGCTATCTTTTCGGTTTTAAACTAGTTTGCCGCAATTTATAATACAACAACTTAAAAAAAAATTTATTAAATCAGTTAGAACTAAAAACAAGAAGAAGGAGAATAAAATGAATATAAAATCAAAATCTATATTACCAATATGTTTATTATTTAGTTTTACAGCTTGTCAGAATGTTGAACACCCTCTTGAAGAAAAACGTACATCAACAAGTGAGTTAGATCAATCAGACACTTTATTAGATGATTCAAATGACTCAGAAAGATCAAACCCTCAAGGCAAAGGCAACCAAGATGACCTTACCAGTGAGTCAATTCTTAGCCTTCCAAGTGGTTACTATAAAACAGACTGTATAATAATAGGCACAGCCCATAGTATGAAAATTTCTTTAGAAATTAGGACAACAAGCTTTCCAGACAATATAGATCGAACATACACTTTTTATACAGGAACTTCATGTAATACTGCTCTACACACTGCATTTATTACACTACTTCCTATCGATGATAAGCCAAACCTTGGCAATAATACCTCTTATTTTACTTCCATTCCCCCTTCTTACGTTACTGTACCTCAAATTCAAGCCTATCCATTTCATATTGATGATGATGGCGCCCTTTATATAGGTTATAATTCATCCCGCCCATCTCTTCTTGATCCTATTCTTGAATATTTCGGCAGAGATTTGGGAGATAGCACTGGTTATGGTGGCGGTGGTTTCATTTTAAACTCTAGCTCTATTGTAGAAGATGTTTTTGCTGATTTTATCAATAACCCAACAAGTGGATTTAAATATATACCTATACTTTAAGTTTTCATTGATATGTAAATTAGAACCAAAAAAAAAGGAGAATAAAATGAAATCAAAATCTATACTACCAATATGTTTATTATTTAGTTTTACAGCTTGTCAGAATGTTGAACACTCTTCTCAAGGGAAACGTACATTAACAAGTTTAGATAAGTCAGACACTTTATTAGGTGATTCAAGTGGATCAGACAGATCAAACCCTCAAGGGGGGGGGGGGGGGGGCAGATAGTCTCCTAGGTGACTCCTCAAATACATTAAACCCTCAAAGCCAAGACAGCTTAGATCAATCAACTCTTAGCCTTCCAAGTGGTTACTATAGAACTCGCTGTATAATAGTAAGCGCAACCCATAGTATGAAAAGTTTTTTAGAAATTAGGACCATAAGATATCCGGATAGTATAGAATTCAATTACACTTTTTATGAGGGAACTTCATGTGATACTCCTAGACATGTGTTCATGTTTCCAAGAGTTATTACCGATAATAAGCCAAACTTTGGCAATAACACCTCCTATTTTACTATTCCACGTTATTCTTCCGATTATGATAATAGAAACTATCTTGGTAATAATCACGCTGAGGGCGCTTTCCCATTTCATATTGATGACAATGGTACCCTTTATATAGGTCATACTTCATACGACCCATCTAGTATGTCTCGTGTAGATCGTGATGGAATATATTATGTGCGCTTAGATTTTGGATCTGGTGGCACCAGCCATGGTGGTTTCATTTTAGGCTCTAACTCTATTGTAGAAGATGTTTTTTCTGATTTTATCAATGACCCAACAAGTGGATTTAAATATATACCTGTACCTTCAGAACTCACAGTTAATGCACATTTACTAACTGATCCATTTTTAAATGACCCTCACGGTGACCGTAACCCACAATGGCGAATAAGGTAAAACATCACAATTAAAATTGATAAAAATAAGCCCTTTACCTTAAAGGGCTTATTTCTTTTAAACTCGTTTGCTGCAATTTATAATACAACAACTTAAAAAAAAATTTATCAAACCAGTAATATAAAACTAGTTTTTTAATTTTTAGATTAGAAAAAGGTCTTAATAAATTATTGCAATAGCTTCTTATAAAAAAAGTTACCTCTCTAAGTCTCTTTTTTTACTTTTAAGGTCTATTCATAAAAATTCATACAAAACCAACATCAAAAAGAGCGCGTTAAAAATAATAAATTTAGTTTTTTTTAATGTTTTATAAAGCTGTTTTAAAAAGAGAATAAACTTAAAATTGTCTTCATCTAAGACAAAGAGCAACAGAGTGCAACACTTTAAAAACCTGAAACCTTTGTTATTTTGAGTTGAGAAATTTTTAAGACTTTTGTCCTAAAGTTAACTAAGTTTTAATCGATATGTAAGTTGTAACCAAAAAAAAACAAAGGAGAATAAAATGAATATGAAATCAAAATCTATATTACCAGTATGTTTATTATTTAGTTTTACAGCTTGTCAGAATGTTGAACACTCTTCTCAAGGGAAACGTACATTAACAAGTTTAGATAAGTCAGACACTTTATTAGGTGATTCAAGTGGATCAGACAGATCAAACCCTCAAGGGGGGGGGGGGGGGGGGGGGGGGCAGATAGTCTCCTAGGTGACTCCTCAAATATATCAAATGGATCAAACTCTCAAGGCGGAGATAACCAAGATGACCTTACAAGTCAATCAGTTGACCTTCCAAATGGTTGGTACGAAACTGCCTGTATAAGGCTTTCTGATAACTACCAGAATAGCAAAAGTGTAAAGTATGTTCTTTCCATAAATACTGATTACCAGTCCTTATCTCTCCGGCCTACCAATAGCCCCTTTTTAGCTCGTAAAGCTTGGTTTTTCTTAGAATCTGATTGCACTGGACAATATAGTGTTCGAGCATATACATCTTCTGGATACCATAACGTCAATACAGATTTTGGCAATAATACCTCCTATGTTACATATGGTGGTAATACTGACTCCTTGTTGGCATTTCATATTGATAACGATGGCGCTCTTTATATAAATCAGTCTATAGATCTCGGTATGGATCCTACTTCTTTAAATAATAATTCCACTGTAGAAGATCTTTTTTCTGATTTTATCAATGATCCAACAATTGGAATTAGATATACACGCACATCTTCAAAGCTGATTTTCAGCACTAGCCGCAATGAGTGGTTTTGGCCAAATTAAATTATTTATAGATCCTGTTTAAAAAAAGTAAGCCCTTTACCTTAAAGAGCTTACTTTTATCAATTTAAATTGTGATATTTTAAAAAAGCTTTATTAAACCAGTTAAGATAAACTGGTTTTTTTAAATTTTTAAAACTCTAGGCTCCTGCAAAGGTTTCTTTAAAAAAATTACCCCTAAATCCACTAAAACCTCTTAAGTCACACCACAGAAGTTTATTATTCACAGTCATGGTGTTCTAATTGTATATTGCTAAAATAACTGAGTTAAAAAAAGGAGTTAAAAGATCCTAAGGTCTTTTTATAAAAATTTATATAAAACCAACATCAAAAAGAGCGCGTTAAAAATAATAAATTTAGTTTTTTTAATGTTTTATAAGACTGTTTTAAAAAGAGAATAAACTTAAAATTGTCTTCATCTAAGACAAAGAGCAACAGAGTGCAACACTTTAAAAACCTGAAACCTTTGTTATTTTGAGTTGAGAAATTTTTAAGACTTTTGTCCGCCTCTCCGTTATCTAGAAGGGTGTAGTTTGTGCCAATCTCATTTGAGGTGGCCAGTACCAACTTGAAGTATTGATGTAATTTGAGTTTAAAAGTCCACATCGCTGCAGTATTTTGTGCATAAATGACTCTGGGTTTGTGTAACCATAGCCCATCCTTCTAAGCACTTTAATCTTGTTGTTTAAGCCTTCACTTACTGCTGTTGTGAGCCCAGACATAATATATCCTTCAATGTAACCTCTGTACTTTCTTAAGGTTTTTGCAAATTTCAAAAAGGGCTTTAATTTTGACTCTCTTGCATATCGGTACCAAAGAACCAGAGCTTTTCTAAAGTCTTTTACATTCTTTTGATCTAAAACTTTATGGAAGTGCTCAACTAAAACTGAAGCTTTAAAAATGTTCTTATTCACATCTAAAAGCCTCTCTAATTTAGTAAAATCTCCTTTAGATAAATTCTTCTCACGCTCCACTAAAATATATCTTTTATGAGGTGCTAGCACATCCATTAAAAACTTATCTTCATTTTCTTTAGCTTTTTTAAACTCAAATTTTCTCACATCATCAAAAAAATTATTTAGCCCTTCTGCAACATGGAACCTATCAACACAGACCTTAGCATTCTCACATTTACCTATCACAGCCTCAATAAAAGCATCATGCATATCAACTGCAAAAAACTTGATCTTATCTAGCTGCTCTTTTGTTAATACCTTTAAACAATTAAGTAAGCTTGAACCCTTTCTGCCCATTGCATTTGAGAGCACCTTTCTCATCTTCGTACAGACTAAATTTGTGATGAACTTAATCGTATTCTTGTCACAAGACTTCTTTCCAAAAATAGTTCTAAAGTGCACCTCATCAGATGACATCTGCTCTAAATCTAACTTTCTTTCAGCATAGCTTAAAAGAGGTTTTATTTGCTTCATCCGGTACTGATCCAAATTCCACACAGTCTTGGGGTTCATTCTTAAAATTCTAGCAACTGACTCACAAGTCATCTCTTCACAAAGACGTCCTGCTTTTTCTACAAGTGAGTAAGTTAAGTTTTCAAAATTAGGGTGAGTAAAATCAACACCAGCTGATCTGACTTTATCATCACACATTAAGCAGTGCCCTCGAAGCTGTTTTAAGTAAATCCACACCTCTTCATATGAGCCTATTGGAGAAGCTTTAATTTTTCGAAGCTTCCACTCATGGACATGAGATATTTGGCAGCCACATTGATTACAGCCTACATTTTCACGATCTTGTTTTGCGTAAAGGACTAGTTTTAACTCTTTATCACAAGCCTCCCAGTTTTCTAATTTTACACCTTGAAGACCTAGTGATTTTACGATTAACTTTTCAAATAGCTCCATTTAATCCTCCGACAATTTAGTTTATTTAGTAACCAAATTTTAATTGTGTGGAGGGAGCTTGTTTATCTTTTTCAGGACTTTAGGCTTGTTGGCATGGATCACACCCTTCTAGATAACGGTGAACCCTTTTGTCCTAAAGTTAACTAAGTTTTAATCGATATGTAAGTTGTAACCAAAAAAAAACAAAGGAGAATAAAATGAATATGAAATCAAAATCTATATTACCAGTATGTTTATTATTTAGTTTTACAGCTTGTCAGAATGTTGAACACTCTTCTCAAGGGAAACGTACATTAACAAGTTTAGATAAGTCAGACACTTTATTAGGTGATTCAAGTGGATCAGACAGATCAAACCCTCAAGGGGGGGGGGGCAGATAGTCTCCTAGGTGACTCCTCAAATATATCAAATGGATCAAACACTCCAGACGGAGACAATCAAGGTGACCTTATAGGTCAACCAAATCTTGATCTTCCAACTGGTTGGTACGAAAGTGACTGCCTAAGAACGTCTAACGGATCTACTCTTAACAACTGGGGGCTCAGCAGTGTAAAGTATATTCTTGCTATAAATACTACTAGCTCTCAGCAGCCCCTTATCCAGTTGAGGTTCCCCCACTATATAAGTCTTCTAGCTCTGTCTTATAAAAAACCTGGTTGCAACGACGGGCCTGGCCGTTATAGTGGTACACGACACCAAACCACATCATACCTTAACGTCAATAAAAATGTTGGTAACAATACCTCTTATTTTATAATTAGTGATCCATACGGTACAGCTAATGATTCAACTTCCGCCCTTGCATTTCATATCGATAATGATGGCGCTCTTTATATAAATCACCTTGCGGACTTTTTTCTCTTCGATGAAGAAAATGAAAGGCGCCCTGCAATAAATACTACTAATTTCACCTTAGAAAATGAGGGTGTTTTTTCTGATTTTATCAATGACCCAACAATTGGAGTTAGATATTATCCATCTCCTACAGTTGGTTTTTCATCACACTACTAGAAGAAATGAATGGGTTTGGCCAAATCGTTGGGTAAAGCTTTTTTTAAAAAACAAGCCCTTTACCTTAAGGGGCTTGTTTCTTTTAAGCTAGTTTACCACAATTTATACTAGAACAATGTTGTTGCACATGATTACTCAACCTAAACCAAAAACTTGAAAATCTTTACCCACCCATCCTAAAATAAGTTCAACCAAACATACAAAGGATGGTTAAGGGTAAAAGGCTTAAACAGATTAATTGAAAAAGCTACAACAAGGAACTCATAGGGCGTAGTTCCACCGCTTTTCACTTTCCTAAAAACTTAAAACACTCCTGGCTTGAACAGACTACAAGGCCAGGGTTTCAAAAAATTTATTCTGATTCTGCGCCCCTAGCCTTAAATATCTAATGTTGCCGGCTAGAATGCTTCCAGAAGCCTTTTATACTTAGCCGTAGTAATTGATTTATTTAACCGTGAAGTTGTTGGTTGGAGTAGAGGTAAAAGCTTAGATATATTGAAAGCTGGTTTTCAAGTTTAAAAAAAAGAATTTTTATATAGAAAAAACTATACTGGAGAAAGAGAATTAAGATGGTTAGTATTTGAATATATTGAGGTTTGGTATAACAAGAAAAGAAGACATTCTTCTCTTGATGATCAAGCCCTAAAGGGTATGCAATTAAACACAACCTCCCATAGAAAAAAGTGTCCTATTTCTTTGGAGAAGTCCAATCTGAGAAATCAAATTCACGTTTAAGGTTATCACTTTCTCCAACTATTCTCCATTCTCTTTCGTTTCTCCATTTCATGTTTTCAGTGATGTGAACAATCTCATGGAGTCTTTTTCGGGGAAAGTCCTTGCTTAGTTTGTCGATTTTTAAGTGCATAGGCATTTTACTAATAGTTTCACCTAAGTGATTAACATTACCATCTTGAACATATACAACATTTTGACCTTTGTTTTTAATAACCCAGTCAATATCAAAACCAATGCCAAACTTTCCAAAATCTCTAATGTGGTCAGTTGCAAAACCCAAAAGTGTTTCAGTGAAACAAGTAATGTAAGGAGAGAAGGAAACTCCTGTTACTTTCTTCCCCCTAGAATCTGAATAGCCCACTCAACACTATTCTTGTTGAGTAGGAGCATTGAACTACTTATAATGATTTTTAATATTTCAAAGGCCTGATCTTCAGCTTTGCCATCAATGCCTTAAAAACCTGTAAAGTGATATAATGTATTTGAAACAGTTTCATTTGCCATTTTTACCTTGTCTGTTTATGCAACTTCACCTTTGACTGATTCAACACTCATTTTAATCTTTAAGTGAAATGCTTTCTGTAGATATTTGTCAATTGATTCAGTAGAAAACTTTTTTCTTTTCTTTACGAAATCTGACACATATTGAATTGATATTTCTGCTTTATCAGCAAAAGATTGTAGTCCCATTGCAATAATAGTTTCTCGCAAAGCTTCATCAACACTCATCTCCTCATCGTTGATAAGTGTCATTATATACGCTTGAGAAAATTCGACATTTTCAAATTTAGTTGCGATTAATTCGTTAAAGTCTTTATGTCTATTTGCCATAATTCCTCCAAAGCTCCTTAGCTTTATCTATGTCACGACTTTGAGTTTTCTTATCTCCACCAACAAGGAGAATAATGAATTCATTCCCATCTTCGGCAAAATACACTCTGTACCCTGGGCCGTGTGTTATTTTAATCTCAAAAACACCATCTTTTAGCACTTTTATGGACTTCTTTGCTCCGCCCTTTGCTACTCTTTGGATAAACCTAAAGACAATCGCTTGTGCTACATTGTCTAATTTATTCATCCAATCTTCAAAAGGTGAGTTTCCATTCTCTGTTACAAAATACTTAATCTTTTTAATAATCACTCCATGAGTCCTTATTAAACTACACTAATCGAAGTAGTTTGTCAAGCTGTACTACTAAGTACTTATAATCAAAGAGGAAATGACTAGAATACTAAGAAGCCCATAAATACAGGTAAAACATTGATTTTATTATTTTTTTTTATAGGTAACCCGAGTTCGAACTTTTTTCAGGACCTAAGTGCTGGATAAATAAAAGATCATCTTAAGCCTTTTGTAAGATTTAGTTGTTTTTTACTGATCTGCAAAAAGGAGCCGGGAATGATCGAAGAAAATCAAATTATAGAAGTTTTTACTCTTGTTGACGACTTTATTTTAGGGTTAAACAAAGAACAGTCCAAACTCATACCCAGCAAAAGAAAGAGAGGTTTTCCATCTGCGTTATCTGAGTCTGAAGTCATCACCATCTGTTTATTATTCCAATTTTCCGGCTTCAGAAATTTTAAAACTTTCTATACAGGTTATGTTCAAAAATTTCTAAAACCTTATTTCCCAAAGCTCTTCTCCTACAATAGGTTTGTAGAACTTAAAAAATCTTCAGCACCTCAAATTCTTATTTTTTTACACTCACTTATGCAATCAAATATTTGCACAGGAATATCTGTTGTAGACTCCAGTCCCATTGTTGTTTGTAATAACAAAAGAATCGGTCGTCACAAAACCTTTAAAGGACTTTGAAAACGTGGGAAATCAACAATGGGCTGGTTCTCTTTGGTTTTAAAGTTCACATAGTCATTTCTCACAAAGGGGAGCTCTTAAGTTTTACCATAACCCCAGGAAATGTTCATGATACAAAGCCTGTAGAGGGTTTAGCTGAGAATATTTTTGGAAAATTGTTTGGAGACAAAGGATATATATCCCAAAAGCTATTTGAAAAATTGATGAGTAAAGGGGTTTAAGTCATAACAAATCTTAAATCCAATATGAAAAATAAGTTTGTTCCTCTTTTTGATAAACTACTCCTGAGGAAAAGGGGTTCACCGTTATCTAGAAGGGTGTGATCCATGCCAACAAGCCTAAAGTCCTGAAAAAGATAAACAAGCTCCCTCCACACAATTAAAATTTGGTTACTAAATAAACTAAATTGTCGGAGGATTAAATGGAGCTATTTGAAAAGTTAATCGTAAAATCACTAGGTCTTCAAGGTGTAAAATTAGAAAACTGGGAGGCTTGTGATAAAGAGTTAAAACTAGTCCTTTACGCAAAACAAGATCGTGAAAATGTAGGCTGTAATCAATGTGGCTGCCAAATATCTCATGTCCATGAGTGGAAGCTTCGAAAAATTAAAGCTTCTCCAATAGGCTCATATGAAGAGGTGTGGATTTACTTAAAACAGCTTCGAGGGCACTGCTTAATGTGTGATGATAAAGTCAGATCAGCTGGTGTTGATTTTACTCACCCTAATTTTGAAAACTTAACTTACTCACTTGTAGAAAAAGCAGGACGTCTTTGTGAAGAGATGACTTGTGAGTCAGTTGCTAGAATTTTAAGAATGAACCCCAAGACTGTGTGGAATTTGGATCAGTACCGGATGAAGCAAATAAAACCTCTTTTAAGCTATGCTGAAAGAAAGTTAGATTTAGAGCAGATGTCATCTGATGAGGTGCACTTTAGAACTATTTTTGGAAAGAAGTCTTGTGACAAGAATACGATTAAGTTCATCACAAATTTAGTCTGTACGAAGATGAGAAAGGTGCTCTCAAATGCAATGGGCAGAAAGGGTTCAAGCTTACTTAATTGTTTAAAGGTATTAACAAAAGAGCAGCTAGATAAGATCAAGTTTTTTGCAGTTGATATGCATGATGCTTTTATTGAGGCTGTGATAGGTAAATGTGAGAATGCTAAGGTCTGTGTTGATAGGTTCCATGTTGCAGAAGGGCTAAATAATTTTTTTGATGATGTGAGAAAATTTGAGTTTAAAAAAGCTAAAGAAAATGAAGATAAGTTTTTAATGGATGTGCTAGCACCTCATAAAAGATATATTTTAGTGGAGCGTGAGAAGAATTTATCTAAAGGAGATTTTACTAAATTAGAGAGGCTTTTAGATGTGAATAAGAACATTTTTAAAGCTTCAGTTTTAGTTGAGCACTTCCATAAAGTTTTAGATCAAAAGAATGTAAAAGACTTTAGAAAAGCTCTGGTTCTTTGGTACCGATATGCAAGAGAGTCAAAATTAAAGCCCTTTTTGAAATTTGCAAAAACCTTAAGAAAGTACAGAGGTTACATTGAAGGATATATTATGTCTGGGCTCACAACAGCAGTAAGTGAAGGCTTAAACAACAAGATTAAAGTGCTTAGAAGGATGGGCTATGGTTACACAAACCCAGAGTCATTTATGCACAAAATACTGCAGCGATGTGGACTTTTAAACTCAAATTACATCAATACTTCAAGTTGGTACTGGCCACCTCAAATGAGATTGGCACAAACTACACCCTTCTAGATAACGGAGAGGCAGGAAAAGGTACATTGTTGAAACTGCTTTTGGGATTTTAAAGGAGGAATTTCATCTTGAACACTCAAGACACCGAAGCCCAAAAAACTTTGTGGTAAATTTACTTTCGGCACTAACGGCGTACTGTTTGCGTCCAAGAAAACCCTCTATTAGACTTCAAGTACTTGAAGAAAGGCTGCTTCAGTAGGTTTAGAAAGTCCGAACTCGGGTTAGGTAGTGACTATACATCTGTTTGCCAATTTAAGAGCTTCTTCTTTAAATTCTTCTGAAAAAATATTGTACTTTTTTCTAGACTCTGTAGTCTCTTTCTTCTTCATGGTTTTTTACCTCTTCTTTTAGGTTTAGCTCCCACTTAGAAAAGTGTCCAGTATTTTTAGGGAAATCTAAAATTAATTGTCCACTAGCTTACAAATTCTTGTAAAGAAAAAAAATGAGTCACTACATTTTAGGTTTTAAGTCTTTTAACTTTGTCTGGCCATTATATTTGAACTCAACTGGGATTTTTTTAAAGGGGTGTCAAAGTCAGGAGAAAATGTAAACTATGTGTCAGGAAGGATATAGGCATGAGACATAAAACTCTCCAAGAGTTTTAAACTTGGGTTTTAGACTCTGTGTATAATATCAGTTACTAAAGTCTAAATTCAGGTTGAATATTAAAAAACTATTTTTTTTAATTCATACGGGTAGATAGAGTATGAGCATTGAGTTTATACGATATAAAATAAAGGGATATTCATATGAATAAAATCATTTAATTACTGTTGGTTACAACTACCGTATTGAGTTTAGCTGCTTGTGGATCTAGTAATTCTGATTCTAATCCAGATCCATGTCTTGGTTCTTCCCTCTTGCCGGGTGCTGTGTGTGAGGGTGGAGGAATTTATCTTGGAAGCCTTAGCCCTGGCGCCACTGATGGTAGTGGAACAGATCACTATATCATCACCCCTGGGGGCTGTGAGGACATTCCATTAGGAAGTGTTTCAGGAGGTTCGGGGACAAATTCTTATGCATTAGATGATTTTACAGTGACTTGTTCTGGTACGGATAGCTTACGTAAAGATTGGAATAATGATTCGACGAATTACTACGATATTCCAGGATTACAAAACTACACATCAACTTCTGGAACTGGTCATGGTGAAATTAATAAAGATTCAAATTACGGTTTAGCTAATACAGATGTAATTGTTGCCATCACTTCATCGTCTGAAGGGGGTTTTCACGCAGCAGCAAGGTACTGTCATAAGCTTGTTTATGGTGGTTATGATGATTGGCATTTACCTAATCGTTATGAGCTTAATTTAATGTACACAAATCACTCTGCTATTCCAGGTTTAGATCAAAGTGGTAATTACTATTGGTCTTCTACGGAGATCAACAATCATAGTGCGTGGGCCCAGCGCCTCTTAGATGGCCATCAGGGTAGTGACGGTAAGTTCAACTACAGCTTGGTTCGTTGTGTGCGGTGGTTTTGAGGCTTAAAAGGGCTCATGAGCTTTTTAGCCCTTTAGTTCTTTTATCTTAAGGAGGTTTTAAGCCTCCTTAAGATAAAGTATTCAATTTTAGAGACTCGCTTTTTGAGTAAATTAAAAACTATTTACTCAGCCATATTTTGTTAAAGGTTTAGAGAGTGAAGTTTCACACGTCAGTGCTCATGGAGCTTATGATGATTCAAAGATTTATGATAAGTGTGAAGAGTTAGGGATAAATCCGTTAATACCTCTAAAGAAAAATTCAAAGTTAAAACAACATGGCAACAGTAAAGCTAAGCCTATAAAGGGAGGTGAGGTTTTAAGAAATATAAAAAAATTAGGAAGGAAGTAATGGAGATTAGAATCTGGTTACTTAAAAAGATCAATCTTAGAGAAAGCTATATATCGTTTTAAGGGTATTTTTAGAGGAGCTTTAAGTTTTAGGGAGTTTAAGAGTCAGTTTAATAAAGCTGCCATTAAATGTAAGATTTTAAATAAATTTTTATGCCCATCTGTAAAATTTAAATCACAGAAACAGTGGCTTCATGTGCAACAACGCCGTTTTTTTTAATATTTTATAAGACTGTTTTAAAAAGAGAATAAACTTAAAATTGTCTTCATCTAAGACAAAGAGCAACAGAGTGCAACACTTTAAAAACCTGAAACCTTTGTTATTTTGAGTTGAGAAATTTTTAAGACTTTTGTCCTAAAGTTAACTAAGTTTTAATCGATATGTAAGTTGTAACCAAAAAAAAACAAAGGAGAATAAAATGAATATGAAATCAAAATCTATATTACCAGTATGTTTATTATTTAGTTTTACAGCTTGTCAGAATGTTGAACACTCTTCTCAAGGGAAACGTACATTAACAAGTTTAGATAAGTCAGACACTTTATTAGGTGATTCAAGTGGATCAGACAGATCAAACCCTCAAGGGGGGGGGGGGGGGGGGGCAGATAGTCTCCTAGGTAACTCCTCAAATATATTAAATGGATCAAACTCTCAAGGCGGAAATAATCAAGATGACCTTACAGGTCAACCAAATCTTGATCTTCCAACTGGTTGGTACGAAGGAAGGTGCCTAATAACACCTCAAGGTAGCAGTCTAAAACATAATTTAGGTATCGGCACTCTAGACTCAAAGAATATCATTCATCGCACAGATTTCTACTCAGGAACTTCATGTGCAGATTACCCTACCGCTCCTCAATGGCCATATGTGATGCGTATTCGCGGTAACACCTTTAACGTTGCTGAATACGGCTTTGGTAATAATACTTCCTATTATACTCTATATAATGGTACAGAGGTGTTTCCGTTTCATGTTGATGATGATGGCACACTTTATATAACCTATGCAGATACCCTAGAATCTGGTTTTCCTGTGGACCGCATTAACTATTTAAGGGGTTCTTCTATTGTGTTTAACGCTCCAACAAATCTAACTAGAGTGTATACACCTGTACCTTCACATTTAACCGCGAGGTTCAGAGAAAAAATGGTAAGCGGCGATCATCAAGTATGGTGATCCCCGCTTTTAAAGTAAGCCCTTTATCTTAAAAGGGCTTATAATTATAGATTTAAAAATTGACATTTTACTTAGTTAACAACTTATAAACAAAAACTTAAGGAAGCTTTATTAAACCAGTTCAGATAAACTGGTTTTTTTTAATTTTTAAATTAGAAAAAAATTTTAAAAAATTATTTTTAAAACCCTAGGCTCCTGCAAAGATTTCTTTTAAAAAATTACCCCCTAAATCCACTAAAACCTCTTAAGTCACACCACAGAAGTGTATTATTCACAGCCATGGTGTTCTAATTGTGTGTTGCTAAAATAACTTGTGATCTTTTAACTCCTTTTTTTTACCTCTAAGGTTTTTATAAAAATTCATATAAAACCAACATCAAAAAGAGCGCGTTAAAAATAATAAATTTAGTTTTTTTTAATGTTTTATAAAGCTGTTTTAAAAAGAGAATAAACTTAAAATTGTATTGATCTAAGACAAAGAGCAACAGAGTGCAACACTTTAAAAACCTGAAACCTTTATTATTTTGAGTTGAGAATTTTTTAAGACTTTTGTCCTAAAGTTAATTAAGTTTTAATCGATATGTGAATTAGAACCAAAAAAACAAAGGAGAATAAAATGAATATGAAATCAAAATCTATATTACCAATATGTTTATTATTTAGTTTTACAGCTTGTCAGAATGTTGAACACTCTTCTCAAGGGAAGCGTACATTAACAAGTTTAGATAAGTCAGACACTTTATTAGGTGATTCAAATGACTCAGAAAGATCAAACCCTCAAGGGGGGGGGGGGGGGGGGGGGCAGATAGCCTCTTAGGTGACTCAAGCGGATCAAACACATCAAACCCTCAAAACGAAGACAACCAAGGTGACCTTACCAGTGAGTCAACCATTGATCTTCCAACCGGTTGGTATAAAACTGGCTGTATAAGACTGCCCAACGAATATATTTTTAACAACCTTAGGTACAACAGTGTAAAGTATTTTCTTGCCATAGATACTGATGACTTTCATTACTCCATGTATCCCAACAGTCCTTATAATTATTTTACTCACAGCGCTCTATATTTCCAAGAAACTAATTGTACTGGACGCTCTAATCCTAATTATGGGCAGGCTGGGGACAGCCTTACACACAGCCCATACTATGACACCAATGATAACTTTGGTAACAATACCTCCTATTTTACAATTGGTCTTGGTTCAACTAGAGCCTTTGGATTTCATATTGATGATGATGGTGCCCTTTATATAGATCATGCTATTGCTACTGATGACATAGGTTCAGGTTTCCAAGAAAGTACTTCTTCTAATTTTATCAATGACCCAACAAGTGGAGTTAGGTATACACGCACATCTTCAAAAGCAGTTTGGAGCACTACCCGCAACAAATGGGTATGGCCAGGTATCAATATGTTATGAAAGTCATTTTATGGAAACTCAAAACTAACAGCCCTTAGAAAAGGTGTTCCAGAAAAATTTTGTTCCTAGAAAACAGGCTAAAATCACCTTAGCCCGTTTTGCAAGCCCTAAACACTTTAAAAGTATTTCCACACGTTTTAAAAAGCTAGCAAAAAACTTCAAGACAACCCTCTCTCTCTAGCCTCTACTTTTATTTAGCTAAAACTTACCACTATTGGTCAAGGGTTATGAGGATACACCCTAGTAAATTTTTTGAAAAAAATAAACAACACTAAGGTAAGTCCTTTTCCCCATTAAAAATAAACAACTAAAATAAATCATGATCTACAGCTTTAGAGTGGTCTGCCATATAAGACTCTTCTTTATAAAAATAAGCTGGAATCATAAATAAAGCCCCCACAACTACAATTAAAATTGCAAAAAACCAGTAGTATAAAGCCCCCTCAAGTAATAAGGTTCCATCATCGTTTTGAATAAATGAATTTACAGCTGACGTGAATAAGTTTCCCATTGAAACAGACAGTAAGAACACCGCCATAATAAAGGACTTCATACTACTAGGAGCTTGAGTATAGGAAAACTCCAAAGCTGTAATTGAAATCAAAACTTCAGCTGCTGTAATAATCACATAGGCTGCAAATTGCCACATAATTGAAGGCGTTAAACCTGATTGAATCATCTGCTCTGTATAAGCAACCAGGGCAAAAGACAAGCCTGTTACAAAAAACCCTGCTCCAATTTTTCTAAGTGGTGTGACTTTTGTAAACTTTGCAGCAAATGGATAGATTTTAAAGCTAAAAATAGGAATAAAAAGCATTACTAATATGGGATTAATAGTTTGAATCTGAGAAGGCAAAAACTCAAAAGATGTAAACCCCAGATTTACAAATTTATCCATTTTATCTGCCTGTAGCACCCATGAAGAGCCTGTTTGATCATATAAGGACCAAAAGAAAGCAATAAAAGCATAAATAATACCTAGGCCACCTAGAGTTTTTAAACCTTTAGAGCTAAACATGTCTTTTTTATAGGTTTTCCAACCTGCAGGAGGCATGGCTATAAACTCATGTCTACCTCGATAAAAAATAAATGTTGCAATAAACATTAAAACACCCGGCAGCCCAAAAGCTACCGAAGGCCCATACCATTCAAGCATTTTAGGAATCATTGCAGTTGCAAACATAGAACCAAAATTAATTGAAAAATAAAATAAGCTAAAAACCTTATCTAGTAATTTTTTTTGACTAGCCTCAAATTGATCTCCAACATGAGCTGACACACAAGGTTTAATTCCCCCCGAACCCACAGCAATAAGCCCTAAACCTAAAGCAAGCCACACCTTAGGCTCAAGAATTGCTGTCATCATATGAATATCCATAAAAGCTAAACTTAAATGACCTAAACAATACACCACTGAGAGTAAAAGTATGGTTTTATACTTACCCCAGAAAATATCAGAAATTAGAGCCCCTATTAAAGGAAAAAAATAAACAGCAGACGCAAAATTATGATACCAAACCAAAGACTGTGCTTGACTTAAAAAAGCCTCCTCCCCTGCAGAGTTTAAAAGATACTTTGTCATAAAAATAACAAGTATCCCCCTCATGCCATAATAACTAAACCTCTCAGCAGCCTCATTACCAATAATATAAAAAATCCCTTTAGGCATTTTTTGTGCACTCACTTTAGACATAGACACTCCTCTTAAGAAATAATTAACAACTAGATTTAGCTCAACACAGCTGCTAAATCAAAGTAAGCTGCAGTATAAAAAAAACCACATTAACTAAAGGGTGTTACATGACATTTTTATCAGAAAAAACCAATCTTAATAAGAAAATTATGCTCCTGGGCTCAGGGGAACTTGGACAAGAGTTTATTATTGCAGCTAAACGCATGGGCTTAAAAACTATTGCCGTGGACAATTATAAGGGAGCTCCGGCCATGCAAGTTTCTGATGATTTTGAAGTCATTTCAATGCTAAATAGTGAAGCCCTTGAAAGAATTGTTAAAAAACATCAGCCAGATATCATTGTTCCTGAAGTTGAGGCCATTAGAACTTTAAAGCTATATGATTTTGAAAAAATAGGCATTCAAGTTGTACCAACTGCATTTGCAACTAATATCACAATGAATAGGGCAAAAATTAAAGACCTTGCATCTAAAGATTTAAAAATAAAAACAGCTCAATATTTATACGCTTCAACTGAAAAAGAACTTCACCATGCTGTTAAAGAAATCGGCACTCCTTGTGTTGTAAAACCCCTCATGTCTAGCTCTGGAAAAGGCCAAAGCATTGTGAAAAAACAAAACCAAGCCAGTTCTGCATGGAATTTTGCTATTTCTGGCATGAGAGGAGATGTTTCTAAAGTCATTGTTGAAAAATTTATACAATTTGACTCTGAAATAACTCTTTTAACCATAAGGCAGAAAAATAAAAAAGTCCTCTTTATAAAACCCATTGGACATCACCAGGAAGATGGTGATTATAGAGAATCTTGGATTCCTGCAAAGGTTTCACCAAAAAAACTTAAAAAAGCTCAAACTATGGCAAAAAAAGTAGTCAATAAGTTAGGTGGCGTGGGACTTTTTGGAGTTGAATTTTTCTTAACAAAAACTGACGTTTATTTTTCAGAACTTTCTCCAAGGCCCCATGACACTGGAATGGTCACCTTAGTCTCACAAAATCTCTCTGAGTTTGATTTACACTTAAGAGCCATCTTAAACCTACCCATTCCAGAAATTAAATATGAAAAGGCCGCAGCAAGCTCTGTAATATTAGGTGAAAAAAACTCCACTAACTTTTCTTTTAGCGGAGTAGATAAAGCTTTAAAAGCAGCAGGTGTTCAAGTTCGTATTTTTGGAAAACCTACCACTAGAAAAAATAGACGCATGGGGGTTGTTCTAGCCACTGATCATAATATTAATGCTGCAGTTAAAAAAGCTAAATTAGCTTCTAAAAAAATAAAAATAATCTACTAAAAAAAAGTTTTTTTAATTAACCAAAGCCCATCTCATTAAAGTTAATAAGCTTAAGTATTATTTTTTAGGAACCCACTGCTCAGGGTTTGGCATTTCAGGCATTGGATCTTTGGAGTCTTTTGAGCCTTTTAAATAATGAATATAAACTCTTGCTCCCTCTTGAATATCAATTCCATTTGATTCAAAAACCCTTGCCACTGAAACATCAACACTTGGAGTAGTTTCAATGATGACTTTTGCAACAGCATTTTCTTCATCTTGAAGATTAATCTGCCTATCCAGCCTTGAAGCACATGGTTCTCCATCCCAAATGTACCTCATATTAGAAACATAAAGAGTGTCCCCTTTTTTAAGACCATGTCTTAAACCTGCATTTATCATTATATGTGAATCATTATCTTTATATACCCTTGCTGACCATGGCTCTAACTCCTCAAGCCTCTCACCAAGATCAACTAGTGCAGATCTGAGTGTTCTCCTAATCACATCCACAACAGGCTCTCTAAATACAGCTCTTGGATTAAATATAATATTTCCTAAATTCAAGCCAAGGCCTCCCCCAAAATCAACTTTAGTTCCAGTTTTATTTGCACTGACTAAGGCCGTACCACTTAAAGGCTGAAATGAATGTATGTCTAAGCTCATTTTCATTTTACTTAAATTAAAATCAACACCGGTAAGAACACCACCTAAAACCCCACCAGGACCAAAACCAATTCCTAAACCAAACTCATTTCCCAATTCAAAGCCTGTGACATTCCCTGTTAACACCACCTCTGGAAGATCATGAGTACAAGACCCAGCTGTTGTATTAGCAGATAAGGCTCGAAAACCCATCCCACTTTGTTGCGCCTGTATACGTTCTTGAAAGTTCAAACTTTGAACGTTTAACCTATCTGCTGAAGCAAAATATTCGCTATTTTGAAGCTCTGTTAAGTACTGACCATTTATAACTTCTTGAATGTCTATGTTGATATTGTTTCCCACATCAACACGTGCAGACCTAATCCCCATTGAAGTTGTGCCTTTTCTTAAAACACGCCCTCTTCTTTTTGCCTCTTTGGAATCACACCCTTTATTACCCATAAAAAGCAAGCAACTAAATACCAGTAACAATATTTTTCCAGTTTTCTTACACATCTTAGCCCCTTTGTCTTATTAACTTTAACTAGTCTTTAAGCCACATCGGACAATAATCTTAAGACCTTAGACCTAGTCTAAAAATACTTATATATTTAAAGAATCTATCTAAAATTTAAACGATTTTAATAAAGAAATTAAAACTTTCCCCCTATAAAAGCACCATTGAAATAAAAAATCTGGAGAAAGTATGAAGCCTCTCCATGTTAAAAAGTCCTTTAAAGAACCCTAGAAACCTTGAAAATTATGAGCAAAGTTAGGAGTTTTCGTTTCTAGCCTTTAGTTTAAGGCTTTGTCTTAAAAAGAACTAAGTGGAGAAAGTGATACTCCTATGAATGAAAAATAATACTAAGGTATTTTTTTAAATGCACCGACTTTAGTATTGAAAAGTTAAATGAAGTTAAAGGAGCAGTGGGTGTTAAATAATAAAAATCTTTTTTTACTTTTACTATTGATTTTGTTAGGCTGGGGGTTTTATAGCTCTCAGACTTTCTTAGAAAATAATGAGGTCAAGGTATCTCATAATTTAAACCAAACAAGGTCTGTGTCTAGTGTTGAGACACTTAAACAAAACCTTTCAACAACTTCATTAAAACCAACTTCAACTCTTAAGAATAAACAGGTAGAAATAAAAAAGCCCACTCTTTTTAAAACTTTTAAACCTCTACCAGAAGAGCTAGAGGAGTTTAATAATCGCCATTCTGATGAGCCCTCTGGATTTACCATGGAGCTATCTGGTTTAAGTGTGGACTTTGAAGCCTTTAAAAAAGTAGAGCACCCTTTAGATTTGCCAGATAAGCTTCAAATTCCACTTCCTAATGGAAAAACAATTCAAGTGGAGCAAAAAAGAGTGGACTATAAGGAGAAGGATAATTTTGTTTGGGTAGGACAAGTTGATGGAAAACTTAATCAATGGGTTCATCTCTCATTTTATAAATCTACTCTTTACGGAGGAATTCATACACCTAGTGAAACTCATAGGATTGAGTATTTATCAGGTAATAAATATTTGATTCGCAAAGTGGATGAAAGTTTATGGTCTCCGCTAGTTGATGATGTAGTTAAAAGGCCAGAAGAAGTAGAATCTAAAAACTATAATGGATCAAGTCTTAATGATAAAACCTCAGAGTTTCTAACAAAAACAGTCAGCGCAAGCGCCCTCTCTGACACACCCCCTACTGTAGCTAACGCCAAAGCTTTACAAAGGGTTACCATAGATTTATTAGTAGTGTACCCCCTTGTTTATATATCATCTAGGAATAGGCTAGTTCCCCTAATCAATAATATGGTAGCTATGGCTAATACTATTCATAATAACTCCCAGACTGGAGTGAATATCCGTCTAACTCGATTTGTTGGAGTTTCATATACAGGAGACATAAGCGGGGCTTCTGACTATATGAAAAAATCTTCAGAGATACAGCGTCTGCGAGCTGAAACAAAATCTGATCTTGTATCTATGTATGGAGCACCTGGGGGTTGTACACTACTGAGTGGCAGTCCTTTTAGCGCATTTGGAAATTGTTCAAACCTCAATTTGGCCCGTGTAACTGGACGCAGTATTGGGGGTCAGCGCAATAAGAAGAATTCTTACTATTCAAGGAATAAACTCTCTGGTTACAATTTTGGTTATGTTCTTGATAATAATGGCCTGAATAGTGGCAATAAATTTAGTGATAAATGGTTTAGCGAGGCTGGAGGCGGAAGTGGCACTATCATGGCGTTTACTTATCATAACAGACTTTATTTTTCAAGTGCTGAACCCGTTCAAGGTGTTCCACGAGGAGGTGCAACAATGGATAATGCAAAGTATATTAGAGAAAATGCCCCAAGGATTGCAGCCTATCGCCAATCTTCTGACAATACACCTACCCCTCCTTACATTATATCACAACCTCAGAGTGCCACAGTAGAAGTTAATGATAATTTAAGCTTAGCTGTAGACGCCAGTGGTGAGGGTCCTTTAAATTACCAGTGGTATAAAAACAATGTGGCAATATCTGGTGAAACAAACAAAACTCTTTTAATAAATAATGTCAGTCAAAGTGATGAAGGAACATATAAAGTAAAAGTAAGCAACGCTTATGGCTTAGTTTATTCTAATGCCGTCACTGTAAACGTGAGACTGTCTCCTATTATCACATTACAACCTCAAAATACCATCATTAGGGCCAATGATAACTTAAGTTTATCTGTAAATGCCAATGGGGAAAATCCTTTAACTTACCAGTGGTATAAAAACAATGTGGCAATATCTGGTGAAACAAACAAAACTCTTTTAATAAATAATGTCAGTCAAAGTGATGAAGGAACATATAAAGTAAAAGTAAGCAACGCTTATGGCTTAGTTTATTCTAATGCCGTCACTGTAAACGTGAGACTGTCTCCTATTATCACATTACAACCTCAAAATACCATCATTAGGGCCAATGATAACTTAAGTTTATCTGTAAATGCCAATGAGGAAAATCCTTTAACTTACCAGTGGTATAAAAATAGTGTGGAAATATCCGATCAAACAAGTAAAGCTCTTTTAATAAATAACGCAAGCCAAAGTGATCAAGGAATATATAAGGTAAAGGTAAGCAACGCCCATGGCTTAGTTTATTCTAAAGTAGCGGCTGTAATTATAAGACCATCTCCTGTTATCACATTACAACCTCAAAATACCACTATACAAGTGAATAACAACTTAAATTTATCTGTACGCGCTAACGGTGAAAACCCTTTAACTTACCAGTGGTATAAAAACAATGCAGCAATATCTGGTGAAACAAACAAAACTCTTTTAATAAACAACGTAAATGAAAATAATGAAGGAACATACAAAGTAAAAGTAAGCAACGCTTATGGCTTAGTTTATTCTAATGAAGTGGCTGTACGTGTAGAACCTTCTTCCATCACCATATCTAAGCTTCCCATTATCACATTGCAACCTCAAAATGTCATAATCAACGCCAATGAAAGCTTAAATTTATCTGTCAATGCTAGTAGTAAAGCTCCTTTAAGCTACCAGTGGTATAAAAACACTCAAGGTTCATCAAAAGCTCTTTTAGGCCAAACAAATAACCTTCTTTCAATACCAAATGCCTCTAGTTCTCACGAAGGGTGGTACGTAGTGAGGGTTTATAACTCTCATGGATACGTTGATTCTAAATGGGTTAAAGTGAATATAGTTTTAACTTTAAATACCGGGCCTCCTATTATCGTATCACAACCTCAAAACACCACCATTAATGCCAACGACAACTTAAGTTTATCTGTAAGTGCCGGTGGAGCTTCTCTTAGCTACCAGTGGTATAGAAGCGCCCAAGGTGGATCAAAAGCTCTTTTAGGTGAAACAACTAACCTTCTTTCAATACCAAATGCCTCTAGTTTCCATGAAGGATGGTACGTAGTGAGGGTTCATAACTCTTATGGATACGTTGACTCTAGCTGGGTCAAGGTTTATATAGATTAAACACTAGAAGCTATTACTCCCCTCAATTAAACAGTTATAAGATGTTTCAAATATGTTGATTGTAAGCTGCTACTGTTGAAGAGGAAATTATTTCTGTTACTTCTAATGCAACATTAGCAATCAACAAGGCTATTAAAATTAATCGAATAATCTAAAAATAAGTCATATTACTTAGGGTATTGTAAAAATACTAAATCTGAATCCAGAAAAGCTAGGAGAGTGACTACACGGGACATTCAGGAGGTGATTAAAACCCTGTATGACGATACTAAGCTCTCTCATTCTGTTACTTCTAACACTGCTGTAATTGATGAAATGATAACGTAGCAAAGCAGATCTTTAGAATCAACTTATCCTATTGTATTTTTAGACTGTATAGTAGTTAAAGCTCACCAGAATAACAAGGTGATAAATAAAGCTATGTATTTTCCTCTTGGATGCAATAAGAGGGTGGGCACAAAGATTTAATAGGGCTTTGGGTTTTAAAAAAATACTTATATGTTTAAAGAATCTATCTAAAATTTAAACGATTTTAATAAAGAAATTAAAACTTTCCCCCTATAAAAGCACCATTGAAATAAAAAATCTGGAGAAAGTATGAAGCCTCTCCATGTTAAAAAGTCCTTTAAAGAACCCCTAGAAACCTTGAAAATTATGAGCAAAGTCATGAGTTTTCGCCTCTAGCCTTTAGTTTAAGGCTTTGTCTTAAAAAGAACTAAGTGGAGCAAGTGATACTCCTATGAATGAAAAATAATACTAAAGTATTTTTTTAAATACACCGACTTTAGTATTGAAAGTTAAATGAAGTTAAAGGAGCAGTGGGTGTTAAATAATAAAAATCTTTTTTTACCGTTACTATTGATTTTGTTAGGCTGGGGGTTTTATAGCTCTCAGACTTTCTTAGAAAATAATGAGGTCAAGGTATCTCATAATTTAAACCAAACAAGATCTGTGTCTAGTATTCAGACGCTTAAGCAAAATCTTTTAAAAGCCTCATTAAAACCAACTTCAACTCTTAAGAATAAACAGGTAGAAATAAAAAAGCCCACTCTTTTTAAAACTTTTAAACCTCTACCAGAAGAACTAGAGGAGTTTAAAAATCGCCACTCTGACGAACCCTCTGGGTTTACTATGGAGCTATCTGGTTTAAATGTGGACTTTGAAGCCTTTAAAAAAGTAGAGCACCCTTTGGATTTGCCAGACAAACTTCAAATTCCACTTCCTAATGGAAAAACGGTTCAAGTGGAGCAAAAAAGAGTAGACTATAAAAAGAAAGATAGTTTTGTTTGGGTAGGACAAGTTGATGAAAAGCTTAATCAATGGGTTCATCTCTCATTTTATAAGTCTACTCTTTCTGGGGCACTTCATGCATCAGGTAGCGACTACAGGATTGATTATTTATCAAAAAATAAACATTTAATTCGTAAAGTAAATGAAAGTCTACTTCCTGAACCAATTGATGATGTTGTTGAACCTGAAGTAGCAAATGCACCCTCAAAGGCAGAAGAAGATGCCTTGGCATTAGAAACCACTCACTCTCCTGCTCTTATAGCCAATACTTCCAACCCGGTTGTCATAGACATATTAGTTGCATACACACAGCGTGTTAGTAAAAATAGAACCCATGACGAAATCCTTGCTAAAATCAATAACCTTATAGCTTATACAAATACCGCTCATAGCACCTCTCAAACTGGGGTAATCTTTCGTCTAACTCGAGCTGTTGAAACTTCATATACAGAGAATTTAACAGACGATTCAAATCCTTTGTCTCTGCTGCAACGTAAGACTGATGGAGTTATGGATGAAATACATGACATACGAGATGAAACAAATTCTGATCTCGTCACTTTACTCCAAAAAAAGTATCCTGGGTCTGCTTGGTACACTCAATCAAAATCAACGGGCTTTGGTCAAGTATACGACACCAACTCTACCATCTTTGCTCATGAAACTGGCCATAACCTTTCAGCTCGCCATGATAGGCAAAACACCTTTTATCCTCCTTCATCATCACGTTACGATTATGGTTATAGAAGTCCAGAAAGAAGGCTTCGGACTATAATGGCTTACCCATGTAGTTATGCTGCTTTTGGTGAAAAACCCACTTCTTCTTGCAACCATAGGGTTCCTGCTTTTTCAAGCCCTCGATCTATTAATGGAGAAGTTCCTTATGGAGATGCCATTACAGATAATTCAAGAAAGATTAAAGAGTCAGCTTTCCGTGTGTCTAATATTTACCCCTCAGGATCTACAGACCAAACTCCTCCTCGTATTATTTCTCAACCTACGAGTAAAAGCTTACCAGCAAATGGTACTTTAAACCTATCTGTAACTGCTAGTGGATCTTCTCTTCTCTATCAGTGGTATAAAGAGGGTAGAGCAATATCGAATCAAACAAATAAAACCCTTTTAATAAGTAACGTGAGTCAAAGTGATGAAGGAAGATATAGAGTAAAAATAAGCAACTCTTCTAGTTCAATTTACTCCAATACAGTGACTGTAACTATAGATCAAGCCCCTATTATCACATTACAGCCTCACAGCACTACCATTAATGTCAATGACAGCTTAAGTTTATCTGTAACTGCCAATGGGGAAAACCCTTTAACTTACCAGTGGTATAAAAATAGTGTGGAAATATTGAACCAAACAAGTAAAACTCTTTTAATAAATAATGTCAGTCAAAGTGATGAAGGAACATATAAAGTAAAAGTAAGCAATGCTTACGGCTCAGTTTATTCTAATGCAGCCACTGTAAATGTGAGACTGTCTCCTGTTATCACACTGCAACCTCAAAATACCACTATACAAGTCAATAACAATTTAAGTTTGTCTGTAAACGCCAGTGGTGAGGGTTCTTTAAATTACCAGTGGTATAAAAATAATATAGAAATGCCTAGTAAAACCAATAAGACTCTTTTAATAAGTAATGTGAGTCAAAGTGATGGAGGAGCATATAAAGTAAAAGTAAGCAACTCTTACGGCTCAGTTTATTCTAATACAGTGACTGTAAATATAAAACTCTCTCCTGTTATCACATTACAACCTCAAAACACCATTATTAAGGCTAATAACCCGAGTTCGAACTTTCTAAACCTACTGAAGCAGCCTTTCTTCAAGTACTTGAAGTCTAATAGAGGGTTTTCTTGGACGCAAACAGTACGCCGTTAGTGCCGAAAGTAAATTTACCACAAAGTTTTTTGGGCTTCGGTGTCTTGAGTGTTCAAGATGAAATTCCTCCTTTAAAATCCCAAAAGCAGTTTCAACAATGTACCTTTTCCTCAGGAGTAGTTTATCAAAAAGAGGAACAAACTTATTTTTCATATTGGATTTAAGATTTGTTATGACTTGAACCCCTTTACTCATCAATTTTTCAAATAGCTTTTGGGATATATATCCTTTGTCTCCAAACAATTTTCCAAAAATATTCTCAGCTAAACCCTCTACAGGCTTTGTATCATGAACATTTCCTGGGGTTATGGTAAAACTTAAGAGCTCCCCTTTGTGAGAAATTACTATGTGAACTTTAAAACCAAAGAACCAGCCCATTGTTGATTTCCCACGTTTTGCAAGTCCTTTAAAGGTTTTGTGACGACCGATTCTTTTGTTATTACAAACAACAATGGGACTGGAGTCTACAACAGATATTCCTGTGCAAATATTTGATTGCATAAGTGAGTGTAAAAAAATAAGAATTTGAGGTGCTGAAGATTTTTTAAGTTCTACAAACCTATTGTAGGACAAGAGTTTTGGGAAATAAGGTTTTAGAAATTTTTGAACATAACCTGTATAGAAAGCTTTAAAATTTCTGAAGCCGGAAAATTGGAATAATAAACAGATGGTGATGACTTCAGACTCAGATAACGCAGATGGAAAACCTCTCTTTCTTTTGCTGGGTATGAGTTTGGACTGTTCTTTGTTTAACCCTAAAATAAAGTCGTCAACAAGAGTAAAAACTTCTATAATTTGATTCTCTTCGATCATTCCCGGCTCCTTTTTGCAGATCAGTAAAAAACAACTAAATCTTACAAAAGGCTGGGATGATCTTTTATTTATCCAGCACTTAGGTCCTGAAAAAAGTTCGAACTCGGGTTAATAACAACTTAAATTTATCTGTACGCGCTAACGGTGAAAACCCTTTAACTTATCAGTGGTATAAAAATAGTGTGGAAATATCCGATCAAACAAGTAAAGCTCTTTTAATAAATAACGCAAGCCAAAGTGATCAAGGAATATATAAAGTAAAGGTAAGCAACGCTCACGGCGCAGTTTATTCTAAAGTAGCAGCTGTAATTGTAAGGCCCTCTCCTATGATCACATCACAACCTCAAAACACCATAGTCAACGCCAACGAAAGCTTAAGTTTATCTGTAAGTGCCAGTGGAACTTCTCTTCGCTACCAGTGGTATAAAGATAATGTACCCATATCGAATCAAACAAGCAAAACTCTTTTAATAAACAACGCAAATCAAAATGATGAAGGAACATACAAAGTAAAAGTAAGCAATGCTTACGGCTTAGTTTATTCTAATGCAGTGACTGTGCGTGTAGAATTTTCTTCCATCACCATATCTGAGCTTCCCATTATCACATCACAACCTCAAAACACCATAGTCAACGCCAATGAAAGCTTACGTTTATCTGTAAGCGCTAGTAGTGAGGCTCCTTTAAGCTACCAGTGGTATAAAAACACCCAAGGTCAATCAAAAACTCTTTTAGGCCAAACAAATAACTTTCTTTCAATACCAAAAGCCTCTCGTTCCCATGAGGGATGGTACGTGGTGAGGGTTTACAACTCTTATGGGTACGTTGACTCTAGTTGGGTTAAGGTGAATATAGTTTTAACTTTAAATGCTGGGCCTCCTATTATCACATCACAACCTCAAAACACCACCATTAATGCCAATGAAAACTTAAGTTTATCTGTAAGTGCAAGTGGAGCTTCTCTTCGCTACCAGTGGTATAAAAGCACTCAAGGTCGATCAAAAGCTCTTGTAGGCCAAACAACTAACCTTCTTTCCATACCAAAAGCCTCTCGTTCCCATGAGGGATGGTACGTGGTGAGGGTTTATAACTCCTATGGGCACATTGATTCTAGTTGGGTTAAAGTTTATATAGATTAAACGTACTGTCTGCAGAAAACGGGCCTCTTAATCACACAAGGTGGTGTTTTAAAAATCTTAATAAATATAGATTTTTACAAAAGTTTTTCTACTATTATATAATATGAAAAAATATCTAAGATAAATGTAAGCACATAGATCACTCAAGTTATAGTGAGAAAGTTAGGGTAAAGGTTAATAAAGCCATGATTAAACGAATTAAAAAGGATTTTAAAAAGCCTATTTTAAAATTTGAGTTTGAAACAGATTTATGGACCTGAGATAAAGTCCACTCAACACTTTCTAAAAAACATAGAATTAAAACTTCATGTGGTCAGCCACCAAGATCCCCCAAACTTAACCCTAGTAAAAAAAAATATGAAATCACCTTAAACATTGTGATTTAAAGAAGTCTTAGAAAGCAAACCTCCATGGGCTAAAAAAGTTCTCAAAGAGGAAAGTGAGATCTGTGTTTATACTCAAAAATCACAAAACTTTTATAAAGATTTCTAGCAGTAACAAGAACAACACAGTGTTTCCGTGTATCATTTAGAAGGTAGCCAGCTCTATACAGAGTTAATTATAAAATTTTGTGCTCCTATCTAAATATTGTTTAAAAATCTCTTTAGGCACATCTTGATCTTCAGACTCATTGTAGTTGTAATCATAAACCTCATAACCTTGGCCAATCTCATAAGAATAAATTTTATCTTCTGTAAGGACTCCATGTCTTGAATATGTGCTTAAGAGTAGAGGCAGTCTTTCTTGAGAAGAGTACATATTAAACCCAATAGATTGTTGAGTGCTAAGTGAACAGTTAAATGCGTTCTGCAAAAATGTATACGACATATCATTATGGGTGGTCATGTGCTTGAAATTTTCTTTTGAGTCGTTTAACTTTAAATCAGTTTTAAACTTTGGCTTGTAACCATTCCAATTAATAAACATAGGAACTCTAAGTTGAAATCTTGAAAAATTACTATTGTGCCCCCAAAAATTTTTCTTAAGATCGTTAAACTGTTCTCCATGATCACTTGTAATTACAATTATAGTAGGCCTTTTAGAATCATAAATAAGTGGAGAGCTTAAGATCTTTTCAACCAGAGAATCTATATAGTGAATGGAGTTTTTATACTTATTATAATACTCTATGGGGTCCGTATTAGGTCCTAAGGAGAGATAGCTTATGCTTTTACTATAGGGCTTAAAAGGCGCATCATAATCATTAGGAAGGGAGTAATCATGGGCAGAGTCAAAAATCATAAAAGAAAAGTAAGGTTTGTTGATATCTCGCTTTTGCAAAAAAGAAAAAATTTCATCTTTCATATAAGCATCGGATTCCCAAGCTTTTTTATCTCCAATACTCGTCCGTAAATTAGAAACTTCCTTAAAAATATTTTTTGAAAGACTAGTTTTATCTATAGGCCATCCTGTAGAAATTTGTAATTCATAATTCTCATCTAAGAGTTTTGAAATAAATATAGGCGTTATTCCAGATTCAGTAAAAGATTTTACATACAACCCAGGAACTCCATAAAAAACAGAAAAAAGACTTGGAATTGTTGCGTTTCCAATACTCCAATGGTTTTTAAAGATATGTGTGTTATTTGCCTGAACCCATTTGTAAATGTTTGGAGTAGTCTCTTTATTGTAATCTACAAATCTCCAAGAATCTATAAATATCCAAAGCATATTAGGTTTAACATCATTTTTTTCACACTTGATCTCTTTCGGGTAGTTTATAGATGAATCATCATAATTAGAACTCATTTCAAACTCTCTAATATGAGATGAGTTGATTACCCCCAATTTAATAAGTGTTCTTCTTGCTGTAAAAGGTTGATAAAGAGGAATATGTCTAGTCCATTTTTTAACTGGAATATAGTTAATCACATCAGCATATATATAGGCTACCTGAGATATTAAAAAAAAAAGAAAAAAGCTTGCGTAGGGCAGACTGATACTTAAAGGCTTTGAGCGCTCACTAAGCTTTTTAACAAAAAACTTTAATAAAAAATAAGTAATAAGAGTAAGCAGGATAAAACTTACAGTGATTAAGGCAACATCTATATAACTAATTCTTTTCAACTCACCAAAAGCTTCTTTAACAACATACTCAAGAAAACCCACACTCATGTGAGAGCGATATAGAGAATACACCTTAATATCTAAAAAAAGAGCTATGATTGAAAAAACAATAATCAAGGAGGGTGCAAAAAATGTTTTAAACACTCTATGAGCAATTAAACAAAGTGCTGATAGTGCAAACCAAATAAGCCCAGTATAACCAACTATAGTAAAAAAAAGATACCAGCCTGAAATGAAATTTATCACATTAGGCATATGTTGAAATGCCGCTAGAATAATCCCTAGGGAGATTAAAATAGAAATGATATTTACAACTAAAAACGTTGAAAATCCAGGTCTTTTATTAGAATCCATAAATATAACTAAATAACTATCTGCTTGTTTGGTCAAGTGTCCAAATCTATAAAGCAAATTGTATAGCTGTTTAATAATGAAATAAGGTTAAACACCCCAAGGAACAAGCAGAATGAGCATAGAAAAATAAGTAAAAAACTTAGGTTCATGGGTAGTTAAGTTGACTTTGAAGGGAGTTAACTTATTATTATCACTGTGAAAAATAGGTATTTTGCTCGTTCAAGAATTTCAGAGGCTAAATTCAGGGAGATTATCAAGCTTTTTGCCAGTGATTTAACAACTCAACAGATTTCAGAATTAACAAAGCTTAACAGAAAAACTATAGGAAATATTTTAAAAAAAGTACGATCAAAAATAGTTGAGCAATGCGAACAAGAAAGCCTTTTTGACTCTGGTGAAATAGAACTGGATGAAAGTTATTTTGGAGCAAGGAGAGTTAGAGGTCTTCGCGGAAGAGGAGCTAGAGGTAAAACCATTGTCTTTGGGCTTAAAAAAAGAAATGGTAAGGTTTATACTCAGATTATTAAAAACTGCTCTAAAAACGAGATTCTCCCTCTTATACGGGCTAAAATAAGCAAGGAGTCTACAGTTTATACAGATGGCTTTAGGACGTATGATGGTCTTGTGGATATGGGTTATAAAAAACACTACAGAGTTCATCATGGAAAAAATGAATTTTCAAAAGCTGAAGGAAAAGTTAAAAACCATATTAATGGAATAGAGAATTTTTGGGGCTTAGCCAAAGTAAGACTTTCTAAATTTAGAGGAATGCATAAGAATACTTTTTATTTGCATTTAAAGGAGTGTGAGTTTAGGTTCAATCACAGAAATGAAGACCTCTATAGATTAATTCTTTCTATGCTGCGTCGTAACCCTCTTAACTACCCATGAACCAAAACTTATAACTTAATTGCAAGATACCTGCTTCCTGGAGACAGTACAGAAAAAGCGCACAATTAAACTGGTGTGTGCTTTCATATTTCAATAGGTGTTAGTCAGAGCGTTTTAGCATAGAGAGTTTAACCCTTGATACTTTATATTTGAGCACTTTCTTAACTAAGCAGGAGTTGTTTTGCATCTGATGGATAAGGTCACTTTTGTTATCATACAAAAAATATACTTTTTGTATTTCAAATTTATTTTCATCATAAAAAGCATATTTAATTTTTCCCTCTCTATACAACTTCTTTAACCACAGAATATGCTTCCCAACGCATGCTTGTTTATTATAGGTTTTTCTTAAATCCCATAAAGCTCCACGAGCAAACTCGACTAAAAAGTAAGAATCACCCTCCTTCAAATGTGCAAAAGAGAAAATACTAAAAAATAAAAAAATAAAAAAAATAAAGTTTCGTCTCATTTACTTTTGAAAACTCGAATCAAGAATTCCTTTATAGCAATTTAAAACCCATGGAAAAAAGTTTGTCACATAATATGCGTATTGACCATTTTGAGTCATTCCGTTGCACTCATCAAGGTCTCCGTTGTTTGTAAATTCATAGTCATCTCTAAAAGTGCCATTATAATTGCCTAGTGGATGAGCTGCCTCACCAGCTTGAGGAGCTCTATCTCCTGTCTTTAATGTGTACCCTGATTGTACTTCACGAATAACACTTCCATCATTTATATAAGAGCCATAAATAGGGAAGCCATCAGCAGCAAATCCAATAACTGGTGATTCAACCCCTGAAACAAACATTGCATTCGGATTACCATGGTAGTGATATGATCCATTAGGCTGAGCATGGGCATTATGAGAGTCAGTCCCAAAGTCATTCCCTGGAAACATCGGATCATACCTCCATGGCTGACTAGGATTGTTACATCCAATTTTCTCCTGACCTAGGGGTCCAGGACCAACACCGTAGCATGCAGCAGCTAATAGGTCTAACTTAGACCCGTTAAGAAAGATAGCGTTATTATACTGTAAGCTTAAGTTCGTATTCGACCCTACCAGAGCCGGTGTTTTTAAAATTACAACCTCCTGAGAAACCGAGGTTACATCATTAGGAAATGAATTGGCTCCATCATTAATATTATGATTGGGGATAGAATTACTAAAAATCTTACAGTGATTTACATCATAATCAATAATTGAAGTTTGCCCTTGTAAGACTAAATTTCTATTCACATCAGTTATTTGACTTGAAAAAACACCCACATACTCCGTGCAAAGAGGTGAACGGTTAGTGAAAATTGAATCTGTAATATCTATTTCATTTTCTAAGCTTAATAGATTTTGCAGCTCTACTGAAAGCTCATCGTATGCAATTTTTTGTTCAGGGTTTAGTGAACCAAGAAGTAAGTTTGTGCTTTCAAAGGGGTCTTGTTGAAGATCAAAAAGCCGCTCATTTCCAGTTTTAAATTTAATTAACTTAAACCTCGAGTTTCGAATTGTCATGCCAGATTCAGAAGGAGTAGTGCTAGATATTTGAGAAAAGTTGAATTTTCGGATGCTAGGGCTTCCTGATTCTAATAAAGATTTAAAAGATACCCCATCAACCTGTGGTGGCACAAAGGCCCCTATAAGTTCTAAAATGGTAGGAAAAATATCTACTGAAGAAATCAAAGACGAGTCTCTTTGATTCTTCCTACTCACACCTTTCCCTGAAACAATGAAAGGAACATGAACACCTCCTTGAAAAAGAGTTCCTTTAGATTGATTGAGTGTGTATGGAGCCTGGATTACTTTTTTATGTGACCCATTATCTCCAATAAGTATTATTGTTGTATTTTCTTTTATGTTTGTAGGCATGGAATTAAGCAGTCGACCAATTTCAAAATCTACATTTTCAACCATTGCATTAAAATAAGGCCTAGGGCTTGCTTCAATGTCTTCTTCATCGCCTGAAAGGTTTGTTTGAGAGTGCGTTCCCTCCGGTGGAAGATGAAACGGTGTATGGGGAGATGTGTATGCTAGCCATAAGAACCAGGGCTTACTCCCTTGTTCATTAACAAAATCAATTGAAAGATCTGTTAGCTTTTTAGTTATATAGTCTGCACTTGTTGATACCAAACCATTTTCAGATAATTGCCACGAAGAATAATCTAAAACCGCTCCATTGATAAGCCCTCTAAATTCAGTAACTCCAAAAAAAGCTGGCGCAGCATGAGCATTGTTTCCTGATATATGCCATTTTCCGTAGTGAGCAATAGCATATTCTGAATCAGATTCAGAAATATATTTGTGTAATAGTTTTTCTGAACTGTTAATAATGTTATTGGTATCAACTCCAGTTACACCATTTTTAAAACCATATTTACCTGTACTAATTGAAGCACGTGTGGGAGCACACAGAGGGAAAGCCCACGCTTCGTCAAAAGACAGACCTGTATCAACTAAAGATTTTATATTTGGCATATTAGGTTTTATAACTCCATGAGAATAACCATAAAATTCACCTACACCTATATCATCTAATATGATTAATAAAATATTTTGTTTTTTATCTAAAGAACCCTCATTGTTATTAAAAGTAAGTTTATTTGTACAATTAGTAAGTAGAGTTAAAATTAAAAAACAAAAGCTAACGTATCTAATCATATTATAAATAATAGCACAGGTGATCAATGAAACACCAAGGTGAAAGCCTCACGTTGATACAAAACCAGACTTCTATGTCCATCTTTAAAACACAGTTTACAAATTATACCAGAGATGTAATTTAGACTCTCTTAGAAAAAAGGCACTTACAAATAGCCTGGAAGAGGAAATAGATGACGACTTATTCTAAGCCTAAGACTGGTTACCCTAAATAAGGTAGGCCTTGAGCCTAGTTTATTAACAAACATAGGAAGTTACCGAAAATGAGAAGGTTACTTTACACGAGTTCGGACTTTTTAAATCTGGTTTAACATTCTATTTTCATGGGTTTAAACACGTAAACAAGAGTAAAAACTTCTACAATTTAAGCCTCTTTGATCACTCCTAGCTCTTTTTTATAGGCCAGAGTAAAAAATAACTACATCTTACAAAAGACTTAAGGTGATCTTTTATTTATTTAAAACTTAGGTCCTTAGAAAAGTCCGAACTCGGGTTAATTTAAAACAAAAAAAAAGATAATCTTTATTTGTTTTTTTTAACATAAGACTTATTTTTTCCAACACTTCCTGCCTAAAAGTAAAAAAACTGTACATTTAAATGACTAAACTTCTGAAAGATTTTCACAAATAACTTTTTAACTAGATATTTTAACATAAGTTTTGTATATTCCGCCCTAAGTTAAGATAATCAAACAGTAAACCAATTGAGGTATAAAATGAAATTAATTCTACTGATTTTAATGTCTACAACTCTGTTTTCTACATCTGTAGCTCTGGGAGCTACAGAAAGCGACCGTGACCTCTACGTCTTCTTTATTAATAGTGATGGGGATTATATGGCCCATATTTGTGATGACAAAAAGTCTGATTGTGCCTTTTCTGACTTAGTTAAAAAAGATGTAAGCTCTCTTTATTTTGAAAAAACCGTTGATTTTGCAAAAAGTTGCGATCTCTGTGATGTAGTCATTGTCCATATCAAGCCCGAAAAACTAATGCAATCTATAAGCAACAAAGAAGGAATACAAGAAAGGGAGCTCACTTTTCATGAACAATTCTATATATACAGAGACGGCACTTTAAAAAAGAAAGAATATATCCTACGATTAAGTGCTTGGGTCCCCCTTGTACCTGTTGTGAGTCTCCTAACCTTACCTTTTAAAACGAAACATTTTAAAAAAGAAATAAAACTATTTAAAAAGACCCTTGGAAATAATGGCTCTCTTTCTAAATACAGACATCAATATGCTTTTCTCTTTAGTCATAAGTTAAGTGATAAGAAAACAAGGTATGGAAGCTTTAGCTCTTCTAAATTTACAAAATTTTCTTTAAACAGTTTTTTAGACGGAATCAATAAACTCTCTTTAACCATAAACGGGAAACAAAGACCTTATGATGCTTTATTTTTATCCCAATGCTTGTCAACAATAGAAACTGTTCATCAGGTGTATCAATCTCAATCAGCAAAATTAACTTTTGCCTCTCCAGAGATTGTACCGTTAGCTGGTTTAGTAGGTTTAGATATAAACTCACTAAGAGATCATTTGAATGAGACTAATCAATCTGTCAAAGAGAACATCAAAGATTGGATGAAAAACCTTTTTGATTCAGAAGCTGAAGAAAATATATCTGAGCAAATAAAAGTAGAGTACACTCTATCTTTATACGATATGGTTCGTTTAAAAAATATGGAAGAGGACTTTCTTAGCGCTGTTAATATTGTAAAAAAAGCAAGAAAACTTAACAAAAAGAATCAAAAGCAAAAAGACATCGCTTCAGGAAAAGAAAAAAATCAAATGTTTTCCTTCTCAAACTCAGATTGTCAAAAATTATCTGAACCACAAGAGCTTTTACCTTTAATGCAAAGGCTTTCCCAAGCAACATTTTATCTATCTAAACCCGGAACTCTTCAAACACTAATCAACTCCTCTTCAGACCTACCCACTCACTCTGGCTGGAGCTGCCTTTAACCCACTAACACTTTAAATAGATTCAAAAATATTTAGATTGCCTAAAAACTAGTTGTAACGTGTACAGCCTTGTGCACTCCAGGAAGCGCTGGGTTTCTTGGATTTTTAAATTTATATTGATTAAAGTAAGGAGGCGGCAATAAATAGTTTCAAGAAGCAGTTTAAGGTTGAAAGAATACTAGGATTACCGCTTTGTTTATAGAATTTGGACTTCTTACTGTGCATTAATTTTAAATTTTTCTTTTTTTAGTTAAGTTTTTTAACAATCTTTTTGTTAAATTAAAAACAAGAGGTTTTTGAGCAAAGCCCCTGTACTTAATAATTCGACCGTCCTTAAAACCTTTTAAGTTTGCAAATTTCTCAAGCCTAAACCCTGGATCGTAGAAAAAAACACCGTGATGTTTTTTTGCAATGGAATACTGATCTAGCAATGGTCCTACTTGTCTCCAAAAATAAATTGAAACTACAACTTTAATATTTTTAGATTTTATTGTTTCAATGTTTCTTTCAACAAATTCAAAGCAACTTTTACACTCTTTATTTAAAAATATTACATATACAGTGTCCTCTCCCAAGAGACTCATTTCATTAGGATCTGACGCTCTTTGAAGTAAAAAAAGTTTTTGATTTGCAGCAATACAAACATTAAAAAACAACGTTATAATTATAAAAACCACTTTAAATTTCATGCTCTTACTCCGATGTTAAATTAAATAGGTACATGCCATTTTGAAACTCCGCAGATGATAAAAAAGTATGCCTCTTATTGTTTTGAAAATTTAAAAAAAATGACTTCTCCTTAAATGCATATTCTAAAGTTTTACCTTCTAAACAAGTTAAACCATTTTCAATATCCTTGGTGGGACCAAAACATTCAAATCCAGCACTCACACTAAGCAAGGGATAAATTATTTTTACTCTAACCCTTATTCCTGTTAAAACATTCCCCTCTGTAAACTGTGGCAAATCAAAAATCACATCAGAGATGTTGTTAAATACAATGTCACCATCATCAGGAGAAACGCTGCCTGGAGTGTTTGAAGAACCCATATCGATAATCAACTGACCACTTCTGTGGGTGCTCTTATTATAGGTTTCATTTTTTTTCCTAAAAAAAACACCTGTAGGTCGGTACACACTTTTCATTAAAAGAGGGGTGTTTAATGAAGAAAGCGTGACCTCTCTTGCAAAATACATAATCGTTTTACTCTCCATAGTTCCCATAGATGCGTCTTGAGTGTATTCAAAACTTCTCACAAACCCTGCCCCATCGAAAGAACCCTGAGTGCCATCTAGCTCTTCATTGAAATAACGAACATTCACTCCCGAAAGTGCTATGGATTTTAATGTGGCTTCTAAAAAATGTATATCAGATTCAATTTGATTTATTTTCTCAAATTTAGTACTTGTTATTTTTAAGTTCAGCATTATAGAAGCACCTCCAAAAATAATGAAAGAGCCTATTGTAAAAGAAACTATAAGCTCCAACAATGTCATACCTGACATTAGTTTGAAATTCTTAAATTCTATTTTTTCCATAAAACCTCCAAAAAATCATTTTTCAATAACTTAAAAGGCAAAAGCAGCTCAGCGACAATTGGTTTTTCTAAAATATCCTCATACCCTTTAACGCCCATCTGAAAAACTTCATTCTTCTGTGGTTTATAAAATGTTCCAAATATTAAATCCCATACAGATAAGACAACACCAAAATTTTTATCCCCATGCTTTACATCTGAACTATGATGTATTTGATGCATATAGGGGCTTATAAACATATAACTTAACCTCCCATATCCTATGCGAATATGACTATGTCTTAAATGTATAATGATATTGAAAAATATCACATTATAAACAATTGGATTTATATAAATGTCAGGTGTTCCATAAATTTTTACTTTTAAAATTAAAATTATATACCCTAAACTTACAAATACCGCTGAAAAAATTTCGTTAAATAAATAATCCAGAGGGTGTTGTCGGGTTTTAGTAAACGGAGTTAAAGATGTGGCCAGATGATGAATCATATGAAAACGCCAGAATGTTTTTATTTTATGCCTTAAAAAATGACTCAAGAATGCTGAAAAATCAATTAATAAAAAAGTTACAAACGAGAGCCAAATAGGCCCATAATAGGCATCTAAATAAATTGCTGGTTCTAAACTTAGAAGCCCAGAATCTCTAAGGGTGGATTCAACAAAATCCTTAATTTCATTTAAATTAATGGCAAAAAAACCAAAGAACAATGGTTTAAATAAAAATCGAAGAAAAAAGTAATAAAAATCTTTATACATTTCTAAACGACAACACTTATTATAAAAAAACCCATTAATTTCTTTTATAACATTTTTATTTTCAATAAAAAACATGTACGCAATACCAAATAAAAAACTAGTGATAAACCATAAAAAATAATAAAAATGATAGTTTTCAAAAAATATTATTTTATTAAATAAGTCTAATGGTTGAGTCCAAAAAAATAATAAAAAATCATCAATTCGCTCCCTCATAAATTCACTTCTTTCACCTAAGGGCACCATCAGCGCCATCGCCACTCGGTGGAGGCGGCGGTGGATTGTATGAACATGTATTTTCCATAGTTTTTCCAATTTAAAGTCTCTTTGTTCAATCTAGAATTGCTATAATAGCCAAAGCTAAGAACAAAAGTTAGCAGTATTGACGCGGACACCATCACTTCAATGAGCGAAAACCCATTTAACTTCTTATTTATCATCAACTCCCCTCTTATTAAAACTGTCTTATGGCAAAAGTTTGAACAATCTTATCTAAACCTGAACAGGCGAACTCTCCATTTAAACAAAATGCAATGGAAAAACATTCAGTATGGCTCATAGTGCAATCAACATAATTTGAATTGAGATTGTTTCCTATGTCTTTTACAGGAAACGTCACATAAGCTAAGGCTTTAGTAGATGAACCACCTACCCTAACAGGTTCTACGTTTAAACTTAATCCTGTGTAAATACCTTTTTCATACTGCCTTAACAGAGGAAGAGAGGGTGGAGGGGTAGCTGGAGCAGGACTGCCTCCACTTGGTCCTCTTTGCCCTGAAATACATAGTTTTTGGCCATTTTCTAGATTTTTAAGAAAGCATCCTTCTTCAATTTCAAGCCAACACAATTTAAGTCCAAGATTTAACCCTGGATCTTCTTTTGAACCTGCTGGGCACCCTACAAGCTCCTGCCCAAGATCGTATGCTTCGCGTGTTTTTCTTACAATTTCAAGTTGAGCATTAATTCTTAAAAGCCTTCTTTTAAAAATTATAGTCGTGTTTTCACCCATATCAAGGGACGTTGTTACATTAGCTATTAATACAAGGGCAAAGGTTACGATCATTATTACAAATGAAATTAACATAGTTACCCTAAATGCGACAAAAATTTAAAGGGTTTTAAAGAAGAAAAAGATTGAAAGACCTAAGGCAACTTGGTTTCATTGAGTTACTAAAAACAAAAAACATTGTAACCAAAGGCCATTTCAATGAGATATAGAAGACAAGATATTTTAAGCGTCGTCAAATCCGATTTACAAATTGAGTTTGCTAAGCAGAGCATTACGTCTTACTCAGGGCTTGAACTTTTCAGAAAATACTTTCACCTCATAAACCTTAATTCCCGCATCAGATCTGCCTTTCGCGGTTTTGACTTTGGCGGAGACTACAGTGTTGTTCACTATGTTTTAGTTTTTATTGCACTGTGGCTTACAGGCGGTAAGCGCCTGCGACATATAGGCTTTATTGGCGATGACCCTCTTGTTAAAAGGCTTTGTGGGCTTAAGACTTTACCATCAGATCGAACTGTCAGCAGATGGCTAGGTCAGTTTACAAATGATTCGCTCCAAGCCTTAGTAAAGTTAAATTCAGATATGGCCTTAGAAAAAGTTGGAGAGCTTGACCTAAAAACTGTAACTCTAGATTTTGACGGCACTGTTCTAAGCTGTGGCAATCAAGTTGAATGGGCTTTTAGAGGCTACAATCCAAAGAGACGATACTCAAAAAGTTACTTTCCACTTCTTTGCTATATTGCTCAAACTGGACATTTTTTAAAAGTCAAAAATCGTCCAGGCAATGTTCATGATGGAAAATCAGGCGCTTTGGAAACCATCAAAGCATCTGTTAGTGAGGTCGAATCTAAACTTGGAAAAGTTAGACTTGAGACCCGTATGGATTCAGCATTTTTTAAAGAGGACATTTTAAAGTATTTACTTTCATCAAAAATAGAGTTTGCGATGAAGGTTCCGATGTGGAGATGGCTAGGGTTAAAAGACATGATCAACAGTCGCATTAGATGGAATCACTCAAATTCAAAGCTGGCTTGGTTTTACAAGGAGATTGAAGTTCCTGCATGGGGTATCACTATACCGCTTTATTTTTTCAGATCAAAAATCTCTGACAAGATTCCAAAGTCAGGCCACCAGTTAGATTTGTTTACTCCAGATGATGGTGTTTATGAGTACTCAGTCATCACTTCAAATAAAGACATCTGTGCGGATAAGGTTTTAGATTTTTTCAATGGCAGGTGTGCAATGGAGCATCAGATTTCAGAACTAAAGGGTGAGTTTGCATTTGATGTGGTGCCAACCAGATCCTATCAAGGCAACTCTGCTCATCAAAACATTTCACTCTTGGCTTACAATTTAGTTCGCAATTTTCAAATTGATTCAAGTTTAACAGAAGCTAGGAAAAAAACTGCAAAAAGGACAAATATTTTTTCTGCTCAGTCTTTAAAAACACTGCGGTTTGAGATGATTGCAACTGCTGGCAGAATTCTAAACTCTTCAGGTGCTAAAATTTTAAGAATCAATCAGAATACTCAAAGAGAGCACCTTTACCAAAAAATTCAAAAGCATCTAAAGGCAGCTTAAATTTTTGTCGCATTTAGGTTACTTAACCTCATTATAAGAAGAAGGTTTATTAATATTCTTGCTCAATTCAACTATAAATACAAATCCTATGAAATAAGACTTTAGATTAAAGTTTCTATAAAATTTAGTTTGAGAATGATTTAGTTTACTACAAAAAATGAATTGATTGAAGAATTAATGCTACATAAATAGGTTCCATTTAAGATAAAAGTCTAGCGCCTCACCACTTTAAAACTTTTCCACTGTTGAACAATTATCCTAAGGCTCCCCTTCCTGATTGCACCAACTCTTAATTAAAAACCAAAAATAATAATAAAAAATCCTTAATTTACTCCTATAGACTCACTTCTTTCACCCGTTGGCACCATCAGCAGAGGGGCCAGCACTAAGGACCATCACCACCATCATTACCACCATCACCATCACCATCACTACCATCAGCATCACCACCATCACGATTACCATCTTTGCCGCCGTCACCGTCACGACCGCCGCCGCTACTGCCACCGTCATTACTAACCCAGCTACCGTCACCCCGGCCGCCACCAACCCACTTTCTCCCGCAGCTCCCGCTACCACCACTCGGTGGAGGAGGTGGATTGTATGAGCATGTATTTTCCATAGTTCTTCCACCACGAGGACACCAACCCACTCCTGTATAATAACCCGTGCACGGTCTACAAGTAGATAACGGCAGTGACGCCATGATCTGAGACGCAGCCACTGCTGATATATTGTGAGCTATATCTATATAACGTGCCTTTAAAGACATTCGACATCCAAAACCTAAATTAGAATAACGTAAATTATACCCCAAATTAGACTCTGCTCTATTTATGTTGTCAGGCGCCTTACCACACAAGGTCACTTCGTTACAACGCACCCATTTTCCTGACGTTGTAAAAGATGTCTTAACCGCTCCACCTGGACATACTGGAACTCCAGCTGGACCCTCAAACGTTGACTCATCTTTACACACCATTACAAAAGCTTTTGCTTTTGACTCCGCAAAGCCTGTTAAATCAACATTCATATTGATTCCTGTTGCACACTGAGGTGTTGGAGCGCTTTGATACATATTGATGTTAATATTTCTTAGCTCGTTTTCATCAGCTGCAATTCTTGGATATGAAAAAAGAGAACTTAATGAACATTTTTTGTTGTCATTGTTTTTACCAATATAACTTGTTGTCGCTGTAATCCAAAAACCTATATCAGAACACCCATTGTCTTCAACAGTGATTCCATCTAAAAAATCTTTTGACTGTGGATGCCCTAACCTACTCCCACCAGGTATGGCTAACACTGGCCATGGATTACAAGACCGCTCTCCTGTTAGAATGTTATAAACCTCTATTTTTAAGGTTGTTACTGGTGATTTTAATCTGTACTCAACATCAGAATCTTCTAAACTCATAGGCGCACTTCCCCTATAAGAGCGTCCATGAACAGTTGAGCAAAACCTACTGTCCTTATTATAAATAGCATTTAATGTGGACATCACCCCTCGAAGAGACAAATAATTTCTAATAATGGTGTCTGAGCCTGTTTTAATCCACAGCTCTTCCTCATCACCGACAATCTCATCATCATCAAAAAGAACATTAGATTTACCTAAACTGTTGTTTAAAAATTTAATTTCATTTGTATTGTCATCTAACTTAGCTACGGATTTTGCAACGCCCAAAGTCTTTAACTTATCTAAAGTTCCACGGGTATAGGATACACACTCTCTATGTAAGTTTAAAGTCTCTTTGTTCAACCTAGAATTGCTATAATAGCCAAAGCTAAGAACAAAAGTTAACAGTATTGAAACAGACACCATCACTTCAATAAGTGAAAACCCATGTAACTTCTTGTGGTTCTTGTCTAAGCCTGAACAGGTGAACTCTCCATAGTTGTTTCCTATATCTTTTACAAGAGGCGTAACATAGGCTAAGGCTTTAGTAGATGAATCGCCTACCGTAACAGGTTCTATGTTTAAGCTTAATCCTGTGTAAGTACCTTTTTCATGCTGCCTTAGCAGAGAGAGAATAAGGGGGGGGGGGGGGGGGGGGGGGTGAATTGAGTTTTGACCCTTAAAAACTTTCTTTTAAAAATCATAATCATGTTTTTACCCATATGAAGAGATGTTGTTACAAATAAAATTAACATAGCGACTTAACCTTACTTAACCCGAGTTCGAACTTTCTAAACCTACTGAAGCAGCCTTTCTTCAAGTACTTGAAGTCTAATAGAGGGTTTTCTTGGACGCAAACAGTACGCCGTTAGTGCCGAAAGTAAATTTACCACAAAGTTTTTTGGGCTTCGGTGTCTTGAGTGTTCAAGATGAAATTCCTCCTTTAAAATCCCAAAAGCAGTTTCAACAATGTACCTTTTCCTCAGGAGTAGTTTATCAAAAAGAGGAACAAACTTATTTTTCATATTGGATTTAAGATTTGTTATGACTTGAACCCCTTTACTCATCAATTTTTCAAATAGCTTTTGGGATATATATCCTTTGTCTCCAAACAATTTTCCAAAAATATTCTCAGCTAAACCCTCTACAGGCTTTGTATCATGAACATTTCCTGGGGTTATGGTAAAACTTAAGAGCTCCCCTTTGTGAGAAATTACTATGTGAACTTTAAAACCAAAGAACCAGCCCATTGTTGATTTCCCACGTTTTGCAAGTCCTTTAAAGGTTTTGTGACGACCGATTCTTTTGTTATTACAAACAACAATGGGACTGGAGTCTACAACAGATATTCCTGTGCAAATATTTGATTGCATAAGTGAGTGTAAAAAAATAAGAATTTGAGGTGCTGAAGATTTTTTAAGTTCTACAAACCTATTGTAGGACAAGAGTTTTGGGAAATAAGGTTTTAGAAATTTTTGAACATAACCTGTATAGAAAGCTTTAAAATTTCTGAAGCCGGAAAATTGGAATAATAAACAGATGGTGATGACTTCAGACTCAGATAACGCAGATGGAAAACCTCTCTTTCTTTTGCTGGGTATGAGTTTGGACTGTTCTTTGTTTAACCCTAAAATAAAGTCGTCAACAAGAGTAAAAACTTCTATAATTTGATTCTCTTCGATCATTCCCGGCTCCTTTTTGCAGATCAGTAAAAAACAACTAAATCTTACAAAAGGCTGGGATGATCTTTTATTTATCCAGCACTTAGGTCCTGAAAAAAGTTCGAACTCGGGTTACTTAAGTAAAAAAATTTATTAATATTCTTGCTCAATTTAACTATAAATACAAATCCTATAAAATAAGGCTTTAGATTAAAAGTGCTATAAAGTTTAGTTTAAGAGCGATTTAGTTTACTACAAAAGATGAATTGATTCCGTTTAAGACAAAAGCCTAGTGCTTCCACCTCATTACTTTAAAACTTTTCCACTGTTGAACAATTATCCTAAGGCTCCTCTTCCTGATTACACCAACTCTAAATTAAAAACCAAAAATAATAATAAACACTTAATTTACTCCTATAGACTCACTTCTTTCACCCGTTGGCACCATCAGCAGATGGGCCACCACTACCATCAGAACCAGGACCACCATCACCACCATCAGCAGCACCACCACCACTACCAGTGCCACCATCTTTGCCGCCGTCACCGTCACGACCGCCGCCGCTACTGCCACCGTCATTACTAACCCAGCTACCGTCACCCCGGCCGCCACCAACCCACTTTCTCCCGCAGCTCCCGCTACCACCACTCGGTGGAGGAGGTGGATTGTATGAGCATGTATTTTCCATAGTTCTTCCACCACGAGGACACCAACCCACTCCTGTATAATAACCCGTGCACGGTCTACAAGTAGATAACGGCAATGGCGCCATGAACTGAGACGCAGCCACTGCTGATATATTGTGAGCTATATCTATATAACGTGCCTTTAAAGACATTCGACATCCAAAACCTAAATTAGAGTAACGTAAATTATACCCCAAATTAGACTCTGCTCTATTTATGTTGTCAGGCGCCTTACCACACAAGGTCACTTCGTTACAACGCACCCATTTTCCTGACGTTGTAAAAGATGTCTTAACCGCTCCACCTGGACATACTGGAACTCCAGCTGGACCCTCAAACGTTGACTCATCTTTGCACACCATTACAAAAGCTTTTGCTTTTGACTCCGCAAAGCCTGTTAAATCAACATTCATATCAATTCCTGTTGCACACTGAGGTGTTGGAGCACTTTGATACATATTGATGTTAATATCTCTTAACTCATTTTCATCAGCTGCAATTCTTGAGTATGAAAAAAGAGAGCTTAATGAACATTTTTGATTGCTGTTGTTTTTACCAATATAACTTGTTGTCGCTGTAATCCAAAAACCTATATCAGAACGCCCATTGTCTTCAACAGTGATTCCATCTAAAAAATCTTTTGACTGTGGATGCCCTAACCTACTCCCACCAGGTATGGCTAACACTGGCCATGGATTACAAGACCGCTCTCCTGTTAGAATGTTATAAACCTCTATTTTTAAGGTTGTTACTGGTGATTTTAATCTGTACTCAACATCAGAATCTTCTAAACTCATAGGCGCACTTCCCCTATAAGAGCGTCCATGAACAGTTGAGCAAAACCTACTGTCCTTATTATAAATAGCATTTAATGTAGACATCACCCCTCGAAGAGACAAATAATTTCTAATAATAGTGTCTGAGCCTGTTTTAATCCACAGCTCTTCCTCCTCACCGACAATCTCATCATCATCAAAAAGAACATTAGATTTACCTAAACTGTTGTTTAAAAATTTAATTTCATTTGTATTGTCATCTAACTTAGCTACGGATTTTGCAACACCCAAAGTCTTTAACTTATCTAAGGTTCCACGGGTATAGGATACACACTCTCTATGCAAATTTAAAGTTTCTTTGTTCAATCTAGAATTGCTATAATAGCCAAAGCTAAGAACAAAAGTTAACAGTATTGAAACAGACACCATCACTTCAATGAGTGAAAACCCATGTAACTTCTTGTCTAAGCCTGAACAGGTGAACTCTCCATGGTTGTTTCTTATGTCTTTTACAAGAGGCGCAACATAAGCTACGGCTTTAGTAGATAAATGGCTTACCCTAACAGGTTCTATGTTTAAGCTTAATCCTGTGTAAGTACCTTTTTCATGCTGCCTTAGCAGAGAGAGAATAAGGGGGGGGGGGGGGGGGGGGGGGGGTGAATTGAGTTTTGACCCTTAAAAACTTTCTTTTAAAAATCATAATCATGTTTTTACCCATATGAAGAGATGTTGTTACAAATAAAATTAACATAGCGACTTAACCTTACTTAAGTAAAAAAATTTATTAATATTCTTGCTCAATTTAACTATAAATACAAATCCTATAAAATAAGGCTTTAGATTAAAAGTGCTGTAAAGTTTGGTTTAAGGGCGATTTAGTTTACTACAAAAGATGAATTGATTCCGTTTAAGACAAAAGCCTAGTGCTTCCCCCTCATTACTTTAAAACTTTTCCACTGTTAAACAGTTATCCTAAGGCTCCTCTTCCTGATTACACCAACTCTAAATTAAAAATCACTTTCTAATTTTTAATTTTCTTCTGTTTAGTTAAATCTAGAAAAACCTCACTAAATTCACTTTTTACGCTCTCTAAATAAATTTCTATTGTCTTTAATGCCCAAGCCTGTTTTTGATCTCTTCTAGATTAACTCTTTGTTCAAATGTATGAATCCCCTATGGATGTCAATATTTAACCCGAGTTCGGACTTTCTAAACCTACTGAAGCAGCCTTTCTTCAAGTACTTGAAGTCTAATAGAGGGTTTTCTTGGACGCAAACAGTACGCCGTTAGTGCCGAAAGTAAATTTACCACAAAGTTTTTTGGGCTTCGGTGTCTTGAGTGTTCAAGATGAAATTCCTCCTTTAAAATCCCAAAAGCAGTTTCAACAATGTACCTTTTCCTCAGGAGTAGTTTATCAAAAAGAGGAACAAACTTATTTTTCATATTGGATTTAAGATTTGTTATGACTTGAACCCCTTTACTCATCAATTTTTCAAATAGCTTTTGGGATATATATCCTTTGTCTCCAAACAATTTTCCAAAAATATTCTCAGCTAAACCCTCTACAGGCTTTGTATCATGAACATTTCCTGGGGTTATGGTAAAACTTAAGAGCTCCCCTTTGTGAGAAATGACTATGTGAACTTTAAAACCAAAGAGAACCAGCCCATTGTTGATTTCCCACGTTTTCAAAGTCCTTTAAAGGTTTTGTGACGACCGATTCTTTTGTTATTACAAACAACAATGGGACTGGAGTCTACAACAGATATTCCTGTGCAAATATTTGATTGCATAAGTGAGTGTAAAAAAATAAGAATTTGAGGTGCTGAAGATTTTTTAAGTTCTACAAACCTATTGTAGGACAAGAGTTTTGGGAAATAAGGTTTTAGAAATTTTTGAACATAACCTGTATAGAAAGTTTTAAAATTTCTGAAGCCGGAAAATTGGAATAATAAACAGATGGTGATGACTTCAGACTCAGATAACGCAGATGGAAAACCTCTCTTTCTTTTGCTGGGTATGAGTTTGGACTGTTCTTTGTTTAACCCTAAAATAAAGTCGTCAACAAGAGTAAAAACTTCTATAATTTGATTTTCTTCGATCATTCCCGGCTCCTTTTTGCAGATCAGTAAAAAACAACTAAATCTTACAAAAGGCTGGGATGATCTTTTATTTATCCAGCACTTAGGTCCTGAAAAAAGTTCGAACTCGGGTTATTTATTAAGAACAATAAATTCTGTACTAAGATAAAAATCTTTGCCATGACTATACCACTTGGCACGAGCCATTGCAGCCAAATCAGGCTATGTTTTCTGCTTAAAAAGGAAATACCTTTATTTTAAAAATTATTTTTTATAATTGCTATTTACTGTAACGCTCACTCAATCTTAAAAGTTAATTTTTCTTTTAAAGCATCAACTTTCACAGTCACACCTTTTTTTACTTCCCCATTAAGAACCATAAGTGACAAAGGGTTTATAAGAAATTTCTCAATAGTTCTTTTTAAAGGTCTTGCTCCAAATTCTGGATTATAGCCTTTTTTAAAAATAAACTTTTTAGCCTCATCGGTGAAGAAAATTTTAATTCCCCTACTCATTATACGGTCTTGAACCTCTAATACTAAAAGATCTACAATCTTTATTAAACCCTTATCTTTTAAAGCATTATACTTTAAAACCTCATCAATTCTATTTAAAAACTCTGGTTTAAAATGTATTTTTAAATCCTCATTTTTTAAATTTGATGTCATGACTACCAAGGTATTCTTAAAATCTACAACCTTTCCTTGACCATCACTAAGCCTTCCCTCATCAAAAACTTGAAGAAGTACGTTTAAAACATCTAAATGAGCTTTTTCAATTTCATCTAGTAAAATTACTGAAAATGGCGCTCTTCTAATTTTTTCAGTTAACTGCCCCCCTTCTTTATAGCCAACATATCCTGGAGGAGAGCCTATTAGTTTAGATACTGAATGTTTTTCCATATACTCGCTCATATCTACTCTAACAATTTTTTCTTCATCATTAAAAAGCTGTTCAGCTAAAGCCTTTACAGTCTCTGTTTTTCCAACCCCTGTAGGGCCTAAAAATAAAAAAACCCCTAAAGGTTTGTTTGGATCTGAAAGCCCTGCTTTTGACCTCAACACGGCTTTAGATATGGTTTCTAAGGACTCATCCTGACCCACCACTCTTTCTTTTAAATTTTGCTCAAGTTTAAGGAGTTTTTCTCGTTCACTATCTATAAGCTTTGAAACTGGAATCTTAGTCCATTTAGAAATCACCTTTGCAACTTCCTCAGCACCCAAACTGTCTGTTAAAAAACCTGTTGTTTTTAAAGAAGCCTGTATCAGAGCTATTTTCTGTTCAAGCTCAGGCAAAGTTCCATATTTAAGTTCTGCAGCAACCTCTAAATCTCCAGTTTTTTCAACCTGTTGAAGTTTTAGCTTTGCATTTTCATACTCTACCTTTAAATCCTTTTCCTTATTAAGAATAGTCTTCTCTTTTTCCCAAGTTGTTACAAGCTCACTTTTTTTAGACAGCTTCTCATCTAAAAGTTTTTTTACAGAATCTAGGCTTGCATCTTCTTCAGACTCTAAGGCCTTAACTTTTATCTGCAATCTAATGATTTCTCTTTGAAGCTCATCGATTTGTATGGGTACTGAGTTAATTTCAATATTTAACTGACTTGCTGCCTCATCAATTAAATCAATGGCTTTATCTGGTAAAAACCTATGATTAATATACCTAGAGCTCAAGTCCACAGCAGCACTTAAAGCTTCATCTTTAATCCTTACTCCGTGATGAAGTTCATACTTTTCTTTTAATCCTCTTAAAATTGCAAGGGCATCTTCTTTAGTTGGTTCATCTACCACAGTAGACTGAAACCTTCTTTCTAAGGCCTTATCTTTTTCAATATACTCTTTATACTCATCAAGGGTTGTAGCACCAACTACACGAAGCTCCCCTCTAGACAATGCTGGTTTTAACAGTTGAGCTGCATCCATAGCCCCTTCTGATTTCCCTGCCCCAACTAAAGTATGAAGCTCATCAATGAACAGTATAATCTCGCCTCCTGAATCAGTAGCTTCCTGAACTACTGCCTTAAGCCTTTCTTCAAACTCACCTTTATATTTAGCCCCAGCTACTAAAAGACCCATATCTAAGCTGTAGATTTTTTTACCTAATAGAGTGTCTGGAACATCCCCATCTTGAATTCTCCCAGCAAGGCCCTCAACAATGGCTGTTTTTCCTACGCCAGGCTCTCCAATAAGAACTGGATTGTTCTTTGTCCGCCTTAATAAAACCTGAATAGTTCTACGTATTTCTTCATCTCTCCCTATTACAGGGTCTAACTTATTTTCAAATGCCATTTGATTTAAATTCTTACAATATTTATTAAGAGCATCATGTGTACCTTCAGGATTGTCTGTAGTGACTTTCTTTCCACCTCGTTTTTTTAGAATCCATTCTTTTAATGAGTTTTCTGTAAAATCTATTCCTTTAAAACATTCTAAAAATTCAGATTGGTTTAACATAAGATAAAACAAAAAGTGTTCTGTAGAGATAAATTTATCGCCCATCTCTTTTGCTTTTTCTAATGCCATGGACACTGCTCGCTGAATGTATACTGAAAAAGGAACCGATCCCTGAAGCGGAGTACTTAACCTAGGTGCGGCCTCCATTTTTTTCTCAAAAACACTTTTTATTTCAATTTTATGGTCTGTAAAAAATTTTCTAAAAAGAGCATCCCCATTCCCCATAAATTCAAGAAATAAACACCCAGCATTAACTTCAGAAAAAGAACGCGCTAAAGCTTTTTCATGAGCAGCCTGGAAACTCTCCATGACAATCTGTGTAAACTTAGAATTCATATTGTCCACAACACACCTCCAAGCATAAAATATGAGAACTAAAAATTTTTCGTCAAGGTCAACAAAATACTATTCCAACAATACACCCCCAAAACTGTTTAAAAAATATATACCTAGCTTTAACTTTTAAGTCTTTTTTTGAGAATATGCTTAAAAGAAGCTAAAATTAGGACAAAAAGCCTAAAAATAACACTCCAAACAATCGATTAAATAGATGAAAACTTTTCTAATAGGAGAAACTGATGAAAACTAAGAAATTAATTTTAAGTACAGCTTTATTGATTTTTACAGGCTGCACAGCTAACGTAAACTCACGTTCAAACTCAGCTCTTAATGATAAAAATTCTCGCTCAGGTAAAACCCCTGGCTTAATAAATGAAAGTATCTCGTTTAGCGCAGGAATCAGTGATTCTTCAGGTGTTTTGGGCAACAATCAAATCATTAGCTATAACAATACAACCAAAAGCCTTGAAATCAAAATCCCCTTCCCTTTAATATCTATAATTCCAGAAACATCAGGCACATTACCTCAAAACCCAAATATTGCTTTCGTAACCAACCCTGTTGAAAAAACAATAACTCTAATTATTCCCCTACTAAACTATATAGAACTTACAGAGAATCCAACAACTTTGCCTGATGGAAGGCCTCTTCCAGGTGTCAATGGCGGAGAACCACCATCATTTGGCTTTCCACTTACGTTTTTAAGTAGTAGTGCCTATGGGTATGCAGCCTTTGATTCCTTTTCAATCTTTGTAGAGACAGACCTTCTTAAAAACCTTCCCTTTGACTTAAATTTTCCTATAAAATCTGAACAGAACCAAAGTCATATAGGAAGTATATACTTGCTAGCTCCTCTTAACAATTACCACGGAGGTGTCTTTCTCTCATTTAGTCTACCACACGAGCTTTCCGTACTCCTAGCAAATATCCAGTAATACGCCACTATAATAGGTCAGTTTGGAGCAAAGTGTCTTTCACTCTTGCTCCTTAAACATTTCTACTTCATTATAAGTATATTAAAATATGAGGTATGTTATGGCTAAAAAAAAGAAAAATACTAGAAAAAAAACTACAACTAAAAAAATAACTAAGAAAAAACCTACAACTAAAAAAATAACTAAGAAAAAAACTGCAACTAAAAAAATAACTAAGAAAAAAACTACAACTAAAAAAATAACTAAGAAAAAAACTACAGCTAAAAAAATAACTAAGAAAAAAACTACAGCTAAAAAAATAACTAAGAAAAAAACTGCAGCTAAAAAAATAACTAAGAAAAAAACTACAACTAAAAAAATAACTAAGAAAAAAACTGCAGCTAAAAAAATAACTAAGAAAAAAACTGCAGCTAAAAAAATAGCGAAGAAGAAAAGCACTGTTCTTAAAAAAATTTCAAAAAGAGAAGCAGCAAACAAAAAAATTCAAGCTCAAAAGCTTGTAGATTCCATAAAAACCATAACTAAAAAACCTCTTACACAAGACTTTAAACCCAAAAAAAATAAAAAACCTGCAACTCCCAACCTAGAAGAAATTTTAAAAAATAAATCCTATGTAACTCCTATAAATCCTTTCGTAATTAAAGATACAAAGAAGAAAAAAGATACTGATCATGATGAATCAGAAGAAGGCACATCTTCAATAAATGATCTTTTAGTTGACAGTGGAAACCTAGAAAAATTAGATTCAGATGACGAACAAGAAGATGAACTCTATGAAGATATCAGTAACTTAATCGACGAAGACTCTAATGACGATGACAACTACTTCTAATTTTCTTTTCCTATATAAATGCTGCTTATCTTTTTTAGCAAGAGTTTTAAACGTTTTTTGGATTTAAATATTTTTTAAGCCTCTTAACCTTATTTTAGAACAATAGGTTTAGGAAGTAAGATTTTAAAAATTTTTAAACATATTTTTCTTATTTTAAAACTAGATTCAAAATCTTTGATTTTGGAAGTGGGCTTCCTGGAGGCGGCTGTATAGATTTAACCTTACCACTGCCTAAAGTTTTAAAAATAAGTTTTGTATCTTTAGCCACTTTAACGGCCTCTCTCAACGAAAAGCCTCTAAGATTCGGCACTCGCCCGTTTAGTATACTTTCAAAATTTTCATTTTTCTTAAAAAAGCTCTCCTGCCCCATGGAGGCTAGATTTTTAATATTAGATCCGTCCATTTTATCAGGAAAAATTTGATCTTTACCAAGCATAAACTCAGCTAATTTAACAAAAACAGGACCAGCTGAAGCTCCACCACTCCTTGGTTTCACAGGTTCATCAATCATTATGAGAGCAACATATTTAGGTTTTGAAAGTGGATAAACTCCAACAAAACTAGACAGTACTTCTTTTCTATAACCACCATTAATTAAGTCAGATTTTTGAGAAGTTCCAGTTTTTCCACCAACTAAATACCCTGGTACAACTGCGGCCTCACCTGTGCCACCTAAAGATACAACAGACGATAAAAACCCCCTTGCTAAAAACAGTTCTTTTTTTGAATAAACTTTCTTAAAAGGTTTTAATTCATATTTTTTAAATTTTTTCCCTTCTGTGTATCCTTTTAAATAATGGGGTTTTACAAGATACCCCTCATTAGCAATGGCACCATAAGCTCTGACAACTTGTAAAGGAGATAATGAAATTCCATAACCAAAAGAAATTGAAGCTAAATGATGTTTGCCTGATAATTTCTTATGAAAAATAGGACTTGCTTCACCTGGAAAATCAACCCCTGTTTTTTTAGAAAACCCTAAATTAATATAATGATTAACAAGTTCTTCTTCTCCTAAGTCCACAGCTAATTGAGCAGAAACTGTATTTAAAGATTTTGAAAAAGCCTTTACTAAAGACATCTGATCACAGTCTTGTTTGTACGAGTTTTTAATTTTTCGAATTCCTATAAGGTACCCATCATCTCCACAAGGAAATTGCTTTGATGGTTTTATACCCCCAACACTCACAGCCTTTGTAAAGCTAAATGCTTTTAATACAGATCCTGGCTCATGTATTTCGGATACAGCAATATTATTAGAATTTTTCTTCCCACTTTTTCTTTCTACTTGAACAGATGATATAATTTTTCCTGTAGTTGAAGACATAACAACAGCCCAAGCTCTTTTTGCATCGACTTCTTTAACTCTATCTTTTAAAGATTTTTGTAAAAACACTTGTGTTTCTGCATCAATATTTAAAAATATATTCTTTCCACTTATTTCTTTAAGAGGGCTTTCATTTGAAAAAATTAAAGGGCGTCTTTTTCCGTCCTGAAGACTTTTAAATTTTAATGGCTTTCCTTTTAATAAATGATCATATTCAAGTTCAATACCACTTAAACCATTACCATCAATATCAACTGTCCCAACTAAAAACCCAAGAGAATCCTTATTAAAATAAACTCTCTTATACTCCTCTAAAAAACTTAGACCTTTAATTTGGAGTTTTGTGATTTTTTTATACTCACTCTCTGAAATTTTTCTTTTAATCCAAACAAATCTATTTTTCTTAGACAGTTTTGAATATATTATTTTTCTATCTATATTTAAAATTTTAGAAACTTTATCCATTAATTTATTTTTTTCAACAATCATCTGTGGATCAATGAACACAGACCAAGAAGAAACACTTGTTGCTAGAATATCTCCATTTCTATCATAAATATTTCCTCTTTTTGAACGCAGTGTAACTTTTGAAGCAAATTGTCTATTTATTTTAGACTCTAATTTTTCATTAGGCATAAGTTGTAATTGAAACACTCTTGCAACCAAGCTTACAAAACTACACAGCACTAAAAAATGCAGTACGAACAATTTAAGTTTCATTCCTAACCCCTACCTAGTAATCACCAAACCAGACTTATCAATCATCACAACCTGCTCAACCTTTGGACTGCTTAAAGGAACCATCCCACTAGCTTGAAAAGCCATTCTTTCTGATCCAATTTTATGCTCATAACTTGCTCTTAAGAGTTTTGCTCTATTTTCTTGTTTTTTTAAAAATTGTGATTTTTCATATAAGTCATATGAAATAATAGCCGTCTGTATTCTAAACTGTAAAATAATTCCCAACGTTAAAAACACTAACAACACATTCAAAAGTTTTATTTTTTTCATAACAACTCCTTAGTTTTTTTAAACACCCTAAGTTTTGCACTTCTGGCACGTTTATTTCCTAATTCTTCTTGTTTTGTTGGCTTAATAACTTTTTTATAAATTAGTTTTCCTAAAACGCTATTTCTAAAATAGTGTTTAATCATCCTATCCTCTAAACTATGAAAACTAATAATTATAAAAACACCTTCATCTCTAAGTTTTTCTGTATAGAATTCAAGAGCTTGACGAAGTTTTTCTAATTCAGCGTTAACATAAATTCTTAGAGCTTGAAAATATAATGTTGCTGGATGATGCCCTTTCTTCCTCCATCCACATTTTTTTTCAATTAAATTTGCGAGTTCTAATGTTGTTTCAAATTTTTTCTTAATTCTAAACTCTTGAATACCTTCTAATAATTTATCTGAAGCATAGACTTCCCCATATTTAAGGAAAATTTCTCGTAACTCTTGAGAAGTTTTTTCATTCATAATATCTGCAGCTGTTTCACCAATACTCTGATTCATTCTCATATCTAGTGGTCCATCATTGTAAAAGCTAAAACCTCTGTTTGCATTATCAAGCTGAGGAGAGCTTACTCCTATATCAAAAAACACAAAATCTAAATCTTTTTTTAATAAATTTTGTACTCTTTGTGTATCTGAAAAATTTCCATGAAGAAGCTCTAACCTCTCGTTAACAAGGTAGTGCTTATACTCAGATTTTGCGTACTCAATAGCCTCTATATCTTGATCAATGCCTAAAATTTTAAAATTTGGAAAAGACTCTAATATTGCACTCCCATGTCCTCCCCTTCCAAACGTTGCATCAATACCAAAAGTATTTTTTTCAATATCAAGATTTTCTTTAAAGATTTTTAAAGTTTCTTTTAAAAGAATAGGCTTATGCAGCTGGCTTAAGTTCATGCTCTTTCTCCTCTTTAAGCTTAGTTTTATCAAAACCATTAACCCAGCCTTCAAGATCCTCAAAATCATTTATAAAGTCATTTAACACCCCTGCCCACAAATCAGCCGACCAGAGTTCAATCTTATTCTCTAAATTTATAACAACAGCTTTTTTTCCAAGCTTGATTAGTTTTCTTTGAAAACCTGGAATAATCACCCTATTCTGCTTATCAATACTAACCTTTGAACTTCCACTGGATAAAAACCTTTTATATGCTTTAAGCCTTGGGTCTTTTTGAAAGGGGCCTTGAAGAGTGCTCATTTTTTCTTTCCACTCTTTAATGGTAAGAAGCTCTAAAAATGATTTTTTTACAAAAACACCCACACTTAAAATAAGCTCATTATTGGGAAACAAACCTAAGGCTGAGGAAGGTAGGGAAAACCTTCCTTTTTCATCTACTCTAATCTCTGCCTGTCCTAACCAATTTTCCACTTTCTTCCACCATTTTCCTTTTATTTCCTTTCGGCTCCACCGCAATAAACTTGAAAAATAGGTTCTTTTTTGTTTCTACTTGATACAAACCGGCCCAAAGTCCTATTAATTATTTTAATTAAACAGCGAATAGACGTATAATACTAAAGGGAGTAGAGCTTGATCGTATCATGTCCAAATTGCTTTTTAGAACAACCACTTGATCACTATTGTGCTGCTTGTGGCAAAGAGCTTCGAAAACTCATTAATGAAAAAAATAAAAATATATCTCTTAGAACAAAAAAAACTCAATTTACAATTGTATTTCTTCTTCTAATTTTTTTAAATGCTGTATACCTATACTACTCTAACAATAAAACTAAAACTCATCTTCTTCCTCAAAACAGTAGTAATGAACAGACTCAAGTAAAGCTTGCTCTACCAAAAGACTATATCAAAAGAAGAAAACCTGATTCTAAAACTCATACTGTTGAAAAAATAAAAAAACCTATAAAACAAACCCTTAAACAAGAAAGTTTTTTAAAAAACAATGCCCCTGTTGAGGAAAAAACCCCCAAGAAAATTAAAGCATTTTACTTTCTTTCTCTTCAACACTGTAACAGCACACCTCTAACCGGTGAGCTTAACAACAGTCAGTATATAAAACTAATGAAATGTGCAGTCATACATTTTAAAACATCTAATATGAAAATTGAAGAAATATTAGATGAAGCTCCTTCTTTTGCCACACAGTTTTCAATAAACCTAGAGAAAAACTTTATTAAGCTTAATTTTATTTTAACAACAGATCTTTATATTGAAGAATTTAAACACACCCTTGCCTTAAACCTTAAACTTAAATCACCTGCTACAATCTGGGCAGCTACCAGACACAACGTTGAATCCATAGAGCCTCCCACTGAAGATATGCTTGCAAGTTATGCAACTTTAACACTCTTTAACTTCTCAACTGAGGAAGAGCCTTTTCCAAAACTTTATTTTCTTGCCTCATATAAGTAAAAGATTGCAGGCTTAGTCTCCATTAGATAGCCTTCCTACATGAGCACCACTTTCCCTACAACCAACAACAACCCTGGCTGGCTTAAGGTTATTACTGGATGTATGTTCAGTGGTAAAACCGAAGAGCTCATTAAACTCACAAAAAAAGCTCAATTTGCCCATAAAAAAATTCAAATATTCAAACCTTATTTAGACAACAGATACAAATTAGATTTTATAGTTTCCCATAATAATTTAAAGCTTCCTTGTGAAATCATTGAAGAGGCCGTAGAAATCTTAAAAGTTTTAAAACCTGACACTGAATTTATTGCTATTGATGAAGTTCAATTTCTAGATGAGAATATTGTAAAAATAGCTTCAGACCTGGCAGGTGCTGGAAAACAGGTGGTTTGTGCAGGCCTAGATACTGATTGGCAAGGCAAGCCTTTTCACCCCATGCCTTTACTCCTAGCTTCTGCTGATGTAATTAAAAAACAATATGCTGTTTGTACTAAGTGTGGAGCACCAGCAATCCGAACACAAAGAACTGTTTATTCTGATAAAAATATTTTAATTGGCTCTGGTAAAGCATACCAAGCAAGATGCAGAATACACTTTAATCCTCTTAAGCATATAAATAAAACCACAGATCCACTGGAGGCAGTATTATGATGGGCGATAAACTTACAACTTTAATTGAAGAATCAAAAATTAAAACTGCTGTTGCAAATCTAGGGGCAAAACTTGGTGAAAGCTTAAATTTTGACAAACCTCCTATTTTCATTTGTGTTTTAAACGGCGCTAGTTTTTTCTTTGCAGATTTAATCCGTGAGTATCCCCACGATTGTAAAGTAGATTTTATAGGATGCTCTAGCTACGGTGAATCTAAAACTTCCAGTGGTGAGGTAAAAATCACCTATGACTTATCTCTTTTAATCAAAAATGAAAACATCATTCTTGTTGAAGATATTGTTGACACCGGCTACACTCTTAAATTCCTACATAAGTTTTTAAACGCTCGAGAACCAAAATCTATTACAACAGTAACTTTACTCAACAAGCCTGAAGCTTTAAAAACAAAAGCTCAAGTTGATCATTCTTGTTTTGAAATTGGCAATGAGTTTGTTGTTGGTTACGGCCTTGATTTTAATAATTGTTATAGAAATCACCCTAATATTGCTGTGTTAACAAATACAAATCTAAACTAAAGCTTTTCTAAGAAATTATCAAAAGTTTGACGAGCATGAAACTGCTCACTATTTGAACCATTATATATGAAAGTAAATGCATACTCCTTACTTTCTTTTTTATAAAAACCTGATAGCGCTGAAACACCTGCGAGTAAACCTGTTTTAGCTCTTACAAGACCTGGTATTTTACAAAGTCTATCTTTTAAAGTTCCATCAACACAAGATATTGGAAAAGATGATAAAAGTTCTGGAAAATACCCTTGGTCCTGTGTGGCCAATATAAACTTAGTAAAATCACCTGGTGACACTTGGTTTTTTCTACTCAAACCTGAAGCACTCTTATAAACAAGACCGTTAGAAAATGACGATACTTTTTTAAAATTAGCTTTTAAAACACTCAAGCCCCCTTTGTATGAACCAGAAGACTTTAAAACTTCACCATGGCAAACCTTTGTCAGCATGTCTGCTATAAAGTTATTGGAGTGTTTCATCATTAGCGCAACCATTCCAGACATAGAATCACTTTCAATCTTTCCCACTTCAAAAAACCCCTCTGGAACTTTTAACCACAACACTGCGCCTGAAAATGTAATCCCTGCGCTTTTTAAAAACTCTTGAAATTGAGATTCAAAGTATTTTCTTGGCTTAAACACTCTCCTATAAATAGATATTTCTTTATCTAAAGCATCTTTTCCATAGAAAACAGATAGTGCCTCTTTATCTTTTAATTTTCTTATCTTTACTTGACTCTTTTTTTTAAATGACTTCCTACGCTTAAGATCAAAATAAGAGTTTCTTGGATCTGTGACCACATTTAACGTAGATCTATCTAAAAATCTAACTCGTATGGAGTTCCAGTTTAGGGCAAGGCCTGATAAAGCTGCGTTGTAAGCTCTTTGACCCCAATTTGTTCTACCACCAGCTAAAGGTTCTTTATCAAAAACACTGTCATCAAAAACTAAATCACCTTCAATTTTTTCAACACCCCATTTTTTAATTTCGTTTACCAACAGCCACATTTTTTCAGACACTAGAGTAGGATCTCCGCCACCTTGAATATAAAGATTTCCTTTTAAAATTTTTTCTTTTGGTTTTTTAGCAGAAAAAACTCTTGTTTCAATTTTTTTTTGCCCTCCAAAGAGTTCAAAAAGCCCCACACTTGTTAAAATTTTTGAAATAGATGCTGGAATAAATCTCTTATTCTCATTATGAACAAAGACTGGCTTCCATAAGCCTGAAGAGGGCTCTTTTTTATACATACTGATTCCAAATTTATTTAAATTTAGTTTTTTTGAAGTTAAAGAAGATTTAAATATCTTTTCATAGTCCTTAGTGACAGCAAAAACATTATTACTTAAGCTAAACAGAATGAAAAATAAGAAAATAACCATAGTCTTTATCATACCTATTTTTTCCTTTTTTCTTAACAGTTGCAAGCGTCAAAATTATATGCAAAAAGATTCAAACTTGATATCAGTAGCACTAGGCTCTCCACCTTCGTCTATAAATCCAACTAAAGCCACAGACGCTACTGGAATGAGATTAGTCTCTCTTATCTACCAAGGTCTTGTTCGTATTGGTCTTGATTTAAAACCTACCAGTGATCTTGCACATACATGGAAAACTAAAGGCAAAACCCACACCTTTTATATATCTTCTAAAATAAATTTTTCAGATGGCAGCCCACTCTCCTGCCAAGATTTAAAACAAAGTATTTTAAACTTTCAAAATAAACAATGCCCTTTTAATTCAGTATTTAAAGATATTACTAATATCACCTGCTTTAAAAATGACGTTGATTTTGTTCTGTCTTTTAACACACCTACAAATTCAGAAAAATTTCTCTTAGCAGATCTCCCTGTTCTTAAAATACAAAAAGGAAGCTTAGGCACAGGAGCCTATACTATTTCTGAAAACAAACCCACACACACCACTCTTAAAAAAAACCCTTTTTATTCAAACCCTCAAAAATATAATATCAAACTCTTCTACATAAAAGATGATCTTGCTAGATTTTTAAAAATCTACAAAGGAGAAATCGACATTGCTCCAAACTCCATACCTATTGAAAAAGTCAGGTCCTTTTTAAAGACTCCATTAATGGTTCTAGAAAAGCCCTCTCTTTCTACCACTTATCTTTTAATTAACTTTAAAAACAAGGCTCTTAAATCTCTAGCTGTTCGAAAAAAAATATATCAAGCTCTAAATATTCCTGAACTAGTCACACACAGATTTGATAACCATGTTACATTAGCAAAATCTCTGCTCTCTCCAGAACACCCCTATTACTCTATAAACTTAAACAGCATTCACCACACTAGTAATGATGAAAACTTGTCTATCCCCACTCTCATTTTTAAAACTTCAAATGCCAGACAAACCAGAGAAACCGCAAAAATTATGATGCACACACTCAAAACACAAAAAATTAAGACTTCCCTAAAAAGCTTTGAATGGGGCACATTTTATAAAGATATTAAAAACGGTCGGTTTGACATAGCCCTTATGAAATGGGTAGGTGTTGTGGATCCAGATATTTATAACATTGCTTTTAACAGCAATGAATTTCCACCAGGGCGAAATCGTGGATATTATACAAACCCTGAATTAGATAAAATCCTTAATTTAGGACGCTTATCAAAAAACCAATCAAAGCGCATTCAAACATATAAGACTGCTCAAGATATTGTCTTTAAAAACCTTGCCATCATCCCTCTTTGGCATGAAAACCAAATTCATATTGTTCACCCAAGACTTAAGAATTATAAACTAAACCCCATGGGAGATTTTACATCTTTCCTAAACCTTAGCATCGAGGCAAACTAAAATGTCTACTCTAAATCATGAACTTTTTTTTAACCAAGTACCTGATAAAATCAAACACTTGTTTAACACCTCACAGCCTGTTTGGACACTTTTAAATGAAGGGCTTAAAAAGTTTTTTAATTCTCAAAGTAATGAAAATATTCTTCTTGGTGACGTTTCTCCTCAAGCACACCTTAAAGGAGATAAAATCTATATTTCAAAAAATGCAAAAGTTGAGCCTGGGGCTTTTATTAAAGGACCTTGCTATATAGATGAAGGTGCTCAGATTAGACATGGAGCTTACCTTAGAGGAAATGTTTTCGTTGGTAAAAACTGTGTTGTTGGCCATTGCACGGAAGTAAAACATTCTGTTTTTTTAGATGGTGCTAAAGCTGGACACTTTAATTATATCGGAGACAGTATTTTAGGAAACAATATCAACCTTGGTGCGGGAACCAAAATTGCAAATCTAAAAATGATCTCAGGGTCTATAAAAATAAAAATAGGCTTAATCTCCATGGACACTAAACTTAAAAAATTCGGGGCTATTTTAGGAGACAACACTCAAACTGGATGCAATTCAGTTTTAAACCCTGGCTTCATTTTAGCTCCAAAGTCTTTTGTTTTTCCAAACGTTTCAGCTTACGGAGTACACTTAAAACGCGTTAAACTTAAAAAAAATAACTACTAACATCCTTTTAAACCTTTAATACCTATTAAAATCTCCTCAAGCTAACCTCCATTAAAAATTATTTGCTTAACTATTATAAATACATTTAAAAAATAAACCCTGCCTTTAAAAAATTAAAAGCTTGCTATGAATAAATTTGTCGTTGAATAAAATGATAGGTTTGATAAAAATTAAGCCCTAGTTATACAAAGCAAATTACAAACTCCACAGTTTGTTTTACAGGCTTGCTTAGTACAAATAAACCACACCTGAATTACTAACTGAATTGTCACTTTCATCACCACTAACACCTGTTGCATTACTGTCCTCACTAGATGCCCCCACAGCTAAGGTGTTGCCATCACCACTTAAACTCACACTAGTGCCAAAAAGGTCACTCCCACCAGTATTACTAGCTTTAATGTAGACTTGTTGAGTCCAACTTGTTCCTGTTCGGGTAAACACATATACCGCACCTGCATTATTAGCTGAATTGTCACTTTCATTACCATTAACACCTCTTACACTACTGCCTTCACCCATTGCCCCCACAGCCAAGGTGTTGCCATCACCACTTAAGCTCACACTAGTGCCAAAATCATCAAACTTATCAGTGTTACTGGCCTTAATATAAGCCTGCTGTGCCCAACTTGTCCCTGTGCGAGTAAACACGTATACCGCACCTGCACCATTAGCTAAATTACTTTCTTCATCTTCATTAACACCTTCTGCATTACTGTCCTCACGGTCTACCCCTACAGCCAAGGTGCTTCCATCACTATTTAAACTCATACTAGTGCCAAACTCATCACCCTCACCAGTATTGCTCGCCTTAATATAAGCTTGCTGTGCCCAACTTACCCCTCCGTTTGTTTCTGTGCGAGTAAACACATATACCGCACCTGAACCACTAGCTAAATTATTCTCTTCATCTTCATTAACACCTTCTACATTACTGTCCTCGCCACTTGCCCCCACAGCTAAAGTGTTTCCATCACCGCTTAAGCTAATACTAGTGCCAAAATAGTCATCCTCACCAGTGTTACTGGCCTTAATATAAGCTTGCTGTATCCAACTTGCCTCTCCGTTTGTTTCTATACGAGTAAAAACATATACTGCACCTGAATCACTAACTGAATTGTCACCTTCATCTTTATTAACACCTGTTGCATTACTACTTTCATCATTTGCCCCCACAGCCAAGGTGTTGCCATCACCACTTAAACTCATACTAGTGCCAAAATTATCACCCTCACTAGTGTTGCTAGCCTTAATATAAGCTTGTTGGGTCCAAATCACTCCTGTGCGGGTAAACACATACACAGCACCTGCACCACTAGCTAAATTATTCTCTTCATCTTCATTAACACCTGTTGCATTACTGTCTTCTCCATCTGTCCCTATAGCCAAAGTCCTTCCATCATCACTTAAGCTCACACTAGTGCCAAAACCATCATCCTCACCAGTGTTACTGGCTTTTAAATAACCAATACCACCCATTAAGTTACTAACATCAACACTTATTGGATCACTCTCAACACAGTTTTCAGTACCCTTACAACTTATAATCTTATAACGAGCATTAACACGCTTATAAAGTATCACTGATAAATCAAAAGCTGTCTCTCCTTCTAAAAGATCTTCACCAACTTGACTAAAACTACCACTTCCATCTGGATCTTCTAATAATTGATGACTTTTGGCTTGTGTTTTAAACCATGAAAATTTAAAAACTCTGATACTATTAAGAGCAACTTTGAGTAACGGTTTATCTACAACTTTAACAGTATACTCATCACTGATTGCCTTATAACTATCATCTCCTCCCCTAGTTGCTGTTATAGTCACTGTGCCTAAGCTAAGAGGAGTCACTTCCCCTGTGCTCATATTCACTGTAGCAACTTCTAGGTTATCTGACTTATAGGTAATGCTTCCACTTGAACCACCTATAGCTGTTTGAGTGAAGTTTCCAAAAGCAAGAATTGTAGTGCGATTATCACCAGCATTAAAAACGGTTTGTGTTTTTTTAAAATAACTACAACTGACTAAGCTTAATGCCAGAATTGATACTACCAGTGGTGAAATGATTTTATTCACTAACAATGCCCCCTAATTTTGTATTGCGCATTAAAAATTATAAATTTAATTTTTAAATTAAAGCAATAAGTATAAAATGTGAGAAAAAATCCAGACTACATACCTCAAATTCAAGCTTTTTTTAAAACTTAAGTCTTAGATAAATAAAAAACCACCCTAGCCTTTAGTAACATTTAATTCTCTTTAACTGTTAATCTTTTAAAAAAACTTTTGGAATACTCAAAGAGAATCTAATAGCATCAGACCTTAAAAAAAACTTTCCTAGGCCTTTATACTCACCCATAGATTTTACTCTAAGAAGCTAAAACCTTTAGACGAGTTTTGTCCTCAGCTAAAAATGGCTTAATGAATTAAGCCATGTGTCTGAAGGCAAGTCTTCAGCAATACGTATAAGTTCATTATACTTTGCTGTTCTCTCTCCTCTACACAAGCTTCCTGTCTTAATTTGACTACAGCTAAGCCCCACACAAAGATGTGAAATGGACACATCTTCAGTCTCACCACTTCTATGAGACATAACTGTTTTAAATCCATTTTCATGCATTAAAGCCACAGCTTTAATGGTTTCTGTAACTGTTCCTATTTGGTTAGGCTTTACTAAAAGAGCATTTGCTGATTTTTCCTCTAACCCACGCTTAATACGCTCAACATTGGTTACAAATAAATCATCCCCAACAAATTGAATCTTATGTCCATAAGTGGCTTGTCCATAAGCCCAGCCAGGCCAGTCCTCTTCAGAAAAACCATCTTCAATACTAATAATTGGATATTTTTCAATGATCTCTTCATAAACTTTAGACATCTGCTCAAAACTTAAATCTTTTCCTTCAAACTTATACTTTTTAGTGGATTTATTATAAAACTCAGTGGCTGCCACATCCATAGCCAAGAAAATTTCTTTTCCAGGAATATAGCCTGCCTCTTTTATGGCTTCCATTAATAAATCTAAAGCTTGCATATTACTTTTAAGTTCAGGAGCAAAGCCACCCTCATCACCAACAGCTATGGACTTTCCTTTAGCCTTTAGTATTTTCTTAAGACTTTGAAAAATTTCAGCGCCAGCTCTAATGGCATCAAAAAATGTCTGGCCACATTTTGGAACAATCATAAATTCTTGAATGTCTAAGCTATTGTTTGAATGAGCCCCTCCATTTAAAACATTCATAAGAGGAACTGGCAGCTTATAAGGTTTTGCCTGATTATAAAAAAGTTTATAATATGGAATATTTTTTTCCATAGCTTCTAATTTTGAAAATGCTAGAGATAAACCCAAAAGAGTGTTGGCTCCATAATTTGATTTATTCTTAGTCTCTTCAGCATTTAAAAGCCATGAATCAAATTCATCAAAATTATTAAACCCTTGTTCTTTAAATTTTTTAAATAGTTTAAACACATTGTCTCTAGCTTTTAAAACACCTTTTCCTAAAAACTTAGCCCTATCCCCGTCTCTAAGCTCATGGGCTTCAAACGCACCAGTTGATGCACCTGATGGCACAGCTGCTCTAGAGGTCAGCCCATTTTTTGACATCATTTCAACTTCTAACGTAGGGTTTCCCCTTGAATCTAGTATTTGCCTTGCCTTTACAGCAGTTATAACCACCTTCATAAAAACCTCTCCTAACTCCTAGTGATCTAAACTCAAACCTATCTGCTCACTCTCATATACTGGGGGAGAAGGTGTGACAGTAGAGTTTGTTAATTTATTTTTTATATCCTCAACTTTTTTATGGTGAAGATCTTTAACCTTACTCCAATTAAGCCTTCTTAGCGCTTTTTTAAACCACTTTTTTTGACCAAATTCAGCCCTTAAAAGAACTATTAATTGATGCGACCTTAAGAAATAATCATTTAAAAGCTTTACGTCTTCAATAATTTTTTGAGTATCAGTATTAACCGATTTTAAACTTTGAGCTTTATATTTAAGGTCTAAAATTTCACTTTCTTGTCTTCGAATAATCTTAACCGCTTCTTTATAAATTTCAGGTTTAAAGTTTATAGGTTCTTTTTTTTCTTGGAAAAATGAATCTTGTTTTTTTGACCAATCAATAAAAACAGATGTTCCAACCCAATTTACTAAAGACAAGTCCTCCCCTATATACTCTGAAACAACCTCTAAAGCTCCTGCTAAATAATCTGCAACTAAAGGCATCTCATCTTTAGATAAAGAAATATTAAAATTTGAAAACCCTTTACAGCGTTTAGTCCAAGAAAAATCCAAATTCGGCCTTATAAAATATGATAAAAACTTTTCAGGGTACTCATAGATTTCAGAAGATGACTGTAAAAGCCTTAAAACCTGATCTAACAACCCCCAGCCTCTAATATCTAAAGCTTTTAGAGCAACTTGTTTAGGACAAAAATCAGGAAAATCTCTACTCACTAAATCTAAAAACAACTCCACTCTACCTGCCTTAATCCACATTTCAGAATCAAGAGCTTTATCAGCTAACAAACTTGCCCGCTCAAGATAGTCAGTAGCAACAACCCCTTTAGCCTCAAGGTGTATACATACTGACTTAGTTATCTTTGCACTTAGCTCTAGAACAGTTGATTCCACACAGATTTGTTATCCATGTTTTTTAAAAGAGTCATCTTTAATAATATTAAGATTAATTTTAAGCTGCCTTTTTATTAAACAAAGACCTTGAAAATGGTATAGCATTGTCTTCAATTTCACCCATAAAAGTTGGAATGTTTACAGGCTCTAACCTACCTTTAAGCTTTCCATCAGGCTGTTTAATCAACCTACTCATTCTAAAAACATCCATATACTCATAGTTTCCCTTATCATCCATTCCTAAAACCTCAGTAATGCCAGCAATTCTTCTACTGCCATCTGAAAACCTTGAGACTTGAACAATAAGATCTACTGCTGCAGAAATCTGCTGCAACAATGCTTTTTCAGAAACTTTAGCATCGCCACTCTGCGCTAGAGCCTGAAGACGAGTTAAAGATTCAGATGCTGCATTAGCATGCACAGTTCCCATACAACCCTTATGCCCTGTACTCATGGCTTGAATAAGTTCTAAAGCTTCTGGTCCACGAACCTCTCCCACAATAATTCTATCAGGACGTAAACGAAGACTAGAAACCAAAAGGTCTCTAATACTTACCTCCGTATCACCACGCTCATTAGCCATTCTAGTTTCAAAAAACACAACATGTTCATACTCCACTTTTAGTTCTGTGGAATCTTCAATAACAATAACCCTCTCACCTGAAGGAATTCGAGAAGTTAAAAGACCTAATAAAGTTGTTTTACCCGAGCCAGTCCCTCCACTTACTAAAATATTCTTACCTAACCGCATGGCTGCATCTAAAAACTGCGCACCTTCAACAGTGATGGCACCTAATTGCACATATTTTTTAAAAGTCATTTCTGATTTAAAAAACTTTCTAATGGCAACTGTTGTTCCTTTACGTGACATTGGTGGAAGCACTGCATGTATTCTTGAACCATCTGGAAGCCTGGCATCAAGCCTTGGCTCAACATCAGTGATTCTCCTGCCAACTGATTGGGCAATGGCGTTTATGGCGGCACGAAGGGCGTCTTCATCTGGAAATTTCTCACCTGAAAGTACCATTTTACCATCTCTTTCAACAAACACTTCATTTGGCCCATTAATTAAAATTTCAGAAACCGTAACATCTTCTAAAAGATGATAAATTGGTGCTAAATTATTCTTAATAGCAGACTGAAAAACCCCTATTTCTTCATTTTTTTCTTCATTATTCACAATAAGGTTATCGACTTATTATGATTTTATATTAAATTCCAATAAACCTAGACCTTTGCCCATATTCTTTTATAATGCCCTACCTTTTGATTATCATAATGAAATAAAAAATCTAAGGACCTCAGTATAGTTTTATTATTTAGCTTAAAAGGTAATAATGCTTATTGTAATAAGCAAAAACTTAAATTTTTTATTACAACAGTAAACTCATATTAAAAATCTTTTAAAGTTAAGTGAGTTTAGACAGTTTTCATTAAAGTGTTACTAAAAAGTTGTATTAGTAGAGCAGTGGCGGATACTTTAGTTAAGCAAGGTTTTTTTTAAATGGCCTTTAAGTTTAAGTTTTATAATTGTATTATTATAAGACACTTTTTTAAAAACAAAATTATTAATTATTAATAATCTAAATATTAATTAAACAAAATACTAAATTTGTTTAATTTTTTACCGATAAGGCTCCATGATAAAAAATTTTATTGGGCTTTTGCTCTTGATTTATTTAACGTCTTTTCAGACTGGATTTGCAGCGCCTCCTCCAAATACAGATAAAGAAATTTCTCATAATTTACAAAGCACTAGAGGAGAAAGCTTAGAACCTGAGTTCGGCGATCTAAGCTACTATCAGAGCGGTGTTTATCAATTTTTGTTCTTCTGCGCTCCAGTTGATTCTTGGTTTTTTTTCTTGAAATGTATACGCTACAAGCCCTGCAATTATATTAACCATGGCGTTTGTAGGACTACGGTGTCTAGAGTGCTCTACTTGAGAAATATTTTTAAGCTGATCATTTATGGTCTCAATAACTGAGCGCTTTCGTAAAAGAATTTTATCCTCCATTTCCATCAACCTATTCTTCATGCCTTTTCTGACGGAAGTGATCAGTTTGACCCCATTTTCAAAAAGCTCATTAAATAACTTTTTTGAAATATAACCTTTATCAGCAAACAGCTTTCCCCATAAACCCTCTGCCAACTTAGGAACAGGTTTTCTGTCATCAACATTGCCAGCTGTAATCTGTGCAGATAACAAATGGCCAAACTCATTGGTGACAATGTGAAGTTTAAATCCAAAAAACCAACCCATTGTAGACTTTCCAACTGCAGCTATGTCTTTGAAAACTTTATTCCTTTTAATGCGTTTATTTCTACATACTCTCAGAGGTGTAGAGTCGATAAAATTGATTCCTGTTGACTTTACAAACCGTGATTTTAAAAAAGAACAAAGAGGTATGAGTGCTGAGGGGATAAGCTCTACAAATCTTGTGTAGCTTACCAAATAAGGGAAGTCCCCTTTGTGATAAGCTCTCAAGTGTAGATAGAATTGCTTGAAGGTTCTAAATCCACATGGGTGAAATAGAATTAAAATTGATATAACTTCACTTATTGCTAGATTTGAGGGCGTACCTCTAAAAGGCTTTCGATTTTCTAAGGCTTGTTTTTTATAAACATTTTCATAATGCATACAAAAATCATCGACAGCGCAAAAAACAGTGGTAAGCTTATCTTGAGTCATAAAATTCCTTTTTAAAATTGCCGTCATTGGCGTTTTTGTTTGAACTAAGGATTTTATGGCTTTTTTTGTTTTCTGGGATTGCAAAGGGCGTCAAAAACTTTAAACACTTATTTTATAAAGAATGTAACGCCGAACTCAGGTTTAGAGGTTCCTGGTTTAACTTATGATGAAAAACGTCAACGCTCCATAGGACAAACAAGTTTTAGTAGTTTTGAAAATAGTGGTACAGATTATTTAGGGTTTAGCCCAGGAGACAAAAGAGCTTGTGATGTACATGGAGGTGAACTGACTCAAGCACCAGGACCTCCAGGACGGTGGTATTGTAAAATGCCACTACGCCAATGCCCTGCTGGTACTACTAATGGTTTAAACGGGGTGATGTTTTGTTTCTGTGAAAACGATAGTAATAAACCTGTTCCTTTTCATGCTTCACCCATTGATATAAATAATATTTGTGTAGCGCCTGGGGAAAAGAAAGCCTGTAAAGAACGTGGAGGCGAAGTGACTCAAGCACTAAGACCTCCAGGGCAGTGGCATTGTAAAATGCCACAATGTCCTCATGGTACTATTGGTAGTCTTTCTTCAGAAGGTGGAAGAATGTCTTGTGCTTGTAAAAGTGATCACACAAAAAAAGTTCCTTTAAATACTTTACCTGATGAAGTAAATAATATTTGTAGTAGGCAAAATCAAGAAAACTGTGAGCGTTTAGATGATGAAGGCGATGCTGAGTGGTGTACTGAAGAAAATGCTTTTGCTAACGAATCTTCGTGTCCTTATTTAACATGTTTTTTAAAATATGTAATTTATCAAAATACTCAAAAAGCTTTATTTAAAGCTAATCAGTTAGCAGAAGAGAATTTAAAAACTCGTTTAAATCAAGCAAAATACAATGCAATTATAAGTTGTAATGAGGCCTACAAGACTTATAAACTTGAATGTTCAAGAACCCCTTCTCCTCCTCAATCTAATGGCAATAGAGTAAGTGGAAGAGCAAGTGAGTTATGTAGGCGAGCAAAACAAGAGGCTGAACGAAATCTAGAAATTGATACAGCCCTTGTAAATAAGTGTTTAGGGTCTTATGTAAACTTTTTTGGAAGTTGTTCTTTAGATGTTACTGAAACTGGTGTTGGTTCTGCTACGTTTGGGTCTGGAGCGACAGAGGTTTTTAAAGAGACTTCAGTAAAGTATACTCAAAAAATTGATAAAAACTATCATAAGACTAATGAAGTGGAAGCTATAAATAATCGTGTAATAAGGCGTTCTCAGTTGTTAGAAACTGAGCTTGGCAGAATACAAAATGAGGCAGCTAAATGTATAGTTGCCTTTGGCGAGGGGCCTAAAAAAGAAGATTCACATACATTGTCAAGTGGTGAAGAGGTTTTAAAAGAGCTTGCAAAAGAGGTTGTAGAAAGAGGAGGAGAAAAAGGTTTAAGTGGTGAGTTAGGCGAAGGCCGTGGAGTAGAAACAGACTATAACAATAGCTATGCTGGAGGAGAGTCTGTAAGAAGCTTGAGTGGAACAAATAATTTAAATAGTGAGTTTAAAGAGAGTAGTTCTGGCTATAAGAAATCAAATCAACCCACTGTTTCAAAAATCTTTGATTCTAGACTCCCTGCTTCTCAAAACTATGGTAGGAAGAAAGTTTTAAAAGAGATTCCTGCTTTAAAGGCCATACAAGCTCTTATTTTTAAAGAATTAAGGGATAGTGATAAAAAGATGAGCAAGCTAGAAAAAGAACGTTATCGTATAGATTTTGATGCACGAAAGTTTTTTAATGGATATAAAAACCTAAAGCCTTATTTTTCTAATCCTAAGATATTTATAGATAAAAAGGACCGTGCTATATATGGTAGAAAGCGCCTTACTGAAAGATTAAATAAAGCTCAAGATAAATTAGGAAAAGACATTCCACTTATTTTTATAGATGGTAAATTCGTACCCATAGATTTAGCTGAGCAAACAGAAAGAAGAAGGTTAGCAAGAAATTTAGCAGTAGAGGCAAGGAAAAGAGGTAAAACATTGATGGTTCTTCCAAGTGGAAAAATTATCACTGATATAAATCCAGATATGACAGCAGATATTTTTAAGCAAATAAATTATGGGTATCGAACATATATGCCGGAGAAAGCATCTTCCTATGATTTTGATAAAATAAAGACTCAGTATGGCTGGTAAAATAATTTAATATTTTACTGTTGCTTAAGTCTAGGTGAATATTAGAAACTTTTGTAAAGCTTTTAAAAAAAGACTACATTTACACAGATGCTCACAACATTATTTAATTTTATATCGTTAATATTTTTATTTACTACGTCTGTAGCAGGTGCTGAATCTTGCTCAGTGTCTTTTGATAAAATAAACAGCAGTGGACTGTGTAATATGGCTAAAGTAAAAGAGCTACAAGAAAGTAGCTTAAAGTCTTCTTCATGTGATAAAAGACAGCTTACTAAAGCTTTAAGTTTTTTTACAAGTTGTGAGAAAATGGCAGAAAAGACATTTTCTCTTTGTAAAGAAGAAAATGTTTTAGATATTACACAAAAGCTTATATCTTATATAAGCTTTATAAAAGAAGCGAATGATCATTTACAAAGTAAAAAATCTACTCATTGTTCTAAGGATGAGGCTTTAGTTAATAAATTAAATCCTAAGGGTTCATTAAAAGTAGCGGCTTTAGACAGTAAAGGTGCTAAAGAGTCTTTACTTAAAAAAAAGAGTATAAAAAAAGAAGAAAGCACTTTACGTATTAATAACAAAGATTTTAAACAAGCTCACTCTCAAGATAAAATAAAAAATAAAAATACTTTAAAAAAAATAAAAAGTAAAAATATAGCTAGAAATTTAACATCTTTAATAGAAGATAAAGCTCTTTTAAAAGAGGCTTTGTTAGATGAAAACATCTCAGGCTCTCTATTTTATGGAATGACATATTTTCAAAAGAATTTGTGTAGAAGTGCTCTTGAGTCTGGTAATGAAGATGGAATTGAAATGGCGTGTTTTAGATCAATAAATGCTGCATGGTTTATGGATAGAGACAATTCCATGTCTAATGCAACTGACAATGCAGCTAAAGCACTTTATATATTGTCCAGTACACAAGGGCGTATAGTAACTACTCAAATTTGTCCTGGGGTTTTTGTAACTGTAGCACATGGAGCAATTACTGAGGATGTTTTATCTTATACAGGAGAAGCTTTAAAAAAGTTTTTAGCAAGTAAGAAGGGAAATAGAATTAGAATTTACCCTTTTCCTATGATTAAAAGAAAATACTTAAACGGAGAGTCTATAAACTTTGAATATTTTGGAAAAAGATTAAGTGAACACAGTGCTTGGAATGAGCACCCTGCTGACTATTTAATAATAAAAGTAAAACCATCAGAAGCAAAAAAGTATGCAAATTCTAAAGGGTTTAATTACAATTCTAAACACTATGTTACTCCAGTGTCAGCCTCTCTTAAAGAAATTCAACAAGCTTCTAATAGTGGAGGAATTGATATTTACCTTTATAGAGGAAAAACACGTTTTTGGTGGGATGAAAAAGCTAAAACTCCTGTAATCAATGAGGAGGGTGAGTTTGATGAGCGTTTTAAGAGTGGAGATTTAGCTAAAATTTTTAATGTCCCTCAAAAAGTCAATGTACCATGTGAAATTGGAGGGGGTTACGATTATTCTGTAACAAATTCATGTCCATCAGAAAATGGAGTATCCTCAAGCCCTTATATTTTTAAAAAAAATAATAAATTTTATTTAGTCGGTATTCATAACAGCGGAAGTGGTGAACGTAAGAAAGTTTTTTCTAATAACCATCGAGGAGATACTAACTTCTTACGGTCTGCTGCTTTCTGTGAAGACTATAAAAAAGCTTGTGGCAAACCCTGTGTAACTTTAACAAGCTTACTTTCCATATAAAAAAAGGGAAAATACATCAAGATTAACACTCTTATCAGCAAAGCCTTCCTACTGTTTGAACACATAGGAAAAGTATGTAAAAATATCTACTATAAACACAATTTCAGGTACTTATAGTATTTTAACTGATAAAAAGGTGGTTTTTTTGGAAAAAAAAGCAAGAAATTTCCCAGCAAGACCAAAG